>CAWFUI010000026.1:0-268440 GCA_963818975.1 uncultured Planctomycetota bacterium | reverse complement strand
TTGAATCGCCTGTGTAGATGGGAATCTGCGAATCGTCGAGATCGGTTTTATCAAGGATCTCCCTTCGCCACTGTTCAACCGCGGTCGTGCTTGTTGTTAGCACGAGCGTTTTCTTGCCTGAGCGGCCAGCGTGGCGAGACCGACGATTGTCTTGCCCGCTCCGCAAGGAAGCACGATCACGCCTGAACCGCCGCGAGCGTCTCCGTTGGACCAGAACGCCTCGTAAGCCATCTTCTGGTAGTCGCGGACGCGAAAAGCCTGGCCGGCCCTGGCGACGTCCCTGAGCGAACCGATCCGCGGCGCCTGGGTATAACCAGCCAAATCTTCTGCTGGGTATCGATTGTGATCAGCGCCTGTTTGAGAACGCCCCGATGGCCGTCAGCCACTTCGTAGTGGTTTTCACTCGTGCGCTTCCCGAGGAACTCGCGAACTTTCTTGTTCCTGCCCAGTTCGTCGAGTAGGGAGCTGTCGCTGCTCGTGAGCAAAAGCATGCCCTCTTTGGCCGATGGAGCCTGCCGTAACGGCTGACGAGCTCGGCGATGTCCGGAGCGAGGTTGGGCGGAACGGGAAATTTGCTGTATTTCCCGAGGGTGCTGATCATCTCGGCCGCCGAAAGGCCCGCAGCCGCGGCGTTCCACAGCGAGAGCGGAGTCAGCCGATACGTATGGATGTGCTCGGGACTCTTTTCCAATTCCGCGAACGGAGCGATCGCGTCCCGAGCCTGGGCGTGCAACGGATTGTCGACCTCCAGGAGCACGGAACGATCACCCTGGACGATCAAAGGATTTGCTGGATTGTACTGCATGATCTCCTCGCCACGCCCGGAGGCGGCCTCTGGGCATGGTCCCTGCTGTTGAACGCGCATAGGCCGTCCTACGGCCAAAAGGCAGAAGCCTTTGATCGTAGTGGCCCAGAGCCCCAACCGCAAGGCCGACTGGTCAATTGGAAAGCCGTGCAAAAGCACGATCCAAGGGCGGATTTTGCATAAACTCGGGCGGATCGAAGTTCTATCAGATCGAATTCGTTGCTTTAGGCTTGAAACTCCTCGCTGTACTCTACCATTGGACACCACACTTGCTTATCCATTGCCGCAGAGCGAGTCCTATACCAACCCGAAGCTTCAGCGAGGGCGCTCGTGTAGCGCCATCGCAAATTGTTACATCCCTTGCTGACCCTTCGGGTTAGTTTAAGACTTCCCATCTGGGACCGGCGGTGAGTAGCGAGGAGTCTCTTAGTTTTCTTAGGGCCCCAGACTTAGGCTGTCTAAGTTCGGCACTTGAGTTCGGCACTTCTCAGCTAACATCTCCTTTACATGACCATCGGCTTCCCGCCAAATAGGCTTCAGCCTCGGCGTACGCACCAAGGAGCCCAAAGAGTACGAAGGAAAGTATGCATATTAGTGTTTCGTCGTTCCCAACCCGTAATTGTCCATCGATAGACTCGACGATCACTGTCTGATAATTGCGGTCGGCTTCCTGGAAGGCGAATCGAGCTACGCTCATCAGCGAGGGGACAAACGATTCCCTTAATTCGGCGGTGCCTGCAATTCCAGTTGCCGCAAGCCTGTCAAGATGCGAATTGTTAAGTTGGACCAAATCGCTCATCCTTGGACCATTGCACCCCAATGGAGGTCCCAGACTCATGGAAATGTGGAACCATTGGTCGGTGTCATCCAGTTGATAGAACTGGAATTTCATGAACGCCGTTCCTGTCTATCATTGAGCTCAAGTGAACTCGACCTAATGAAGATGACGTAGTCGTTTGAAAATTAAATCCTAATTGTTCCATGGCTTCATAGCACCGTCGGCAATCACACCTCCCTGTCGCCCCAGACTTAGACTTTCTGAGTTCGGCATGAGTTCGGCACTTCTCGGCTCGATCCAGGCATGGTCTCCAAGCCGCGGAATGCCGCCGGATCGCACCCGCCGCGGCGGTTTGTGCTAAAATCGAGGATCGCTCGGGCGAGTGGGGCCGCTGGGCTTTCGTTTTAAGCGGTGGACTTCGACTCGAGGAGCAACGAGGCCCCCGACGTGAGCAAGGCCGCTAAGACCCTGGAGTGCGTGCTTCGCGGAACTTCCGACGCGAACATCCGCTTCGATGACCTTCGTTCCTTGCTGATACATCTGAACTTCGTCGAGCGCGTCCGTGGCGACCATCACATTTTCACACGGGACGGAGTGGAGGAGATTCTTAACCTCCAGCCACATGGAAGCATGGCGAAGGTGTATCAGGTCAAGCAAGTTCGCAGAGTGATCGTGGCGTATAGATTGGCGGGTGAGCCGGAGGAGGCTGCCCATCTCGAGGATACGGAAACAGAGCCGGGGCGTTCAGACCCCGGAGGGAGGTCGAAGTGGACCATAACATGCGGTACGAGATCATTTTGTATTGGAGCGAGGAGGATGGAGCATTCATCGCCGAGGTGCCCGAGTTGCCGGGGTGCGCGGCCGATGGCGCAACGTATCAGGAGGCGCTCGCAAGCGTCGAGGTGGTGATTCGGGAGTGGATCGAGACTCGCGCATGAACTGGGGCCCCAGATACCCAAGCCGCGCGGCCGACTCATGTACGCGTGACCCCGGACTCAGACGAACCCTGAACTTTGAACTCAGAGAACCCTGAACTCAGACCAACCCTGAACTCGTAGAGTCGAGATGTGGCGCGGTTGTTTAGGTTTGCCTATCTGTTTCTGGTTCTTTCGATTGCCAGTGCCTCAATATCAAACCATGCTCCGTTTCCACATCCCGCTCAGCGAACCGGACGTGCCCTACTAAGGCATCCGGCTCTCGGACAGAGGCTCTATAGTGATTAGCTGCTCACACGTTCGCACTCGGAAGACTTCTGCGTTGGCGGCTGAGCCTGTATAGGCCCAACTTCTGGTACAGGTATGTGTCTGGGTACCGTGAGAAACCCGGACCCCGAACCTTGTGCTTCCTGCAGAGCCATCGACGGAGCCGATTCGTCACGTGGTAGTTAACCGCACGATACGCTCGGCTCACCGCGCCCAAGTCGAAGTAATTCGCCCAGCCTCGCAATTTCATGTTCAGCCGGCCGACCATCCTCTCCTCGTCTAATAGGGTCGTCTTTCCGCTGGTCTGCTCGCCGATCGCGTCGAAGCTTGGCGACCTTCTTCTTCGCAGGCGAGGCGGCCAGATAGGCCTCCCCTGTGCGATGATTGTAGCAGCGGCCGAAAGTGTAACCCAGGAAGTCGAACGTACCTTCGGGGAGCACGCAGAGTCGCGTTTTGGTCTCGTTAACCGTCAGTTTCAGCTTCGACATCATCGATCGCATCGTCGCCATGGCCTCTTCGGCCCCGGCACAACAACAGATCACGAAGTCGTCCGCGTAGTTGACGATATGAGCCCTCAGCCGCTTCTCGTGTCCTCCCGTCTTCCAGCCCCGTATAAATCGTCTCATGTAGATGTTTGCCAATAGCGGAGAAAGCGGGGACCCTTGCGGGGAACCCTTGCCCTCGTCCTTGTTGTCGGTCGTTCGCTCTTTCCGTCCACGACGGTCGCGTGTTTCCACCGGCATTCGAGCCACATCTTGATCAGACGAAGGATTCGTCCATCGCTAATGCGCTCGACACCGATTTCATCAGCTCCGCGTGGGGGATGTTGTCGAAGTAACCGCTCAAGTCCGCGTCAACCACCTCCATGAAACCCTTGCGGAGCAACGATTCGACGTGCCTTACGGCGTCTTTCGCACTCCGTTCCGGACGATACGCGTATTGCTCGGGCTCGAGGTCGGCCTCGAAGATCGGCCCCAAGACCAGAACCACGGCCGTTTGCACGACGCGATCGCGAATACACGGAATTCCCAACGGGCGGGTTTTGCCCGGTTGGCCCTCCTTGGGGATGTTCACCCTTCGGACGGGCTGGGATTGGTACGTCTTCTGGCGCAGATCCTCCATCAATTCGTCCAGCCACTTCTCCTCGCCGTACTCCTTGATCTGTTCGAAGGTCACCCCGTCGACGCCCGCCGTTCCCTTGTTGGCAAGGCAGCAGTGGAAGGCGTATTCCAGGACGTCTCTTCTCCAAACCTTGTCGTACAGGGCGTAGAAGCGGTAGTTGGGCGATCCCTTCGCTTTGGTGTGTAACGCCTCCTGAAGCTTCCCAACCTTTAGTGGAGGTACTAGACCCATGCCAATCTCCCGGCTGTCGCTTCTTCTTGCGTTAACCTCTGAACTGAGGTCCCTTCCCTCCACCGGAATTACCCGGCTTCAACGGTACTACGAACCTCTCCGCCACCCCATCAAGCCCGGCCTGTCCCTCGCGGGCGTCCGGTTGAGTTCACGCGACTCGCTCCATGGGGCTTCCCGTGTTGCGTCGGTTCTCCTTATGCAAGCATGCCATCGCCTGTACCCCGGCGGGATCGTTCAGAGATGTCGCTCATGGCTCGGCCTATTCCAACCGGTCGCCTGTTCTCAACGACGGCGGCCTTCCCCAACTGTCTGATGGGTCGGCTCCCGCGTACGACATTTCGAGGCCTACAACGTTCACATGACATTATCCGCCGTGGCGGACTTGCTCGCCACACCGCCAAGCGGCGTGTCTTTCTCGAAGGCTTCGGCGGTTTTGTTACCTCCACCGCCGCTCCGATAGCTACCGGCTGGAGCGACCCTTTGCCGGGTAGGATTTACACCTACTGAAGAACCACACCTTTTCACGGCGGCACAGACAGTCTAAGTCTGACCCTGCGCCGGTTCCACGGGCAAAAGCACGCCCGAGCGGTGTTTCTGTAACAGCCGCCGTCGCCCTTGAGCGACAATCAACATCTTAAACGGTCACTCGACGATGGGTGTTCGTTCGAGCATGCGCGAAGGTCTCGATGACGAGCCTGTCTTTCGCTCCCAAGCCGTAAAACTACGACCGTTCGGCTTCAATTGCGCTCCTTGAGTGCTCAAATGAGCTGGAGATCGACGGACGTCCTCGACCCCTCCCGAAAGTAGACTGTCTGAGTTCAGGGCCCTAGATCCCGCGCCGTACTGCGCGACGATCTTGAAGTCGGCGGGGATGGTCTTATCGTCCTCAGTCGCAAGGAGCGCGGAGGCGCAGAGAAACGATACCAACGCCGCACGCGAGACCGACCCTCGGTTCGTCATTGCATTTGCCCCTGCGATCAGGATACCAGACTTGGACCGTCTACTTACCAGACAAGATCAGGAGCAGCAACAGTAGTGCCCGTTTGAGGTATATGGGCATATTTGCTTTTTGTTATATAGCGACGACCGCTTACGGAGATAGGAGTATCAACGAGATATGATATCACTGAATCCAAAGAAAAAAAGCCGCCAGCGCAGCCGAGTGGACTCCTTGCTCACTGTCAATCGCATACCCGCTCTGTTATGGTGAACTTTCGATCCCTATCGGGGAAAACCTATCTCACCTCGTGCTGCGATAAGAGGACCAACCCATGAACCAAGTGAAGCTCTATAGCAACGGAACCGCGGTGATTTCACGCGAGTACGCCTTCGAGGGAACGGAACTGAAACGGATCGCAATCCCGGTTCGTAAAAGCGATCTCGACGACGTGATCTCGTCGATCAGCATCTTTGGCGACGTCCTTGTAACCGACCCTCCGACTTACACCCCAACAAACGCCGAGGAAACCACGCTCACGATCGATGCAACCAAGGCCTTCAAGGAAATCGGAACCAAGATGGCGGGTTCTCGAGTGGAGATCGTTTCTGGAACAACCTACAGGGGCGTTCTCGTCGGCGTCCAGCCGTACAGCCGCGAACTTGATGGTAGTGTCACAAGATTATGCAAACTCGTCATCTTAACTGATAAAGGTGTTCAGCAGATCGAAGAGAACGCGGTTGGAGCTCTGCGGTTTCTCGATCCGTTGATCCAAGTCGAATTCGAGAAAGCCCTCCGAGCCAGCGCTAGCAAGGTCAAGCCCGACGGCAGCGTCGTCGAGTTTTCACTCACCCCCAAGCAGGCCAAGTCGACCGCCCTTGTGGCCTATGCCACTCCTGTGGCCGCGTGGAAGATTCGATATCAACTCCGACTCGAAGCGGGGAAGGCCATGCTCGAGGGCCAGGGCGTCGTCGACAACGACACCGACGACGATTGGATCGATACACAGATCACGGTGGTCAATGGTGAACCGATCACCTTTTCCACCGATGTCGCCGAGATCCGCAGGCCCGAGAGAAGCCGGGTGAACCTCGTTCCCGATCATGCGTTCGGGGCGGTCGTGGCGGCGTCGATCGCTCCGGAGTTGGATCACATCGAGCTGTCGGCGGCGCCGAAACTCATGCGGGCGATGGCGGCAAGGTACGAACCTCCGCTCGCAGAGCTCAAGCCGGCCCAGATCCGCGAAACGGGCGATTTTTGTATGTTCACCTCGGAACAACCCGTCACGATCCGCGCAAGCGATCGGCGATTATCCCGCTGTTTCGAAACGCCATCGGATCGGCAAAGCCGCTGCTCTATTATAAGGAAGCGGACGATCCGGAGCGTCCGTTCCGCGCGGTCCGCATCAAAAACGAAAGCGGCCATTCGCTTGGCAGGGGCGTTTGCGAGGTCTTCCTCGACGGCGACTTTCAGGGCAAGTGCGTACTCGAATCGACCAAAGAATCTGAAGAAGCCCTCCTGATCCACGCCAAGGAAACCGGAGTCCGCGTCTTCGCCAAGGCCTCGAGAACCGAGTCGAGCGGAATGGCGATTCGGATCGCCAAAGGCTCCGTCTATGCCGAAAATCGCAATCGCCGCAAGATAAACTATCGCGTCCAGAACAGTCGGGGCGAGGCGTTCTCTTTGGAAATTGAATACCCGCGTCTCTGGACGGGTTCGAAAATCGAGGCCAAGGCTGTTAAATGCGATCTCGAGAGCTTGGAAACCACAAGCGGAAATCTCCTCCGCGCCACGCTTCCGTCGAAGGGGAAGTTATCCGTGGACGTCGTCGAGGAACGCATCGAGCGGCAACAGTTCGCCTTGGACGGCGATTGGCTGAAGCGCAGCTTCATCGAGGTTCACGCGCCTTATGAGCCAAACCCTGACATCCAGAAGTGCATTTCTCTCCAAGCCGACGTCGCGCGGATCGAATCGGCAATCGAGGAGCAAGAGCAGTCGGCCAAGGCTCTCGAGGAGGAGCAAACTCGGCTGATGAAGCTCATTCCCAACGGAATGCTCGAACAGGCGAACGAATGGCGAAACGATCTGGCCTCGGCCGAGCGTTCGCTTCGCGAGATCAAACGCGTGAAGATACCAGCTCTCAAGTCCGAGCTGAAATCCGCCCGCGACAAATTGACCAAGGCGCTCTCGCAGCTTCAGTATCGTTGGGAAGAGCTGCCGGGACTTGTCGAGGAAGAGGCTTGAACGGTCGGGGCTTGAGGCGGAGTCCGATCCGTAGGTGTCCCGTAAGAACGCCAAGGAAAGTCGGACGCCCATCGAATAACAAGGCGTCGGAGAGCGTCTAAGTCTTTGGACCGCGGCCTCGAGCTTTCCCTTCCTCGAGAGGCTCGCGGCTTCTTGTCAACAACCGCGTCGAGCTTCCCGCTCGTCGGCTGATCGAAATGCTTCGAGTTCCGGAAATCCCAGACGCTGGAGAATGGTAATGGTGCGCGCATCGTTCACGATGAGTTGTGCGGGGTCTCTATTGACGTTGGGTCTGGCTTGGTTATTCGTCGATACGCCTTCGACGACGGCCGGCGAGTCCGATTCATCCGCCGCTCGGGGCAAAGTCCTCTTTCTCAAACAGTGGGCGCCGCTTTCGGGTGGACCAAGAGAGCCTGACGGTCTGGGACCGGTTTACAACGAAAGGTCCTGCGTTGGCTGCCACAACCAGGCGGGCTCGGGGGGCGGGGGACCCAGAGAGAAGGATGTGGAAATGATAACCTATAAAGGTTCAGATCCCAAGGAGGCGCGCTGGGTCCATCCCGCTATGATCGATTCGCCGACGGTCGTCTTGCACAGGCACGGGACGAGCCCAGGTTATGCGGTCTGGCTTTCCGACCTGCCGATGACTCTCTTCAACGACGCCAAGCGGAACACGCCAGCGCTTTTTGGCGCTGGGATCCTCGACGCAATTCCTCGAGCCGTGATCGAGCAGGCCGAGAAGCAAACGAACGCAAAGTTCCCCGAGATCAAAGGGAGAATCGTTTACCAGTTCGATGGGAAGATCGGCCGGTTTGGTTGGAAAGCGCAGGTCTCCACGCTCGAAGATTTCGTCCACAGAGCCTGCGCCAATGAGCTTGGCCTGGAGGTTCCTGGGGTTCATCAGCCGGTCGATCCGACCGCCTCGCGTTACGCGAACCTGAACCCCGACGCAAGGCAGCTCGACTTAAACGCCGAAGAATGTCGCGATTTGACCAACTACATCGCGTCGCTTCCGGCTCCCCGATCGAAGCGACCCGCAACGGCGGTGAACGCCAAGAAATACGAGAGGGGACGATCGCTCTTCGAATCGGTCGGCTGCGCTGCTTGTCACAGGCCGAATTTGGGCGCGGCGGAAGGCGTTTACTCCGAACTCTTGGTTCACGACATGGGCCCGTCGCTCTCGAGCGGAGCGGTTTATTACGGAAGCGCTCTGGGTCGCGTGGCGATTGGCAAACGAAATGCCGCGCCGGCGACCGACTCGGAATGGCGAACGCCGCCGTTATGGGGCGTCGCCGACTCCGCGCCATATCTCCATGATTCTCGCGCTGCCACTCTTGAAGCGGCGATCCAAGCTCACGACGGCGAAGCTTCGAGGACGGTTGCCCGCTATCGCGGGCTCTCGGGGACCGAGCGAAACACGCTCATAGCGTTCCTCAGAACCTTGAAGGCGCCCGCCGAGCCCGTCGGTCTGGCCAAACTTCGAGCCTTGAGAGACCCCGACTGATCGGGCTAGGGAGAACTCCTTCGATCCCGATCGGAGTCCAAGTCGAAAGGACGTTGAACGATCTCAGTCGGACGCAGCCCCGATCACTCCTCGGCGTCCGTGGATTTCAGCACTGAGTCGTCGATTTTCATATACTTGGCCACGGCTTCGAGCTGGTTCTTGACCTCGAACATGCCCGCTGGGCGGCGGTCGGGAACGAGTTGAATGCAAGCCATGATGGTTTCGTTCAGGGTGCCCGGAATCTTGGGGTTCAGTTCGATCGGAGGCCTCATCAGCACTCGCGATTCGTCGAGCGCCCTGCCCGCGCCAACCTTCGGCACGCCGCTCGTGTTGACGTGCCGGCCGGTGAACATCCGATACATCGTCGCGCCGAAGTTATAAAGATCTGTCTTTTCGTCCGCGATCTTCTCGACAGCCTGTTCCGGCGCCATGTATTGAGGGGTCCCTTGGACGCGGTTCTTCTCTTGACCTTTGATCCAGGCGGTGCCGAAGTCGATCACTTTCACATCGCCGTTCTTCGCCAGCATGATGTTCGAGGGCTTCAGGTCGCCGTGGTACACCCCCCGCCGATGCATATGCACCAGGGCGCCGGCGACGTGCACGAAAACGAGGACCAGTTGCTTGGGAGTGGGAAACGGCGCCTCGTCGAGGGTTCGCCCGTCGACGTATTCCAACAAAAGGTCGACGGCGCTCACTTTGAAGAGCTTGCGGCGGATCCGGCAATCGTAGATCGCCAGGATTGATTCATGATTGAGCTTTTGGGACACATCGAACTCGGTCTTGGCCTGAGAAATATAGATGTCGTCCTCGGCCGACTCCCGCTTGACGATCTTGAGGGCGTATTTCTTGCCGGTGGCGTTGTCGCCGATCAGGAAGATGGTGCTGCCGGCGCCTGCGCCGAGCTCTTTGATCACGCGATAACTCATCTCAGCCAGGCTTGGCTGGCCGGGAACTTTGGACATTCTGGACCTCGGTATAGAGCGAATCTTGGGTTGGAGACCGCCTAGGGGCCGCGTGCCGCTCGATGAATTTCCAATGCAGGAAAAGCTCGTCGCGCCAGAGCCCAAATCCAACGTAAAAACAATATCCTAACAAGGCGTCTCCAGCAATCCACGAGGTCTCCAGCCGTCCGGATTGACGAGTGGGGTTGCATCGACGCCCCGCGCACTGCAAAATGGCCCATTGCAACGAGGGCGTCAGGATCTTCCCGCGACAACACGAAAGACCAGATCTTTTATGATGCATTTCTCCATCGCGGTGTTGGCTGTTGCTTTTGCACAGGGGGCGCAGCCTTCCGATGCGAAACCCGAGCACGCACAGGCTCAAGGCAAAACCGGCGTCGTATTGGAGTTGCGCGAGGGAAGGCAGATTGTCGGCGAGATCGTCGCGGACAAGCCGACGGCTTACTTCGTCGATCTGGGTTACGACGTCATTCGTGTTCCCAAGGATCAGGTCCTGAGCAAAACCGATAGAGACTCAACAAAAACTCCAGCCGTCGGTTCGGGGGGCGGCGCCGTCGTCCGCTCGAGCGATTACGACGCATCGGGTTTCTTTCAGGTTTCCGCTCTCAAATCCAAGCCTGTCAAAGAGCTTGTCGAGCAATTCGGCGAGGCGGTAATTTCCATCGAGACGCCGGGCGGAAAGGGCTCTGGGTTCATCATCAACGATCTGGGCTATGCCATTACGAATAATCACGTCATCCAGGGCGAAACCAAAATCACCGCGGTGCTCTACCCCAAGACGCCCAATGGGCTGGTAAGACGAACGATCGAGAACGTCGAAATCATCGCCATCAACCCCTTCGTCGACCTGGCGCTGATCAAGCTTCCGCCGCAGAAAGATCTGAAACTCGAGCACGTTTACCTGGGTAGTATGGACGAAGTCAGCCCAGGCGAGGGCGTTTTCGCGGTCGGCAATCCGCTTGGTTTCGAGCGGTCGGTCTCTCAAGGGGTTCTGAGCAATCGCAGCCGAAATTTCGAAGGTCAGGTTTATCTCCAGACCGACGCGGCGATCAACCCGGGGAATTCGGGAGGTCCGCTCTTCAACATGAAGGGCGAGGTCATCGGCGTGACCAGCCTCAAAATCACGTTTGGCGACAACCTTGGTTTTGCAATCCCGATCACTTATGTGAAAGACTTCATCCGGAATCGCGATGCCTTCGCATTCAATAAAGACAACCCAAATTCGGGCCACCGCTATCTCGATCCGCCGAGGAGGCGTAAAAGCGGGCCGCCGCGCGTCGCGGCCGAAAAAGAGAAAGCATCTCAACCTTCCCTCGGCAAACCCGACGCCAAGGAAGGCGTGCGTTGAGTCTTCCTCGATCGCCAATTGGCGTTTCCCTGATTCAGTTGTTGCGGCGTCTGTTCGCTCGCGAATAACCTATCGCCGGTCGCGACTGGTTCTGGCGGGATGGTTGGAATCCATGATCGCCTTCGCCCGAGCCCTCGACGGGACGGGCTCGTTTCTTTTGACCTCTCAGGAGCTTTTCGATGCGAAATTCGATGCGGGCTGCGGCTCGGATCGCCTTCTTAGCCGGTGCGGGTTTCTTGACGGCCTCCACCGCGCCCGCGGCGCCGCCGGCGGAGCAATCGCTTCCCGAATCAACTTACCTCCTGATCAAGATTCCCGACGTATCGGCGCTCAAGGACGCCGCCGGAAAGACGCAATTCGCCCAGCTCTTTGGCGACGAGGCTTGGAACCCCATCAAGGAAGACTTCAAGGCGAAGCTCGAAGAAGCCAACAACCAGCTTCAGCAGAAGGTTGGGCTTAGCATTGTCGATCTGCTCGACCTGCCTCAAGGCCAGGTCAGCATCGCAGTGGTCGACAAAAAGGACGACCCTAAGATTCCCGTTTCTCTGTTGATCACTGTCGACGCCGGCAAGAACGACGCCAAACTCGACGGCGTGCTCACGAAGATCACCCAACAGGTCGAGGCCGAAGGGAACAAGGTCTCGAACGAAGAGTTTCAGTCGCTGACCCTTCACGTCATCCGGATCGCGCAGGAAAAAGACGAGGAAAAGGCGATTCCGGTGCCGTTCGTCTGGACCAAGCAAGGCTCTCTCTTTCACCTGAGCACCGATGTCGATGCGATCAAAGAGTACATCACCAATAGCGGCAAACGAGAGACTTCGCTGGCCACCACCGAATCGTTCACTGCGGTAAGCAAGAAGCTCGGCAAGGATCCACACGTCTTTTGGTACTTCGACCTGGCTGGTGCCATGAAAAAAGGCTTTAGCTTCGCTGGAGCCCAGGAGGGGGCGCGGGCGTCCAGCAGATCGAGGCGATTACAACCGCACTTGGCCTCGGAGGCCTAAAGGCTATCGGCGGCGGCGCATGGTACAACACAGGAAGCTATGAACGCCTTTCAAAGACGTTCATGCTGACCAGCACGCCCACCGGCGTTCTCAAGCTCTTCCCCACCCCCAAGACCGCGCTCAAGCCGGAATCTTGGGTTCCTGCCAACGTCGCGAGCTATCAGACGTTCAACTGGGATCTCGACGCGGCGTGGGTTGCTGTGAACGACCTGGTCAACATGTTCAATCCCGGCGCCTTGGCCGAGGTCGAAAAACGACTTGCCGGACCAGACGGTCAGGCTGGGTTGAGCATCGAGAAAGACATCGTCGCCCCCATTGGCGACCGTATTTCGATCATTAGCGATTACCAAAAGCCGATCACGCCAAAGAGCCAGCGCGTTCTCTTTGGAGTGGCGCTCGAGGACTCCAAGAAGTTCCAGGCGACCTTCAACAAAGTGCTCGAGATGACTATGGCTCCCGCGAAGAAGCGGCGAATTCCAGGGAACCACGATCTTCGATTTCGAGGTCCCTGAGAATCCGAACGCCACCTTCGAAGGCCCCGTGAGCGTTGCCATCGCCAAGGACACCCTCTTCGTATCGTTCGGACCCACGCTCTTGGAGCAAGTCCTGCGGGGCGGCCCGTCCCTCGATCAAAACCCCCAATTCCAGCTCGTCGCCAAGGAATTTCCGGCTGAGATGAGCGGATTTACCTACGTTCGCCTCGAAGATTCACTTCGCCAGGCCTACGACATTATCAAGTCCGGCAAGCTCGAGAACCCGAACCCGAACGGCCCGAAAGTCGAGCTCGATAAAGTGATCGACGTCACGAAGCTCCCGGACTTCAGCGTCATCGCCAAGTACCTTTCGCCTGGAGGGGCCTACTTCACACAGGAAGAGGACGGGCTTGTCGTCACCGGTTTCATGCTCCACAAGGCAAACCCGTAAGGTCGCTCTCGCTCGATCGCAAACCAAAGCAGCGGACGGATTTCGAATCTGTTCGCTGCTTTCTTGCGCTGCCGATTATCGGGCGATTGGTGAATTGCTTGGGAAATTCGTCAAAAACGACTCAAGCCGCAAAGTCCGCCTAACCGATACCATCGTTAATGCGTATTCCGTGGCGTGGAGATTCCGCGCTGGATGGACCAGCAGAGCGGTTTCGACGACGCAGGAGGTGGGATCGATGTTGAGCCGTGAGCGACGACGGATCGTCTTCCAGCCCTCGGCCGGTTTCTCGGGCCGATCTCGGTGTTCTGGGCGAGCGACTGACTGGAATCCTCGGATGGAAACGCTCGAAGTTCGCCAACTTCCCGCAGCCTCGCTTTCGCCGATAGCCAATCAGATCATCAACTCGGGGACCGGCTTCCAACTGCCGCTCTCGAGCTCGAATGCGAACAACCAAACCTATAGCGTCATCTCCGACAACTCCCAGATTCAAACCTCGGTCTCGCCAGGAAAGTTCTTGACGATCAACGTCACCCACACGTCCAGTGGATCCGGCGACATCTCCTTCACAGGTTCGATGACCTTCCAACTGTTCGACAATCTCACCCCGATCACCACTTCGAGCATCGAAGAGCTCGTCAATCAAGGCTATTACAGCGGCAAATCGTTTTATCGGATCGCAAACTTCTTCCCTGGGCCGACGAACTGGGTCACTCAGGGCGGAAGTAATGCAAACGTCAACCAACCGGGCTTCCCGTTCGTGAACGAGATCCTCCCGCAATTGACCTTCAACGGCACCTACCAACTTGCAATGGCCAACGCGGGTGCAAATACCAACGAGGCCGATTTCTTCGTCACCACCGCCTCGCCGACCGCGCTCGACGGCAACTATACGATCTTTGGACAGCTCGTTTCAGGGCAAGCGATTGTCACAGATATGACGCAGGTTGCGCTCGGCGGCAGCTCTGGCTCGACTCCGGTCAATCCGATCACGATCAACTCCGCGTCGCTCTCTACCGGGAATCCCGACGCCGTTATCAACATCAACGCGGTCAACGCAACTGCAGGCCAGGTTGATCACGTCACCGTGACGGCCACCGACCCGACGACAAACACAACCGCCACGCAGACATTTACCATCACAACGTCAGGTCCCCTGGCGCCCGTCGCGTCGACAGGCGCCGTCAGGCTTGTTGGTCAGGTGCTCGTCATCGATCCGCCCGTAAGCTTCCACAAAAATCCGCCGTACAATATCACCGTTGATCAACAGAACGGCGCAATCGAAGTGACAGTCAACGGAGTCATGGACACCATCCAGCCTCAAGCGTCTCAGGTTCAATACATTGTGGTTTACGGCACCAAGGGCAGAGACGTCATCACGATCACTCCCAACGTCCAGGTGCCCGCGACCATCGACGGCGGCCACGGCGGACATAACACGCTTTCGGCGATCGGTGGAAGCACAGTAGAGCACGGTTGGTTCGGTTTCACCCGCGAGATCGGGGGACCGTTCAATTCACTCATCGGCCGTAAAGGTCGCGTGAAGTTCCTTCCGCAGGGCGGGGAAACCGTCATCTTTGCTGGCGTTCCGCACGTGACGGCCAACAAGACTCTGGCGCCGACCGGCCAATTCTACGTGTTCAAGAACAACAAGCTCATCCCCGTCTCGGCTTCCGGGCAGTCACAGACCACCCACACGACCACCCATCACAAGACGAAGAAGAAGTCTTCCAAGACAGGCTAAAGCTCCTGGACCCGTATAAGGCTGTCCAGATTGAACAAAGTGCGGCCAAAGCTAGACTAAAGTGAGTTGGGAAAGTTTCCCAGCCTCGCATCGTCCGACTTTGCCGCCGAGCCGAAGCATGAGCAATCGCCAAACCTCGGCTATGTTGGCGTTGCTGCTGGCAGCCGGATTGGCTTGCTGGAGAGCGCTGCCTGCCCGTCAACCCGCCCTACCTCCTATTCTTACTGTCGATCTCAACACATCCTCACAAGAGCTGCTGGAGACGCTCCCCAAAGTTGGTCCCAGCTTGGCAAAACGTATCGTCTCCGCGAGAAAGAAAAAGCCGCTCGCTTCGGCCGACGACTTGCGAGCACGCGTCAAAGGCGTAGGTCCCGTCACCCAAAACCTGCTGGCGCCCTATCTTTCCAAACCCTCGGGCGTAACGGAGAACTTGGTCTCCGTCGACCCTGGCGTCACAGTTCCCGCCTCCACGGAAACCCCCGAGCGACGATCGCCTGTGGACTGAATCCTGCGAGATGGGGTTCTGGCCTGGTCCGACTGGGTATAATAAGGTTCACGAGTTCCGGAACAACGCCCGGGACGCGTTCTGCAACGTCTTCTAGAGCGAGAGACGCCATGTCCGTTTTTGAGCTCGTAAGTCCGTTCGAGCCTGCCGGCGACCAGCCCCAAGCCATCGAACAGCTCATCAAAAGCGTCGAAGAAGGTAAACGGCACCAAACCCTCTTGGGCGCCACAGGTTCGGGCAAAACCTTCACCATGGCCAACGTCATCGCTCGGTTGGGACGCCCAGCCCTGATTATGAGCCATAACAAGACGCTTGCCGCTCAGCTCTACTCTGAGTTCAAAGAGTTCTTCCCGCACAACGCCGTCCGTTACTTCGTCAGCTATTACGACTACTATCAGCCCGAAGCTTACATCCCCCAGCGCGACATCTACATCGAAAAAGACGCCGCGATCAACAACGACATCGAACGCCTCCGACTCGCCGCCACCAGTGCGCTTGTCAGCAGACGCGACGTCATCGTCATCGCCAGCGTCTCCTGCATCTACGGTTTGGGCTCGCCCGAAGACTATCGCAATATGATGGTCCACGTGAAAAAGGGAGACTTCCTCGAACGTGACGAGGTTCTCGCACGACTCGTCGACATCCAGTACGAACGCAACGACGTCGACCTCACACCCGGCAAATTCCGAGCTCGCGGCGACGTCGTCGAAGTCTTCCCTCCCTACGAAGACGTCGCTTACCGCATCGAATTCTTCGGCGAAGAAGTCGACGCCCTTTCCGAAATCGACCCACTCACGGGCAACGTCCTGCAACGCCCCTCCGAGCTCTACATCTACCCAGCCAAGCACTTCGTCCTGCCCGAAGAACGTATCGCCGACTCCGTCGCGCGGATCCGCGAAGAGCTCGAGCAGCGGTTGGTTCAACTCAAAGACCAAGGCAAACTCCTCGAGGCACAAAGGCTGGCAGCCCGAACCCGCTATGACATCGAGATGCTCCTCGAAGTGGGCTATTGCTCCGGCATCGAAAACTACAGCCGCCACCTGGCAGGCCGAAAGGCCGGGGAATCTCCAAACACCCTGATCGACTTCTTCCCCGAGGACAGCCTCCTGTTCATCGACGAATCCCACGTCTCCTTGCCCCAAATCCGAGGCATGTTCGCAGGCGACTTCAGCCGCAAAAGCACCCTCGTCGAGCACGGCTTCCGCTTGCCCAGCGCCTCGACAATCGGCCCCTGCGGTTCGACGAATGGGAACAAAAGATGGGCCAAAGGCTCTACATTTCCGCCACTCCCAGCGACTACGAAGTGACAATGTCCGGTGGCGAGGTCGTCGAACAAGTGATTCGCCCAACCGGTTTGGTCGACCCTGTCGTCCGCATCGAGCCCGCTCGCGGACAAGTGCCGGCTCTCATCGAAGAGGTCAAGAAACGCGCCCTCAAGAGCGAACGCGTCCTGGTTACGACGCTCACCAAGCGGCTCGCCGAGGATCTCTCGAAGTTCATGAAGGAAAAGGGCCTACGATGCAAATGGTTGCATAGCGAGCTCGACGCCATCGAACGCGTGACCATCCTCCGCGAGCTCCGCGAAGGCGCCTTCGACGCGCTCGTCGGCGTGAACTTGCTCCGCGAAGGCCTCGACCTGCCCGAGGTCTCCATGGTCTGCATCTTGGACGCCGATAAGGAAGGATTTCTCCGCAGCGAAACCTCGCTCATCCAAACCATCGGCAGAGCAGCCAGACACGTCAACGCCGAGGTTGTGCTCTACGCCGACACAGTAACCGCTTCAATGCAACGGGCCCTCGACGAAACCAAGCGCAGACGCGACAAACAACTCGCATACAATGCAGAGCACGGGATCAAACCCGAGTCGATCAAGAAAGCGATCAAACGAGGCATCGAGGAAGAAATCCAGGCCAAATCGACAGCCCGCAAGGCGCTCAGGCTCGATCCAAAATCGGAAGCGGCCGTCGATTTCATCGCCGCACTCGAGGCCGAAATGCTCGACGCCGCCGAAAAGCTCGATTTCGAACGCGCCGCGGCCCTCCGCGACCGAATCGTCTCCTTACGATCGGAACAAGATGGGGGCGAGGCCAAGCCCCTCGCCAGCCCACAGGCAAAATCCGCCAGAGCCAAGGCCATGGCAAAAAAGGCCGCGAGGTCCAAGAAAGACCGCTCGCAATAATCAAGAAGTAAGGACTTGCTATGTCTCCGCAGGAGTTCACATTCTCAACGATTGAAGAAGCGATCGCCGCCGTCGCCGCCGGCAAGGTCGTCATTGTCGTTGACGACGAAGATCGCGAAAACGAAGGGGATTTCATCGCCGCCGCCGAGAAGGCGACGCCCGAGACCATCGCCTTCATGATCGAACAGGGTAGGGGGCTTTTGTGCATGCCCATCATGCCCGACCTTGCCGATCGGTTGCGTCTGCCGATGATGGTCCAGGACAACGACGCTCCGTTCCGCACTCCCTTGACGGTCTCGATCGACCACAAAACCTGTAAGACGGGAATTAGCGCCTCGGAACGTGCGCGGACCGTCGAGGCCGTCATCGATCCAACAACGAGGCCGGAAGATCTGCTACGTCCAGGCCACCTCTTTCCGCTTGTCGCCAAGGAAGGAGGAGTCCTCAGGAGGGCAGGGCATACCGAAGCCACGGTCGACCTGGCTCGGTTGGCAGGACTTGCACCGGCGGGGATTCTCTGCGAGATCCTCGACGGCACCGGCGTCGCGGGCAAGGCAAAGCTCCAAGAGCTCGCACGCGAATTTGACCTGCCGATCATTTCGATCGAAGCTCTGATTCGTTATCGGAAGCAGCGGGAGAAGCTTGTCGACCGCGTTGCCGAGGCCGAGCTCCCCACCCGATACGGCAAGGCAAGGGTCATCGGATATTCTGTTCGCCACGAAGCAGGGAACGAACCCGTCGCTATCGTTATGGGCGACCTCGCTTCCGTCAAAGCCCCGCTCGTACGCATGCACTCGTCATGCTTCACTGGCGACCTACTCGATTCGCTCAGGTGCGACTGCGGAGATCAGCTTCGAATGGCTCTGGAAATGATCGGGAATGAAGGCGTGGGAGTCCTAGTCTACCTGCCACAAGAGGGTAGGGGGATCGGGCTGATCCAAAAGCTCAAGGCTTACGAGCTTCAAGACCAAGGCCTCGACACCGTCGAAGCAAACCTTGCCCTCGGCTTCCGGGCCGATCAACGCGATTACGGCGTTGGCTTGCAGATCCTCTTGGACCTGGGTCTGAAGCAGGTCCGCCTCCTCACCAACAACCCAAAGAAGACCGACGCCTTCGTCTACCACGGCTATGAGCTCGAGGTCGTCGACCAGACTCCGATCATCGCGCCCGACGAAGTCGACCGCAGGCGCTACCTCGCAGCCAAGCGCGATAAGCTCGGGCATCTGCTGCCCAGGAATGGGGGTCTGCCAGAGTCGTCTGTGACCGGTCCCGTCCGACCCAGTCAGGCGCGTCCCTAGACGCGACTTCCACCACGAGGGGTTTCGGCTCCCGTGGAACATAGCCAAAACCTCGACAATCCGCCCATGGAATCCGCCCAAGGGTTTCAACTTGCTTTAGAGGATTGGGATTCAGATTCGTGCCTTCTTTGATGTCATCCTGTTCATCATGTCGAAACATCCGGTCCGGAGCCTGATTCGATCCCAAGGTCCGGATCGGTCTTTGCTCGCGTAGTAGCTGTTCATTGCGAAGCGATCCCTCACTCGATGCCCGTACATCAGTTTTACCTTTTGACTTTTAACTTTCTTCCCGCGATTGCCTACCCCAAGGCTCCTTCCGCGCGGTCCTTCCGCTTTGACCCCGGCTCTCTCGAGCTGGGATCGAACTTCAAGATGCTGCCGAATTGTCAAAGAGCCACGGAATGGCCGAAGCCGGGCGAAAGTCAGGCCAAGGAGCCCGGCGGTGGACTCGATTCCGACCCTAGGTTGTTGTTTGGGAGGCCTTGGTTCATCCCGTTGGGAGGAACTACACCGCCTCCGGAGCCGATTGACTCGACGTAAGTTCCTGACTCACAAGGATTTTGCGGCGCCAGAACAAACGAACCCATTTTCTCCGCGGTGGCCGTTGGCTGGTGTTCTGTGGCCAGATCCGCCTCAACGCACGGAACGAACAAACCGAATTCCGCTGCAAGGGCTGCTCCTTGTGATGAAGCCGACTCGGCTGCCGGCTGCTTGACGCAAGCCGAAGAGCCTGAAGCAACTTGCGGCGCCAGAACAAACGAACCCAATTCTTCCACGCCTGGCTCCGCCTTGGTCACCACCGCCTCCTCGGTCAGGTTGAACCATTCGTACTCGGGATGCTCCTTCTCGAGCTTCTCCTCATTGTCGAAGAATCCGTTCGTCCGATACTCAGGGCCAGCCAGCTTCGGTTCGAGACGATCGTCAAACTCCTCGGGACCGTCGACCATGCCCGAGGCCAACTCCTGAATCTCCCCCATCGCCTCAGCCACTAGCTTCGCTCGGTTCTCTTCCATCGCCTGCTTCCGTTGCGCTCCTTGTGGATCAGCCGTACTGCCTCGCTTTCAACCTCTTCGAGCGAGTCGTCCTTCAAGAGGAATGCGATATCGATCTCGTCGAGATCCTCGAACTTTTGAACCGTCGTCGCGAGCGTCGGCGTACTGGGGAGCTTGAGCGAGTCCTTCCAACGCTGGTATGCGAGCCGTTCGGCACGTTCGACTTTCTTCTCGCGTTCGATCCGCCGCCTCTCGAGCGCATTGAATGCCTTGTAGAAACTGCCTTCGAGCTTCTGATGGTAGAGCTGGAGGGTTTCGATCGATCCGAAGTCGAAATCGATCTTGAGCCAGGCTTCGCGAATCGATTCTCGGCAGATGGCGCCGCCGTCCAAGGCCACTTCGCGGAGCTTTTGGAAGCCCTGGGCGATCCAGGAACGCAAGGCGATGTCGCCAGGCGTCTCCCAGTCGTCGTAGATCATCTTGAACCCCTTTGTCTCGATCTGCACGTCCTGGGCGATCGAGATAATGAGCTCTGCCCGCGATTGGAGCCACAAGCACATCGCTGCCTTCTCGGCGAGCTTGAACTCGATATCGCCGACGGGCTTGGCGTCGTCGATAAAGGTCTTCAAATGGGCCTTCCACTCCTCAGGATTCTCGAGGGTTCGAAGGACCGGTTGGCCCGAACGAAGGCCGTGTTTCAGTGCGTTCTGCGACGACCTGGCTTTACCTTCGGGGGTCGTTGGGCCTTTGGATTTCTTGGCGTTTTGGGCATTGGCTTTCAACTGGGCTTCAGATGGCACGGTGTTGTTGCTTTCTTTGTATTGGGATTCACAGGAGTTGTCCAAGAGTTTGAGAAAGAGGGCTCACGCGGAGCCACAGAGATGCGGAGACGGAAAAAAGGCGTTTCTCACAGGAGGCGACGAAGGTTGAAAATCCGCCTATGGCGGGAAACGAAGTTAAGACAAGCAAGTTAACATAAATAAAGATCATGTTTGTACAAATCTCATGATTCTCTGGTCAGGACGCTTGGTTCTTTTCTGCCCTTCGTTTACTTCGTGTCCTCCTGTGCGCTCATCCTGGTCTGCCATTCGCTGATTTTGCTCTGCAAAATGCTGGACGGCGCTTTGGGAAATTCCAGGAAAATGCGCGGTTGAAATTGGGTAAATTGGATCAGAGTTTTCCGTGTGATGCTGCGAAAACCCCCTCGAAATTCGGGTGCGCGTTTTGGCCCCTTTTGGGGTTGGTTTGGGCGGTTCTCGGCTGCCCGATAGGGCAGTCGTTGGGACTTCGGCACATGAATGCGAGGCTTGGAAACAAGGTGTTTGGTCCAATTTGAGGTTTTGCTTCTTGGAGAGCACAGTGCATGCTCTCTACCTACTCTCATATTGGAACCGACTTGCGCGAGGGGCTTTTGTCAGACCTGGCATAAATGGGAAAGCGGGGCAAAGTTTGAGGCTGGTCGCTCGGTTGTTGCTTTCGCGCGATCTCCTTTTAGGAGCCCCTTCCGCAACCCACTGCAGCGCTTCGTATTCGAAATGAAGACTGGCTGAGGTGGCCTCTAGAAATTCCACTATGGGGAGTCTGGGCGACGTTATGATGGGGAGTCTGGGGGAAGTTTGCGACGTGGGATCCGCGAGGGGTGAAGGGCTTAGGGTGTCTACGATTGGACCGCCTCGAATCGTCGCTGGGTTCCTTGCGATCGGCGGCATCTATTGGGGCGTCTTGCTTCTACCCTGGATGCCCCAACCAGAGAACCTGCTCCTAAAGCTCTTTGTGTTTGGGCCAGGCTATGTCGTCACGCTAGGCTATTGGATTCGGGTCTTGGCGTCTCCACCACTTCTTGGCATACAACTTATATGGGGGGCGTCCGTCCTCGTTCAAGGAGGATGGCTAGTCTGTCACGTTGTTGCGACGCTGGGGCGTGAAGGCGGAGTAACCAGATTGGCGCAACCGAAATTGGTTGTCGCTTGGTGGTTGTTTGCTACGGTAGGGTCGGTCGTAGCACTTATGTTGGAAAGGGAGGAATTTCACGGAGGAGGTAGGTCCTAGCGAAAGATGCTCGCTCGCAGACAGTCTGAAATCACGCCCCCGGAGGAGGTAGGTCCTAGCGAAAGATGCTCGCTCGCGTAGAGTCGAGATGTGGCGCGGTTGTTTAGGTTTGCCTATCTGTTTCTGGTTCTTTCGATTGCCAGTGCCTCAATATCAAACCATGCTCCGTTTCCACATCCCGCTCAGCGAACCGGACGTGCCCTACTAAGGCATCCGGCTCTCGGACAGAGGCTCTATAGTGATTAGCTGCTCACACGTTCGCACTCGGAAGACTTCTGCGTTGGCGGCTGAGCCTGTATAGGCCCAACTTCTGGTACAGGTATGTGTCTGGGTACCGTGAGAAACCCGGACCCCGAACCTTGTGCTTCCTGCAGAGCCATCGACGGAGCCGATTCGTCACGTGGTAGTTAACCGCACGATACGCTCGGCTCACCGCGCCCAAGTCGAAGTAATTCGCCCAGCCTCGCAATTTCATGTTCAGCCGGCCGACCATCCTCTCCTCGTCTAATAGGGTCGTCTTTCCGCTGGTCTGCTCGCCGATCGCGTCGCAGAGCTTGGCGACCTTCTTCTTCGCAGGCGAGGCGGCCAGATAGGCCTCCCCTGTGCGATGATTGTAGCAGCGGCCGAAAGTGTAACCCAGGAAGTCGAACGTACCTTCGGGGAGCACGCAGAGTCGCGTTTTGGTCTCGTTAACCGTCAGTTTCAGCTTCGACATCATCGATCGCATCGTCGCCATGGCCTCTTCGGCCCCGGCGCGACAACAGATCACGAAGTCGTCCGCGTAGTTGACGATATGAGCCCTCAGCCGCTTCTCGTGTCCTCCCGTCTTCCAGCCCCGTATAAATCGTCTCATGTAGATGTTTGCCAATAGCGGAGAAAGCGGGGACCCTTGCGGGGAACCCTTGCCCTCGTCCTTGTTGTCGGTCGTTCGCTCTTTCCGTCCACGACGGTCGCGTGTTTCCACCGGCGCTTCGAGCCACATCTTGATCAGACGAAGGATTCGTCCATCGCTAATGCGCCTCGACACCGATTTCATCAGCTCCGCGTGGGGGATGTTGTCGAAGTAACCGCTCAAGTCCGCGTCAACCACCTCCATGAAACCCTTGCGGAGCAACGATTCGACGTGCCTTACGGCGTCTTTCGCGCTCCGTTCCGGACGATACGCGTATTGCTCGGGCTCGAGGTCGGCCTCGAAGATCGGCCCCAAGACCAGAACCACGGCCGTTTGCACGACGCGATCGCGAATACACGGAATTCCCAACGGGCGGGTTTTGCCCGGTTGGCCCTCCTTGGGGATGTTCACCCTTCGGACGGGCTGGGATTGGTACGTCTTCTGGCGCAGATCCTCCATCAATTCGTCCAGCCACTTCTCCTCGCCGTACTCCTTGATCTGTTCGAAGGTCACCCCGTCGACGCCCGCCGTTCCCTTGTTGGCAAGGCAGCAGTGGAAGGCGTATTCCAGGACGTCTCTTCTCCAAACCTTGTCGTACAGGGCGTAGAAGCGGTAGTTGGGCGATCCCTTCGCTTTGGTGTGTAACGCCTCCTGAAGCTTCCCAACCTTTAGTGGAGGTACTAGACCCATGCCAATCTCCCGGCTGTCGCTTCTTCTTGCGTTAACCTCTGAACTGAGGTCCCTTCCCTCCACCGGAATTACCCGGCTTCAACGGTACTACGAACCTCTCCGCCACCCCATCAAGCCCGGCCTGTCCCTCGCGGGCGTCCGGTTGAGTTCACGCGACTCGCTCCATGGGGCTTCCCGTGTTGCGTCGGTTCTCCTTATGCAAGCATGCCATCGCCTGTACCCCGGCGGGATCGTTCAGAGATGTCGCTCATGGCTCGGCCTATTCCAACCGGTCGCCTGTTCTCAACGACGGCGGCCTTCCCCAACTGTCTGATGGGTCGGCTCCCGCGTACGACATTTCGAGGCCTACAGCGTTCACATGACATTATCCGCCGTGGCGGACTTGCTCGCCTCCGCCGCGGCGGACCGCCAAGCGGCATGTTTTCACGAAGGCTTCGACGGTTTTGTTGCCTCCACCGCCGCTCCGTTAGCTACCGGCTGGAGCGACCCTTTGCCGGGTAGGATTTACACCTACTGAAGAACCGCGCCTTTTCACGGCGCACAGACTGTCTGGGTTTGCTGGGGTTTGCTGGTCAGGTCTGTCCTGGGTGACGTCCGAGCGTCCGTCGGTCATGCTGCCGTAGGCCGCCGCGAGCAACGTACGAAAGTCGTACGAAAGTAGACTGTCTGATTTCGGGGCTGGTCTGAGTTCGGGGCTGGAGAGGAGTGTCAAATCGAGGTTGGACGGATCAAGCGGTTGTTCCGCGTTCTACCGGATCGGAGCGGATTGACTGACTGTCTGCCACCGGGTTTCCATGGTACGATCTAACTCTTCGCCGCGTGCGAGGAGCAGGGTTTTTCGTGGACAAAATCCAAGGGTTTGAGCTGTAAAGCCAGGCCCATGAGCCGGTTGCACTGCGCGAGGAGCCCCAGCGGGGGCGTAGAAGAGACGTTATGCCGACAATCAATCAGCTCGTTCGCAGCCCCAGACGCCCGGTGGTTTATTGCTTCGGATTCAGACTGTCTGGGTTTGCTACTTCTGAGTTCGCTGCTTCCTAAGAATGCTCGATGTCCTTGGCCACCCTTCTGGCCACTTGCCCCAACCTTCCGGTTCCGACGCGAGCGGAACCGTGGTAACATAGAATTCAGGTCGAATCAAAGAAGGAAGGCGAAGATGGAAGCAAGTGTCGTCATCGACAGGAAGACCGAAGCCGCGATCTTTTCGCGGGTCGTCGACCGTTCGCTGTCTCACTTCTCCCCGGAGACCGCCCGTTCCCTTCTCAATCTCGGCTTCAGCGAGGAAGACCACGCACGAGTCGATGAACTGACCACGAGGAACCAAGACGGGGCCCTCTCGATGGAGGAGAAGGACGAACTGATGAACTACGTCAAGGTTGGAAACCTCCTCGCCCTCTTCCAGTCCAAGGCCCGGAAGTTCCTCAAGGAGCATGGCTCCAACTAGCCAGCGGCGCCCTCTTGGACGAGAGCCTGATTCGACTGGTACGCGAGCGGGCCGCTGATACTTGCGAATACTGCCGCCTACCGCAGGCGGCCCACCCTAACCATTTCCCCATCGACCACGTCATCTCCAGGCAACATAACGGCCCCACCGCCCCGGGAAACCTCGCCCTGTCCTGCCTCAACTGCAATAGCTACAAGGGGCCGAACATCGCCGGACTCGACCCGATCAGCAGGAAGCTCACCAAACTTTTTAACCCACGCCGACACAAGTGGGAGCGGCATTTCTACTGGCAAGGCCCCGTCCTCATCGGCCGGTCGGCGGTCGGTCGGGTGACCATCGATGTCCTCAACATGAACCACCCGGAAGTCGTCGAGCTTCGCGAGGCGCTCATCGAAGAAGGCCGTTTCCCGCCCCGCTGAGCCTGCCCTCATTCGAACACTTATCCCCAGGCCCTCGAGCACCGAACCAAGTGTGTTTGCTGGCCGAGGCACGCTCGGAGCTTTGCCTTCGAGCTCGGCAGCAGCCGCATCCCACCGCTCCCGCGTCCAGTCGGCCTGGAGACGCCGCCTGGTTACCGCAATAGGATCCGCGTGCTTCGGATTCAGACTGCATCGGATTCAGACTGTCTGAGTTTGCTGCTAACTCCCCACCCTGTTGACACAAAAGGATCCGATGGTACGATCTAACTCTTCGCCGCGTGCGAGGAGCAGGGTTTTTTGTGGATAAATCCAAGGGTTTGAGCTGTAAAGCCAGGCCCATGAGCCGGTTGCACTGCGAGAGGAGCCCCAGTGGGGGCGTAGAAGAGACGTTATGCCGACAATCAATCAGCTCGTTCGCAGCCCCAGACGCCCGGTGGTTTATAAAACCAAATCGCCGGTGCTCGAGGGTTGCCCGTTCAAACGCGGCGTTTGCCTTCAGGTCAAAACGATGACCCCCAAGAAGCCGAACTCGGCCCTGCGGAAGGTCGCTAGAGTGCGGCTCTCCAACGGCAAAGAGATCACGGCCTACATCGGCGGCGAAGGGCATAACCTCCAAGAGCACTCGATCGTCCTCGTGCGCGGCGGCCGCGTCCGCGACCTTCCAGGCGTTCGATACCACATCGTCCGCGGCGTACTCGACTGCCTCGGCGTCGATAAGCGCAAGCAAGCGCGTTCGAAGTACGGCGCCAAGGCCAAGGCCGCGGCAGCGCCCGCGAAGAAGAAATAACTCTCGTTCAAGCGCATACAAGGCTTTTTACTGACTCGCTATTCCCTCGATCGTTGAGACGCTCAAAGCATGGCTCGCAAGTTCACTGCCAGTAAAGCACAGCTCAAACCGGACTCTCGGTTCGGCTCGAAGCTCGTCACGAAGTTTATCAACTGCCTGATGCACGACGGCAAAAAGAGCGTGGCCCAAGCCGTGTTTTACGACGCCACGGACCTGATCAAGAAGCGTCTCCCCAACGACGATCCCTTGGACGTCTTCACTCGAGCCGTCGAGAACGTCAAACCGGTCATCGAAGTGCGCTCCAAGCGCGTCGGCGGCGCCACCTATCAGGTGCCGATGCAAGTGAACAAGAATCGTCAGCAGACGCTCGCCGTCCGCTGGATCCTCATGGCTGCCCGAGAAAAGAAGGGCAGGCCCATGGCCATCAAACTCGCCGACGAACTGATCGCAGCCTACAACCGAGAAGGCTTCGCCATCACCCGCCGCGAAAACGTCCATAAGATGGCCGACGCCAACAAGGCGTTCGCACACTTCGCCTGGTAAATCTTTCGTCCAGACGAAGTAACAAGCAACTTGATACCCTGGGGCGCCGGCTGCCCAGGGTATTGCACCAGGCGCGCTCACCTGGCCGTTGTTAGAATTTTGGATCGCGTCTCCCTTTCGTTTGGAAGCGGGATCCACTCGCTGGCTCGTATTCGTGGGAGAGCTTGCCCGGCGCATGCGCTTAGAGTTCATCTCGCGCTGTGCCGACGAACGTGCTCGGGTAAGCTGGTGTCCGAACAAGCAACCCGCAGCGCCAGCCCTGGAAGACGACGATCATGGAGCCCCAGCCCCAGCCCAGCGACCCAGCCTCCGCATCATTGGCGAAGATTCGAAACATCGGCATCATCGCCCACATCGACGCAGGCAAGACCACCACCACCGAGCGCATCCTCTACTACACAGGCGCCACCCACCGAATGGGCGACGTCGACGACGGCACCACCGTCACCGACTACCTCGAGGAGGAACGCGAACGCGGAATCACCATCGTCGCCGCGGCGATCACCTGCCGCTGGAAAGACGTGACGATCAACATCATCGACACGCCTGGACACGTGGATTTCACTGCCGAGGTTGAACGCTCGCTTCGCGTCCTGGACGGCGCCATCGTCATCTTCTCCGCCGTCGAGGGGGTCGAGGCTCAGAGCGAGACGGTCTGGCGTCAGGCGACCAAATACCACATCCCCAGGCTCTGCTTCATCAACAAGATGGATCGAGTCGGCGCCGAATTCGAACGCGTCTTCGACGAGATCGCCGAACGACTCGAAAGCAAACCGATCCCGCTTCAAATTCCCATCGGTTCGGGGCCTGAGGGCACGATGGGCGAATTTCAAGGCCTGATCGACCTGATCTCGATGCGCGCGCTTTACTACAAGGCAGAGGATCTAGGTTCGACGGTTTCGGAGGTCGACCTGCCCGAAGAGCTCAAGCCCGAGGCAGAGCTTTGGCGCGAACGGATGCTCAATTCGCTCTCCGACTTCGACGGGCCATTCGCCGAGGCCTACATGGCCCATCTCGAAGGCGCTGAGTTGTCAGAAGAATCGATCATCGCGGCGGTCCGTCGAGCCACTCTCACTGGCCAAGTTCAGCCCGTCTTATGCGGGTCGAGCTTCAAATACGTGGGGGTGCAAAGGCTCTTGGATGCGGTTTCGGCTTATCTCCCAAGCCCCCTGGACCGACCGCCGGTTATCGGACATCACCCGAAGAAGGGCACTGAGGTCGCCCGCGGGCCTGACCCCAACGAACCCTTCTGCGGGCTCGTGTTCAAGATTCAAAACGACGCCCACGGCGACCTTTCTTTCGTTCGCATCTACTCGGGAAACCTCAAGGCGGGCACGCGCGTCTATAACCCAGGCAAGGACAAGAAAGAGATCTGTTCGAGGCTCTGGCACATTCGCGCCGACGAACGCGTGAAAGTCGAGGAATCGCACGCAGGGGACATCGTCGGCGTCGTCGGCCTGAAAGACTCGGTCACCGGCGATACGCTATGCGACGCCTCGCACCCCATCCTGCTCGAAAAGATCGAATTCCCAGAGACCGTCATTAGTATGTCGATCGAACCGATCAGTTCGGCCGACAAGGGCAAGCTCTCTGACACATTAAATGCGCTTGCACGTGAAGATCCGACGTTTGCCTTCAAGTTCAACGACGAGACCGGCCAGACGATCATCTCCGGCATGGGCGAACTGCACCTGGAGATTCTCAAGAACAGGATGCTGCGGGATTATAAGCTGAAGGTGCACGTCGGTCGGCCGAGGGTGAGCTACCGAGAGACGATCAAACACGCCGTGAAGGGAATTCTGGGTTCCTGCATCCGCCAAACGGGCGGGTCTGGGATGTATGCCAAGGTGAAGATCGACCTCGAGCCCGAAGCCCAGCCCAAGGGCGCGCCTGTGATTCGCTTCCTCAACAAGCTCAAAGGAGGCGTCATCCCCTCTGAGTACATTTCCTCGATCGAGTCGGGAATCCGAGAAGAAGCGAAGTCCGGAGGACGCACAGGATTCCCACTTGTGGATATGAAGGTCACTCTAGTCGACGGCGAGACGCACGACGTCGATTCGAACGACATGGCGTTTCGCGCCGCGGCCTCCGACGCGATCAGAAAAGCCGTGCACGAGGCGGGAGCGGTTTTGCTCGAACCAATCATGAAGCTCGAGGTGGTCACCCCTGACGAATATCTGGGTGATATCGTGGCGGACCTGGGCAGCCGAAGGGCCGAAATCAAAGAGATGCTGACGCGTGGAAAGCTGAAAGTCATCGAGGCGCGCGCTCCGCTCGAGAAGATGTTTGGCTATTCGACCGCGGTTCGGAGCTTGAGCCAAGGCAGGGCGAGCTATTCGATGGAGCCTCTGCACTACGCCCCGGCGCCGCCGGACTTGTTGGAAATCCTTTCCGGAGCGTGATGGATTTGGGCGCGGCATTGCCGCTTCGGGATGAAGCGAGAGAGGGCGCGCGCGGCGTCCATGGCAACTTGTTCGTCAGTAAGATCCGCGCGGCGTGTCGTAGCAATCGGGTAAAACGATGTTAGGGCGAGACCTCTATTGAGTGCAATCAGCCCATGGCAGACCCTCTGCTGAGGTCTCAATCGGCCTCGCAACGATCGGATCGGAGGGCGTCTCAGGGGACGCGCCCTACAACCGGACGCGGAACCGGAAAGACCAAGCCTTGACCCCAGCCGGGGCCGAGAACCAGATTCCGCCGATGCGTCAAAACTCTATGCAATTTTTCGTTCTTGGGCTGCTTGACGCTGCCGGGTCGATTCTGTATCCTTTTACTTTCCCTGCGAGGCTGGGGTGCTTAAGAGCGTTCGTCGAACGATCAAGCTGCGGTTTCTTGGGCCGAAAGCAAGTGGCGGTTATGAGCAACGACCGAATTCGCATTCGAATGGAAGCATACGATCACACGATCCTGGACCAATCGGCCCGGGACATCTGCGATACTGCCGAGCGAAGCGGAGCGATCGTTCACGGACCTATCCCACTGCCGACTCGAATCGAGCGATACACGGTGTTGCGCAGTCCGCACATCGATAAGAAATCGCGCGAGCAATTCGAGATTCGAACCCATAAGCGGCTGATCGACATCGTCCAGCCCACCGGCAAGACGATCGACGCGCTCAACAAGCTCAGCCTCCCCGCGGGCGTGGACATCAAAATCAAAGCTTCCCCGGCGGGAGGCTGACGGCCCGTCGCCCTCTGGGCGGCCCGGCCTGAGCAACCGGGACCAAATGGCTTGGTCCATGGTGTTGCGAGAACTCTCCAGCCAACGACCTGGTTTCCAGGTTACGGGGCTGGACGTTCCTGTGGTCGATCGGCGTGATTGCACGCCTTCGGCCGCTCGCCCGTTCAAGTCTCCTCTCGAGGGACTGGCTCGGGTCGCCTGTCGTACCGACAGGCTCAGTGCGGCGTCGGTTCGCAGGTGGCTTGAGAGGTTTGGTTCGACCCAACGGCAAAACCAACCTCATAGAGATTCGCAGAGTTCCAAGTACTGATCGAGCGGGGTGTGTGATGCGAGTCGGATTGCTCGGCCGCAAAGTCGGCATGACTCAGATTTACAAGGACGACGGCACGGCTGTGCCGATCACGGTCCTCGAGTGCGGACCTTGCGTGGTCTTGCAGGTTCGCTCGTCGGAGCGCGACGGCTACCACGCAATTCAGCTTGGATTCGACGAAAAACGCCGCAAGAGCGCCAGTCAGGCGGAGCGAGGCCATGCCAAGAAAGTCGCCGCGGAGCCCCAGCGCTTCGTCCGCGAGATCCGCCAAGAGCAAGCCGTGGTCAACCTCGAGGCGGGCCAAAAACTGACGGTCGATCTTTTCAAGGAGATCGCCAGCGTCGACGTAACTGGAATCAGCAAGGGCAGGGGCTTTGCCGGCGTTATGAAGCGGCACGGCTTCAAAGGTTTGCGAGCCAGCCACGGCGTCAAGCGCATGCACAGACATCCGGGGTCATCCGGACCCAGCGCCGACCCGTCGAGGACGCGCAAAGGCATTAAGAAACCAGGCCACTTCGGCAACGCCAAAACCACTGTCAGAAACCTGAAGGTCGTCCGGGTCGATCTCGAGAACAATCTCCTCCTCGTCCGAGGGGCCGTGCCGGGCCCCAACGGCGGCTACCTGACCATCCGCCAAACCAACATGGTCTGACGGAAACGAAACCAAGACCGCGAGCCAAACGATGTTGACGATACCTGTTTACAATCCTGCCGGCGAAGTTGTGGGCGAAGAGTCGATCGACCCCGCTCACTTGGGCGGCACGGTCAACAAACAGTTGCTTCACGAAGTGGTTCTCATGCACCTGGCGGCCCGTCGGGTCGGCACGGTCAACACGCGCGGCCGAGCCGACGTCGCCGGCTCCGGCAAAAAGCTGTTCCGCCAGAAAGGCACCGGCAACGCCCGCGCAGGCAGCAAACGGACGAACAAACGCAAGGGCGGCGGCGTCGCATTCGCTCGACGCAATCGAGATTATCGATACGATCTGCCCAAGAAGGCTGTGCGATCCGCCGTTCGAATGGCCCTGTTGTCCAAGTTCCTTGACCATCAGGTCGTGGTTCTCGACGGTTTGAAACTCGAGACGCCCAAAACCAAGACCGTCGCCCAAACGCTTTACTCCCTGCCGAGCCCCGACTCGACCAAACCAAAGTCCGATAACACGCCGGACTCGACGGCAACGGATCCCAAGACGTCCGAGAAGCAAACGATCGGCGGCAAGAGCGTGCTCTTGGGTCTGCCGGCGTACGACCCCACGCTGCACAAAAGCGCCAGGAACATCGAAGGCGTGCTCGTCGCCCCTGTCGGCGAATTCAATACGTACGACATCCTGAAACAACGCTATCTCGTTCTCACTCGCGAGGCGCTCGCGGCTCTCAAGGAACAAGTCAAAAACAAACCGGCGCGTCGCAAAGCCGTCGCGAAAGAGGGCTAAGCCATGGTGACTCTCCGCAAACCGCCGCAGTCGACCCACCGCGGGCCCAAGCTCGAGCCTTACCAGATCGTGCTCCGCCCGCTGATCACCGAAAAGGCGACGCACCTTTCGGAACGCCATAACTCATACTGTTTCGAAGTGAACTTGCTTTCCACGAAGACGGAAATCAAGGAAGCGATCGAGACGCTCTTCAAGGTTCGCGTCGTCGACGTCAGAACCCAAAACCGAAGAGGCAAACCGCGGCGGTACCGCGTGAAGATGGGCAAAATGCGGAACTGGAAAAAAGCGTTCGTCACGCTTCATACCGAAGATCGGATCGATTTCTATTGATCCTGGGTGCTTCGGGGCTGGATTTTCGAGAGGTTGGTTAAGCGGCTGGTTTTCGGAAGTGGTCGGTTGGCTTGGAGGATGGTGATCCGATGGGTATTCGATACTACAAACCAACGAGCCCTGGCAGGCGTTTTGCCTCGGTGAGCGATTTTTCCGAGCTCACCGACAAGAACAAGAAGCCGGAGAAGCACCTGACCGAACCGCTCCAGAAGAAGGGCGGGCGGAACAATCAGGGCTTCATCACCTGCAGGCACCGCGGCGGCGGCCACAAGCGGATGTACCGAATCATCGACTTCCGCCGTAACGAGAAGGACGGCACTGTCGCGCAGGTGACGCACATCGAGTACGATCCAAATCGATCGGCGCGGATCGCTCTACTCAAATTCGAAGACGGTAAGAAGTGCTACATCATCGCGCCCGAGGGCCTCAAGGCGGGCATGACGGTGATGAGCGGGCCCGACGCCGAACCCAAGCTGGGCAACTGCCTGCCGCTGTCCAAAATCCCCACCGGCATGGCGATCCACAACCTCGAAATGCAGCCCGGGGGCGGGGCCAAGCTCTGCCGCTCCGCCGGCACGAGCGCCGTCTTGACCGCCCGAGAAGGAAGTTGGGCGCAGGTGACGCTCCCCTCCGGCGAGGTTCGCCGCATCCCCGTCGAATGCCGCGCGACCGTTGGCGTAGTCGGTAATTCCGATCATATGAATATTCGCCTTGGCAAAGCCGGCCGCAAACGGTGGCTGGGACGCAGGCCTCACGTCCGAGGCGTGGCGATGAACCCCGTCGACCACCCAATGGGCGGCGGCGAGGGCAGAACCTCGGGCGGAAGACATCCTTGCTCGCCCACCGGGAAGCTCGCCAAGGGAGGCAAGACCCGCAGGCGCCGCAAACCTTCGAATTCCGCCATCATCCGCCGCCGCAAGAGCGTGCGGTACGGCCAACTCAAGATCTGATCAAACAACCTCCACGAGACGAAACTCGGCGATTGGGAAACTAAAGCATGGGACGTTCGCAGAAAAAAGGACCGTACGTCGACGAGCGGCTGCTCGAAAAGGTCGATCGATCGGAGTCCATGGGCTCCCGCGATCCGATCAAAACCTGGTCGCGCGCTTGCACCATCGTCCCTGAATTCGTCGGCAAGAACTTCGTCGTGCACAACGGCCGAGCCTTCGTGAAGCTTTATGTCACGGAGGACATGGTTGGTCACAAACTCGGCGAGTTCGCCCCAACCCGCACCTTCCGCGGCCACGGCGGCAAGGGCGGTAAAGCGCCCGCCGGCCCCAAGAAATGATCGGATAAATAACCAATGTCGTCCAAGAAAGGCATCCTCCTCGGCGAGCCCAAGTTCCACGCGACGCATCGCTTCGCGCGGATCTCGGTGCGCAAACTTCGGCCGCTGCTCGACATGATCAGAGCCAAGTACGCCGACGAAGCCATCGACGTTCTCAAGTTCATGCCGCACAGGGGCGCCAGGATGATCGAACAAGTCCTCAGGAGCGCCATGGCAAACGCCGAAAATCAAGGGATCCGCGACGTGGGAGACCTGATCGTCGTCGACGCCCGAGGCGACGGCGGACCGATGTTCAAACGCCTCATGCCCCGGGCAAGAGGCATGGCCTATATGATCAGACGCAGAACAGCTCATATCTCGATTGGCTTGGGCGAGCCGCTGCTCCCCGAGAATCTCGAGGCCGACGACGAAGAATGAACCAAAGCCGACCAGCGCCTGGCCGCTGGATCGTGGAAGCGACGCGGGCGAACCACACACTTTTCGACGAGCGTTAGAACGAGGGCGGGGAACGCATGGGACAAAAAGTCAGACCAACAGGCTTCCGCGTCGGCATCATGGAAGGCTGGCGCAGCCGCTGGTACGCGAGCAAACACGAATTCGCGGGCTATCTGCTCGAGGATTTCAAGATTCGCGCTTTCGTCAAGAAAAAATACTCCTACGCCGGCATCCCCAAGATCGAGATCGAGCGTACGCGGGACGCCGTGATCATCTTGCTCTCGACCGCGAGGCCGGGGGTGATCATCGGCCGCAAGGGCGCCGAGGTCGAAAAGCTCCAGGAAGAGCTTCAGACACTCACCGGCCGGCAAATCGAAATCAAGATCGTCGAGGTTTCACGGCCCGAGATCGACGCCCAGCTCATCAGCGAGGACATCGCCGAGCAGCTCGAGAAACGGTCGAGCTTCCGCCGCACCATCAAACGCGGCTCTCGAACAAACGATGGACGCCGGCGCGAAGGGAGTGAAGGTGCAACTCTCCGGCCGACTCGCAGGCGCCGAAATGTCGCGAACGGAAAAAGCCAGCGCCGGTTCGATACCGCTTTCGACGCTCCGAGCCAAGGTCGATTACGGATTCACCGAAGCCAAGACGGCGCAGGGACACATCGGGATCAAAGTCTGGGTCAATCAAGGCGATTATCTCAAGCAAGAAGGGGGGCCCTCCGATGGCCATGATGCCCAAGCGGGTCAAGTACCGAAAAAGCCAAAAGGGCCGCGTAAGAGGTAATGCCACCAGGGGCAATTACGTCGCGTTTGGCGAATACGGCCTTCAGTCGTTGGAAGCGGGCAAAATCAGCGCGCAGACGATCGAAGCCGGGCGCATCGTCGCCAGCCAGTCGGTCAAGGGAGGCGGAAAACTCTACATTCGCATATTTCCACATAAAAGTGTGACTTCGATTCCCGCCGAAACCCGCATGGGCAAGGGTAAAGGCGAAGTCGAGTTCTGGGCGGCGGTCGTCAAACCCGGAACGGTTCTCTTCGAGCTGGCAGGGGTCAGCGAGGACGTCGCCAGGGCCACCCTCGCAAGGGTCGCCCATAAGCTGCCCGTCGCCTGCCGTTTCGTCGCCAGGCGGCCAACCATCTAACACCCAGCAAGCCGACAGCCAGAACGTAAAGTGGACCCGTGGAAGACGAGTGAAACCATGACCAAAGCGGCAATCCTTCGAGAACAGACCGACGAGCAGCTCGAGCTTCAGCTCGACGAAATGCGCGACAACCTTTTCCGTCTACGTCTGCAAAGCGAGACCGAACGGCTGGAGGCGCCCAGCGAAATCATCAAGGCCAAGCGCGAGATCGCTCGGCTGCTGACGATCCTCAGGCTCCGTCGGATCGAAGAAGAGAAATCGAAGCCCGCCCCGGCCAAAGCCTAGCCTTTAACCAAACAACGAAACCCAGGTCGACCCAGGCTGGAAAGAACCATGAACGCGACTCCGACTCCCAAACCCAGAACGACAAAACGGCGCAAGACCGAAATCGGCGTCGTGACGTCGGACAAAATGAACAAGACCCGGCGGGTCGAGCTCGAGCACTTGGTCCCGCACCCGAAGTACGGCAAGTTCCTCAAGCGTCGGACCGTGCTCCACGCCCACGACGAAGCCAACGAGTCGAAGATCGGCGACATGGTCGAGGTGATGGAGACTCGGCCGCTTTCCAAAACCAAACGATGGAGGGTGGTCCGCATCGTCCGCGCCGCGCCCGCGCCACATTGGCAGCGCGTGCGACAACCCCGTCGGTCGATTGAACTGAAGATGTAAGGGAGCGTAAGTCATGATCCAGATGCAAACCATGCTCGACGTTGCCGACAACACCGGCGCCAAGGAAGTGATGTGCTTCAAGGTGATCGGCGGCAGCGCCTCGCGCTACAAGCGACGCACCGCGGGACTGGGCGACGTGATCGTCGCCAGCGTCAAGAAGGCCTCGCCGGGCGGCGACGTCAAAGCCGGCGACGTCGTCAAATGCGTCGTCGTTCGGGTTCGGAATTCGACCCGCAGGCCCGACGGCTCCTACGTCAAGTTCGATCGCAACGCCTGCGTGTTGATCGACAACGAGAAAAACCCGCGCGGCACGCGCATCTTTGGCGCCATCGCCCGCGAACTGCGGGACCGCCAGTTCATGAAAATCATCAGCCTGGCCGCGGAGGTCGTCTAATCCGAAATATCGAACCGAGGTCGGTTCGATCGGGAGCTCAAACCATGAATATACGTAAAGACGATCAGGTGGAAGTGCGGACTGGCGACGACAAGGGGGGCGCCTCGAACAGGACGATCGCCAAGGTTCTGCGCGTGCTCCCGGAGCGCAACAAGATCGTCGTCGAAGGCGTGAACAAGGTGTACAAGCACCTGAAGCCGAGCGGCAAGAACCAAAAAGGCGGCCGATTGTCCAAGGAAATGCCGATCGCCGTTTCGAACGTTTTGCTGTACTGCCCGAGCTGCAATCGCGGCGTGCGGATCGGTCATCGGTTCACCAGCTCTGGTCAGAAGGAGCGCTACTGCAAGAAATGCTCGGCGGGTTTAGGCGCCGTCGGCGCCGCCAAGGCCGCTCGGGCGACAAAACCCGCAACCAAAACTTAAAACAGGCGATCGATTTCCAGCGCCGACCGGCCCGTGTCTCCCATTCATTCGAAGAGCGTTTGAACGAAGGTTTCTGAAATGGCCCGACTACTCGACCAATACAATACGACCGTCGCGGCGGCCCTGGCCCAAAAGTACGGCCTGCCGAACAAGATGGCCATTCCCAAGCTGACCAAAGTCGTCATCAACATGGGAGTGGGCAAAGCCACCCAAGACAAAACCGTTTTGGACGCCGCCGTCGACGCCCTTTCACGGATCAGCGGCCAAAAACCTCTGGTCACCAAAGCCAAGACGTCGGTCGCAGGTTTCAGACTCCGCGAAGGCAACGAAATCGGCTGCAAAGTGACCCTCCGCGGCAAGCGAATGTATGAGTTCCTGGACCGACTGATTTCGATCGCCCTGCCTCGTATTCGAGACTTTCGCGGCGTGAACCCAAACGGCTTCGACGGCCACGGAAACTACACCTTGGGCTTGGCCGAGCAGGTGGTCTTCCCCGAGATCGACGCCGATCGGCTCCAACACATCCAGGGCATGGACATCACGATCGTCACGACCGCGACGAACGACGACCACGCTCGCGAGCTTTTGCGAACTTTGGGCATGCCGTTCCGTCAGCCCCAGGTCAAAAACGCTCCCAAGGAATTGGCCGACAAGCCCAAAGCCGTAGCACCCGCCTCGGGCGCCAAGCCCAAGGCCGCGGCGGCTCCAAAGCCGGCCGAGAAACCCAAAGCCGCGGCCGACAAGCCGAAGGCCGCCGAAAAACCCAAGGCCGCGGAAAAGAACAAGAAGTGATTCGGTTTCGAATCTTAACTTTGTTGTGAGAGCTGGACTGTATGTCAACGAAAGCTCAGATGATCAAGTCGAACACGCCGCGAAAGTTCGCTGTGCGTCATCGCAATCGCTGCAAGCTCTGCGGCCGCCCCAGGGCGGTGTACCGCAAGTTCGGCATCTGCCGGATCTGTTTCCGTCAATTGGCGTCCAAGGGGCTGATCCCTGGAGTCAAGAAGGCCAGTTGGTAGCCTTGCGTTTCGCGCGCCTTGGCGTCGACCATGGCGGGCGATTTTCGAGAGTTGTCGTCGGACGTTCCTAATTCCCAGCAGGCGCCTCAGAAAGCGCCCCGAGTCGATCGAAAATCCCGCCGGTCAGGACCGGCGGACCCACGCGGGTTCGAGAGGCTAAACCAGCTATGATGACCGACCCGATCGCCGATATGCTCACGCGAATTCGTAACGCCGTTCGCATCGAGCGACCCCTCGTCGACATGCCCACCTCGAAGATCCGCAAAGGGATCGCCGAGGCGCTGAAGCAAGAAGGCTATATCTGGGACTACGAGGAAGTCGAGACGGTCCCGCGCGTACGCTCCGCGTCCACTTGAAGTATGGTCCCAACGGCGAACGGTTGATCACCCGCATCGACCGCGTGAGCAAACCGGGCTGCCGCGTCTATAAAGGCTATAGAGACTTGAGACCCGTGCTCTCCGGCATGGGCATTCAAATCCTCAGTACGCCGAAAGGCATCATTAGCGACCGCCGCGCCCAGGGTCGAAAAGGTCGGCGGCGAAGTGTTGGCCCTCGTCCACTAACACCCCGACAAACGAAACAGTCCGCGGAACCACGAAAGAGCGAAGTTCGCGAGAGGAAGGTTGAACGATGTCCCGTATAGGTCGCAAGCCCGTGCCAGCTACCGGCGAACGTAAAAATCAGCGTCGAAGATTCGACGGTGCACGTTGCGGGCCCCAACGGCAAGCTTTCGTTCCGGTTTCGCGAGGGCATCGGCGTGAAGTACGACGAAGCGGGCCGCCAGATCGTCGTCACGCGCGAAGGCGAAGACGGCGCGGCGCGTGCATGCACGGTTTGACCCGAAGCCTCATCGCCAACATGGTTCAGGGCGTGACCACGGGCTACACGAAGAAACTCGAGATCGTCGGCGTCGGCTACCAAGCCCAGCTCCGCGGCGGCGACAGCGTCGCCCTCCAGGTCGGCTACGCCAACCAGGTGGTCCTGAAGGCGCCCCAGGGCGTCAAGATCGCGGTGCCGGACCCGACGCATATTACGATCTCGGGAGCCGACAAACAGGCCGTCGGCCAGTTCGCAGCCGAGATCAGAGACGTCCGCAGACCCGAGCCCTATAAAGGCAAAGGCATCCGTTACGAGGGAGAAGCCGTCCGCCGCAAGGCCGGCAAGGCGTTTGGATCGAAGTAACACCCCTTTTTACAGATATGTTTTTAGAGTCGTTTTCGCATACGTAGGAAGAGCTTGTTGGTCCGGTCGGTAATCGGACCTCCCGTGCAGCTCTTCGAGGAAGGATTTGGTCGATGAACGAGAAGAAATTGATCGCCGCCCGCCGCACTCGGAGGCAGCATCACGTCCGCAAGCGGCTCTTTGGCACGCTCGAGCGGCCTAGGCTCGCAGTCTTTCGGAGCTCGAAGCACATTTACGCGCAAGTGATCAACGACGACAACGGCACGACGCTGGCTTCGGCCAGCACTCGGGATCCGGATCTACGCAAGGAAGCGAAGTACGGCGGCAACAAGGCGGCGGCCGCGCTGGTGGGCAAGGCGGTGGCCGAGAGGGCCAAGAAAGCGGGCATTGACAAGATCTGCTTCGACCGTCGAAGCTACAAATATCATGGTCGCGTGCAGGCGTTGGCGGAGGCCGCGCGGCAAGCTGGTCTCAGTTTCTAAAGGCGTCCGAATGCGGTTTTTTTGGGAGGCGTAATCGTCGTGGCGAACGAGAGTCGAGATCGTGATCGAGACAGGGACCGAGACGGCGGATGGTCCGAAAGCGTCGTTTCGATTCGCCGCTGCGCCGCGGTCGTAAAGGGAGGCCGCCGGTTCAGCTTCAACGCGCTGGTCGTGGTTGGAGACGGCCGAGGCCAGGTGGCCTGGGGCTACGGAAAGGCCTCGGAAGTTCCCCCAGCCGTGGAAAAAGGTGTCAAGGACGCGAAAAAACAAGTCAAGCGCGTCGTAATGAAAGGGGGAACGATTCCCCATCAGATCATCGGCCGGTTCGGCGCCGCCCGCGTGATCATGATCCCAGCCAGGCCCGGCACCGGCGTTATCGCCGGCAGCGCCGTCCGCGCCGTCGTCCAGGCCGTGGGAATTACCGACATCCTTACGAAAAGCTTTGGTTCGACCAACAAACTCAACCTGGTCAAGGCCACCTTGAACGGTCTATTGAAGCTGAGAACCAAGGAAGAAATCGCGCGGCTGCGCGGAGTGGAGCTGTAAGACGATGCAATTGCACGACGTCCATAAAGGCATTAACAAATACAAAAAGCGCAAGCGGATCGGCCGCGGCGTCGGCTCCGGGCAAGGCAAAACCGCGGGCAAGGGGCACAAAGGCCACTCCAGCCGCCAGGGCTTCAAGATCGATCCCATGTTCGAAGGCGGCCAGATGCCGCTGGCCAGACGCGTGCCCAAGCGAGGGTTCGTCAACGGCGCGTTCAAGAAGTCGTACGCCATTCTCAATCTCGAATCTCTCGAACGCGCCTTCCAGGCGGGCGATGTGGTCGACGAAGCCGCCCTCCGCGCCAAGGGATTGGTCAAGGGTAGGTACGACGACGGTCTCAAGATCCTTGGCGAGGGCGAGTTGACAAAAGCCCTCACCGTCCACGCCGACAAGTTCAGCCAGTCCGCTCGAGACAAGATCGCCGCGGCCGGCGGAACAGTTGTGGTCGTCGGCTGAATTCAGCCAACGCGCACATCCCGCCGGATCTTCACGCAAGCCAAGCCCGAGCTCTGATTTTAAGGACTTCCCAGCCGTGGAAAAGCTCTACACGATCCTGTTCAAGGTCCCCGAGCTCCAGCGCAAAATTCTCATGACCGCCATGTTTCTGGCGGTCTACAGGATCGGCTTCTACATTCCCCTGCCGATCGTCGACCAATCCCGCCTCCAGGCCTGGAAATCCAGCGTCAACTCGACCGCCGCGGGCAGAGTCTTCGGCACCGTGGCCATGTTCGGCGGCGCTTCCTTCGGTATGAGCACCATCTTCGGTCTGGGCATCATGCCCTACATCTCGGCCTCCATTATCTTTCAACTCATGGCCAGCGTCGTCCCTTCGCTCGAAGCCATGATGAAAGAAGGCGAGAGCGGCCGGAAAAAGATCAACGAATATACGCGCTACGCAACTGTGGTACTCTGTTTAGTACAAAGTACACTATGGGTTCAATATATGATGGGGGCGATGGACGTCGTGCCCATCAACTACCGCGGGTTCTGGTTCGGCGCCGTGTGCGTATTGACCATGACCGCGGGGACGGTGTTTTTGATGTGGATCGGCGAACAGATCGATGAGTATGGAATTGGCAACGGCATAAGTCTGCTGATCATGGCCGGCATCCTGGCCAGGATGCCCTACGCGCTTTACCAGTTGTTCTCGAACGCGTCGACCCGTCTGACGTCCGAGCCCGGCCATCCGTATTCGATCACCACCATCGTCTCGCTGGCGGCGCTTTTCGTGGCGGTGGTCGTCGGCGTCATCGCCATTACCGAAAGCCAGCGGCGAATCCCCACGCAATCCGCCAAGCACGTACGAGGCAGGAGGGTGTATGGCGGCACCAGGCAGTATCTGCCTCTCAAGGTGAATCAGGCGGGCGTCATGCCGATCATCTTCGCCTCGAGTCTTTTGATGTTCCCCTACTTCATCTTCAACAGCTTATCGAGCGCAACATCGAGTTGGATGGATAAAGACGCAGCGGGTTGGAAGTATATGCTGGCGTCGTTCTTGAGCGAGACTTCCAACGCGTTTCGCTCGCATGGGTACGTTTACACGGTCTTCTACATCGTCCTGATCTACTTCTTCTGCTACTTCTGGACGGCGATCACCTTCAATCCCAAGGACATGTCGGAAAACCTCAAGGATTACGGCAGTTTCATTCCAGGCTACAGGCCTGGTCGGCGTACCGCCGATTACCTCGAGAAAGTGATGCTCCGCATCACCTACGTCGGCGCGGCGTTCTTGAGCCTGGTTGCGGTCATACCAGCCCTCGTCTCCGCGGGCCTCGGCGTCGACTTCGCGATCGCCTCTTTCTTGGGCGGAACTGGACTCTTGATCGTCATCAGCGTCTGCTTGGACCTCGTCCAAAAAATCGACAGCCACCTGATCATGCGCAACTATGCGGGCCTGATGGGCAAGAAGTAGAATAGAAACGAGCGTTCGGGTCGGCTGCTTCGAAGGGGCGCGTTGCGCGATGAAAATCCATACAGGTCCTTCAGCTAGAGCCTCGGGAGTCCGTCTCAAGACGCCCAGGGAGATCGGTCTGATGCGCGACGCCGGTCGCGTCGTGGCAAAAGCGTTGTACGCGATGCGAGAACTCGCTGCCCCTGGTGTAACGACCGCAGAACTCAACGAACTGGCTGCACGGATCTTTCGCGAGCACGACGCCGTTCCGCTCTTTCTCAACTATCCCAACTCGAAGATCGGAAAATCCAAGTTTCCAGGCGTGATTTGCATTAGCTTGAATGAGCAGGTCGTCCACGGAATCCCTGGCAAACGCGTTCTGAAGGAAGGCGATATCGTCTCGATCGACACGGGTTGCCGGATCAACGGCTGGTGCGGGGACGCGGCGATCACCATTCCTGTCGGCGAAGTCTCAGCCGAGGCCAAGAAGCTGCTCGAGGTTACTGAGAACACCCTCAACCTCGCCATCAGCGCCATGGGTAGGCACAAGCTCTGGACCGAGGTCGCCAGGCTGATGGAGTCTTACGTCGTTAGCCAAGGCATGTTCGTCGTCGAGAAATTCGTCGGGCATGGCATCGGCAAAGACATGCACGAAGAGCCCCAGGTGCCCAACTTTGTCAGCAAGTCGCTCCGTCAAAACGACATTCTGCTCGAACCTGGCGTCGTTTTGGCAGTCGAGCCAATGGTTTCCCTGGGAACCAAAGATGTTCGCGTTCTTTCCGACGACTGGACGGTCGAGACCAGAGACCGTCGCTTCAGTGCTCACTTCGAGCACACAGTGGCCATGACCCCCGAAGGCCCTCGGATCTTGACGCTGCTCGAAGATTGAAAGATTGAGCTCTCTGTATCGAGTGATGGGCCTCGTTAAAGTCCAGGGGCGAAACCGCCCTTAGCGATTAAGTCGCGCCCTTCCCAGGGCGAAGAGACCTGGTGAAGGCAAAGCCCAGATTCGTTCGCATCCTCGCCCCCGGGGAGGGGCGATGGCCTATAGCCAGGCTGCGAAAAGCCCCTGTGTTCGACAGCAGAGCCGATGGGTGGTAATCCAAACCCTCCGTCAAAACATCGGCAGTTCGAACTTCTCTTCGCGGGCGATCTTGAGCAGCTTGTCCTGAGCTCGCGACTCGATCTGCCTGACGCGCTCCTTCGTAATGCCAAGCTCCCTTCCGAGCTGTTCGAGCGTCTGTTCTTTGTTGCCGTCGATGCCGAAACGACTGATGATGATCCTTCGTTCGCGGTCGTCGAGCCTGCCCAACATGCCTTTCACTGCCTCGACGTTTCGCTTCTGGGCCGTCTCGTATTCGTGCTCATCAACCCGCGTGTCGGCCGCGGCTTCGAACATCTCTTCGTGACCGGTAACGAAGCGGTCGCGTCGGTAGTTCTCTTCGGGAATCGTTCTGGCAAAGTTCTTCATGATTGCCCATGAAGCATACGTGCTGAACTTGTTGCCGCGCGAGAAATCGAACTTTTCGACGGCTCGGATCAGCGACATGTTGCCGTCGGAGACGAGCTCGAAGAAGCTGTTGGTGGGATTGACGTGTCTCTTGGCTATGGAAACCACCAACCGCAAGTTGGCGCTGATGATTTGGTTCTTGAGCTCGAGAGCCTGTTCCTGGAGCCGTTCGATCTGGTCGAGTTCGGTCGATTTGGCCCGAGCAGGGTCGATCTTATCGCGGCACTGGTTGGCCAGGTGCTTCAAATAATTCATCTTACGAAACAGATGGCTCTCCTGCTCCCGATTCAGCAGCGGCACTTCATACAGGCTGGCCAGATAAGGAGGCAAGCCTTTGGGAGCCTTTGATTTACGTGGGGTCTTCCCAGCAGGCGTCTGGGGCATTTCGGCGAGGATCTCCTTGGCGGATTCACGCTCGTCGAACGAGGGATGGTGCATAAACTCGAGCTTCACGCTCAGGAGGCGATTGGCTCGGACCTCGTTGATGATCCTGTAGATGCTGGAGCGCGTCCGCTTGTGTTGCGCCGCCAACGTCTCGGCGCTCGCGCCGTTGCGGTAGCTCCGATAGATGCGGTTTTTCGATTCCTCGTCGAGCGTTCCGGACGTTTCTCCGAAGATCGCACGGTCTGGATGTTGTCTGTCGTATGTTTTGAGCGTCATTCGAATAGTCTCCGTTGATCGATCCAACTTTCGTGCGATTCTGCGTGCAATTTCGATAAACCGGCCGCTTCCGACCGAAGCCATTCTCCGCGCCCTGCGGACGATTTCCTCGCGTTCCTCGTCGGAAAGCTGGCTGAAACGAGCGCCCCGCTCGACCTGCTCCTTATGAACTTCGACAAATCTCCTCAGGCTTGATTCGAGAAACCCGATTTTGATTCGCCCATCCATCAAGAACCGACGCGCAACGAGTCCTTGTTTACGCCAACGAGACACAGTGCGTACCGAAACGTCGAACCGCCTGCTCACCTCGCTAACCGTTAGAACAGGCTCCGTTGCTTGCTCGACCTTTTGACCCACAGTTTGGGAAAGATCGTCTATTAGCAAGCGAAGATCGTGCCGGACGTCTCCGCCTCTCAAAAGAACCGGAGCGCCTATGTTATCTGGGCGGAACCCCGTGACGCGAAAGCAGACAAACTCATAGGGGTATTGCTTGTCGTCCTCCATCTCACCAAGAAGCAGCTCGGCCCGGTCCATCTGCTGGAGTCGTCGTTCCTTCGGCGCGAACCGCGTCTGCTGCTCTTTGAGTTGTCGAAGCAATGGCAGCCGATATTCGAGTTCCATGTCTTAGCCACCCACACCGATCCGCAGTGTCCACCAACATCCGCAGTTGCCCAACGACCGCTGCCTATTGAGATACTCGTCATTCGCCAGGCACCGCGACTCAATCCTTTTAGGGAGATTCGCCCGCTATGTCTAACAAATTCGATCCCTTCCTCCCACGAACCGATCTGGCAAAATGCACGACCGCAACCAAAGCCCCTTTCCTATTAGAGCTTATGAGGCTTGACTTGGTTCATACCTCCAATACGCCCAAACCACTCTGTTGGATCGCCGAAACCACTTCGAGGCGTCTGTGGACGCTTCTCAACCCATCGTTAACAGACAAATGAGAACGCAAAACTCGCCCAGTGGCTTGATGTTTTGCAATCACGCATGGTTAGTACCAGTGTCGATTGTTACGCAACTTGGGCGACATTGTGTCGAGAAAAAAGGACGGCAAACCCGAAGCGCGTTTCGCTGGAGAACAGATGCGTGATAAACCCACCTTGGGCAAGCCCGGTCCACGTGGTAAATTTCCACCATGTGCTCAAGCTCGGCCTGTTACTTTGAACGGCGAGCCTCGACCTGAAGTATCCCATTCTCTAGTGTTGCCGTCGCGAGGTCCTGATGAGACTGTTCGTGGAATATTCGCGGTCGGCGCTCCTTGTCGTCGCGATTACCGCTCCATTGTCCGCAGTCGAAAACAACTCGATCGCGCTGCGAGAGTCGGCAAAACCCGGACAAACGATTCAGGCCTCCATAACCCTCGAGGCTGAGGGGGATTTTCAGCCGGCGAGTCTCCCAGGTCAGACCAAGCTCGAATCCGAGCACCGCAAGATCGCCTCCACTTACGTATTCCGCGAGCGCGTGCTCGACGTGGACCAAGCGGGGTTTCAATCGGTAGTCGCTCGCTGGACCGACCGAGCCGAGGCTTCGATTCAAAATAAGTCTCGACCATTCAAGTTTTCCACTCGGCCCGAAGTTTCTCTTCTCGTCGCGCGATTGAACGACGAGTACATTCATGTGTCGAGCGTATCGGGCCCGCTAACACGGGCAGAGCTGGACCTGGTCGAAGCGCCTGGCGATCCCCTGGGCTGGTCGGACCTCTTGCCGAAGCAGAAGGTCAAGGTCGGCGATACCTGGCAGGTCGGTCCGATCGCGGCCAAATCTCTCTCCGGATATGATTCGTTGGCAGTGAATTTCCTGAGAGGCAAGCTCGAATCGATTACGGCGACCGAGGCGAAGATCAGACTTCAGGGAGACGTTCGAGGCGCTTGGCTTGGGGCAGAGGGATTGGTCAAGCACGACGGCACGTTCACTTTCGATCGTTCGCTCCAGCGGATCAGCAAGCTCGAGTTGGGACGCACCGAGGAGCGCAAGCCAGGCGCCGTCGAGGACGGTCTCTCGGTCAAAAGCAAGCTGGTGGTCGCGCGGACGAACGCGGATTCGCCAACGGAAATGAGCGAGGAAACGCTGCGGCGGCTCAAAGATGCAACGCCGAAGGAATGGGATTTATTGCTCTACCCAGACCCGAGCGGGACTTTTATGCTCGACCACGAGCGAGCGTGGCACATCTTCTGGGAAGACTCGCGCAGGTGCGTGCTCAAGCGTCTCGACGGCGGCGACGTCTCAGCCCAGCTCAACCTCGTCATGGGCAGCCGCCTGGCCAAGAACCAAACTCCCGACCTCGACCGATTCCGGCTCGAAATCGAACGAGGGCTTGGGAAACGGTTTGTCAGGTTCCTCGACAAAGGCGAACTTGTCGACCTGGGCGAAGGACGCGGCGCGATGCTCAGGGCGATGGTCGAAGGCGCTCAAAACGATGTAAAACTCGTTTTAATATACTATCTTATGTTAAGCCCTCAGGGCGATCAGATTGTCGCTGCTTTTACTCTTCAAGAGGCGGCGGCAAAGACGTTTGGCGACCAAGATTTGAGAATCATGGGATCGTTGCGGTGGACGAACGCCGGCCGAGTCGATTCCAATAGGTAATGCGACCCGCACCCCAAGGCGCCGCCAGGGCCTTCAGGTCTTGCCACAAAGTTGGAGCGGAAGCTATGCACATATTAGCGCGAATAAAGCATAATCTTCAGGATCACCTTCGTTCCAAGGCGTCTCGCGCCTTTGTTTTTTTCGGAGCATGTGCGATCCTTTCGGCTGGCTCGAGCCTAGCTTTCGCCCAGCCCCAGGAGGCGAATGGGACGAGAAAATCGGAAAAAGGTCTGCGCGTCGGGGACCTTTCCGCTCATTATCGTTTTGTCGAGTCGTATCTTCCTGCAAAGGGTGGGGAATTGGGCGAAGGTGATCGTCAGCGGCAGGCTGGCAACGCCGAAGCCCTGATCGGCCAGTATCATGTGGGAGTCACGCGAGAGTCCAAAAGGCTCGACGAGAAACGAAAAGGCGCGCCTGACTTGGCCGAATTCAGCGAGTTGATGGTCTACGACGAGCAGGCCTTCGAACTCGACGTCAACGATCGAGTGGCCAGCGTCATCCGTCGCTACTCCCGATACGAATTGACGGGCGAGGACGAGGAAGATCAGCTCAAGGTGACCGAGAAAAAACCTCTCGTCGGTTTGGTGGTCTACATCAGGTTTCCTCGAGTTCCCGGCAAGCCGGCCGAGATCATAGCTCTCTCGGGTCGAAACCTCACGCAATACGAGTACGCACTGATTCAAAAAGACCTCTTCGTTCCCGCATTACGCAATCTCCTGCCTCCCAAGCCCGTCGAAGTGGGGGAGTCCTGGGCAGTGCCGGATTGGGTGGGCCTGATGCTCTTGGGTCAAAGCGACGAACCTCTCGCCATCGAAAAACCGGCCGAGGACGCTTCGAAAGCCGACGACGCAAAAAAACGCTCCCGCAAGGACGAGCGAGAAGCTCAGTCGAAGGATCCAGGCGCGGTTCCACGCGCGGCTCGGAGCTCGAACTGCGATTTCCGCGCCAAGCTCCTCAAACTCGAAGCCAAGACGCCAAAATCATTTGCTTATATCCAAGTTAATGGATTTGTTAAGGAAGGGGAAGACGACCGCACCGACGCCGCGGCGCGCGTGGTCTTCAGCTTCACCCCCGATAAGGCGCAGGAAGAATCCGGCGCCAACGTCATCGTTTGTCGCGGCGCCATCACCGAAATCCGCATGGGGAAGAAGCACATCCTGCCGATCATCGACCCCGACAGTCGTCTGAGAACCGTTATCAACTGGGATCTCATTCTGGATCGCAGGTTGAACGAGCCAAAAATGATACCGCTTCCAGCCAACGACGCTACGCCGGAAGCAACGCCTGAGAACTCATGGATCGATCTGACGGACGCAGGCGACCAGTTCAGCTTGAGTCATTCGCAAAACTTCCAGCTCCAAATGATCAACCCTTATCGGCAGATGGTCCTCTTCTGGCATTTCCCAGTCCACCGAGGCCAGGCGGCGGCGATCCAAAACACGGTTCTGCTTCGGCTTACAAGCGACCTCATCAAGCCCGACGACGTTCGCACCCAATGGGAGCAGAGCTGGAAGGGACGATTCGAGGCGACCGTCGGCGAGCGCGGGCTTGAAAAACTGCCTGAATCGTTCATCGCAAATACCGAAGCGTACCACCTCGAGGCGCTCGATTCGTCCAACCGAGGGAGTTCAGGGCGGCCCACCGAAACTTCACTTCGATGGCTATGTCGTCCAGTTCCCCGAGAAGGCGACCCTAATTGTGGAGGTGCTCTCGCCCAACCCTGGTCCGCAGTTGCGAGCCGAGATCGAGGAGATGCTCGGCACCTTCAAACTTGGTCCTCGCTGGAATCGAAACGGAGGAGAGGAACGAAAAACCGCAACCAAATCGAAGGCCGCCACAAAACCATCTGGGACAACCACTAAAGGCGCAGGCGCCACCAAATCGGGCGCTCCGTCCACAAAAACCAAAAACGCCAACCCCAAGAACGCCTCTTCGGCGAGCAGTCCAAGGCTATGAGCTTTGGGCAGTTTATTCCGAACCGGCGCCCGTACTGCCGCTTTGAAGATCCTGGTTTCCTGCTCATCGACTGGCTGCTTGCGTGCGACCATGCGTCATATGTGCTCGGTTTGTTGGAATTTGCCACGGTCAAGGCTTTTCCTCGGGCCTCCGGCTGCAAGAATATGAGGGTGGGTGAACTATGATCTCAAAGCGGCCTCACCCCTAAAATCCGCTCGAGCAACTCGGAGCCGAATGCGCGTTATCCTGGATGTTGTGCAAGGCCCCCGCAAGGGTCGCACGTTTGTCTTCGATCGACATGATACGTTCATTGTCGGCAGGTCTCAGTCCGTCCATTGTTCCATACCTGAAGACTCAGCCCTTTCTCGCGACCATTTTTTGATCGAAATACGACCCCCGAGGTGCAACCTACGCGATCTGGGCAGCACCAACGGGACGTTCGTCAACGAAAAGAAAGCAGAGCAGGCTCGCCTGCAATCGGGTGATCGGATCGTCGCCGGCCAAAGCACCTTCATGGTGCGAGTGGAAAGCTCGACGTTCCACGGGGAGACCTCGCAACTGGTTCCAGGCGCGTTCAGTGGAGCGACCGGCTTCAAACCGATCACATGCATTGGCTGCGGTGCGTCGGCGCCACCGGACATCGACGTTACCAGCGGCACAGGGTTCGATTACAACGTCGAGAACGAGAAGGTCGAATGGCTTTGCGAGCTTTGTAGGGCCGAGGTCGCGACGTCGCCCCAGCCCGTCCCTCATTACACCCTGATCCGGCAGATTGGCCGGGGAGGCATGGGCGTCGTCTATCAAGGACGGCACAACGCCACCGGCAGGATGGTCGCACTCAAACTGCTGGTGCCGGAGTCTGCCGCGACGCGGTCCGCGGTCGATCGATTCTTGAGGGAAATGGAGGTTGCAAGCCAGCTCAAGCACCCCAACATCGTCGAATGGCTGGAACAGGGCATGTCTCGCGGGCAGTTTTGGTTCGCGATGGAGTATGTCGCGGGAATGAACCTCGACGCGCTTGCAAACTCGGAACCCGGCCGATATCCCGTGAACCAGGCCTGCCGGATGGCCTGCCACGTGCTGAAAGGCCTGGAGCACGCGCATTCACACGGCTTCGTCCACCGCGATATCAAGCCCGAGAATATACTTATAGGCCATGGGCCTGCGGGCCTGGTCGCCAAGATCTCGGATTTCGGTCTCGCCAAGAGCTTTCGCGCCTTGGGCTTCTCAGGGCTTACCTTTTCGGGAGAAATGCGCGGGACCATTCCTTTCATGCCGCCCGAGCAAATGCTCGACTTCCGGGCGGTGCTCCCGTCCGGAGATCTCTACTCAACAGCAGCCACGCTTTATTACTTGATCACATCTAAATTCATTTTCGACCAGGACGCGGAGAGCGGAGATATGATCCGCATGCTGCTCGAGGAACCGATCGTGCCGATCCAGAGGCGAAGGCCAGACGTGCCCGAGTCCCTGGCCAGAGTCATCGACCGCTGCTTGAGTCGAGAACCGAAGGAACGGTTCCCCTCGGCCACCGAAATGCGGATGGCGATCAGGCCTTTCTGCTAGCAGTCGGCCTCAATAGTCGTCTGCTCGCTCGCCGCCCGGGGTCTCTGCATCGCATCCGTCGGCGGGGGATGAAGGCAAAGGACGCACTGCGCAAATCTTGCCCATGACGACCGTGGCTGCTGGGGGTCTGAGCCCAAGCTTTACCAGGACCCAGTCGGTCCAATCGTGCCAACGCTGCGGAAGCCCAGTTCCGGAAGCCTCAGTTGCCGAGATCATCCTTCCTATCGGCTCGGCCCCAAGTCTGGCTCCCGTCGCCAAGAGTACAGACGCCAGCGAGGCGGCAACGAAGCTCCGCTTCCGACGGCGAGCGACAGCCTTGACTCCCACTGGACAATCCTTGGTCAAGACCGTCCCGTCGCGACGCCTGGAGATCCTTCCACAAATCTCGCCCTCGGTTCGGTTGATAAGCTCGAAGGCGTCCTTTTCGGTCATTTCGGAAATGTCATAGACGTGTTTCGAACATGAGGAGCAGAACCTGACGCGGTCGTCTCCGCTCATCGAAGCCCATGCTGCTGGGCAAGGCGATGCAATGCGAATCTGGTTCAGGCTCGAATTCGCCTCTGTTGTCGACATGACCGCATCTCCCTTTTTGGAACGCCAGAATGATCGCAGCCAACTCCCATCACTTTGACGACAGCGGCCTCCAGAAGGTTCCCCAAGGGCGAGGGAGAAGCCTTATTGCCCTGCCTCGTCTCGAAGCAGCCTTACGTCAGCTAATACGGCTTCCGGCGTGATGCTCTCCAAGTTGTAGATTTCCCTCTGCCTTCCCTTTGCGTCGATTAGAAAGATCCGAGAAGGGTGGTCGAGTACGCCCGTGGGGCCTATCTTCGCCCACATGTCCCAAGCCTTGATCACTTTATGAACTTGCTCCGACTTGCCTGTTAGGAAATGCCAGGTTGAGAGGTCGATCGCCCTGCCTCGCGCATAGCGTTTCAAGACGTCTGGATCGTCTCGCTCCGGGTCGAGCGTAATCGAGACAAACTCGACAGAATCCTTCCAGAGCCCCTCTTTTTCCAGCCTCTTTTGGACCTCCACCAGGTTTTGGGTGGTGAGCGGGCAACTGCCGTTGCAGGTCGTAAAAATGAACGAGACGACCACCGACTTGCCGCGGAGCGATCGAAACGCGAACGTCTTGCCGCTCGGCTCGACCAGCTCGAAATCGGCCGCGGGTCCGATGTCGGCAAGCCGAGAGCCTCCCACGAAGGTGCAAAACGCCCCAACGATGACAAGTGCTCTCATGTAACGGCCCAGGTCGAGCTCCGCCGAATAAAACGCAACTTCGCTCAATTAATGAGCATATCATGGCCTCTGGCTGGCCCGCTCGGAAACCGCCTGAGGTCCACCGAAAACTTCGGGTCGACCGACATGCCCTTGTCGTCGATCCGAATAAGCTTCACCCAGAAATCGTCCGATCGATCCATCGTCGAAAGCAATGAATTTGACACATACATGCGCTTGCCGTCTCCGGTCAGGTGCATCATGTTCGGCTGCTCGCCGGGGGAAGCCGTGCTCGAAAGCTTGGGATGCTCCGGGTCGGTCACGTTCCACTGTTGGATGTCTTTCGAGCCAAAGCATGAAACATAAAGGTACCGTCCGTCCGGGCTTTGGCGCAAGTCGGCCGGCAATGGGCCCGTCTCGGCGACCTTCTTGAACTCGTACGTCCCGTCGGATTTTCCTTTGAACAGCCAGATCGAGTTGTCCAGGGCGCAATTCGTGAAGCCAAAGTCGGCCTTCGGCTCGAGCGACCAACGAACCTCCAGCGGAGCAGCGCCCACTTTCGCCGTTTGCAGCGGCGTTCGCTCCTTGAAATCCCACACCGTCATCTCGTTGCCAAAATCCTTGAGGTCCATCTTCGCCAGCGGCTTCTTGTAGTTCCTCAGGGGAGTGAACCCGCTGGTGACCATCCTGTTCAGATCGGGCTTGATCGCCAGGTCATAGCCGTACGGCGAATTCTTGGGGTTGTCGAATCGACGTATGAACTTCCCTGCGTTCGTGAATTCGGCGTACCCCGCGGGCAGTCCCCCTTCGGCGGAACCCAAGAAACTGAGCAACATGCGACCAGGCAGGGCGTAGTACGTGTGCGGGCCCGAGAAACCGGTCTCGGCTGGGATGTTATCGAGAACCTTCTCAACCTTCGGCTTGGCTGGATCGGAGGCGACGTCGATGATCCAGATCTTGCTCGAGAACAAGCCCCCAGCCCAGATTCGCGAACGATCGTCCGTGTAACCCCAGTGGTGCGTCTCGTTGCCCTTGGCGCCCAAGTCGAGCGTGTAAATGATCTTGGAATAGGTAGGGCTCTTGGAATCGACGTCGATCACCGCCATGAAGTCGTCGTCCTTGGCGTCGGCGTCCACGCAAAACAAATAAAGATACTTTTCGGGGCCGACAAGCCGTTTCACGTAGGGGGAAAGGCACGTCTCCGAATATCCGCTAAAAGAGTAAAGACATATGACCACTATAACGCACAGGTACTTCGTTAAGTTTTTCATTCCATTAAACCCCGTCAAGTAATAGATTATTCACGTGCTTAGGATCATCGCATAGGCTCCTCGGCGAGCCTTGCAAACGTGGACAGCGGGGGCCGTTCCGGTCGAGCTTGTGTAACAGGATTCGACGGCTTCGGCAAAATCGTCGGCCTGCTCGGCTTTGGCGAGATTCACGGTGCAGCCGGCCCAGCCCGCCCCCGAGAGCTTGCCGCCCATGAAGCCGGGCGCCTTGGAAGCGCAGCCCACCAGCGCATCGAGCTCCGGAGAGCTGTTCTCGAATTCGTCTCGGCTCGAAGCGTGCGATTCCAACATCAAGCGGCCGAAGTGCTCGACATCGCCTTCCCGAAGCGCCAGCGCCCAGCCTCGACGCGTGCGTTCTCGGTCACAACGTGCCGGGCTCGTTTGCGGCCGACCGGATCCAGAGAACTCCAAGCCGCATCCAGATCCTCGGATTTTAGGTCGCGCAAGCTTCCGATACGTCGTTCACTTCTGAGGCCGAGGTTTCGAAAACTTTCGACCACGCCGTCGCATTCCGATCTGCGCTTGTTATACATCCCGTCGGCTAGCTTTCTCGAGGTTCCTGAATCGCAAACCACGATCGCCGGCGGAGTCTTGCCGAGTGGAAGTCTCGCATATTCGAGCGAACGACAATCGAGCGTCACGGCATGCCCTTCAGCTCCAAACAGACTCGTGAACGGGTCCAAGAGTCCCGAGTTCACGCCGACGAAGTCGTTCTCAGCGTGCTGGACGAGCTTGGCGATCCGCATTCGCATTTCGTCGTCGAGCACGAGAGACGCCGTTTGCGAATGAAGTTGGAGCGTGAAGAGGGCAGTGGCAACCTGTACGCTGGCGGAGCTCGAGAGACCCGCACCGAGCGGTACGTCGCCCAGGACGACGGCGTCGAAGCCCGACGGAAGCGGGCCAAAAGACTCCTGCACCGCCCAAACCGCTCCGGCCACGTACTTGATCCAATCGCCGGACTCGCCGGATTCGAGTCGGTCCAAGTGCAAGGTCTCGAAACGATCGAGGTTCACCGAGTAGACCCTTGCCACCCGCTCGGGCCCAGAGATCGGAGCGCCCGCGACAACGGTCGAGCGGTCGATCGCCGCGGCGATCACAAGCCCGCCGTTGTAGTCGGTATGGTTGCCCAACAGCTCGACGCGCCCGGGAGCCTCCGCGACAAACAGAGCCTTCGAGCCGAAGATGCGAGCAAAAGCCTCGCACGCCTGCAGTTCGAGAAACTTGCTCATATAAGAGGCTCTAGAATCAGCCGAGCGGTTCGCGAAAACCCTCGATCCTCGTCAACTTGCCACGGGAGCGGTACGCGCCGCCGGCGACTTCGCTGAATCGCGAAGCTTCTTCGCCAGGTCGGTCCGTTCCCAGGTGAACTCCGGTTCGGAACGGCCAAAATGGCCTCCCGAGGCGGTTTTTTGATAGATCGGCCGCCGCAAATCGAGATGTTTGATGATGCCCGAAGGCGTCAGCGGGAAGTGCTCTCGAACCAACTCCGCGATGCGAACGTCGGGAATCACTCCTGTGCCCTCGGTGTCGACGTGTATGCTCACCGGCTCGGACACCCCGATCGCATAGGCCAACTGGATTTCGCAACGATCCGCCAAGCCAGCCTCGACGATGTTCTTGGCCACGTATCGCGCCATGTACGCCGCCGACCGATCGACTTTCGTGGGGTCCTTGCCGCTAAACGCGCCGCCGCCGTGCCTGGCGCGGCCGCCGTAGGTGTCGACGATGATCTTCCGACCCGTCACGCCCGAATCGCCGTGAGGCCCGCCAACCACGAACTTCCCAGTCGGATTGATGTGATAGATCAGGTTTTCGTCGACCAGGCTCGGCGGCAAAACCGGCAAGATGACTTCCTTCTTGATCACATCTACAATCGTCTTATGATCGACTTCGGGGGAATGCTGGGTGCTGACGACCACAGTGTGGATCCTCAGGGCCTTGGCCCCTTCGTACTCGATGGTAACCTGGCTCTTCGAATCGGGTCTGAGCCAAGGGATCGAACCGTCCTGACGAAGCTCCGTGATCCGGTTGATGATCCGATGCGCCAGGGCGATCGCCAGCGGCATGCGCTCGGCGGTTTCGTTGCTGGCGTAACCAAACATCAGGCCCTGGTCGCCGGCGCCAATGTCTTTGCCCTTCGCTGCGTCTTCGTTCACTCCAATGGCGATGTCGGGAGATTGCTTGCCCAAGGCCACCATCACGGCGCAGGTGCTCGCGTCGAAGCCCATGTCGCTCGACGTGTAGCCGATCTCCCGCACGATCCGCCGGACGATGCTGGGGTAGTCGATCATCGCCTTGGTGGTGATCTCGCCCGCCAGACAGACCAAACCGGTGGTCAGAAGCGTCTCGCAGGCAACTCGGGCGTACGGGTCTTGCTCCAAGATGGCGTCCAGGACGCCGTCGGAGATTTGATCGGCCATCTTGTCGGGATGGCCCATCGACACAGACTCACTCGTGAACAGGTATGTCTCGTGAGGTTTCGACACTCTGGCTTCTCTCCCAAATGCGTCCACGATCGTGCTGGACTCGATAGGTCGATCCTTGTTTTGCAAGGTCGAAAGTTAGAATCTTATGGTAACGAGATCGCTTCTGAAACGGAAGTCAAGAAAGCTATGCTATGAGCGAACCCTCTTTGCCCAAAAACGCCTTGGTTTCGAGCAATTCCTTGTGCAGCTTGCCGATCAAGTTCTCGATCAAGTCTCCAACTCGAGGCGCCGCACGTGAAACCGCGGCAAGCACGTCGGCGTGGCTGATCGGAACGTCCGAGACCCCGGCCGCGGCGTTCGCGACGATGGAATAAGCGACTACCTCCATACCGGCGTGCCTGGCCGCCAACGCCTCGGGGACCGTCGACATGCCGACGACGTCGGCGCCCAAATTGCGCAGGCATGCGTATCTCAGCCGGGGTTTCGTAGCTTGGCCCAGGAAGGCACGCGTAAACGCCCGAAGCCAGCTCGAATCCCAGCGATTCGGACGACTTGAACGAAAGCTCCCGAAGCCGTTTCGAATAGACCTCGGTCATATCCGGAAAGCGAACGCCGAGGCGGCGGTCGAAAGGCCCCCTCAGTGGGTTTTCACCAATTATGTTCAAGTGATCGCTCAAGCAGACGATCGCTCCTGGCTCGAGCCTTTCGTTCACTCCGCCGGTCGCGGAAGTGATGACGAGCGTGCGCACGCCAAGCCTCTGGAGAACCCGCACAGGGAGGGTCACAACGTCGAGCTCGTGCCCTTCGTAGTAATGGAACCGGCCCTGGAGCACGACCACGGCCGAGCCCGCGAGTTTGCCCAAGATCACATTGCCGGCGTGACCGTCGACCCTGGTTGGCGGAAAATGCGGGACCGTTGCGTAAGGCACGGAAATCGGACCTTCGACGCGGCCGGCCAGTTCGCCCAACCCCGAGCCGAGGATTACCCCAACGCTCGGGTTAACCCCGCCGATTAAGCCGCGGATCGACTCGGCGGCCGCCTCCGCTCGATCATAAATAGACTCTTGCATACTCATGTAATTAAGAGCCCCGCGATACAAGCCGACAGGAAGTTGGCGAGCGTACCAGCAAGAAGGGCTCGAAGTCCAAGCTTGGCCAAGTCGTCCCTGCGCTCGGGCGCCAAGGCGCCGATTCCGCCAATCTGGATGCCGATCGAGCTCAAATTCGCGAATCCGCAAAGCGCGAACGACGTGATCGCGAACGACCGAGGCGAGAGACTCTCTCCGAGCTGTTTGAGCTCTCCAAACGCGATCATCTCGTTGAGGATGGTTCTCGTCCCCAACAGCCCTCCGACGATTTCGCTTTCGTTCCAGGGCACGCCCATCAGGTAAGCCGCCGGCGCCAAAACCCAGCCAAGGAGCTGTTGCATCGAGGTATGGACCAACGAGAGCAGCAAGTTCAGGAACGCCACAAGAGCGACGAACGCGATGAGCATGGCCGCGATGTTGAGCGCGAGCTGAAGGCCCTCTCGGGCTCCCCTGGAGGCGGCCGCCAGTATGTTTGAATCGGGCCGATCGTCGTGCGCTCGGATCTTCCCCAACGTCTCGGGCGTCTCGGTTTCGGGTATGATCATCTTCGAGAGCATGATTGTTCCGGGGGCTGTCATGACGACCGCGGCGAGGATGTGCTTGGCGGAAACTCCGTAGCCGATATAGGCGCCCATCACACCGCCGGAGACGTGCGCCATGCCCGAGGTCATGACGGTCAAAAGCTCCGACCGCGTGAGCCTGGGCAGGTAAGGTCTGATAGTCAGCGGCGCCTCGGTCTGTCCCAAGAAGAGCGAAGCCGCGACGTTCAAGCTCTCCGCCCCGCTGGCGTTCATCAGCCGCGCCATCACGAAAGCAAACGCACGAACGATCACTTGCATGATCCGCAGATAATATAAGACCGCGAACAATGCCGATACGAAAATGATCGTCGGAAGAACGCGGAACGCGAAGACAAAGCCCGCGGGCCCGCCTGGGTCGATGAGCTTCTCGCCGAAGACGAACTTCGCCCCCGCGTCGGAGCAGGCCAGCACCTTCACGACGGCGGTCGCGGCGGCCTCGAGGCCCAGGGCCCCCCAGGGCGTCCGAAGCACCACAAGAGCGAATGCAAGCTGAAGCAACAATCCCCAAAACATCACGCGGACTGAGATAGCCTTTTTATTTGTGGATATAACAAACGCGATTGACAGAATCGCCAGGATTCCCAGGCCGCCGCGATATCGATCGAATGAGGTCGGAACCGTGAGAGGAGCCCGGGAGCTTATCGTCGGATCGGTCTTCGCAACGACCCCGACCTCGACCTCGATCGTCTTTGGAGGATCCCTCTGCTCGTCGGCGCGCACGGCTGCGAACGAGGATCCCCAGAAAACCAGGCAAAAGAGGGCGCCGGCGAAAAAAGTTTTGTATGGCATGGAAGCTCTAAATGAGAAGAGAGCGAGACCCCATACAATGAAGTCTCACCCTCCTGGAATCAAGTATCTCTTACGGCGCCCGACCGCGAGTCGGACACTTATGCTTTACTTCTTGGCGTTCTTGTCTTTGGTCAAGAGTGAATCCCCAGCAAGGAGCGTATCGATCTCGGCCGAGAGTTTATCGATCGTATCGCCGCCGAATCCGACGTGTACGGCCTGGACCACTCCCTTGGGATCGATCAGGACCAGCGAGGGCAGAGCAGGGGGCTTGAACGCCTCTCCCACCTGCGAGGTTGGGTCAAGCGCCACGAACCCGACGGGAGGCTGAAGGAGCTCGAGCTTGTTCTCCTTCATCGTCTTCTCGACAAGCTTGCGGACCTCTGGAAGCTCGGCAGGGTCTTGGTCTTGAGAGACCGCGATAATGGCAACTTGCTTCTTGTCCTTGACGTATTGAGCCATCAACTTCTGAATCTCAGGCAGCTCCATCAAGCAAGGCCCGCACCAGGTTGCCCAGAAGTCGATGACCACCACTTTGCCCGCAAGGTCGCTCTTCTTGATCTTCTTCAACTTGCCGGGCCCATCGAGAACCTGCACAGTGAACTCCGGGGCGGCTTTCCCAACCAGCTCTTCCTTGAACCCATCCCCGGGGCCGTCCTCTTCGGGAACGAGATCTGAAAGCGAAGCGATCTTCTCGAAACCCTTGGGCGGTTTGATCACGAAAGCGTCGGCGGGAACGGAGTCGGTCGAGATCTTGCCGGGCGTCCAATAGAGCTTGAGATCCTTCGCATCGGACGAGGCCTCGAGAGTCGAAGCGAGCTCTTCCTTCGAGAAGACCGTCTCCACCTTCTTGACCTGCTTGGTCTTTGGATCGATCAGGATCTTGAAGTCAGGGCCTTCCAGCGGCAGAACGATGGACTTGAGCGTCTGATCCCCAACCTTCTCGTCGGGCCCTGAAAGCACGACTCCGCCGGACATCTTGAGGAGCGCCTTCTCGGCGTCTTCTTCCAGCAGCAGCTTCATGAGGACCGTGCTCTGCATGCCCAGAGCCGACGAGAGAACCGACTCGATGGGCCCGCCCTCGAACGTCCTGAAAGTGATTGCCTTGGGCGCCTCGGTCTGGTTAAAACGCTTGAGTGGGACGATGCTCGTCAAGAGCGTTTTGCCGTCGCTGGCGACCATCACGTCGTCCAAGTCCAGGCTGATCTTGTTCGGCCGCGCGAAAGCGACGTGAATCGGCAGCTTTTGCTGTTTGGTCTTGGCGGCGCCAACCACCTCGAGAACCAGCTCCCCTTCGTCCGAATAGGATTTCATATTCTTGTACGTTTGAGCCACCTCGCGAAGAGCGCCGCGGCGGCCGGGTCCGACTTGGCCTCTTCTTTCTGGAAACGCCACGCGAAAACCGCGCCCGCGGCCGCGAGAACCGCCGCCGCGGCGGCCAACAATCCAAAAGTGTGTCTTCTCATTGGTGGAGCTTTCGGGAAAACGGGGCTGGCGAGGCTGAAAATAAACGGTTCAAGGCGGCTTCCAGTAATTAGCTAGTTTAAGCCTTGCAGGGGCGCCGAGGCCAGTGCATTGTTTGTTGGATCACTTGCGCGTTGTCTTGTCTGGGTCGTGGAGCGCCACTCCAGAGAGCAGCTTCTTGAGCTGGGATTCGTAGGTACCAGGGCCGTCGCTCGAGAGGCCCTGACTCACGGCCTGGACCACTCCCTTGGAGTCGATCAGTACGACCGTGGGATGGATCGAGGCGTGGAAGACCTTTTCGGCGATCCGCCCTTCGTCCAGTCCAATGTAAAGAGGAACCACGCCTCGAGCGACGAAGCCTCGCGACTTGAGCCACGCCTCGACGTACTTCCTCTGCTCGATTTGGCTGGCGGGCTTGGGGTCGATGCAGAGCGAAGCGAAGACCACGTCCCTGCGATAATCCGCCTCGTTCTTCCTGGCGAGCTCCATAAGATCGTTCAGATGAATCATACATGGTTCACATCCCGTACTAAAGAAGCTTAGGACGACGATCTTGCCCGACAGGCTCGAGGTGGTGAGCTTCAGCGTCTCCGATCGGCCGTCGAACATCGTAAGCGTAAGCTCTGGGATCTTTCGGCCCAGCATGTCTTGGGCAGGGTCACGCGTCTCGGGCAGGTTGGGAAACAAGCCGGAGAGCCCGTCGACCTTTGTGAAACCGGCTGGACCGACGGTCTTGAACGCATCGTCGCCGAGCTTCTCGGTCGATACCTTCCCAGGCTCCCAGTAGACCTGGACGTCCTTCACGTCTTGGTCTGGAGGGACGAGCAACTGAAGCTCGTTCTTCGCCAGGATCATTTCAATGCGCCCAACCAGCATCGTCCTGGGGTCGATCAGGATGCGATAGTCAGGGCCTGGGTAGATCAAGACCACAGCCTTATAGGTCTTGCCTCCAAGCGTCACCTCCCTGCCCAGCTTGGCAATGGATTGATGAGGCTTTAGCAGTTCCGTCCGAGCGTCAGGGGCGAACATCAAGTTCCAGAACATCATGAAGTGCATGCCCGTCCCGCCGAAAACCATCGAGGCCAGTGGGCTCTTCTTCAAGGTCTCGAAGGTCAGGTCGTCGGGCGCCGGACAGGACGCGTATTGACGTGATTTCGAAAGGCTCACGAGCATGGCCTTGCCGTCGCTGACGATCGTCGCATCGCCGCCGAGCTCGAACTGGATCCTGTTGGGGCGCGACATTTTTATTGGCACTGGCATGCTTTGAACCACGGGCTTGCCGTTCTGGACCATCGAGCTGACAAGCCGGCCCTGATCGCGATAGCTTTCGAGAGCCCGATAAGCGACTGCCGACTGGTCCAAAAGGCTCAAAGCAGATGCGTCGGACGTCGGTTTCTCCTCTTCGGTCTTCCTCCTTGGATCGCCCGTTTGAGCATTCGCCAGAGCCGCCGAGACAAGAAGCATTCCAAGCGTTGGCAAACAATATCTGAAAGACTGTGCATACATTGCCGGCATCCCTCCTGGAGACGGGCTCTGGACCTCCGATTCCAAAACGGCGCAGGATTGAACCCGAAAACCCAAATCGAGGCCAGAGCGAAATGGGGGCTCGACAGTTGTCACGGAGGCTGAGGCACTCGGGCATCGCCTGTACAGCAAGGAGCTGGGTTGGTTTCGCATCCGGTTCATCGTCGGGTAAACTCGGCACGGGTAACGCTCGTAAGACACGTACAAGGACCCCCTTAAGCTGCGAATTGCCTGGTTTTATGATCTGGACGCGTGCCGAGAGCCCACCGGAGTGACCAGACACGCCCTCGCGCAGCTCGAGCGGTTGGCGAAGAGGTCCAACGTCGAGCTCTCGGTCGTATCCGGACGCGTGAGGGTTGCGGAGGGCCTGGACTACTGGAACGGCCTTGGTTCGCGAAGGAAGGCCCAGCTCCCGTTGCGGACGCGAGACGCGCTCCGTTGGTGGCGATACGTTGCCTCGCCGACCATCGAGCATTGGTCCGGAACCGTCGACTGGGTCTACTGCCCAGCGGAATACGGTGCTCGAGTTCGCAACGCGCGATTCGCCGTGACCAGCCACGACGTCCTCCAGGACGCCAACCGCGGTGAAAGACGGCTCGCCGCGCTGAAGGCAATCTTCGATCGAGCCGATCGCGTCCTGTCGGTTTCGCAATACAACACACAACAACTTGTTGATCGGTTCCCAGCCGTAAGCGAGAGGGTTCGCCAGGTGCCCAACGCCGCGGAAGACCTCTACTTCGACGAACCGACTCCAGCCGAGCTTGCCGAAGCTCGGGCTGATCTCGGACTTGCTCCAGACTTGCCTTATCTGCTCTCGGTCGCGAGCTTTCAGGCCCGGAAGAACCTTCCCAAGCTTGTCCGCGCTTGCGGTCGGCTCCAAGAGGTCCAAACCGGCGAGCTGGCTCTAGTCTTGGTTGGCGGAGGGTCGAAGCCCGAGCAAGACGCGATCCTCGAAGCGGTAAGCTCGATCGATCCAAGAGCGGTCGTCCGCATGCCTGGATATCGCCAGGGCAAAGCCCTGAGAGCGATCTACAAAGGATCGCTGGCATTGGTCTTCCCATCGCTCTGCGAGAGCTTCGGAATCCCTGCCGTCGAGGCAATGGCGCAGCGAACCCCCGTCGCTTTGGCAAACTCGACCGCCCTGCCCGAGGTGTCGGGAGCAGCGGGCTGGTATTTCGACCCCAACGACCAAGACTCGATCGCATCAACGCTCCGCAACCTGATCGACCGCGACGCGGAGCGAAAAGCCAAGGCCGAGCTGGGAAGGACGATCGCGGAGCGCTACCGATGGGATAGGGCAAACGATGCACTTGTCGATGCTCTTATGAATTCATAGACTGCTTATAAGGTGTTCCTACGGGCGCGCGTCGAGCGCTCCTCGACCATGCTTCTGAGCTCGGTGAACAGGACCGCCAGGTCGTCTTTCTGGAAATGGGCGTTCAAGCCGCTGGGATTGGGCAGCACCCATAGGCCCGCTCCTTCGAGCTTCTCATCTTGTCTTCCCATCTTCGCCTTTGGCCTCTGGAACGCCGTACGGTAGGCCGTCACGCCCAGCACAGCCACCCACGCGGGCTTATATTTCCGGACTTTCTTGGCAAGAACAGCCACACCGGCGACAAGCTCTTCTGGCTCGAGCTGGTCGGCCGTGGCAGTGGCGCGTTCCACGAGGTTTGTGATCCCCCAACCACGCTCGAGGAGCAGCTCCGACTCGAACGGAGAGAGAAGGCGGTCGCTAAACCCTGAGTCGAAGAGCGCAGGCCAAAACCGGTTTCCAGGCCTGGCGAAGTGACGCCTCACCGCCCCTGAATAGAGGCCTGGGTTGATCCCGCAGAACAGGATCTCGAGATCTCGAGCGATCACGTCTGGAACCGACTTGCCATACCCCGCGGCCAATTGCTCGCGGGTGGGCTTCCAGGGCGTTTCTAAAGGCATGAAACTTGGTTTCAGGACAGGAACCGAGAAGCCCCCGCTCGGCGTGCGAGCGGGGGCGGAACTTCCTACGATAAGTCACTTCAAAAAGTGACGCCTCATGATCCACTCTTGAACGCCGCGGGTTCTTCGCGCGGGTAACGACTGTAGCCGGGACCCTTCTCGGCCAGTTCCTCGAGAGCGTCCGGATGGATCCGCACCTCGGCCTCGAGATGCTGCTTGAACCCCGTGCCCGCCGGGATCAGGTGGCCCAGGATCACGTTCTCCTTGAGCCCGACCAGGTAATCGACTTTGCCGGCAAGCGCCGCCTCGGTCAGCACCTTGGTGGTCTCCTGGAAGCTCGCCGCCGAGATGAAGCTGTCGGACTGCACAGCGGCTTTGGTGATGCCCAAAAGCTGCGTACTGGCCGCGGCCGGCTTGGGCTTGGTCCACTCGGCCTTCTTGCCCCCAGCCTGCTCGACGCGGAGGTTCTCTTGGTCAAAATGGTCCCGAGGCACAATGTCTCCCGAACGGAAATCGCTTTCTCCAGGCTCCTTGATCTTCACGCAAGACACCAGTTCGCGATTCTTCGCGCGGAACTCGAATTTGTCGATGACGGACCCGGGCAAGAGGCCCGTATCGCCTACCGACTCGACCCGCACCTTCCGGAGCATCTGGCCGACGATGATCTCCAGGTGCTTGTCGTCGATTTCCACGCGCTGGGAACGATAAACGTTCTGGATCTCACGCAGGAGATAACGCTGGACGGCCTCTTCTCCGGAGATCCGCAAGATGTCGTGCGGGACCAAGGGACCTTCAACCAATGCGTCGCCGGCCCTCACCCTGTCTCCACCGTGAACCCGCAGGTATTTTCCATACGGAATCAGGTGTTCGCGCTCGATGCCGCTTTCGTTCTTGACGATGATGGTCCGCTTGCCCCGGCGCTTCTCTTCCAGGAGCTCGACCCGGCCGTCGATTTCGGCGATGACCGCCGGCTCCTTGGGCCTCCTCGCCTCGAAAAGCTCGGTGACGCGCGGCAGTCCGCCGGTGATGTCCTGCGTGCCGCCGCCTTCGCGCGGAGTCTTGGCCAAAAGCGTTCCCGCGCTCACCCTGCTGCCCTCGGCCACCTCGATGCTGGCACGTTCTGGAATCGTGTGGAAGCCGAGAATTCGACCCTCGGCGTCTTCGATGACGATCTGCGGGTGAAGCTGGCCTTTGTGCTCGATGATCGTACGCCGGACGTGGCCCGATGGGTCGGTGTCGATTCGCATCGTCTCGTTCTCGACGACGTCTGAATAGCGAATGAGTCCGCCGACCTCGGCGAGAATGGGGATGTTGTGGGGATCCCACTCGCAGAGCACGGAACCGCGCACGACCTGCTGGCCGTCCTCGACCTTCATCGCGGCTCCGTCGGGAACGTCGTACTTCTCGAGCTCTCTGCCCTTGGGATCCAAGATCTGGATCTCGCCGTTTCTCGAAAGGGCGATCTTCTTCCCGTCCTCGACGATGACAAGGTTGATGCCCACATACTTGACGATGCCTTCACGCTTGGACTTGATGTCCTTCTCCTCCATGACGTGAACGGCCGTGCCGCCAATGTGGAAGGTGCGCATCGTAAGCTGAGTGCCAGGCTCGCCGATCGACTGGGCGGCGATGATGCCCACCGCCATGCCTTGCTCGACGAGCTGACCGGTGGCCAGGTCCATTCCATAGCAGCACTGGCAGACGCCCAGCGACGCCTCGCAAGTCATCGGACTGCGGACCTGGATCTTCTCGAGCTGCATTTCCTCGAGCTTTCGGGCCGATTCGATCGTGATCATCTCGTTTTCGCGGACGACCACCTCGTCGGACACGGGGTGAACCACGTTCACCCGGCTCACCCGGCCGCGGATCGACTGCGCCAAGCTGATCTCGACCTTCTCGCCCTTATAAATGACGCCCTTGGTGATGCCCTGGGAGGTCGCGCAGTCGGGCATGGTGACAACGACGTTTTGCGCGACGTCGGCCAGTTTACGAGTGAGGTAACCCGAGTCGGCTGTCTTCAAAGCCGTATCGGCCAACCCCTTGCGGGCGCCGTGCGTCGAACTGAAGTACTCGAGCACCGAGAGCCCTTCTCGGAAGTTCGCCTTGATCGGCGTTTCGATGATTTTGCCCGACGGCTTGGCCATAAGACCTCGCATACCGGCAAGCTGGCGGATCTGCTCGACGCCGCCTCGGGCGCCCGATTCGGCCATCAGGAAGATCGGATTCAGATACACCTGGCCGTTTCGCATATCGTTCTTGAGCTGTTCCATCATCTCGGACGTGATCCGTTCGCGTGCGTGGGTCCACGCGTCCAAGACTTTGTTGTAACGCTCGGAATCGGTGATGATGCCGCGGTCGTACCGCTTGTTGTTGAGCGACACTTCCTTCTCGGCTTCCGCCAAGATCTGATCCTTCGACGGCGGGGTCTTCAAATCGTCGGTGGCGAACGAAAGCCCAGACCGCGTCGACTCGCGGAAGCCGAGGTCTTTCATGTCGTCCAACAGGTTGATCGTCTGAGCCCTGCCCAAAAGCTGATAGCAATCGGCGATGATGCTCTGGAGCTGCTTCTGGCCCAATGCCAAGTTGTAGTAGGGCATCTTGGGGTGCAAGATGTCGTTGAAGACCACCCTGCCGACGGTCGTCTTGACGACCATGCCAGGCGAAAACTCCTTCTCGCCGTCCCCCTTCAGTTTCTTATGGCCTGGCAAACGCAGTTTGATCATCGCGTGCACGCCGACCTTGCGCTGGCTGAAGGCCATGAACACCTCGTTTGGCGAGGCGAAGATCATCCCCTCGCCAGGCTCGCCTGGGCGCGACACCGTGAGGTAGTACGAGCCCATGACGATGTCTTGGGTCGGACTAATGATTGGGCTGCCGTTGGCAGGGCTAAAGATGTTGTTGGTGGACATCATCAGCGTCATCGCCTCGACCTGCGCCTCGATCGAAAGCGGCAAGTGCACTGCCATCTGGTCGCCGTCGAAGTCGGCGTTGAACCCCTTGCACACCAGCGGGTGGATACGAATGGCGTTGCCTTCGACGAGCACGGGCTCGAAAGCCTGAATGCCCATCCTATGCAGCGTGGGCGCCCGGTTCAAAAGGACAGGGTGGTTGTGGATGACCTCCTCGAGGATGTCCCATACCTCCTCGACCTTCCGCTCGAGCATCTTCTTGTGCTCTTGATCGTATCGGCATGGCCCAGTTCTTTGAGCCTGCGGATGATGAAAGGTTGGAACAGCTCGAGCGCGATCTTCTTGGGAAGGCCGCACTGGTGCAGCCTGAGCTCGGGACCGACCACGATGACCGACCTGGCCGAGTAGTCGACGCGTTTGCCCAGGAGGTTCTCGCGGAACCTGCCCTGCTTGCCTTTGATCATGTCGGTGAGCGACTTGAGCGGACGGTTGCTCGACCCCAACACGGGCCTTCGGCAACGGTTGTTGTCGAAGAGCGCATCCACTGCCTGCTGGAGCATCCGCTTTTCGTTGCGGATGATCACTTCGGGCGCGTTCAAGTCGACCAGCTTCTTGAGCCGGTTGTTGCGGTTGATGATCCGGCGATAGAGGTCGTTCAAATCGCTGGTGGCGAAATTGCCCGAGTCCAAGAGGACCAAAGGCCGCAGGTCTGGCGGAATGACCGGGATGCACTCGAGAACCATCCACTCGGGCCTGTTGTCGCTGTCGCGCAGCGCTTCGACAACCTTGAGCCGCTTGGTCAGGTCCTTGGTTTTCTGCTTGCTGTTGGTCTCGGTCAAGTCGGCTCGAAGGGTCTTCGAGAGCGACACCAGGTCGAGCCTCCCCAACAGCTTGCGGACGGCCTCGGCGCCCATATCGGCCTGGAACGAATCTCCATATTGTTCGCGAGCCTTGCGGAAATCTTCCTCGGTAAGAAGCTGGCGCTCCTTGAGCGGGGTGTCGCCAGGGTCGGAGACGACGTAGTCCTGAAAGTAGATGATGCGCTCGAGGGAACTGGTGGCGCATGTCGAGCAGCGTTCCCAGTCGACTGGGCATGGCCTTGAAAAACCAGATATGGACGACGGGCGCCGCGAGCTCGATATGGCCCATGCGCTTGCGTCGAACGCGCGAGTGCGTGACCTTGACGCCGCAGCGGTCGCAGATCATGCCCTTGAACTTCATGCCGCGGTACTTGCCGCAGGCGCACTCCCAATCTTTCTCGGGCCCGAAGATGCGCTCGCAGAAGAGCCCGTCCTTTTCAGGACGATAGGTGCGGTAGTTGATGGTCTCCGGCTTCTTCACTTCGCCGAAAGACCAGCTCCTGATGTCGTAAGGACTGGCAAGCCCAATTTTGACGGCTGCGTAATCGTTGATACGATCGTAGGCACTTTCGCCCATGCTCACGACGCACGCTCCTTGGTTTTTTCTGAGAGTCCCAGCAAGATCACAAAGGCCAGAAATTCAAACTCGGCTGCTTCGGGTCGAGTGCGGAATCCGATTTAGCCGATTGGTCGCCGCCGCCCTTGCCCGTCTGGCGGCGTTACGAATCAGATCCGAGGTTCAGGTCCAACCCGAACGCTTGGTCACATAAATCAACTCAATCTTCGTAAATCGCCCGGATGCTCATGCCTTTGCATAACCAGTTGTTCTGCGTACCGGCGTGCGCCAAATTGGCGGTCTTCCAGCGCGCATATCGTCATTGAGGGCGAAGGTCCAAACCAGCCTGCATAGAGACTGGCGGATGCTATCGTTCGATGATCGAGAATCAACGAGGTACCTCGAATCAGAAGCACTCGATCGACCGTGGCCCAAGCTCGCGAGTGGCCGAATTGGTCGATAAAACGCTCATGATACTGCACGTCCTGGGCCAGGTCAAATCTTTTGTCGCCGGTTCGGAGATTTTTTCGTTTGGGTCGCGGCCCAAAGCGCGGGGATCGGAGCAGAGCCTTCACTTTTGGGCTCCGATTTGGAGGGGTAGGCCCCTGTGCCTAGCCTCCTGCTTCGCTGGCGAAGCCTGCCAAGGCCGGAACTGACGGCGACGACAGGGCATCGCCTCTACGAGAAACCGCCTCGGGCGTGGAATTCGGGCGCAAAGGGTCCCATCCCAGGCCGTTTAACTCGCCGTAAGTCTCTGCGAAGGAAGACATTTGCGTCTCCTGACCAAACGAAGCCAATTTCGCGGCCAGCGAATGAGGAGGGAGGAGTCCGGCGGCTGGGGCTGCGACAGCGCTCTGACCATTCAAAGCCAATTTCGCGGCCGGGGCGGAAGCTTCGGCAGTGATCCTAGCCCTGTACTCTGCCAATCTTTGCTCGCGGAGCCGATCTGTTTGGACCTGGAGGGCTGCCTCGCGTTCGAGCGGATTGAGAAGCTCCTCTATGAGCAGGAATTCGAGATCGTCGTCGTATTTGCTTTCGAAATCACTCACGATCATCGCAAGCGTCGGCGTTTTGGGTGCAGTGAGGCTGGCCTTCCAGCGCAGGATGTCGAGGTTTTGTTCGCGTTGGGCGTCCTTCTTGCGCTCGATCCGGCGTTTCTCGAGCTCGCGATAGGCGCGAAAGAAGCCTGCTTCGAACGCGTTGTAGTAGCGCTGGAGCGAGTCGAGCGAAGTCGTGGAAAGGTCGATCCCAAGCCAGTTGTCTCGTAATTGATCGCGCTCGGCGGCAGGAACGGCCTCTTCCACGATCGGCGGGGACGAAGACTGGGTGATCTGACGGTCCTGTGCGTAAGCCATCATCAATTCAACTCTGGCTTGCTTCCAAAGACACATCGCCGCCTTCTCGGCCAGCTTGAACTCGACGTCTCCGACCGGTTGTGCATCCTCAATGTACGTTTGCAAATGGACGAGCCATTCGGACTCGTCTTCGAGAGTTTGGAGTACCGGGTCTTCGGACCGAAGGCCGTGTTTCATAGCGTTTTTCGACGCTCGCGCTTTGCCTTCGCGCGTTTTCGGCCCTGTGGATTTCCTACAGTTTCTTGCATTTGCAGCAACTTGGGCTTCCGTAGCCATCGGATCGACCTCGATTCGGTAACACTTTGCGGTATCATCAGGCGAAAAGCCGCCAACTATCGCCATAATAAATCAATGCGTTTGTCGCTGCAATGGGCTGATTGCTTTTTTGCAGTTTGGTTTCTTCTATTCTTAATAATCTTTCTGGCGGGTCGGATTCTCTATGCAAGGGGGGCCTTCGGGCGAGAGCTCGTCTGATCGAGAAGCGAGCCATGATTAGTCTTCTTCATTGTCCTTGATCGCCTTATGGATTTCTTCCTGATAATGATCGGCGTAAGACCACGCCTCGACAAGGTCTAGGGCCTCGAGTCTGGGATAGTTGGTCAGCAAGTCGGCTTCCGAAAAGCCGAGCTCCCTCATGCGCACGAGCGCCCACACGGGTATACTCGTTCGAATCAATCGAGCCTCGGCGCCGCAAACCCCAGGGGTTTTGATAATCGAGGGATGGTCGCCCGCGCAAACCCCTAGCTTCCGACGGAAATAAGGCCATTGCAGCCTCGATATCTGTCGAACGAATTTCTTTTGCTCTACCGCGTCGAGCTCGGACTATCGATGAAGTAATTCGGCTAATTGGGACATACTTAAGCAGAGCCCTCTACCCGGACGAGTGAGGCAATGGTCAACCTTCGGGATCGAGCGGCAATTGCATTTGTTCCTGAAGGTACCTGTTTTGATTTTAACACTCCAGAGTACTACTTTCACCGAAAAAAAGGCCTCATATCCGAGTTGCAACTACGTACATCCCAAACGATTTCGATGAGGCGATCCCATTTGTCCGCCGATCTCCATTATGGGTCCTTGGTCATGAAAATCGAACGACTCTCACTTGTCTTGACTGTCGCCGCCGTCTTTTTCGGCGCCTCGATCGATCATTCGTCGGGCTTCGAATCGCAGGACCCAGCCAAATCCCCCGAGCCGCCGAAAACTTGGAAGGAGCATTGGTTCGAGCACGAGCAAGTCGTCAAGCTGGTGGCTTCGAACGAAGACGTGGCGATCTACTTCGACGACGACATGCCGAAAGAGACTCTGGATTGGATCGAACCGTTCCTCACCAAGGCCTGGCAGTACACCAAGACGACCTACGGAAGCTTCGGGCCCGACGGCAGGCTTTACGCCGTCTTCCACAAGGGCAAGTACGGCGGCGGGCATCCGTCGACGTACTTTGACCGGACACACGACAACCGCAACGTCATCGACTGCGGCGCGAATTCGTGGGATGCGTCGATGTTGGACATGCCAAGCCACGAGATCGGCCATATCGTCGAAGGCGCAAACCACGACGTACACGAGTCGCCGGGCTTCGACGTCTGGAAGGACAGCAAGTGGATCGAGCTCTACCAGTACGATCTTTACACAGCTCTCAAACTCGACAAGCACGCCCAGCGGGTTTCTCGCAAATTCTCGCAGCAATCCGACAATTTTCCCAAACGCAACGCGCACTGGTTCCGCGACTTCTTCCACCCGCTCTGGCGCGACCATGGCCGCGAGCAACTGATGGCAAAGTTCTTCAGACTCACGGCGGAGCGTTTTCCGAAGGAGCCCGAGCGCGACGGAGTTCGCCAGCGATACACACGGCGGATGAACTGGGGCGAGTTCCTCCATTTCATGTGCGGCGCCGCTGGCAAAGACGTTCGTACCCAGGCCAAGAAAGCGTTCGGCTGGAAAGATGAGTGGGAGGAACAGTTCAAACAGGCCCAAGTCGATTTTCCGGACGTCATGTATAAGAAGTGATTGAAGGGGACGATCTAACCGGAGGGTACATGACGACTCGAGAATCGGGGCAACCCGGAAGCGTCGAGCGGGCATGGCGAGGCGCATATCGTGACTTCGGACAAATAGCATAGACCCAGTTTCAAGCCTCTGTTCGCGATCGCGGGCAGTTCATAGCCCCCAAAACTGACTCGCGGTGTAAGTCATGCCCGACGCCGCTCCTCAGTCAGACTTCGGCCCGGCTTGTCGCCGAGGGGGCGTGGTCGTACAATCCTGCCTTCTTGAACGGGTTGCGATTGCCCGCTTGACGCTCCACCAAAGGTCGGCCGTCTGACATTTCAAACGATGATTTCCACGCCGACCCAAACCTGCTCGAACCCCATCGAAAAGCCGGCAATCGATCCTGAAGCCGAGAGTGGACCGCCGAGGTCCAAGCCGAGAGCGCGTCGTCATTTTGGGATCGACTGGGTCGATCGGTCGAAGCGCGCTCAAAGTGATCGCCGACGATTCCGGCTCGAGGCTCGAGCTTCACGGATTGGCTGCGAATTCGAGTTGGGAGCTGCTGGCCGAGCAGGTTCGAACCCACGCGCCCGAAGCGTGTGGCGCTCGCCGAGAACGCCGATGCCGAGAGGTTGATTGCGAATCTTGCGGATCTGGACGTGAAGGCGTCGTTCGGTCGAGACGCGATCGTGGCTTTGGCGCAAGATCCCGAGGCGGACATTGTGCTCTCGGCGATTGTGGGCGCTGCCGGGTTGGAAGCCACGTGGGCAGCGCTCGATGCAGGCAAGACGGTCGCCCTGGCAAACAAAGAGAGTCTGGTTGTCGGCGGGTCGCTCGTGATGGAGCTTTCGAGGCGCAAAGGAGCTCCGATTCTGCCGGTCGACAGCGAGCATTCGGCAATTTTTCAGGCTCTGCGATCGGGAAAGGCAGGGGAGGTCAAAAAGGTCGTCCTCACCTCATCGGGAGGTCCGTTCCGCGGCAGGGGCAGGCGGGAGCTGGAGAATGTGACGCCTGAGGAAGCGCTTCAACATCCGACTTGGAGGATGGGGAAGAAGATCTCGATCGATTCGGCCACGTTGATGAACAAGGCGCTCGAGGTGATCGAGGTGCGCTGGCTTTTCGATCTCGAGCCCAGCCAGATCGAGGTGGTGGTGCATCCCGAGAGCATCGTCCATTCGATTGTGGAATTCGTGGATGGCAGTGCGATCGCGCAGCTTTCACCGCCGGATATGCGGTTGCCGATCCAGTACGCTTTGACGTACCCTGATCGTATCCGAGGCGGTTGCCCCACGCTCGATTGGAGCAAGGTTTGGGAGTTGAGGTTCGAGCCGCCCGACCATGAAACGTTCCCAGCGCTTGGGCTTGGCTTCGAGGTCGCGCGCCGGGGCGGAACGGCCGGGGCGGCGCTCAACGCGGCCAATGAGGCCGCCGTCGCTCGTTTTTTGCATGGATCGCTGAGGTTCGTGGACATTAGCAGAGTGTGCAGGTCTGTGCTTGATTCTCATCGGTTCGATGTTTGCCCGACGATTGAAGACCTGAAGAGGGTCGACGCCTGGGCGAGGCTGGAGGTAGACCGTTGGCGATCCTAGGCTCGGTGTTCAACATCGCGATGGCGGCGTTCGGGCTTGGCTTCGTGATTTTCATTCACGAGCTCGGGCACTTTTTGCTTGCTAAGGCCAACGGCGTGAAGGTCGAGAAATTCTCGATCGGCTTTGGCCCTTCGATCTTCCAATTTCAGAGGGGCGAGACGGTCTACGCATTGGCTGCGCTGCCGCTGGGCGGATTCGTCAAGATGCTGGGGGAGGGGGACGGCGAGGAGGCCGAGAAGTCTTCGGATCCCAGGTCTTATCAGAACAAGTCGGTAGGCCAACGGATGTCGATCATCTCCGCGGGCGTGATCATGAACTTGATCTTCGGCATGCTTTGCTTCATCATTTATTATAGCAAAGGCGCCATTGAGATCCCTGCACGCTTGGGAGGAGTGGTTTCGGGTTCTCCCGCGTTCGAGGCCGGCCTCGAGCCCGGCGACGAGATCATCTCGATCGACGGCAAAACGCAGGTCGATTTCCTCGATCTCAAATCGCGCGTGGCGCTCAGCGGCGCCGGCAGCAAGGTCAAGCTGCAGATTCATCGGCCTGGCCAGGAGAAGCCGATCGAGATCGTGGTCGAGCCCGAGATCGGCGCCGACCAGCAGATGCCCACCATCGGCATCGTGCCCAGCCTCGACACCCAGACGAGCAAAGGCGATCCCTATCTCCCGCCCGCGGGATCCAAAGGTCCGCTTGGCGGCGACGTGGGCGGACTGGTCGAAGAGGACAAGATTGTCGAGGCAGGGCCCTCGGGCGGAACGCTCGAGCCGATCGAGTCGATTCAAGACTACAACGCGATCCTGGCCAAACACGCATCGGAGCCCATCGACGTCGTCTTCGAGCGCAAGGAGAAGAAGGCGGCCGATTCGAGCGCTTCGCCAACGATCGGTGAAAAGGAGAAAGCGCTCAAGCGCGTAAAGGCCACTTTGCCCGCCGCGAACTTCGTCGATTTCGGCATTCGAGTGAAAATGAAGCCGATCGCCAGCGTGAGCAAAGGCTCGCCAGCCGAGAAGGCAGGCTTCTTGAAGGGAGACCGGATCGTCACGGTCAACGGCTCTACGGAGTTCGATCCGCTCCGCCTCCCCACGCTCTGCTTCGAGAACGCGGGCAAGGAGATGACATTTGAAGTCGAACGGCCAATCGGCGGGGCAAAGGTCGATGCAAAAGACGCCGATAAGACGTCCGCGCCAAAGGCGATGGAGATCAAGACGCTGAAGGTGGTTCCGTCGGCCCAACCGCCTTGGCTCGAGCGATTGATCTCGAAGAGCAGGCCGTTGAAACTGCCAGGGTTGGGAATCGCCTACGGCTTCGAGCCTTTGGTCACATCGGTCAAGCCCGATTCCCCAGCCGACAAAATGGGAGTCAAGAAGGGCGACAAACTTCTCTCATTGAGATTTGTTGATTACAGCATGGGCTCAACGTCAGGTCCAATGTTCGAGAAGTTTGAGCTCGACGCCGGGCCCAGCGCCAAGGACGATGCCAAGGATCGAACCTTTGACGACTTTTCAGCGGCGTTCGAGTTTTTACAGGTTCTACCCAGGCAGGCCGTGGTCTTATCGTTCTTGAACGAGAAACCGCCAGTCCTCCTGGTTCCCGATCCTGTCGCCGATTGGTACTTTCCAGGCAGAGGCTTGAGGTTCCGCGAGGAGCGCAAGACGCTTCCGCCTTTGGGCGTTCTGCCGGCCATTGAGCGCGGGTTCGAAGACACGGTCGATTCGATCGGAAGCGTTTACGCAAGCTTGCGAGGGCTCGTTCAGAACCGATTGAGCCGCAAGAACATGGGAGGACCGCTCAAAATCGCCCAATACGGCTACGAGGCGGCCAGCGGCGGGCTCATCACGCTGATCCACTTCCTCGGCATCTTGAGCGTGAATCTCGCTGTGCTCAACTTTTTGCCGATCACTCCCTTCGACGGCGGCCACTTCTTTTTCTTGCTGATCGAAAAGATCATCGGCAGACCCGTGCCTGAATCGGTTCACGCCGCTGCCCAGTGGACAGGGGTCGTTTTGGTGCTCGTTCTCTTCGTGCTGATCACATTCCAAGATCTGGTCAGCTTTTTCTAAAGCCTCCGTTCGACAAAATCCCCAAGGCCTATCCCTCTCCTGGAGAAACTTCTGTCTTACGCATGGGCAGGTTTACGTAAGCAATAACCAACGCCGACCGAATCTCTCAAGTTTGGTTTTGGGGAGATCGATGCCTAGTGGGGTGTTTCCTAAACCGGGCAACCTACCCATTCTCAATGCCTGACACTGGGTTTGGGTGGTTTGCGCGTTCGCACGAGCAACTTGAGCTAAACTTTGATTCTAAAATCGGTTAGGATAAGCCTAAAGCTTGGGCTCAACGGAACTTGCGAAAGGGATGTCGCATGAAGACGGTCGCTTCGGATGGGACGGTGGAGCAACCGGCCCATACCTCCCCTCGGCCGTCGAGCGGATTTCAGTCTGAGAATAGCACCGGCTGGAGAAGTCGACGAAGGCGAATCCGTCGGTTGATCGCTCTTGGACTCCTTGCCGGTCTGGCGGTCTATGCGATCATTTGGAAGATCCAGAGCATCGAACCGCGCGAGCCTGGTCCGATCCTGACCCTCGACAACTGCACCGTGGCTGACTCTGCAGGCAAAGCTCAGTCGATTTTCGAGCACGTCGGCCCGAGCGGGCTTGTCCTCGTTTTTCTCGAGGTTAATTGCCCAGCCGCGCGGAAGTACATGTCCGAGCTGCACAGGATCGCGGTGAAGTACGAACACGCTCCGATCAACTTTCGCGCCGTCTACCCCGCGGGCGAATCGCCCCAAGCCGTGGAAGACGCAAAGCAATTGCACATCGATTTTCCGGTGTTGATCGACGTGGAGGGCAAGCTGCGCGCACAATCTGGAGCGTCGGTGAGCCCGGAGGTCGTGGTGCTCGACTCTCGCAAGCGAATGATCTATCACGGTCGAATCGACGATCGGCTCAGTCGTCACGGCAGGGCGCGGACGAGGGAGCTGAGGGACGCGATCGAAGCGGCGATCGACGATCGCGAACCGCCGCTCGATTATGCAAAGGCCGAGGGTACGCCGCTCCCGGCCAGTCCCACCTCGGCCGCGACCTACGAGACGATCACGTTCAACAAGCACATCGCTCCGATCCTTTGGACTCGCTGCTCTGGGTGCCATCGGAAAGGGCAAGTGGGTCCGTTCCCGCTCTTGACATACTCGGACGCATCGAAACGGGCCCAGTTTATCTACGAAATTACGTCGGAGTGGCGGATGCCGCCGTGGAAGCCGCACCCTGGGTTTGGCGAGTTCCTCGACGAGCAGACGCTGAGCAAAGCCGAGATCGACCTGATCGGCCAATGGGTCAAAGCTGGGGCGCCCGAGGGCGTTGCAGCCGATCGACCGCCCGTCCCTGAGTTTTCCCCGGCTCGAAACTCGGCGAACCGGACCTGGTGGTGCAGATGCCCGAAGCGGCCAACATCGCACCTGGCGCCGACGTCTACCGCGTTTTCGTTCTGCCCATTCCGCTCGACCACGACCAGGATATCGCCGCGATCGAGGTTCGTCCCGGCAACCGCAAGATCGTTCACCACGCTCGAATGTACGTCGACACCACCGACGAGAGCCGGCGCCGCGACGCATTGGACCCAGAGCCTGGGTTCTTTAGCGAGGGGGGCAACGACATCCGCAAGCCGGGCCTGGGAGCGTGGCTGCCTGGGTCCGAAACCCGTCTGGCGCCCGACGGACTGGGCCAGATCGTCAAGCGCAATTCGGATTTACTCCTGCTGATGCACTATCATGGAACGGGAAAGCCGGAAACAGACCGCTCCAGCGTGGCGTTCTATTTTTCCAAGACGCCGGTGAAACAGTCGTTCCAGAGCATTCCTCTATCGACGGCGAATATCGACATCCCCGCTGGCGAAGCCGACCACGTCATTCGCCTCCGCGCGACCGTCCCAGCCGACGTCCACGCCTACAGCGTGCTGCCGCACGGGCACTACCTGTTGCGAAGCATCAAGCTCTGGGCGGTGCTTCCCAGCGGCAAGGTCGAACGCATGTTGTGGATCGACGATTGGGACTTCAATTGGCAGGGGAATTACCACTTCCGCGAGCCGATTGCTCTGCCCAAGGGGACGCAACTGCACGTAATTGCGCATTACGACAACTCGTCGGGCAACCCATCGAACCCCACCAATCCTCCCAAGCGCGTCCGCTACGGCCCTAAGGCAAAGAACGAGATGTTGGGCTGTCACATCCAGATCGCCCCGGATTCGAAGGCGGCCGCCGCCGCGATCGCCGCGAAATGGCCCAAAGGGCTCTAAGCGAACGGATCGGGCTCTGGTGAAGTCGCGGACGCGGCATCATCCTTCGCTCTTGAGCCTTTGCCTGCGGGGCCTGGGAAGGAGCTTGGTCAGGCCCAACCGAACCATGTTCAGCAGCACCGTTTTGGGTTTGGTGTTCCCCGCGGGCGTCGTGGCGACCGTATAGACGCGGTAGGTTCCGAGATCGAGTTTCCGACTCGAGACGCTCCAGCTTCCCGCCGAGTTCGCCAACGCGGAGCCCACTCGGACGGGAGTTCTGCCGGTGAGGCCTCGAATTGCCATCAATGCGATTTTGCGCCCGGCGCGGCGGCGCCTGCCGCCGTGATCCTATGCGAACCTGGAACGCTGCGCCTTGAGCGAAGCCGACAACGGATCTTGCGGAGGATCAATTGGATAATGATGCTCGATTAAAGGAATAATGTTTTTGAGATACCAATCCTCGATGGTGATCCCATCGGTATGGCCGATGCCTAATCCCGTGAGGTTGTAGTACGTCTGCGCTCCTGGAACGGGTATTTGCCCCCAGAGATTCAAGGTACGGTCGTAAGCGTCCTTCGTTAAGAAATACGGGGTGTGCTGATAATAAACCTCGGATTCGTTGACAATTGTCGGGACGTAAATGAGCGGGTCGTTGGCCTTGTGGTCGTAACTGATCATCGCCCATCTGGCGATTCTGCCCAGGGTGGTCGGAGGCGAACTGTAGCTGGGAACCGAGACCTTGTTGCTCGCCGCGAACGGATCCAAAAGCGTTTCCTTGATGTAACCTTCTTTGAGTTTTTCGGGCTCGTTGGCGGCCAAGAGCTTGAGCGCCACTGTGTCGACGACGTTCCCCTCGCTGTGGCCGATGAGCTGCAAATCGACGGGCCCGGAACCCGGCATGCTGTCTATCACGTCGCGAATGCGGACGGCCAACACGGGCCCCTCGCGGGCCGCGTAGCCAGGGTCGCTGCTCCTGGAAACCCAATTGAATGGAATTACATAATCATAACCTGCCTCACGAAGCCCTTTGGCCATCGGCAGCACCCAAGGCGGCAGTTTGTTGCCGTAGAAGATCGATTCGAAGCCCCCGTGAGTGACGACTCCCACGAGGTAGATTCGAAACGAAGCCGACGCTCCGGAAGCGTCGACCTGAACGTCGGACGCCTGCGACGAAGCGCTGGCGACGACATACTCGCGCGAGGGGTCGATCGAAAGTCCGCCGGATATCCCGATCGAAATCGAATGCACGCCGACGGCGCCAGCTGGAACGCCGGTAGAGTCCAGGGCGGTGGGATCGATCGTGGCGACCGCCAGCACGCTGGCCGAGGGATCGCTCGGGCTCGACGTTCCGGAGCGTTCGACGGAGATTTGAAAAGGCTGGTCAAGAGCAGCGCCGGCGATTTGATACTCGACCGTCACGCTCTTGGAGTCTGGCGTCGAATCCGAGAGGATCGAAACCACAGTCGCCGGCGTCGCGGCGGCAGAAGGTTGCAATAGCGAGCTGGAGGCCATCAGCGTGCGCGCTTCCAGATCCTCGGCGACGAGGAATACGCCGCGCCGCCTGGGCCTTCGACCGCCTGTTCCCCCACGTGGATCACCCGTTTGCATTTGGTCGAAATCCGCCAGCGAGGGGCCTTCGAGCTCTTCGCATCGCCGGAGAGGGCGGTCTTGGCTAAGATAAGGAAATGGTGTGGATCGGGATTGCGGCAGAATACCCCCCGAGCGTATGCGTCAAGATCTGACACCCGAGTCGAATCCGTATATTCGAAATCTGCTAGGGCTTTTTTGACGAGTTTCGACCGTCACAATCCCGAACGTCGGTGAATCGCGTCCGACCGCTTCTGCTGACTCGGACGGATGAAGTAGGGTCGTAAGCCGTTCGTTGCGGCTCTTCGAGTGAATTCAAGTCGGCCGATATCTTGGGCAGGGGAGTCGGCTCGAGAGCCAAAGAGAACTCGGCTCCGCGAACCGAAATGAGTTACACTTCAGTGCAGACCGTCGCGGCTACTAATCATTCGTATGTCGTAGGGGTTGTTTGACGAAAATCCTGGGAACTGCGTTGGGCGTCCGCCGCCTCTGTTTCGATCAAGACGCGGTCGAGCGAACAAAAAAAAAATGGCCCGGCGACGTTTGATCGTAAGTTTAGGGTGGTTCACGCTCCAACGTCGTTGCAGCAGGTCTGGCGGGAGTAGGAAACGGTCCGGTTTGAGAAAAAACCTTTTGCTTCGTGCTAGGACATGGTTAAGTTCGTTCGAAATTTCGAATCAGGGGATTTGCTGCTAAAGCGAGTCCCGAAGGAGCAAGGCCAAGATGCCCGTAACGACACGAATTCGGCGCGCAAGGGGTTGCCTATTGGGCATGGCGGTTGGAGACGCCTTGGGAGGCCCTCTGGAGGGTCTCAGCGCGCTGCAAATAGCCAACCACTATAAGACAGTTGTCGATTATGTCGACGGCACGCTGGCTTGGAAGAAGAAACCCTACAGATGGCGGCTCCCAGGTCTTTACACCGACGACACGCAACAGGCTCTCGCGATCGCCGACGTCTTGCTCGAGCGGCGCAGCCTCGATGCGAACCGACTTTCCGAGCTTTATCTCGCTTTGTCGCATCCAAAGAACACCTACATGGGGGCGCATAGGGGCCTAGGTCGAAGCTTTCACCTTGTTTTGGCGGAGTTGGAACGGGGCGTCGCCCCCGACAAGACAGGCCAGCTTTCCGCCGGGATTGGCGCCGCGATGCGAATCGCGCCGATCGCCGTATACTTCGCCGGCAAGCCCGAGGCGATGTTCGAAGCGGTCATGGCCGCAAGCCTCATGACCCACCGCGACGTCCGCAGTCTCGCTGGCGCGATGGCCGTGGCCCATTGCCTGAGGCGGATTGCCGCCGGCGCCCGCCGCGAGCCAAGCCTGCTGCTGCGAGTCGCCGCCGATTTGTATAAGACCGAACTCCGAATCGCCGCCGAGTATGGACACCTCGCGCAATCCATTGAGCCCTACCTCCACGCGATGTCGCGAGCGGTGGCTCGGACCGAATCGCTCCTTGAAGCTCCTCGAGAAGCGGCGTTCGCCCAGATCGTCGAGGAAGCCAACAGGCTTGGCGCCGAGCCGACCTGCAAACGAGCAAGCCAGGGCTTTCCTCCCGCTTGCATCCCGACCTGCTTGCTGATTTTCCTCACGGCGGAATCGTTCGAGGACGCCATCGTCGAAACCATCAATCTCGGCGGCGACACCGACAGCGCCGGAGCGATCGTTGGGGCGCTTGCGGGAGCCTATTTTGGGGAAGCAGAAATCCCCTCTCGCTGGCTCGAACGGCTGCACAATCGCGAGGGAATCGGTCTCAGGGGAGAGGCCCTCGCACGCGAAACCGCCGATGGACTGTCAATCCCAGACTTTGTGGAGACCGAGAGGTGGCTCACGCGTGAGGAATCCCGATATCGGGACAACCTTCTCAGCCAGGTTCAAAGCGGCAAGGGGGGCGACTTGGGCGCCAACCGTAGACTTTGACGTATCAGCTCGCGGTGGGCGGCATTTTGGCCCCCGCACTATTCGTACGCTCGACTGCATGATAGGATTTATGATCGGTTAAGTGCTCGGTAGGAGGGGCGATCAAGGCATGTCTCGCATCACGTACGATCGCGATTTGCGGCGCCTCAATCGAGCAGAGGGCTATCTCGTTCTTGGCCTTCCGCTTCGAGCCATCGAAATCGTTCGGGAACGCAAGGATTGGGGACGGTACAGTTTCCACGCCAGTTACCTCGAGGGTGAGGCTCTTCGAACCCTCGAACGCTATCGAGAAGCTTCGGAATGTCTGGAACGAGCAGCGTCCATTCGACCGGACGATGTGGACACCGCTGTAGCGCTTGGTTGGTGCTACAAGCGGACTCATAAGCTCGCTCAGGCCATCGACGCTCTCGAGCGGATCAAACGACGTGACCCGGCCATCGCTCTCATCCGGTACAACCTCGCCTGTTACTGGAGCATTGCCGGCAATCGCGAGAGAGCTCTATTGGAACTGGGGGAGGCTCTCAGGCTCCAGCCTGCCATGGTTGAGCTCGCGACTTCTGAAGTCGACTTCGATCCCATCCGCACAGAGCCTGGATTTGTCAAAGTGCTTGGTTCTGCAACCGCGCTCTCCACGGAGTCCACCAGAACCTGGGACTTCACTTCGGCAGGTTGATCAATGGATCAAAAGGCGCCCCGAGCACTGCGTGTAAGCGTTCTTTTTGGTCGGGCGTGAGCAATGCGAGCCCAACCTTGCGGAGTTTCTTTTCGGCCTCGATATCGAAGCCGCGTTTCTTACGATCTTGGTCGCGCTCAACCACGGCTTTCTCGAGTTCTTTGCGCTGAGTCTCGGTGAGCCCGAGCTTCTCAGCAAGCCAGGGCCTGGAAATCAACGCAGACGTGCCCTCCCACCAAAGCTCAACCTGGGCCAGACGCTCCCTCTGGATATCCTCGAGGTTCTGCTGAATCCAGCGAAACTCGAGCTCGTCGATGGCGCGCCTCAGAGTCACGGCTTCGGACTCCGACTTGCCCTTGAGCGCGGCTGCCTCGCTGTAAAGGCGGCTGATTTCCTTCTCAGCTTCGTCGATCTGTTCGGCGGTGAGCTTCAACTCGGCCTGAACGTCCGGTCGTGTCAACAAAAGGATCGGTGCGGTCCGGATGCCAAGCCGACTATCGGGGAGAGGCTTTCGATCCGCAGCCGAAGGACTTGCCGGTGGACTGGAGCTAGAGGGCAACTGCCCGAACGCTTGTAGGGCGAAGCAAGGGAGATAGGCGAGTATGCCGGAAAATACAATTGGCGTCAGGATTCGACGTCGAATGGAAGGCTCTTGCTTGGCTTTCATGGCGGATCCCCAAACTTCGGTCCTGAATCTTGCGATTGGAGACCGGTGTTATACGCTTGGGGCTCAAAAGCGCGAAGGCGAGCCCAATCACAAGGACAGGGCTCGCCTTCTTTTGGAATAGCTAGGAATTCTCAGTTGTCTTCGTCGATGTTGCGGTTCGCACGCAACGCCGACTTTGCGGTCTTCTTCGTCGCTGGGGCTGAATCATCAGCCTTGGGAGCAGCCTTGGCCGTATTGGCGCCGCCATTGCCTGGGCTTTGGACGGCATCGGCTTGGTCCTGATTGTTGCCGGCTCGATTACGGTTGCCGCCAGGACCACCGGGCCCGCCTGGGCCGCCGGGTCCACCGCGATTCATCCAGGGTGGCCCTCCAGGGCCGTTCTGGAGTTTGGTCAAATCGAAAGGCTTTCCAACAAGGGAACTATAGGCCTTCGACTGTTGGGGGTAGAGCAGCTTCTTAATGGCGGTGAAGGCTTGCTTGGTGAGCTTCTCCTGAGCGGTCTGGTTCTTCGCCATCTGTGCTTTGCCCTCATCGCTCGCCCGGTAAGCCTCCATTTGCTGCCGATCGGGTCGACCGTTGGCGCCCGCGGGCATATTGGCGAATTGGGCCTGGCGAAGCTCACGTTGCTGAGTTTGGAATTCCTGCAAAACAGCTTGGATGGATGCGACTTGTTCTTCGTCGAGGTTGATTTTCTCGACGACGTAAGGACGCACGAAGCCTCGAGGCCCGTCCATTTGCACCGCGATTTGGATGACGCGGCTCTGCTGAGCCTTCGTTAGGATTTTAGTGAGGGAAGCTTCCTGCTCCGCACGCATCAGATCCATCTGCTCGCGCATTGCGGCGAAGTCGAAACCGCCTTGCCCTCCGCCGCCATTGTTGCCGCCACCGTTATTGCCGCCGCGGTTGCCACGTCCACCCTGATTCGCACCTCCGCCGCCGTTCTGTCCACGCTGCGGCATCATCGCGCGACGGGCGTTGTCCATCTTCGTTTGCAGATCTTTGAGCAAGGTCTTTTGCTTGTCGGTGAGCTTGAGCTCTTCTTGAACCGCCGGATTGTTGATGATCATCGCCGGCTCGGTGAACATCTGAAAACCGCCGCCGGGACCTCCTCGGCCTTGACCACGGTTCTGTTGGCCATTTTGGCGGCCGTTTTGACCTTGCTGTCTTTGCTGCCTAGGATTGGCCATACCCGCGTTGAAAGGCGAAAAACCGCCAGGCGTACCATTCATGGGCATTCCGCCAGGCCCTGGAATACCACCAAAAGGACCGATCGCTTGGGCGCCGCACGGTTCAGCCCAGACGGTGAATGCGAAAAGAGCACCCACGAGTAACCGAAAACGGGCTTTTCCAAGCATGATCGACTCTCCGTTATGGGACCAGATTAATTGATCGAAAGAGGCAGAGACGGCAGCCCGACTTGACATACCACGTAATATAGCGTTTTATGCCTGCTCACAGGCAGTCCTTTCCTTCCCTAAAATCCGCTTCATCATCACGTTTCGGATACAACAACCTTAGGTTGTTGACCTCTTCGTGGTCGATCGACCATGTCCGATCGCGTTTTCGGTTTTCGGATTCCTCAAGTCGATGCTTTCGGGAATGAGACCTCAAAACCCGGTTGACGGGTTGCATAATTCCTTCAAGCCGTGCCATCGTCACAACCGATTCCATTCTGAGAATAAAGCGGTTTTTCGGGCCCATCACTTCCCTTCTCGAGCCCAACCGCAAATACGCTCGGTGAACCTATGCGTTCTGACTGCGATTTTCGAACGTCTCGGAGTCCTCGAGGGCCCTGGCTCAGGCGCCTGGTGATTGCCCTCTCTCTCTGCGCGAGCGGAACGTCCTTGCATGCGAGCTCGATGCGAGGCGAAATTCACTTCCCGGCAGAGAATCCGCCGGGTTGGCGCAACTCGGCCTGGTTCAAGCTCTTCGGTGAACACCCCCATATTCCAGAAGCACTCCGAGTCGATGTGAGTAAGGGTGTTTTGCCCCAAACTCCTTTCGTCGAGTACTTGCATTGGCGGCAAAGCCTCGACCCCACGCGTTTCGATTACTACCATCCAAGGCTGGGCAGGCTTCTCGCCGAGCAAAATCTTGTCCCAGTGACAGTTACGACGCCCTCGATCCCGAATCCAGGTACTCCGACCACAACTCCGCCGACATCGCCGCCGATCAGTCCACCCCAGGGCCAAACGATTGTCCCCGAGCCCGGTATGCTAAGCATCGCCGCGATGATGATCGCCTCTGCCGCCGCGGTCGGCGTTTATCGCAAACGCGAGCTTCCGCTGGCGACACGCAACAATTGAGCACGAAACCACTTCCCTGAGCTCGAGCGTCGAACCCATGGTTCGTGTTCCGCAGCGCTCTCGAACCTGGACTTCGTGTTATGATGACGTCATCGAACCCAGGGCCGATAGTTGGGCTCCATCTCATTAGGTTGGAGCGGCAGGCGCGGCGATGAATCGGCCCTTTTGATTGCCGCCAGCAGGTGAATTGTCTCGTCAGGGTGAACATGATGTCGGCTTCCCCCAAGCCCGGATTTTTTATCACGACTGCGATCGACTACCCCAACAGTCGCCCGCACATCGGCACGGCGTTCGAGAAGATTGGCGCCGACGTCCAGGCTCGGTTTCGGCGCATGGAAGGCTGCGACGTCCACTTCTTGATGGGCAACGACGAGAACACGATCAAAGTCTCTCAGGCCGCCGAGCGGCTTGGCCTCGAGCCCAAGACCTACGTCGACGACATGGCCCGCCAGTTCCAAGAAGTCTGGAAGTCTCTGGAGATCTCCAACGACGATTTCATCCAGACCAGCCAGACCAGGCACCACCTCGGCTGCCAAAAGTTCATACAAGCGGTGTACGACGCCGGCGACATCTATAAAAAGGCCTATAAGGGGCTCTATTGCGACGGGTGCGAAGCTTTCAAAACCGAGAAGGAAATCGAAAACGGCCGTTGTCCGAACCACCCCAACCTGGCCCTTCGCTCGGTCGAGGAGGAAAACTATTTCTTCCGCTTCAGCGCCTTTGCCGACCGCCTGCTGGCGCATTACGCCGAGCATCCCGACTTCATCCAGCCGGAAATTCGCAAGAACGAGATCGTCAGCTTGGTGGAATCCGGGCTTCAAGACGTTTCGATTAGCCGCAAGGGCTTTACCTGGGGAATTCCCGTACCGTTCGACCCGGACCAAACGATCTACGTCTGGTTCGACGCCCTTTTGAACTACATTACGGCGATCGGCTACGGCGGCGATGAAGGCCGATTCAGAAGCCTTTGGCCAGCCAATTATCATGTGATTGGCAAAGACATCACCCGGTTCCACTGCGCGCTTTGGCCCGCGATGCTGATGTCGGCTGGTCTGCCGCTGCCGCGTCACGTCTTTGGCCATGGATTCGTCTATCGCAAGGACGAGGAGACCGGCGAGGTCCAAAAGATCAGCAAGAGCCTGGGCAACGTGGTCGAACCGATGGACATCGTCGGTCGATTCTCCGCCGAGGCGTTTCGGTATTACTTCATGAGCCAATGCCCGTTCGGCGGCGACGGCGATTTCTCGTTCGAGCGATTCGCCGACGTTTACAACGCCGACCTTGCGAACAACCTGGGCAACCTTTACAGCCGAAGTCTCTCGATGTGCGTCCGTTATTTCGAAGGCGTGCTGGCCACGCCGAGCGTCTACGAACCCGTTGAATGGCTTGCGGGCGCTGATCTCGAGTCGCTCGTGCAATCGATAACAGAGCTTGTTGGAACGTTCCAGTACAACGCCGCGCTCAAGCGCATCTGGACCGAGGTGCTCGATCCCGCCAACAAGTACATTCAGACGACGCAGCCGTTCAAACTGATCAAGACCGACCCGGAAGCCTGCAAATCGGTTCTAGCAAACCTTGCCGAGGCTTTGCGAGTGGCTTCGATCCTGATCAAACCGTTCTTGCCGAGCACTGCGGAGACGCTTTACAAGGCGTTCGACTTCGCCGCCGAAACGCCCTGGGAGGAAGTCTCTTACTCCGACGCCGCAGCGCCCCTGGCCCGATCGACCTGGGACGTCACAGCGCCGCTGGTCGACGGCAAGCCGGCGCCGCTGTTTCCCAAGATCGAGTCGAAGGATTAGCAACTCGCATCGCGATCGACGATTCTCGACAACTTCACGCCATTTGAATGAGCATGCGTTCATGAATTTATCGATTGGCAACGGAGAGACGGCCGTCGACGCCATGGCGCCTGAGACGATCGAGCAGGTTGCTCGCGGAGTCGGATCGCGAACGGCCGAAGGCCTGGCGATCTATCCCAGAGGCGGCGGGACCGCGCTTGATTACGGCGGCAAACCCGCCAAACCTGGCGTCGCGCTCGACCTTGGCCGCCTTGACGCCGTGGTCGACTACCCTGCCTCGGACATGACCATCACTGTTCAGGCGGGAATGTCCATCGCGAAGCTTCAATCGGTTCTCGCCAAGAACCATCAGAGACTCCCCATCGACGCGCCCCAATCCTCCAAGGCCACGGTCGGAGGCGTGTTCGCCACGAACTCGAGCGGACCCAGACGTTTCGGCTGGGGTCGGCCCCGCGACTGGATCATTGGCGTCAGCTTCGCAACCGCCGCCGGAGAAATCGTCAAGGGGGGCGGGCGCGTCGTCAAAAACGTCGCGGGTTACGATTTTCCCAAACTGCTCACCGGTTCGATGGGAACTCTTGGCGTCATCACACAAGCCACTCTCAAAGTTCAGCCTATTCCTGAAGCGACAGGATTCGTCTGGACCGGGCTCGGATCGGCTGAGCTCGTCGAGAAAGCGCTCGCCGCAATGAACCTTTCCGCAACCAGGCCCGCCGCTCTCGAGCTCCTGAACCAGCCGGCGGCCGAGCTCGTCGGCTCGCCGCTTGGTCTACCCTGTTCGAAATACGTATTAGCCGTCGGCTTCGAAGGCTTCTCCGACGAACTCGACTGGCAAATCGAGACGCTCTCGAGCGAATTGAAGAAGCTCTCCCATGAGCAGTCAGGAGGCCTTTCGATCGAATCGAGAATGGCCGTTTCGTGCGAGCCTCTTTGGTCAAGCCTGACCGACTTCGCCGACGCTCCTCAGATGGCTTCGCAAGCGAACCATTCCACGAGCTCGGCCTTTGGTCCAATCTCTTTGGTTGCGAACCTCCGCAAATCCGCCGTCGTCGGTTTTGTCGATCGGCTCGATCCCGCTCGCTGGTCCGTCCAGGTGCATGCAGGCAACGGAATTGTCCGAGCGCACACGCGGGCTGAAGGAGACTTCCAGGCCTTTTCTCGAGAGCTCTCAGGGCTCCGCAAAGCCGCAATCGCTGCCGACGGAAACCTGATTGTTAACCGGTGCCCGTTGGCCTGGAAGCCCGACCTGCCGATCTGGGGAGAGCCCAGGAGCGATTGGGAGTTGATGAAAAAGATCAAGCTCGCACTCGACCCGGACGGCCTGATGAACCCTGGGCGATTTGTGGGTAATATGTAAAGAAATCCTCCCGTTTCTCCTTGGACCATCGCCCGCTCAAGCTCTCCAAAACCGTTATGGCCATCGCAACCCAAACCGAAGAATCAAGTCCCTCGAGCGCTTCCGACACAACCGTCAAAAGCACGTCGGCAGGCGTCGACCTCGATTGGCTTGCCCAGCGGATCGACTACCAGCATTTCCAGGAATGCATCCACTGCGGCTTATGCACTGCAAGCTGTCCCACATACGTCGAAACAGGGAACGAAAACGACGGTCCCAGGGGCAGGATTTATTTGATGCGGAACGTGGTCGACGGCCGGATGAGGGCGTCTGACGAGGTTCGCAAGCATCTCGACCTTTGCCTGGATTGCAGGGCCTGCGAGACGGCTTGCCCATCGGGCGTGAAATACGGCCGGCTGATCGAACCCTTTAAAGTCGCACTCGCCAACAGCCGTGGAGACGGCGCCCGCGCGAGCATCCTTCAGAAGTGGATCCTCGAGCACCTGTTCCCGTACTCGGGCAGGGTCAAAGCGTTCCTCGCCCCCGCGAAACTGCTCCAAAAGCTGGGCCTGTGGGACGCGATCGAACGCTCGGGCGTGACCAAGCTCTTGCCTGGTCCGCTCAGGCGGATGCAGGCGATGCTGCCCAAGCTTTCCCGATCGAAGGTCGAACTGCCCGAGATACTGCCGCCGTACGGACCGAAGCGAGCCCGGGTTGCTCTCTTTATGGGTTGCGTCGCCGATGCGATGTTTCCCGAGACCAACGCGGCCACGGCGCGGGTGCTCCAGCGGAACGGCTGCGAGGTTGTGATCCCCAAGTCTCAAGTCTGCTGCGGCGCCATCCACTACCACTCGGGCGTCGAAGCGCCAGCAATCGAACTTGCTCGTAAGAATATGAAAGCATTCCCGATCGACGATTTCGACGCGGTGATCATCAACGCGGCGGGCTGTGGCGCGATGCTGAAAGATTATGGTCACTTGCTTCCAGCCGCCGACAGGCCCGCCGCGGAAGGCTTTGCAGCCAAGGTGAAGGACATATCGGAATTCCTGGTCGCCTCTGGTCCGATAGCTCCCGAGCATTCTGTTAGCAAAAAAGTAACATATCACGACGCGTGTCATTTGTGCCACGCACAGGGCGTGCGAGCACAGCCTCGTGCGTTGCTCTCAATGATACCCGGCCTGGAGCTCGTCCCGCTCGAGGAGAGTGAGCTCTGCTGCGGCGCAGCGGGAACCTACAACCTCACCCAGCCCGAGATGGCCGAGCGTTTGGGCGTTCGAAAAATGAACAACATCGCCGCGACGGGCGGCGAAATCGTCGCCACCGGGAACGTCGGCTGCATCCTCCAGATCGCGCCAAGGTTCGCGAACGCGGCAGCCCGATCGAGGTCGTCCACCCGATCGATCTGCTCGACAAGGCGTACACGGGAAAGTAGAAACCAGCGAGTTGTGCCGTGAGTGGCAGATTCCGTTTTCGAGAAGCCGGAGTGGTCCTCGTTCTCAGGCGAAAGCTTGAGAACGCCCTCCGAGCGACGAAACTACGGAAGCAGAGCCCTTCGTCGCGTCGATGCCGCAGCGTCGCTATCCGACGGCCAAGGCGCCCGGACAGTTCGCATCCAGGTGGAAGCGTATCGTCCTTGGCATCAGTCGCAATCCTTTTCCTGACGTTCTCGAAGATGGACGGCTGGCCCGCTCGCTGCTTGTCTACAGCCACTTCCCCTTCGCGGATGTCGCCGTCTATCCGCGCACGGTGCTCATGGTAATACGCGAGGGCCGCATGGACATCCGAGAGGGTGATGGTCGGGTAGGTCGAAACGATTTCGTCCGGGCTCATGCCCATACGCTCATACCAAATGGCAACGTCAGCAACCGTGATGCGGTGTCCGTCGATGCGAGGCCTGATGCCTAATAAGCAATCGCAGACACCCAGCAGACGAGTGCCTGACTGCACAACGGAATCAAGGCTTCCTGGCAATGACCAGGTGATTATTCGGTTCCTCGGGCATATCGGCGAGGCTGAAAACAAGGCAGATTGGGATGCTGATTATGGCATAGATCGCCATGAAGGGGGCCAGAACCCAAAAGAGCCAGGGGCGTTTTTGTTTGGGGTAGACCGTGCCCGTCGCACCCGCCGCCTGGAGTAGACCGTAGACGAGGCGTGAGGCGAGAGTCGACCACGCCCCCCCAAGCGGAATCCAGCGGATGAGTTCGAGACCCGAGCGGGCGACGGCGGCCTCGCACCAGTAACGAGTGAAGTTGTAGTAATGATGTGGCAACATGTGGAGGTTCGAAGTCTGTGGGACCAAAACGATCGCAATGCCTCCAGGCTTCAAGACTCGGGCCAGCTCGTTGACCATCGCAATCGGCTCAAAGACGTGTTCGAGCACCTGGATGTTGAGGACGGTGTCGAACGATCCGCCCGCGAACGGGAGCTGACAGCCGTCGGCTCTGACGGGTCTGAAGCGTTTGTCGTCGAGCTTCGACGGACCGACCCGCGAAAAATCCACGGTCGTCCACGAGTCGAAGGCCACGCGGTCACGGACCGACTGGAAGAAGTCCCAGCCGCCAATGTCGAGCACATCCCCCCGACATCGCTCTTCCAGAGCCCTGAACATCTCCCTGCTTCGCCAGTCTCGCACCCGGTAAAGCCAGCGAGTCAAGAGCCCCTTCGATTCCGAAGCGTTGGCCATGAAAGACGTTTCCCCATGCCGACTTCCCGCAGCGATAATCCGCGTTTATCGACCCGAACCCGCTCAACTGCCGCCGAACGATTCACGTTCCTTGTCGCTCGGCGTTAGCCTGCGGAGCCTGGACTTGGGCGGTTTGGGCTTCTTGATGTTCGGGCCAGGGTCTCCCAATCGCCCGCCCTTTTCCATGAAGTAGACGCCGTTCGAAGAATCGGTCCACTCAGCCTCGCGAGTTCGGGTGTTGTACTTCAAGATTTTGCCGCTGCTTCGTGCGGGCTCCTGGTTTCCATAGCGCTGGAACATGAGCACTTCTCCACCAGGCGAGGGGTAGCAGTAAACGATGTCGGTGGCGGAACTGTGTGTGATCTTGGCAGCGCGTATCACCTTGTCGTTCGTATTGGCGATGGCGTTTCCAACGGCAATCGCGTAGGTGACGTCCTCGGCCTTTTCTCCTGCCGGTCGGGGTCGCGTATCGGGTACGCCCAGAACTTGCAAGACGTCGGAGGTCAGCCGGACGAGGTCGCTGGGCGCTCGGTCGGGGTCCAGATCCTTGACCTCATCCTCAACCTTGGCTCGGAGCATCTCGACTTGTCCGAAGAAATCCGCCTGACGGGGTCCGTTGTCGTTGGCCTTGCGTTCGGTCGAGCTAAAGCGGCCTTCCATGCCTTGTTGAAACTGGATGCGCGTCAAGATGAGTGGGGCCAACTGAGGCGTCTGGGCCCCTCTCTCGGCGCCGCCCCTGACCGCTGCTGCAAGGTTGTTCGCACCTCCGCCTTCGGCGCCCAGTTGGGCTGAGGTCCTGCGAGTCCGTCCGGGCTGGTTTGATCGGGCAGGGGAGGGAGCGGAGTTCCGAGCAGGCCCGTTCGCGCCGCGTTGCGGGGCTCGTCCCGCAGGCGGTTTCGCCCCCGCCCCGTTCGCGAAGACGCCCTTGGTCAGCGGGTCGCCTTTATCGCGATCGTACAATCGGACGATGCCTTTGCCTTCAACCCAGAAATGGCCCGAAGGTTTATCGTAGATCACAAAGTCGCCGGTGATCCTGCGCTTGTTTTCAAGCGCTGACCGATCCGGATAGTAGGTAAGGGCCTGGAGGTCGGCGTTGCCTCGACAGCGCACCTGGAGGATGTCTGGGTTGGGCAGAGGAGGCTCGGCCGGCTTCAAGGCTTCGCCAGCTTTCGAGGCATCGGCTCGATCATCTGGGCCTATCGGCTTTGCTCGCTTCGGCGCCCCTGGCTGGCCGGAGAGAATCCCAGCCTTGGCGAACGAAACGGGCTGATCGAAATCGGTCTCCATATCGTCGCAGACAATTCTCGAATCGTCGGTCGAGGCGACGACCGTCCCAACAAAACGGGCGATCGCAGTACTCTTGGTGCCGTCTTTGAGTATGGGCTTGCCCAGAAACGTCATCCCCTTGAGCCAGGTAATCGTAATGATCTTGGGCTCGGCCTTGGCCTTTGAGTTGGGATTCTGGCCTTCGATGACCTCTCCGCCCTCGAGTGGAAACGCCGGCTTATAGACCGTCCTGTCGGCTTTCACATCGCGTTTGGCTTCGATCGCGCCTGGAGATCTCGGCTGGCTCGAATCGTCCTCTGAGTTCGAGAGAATGTCTTTATACGTGATCATGACCAGCTTGCCAGGGCCTGGGACGTTGAGCCTATCGGCCTTCTGGTCGACGACGATCCAATCGCCTTCCAGGCGCCGGTTGTCGCTGGTGTCGACAAACGCAGGGGGGACGTCGGCGTCGTCGAGATGCTCCTTGGAGCGCGGGTCGCGTCTGTGCACCTGGAACCGCATCAGACCATCGCCCTGGCTGGCGATTTCCACAGCCTCGCCGCCGACGTCGCTGCCCTTCTTCTCGTTGGGCTTGGGATCCTGGTGAACCTTGACGGCACCGTAGAGCCTGGCGGTTTCGATGGTTCCCTGCGTGGCGCCCGCCGCCTGAAGCATCTTGGCGTCGATCCTCCGCGCCACGGCGACAACATTTTGCGGAGGCGGTTCTTCAGGCTTCGGTTGCTCGGTCTCGGGTTTCTCGGTTTTGGAAGCGTCGGTTTGGTCGTTTTTGGCGACGGCTTCGCCTTTCGTTTTGGCGTCGGCCGTCGACTCGGCGCCATCGGCCGGCTTGGCGTCGTCGGGCTTTGGAGGCTTCTTGAAATCAGCGGTCAATCGCTCGATCGCGGTCAAGTCCTGCCCAGGCTTGCTCAAGTGGGCATGATCGTATGCTTCCAAACGAACGATCCGATAATTGCCGCCTGGTCCGCCCATTGCGCCCGCGGGCGGTTTCGTTTCAGCCTTGGGGTCGGGCTTGGCGGCTTCTTGTTCGGCGGAGACGCTTATGGGTTTTTGTTTCTTGTCTTGATTCTTCGGCTGATCGCCCTTCTTCTTTACGACTTCAGCGTCTTCCGCGGGCGGAGACTCGAGCTGCTCGAGATAGGCGATGATTGAATCCTCAGCCTCGAGGTCCCCCTGGGAAAGGTCGTGCAGCCGCGGCCTTCCCTTCAAGAGGATGCGTTTGAGTTGTTGCTCGCCCAAGACGGCCGGGATCATTTGGAATTCGTCTTCCCACGACGCGGTCCTGTTGATTTCCTGATCGCGTGCAGGTCTGGATTCCATCATCCCAGGGCCCCTGGCCACCACCGACTGCGGGCCTCCGGGCTTGCCGTCGTCGTAGATCGTGATATCAAAAGCTCGATAAGCATCGATCGAGCTGATCTTGCGACCGACGTCCCTGTTGATCTTTTCAACCCAGACCCTCGTGGTCGCGGTGCTGCGGAAGTAGATCTTGTCGGGCTTGTTGGGGCCGGGCCTCTCGTAGATCAGCTCGTTGCCCCTGGCGACCATCTCTTGGGCCTGGGATTGCAGCCAAACGGCGTGACCGGAGGCTTTGAGCCAGCGGAGCTCGAGGCTTCCGACCGTGCTGTTCGTCGAGTTGGGCTTTGGATCGCCTTGGCGGAACAACAAGAGAAGCGTATCGCCGTTGAGCTGATCGATCTCCTTGGAGCCTCTTTGAACCTCGACGTTTCGCTGGAACTGGACGACCGTCGGTTCGGCGGGAGCGGGCGGGCCGACGAGCCTTGGGGAATCGAGATGCGGACGAGGCAAGTCGATGCGCATCGGACCGTCGCTGCGGACGCGAAGGGGCACGGGTTCCGAACCTGGCGAGCGAGTGCTGCCTGGCAAAACTCCGGAAGCGCCGACGTCGCGGATCGAAACGACCACGTCTTTGTTCAGCCAGATCGTCTTCGCGCCGTTGAATCCGGAATTCGTGCTGGGCGCGGGGGCCGCGGCCACTCCGGGCCTGGGCGGAGGGGCTGGGTCGTTGGGCCTCAGGTCGATGACCATGCCCGTCCCTTCGACCTTGTGCTCGATTCCATCGTAAACCACCACGCGCTTGTCGCTATAGATCTGTAGCTTGCGGTCGTCGAACTCGATGTATGGCAGAGGGTCGCCGATGCGCAGGTCGTCGATTGGATCGAGGGTACCCTTGTTGTCCCTGAGCCTGACGTTGCCCTCGAGCTTGGCGTGGACCACGTGCCCCGACTGGTCTCCCTTTTTCTTGGAGACGCCCAGCGGCTGGTCCATATCGAGCACAGCCTCGTCGGAGACCGCGGTCTGAAGCTTCTCGCTGTCTCGCGACTTCCAGATCATCGCGAACGGACGAAGCAAGATCCTCTGGCCGTTGTTCAGTTTCTCGAGCTTCTTCGAGTAGATCCAATAGCCCCGATCGGCGTAGTAGTACGAAATGGGGAGATCGGGGTCGGTCGACCAGTGCCCCGCTCCAAAGGCAACCTCCGCCAATCGAGTCTTTTCGAGCGCCGTGGCCGACTTTCTGGCCCGCAGCACTTCGCGGTTCACAAGCACCGGCGGTTCCAGGCCGATTAGCCTGCGAACCAGCACAAAGCCACGCGCGTAAGCGAAATAGAGACCCGTCAGGATCAAGAAGGTCGTCACATTCTGGGCGATCTTCTTGAACACTTGGCTTTCCGGCGGACCTGGTCCGAAATGACGGGGGGAGGGGAACCGATACGTCAAAGACAACGTGCTGTCACAATAGATCAATTCGAGATATGGAAGCGCGAGAGCACGCGGCTCCAAGAATTCTGGATCTTCAGTATATGTTCAATTGTTTCTCTCACTGCTCCTTTTCCGCCTTCGGCTTGGCTGACGAAATGGGCCCTGGCCTTCACTTCGGAAGCGGCGTCCGCGGGGCAGGCGGAGAAACCGGCCGCAGCCATCGCGGGCAGATCGGGCAGGTCGTCTCCAATGTAGGCGACCTGCTCGAGCGAGAAGCCCAGCTTAAAAGCGAGCTCGACGAGCGCGGGACCTTTGTCCTTGACGCCCTGAAGCACCGGCTCGATGCCTAGCTCCTCTGCTCGAAAATTGACGGCCGCCGCGGAGCGTCCCGAGAGGATCGCAGCGCGTTTGCCTTGAGACTTCCAAAAGGCCACTCCAGCGCCGTCCTTGATGTTGAAACGCTTGCGCTCACCACCCTTTTCGTCGATCTCGACGCCGCCGTCGGTCATTACGCCGTCGACGTCGAGCACCAACAGCTCGATCGCCTTGCAGCGCCTCGCTCGACCGTCCTCGTCGTTGATTGGCGAATTCTCCGTCACTCGTCACTCCTCGAGCGATGCTTCGAGATCGTTTTCCATGGGGATCAGATCGTCCAGATCGGTTCTGTCGACCAAGCCTAGAGGCCTGCCTTCGAGATCAACGACCGGGATTTCGCTCAGCTTGCGGGACTTGAGCGCCTCGACCGCCTCCGCAACCGACGATCCTATGCTCACATAAAGCGGATTCTTGGTCATCGACTCGCTAATCGGCCTATCGATCCATTCTTCTTTATGGCGTTCGAAGAGCCTGGCGAGATCGCTGTCGGTGAAGATGCCCGAGAGCTTGCCAACCTGGTCGACGACCATCACGGCGCCCGAGCGTCGGCTTGGCCCGCCCAAACGCGAATAGACCTGACGGACGGTCTCGTCGAGCTTGGCAAGACGAATTTGCCGGCCGGTCCGCATGATCTCCTCGACCTTGCCTAATCGTCTGCCAAGCGTTCCGCCAGGATGGTAGGCTGCAAAGTCGGTATGGGTAAACCCGCGGAGCCGACTGACCAGCAGGGCGAGGGCGTCTCCCACGGCCATTAAGGCCGTCGAGCTTGCCGACGGCGCCAGGCCCAGGGGGCACGCCTCTTCGATCGGCCCCAGCTCGATGCAAAGGTCCGACGCCTGCCCAAGCGTGCTCGTGCATCGTTCGGTAATGGCGACAAGTGAAGCGCCTAGGTTGCGTATCGCGGGGATCAGACGGAGGACTTCCGCGGTTTCGCCGCTTTGCGAGAGCGCCAAGACGACGTCGCCGGACCGGACCCTCCCCAGGTCTCCATGCACTGCCTCGGCGGGGTGGAGCGGGAACGCGGGGGTTCCTGTCGACGAAAGCGTCGCTGCCAACTTCTGGCCGATGATCCCTGCCTTCCCCATCCCTGTGACGATCACGCTGCCGTGACACCGCAACATCCATTCAGCCGCGCGCGCGATCGTGCCGTCCAAACGCAACCGAACGCGTTCGATCGCATCGGCTTCGGTTCTGAGCACTCCACGTGCGAAGGCTATTGCGCCGGCGTCGTCGCCAACGTCGAGTCCTGCACCGGCCGCGGACAACAGCGGCATCGAGCCTCCTCCTGAAGCCGACGACTTGACCCGACTCCCAGGTTCCTTCCTGGGCTCACCGAACGAATGTGGTCTGGGAACATAGCCCAAGTGCCTGTCTCCGTCAACGCGGACCAGCGTCTCGATTCCCTTTCAATGACGTCGAACCCCCAACCCGCAGACTTGAGACAATCCGAACAAACGAGCGCCTTCGCTCGAGAGCCAGGTCCCAAACAACCTTCCGACAGCCGATCTCCCGCCAACAGAACGTGTCGGCAGGCTGGCACAAGCGTCGAGAAAAGCCGTTCGAGTTGTCTGTGAGCTCTCGCCTTAAAACTATGCCAACCATCGCCTTACGCGATTGACTGGAGATCTTACCGAGGCCCGATCAATCGCCGCCGGGCTCGCGTCGGCCGCGTTTGAGGTCGGACCTGTGCGACTTCGACGCAATTCGCCTGGCGATCGAGGCTTTGGTGGGCTTGGTGGGTCTTCTCGGTTTGGGTGGAACCGCAACCGCGAGAATCATCGCCTTGAGCTTCTCGAGGCAGTCGGATGCATTCCGGGATTGATCGCGAGTTCGCTGGGATGTGATCAACACTTCGCCGGTGTTGGTCATCCTTGAAGCGTAAGCCAGGAGAAATCTTTGCCGAACGGCAGGCGGAAGACTGGGACTTTCCCCAGGCTTCCACCGCAAGATGGCCTTGGAGCTGACTTTATTGACGTTTTGGCCTCCAGGACCGCCCGAGCATGCGTATTCAAACGCGAGCTCGTTGGGCGGGATCTGGATGCGCGAATTGACGACGAGCATGGCAGTCGCGATCCTGTAAGTCTAGCTTCGCTTTGCTCCGTGGATCGATCTCTACCGCGCGGTCTTGAGGGAATCGGGAAGCAAGAACGGAGCCTCCCCTGTTACCGACCAGAAGAGCTTTGGCGGGCCCATGGGATAGGTTTTGCCCGTCGCCCACGTGTGAAAGACTTTGCCCCAAAGCGTTCTCACGCCCGCCATCGTCTTGCGCTCCTCTTCGCCGTCTTGGATCAGGCTGTCGAGCAGGCCGCTGTCGATTTCGTACTTATGATCGTGCCAGTAGATCTTCTCTTCCTCGGGCATCTTGGAATGGATCTCGTCGCTGACCAAGTATTCCAAGCCGATGAGCTTGGCGTCCGGGCCTGTACCGTCGTAGAGCACGCACTGGGCGACCCCGGAGTCGAGAGGTTTACAGTAATGGTAGGCGTACTGAGCAAACTCCGGGAGGTCTTTCAGCAAGTGCACGCCCTTGAATGCGAGCGGGCAGTGCAAAACCTCTTCGATCGGCGCCTTGAGGCTTCGAGGCCCCTGTTTCTTGGCGTCGTGGGAGTCCTTTTGGCTTTGAACCCGCGCCTCGGCCGTCTTGGGACCGCTGGAGAGAAGCACGCCCGCGATCAATCCGAAAACTCCAGCAAATAGTACTGGAAACCACCTCGAGGCTTTCGAAAAGAAAGACGTTGAATTCTGCAATCGAACCTCCCGGATCGAAAAGGGTTATGAGGACGGTCGCCGCGGATTGAACGGCTTCGTAGGCTCGAGCCCGCGCCCTGTCCTGGAATTGCGTATCATAATAGCGGCTTAGCTCGCTGGGTGCGACTTTCGCTGTTCTGTCATCGGAGATCTAAGGTATGGCGACGGCAGTTTCGATGAAGGATAAGACGTGCGTCGTTACGGGAGCAACCTCAGGTGTAGGGCTCGAGACGGCCCGCGCCCTCGCTGAACGTGGGGCAAGGGTGTTGATCGTCAGCCGAAGCGCCGAGAAATGCAAGTCGACGATCAAGGCTCTCCAAGAATCGACGGGCAACGCCGCACTCGAATTCGTCGCCGCGGACCTGTCGGTTCAGTCGGAGGTCGATCGCGCGGCGGATGAAATCATAAGCAGAATCTCCGGGCTCGACGTGCTCGTCAACAACGCCGGAGCGATGTTCAACAAGCGAATCGAGACCGCCGATGGACTCGAGAAGACCTTTGCATTGAACCATATGGCCTACTTCATCGTGACCAATCGGCTGCTCGACCTGCTCAAAAAGAGCGCCCCGGCCCGAATTGTAAACGTTGCATCCACGGCACATAAAATGGTAAAATGCCTGGATTTCCGCGACCTTCAATCGACCAAGAACTATCGAGCGTTTCGCGTCTATTCCCTTTCCAAGCTGGCCAACGTCTTGTTCACGAAGGAGCTTGCGGAACGCCTGGCGGGTTCAGGGGTCACTGCCAACTGCCTGCACCCTGGGCTTGTGGCGACGAACTTCGGCGCCAACTTGCCTGCCCCCGCCCGAGTGTTCTTTAGCCTGTTCGGCCTCAAATCCTCCGACGGGGCGAAGACGTCGATTTACCTTGCGACCTCTCCAGACGTCGCCAACGTGACAGGCAAGTACTTCGAGAAGTCGAAGGAGAGCAAGCCCTCGCCCGCGGCGCTCGATACAGCTGCGGCCAAGCGGCTTTGGGCTGAGAGCGAGGCGCTGTCAGGAAGAGCTGAGAACCTGGCTCCAAAGAGCCTGCCTCAGGCCTTGGGCCCAGCCTTGAGCAAGCCTCGATCCTTCATCCACTCGGCGAAGCGATCAGGCCAAGACGCCGTCGGCTTCTCGTTTTTTCGCATCCCAAACCCATGCCCGCCGGAATTGTAGATGTGCAGTTCCGCCGGAACCTTTACCTTGCGTAGCTCCAAGAACATATAAATGCTATTTTCAGCACTGACGGGATCGTCGCCCGCGTGCGCCAGGAACGTCGGCGGCGTTTCCGACGTAACCTTGATCTCAGGCGCGAGCGTGGTCTGCCCGCGTTTCACCACTCCGCCCGGGTAGATCAAGACGGCAAAATCCGGCCTTGCATGGCTTTATCGGAATCGTCGACCGGTTCGTAAGCCCGCTTGTCGAAACTGGTAGAGGCCCAGGCGGAAAGATGTCCGCCGGCCGAAAAGCCCAAGATCCCCACCCGCTTGGGATCGATCCCCCACTCCGCGGCTTTCGACCGCGTTAGCGATATGGCGCGCTGGGCGTCCATGAGCGCCTGAGGAGGCGGGTCGCCGGCCGCAGTGCCTTCTCTGCGAGGCACGCGATACTTCAGCAACACCGCGGTCACGCCGATCGAATTCAACCACTCGGCCACTTGAGTGCCTTCATGTTCATAGGCGAGCAAACTGTAGCCGCCGCCGGGGCAGACGACCACAGCGGCGCCGTTTTGCTTCTCCGGCGAAGGCGTGTAGACCGTGATCGTAGGTTTCGAAACGTTCGTGATCGAAACGAACCCTTTGTTCGTGGCCTTCTCTTCGGCGATCGTCCCCGTTTCTCCAGGCGGTTTTCCGGGCCAAAGGTCGATGGGGGCGGGCGATTTATCGTCTGCGGGCCCTCCAGCCGCACCCAACACTATGACAAAAAGCATCGACGAAGAAAGCCAAAACCTCTTCATCAGCATATCCCCGCTTGTGAGTTTCAAGGAAATGGTTACGAGGGCACGACGTCTTTCCGAAGGACTGCTCTAATAGTCTATGTCCGGCCGCAGCCGCGGTCGAGAACCTCCCGAAAGCGTTTGCTAGAGTTTGCTTGCAGCCCCTTTGACTCGAATTCGCCTTTGCGCAGAATCAGGGCAAGTCGTGCCACGCACTCCCAGAAAAACGATTACGATCGATCGAGGGTTGAACCATGAAGCGAATCGCTTGCCTTCTCGGAGCGGCCGCCGCCGCAATCACATTCCTCTCCGCGCAATCCTCTGCCCAGGACAGGCCCAAAGTCGGCTTCAAGGACACGCCCATGCTGCCTGGAGGCAAGTGGCACGTCCACGACAGCGACAGGCCTTTCCCCAAGGTCATCGAGCCCGGCACGTGCAGCACCCAGGAGAAGCCAGGGACGGCCCCCTCCGATGCCATCGTCCTCTTCGACGGCAAGGATTTGAGCAAATGGAAAAGCGAAAAAGGCGACGAAGCCAAGTGGAAAGTCGAAGACGGAGCATTCGTCGCCCAGAGAGGCACAGGATCCTTGGTTTCCAAAGATGAATTCGGCGACAGCCAGATCCATATCGAATGGTCGGCGCCCAACCCTCCCAGGGGCAAGGATCAAGACAGGGGCAACAGCGGCGTCCTGATCTTTGGCAGGTACGAAATCCAGGTGCTCGACAACTACCAAAACGCCACCTACGCCGACGGCCACGCAGGGGCGATCTACGGACAATACCCCCCCTTGGTCAACGCATGCCGCAAGCCAGGCGAGTGGCAGACGTACGACATTCTGTTCTCAGCGCCCAAGTTCAAAAGCGACGGTTCGCTCGAAACCCCCGCGTACGTGACAGTACTGCACAACGGCGTGCTCCTGCACAACCACACCGCGATCATCGGCGCCATGGCCTACAGGGCGGTGGGCCAATACTCGCGCACGGGCCCAAGGGGCCAATCGTGCTCCAAGACCACGGCCACCCTGTTCGCTATCGAAACATCTGGGTCCGGTCGATCAAGAATTACGACGAGGAGTGAGATCGGTTTCGAGCGATTGGATATCACAACTGAATCGGAAATTCCAGATTTCCGGGCTCTAGGTTCAGGATCTTCTCGAGTCCGCCTTGAAGACCGTAGCACCCCGCATTAACATCGATTGTTCGAGTACGGACACCTCAAGGAAAATTAAACGTGTTGACCTCTGGGCACATGGAAGATGCCAAATCGGGCGACGCGTTGAGCGTTCCATCCGGATTTTTGGCGAGGTCGCCGTCTTGGACCATACCGATTCACTTCCGGGTCTCGGGGCCTCTGTCGGGCGAGCCGACTTCGGACGTCGGCGTCCTGATGCTTCATCTCCAGCACGCCCGCCTGAAGCTGCTGCGCAGGTTCGACCAGCTTCTTTGCCTGGAAGGGTTGAAGGGGGTCGAACAGCTTCCGCACCAAGTGGAAACGGTCCGCAAGGTGCTGCGTCACTTCCGCGGCCGCGTGCTCTTGGCCGATGAGGTTGGGCTTGGCAAGACCATCGAGGCGTGCCTGCTCTTGCGCGAGTATCTGCTGCGAGGGCTGGCGCGGCGCGTCCTGATTCTCGTCCCCGCACCTCTCGTTTCGCAATGGGAGGAGGAGCTGCGCGAGAAGTTCTCTTTGGATTTCACGGTGGCTGGAAAGGGAGATTCCGCCGCTGGTCCCGAGTTCTGGATCGAGAACGATCGGGTGCTTTCCTCGCTCAGCTTCGCCAAGAGCAAGAAGCGGGCCGAGCACGCAGCCGCGGCGAACTGGGATCTGGTGATCGTCGACGAGGCGCACCACTGCAAAAACCGTGCGACCAAGAACTGGCAGCTTGTCAATTCGCTCAAGCGTCGGCATATGTTTCTTCTCACTGCCACGCCTGTCCAGAACAACCTGATCGAGCTCTACAACCTCCTTACGCTGCTGGAACCTGGACACCTGAGGACCGAAGCCGACTTCAAGAAACAATACATCCGCAAAGGCAACCCACGGGACCCGAGAAATCGAGAGCGGCTGCGCTCGTTGCTTGGAGAAGTGATGATCCGCAACACGCGGAGCCTGGTGCAGATGAACCTTCCCCCACGCTACGCACAGACGATCCAAGCTCGACCAGGAGAAGAAGAGGCGAGGCTCTACTCCGAGCTAACCTGCTTTTTACGCGAACGCCTGCCGAAACGACCCGGGTTGGACGACTCCCGATCCGAGCAATCCGCGGGCGCGAAAGCGAGCGGCCACTTCGCGCATCAAGAGAACAACATCGCCGACCCCACTAAGGCTGGCGATAAACTGCTCACCCGGATGCAGCTTTCCGCTCTGCTCGCGGCTCAGGGAAGCCATCCCGCGGCCCTCCAACATTCGCTCAGGCGAGCCGCCGAGGTCGACGAGTCCGCGCGTCGACTGTTGGAACTAGCTGGGAAAATCAACCGCTCGGCCAAAGACGACCGCCTGCTGGAGCTCATTCACCAAAGCCAAGGACACAAGATCCTGGTGTTCGTCAATTTCCTTCGCACCCTGCACCGACTCGAACAGTTGCTTGCGCAAGCAGGAATTCCCTTCGTTACGTTTTCCGGGGAGCAGACCAGCGACCAGAAGGACGAAGCCGTCGAAGCCTTTCGCGAAACCGTATCGGTGATGCTCTGCACCGATTCCGGCGGCGAAGGCAGAAACCTCCAATTCGCGGACACCCTCGTGAACTACGACCTCCCCTGGAACCCGATGCAGATCGAACAACGCATCGGCCGAGTGCATCGCATCGGTCAAACCCGAGAGGTCTTCGTCTTCAACCTCTGCACCGCGGGCTCGCTGGAAGATCGCATTCTCAAACTCCTGCATGAGAAGATTCGGATGTTCGAGCTCGTCGTCGGCGAGGTGGGCTCGATCCTCGGCAACCTCGACGAAGGCGAAGAGTTCGAAACCCTCGTCCTGAATCTTTGGCTCGAGGCTGGCGACGACCGAGAACTCGAGTGCTCGTTCGAGACGCTCGGCGATTCCCTGCTCGGCGGCGCAAAGGGAATATCTCGAGGCCAAGGAGCTCGACGAGGCCCTCTTCGGAGAAGATTTTGAATGAGAGCCAACTCCACCACCCCAACCCTTGGCGAATCCGAATCGGCTCAATCCGAGCTCTGCAATTTCGCCGTGTCGATGCTCGAGGAATGCGGCGGGCTGGTCGATTGGCCTGCTCCCTCCGATCCTGGCGCAGCCATCTTGCCTGGGACCGTCGCCAAACTTTTGGGCGTCGAGGAAGCCGTCTCTCTCACGCCTCGGCAAGAGCCAGGGCGCTCTGCGTGAGTCTCGGGTCCGAGTTCCTCGATCTCGCCCAAGTGGTCCTCGATTCAATGGTCGCGAGGGTGGGAAGCTTTCACATTCCCGATCACTACCTCAAACGAGGAGACCTTCAGGCCGCCTTGGACGACGCCTTCACCTGGCACAACTGCGCGGGTCCGCGTGCGTGGATCCGAGGCAAGGCGCGTTGATTACCACGACTGGTGGTTCTTCGCTTCGATGAAGTCCGAGGATGTTTGGGAAACCCGATTGAACGTAACCATCAACTCAGCGTCCCAAACCCCCGTTCAACTCCCCGATTTTCTTTCTCTTCCCGAGCTCGAACCCAGTCGCGGTTCCCGCCTCGCGAATCCAGAGCTTTCGTACGAAAGCGCCGTCAAGGCTTCTCGCTTCCAGCTCCTCACCGACGCCTCGAGCTTCATCAGCCGCATGGAGGCCAGGCTTGAGCGCGACCGCAAGCGTCTGAGGGACTATTATGGTTCCCTCCAGCGCGAGGCGGCGTCGTCGAAACGTCGAACCGCCGTTCCTCCGACCGACGAGGAAATCAAAGCACGCAAGAAAGCCGTCAATCTCGAGCTCGATCGAAAACTGGTCGAGTTGAGCGAAAGGTATCAAATCGACGCATCACTCGAGCCTATAGCGCTTTTATGCATCGAATTGAACGTCCTGGCCGTCGAGCTCTTGGTTCAGCGCAATGCGCGGAGAGAAAGGTCCAGGTCTTCTGGAACCCCTTGATCAAACGGTTCGAACCGCTCTGCTGCTCGGCCTGCGGCCAAGGCAGCTACTCGTTGGCGTTCACTGACGAAGACGTCAGCGCCGTTTGCGCCGAGTGTCATCATGCGAGAACTTCCACCAGCAAGTCGACCGCCAGGGCTTGAACATATTCTCTGGACGTGGTCCCCGGGTTTCCTTCGCTCACTGCCTAGCGCAAACCTAGACGCCCTTGACGACATGCTCGAGGCTGAAGCCGAAGCAACACCCCAAACCGATAAGAAAGGAGAGCGGAAATGACGGCCGAGAACCCCGGTACGATTGTAATCACGCGTTGCTTCGCCTTCCCGATCGAGCGCGTCTTCGACGCTTGGCTCGATCCTGCGAAAGCAAGCCAGTTCCTTTTCGCCACGCCGACCGGAAAACTGATCCGAGTGGACGTCGACGCGCGACTCGGCGGCTCCTTCAACATCACCCGCCGCGACGGCGACGATATCGAACATATCGGCGAATACCTCGAGATCGACCGCCCGCGCAGGCTTGTCTTCACCTTCGGAGTGCCAAAATTCAGTATCAAGATGACGCAGGTTTCGATCGATCTCAAACCTCTGCCGAGCGGATGTGAATTGACTCTGACCCATGAAGGCGTTCTACCGGAATGGCTGGAAAGCGGTCGCCAAGGCTGGGATAAAATCCTCAGCGGACTTCTCGCGCACTTGAGTCATGAGATCGAGGCGAAACCGGCGTAGCCGCAGAACAACCTCGTTCCCCTTAGCCCTTAAGGACCGCCTTGCTCCGCCGCGGTCCTGGAGAAGCATTACTTACGCCGGGGCGTGCCGCCCTGGGGACTTCTTCTCGATGCAGCCCGCCCCTGTGGGGATCATCTTCGAAGGCGAACAGAGCCCGATGGGATTGAAGACGTTGCGGAGCGAGACCATCGCCTCCAAGTCCTGCTCGGTGAACATCCGGGGCATGAACTCGATCTTCTCGATGCCAATCCCATGCTCGCCGGTCACGCTGCCGCCGACGTTGACGCACTCTTCCAGGATGTCGTGGCTGGCTTCAAGGACATTCTTCACCTGGGACGCGTCAGCCTCGTCGAAGAGCAAAATCGGATGGATGTTGCCGTCGCCTGCATGGAAAACGTTGGCGATCCTCAGCCCATAGCGCCGGCCCACGTCTTCGATAAACCTGAGGATATGCGGAAGTTTGCTCCTGGGAACCACGCCGTCCTGAGTGCAGAACGTCGGGCTCAACCGGCCGATGGCGCCAAACGCGGACTTTCGGGCCTTCCAGATCGCTACGTATTCGGGTTCTTTACGGGTTCGCCACGTGATCGACTTGGGCGTCGTTCCGCCTCTGTTTGCGACGATTTTGGTAACAGCCTGGGCTTGGCGGTCGAGGCCGCAATCGAGGCCGTCGAGCTCGATGATCAAGACGGCTCCCGCGTCGGTTGGGAAACCGAAGTGGAACGCCTGCTCGACGGCATGGATCATCAGGTTGTCGAGCATCTCGAGGGCTGCGGGAACGATGCCCGCGGCGATGACGTCGCTGACGGTCTCGGTCGCGGCTTCGACGCTGTCGAAAACCGCCAAGAAGGTCCTGCCAGCCTCGGGGTCTCGGGTGAGATTGACGATCACTTTTGTCACGATCCCAAAGGTGCCTTCGTTGCCGACGATCAGGCCGGTGAGGTCGAGACCTGGATTGTCCTCGGTGGTCCCGCCCGCTTGGAGAATCGAGCCGTCGGGCATGACCAGTTCCACACCCCGGACGTGGTTGACGGTGACCCCGTATTTGAGAGTGTGAGGGCCACCGGAGTTGGTCGCGACGTTCCCGCCAATGGTGCAAGCGCCTTGGCTCGAAGGGTCGGGGGCGTAATGGAACCCGCTGCCTGCGAGCGCCCTGGTCAGCCAAACGTTCACAACTCCTGGCTCGACGATTGCGTACCCGTCGCGGATGTTGATTTCGAGTATGCGTTTCATACGGGTGAGGCAGATCATCACGCCCCCGCCGATCGCCATCGTCCCACCAGCCAGGCTTGTGCCGGCGCCTCGGGGCACGAAGGGGACGCCGTGTTCGGCGCAGAGTTTAACGATGGCAGAGACCTGCTCGGCGGAGGTTGGGAAAACCACCACGTCGGGAGCGTTCTTGGAAATGACGTAGCCGTCGCACTCGAAGACGACCAATTCGTCGTGGTTCGCCAGAATCCCATCCTTGCCTACAATTTGCGTCAGCTTGCCGACGAAGGACGCCGCGGATCGCGGCTCGCTTTGAGAGATCATCGCATCCCTATTCCTCAAAAGGAGTTCTGACGAGAAGCTCGAGCAGCACTTTAAGAATACCAGGGTCTTTTGCGGGTCGCCACGTTCAGCACGGGGAGTGGGTATCGAAAAATTTGAGAAATCCTTGATCTGAGTTCGACGGATTTCGACTCGAAACCCCACAGATAAGAGAAGAGGGCTCACTCGTATTGAGGCTCTCGAGCATCAAGGACTCGGGCGAGGTTTGAGGGGGGCGAGATGAATCTGACGCTGCGGACGCTTTTGGCTTGGCTCGACGATACACTGCCGCCGGCGGAAGTCCGGGAAATTGGCAAGAAGGTCAACGAGAGCCCCTACGCCAAGGAGCTGGTGGATAGGATCCGCAGCGTGACGCGGCGGAGGAGGCTCGCGGTGCCCGGATCGGGAGGTTCGGACGCCCTCGACCCGAACCTGGTGGCGGCCTATCTCGATAACGAACTGCCGCAGGATCAGGTGACCGAGCTCGAAAAGAAGTTCCTGACTTCGGACGTGCACCTTGCAGAAGTGGCAGCGGCCCATCAGGTCTTGAGCATGCTGGGGCAGAAAGCGAAGGTGCCCGCCGACGCCAAGCAGAGGATGTACAGGCGAGAGGCATTGGTCAAGCGCGAGAAGCGTTCCTCAAATGGGGAGATGACGGAACACGAGGGTCCGGTGACCCAACCGATCGCACCCTGGCTTCCTCCGGCTCCGGAGCCTTCTCGATGGACCAAGGGGCTGGCGCCCGTCGCGGCGATCTTGGGACTTCTGCTGCTCTTGGGGGTTTCGGTATGGCTGACCCTGGCGCTCGATCAGGGATCGAGCATTCGGTTCCAACCTCTGACCAAGCAACTGAGCAGGGCGACTCCAGAGCCCATCAAACCAGAGCTCGACCCCAATTCGATCGCCAAGGCGGCCGACGCCGATAGCGCCGGCTCAGCCAAGGATTCGGATATGGAGAAACCAGGCGAGGGGGCGAACGAGAAAGCCGACTCCGATGCCGAGAAGGAAGACGCGGCTAAGGACGTTCCGCCAGCGCCTCCGATGCCCGCGTTGGGCTCTGTGGCGACCATCGATCAGTCAGACGGAGTCTTGCTGCGTTACTCCAAGATCAAGAAAGATTGGGAACGGCTCGGCGTGAAATCGGTCATTCAAGAAGGCGATCGACTGGCGGCCCTGGCACATTCTCGACACGTCCTGCAATGGGCTAATTCGCGCGTGACGTTGATTGGGCCTTTTGCTGGAACGATCGTCGCGGGGAAGGACAAAACCTCGATCGGTCGAATCGAGTTCGATCTCGGAAAAGTCGCTGTTCAAGAGGGCGCACCGATAAAACCTCTATCGGTCCGTTTCGGCGGGGAATCGATCGACGTCGCCCCGATCAGCGCGGCTGTTCTTGGGCTCGAGCGCAGAAACATTCGGCCCATGGGCCAAAGCGACATCTTCCACGAGCTTTCGGTTTACTCAGGGGAGGGGGGCGCCGCGATCCGGCATCGAGGCAAGGAAACCAAGATTCGACCCCAGTCGATGCTTCAGTTGACTGCTCCCAACAGTCTTGCGCCTCTGAGGGGCGGGGAACTGCCCGAGACGTTCGCGGAGTCGAAGCTTGGCCCGCTCGATCAAGAGCTTGCGGACGACCTTTCGAAGGCGGTCAAACCCGACGCCCCCGTGGTCGCCAGCCTTGCCGAAGCCATGGACGACCAGCGGCGGGAGATCCGCGAATCCGCCATCCAGGGTCTGGCGATGCTGGGCGAGTACGATCTGGTCGTCTCAGCGCTTTCGAAACCTGGGGACCCATCGTCCCGAAAGGCTGCGGTTGCCACGCTGAGGGAGCTGATCAAGCAGAATACTCAGGCGGGAGCGACGCTCAGTGAAAAGTTGAAACAAGCTCTGGGAGACCAGCGCACAGCCACCGCCGAAAAACTGATCAGCGGCTACTCAAACAAAGAAGCGCAAGATCCCAACACTTATGCACGACTTGTTGGGTACCTCGAGGACGCCGACCTTGGAATTCGCGAGCTTGCACTCGAGAATTTGATGTATCTGACACGGAGGGATTCGCTCGGTTACAACCCAGACAAGCCCGATGGCGATGGACTACAGGCCTGGAAAGACCTTCGTACTCGTGGGGAACTGAAGCCGGTCGCGGCTCGATCCGAGGAGTAAGACGTCGCGTCCGGGTGCGAGCGAAGCGGTTGAACGATGCGAGGCGCCGCCGACCGGCGCCTCGCAGGTTTGGTCAGCCAAGCGCATGCGCGGTCGCATGCCTTTCGAGGACCAGATGCGGCCTGGGCGGTTGATCCGAACCAGGTTCTATACGAATTTTACGGCTCTTGCGGATGGCTTCCGCAATCGCCTCGGTGAGCGTGGGCCCGGTCCCCGTCGATTCCTCGCCGGCCCGCTCCAGATGAATGAGATGCTTTGTCCCGTCGTCGTCGCGATAGGTCGTCCGCCAGACGTTCCATCCTTCTAGGCGGAGACGATGCGCAAGAACTTCCCATACAAACATGGCTTCGCCTCCCGTTGTGGTCTCTTGGTTGTGTCAGCCGTCTTGGTGAGAACTCGAGCAGGCGTTTCAAGAAGGTCTTCTCGGAGTTCTCCATTCCCTGTATCGCCCGTAAGCTGCGGCAACGTTAAACTTTTTCTGACCGGAGAACTTTTTCCGACCGTCAGGGTCGGGTTGTAAGGAGCCAGAGTTGGCGGAAGATGCGCGGATCTACCTGGAAGCGGCATTGAATGCGGCCAGAAGCGCGGGCGAGCTTCTGCTTAGTTGCTACCGGCGCGTCTGGCGCACGAGAAGGCGCCCCAAGATCTTGTCACCGAGGCCGACCTTGCCAGCCAGAAGTTGATCGAGGAGCTGCTGCTCGGCGCGTTCCCCGATCACGACTTCCTGGGAGAGGAAAAGCCCGCCCAGGAGCGAAGAAGCCCCTATCGCTGGCTTGTCGACCCCCTCGACGGGACCGTGAATTATGCACATTCGCTTGACCCTTGGTGCGTATCGATCGCCCTCGAGCGGGACGACCGCTTGATCGCGGGAGTCGTCCACGCGCCAGCTCTGGGCAGGACCTTCTCCGCCGCTTTGGGATGCGGAGCGAGGGAGAACGGCAATGCGATTTCGGTCAGCAAGGCGGCCCGGATGCGCGATTCTCTCACTGCCGCGGGCATGCCGACCGCCTTTGGGAGCGAGGCGGAGCGACAAATGGCCATCATGGGACGATTCTCGACGGGGACTCACGGAGTCCGCCGCACAGGATCCTCGGCTTGGAACTTGGCAATGCTGGCCTCGGGAAGCTTCGACCTGTGCTACGCAACATCCGTGCACTCGTGGGATGTCGCCGCTGGAGTGTTGTTGGTTCTCGAGGCAGGGGGGGTGGTGACCAATCTCTCGGGGAATCCATTCGTTATCGATCGCCCTGAATTGCTCGCCAGCAACGGCAAATTGCATGCAGAGGCGGTTGCTGCGGTCGAGGAAGCTTGGCCTCGAATTGGCGAGCCCGGCGGCGGCGTGTTAAAATAAAGCGGTCGCATCGATCGAGCGGCCGCTTTGGTTACGCACCTTGGCGGGGATCCTGGGCTTGCACCTTTCGCACTTTCGCAGCATTCCCTATGCGCTGATCTTGGCAGCCGCGACGATCTTTTACGACTCGGCCAAGCCGGCGTTCGCGCAGGAAGTGCAGACTCGCGACAAGCCCCAGGAACGGGCCGGGATGGAACCAAACGGCCCCAAAACCGACAGGGCGTTGGGGTCCGAGAGCTCTCCCGTCGGCGGCTCGACCGCAAGGGCGACCACGCACATCGTCGAGACTGACGAGACCAAACCGCCGGTTTTCCTCTTCACGACTCCAGCGTCCCTTGACGCCATCTGGAGCCGTCTGAAATCACCCGATTTCGTCCTGATGTCGGGCGCCGAGTACGCCAAACTCCTTGCCCGATCGGGGCTTGCAAATCACAAACCAGCCGAGCCGACCGCGCTCGTCCAATCGATCGCCGCCAAAGGTTCGGTCAAAGACGAGCTCGCAGATCTTTCCATCGATTATGGAATTGATTTGAATGAAGACGGTCCCGTTTGGGCGTCGATCGGGCTGGACGGGCAGACGCTCTCGAGCGTGAGGGAGGGCGATAAGGAGCTGCCGCTAAGGAATCGAGCGACGATGGGCGGCCGAGCCGAACCCCAAGGACCAGCCAACGCGGGGGTCGCTCAAGCCGCGGGCTGGGAGGTCGAGCTGAGGGGAAAGGGATCGCATCGGATTCAAGTTCGTTTGTTGACCTCGCTCAAGCCGACAGCGGAAGGCGAGCGCGTCGAGATCGCAATACCTGAATCGCCTTCGACGCATGTCTCGATCGACGTCCCTGGCACGGTGGCGGAGGCTGTCGCGGGCGCCCGGGATCTTGCGAGGGAACCCATCGATTCGGGTAAACGGACCAGGCTCTCGGCGCACCTCACGCCTCGAGCGCTGCTCGAGCTCACTTGGCGGCTCGAGGCCGATTCGAACATCCAGATCTCTCCTTTGGCCGCACTCGAAGGCAATGTGGCGCTGGAGATCGATTCCCAAAATCTGTGGGCCCGGTGCGACTGGGAGCTTCGAGCCGAGCGAGGCATCTTTCGGAGCCTCGAGTTCTTGCTCGAGTCGGGCGACGAGGTCAGCTCGGTTCTGCTCGACGAACAACCTCAAGCCACGGAGGGCAAGCGGCCTCTCGAAGGAACCAAACTGACGATCCCGCTTCCCGATCCGCTGAGACCGGGGGCGCCTCGACGACTCTCGATGTCCATTCGCAGGCCTTTGCACAAACGTGCTCAGGGCGAGACTGCGTCTCGTTTTGTGTTTCATGGCTTTCCGGCGACGAACGCCGTTTCCCAGGCGGGTTCGCTGACAATCAAGGCGCGCGACCAAATTTGGATTTCTGGCTCTCCTGGAAGAGGAATCCGCCAGGCGGATCCGCCCCCCGCTTCCAACGACAAGGGGGCCAAGACCTCCGTACTCGCCTACCACTTCAATGAACAGCCTTTCGAACTGGCTTTGCGAGTCGAGCCCACGGCGCCTTGGACCACGGTTGAAGCACAAACCGAGGTCATGGTCGAAGCGGGGGCCGCCACGGTGGATTCTTGGCTGAACTATCGCGTGGCCAGAGGAGAGGTTTTCGAGGTCTCGATGACGTTGCCAAAAGGCGTCGAGCTCGATTCGGTCGGGCCTGACGAGGCTGTGGAGTCGGCCCAGTGGCATCCCGAGATCGAGGGCGCGGGCCTGCCCAACGCGAACGCTGACACGCGAGTTTTGTTGGTTAGGCTTTCCGCCAAGGCGCGATCCGAAGGCCAGTTTTCGATTCACATCGTCGGGCGCCAAAAGCTGCCGGTCGCGGACCGAGCCTCGGTCTCGATCTTCGCACCTCGAAACGTCGCCTCGTCCGGAGGTTGGATTCGCGTCTTCCCAAAGCCTCCGAACCTGCTTGTCGAGCTAGATTCCTCCGACGCGCGACTGAGCGGAGAATTCTCGAAAGCGCGGATCGAACTCGCGCCGGCTTGGCCTGCCTCGCTCTTTCCGGGTAGGAAGACGAGAGATCCGGAGCGCGTCCTTTGGCTGCGATTCGATGGCGCCGCGTCGATGCTTCCGCTGACGACCTCGGTCCTTCCCAGAACCTTGCATCATTCGACGGTCGTTCGCGCCGTGATCTCGCGCCAACGAGTCGACGTACGACAGGAAACGACTTGCCAGGTCAACCATGGGCTCCTATCACGGCTCGACGTTTCAGTGCCTGATTCCATCTTGGGATCATGGGAGTTGGAGGGGGTCGACGTGGCGGGTTTCCAGCCCTTGGGTAAGGATCCAGACGCAAGCACACGTTTTCGGCTAAGCCTCAGTCGAGAAGTCGCCGACTCGGTTCGGCTCCGGTTTCGTTATCGACTTCCGATCGATCCATCGCTTGCGCCAGAGCCCGCAAAGCGGATCAAAATCCCGATCATCCGGGTTCTCGAAGGGGGCGCGAGCCCGCCTCGGATGGAGGTCTCAGCCGACCCTGCGATATCGATCAAACCCAAGGGCGGGGGTTGGACGGCGGTCGGGCCGGTCGACGAAGGCCCCTCCGATTCGTCGAACAGCGACAGCGCGCCGGCTCCCCGGTTGGCGCTCCTTGGTGCTTCCGAAGGCGCCTCGGACTGTGAATTGGCCGTCTCGGCTCGATCGCTTTCGAAGCTGCCGAAAGTGATTGCAAGTCGGCTCTTCATTCGAACGATACGTGGAAACGATACAACCTTGCGCGAGACCGCGTGGTTTCAGCTCGAGTCTCGCGACGGAGAGGTTTCTTTCGAGCTGCCCCCAGGGTCGATCTGCGAGCGAGTGTGGGTGGGAGGCGAACCGCTGGACGCCGTCGAGACGTTGCCTTCGGAGAAGGGCTCGGGCCCTCGGAAACGGGTCCGATTTCCGCAATCCGCGGCGACCGGCAAAACGACGGTTGGGATTTCCTACCGGACTCCCGCGGCCAAGGGGGGTTCGACTTACCGGCCGCCGAAACTTCTGGGAGACGCCGTGGTCGAGCAGACTCTCTGGGAGGCGCGGCTGCCGCGCGGCATTTCGGTCCTTGGGTCTCCGAAAGGATGGGACGACGAGAACCGCTGGCGATGGGACTCACTTGGTTTCGTGAGATCGGCCTCGGCAAGCGAGGCTGAACTGATCAGTTGGGCCGGCGCGCCCGCGGCCGAAGCTTTATCGCTCACCCCATACTCCGAGGAAAACAAGGCGATTACGCGTCGACACGTGTTTAGTCGATTGGGCCAACCAACCGACCTCGAGCTTCAAACGGCGCCTCGCTGGATTCTCGTGGGAGGTTGCTCCGGACTCAGCTTGTTGCTTGGCTTGTCGCTACTGGTCGTGAGGCCCTCGGCGAGGTGGGTGCTCGCGGGCTTGGCCGTGGTCGCCTTCGTCTTCATCGGCGTGCTCGAGGCCAACCTCGCGGTCGCCATTGCACAGGCGTCGGTCCTGGGATGCTTCCTGACCGCAGTCTCCTGGCTGTTGGAACACGCGGTGCGATGGTCTCCAATGCTCAGCGGCAGGCCGGCCGACTCGAGCAGGCTGGGAGGCTCGAGACCTTCTTCCAAGCCGGTGATCGTCGGTTCAGAAGACTCCACTCAAATACGAGCGCGGCCCGGGTCCACGGTCGAACGTCCCTCGGCGCCGGAACGCCCACCCCGACTGCGGGAGAGACGGCTTCTCACATATAACATACGAACGTTTAAATTGCTCCATAATATTCTCAATAAACGTTTTGGTCTAGCGATCCTGGCGATTTGTCTGCCGCTGTTGGGGGCTGCGCCGCCGGAAGTGGTGCGGCTCGCGCGTTCCGGCGGAGAGAGCGGCCGAAGTATTTCCTCGCGGCGCCGAGTTGCACGGGCTTTCCCGCGAGCAGTTTGAATCGCTCGTGGAGAAGGCCAACGCGGAAGAGCGAAAACGATCGACCAGAAGAGGTCCCAGACTCTTACGGGCCAATCACAGGCGCTTGGTGGAAAGAGGGCCTCCTCGAGGGGGAGACGGAACTCGTCGTTGAGAACGACTCTCCGGTTCCACAAGTGCTCGCGATGGCGCCCTGGAGCCCCGCGATTGTCGTCGATCGGCCGCGGGCCGCTGGAATTGACGATTCGCCTCTGGTCTCGACCTCCGACGGACGAATCTTCGCCTGGATCGATTTTGAAGGACAACGCTCGGTCCATTTTTCGTGGCGAGAGAGGCCCAAACCTGGCGCCGACGGCCGATCCTTTCAGTTTGGATTGCCCAGGGTCGACCCAAGTCTGTTGTCGCTCAACCTGCCTGCACAATTCGAGCCCGAGGGGCCGGAAGGCTCCCGCCTAGGTCCGCTCGAAAGCGAATCGGGCCGAACATCGAGTGATCCAAGAGCAGGAACGCCGGCGCCCAGGCTCTGGAAATTCCAGGGCTCGGGAGGCGCGACGACGATTCGGCTTCGTGAATTGGAATCGGTGCTGCCCAATCCGACCCCAGCGCGGGTGTGGGTCGGCGGGCCGACGCGGATCGACCTGGACGACTCGATCGCTCGTTGGGTTGCCGATTGGACGATCGATCCAGGCGCGTCGGGGCCGAGGGGGCTTGTCGTCGAGCTCGATCAAGGTCTCGACTTGGTCGACGTCTCCGGTCCCGCCGTCCTGGCGTTTCAGGCCTACACCGAGAACAGCCTGCCGCTGCTGAAAATCCGCCTGGCGGCCGACGTTTCCGGTCCAACGCCCGTGACGATTCGAGGAGTCGCCAGGGCGCCCTCGGAAGGAAAATGGAGCGTGCCCTCGGCCCGTCTGCGAAACGCGACCTGGACCAACGGCAAGACCATCGTCAGGATCGCTCCCGAGCGGACTCTCGTCGGATTGAAGGAGATTTCCGCCAGGCGAGTCCCCGCGCGTCCCGACGATTCCGCGGGCCTGCCGACAACCGGACTTCTCGTGGTTTTCGAGCCTTCGTCGCCCCGATCCGTCGCCGAGCTCGAGCTAGGAAGGCCGCTTACCGACGCTTCTGCCGCCATCAGCGGAATTGTTCGAATATCCCCATCCCGCCGGCCCACGTTCTTGGCAACGATCTCCTGGATCGTCAATCGGTCGAACGCCTACTCGCCTTCGATCGAACTGCCCGAAGGCTGGGTCGTTGAACAAATTACTCTACATGAGAACCAACAATCGGTCCTTTGGCAGGCGGATCCGAGGCAGGGGGGCGGGACGTTGGTCCAATTGGCATCGATGCGCGTGCAGGGGTCGAAACCTCTCGTCGTCGATCTGAGCGCGTCCGCGACGGGTCTCGGGGGGCTTGGGAGCATATCGTTGCCGAGGGTTCGAGCCGGCTCGGTGCGCATGATCGACGAAGTCTGGACGCTTCAAACCGAAAAAGGTCTCGTGGTCGAGCCGACTCTGGCGCGTGGCGTGTGCTGGTTGGATCCTGGAGTTTCCCTCGCACAGGAGCCACTGGCCGCTGCCGCCTTGGCTTGGCGCTGGCTCGAAGACGACGCCAAGGCCCAGATCGATCTCTCTTTCGCCAAGCCGCGGCTTGCCGCGAGGACGCTCTCGAGTTTGAACGTTCGAGAAGGCAGAATCGATGTGGATATTCGAATCCGTTTATCAGGGGTCGAGCCCGGAGCGAAAACCTTTCCGATTGGGATCGATTCGGAATCGTTGGACCACGATCCGACGTGGGTCATGGCGCGGGGAACAGGAGTTCCTTTGCCTTCCCGACGGATCGATCCGGACCACCATGCCGACTTTGGACTAACCGCCGGCGGTCAAGCCTGGACCATCGAGCCGCCGCCGTTGACGAGCGGAGAGTTCGAGGTTTCAACGCGGTTTTCGCTCGCATGGACGGGTGAGGGCAAACTGCCGATCGTCAAGCTGCCTCGCTCGATGGAAAACACGGGCCTGGTGCTGGTGGAGGTCGATCCCGCGATACGCACCTCAGCCCGCTCGACTGGACTGCTTTCCCTCGATGCCGACGTGGCACGATCCGCCTCGAGTGCTTGGCCGTCCTCGCAAACGACGACGGCCAAGCTCGGAGGGTCCCATTCGTCTTCTTCAAGGCTTGCGTACGCGTTCGCCGTGGGCTCGCACGAGACTTCTCTCGAACTCCGCACGAGCCCACTTGAAAACGGATCTGCTGGAGGAGTGATTGTCGAGGCGGTGCTCTCCTCCCATCACTCCACCGAAGCTCGCGGAGAGGAGCGGCTCGGACTCATCATCGAACGTGGGACGGCCAAGGAGCTGAGCGTGGTCCCACCCTTGGGAAGCACGCTCCAACGCTTCGAAGTCGACGGTCGACAGATTGCTCCGGCGTTAAGCGGTCGGGCTTACGTCATCGACTTGGCTTCAAATCGAACAGGCGGCCCGACGCGCCTGGTCGAGATGGTTTACTCCACGCCTACACTTCCGATTTCGAAGGCGTCTTGGTTTGGCGAGGCGCGAGCAGGCGAAACCTGGCCGACGTTTTCGTTGCCTTGCTTGACCTATACGTGGGAAAGTCCGCTCGAATCTCCCTCTGCTTTCTCCGACCAAGGCAAAGCAACCAGCAGCCTCGAATCCTCGCGGAGCATTTGGCAGCGGAAAGCGTGGGCATGGAAAAACGCGTCGGCGGTTCCTGGAGAAGCACGGCTTCTTTCGGATTGGACGCCGCAAACCTTGGGAGAGTGGGAAAAGAACGGTCGATTAGGAATGTTCTTGCAGATCCTCGACGGAGGTCCGACTGCCGTCATCATCGATCGACCTGCCTTGGCCGAGATCGGAATCCGTCCGGATTCACCGCTTTCTCTTGGCTCGATAAAGCGAAAAGCCTTCGTCGATAAGTTCTCGCTCCTCGCCAATCTCGGTCTCGAGGTTGCCGACCTATCGAACTGTTTTCTCATCACTTCGAAGCGAGCCGCCAGAGCGCTCGACGCTTCTGAGGGGTCTCGAAGTGCGTCGGAGGCGCTGGTCCGAGGACAGGATTCGCTCGATCGCTACCAGACTCTTCATCGCTGGCTCGGCGAGATCCCCACTCACTCGAATGCGAATGGAACATCGACGACCGACGAGTCCTCGATCCGACGTCGCTCGGCACGAATCGAGGCGCCCGCGTGGCCCGGCGCCGAGAACCAGCTCGTCTGGACTGGCGGGGGAGATGTATCGAAGCGAGGCGCTTCGGCCGCCTTTGGCGTCATTGCGGCGGCTTTGTTACTCGTCAGGCGTTCGGCGGCTTTGAAATTCAGCTTGTTCTCACTCGTGTCAGTCGCCGCAATCGTGGTCTCCGTCTGGGCGCCGACAAGCTATTCTCCCATAGCACGAGGCCTGTTCTCCGGAGTCTTGGCGGGTTCCGCTTATTGGCTTGGAGCCTCCAGAACAAGTCGATCACAACGACGTTCGAACTCGATCGGGAGCAATCTCTCGGAGGGGGGAAGCCCCAGAGGTCGGGGTTCTTGGAGCGGCGGCGGCGCCCTTGCCGGAGGCGCAGTGCTCTTCATCGCTCTGTTTTCGTCCGACGTTCTTATTCGCGCAGAGGATCGACCAGCTCCCAACTCTCGCGTGGAAAGCGGTCAGTCGCCCGAGGAAGGCTCGACCCGACGGACCGGTAGGGTCGTGGTCGCGGTTTTTCCTTACGAAGGCGAGCCCGACCCAGAAAAGCCGGGCGACCGGGTTGTGATCAAACTGAAGGACTTCGAGCTCTTGAGCGAACTGGCCAACACCGCGGAATCGACCAATGCACCGCCAGTCGTTTGCCACGAAGCGATGCACCAGCTCGTTGGTCTTTCGAATAGAGACATGAATGAACTTAAGGTTATTACACATCTCGAATTAGAGTGCGTCGAAGACAAGGGCGATTGGTTCATACCGATCGATCGCGCCAGAGACGTATCGGCGACCGTCGACGGCAGGCCCGCTCCGGTGAAGATCGAGCCGGGGGGCGAGACCGCCAGGATAGCGGTTCCCGGCGTTGGCAGGCATGCTCTGGAAGTTCAGAGATGGATTCCCGTTCGGACGATCGACGGGCGAAGCCGGACGCACTTCAACGTCAATCCCGCGCCCGGGCCAAGGTCGCGATCGACGCCGACGCCGCGACCTGGTCCACCATTCCCACGGCGCAGGGCGCCCTCGAGGAGAAGCCAATCTCCGGAGCTCGGCGGATCGACCTGGGAAGAGCGGAGGAAATCATCGTCGAGTGGTGGAACGGAAGAGAGGGGAAATCTGATCTCGCCAAGGCCAAACCGGAAGGGCCAAGCGTCGAGGCCCTCTTGCTCTGGGACGCCGAGCCCGCGGGAGATCGGTTGCGAGGAAGGCTTACGTATCGCAATTCAGGCATGCTTTCGTTGATCAGGATTCGCTTGGAGGAAGGATTGATCGTTCGATCCGCCTTGGCGCCAGGCATGATCGATTCTTCACGCAAGGGATCTCTTTGGACTGCTCGAGTCGAACCCTCCCCGACTCCGGACTTGCCGATCACCATCAGTCTGGACCTGTGGCGATCGCTGCCTGGAGAACAGCGCTCGGGCGGAGGAGATTTGTCGCACGACCGCCAACTTCCGTTGTTCGAACCGATAGGGGTTGCTCGATTCAGCGGTGAACTCGGTTTCAGGAGGCCTGGAGACTGGGTAGGGGGTCTGCCGCAAGCCGAGGGATCGAACCCGATCTCTGAAGACGCTTTTGTCGCCGCCTGGGGGGAACTGCCGGAGGAGTTGGCGCTTTCCGGAGTGATGCGATTCGTGGGAGCTCCCAAGGTCTCCGCGCCCGTTGGTCCTGCGCCGTTCGGTCGGACGACGCGCAGCGAGGTGGCTCTCGAGTTGGGCGTCGGCAGGATTGAGGTGCGATCGGCTACGGTCCTCGAAAATCAGGCTGGCAGGTCGTTCGACGTCGACGTCGAAATCCCCGAAGATTTCCGCGTCAAATCGGTCGAAGCCAGGGGGCTCACGTGCTGGTCTCGAGATGGAAATCGTCGGCTGCGCCTCTGGTTCGACGGCGTCGCGGCGCCCAGGCAGGAAATTGTTATCCAGGGATGGATGCCGGTTAAACTGGCTCGGGAAAAGCCAAGCGAACTCCAGCAGAAAGCCAAAATCTTTTGGCCCATGTGGTCAAATGCTAACGACCAACCGGGCACGCTGAGCATCCAATCGCCAGTCCGATTCGAGCTCGAACCGCCCCAGGTTGATGTTGGAGAGGACGGGTCAGAGGGCGCCGCGTTCCGTTCGGTCTATCGGATCGACCGACCTCGAGATCTTGGCGTCGTGGCCTGGACGGTCGAGCCTCGCACCACGGTCGAAGCGACGAGCCTGGTAACCCTGCTGCCAGACTCGGCGGAGTTGGCGGCCACGATTCGCTACGACGTCCAGGGCGGCTCGCTCGACGCGATTTATCTCCAGTTCCCGTCGGACTGGGCGGAAAACGCAACCCTCGTCGGTCCAGGAGCCGGCTCGATTCAAACCATCGATTCGCTCAACAACAATAAGACGTGGAAAATCGAACCTTCAAAACCCATATTTGGGCCCTATGAAATACGCATCCAATCCCGGCGATCTTGGAACGGCTCGTCGGCGCTTTCGTTTCCCAGGATAAGCCCGCTCGGCAGCGGGACGGTGAAGACCAAAATCGCAGTGGCCAACGCCTCCGGCCTGACGGTCGACTGCGAACCCGCGGGCGGCTTGCGACCAATCGACGAAAGCCAGATCGTCATATCGGATTTACCGACTATCCTCTGGAATAAGAATCCCACAAAGGCTTATGAGGTTCGAAAGGAGGATTGGTCGCTTCGAGTCAGAGCCGCCGCCGCGAGGTCGGCGCGACGCGAGGCGTCCCGAGGGATCCGGATCTCTCAAGCCGAAGCCACATGCGTCGTTGGTCCCGTTGGCGACCTTGTTGGTGAAGTGGTATACGACTTGGCCCAGGCCTCGGCCCCCTTCTTCGAGGCAAATCTTCCTGAAGGTTGCGAGGTGATCTGGGCTTCGGTGGATCAAGAGCCAACTCGCGCCTACCGGATCGACGGGAACCGCTGGCTTACGCCAATCGCCGAGAAGGCGGCGTCCAGGATCTGTTTGGTCTGGCGCGATCCCCTGGCAAGCTCCCTCGGAAAAATTCGGATACCGACCCCGGAATGCGACGGACGAACGCCGCCAACCTTGCTTGCAGTCCATGCGCCTGAAGACTGGCGCTTCACGCCGGCGGATCGAGCCGCCGAAACGCTTCCCGCGGGCCTCTATTCGGTGGAGGTTGTCGAGCACCAAGCACGCAGACTGATGACAAGTTTCCAGGCGAAGCAGCCGGCCTCGAGCAATCCGCGACGTCTCACATCGGAGGAGTTGACGAACTTTGAATTATTGGTGAGATCCGCCGCCCGATCCGCTTCGGCGTCGGGCGTGGGAGCTCGCGCGCTTGCGCGAATCCAGGCAGCCAGAACCAGCGTCGAAGAGGCGGCGCTGGGGTCCGGGCTCGAGCAGTTTTTGGAGCAGGCGTGGGTTCAGGCGGGAATGTCCGAGACAAAGACAAAGCCGCTGCCAAGCGCAGCCGCTGGCGATGCTCGAGACGCTTCGAGAGATCCTCGGCTTAGATTACGAGGGCCTGCTCGTTACTACCGATGCGAAGCAGCCTCGTCTGGAAAAGACGGACTTGTGGTCGTCCGCTCGCGTATCGAGAAACCCACTCAATACTTGGAACTGGCGGCCATGGTCGTGCTGGCGCTTCTCACTCTCGGTTTTCTATTCTTGGAAGTCGCTTTCGATCTTCAGGCCCCGGCCGTATCTGATCGCGTGCGTCATGGGCTTGGCCCTGGCGTCGATTGCTCCGATCGTGGGCTTCGGACCGGAATCCGCGGCCGCCGCCGCTGTCGCGTTTCTCCTGGGAAGCCTCATTAAACGCTGATCACTCTCGAGCAGTCTGGGATTCCGCTATGCAAGGATCTCTTTGCGGACCTTCGCTTCCCCCTCCGGCCCGATGAGCCGCTGCTGCAGACCCTGGTAAGGATAACGAAGCTTCCATGCGTCCAGGCCCAACAAGTGAAGGATCGTGGCCTGAAGGTCCCGTACGGACATTGCATCTTCCGTAACGTGATATCCAAGCTCGTCGGTCGCTCCCAGGTTCACTCCAGGTCGGACGCCCGCCCCCGCAAGCCAAATTGTGAAGCAGTGTGGATGATGGTCCCTGCCCAGAAAGCTCGAGCCTCCTCGCGCCTCGTTCATGCTCGTGCGCCCGAATTCCCCGCCCCAAATCACCAAGGTGTCGTCGAGCAGACCTCTCAATTTCAGGTCCGACAGCAACGCGCCTATGGGTTGATCGATCTCTTTACACTTGTCGGGTAAATGTGAAACAATATCGTCACTTTGATTCGTTCCGTGACAGTCCCATCCCCAATCATAAAGCTGGACGTAGCGAACTCCGCGTTCGACCAGACGGCGGGCGAGCAAGCAGTTGTTGGCAAACGAGTTGGCGCCCGGCTTGGCGCCGTAGAGATTTCGAATCGACTCGGGTTCGAGCCCAACGTCCATAACCTCCGGAACAGCCATTTGCATGCGGAACGCCAGTTCATACTGGCTGATGCGCGTGAGCGTCTCCGGATCGCCAAAGTCGCGGAGCTCGATTTCGTTGAGCTCGCGGAGGGCGTCGAGGCTTTTTCGCCGCGACTCTCGCGACATTCCCTTGGGGTTGGAAACGTAGAGGATGGGGTCTCCCACGGTGCGGCACTGCACGCCCTGATAGACGGTCGGCAAGAAGCTGGTGCTCCAAAGCGCCTTGCCGCCTGTGGGGTCGGTGCCGCCGCTGATCAAGACGACAAAGCCAGGGAGATTCTCGTTCTCCGATCCAAGTCCGTAGGTGACCCACGAGCCCATGGCCGCCCCGCCGTTTCGGGCGGAGCCTGTGTAGATCAAGAGTTCGGCTGGAGCGTGATTGAATTGATCGGTCTGCATCGACCTTACGATCGCCAAGTCGTCGACGTGCTCGCTGATCCGAGGCAGAAGGTCGCTCACCCACGTTCCACATTTTCCACGCTTGGCGAATTTGTGCGGCGAGCCAAGCATCTTGGGCCTGCCTTTGATGAAGGCAAATCGCTCGTTCTTCAAGAGAGATTCGGGACACGGCTGCATGTGCAGCTCGTTGAGCTTTGGCTTAAAGTCGAAGAGATCCTGTTGCGGTGGAGCTCCCGACATGTGAAGATAAATAACGCGCTTCGCTTTGGGCAGGAAGTGAGGCGGTCTGGGCGCGTTTGGGTTTCCGGCGGCCGCCGCGCCGTCGGACCCTGCCGAGGGCTTGTTCAAGCCCAAGAACCCCGCCAACGCAAGCGATCCAAGCCCTACGCGCGAATTGCGGAGGAACTCTCGGCGGGTGCGAGCCAGCATGAATTGGTGATTGGGATCCATGACCTCAGCCTTTTGTCAAAACCGAGTCGAGGTTGAGTAATATATTGGAAATCGTGGTCCATGCGGCGAGCTCAGCGGGGTCCATCCCGACCGGCAATGGTCCAAGCGGCTCGGTCGCAAGCTCGAGCGCCGGCCTTGGCGTCCTTCTTGTAACGCTCGACCTCGCTTCGATAAAGCGACACAATACTGGCAATCTGCTCTTCCGACGCCGGCCTACCCAGGCAGAGACGCAAACCAAATCGAGATCGCTCCCGCTCCGATGCGCCTCCCTCGCGAACGATCCTCCGCGCAAGAGCCTGCGCACACTCAACAAATGCAGGATCGTTCAGGGTCACAAACGATTGCAAAGGCGTGTTGGTGCGCGACCTGCGCACGAGGCAGACCTCTCGGCTGGGCGCGTCGAACGCCGCCATCGAAGGGTAGGGCACGGTCCTCCTCCAGAAGGTGTAGAGTCCTCGCCTATGCCGGTCTTCGCCCGTGCTGGTCCGCCAGGTCCGCTCGCCGTTGAACGCGGCCTGCCAGAGCCCTTCCGGCTGAGGTGGAAACACCGAGGGTCCGTGCATCTTTCTGCTCATGAGTCCGGAAAGGACAAGAGCCTGATCGCGGACCATCTCGGCCTCGAGCCTAAACCTCGGGCCCCTGGCCAAGAGCCGGTTCCGCGGATCGCGCTCGAGAAGCTCCGAGTTTGTCTTCGAGCTCTGACGATAGGTGGATGAACATACAATCTCACGAAGCAGCGCCTTCGTATCCCAGCCCAGCTTGACGTACTCGAGCGCCAGCCAATCGAGCAGTTCGGGATGGCTCGGAGGCTCCCCCTGGGTTCCGAAATCCTCTTCGGTCTCCACGATTCCGACTCCGAAGAGTTGCGACCAATAGCGATTGACGGCCACCCGCGCCGTCAAGGGATTTTGGGGATCGACGATCCATCGCGCCAGGGCCAACCGGTCGGCCGCCTCCGACCGACCCGCGTGGAAAGCTCCGGGAAGCTTCGCAACGACCGTTTCCCCAGGATTCAAGTGACTGCCTTTGACCAAAAGCCGAGTCTCCCGCCGTTTCTCGGGCGGGAGCTCAACCATGATAGGGACGGTCGGCGGCTTTGGCTTCGACTTCTCCAGCTTTTCCAATTCTCCTCGAACGCCAGCCAGGAGCGGACTGATGGACCGAAAATGGCGAGCCAGTTCGTTGGATTGTTGCCGCGTGCGTTTCTCGACGGGCAGGTCGACGATCGCCAAGATGGGATCGGGAACCTCGGCCCTCAGCACAGCGCCTTGGTCGTTCGTCACCGAGAGCTTGAAACGCCCAAGCAAATAGTAAGGCTCTTTATACCCATGGATAAGCTTGATGGTTACCTTTTCGTCGCCGTCTTGATTGATCGGGCTCGAAAGCACGAATATCGCCTTGTGCGGTTTGCCCCAGTAAGGGGCCACTGCCCAGCCTGTTTCCGTTGGAACCTCGCCCGAACCGATCGAGGCGCCAACTGGGAAGCCGGTTTGAGAAAAGTCCGCGAACGCTCGAGCCAGCGGAACGGCTCGCCTTCCGTTCGTTTCAAGCTCAATATTGGGGTTGGGGGCTCCAGGAAGGTCCGTTCTCCATACGGTCATTCGGGTTTCATCTAGGATCAAAACGCGACAACCTGCCAGGCGATCCCCGATGCCGCCTCCCGTACGGTTCCAGAGCTTGATTTTGTCGATCACACGGGGCGTTTTGAGGTCGAGTTCCCACCAGGGGTCGGGACCTTGTCGCGTGTGCGTCGTGGAGCGAGCAGCTTCGTAATCTCCATTGACGTCGCCGTCGATGGCGCGCTTGGCCTCGCCGCCGAAGTCGGTGCTCGACTGCGAAGCGACCCCCTCGATCGCCACGTTCTTCCCTTCGGCTTCAACCTGAACCTCGGCTAGCGAGAGGATTCGATCGGGGCCCGGAAGCTCGATCCGAACGTACCTGCCTGAAGGCGCTTTTGCGCTCGCGGATTCCGCGGGCTCGGTTTGGACCGAGATCCTCGAAAGCACGAAATTGCCGTCAACGCCTCGTCCTGAGCCGCCGTTCACGTAGGCTTGGTCTGGAATCGCCTCGAGCTCGATCGCGGTGACTCCCTTGATCTCCGTCTTGAACGCCAAGGTATAAGCGTCGTTTGCGAGCCGAGGCCCGCCCGCGCGGATCGACTGGTCGGAAAGCTTCTCGAGCACGGCTCCCGATTCCGTGGACGTCTCGATCGCGCTGATCGCGCTCCAAGCCGAGGTTCTCTCGAGCGACCGTTCCCAAACCGACTGGGCTTCCACGAGCTCCGGCGTCGAGGATTCCAGTACGCTTCGGAAGGCGAGGATCTTGCCTTCGATCTCCCTCGCAGCCTCCAGAGTCAGCCGGTCTGGCGCGGCGATCACCGGGCTCTCGTCGGGTTGATCATTGTCGGCCGTCTGGTTGAAGAAAGCGTACAGTTGATAATATTCTTTTTGCGTAATGGGATCGTACTTATGGTCGTGGCACTTGGCGCAGCCCGCGGTGAGACCCATAAACACCTGAAAAGTCGAGTCGACGCGGTCTTTGATCGCCGCCGAGCGGAACTCCTCGTCGTCGGTGCCTCCCTCGGTGTTTGTCATCGTATTGCGATGAAACGCCGTGGCAATTTTTTGTTCGAGCGTCGGGTTCGGCAGCAGATCTCCCGCGATCTGCTCGACGGCAAAGCGGTCGTAAGGCAAATTGCGGTTGTACGCGTCGATCACCCAGTCGCGGTATCTCCAAATCGTCCTGAGCGGATCGGAACCGTAACCCGAAGAATCGGCGTATCGAGCCAGGTCCAGCCACACGCGCGCCCACCGTTCTCCAAACGCAGGATCCGCCAGGAACCGATCGACCGCTCGTTCGTAGGCGTCGGGAGCATCGTCGTTGGTGAAAACGTCGATTTCCTCGAGAGTCGGCGGAAGGCCTCTCAAATCCAAGCTGGCGCGCCTCAGAAGGGCAAAACGATCGGCTTCGGGGTTAGGCGAAAGGCCGTCGGCCTCAAGCCTGTGTCGTATCCATAAGTCAATTGGATTTCGAGGCCAGGATGCATTCTTGACGGCAGGCGGCGGACGATCCTTGGGGGGAACGAACGACCAATGCTCCTCGTAGTTGCGCCCTGGGCGATCCAGTCGCGCAGCGTCCGCACCTGTTCCGGAGTAAGCTTCTCGGCCGTTTTCGCGGGCGGCATTCGCAGGCTCTGGTCCTCGGCCGTCACCCGGGCAATGAGCTCGCTCTCGTCTGGAGAACCTGGCACGATCGCGACCGACGCGTCCTCGAGCTCTTGGATCGCGGCTTCGCGTTGATCGAGCCGCAGCTTCTTGGCTCGATGCACCTCGTCTCGACCATGACACGAGAAACAGTTCTTCGCCAAGATCGGCCGGACGTCGGCGTTATATTCGATCGTTCGAGTGGGTCGCTTAAGAGGCTCGCCCCCAAAAGCAGACGTGCTCGGGTGCGGCGCGAGTAATCCGAGCAGGATTAACAACCAGAACGCGTCTCTTGTACGGCGACTGAAGGTCATCGGGAAACTCCAGCCGAAGGTGTTTGCAAGGGTGCGTCGCGGCGGGCGCATGGGAAAAGTCTGGCGAGGAACCGTCCGTTCAACCCATCACCTTTGATTCTACGACTTTCTCGGCCGAAGAGCGAGAAAAGTCGGCTCCGAGCGGCGGCGTGATTGTACTTCGCTGGACAAAAAGAAGCGTCCCCGGGCGATTGCTCGGCCGGGGACGCTTAAAGGATTGCTCAATCGAAAGAAACTCAGATCAGCTCGGCGATCGGCTTGCCGCCGTCGACGACCTTGATCGGCCTGCCGTTGGGCGTGGTGTACTGCCAATCGGGGTTGATACCCATGCCTTTGGTCATGGTGGCGACGACGTCCATTACGCCAAGCGGCTTGTCGACGATGTCGACGCCGTCTTTGTCGGTGGCGCCGATGGCCTGTCCACCCTTCAGGCCCGCGCCTCCGACGACGACCGACCAACACTTCGGCCAGTGGTCTCGGCCGGCGTTCTGGTTGATCCTTGGCGTACGGCCAAAATCGCCCATCCAGGCGATCATCGTCGATTCGAGCAGGCCGCGCTGCGCCAAGTCGGCGACGAGCGTGCCCATGCCCTTATCGACTTGAGGCAGCAGGTCTTTGGAAAGCTTGTCGAAGTTGTCGGTGTGGGTGTCCCAACCGCCCAGGCCCACTTCAACGAACGTGACGCCCTGTTCGACGAGCCTTCGAGCCATCAAACACGCGGAACCGAACGTGCCGCGGCCGTAGGCGTCGCGGACGGGCGCCGGTTCGTCGTCGAGCTTGAACGCTCGGCCGTACTTCGAGGTCATCATCCGAATCGTCTTGCCGTAGACCGAGCGATGATCCTCGGCCGAGCTGGCTTGCTTCGCCTTGATGAAGCTGCCTTCGACGAGCCCGAGCATTTGAATCCGCCGATTCATCCGCTGATCGCTTACGCCAGCGGGGGGTTTCAAATTCGCGATCGGCGCGTTGGGGTTTTGAATGAAGAACGGGGCGTGCGTCATGCCCAGGAAGCCCGCTCCCATCGACGGGGTGTCGATCGAGACGAAGTGCGGCAGGTCGAAGTTCGTCAGCAGCGATCCGAGCTGCTCGGAACAGACCGACCCGAAGCTGGGATGCACAACCGTCGGGTTGGGCGTGTAACCCGTATGCATGTAGTACGTCCCGCGGTCATGGTTGCCTTCCTTCGAATCGAGCGAGCGAAGGATATTCAAATGATGCATCTGTTTGGCGAGGATCGGCAGGTGCTCGGAGATCATCACGCCAGGTGCGCTGGTCTCGATGGGCTTGAAGGGGCCGCCGTTCTTCTCGCTTTCGGGCTTCAGATCCCAGATGTCGATGGTCGCCGGGCCGCCCGACATCCACAAGAGGATGCAGCTCTTGTTGGTCTTCTTGCCCGTGCCGGCTTGCGCCTGAAGGGCGTTGACGAAGCTCATCGCGGGAAGCGCCATGGCGGAGGTCGCCATGTGTCCCATGAAGTGGCGGCGAGTCATGCCGCTTGGCGTCGGAAGATTCTCAAACATGTGGAAGCGGCTCCTCGAAAAAGGGAAACGTTGCGGCGACACTTCACAAAAAACTCAGTGGTTCAGTACGAACTCGTTGGAGTTCAAGAGCGCCCAGAACAGGTCTTCCATGACGGGAATGGGGTTTGGTTCGGGGTTGAGCTGGAGGTACTCGCCCGCTTTGTTCAACTCATTGGCGGTCGGATATCTCGAAAGGGCGGCGAGGAAGAGGTGATTGACGACGTAGGCCTCGACGGGCTGGCGACGTTGGAGCTGGGCCTGCTCCAGCATGGTGCACAGGAAGCTGCCGGGCTGACCGCCAACGGCCTTTGCCATCAGCTCTCCGTTCATCATCATCAGGGCCTGAGGAATCGTGCCCTGGAAGTCGGCGGACTCAGTGCCTTCGTCGTTGCCAAACGTGAAGAGGAATTGACGCATCCATTGATCGCGGCGTTTGTCGTTGTCGCCTCCGCCGCCGGCCTTGTGAGCGGATGTGGCCACGATCAGAGATTCGAAAAGTTGCTCGGGCGTCATCGGCTTCAAGGCCATGTGCGAGAAGTGCGATTCGTCCTTCGCGTTGCTGGGGTTGACTCCGCTCGAGAGGTTGTACGCCTCGCTGTTGGCAATCCAACGAATCAAGGCTTTGACGTCGTAGCCGCTGGCCTGGAAATCGGCGGAAAGTTGGTCGAGGAGTTTGGGAACGGAAGACTGGCTGTCGACTTTGAAGTCGTCGACCGGATGAACCAAGCCTCTACCCATGAAGTGCGCCCACATCCGGTTGACGAACGCGCGGGCGAGGTCTGGATTGTCGACGGTCATGAATTTGGCCAGTTCGGCCCGGCGGTCGACGTCGGTCCCTTGGCTAATCTTGCGGCCGTCGAGGTAGGTCGGGAACGCAACGCCCACCTGGCCGTCGCGCCGGTCGAAAGAAGCGAACTCGTCGCTTGGATCGTCATAGACTTCGGTGTGGTCGTAAACCTCGGCGCCGGTGGCGTTGGCCTTCATCACGTCGCGCGATTTCACGCCTTTGAAGAAGGCGTTGATGCCCCAGAAGTGGCTCTGTTTCCACTGGTTGACCATCGGATGATCGTGGCATTGGGTGCACTGAATTTGCCTGCCCAGGAACACCCGAGTGGTGATCGACGTGAGAGGAACCTTTTCGAACTCCATGTGCGAGAGTACGTAGTTGACGGCGCCGTTTTCCTTGTTGGAGCCCTTGGCGTCGACGATATCGTGAACGACCTCGTTCCACGGTCGGTTTTCGTTGAATTGCTTGCGGATCCACGTACTGAGAGCACCACGATCGACCATTCGACCCTGATTCCCACGGCCGATCAGCGAGATCGTCCAGATGGTCGCGAAATTCTTCGCGTAATCGGGATGGTTGAGCAGATACTCAACCAGTTTCACTCGTTTACCCGAGTCTTTATTGCCGAGAAACGCCTTGGCCTCTTGGACGGAGGGGATTCTGCCCAGCATGTCGAGGTAGATCCGACGCATATACTCGCTGTCGGAAGACCTTGCCGAAGGCTTGATGGCTTTGCCGGTTTCGTCGTCGTCGGACTTGACCGCCTCCCAGTTTGCGCGAACAAGCTTGTCGATATAATCGAGCTTGTATTTATCCTTTACCGAGGACTTGTCCGATTCCGACTTGGCCTTTTGGTCCTCGTCCTTCTTGGGCGTCCCCGCACGTGATTGACCGGCGAAGAAAAGGCTCGACGCCAAGAGCCCGCAAACGATCAAAGACGCCATGCCAAACCACCAAATATGACGACCGGCTCGCATCGCGCTGCTCCTCTTCGTTAACATGCGATTTCGACCTACTCCGCCGGGATGGACTCGGCGCCCTGGCAGGGCTGATACTTCAATAAATCGTTACACGGCAAGACCAAACTCGCAATACGGGCGTGCGGAAACGCTCCAATTCGAATCATCGAATGAAAGGAGCGTGGATTCCTTCTTTTTGGCTGGCGTATGAGGGAGAGACTCCATTCAATCATACGTCCATCGACGCTCGCAGTGACAACGCTGTCGAATTTTTTCCCAATGCCTCGTTCCCAAAAAGGCTGTGCAACACTTTCGGCGGCTTGACGATCTTGGCTTAACCTTCTATTCCCCTTAAGGATAGGACGACTGGCCCCAGTTGAAAGGTGGTTGGATGCAGCGTTCTCGAACTCGTTCTGTTTTTGTACACAAGCTTCCCAAGTTGATTCCTGTGGACGGTTTGAGGGGCACGGCGACGGTTGTGATCGACGTCTTGCGAGCGACCACGCTCATGACGGCCGCCTTGGCTTCCGGAATCAAACAGATCATTCCTTGCCTGGAAATTGAGGAAGCCCGCGCCGCCGCGGACGCGTTTCCAAAAGGCTCTGCGATACTCGGGGGAGAGCGCAACGGCGTTCAGATCGAAGGTTTCGATATCGGCAATTCACCCTCGTCGTGCACTCTCGAGCTTTGCCAAGGCAAGACTCTAGTGATGACCACCACGAATGGTACGAGGGCCATTCACGCAAGCCTCGAAGCGGAATTCGTGCTCGTTGGAGCCTTCGTCAACCTGTCGGCGGTCTTGGACCGGTTGTTCCGCTTGCAAAATCCAATCCATCTCGTCTGTGCGGGAACCGACGGTTACGAAAGCCTCGAGGACGAGCTTTTCGCGGGGGCTCTGGTCGATCAGCTTCAGAGCAGAGGCGAGACTCCGCTTGATCCCATCGCCTTGGACGTCCAAACCCAATGGAAAGAGGCGCAGTCGCGGATGCAAGGGGGTGAAACGCTTGCTCATATTTTAAGCCAAGGCAAGGGCGGGAAACGCGTAACCGAGCTTGGCCTGGCCGCGGATATCGCCGACGCGGCAAGCGTCGACAGGTATTCGATCGTGGGAGAGGTGCTTCGAGATCCGTTGCGGATTGTCCGAATGTAGTTTGACGCATTATCTCTTGTTAGCTGGATTTTATTACGCCGCGGAGGCTCATCGAATCGAGAAGGCCTTGTCAATCCGCCGGCGGAGCGTGAGACTGGCGGATAACGCTTGATCACGCGTTGTGCCACGGTTTTGGGAGACGAGCCTCGATGGACATGGAGAAGTTGGTATCGCTTTGCAAGCGTAAAGGGTTCATCTTCCCTTCGAGCGAAATCTACGGCGGAATCAACGGCTTCTGGGACTATGGTCCGCTCGGCGTCGAGCTCAAGCGCAACATCAAAGACGCCTGGTGGCGCGACAACGTCTCCGGGCACTCGAGCAACCTCGGCGCCGCGGGGCTCGTCGCACCCGGCGCGTTCGAAATGGTGGGGCTCGATTGCTCGATCATCATGAACCCAAAAGTCTGGGAAGCCTCGGGCCACGTCGGGGGTTTTAGCGACCCGATGGTCGATTGCAAAGCCTGCAAATCAAGGTTCAGGGCGGATCAGATCTCGTGCTTCGAGGTGGTAGTCTGCCGCGGTCCGGAAACTCAAGAAAACCATCTCGTCTCGGGCCTTGGTTCGGAAAAAGAGGTGCTGGAGCAGTCGAAGAAAAAAATCGAAAAATTGGCCAACTCTCAAAAGGTGACGGCGCACACCGTCGCCTACTTGGGCGGCTACTCTCAGCTCGACGATGAACGTCGAAAAAAGGTGCGATGCCCGAGCTGCGACCAGGAGAACGCGCTTACCGAGCCTCGCGCCTTCAACTTAATGTTCAAAACCCACGTCGGCGCGCTTGAGGAGGCTTCGAGCATCGCTTACCTGCGTCCCGAAACGGCCCAGGGGATCTTCGTGAACTTCAAGTCGGTGCTCGACACCAGCAGAGTCAAACCTCCGTTCGGCATTGCGCAGGTGGGCAAGAGCTTTCGCAACGAGATCACGCCGCGAAATTTCACGTTTCGCTCACGCGAGTTCGAGCAAATGGAAATCGAGTTTTTCTGCAAGCCTTCGGAAGCGGCCGATTGGTATGCCTTCTGGCGACAAGAGCGGTTCAGTTGGTACGTGAACCTTGGCCTTGGCAGCGAAAAACTTCGGTTAAGGGATCACGACAAGGACGAGCTTGCGTTTTATTCGACTGCGACGGCCGATATCGAATACGAATTTCCGTTTGGCGTCAGCGAGCTCGAGGGGATCGCTCACCGAGGCGACTACGACCTTTCGCAGCACCAGAAGTTCAGCGGCAAGGATCTCTCGTTCTTCGACGAAGAATCGAAAGAGCGTTATCTGCCTCACGTTATCGAGCCCTCCGCTGGCGCGGACCGCGCCACGCTGGCGTTCCTGTGCGAGGCTTACACAGAAGATCAGGTTGCGGGAGAGGCCCGTACGGTCTTGAAGTTTCACCCCAGGATCGCACCGATCAAGGCCGCGGTCTTTCCACTGGTGAAACGCGACGGCATGCCCGAAGTCGCCGAGGCGATCGTCAAAGACTTGAAGAAGAAGGTCAACGCCTATTACGACGAGAAAGGAGCGATCGGCAGACGATATCGCAGACAGGACGAAGCAGGCACTCCGTTCTGCGTGACGGTCGACGGCCAAACTCTAACCGACGGCACGGTTACGATCCGCGAGCGCGATTCTTGTCGACAATGGCGCGTGCCAAAGGCGGGGATTGCTGATGCGATCGAAGATTTGCTTTCGGGCACGGCGGTTCCTGGTGGCGATGCTTCAATTTCGAGCTCGAACGCCTCCGCGGATTGATCCAAGCAGACCCGGTTGCACTCGAAATCAAAACTCGATGGGTGGAGAAAGCCAGATGGCCAGACCCACCGCCGTGGCCACGGCAAGTCCGACCAGGACCAAGGCGGCGAGCAATCGTTTCCAGAATTTGGCGCGTGCCAAAGGTCCAAAAGCGGCGACAGCCGCCAGTAGAGGCGCTGCCAACAATAACCCGGCGACTGCCAGCCGCAAATCAGAGAACACCACCCCGCCCAAGATCTGAGCGAGGAGCATGAACGCAAAGACGACCACTGCGGCGTGGTTGGGCGGGCCGCTTGGCCGCACAATTTCGATCGCGGCGATCACCAGCGTTACCCCAGCGAAAGCAAACGCCGCCTGGCCCTGAGACATACTGCCGGAAAGCAAGAGCGCCGCTGCAACTCCTGCCGCGCAAATGGGAGCCGTGGCCCAAAAGACCCTTGGAGAGAGACGCGAAAACACCCGATCGAGGCCCAGCCAGAAGGCAGCGGCCACGGCCGCTTGAACCAGGATGATATTGAGTTTAGGTCGAGTCTCTTCGGGCGTTAATCGATAAAACAGCCAGACGCCGACCACGACGAAAACGCAGACGACGAGACTGCGCGCAAAGGCGTATTTGGAAAGCGCCTGGGCGACCAATCCAACGGCAAGCGAGCCCAGGGCGCAGTAGGGAAGCCAATCGAGCGCTTCGACGGGGGCAATGCACGGCCAAGGAGCGATAATCGCGTGTACCGCGACATATCCGCCAGCCATGAGCGCGGCGACGGCCGGCGCTTGGAACCACCCCAGTCTCATTTAGCCCGTCCCGTCAGCTCTTGCCGCCTTCGAGGCTTACAATTACCACCACTTCGTCGCCGATCATCGGAACCATCTTGTTCATCCCGAAGTCGCTGCGCTTGATCTTAAAAGTGGCTTCTACGCCCGCGATCGCAGCTCCCGTGGGACCTTTGCTGGAACCCGTGGGCACGATGTCGAGAGTTACGGGTTTGGTCGTTCCATGAAGAGTCAGGTCGCCGGTCACCTGATACTTCTCGCCCGATTTCACCACCTTGGTGCTCTTGAAGCTAATCGAGGGAAATTGCTTGGCGTTGAAGAAATCCGGGCTCTTCAGATGCTGGTCTCGCTTCTCGTTGGCTGAGTTGACGCTGTCGACCTTGATTTTGAGGTCGAAGCTGCTCTTGGCCGCGTCCGTGGCGTCGAGAGTGAACGCCCCCTCGAACTGGTCGAACCGGCCGTAAGAGAAGCTGGTATTCATGTGTTTGACGCGATAGATCACGGACGAATGGACGGCGTCCACCTTGAACGTGTCGGCCGCAAAACTTGGCGAAATCGCCGCGAGAGCCGTCAGCGCCAACCCCGCGAAAAGCATCCTGAAAGACTTCATTGTTTGGCCTTTTCCTTGAATTCCAGCGAAAAAAAGTTCCGAGCGAACGGCAGTGGAAGGCTCCAGCCGATCGACCAGCAATTGGTTTCCGAAAAGCGTATCCAGAGACGGTCTGCTTGGCAATTCACCGCCCCCTCCGCCGTCTCCGCGTGGAGGGACGGGCGGAACGCGGGTTACAACCTAACAATTTAATCGTTAACTCTTAAGCATTTAGATTCACTTGGGTATTGATCTTCCTTTTCCAACGCGGCTACCCTCGTGATTGTTGTGCATCGACGCCCAAGCCAAGCGGCCCGTCATTGGCCGCTTGGCTCAGCGTCTCTCTATGATTTCGATCTTAATATCATGTATTTACATTCTACTGTAAGCGGGGCGCAGGCCCCCCGCTCGCTCGCGGTCCGCGCCGCGCTTGGATTTTCCGCGGTGTTGTTTTGCCTCTCGTTCTCGACGACGCTTTTCGCGCTTTCGCTGTTTCGTCTCGTCAGCTTTTTCGTCATGCCTTCGCTCTTGTTCGACCTGTTGTTCATTGGCTTCCCGCTGGGCGCGTTTCTGGGCGCGAGGTTTTGCAAGCCGAGCCTCGCTTCGCTTCATTCGAGTCTTAGGCTTTTGCGCGTCGAATATGGCGCTTTCGACTTTGGCGTGCCTCTTCGCGAAGAACTTCGATTACCTGAGGGCGCATCTCTTCGACGTCGAGCTTGGACGTTTGCTGGGCCAGCTCGGGGTCTTCGGCGTGATGTTCCTGCCCTATTTCGCTGGGTACGGACTGAGCGAGTATCTGGGTTATCAGGTCGGCAAACAGGCGCTCGGCGGAAAAGTGCGAGTGGTTTACGCAGTCTACCTGTTCGGCGCCGCCGCGGCCTACCTGTTTTCGAAGTTGCTCCTGCCCAGTCTTGGCATGGCCCGATTGCTCGTCATCGCGGTTTTGGGCGTGACGGCCGCGATATTGGTTCTCTCGCGAAGCGGTTCGCGGCGCGGCGTTGGAGTCCAAGCCTGCATCCTCTTTTCGCTCCTATTTATCCCGTCGATCGAGCCCCTCTTCCTTTCGGTGTTCAAAGGCAAGGGGCCTGAATCGACTTGGGATTATCGCGTAAACATGCGATGTCGTCCCGTCTTCCAGAGCTGGGGCCGGTACGGACTGGTGGAAATCATGGCGACTCCGGACCGTTCCGAATTTCACGGATTTTACAACGATATGTATCAATGGTCTCACTCGCCGTCATATGGGTTTCGCCATAGAAGCCTGGGCGTCGTCCCGATCATGGAGATGCCCAAGGACGCAAAAATCGCGATTATCGGAGCGGGAGGAGGCAGACAAGTCAGGCTGGCCCAACGCAGGGCGTGCGGAAGGATCGTCGCCATCGAAATCGAGTCGGCGGTGTTCGAGGCCGTGCGCGATCCAATGAAGCTCCAGTCCGATTTCGCCGGCGTCTATGAAGCGCCCGAAGTCGCACGCGCACTGCGGAGAGGCGCGCATGTACTTCGAACGCTCGAATGAGCGATTCGACCTCATCTATCTGCCAAGCGTCGGCGGTTATCCACAGATGATGATCGAACCTGGCAACATGATACGGACTTTCGAAGCTTATCGGACGCTTCGCGACCATCTCACCGAGCGCGGATGTCTAGCCGTCTGGTATCCCAAAGGGCTCGATCCTCAGGGCGTCCTCACAAGGCAATACACGCTTTCCTTGCGATCTCTCAATATGAGCGCCCAGGCGTACCAAAACGAGCAGGAATTCCTTATCCTTTCGTATCGCGATCGATCGCGAACGCCTCCCGACGAAACAGAGCTGGTCAAGCACGTTTTCCATCGTCCCAAACAAGAATTCGAGGCAGATCCCGTCGGATTCCGGCGACTGTTTCCGGTGTCCTACCGTGTCGAGGCGGAACCCTCGTTTCGGCCGATCACCGACGACCGTCCCTTCTTGGCCGGCAACGTCAGTCACATACTGGCCAGCAAGCAGGTCTGGAAGATGCTCGGAGTGCTTGCCGGCGTTTGGGCGTTTCTCGGCTTTCTGGCGCTGCTGCTGTTGCCAAAAGGGCCAGGGACCTCCAGGTCCAATCGGTCCTTCCTCTGGATCTCGGGGTTCTCGTTTCTCGTCGGCTTCAATTTCTTGGCTGTTGAACACATCGCTGTTCTTGCGCTGTTCAAGAGGATTTACGTCTACGACGATTCGCTCGCGGTTGGCGCGATTGGTTTTCTGATCTTATCGGGAGTCGGCAGCATGGCGGCGGGGTGGAAGCACAGATCCATTCTGATTGCATCGGGCTTGGTTGGCCTGGCTGGCGTCTGCTTTCTCGGCCGCCATCTTTCGCTCGTATGGGTCTTGACCGCGCTCGCCCCACTGGCCGTCGCGACAGGCACTTTCTTTCCACTTCTCTTCGAAAAGGCTTCCAGCCAACCACTCACCGTTTTCGCCTTCGACGCCATGGGAGCTGGAGCAGGCGCTCTGGCCGCGACCTTCACGCCGATCTTGTATGGTTTCCCAGCCTATACAGCCCTGGGCGCGGGCGTGTTCGTCGTCACGGCGACGGTCGACGTGTTGTTTCATCGACGCATCATGAAGCTCGAGATTTCGTCTCCAGCCTGATGATTCTCCAGGAATTGCCCTGCCGAACAACGACGCCGGTTTGGCGGCGCCGGAATGCAGACTATGATTAAGATGTATGGGCGGTTGCACCTGCCAATGGTCTGGTTGAACTCAAGAGAGGCGGAAAGACGATGCGCCAAAAAACGATACGCCGGTCGCTCGCGGCCGCTGGGATGCTTTTCTTCGTGTTCGTTTCGCCATGCGCCGTACAGCGCAGGGCTTCTATGGAACGCTTCCGCTTGAATTCGGAGGCTACGGGGGCTACAACTGGGGAATGACCCAGGGGTACAGTTATGGGAATTACGGAGCGATGAATCCCTATCAGGCGGTCCCGGGTCTGTACAATCGAAACTACTTTGCCGGCGGTCCCATGTATACGTACTATACGTATCCCATGTATCAGCCGACGGTTTCGGTCGCCGAACCTCAAGTCATCGACGTGAAGACGGCTCGCAAGTGAAAAAGACCCAGAAGCAGGCGGCGAAGGTCAGGAAGAGATCAGGTCCGGTCATCTTCCGAGGGCCTTGACGCTCGCCGCGGTTCTGGACAAGGTCCAATAGCGCGGTCACTTGCCGCGGTGGAGTGGGGGTTGATAAGCAACGGCCATAAGCGTGCGGAGCACCGAGCGCACAGCCACGCTTCGTGTTCGCACGCTCATGGCGCGTCGGGCAGCATATCGAAGCTTCGATATGCAGTGGTTCTCACTCTGAGCTTTGTTGCTCTCGAAGCGGTCGTTGGCTTTTGGTCAAAGAGCTTGGCGCTGGTTTCGGACGCGGGCCACAACTTCACCGACGCGGTCGCCCTTGCCATTTCCTGGTATGCGCTCCACGTTTCAAAGAAACCCTCGAACGCTCGCAAGACCTTCGGCTACCATCGCGTGGGCATCCTCGCGACGCTGATCAACGCGCTCACTCTCGTGGGGTTGGGGGTTTTCATCCTTTGGGAAGCTTACGAGCGGTTTCGAAGCCCCGTTGCAGTCCAACCCTGGCCGATGGTGACAACGGCCGCGATCGCGCTGCTGCTCAACGTTGTGATCAGCCTATGGCTTCACGCGGACGCCAAACACGACCTCAACATTCGCAGCGCCTATCTCCACATGGTGGGCGACGCGGCGTCCTCGATCGGAGTGCTCGCGGCGGGCCTCTTGGTCGCTCGAACCGGCTCAAAACTCGCCGACCCCATTGTTTCCACGTTGATCGCTTGCCTTATCCTTTGGAGCTCCTGGAGCATCCTGGTGGAATCGGTCGACATCCTGCTCGAGAGCGTTCCTCGAGGCCTGGACATGCCCGATCTGGAGCAGGCGCTCCGCGAATGCCCGGAGGTGGTTGGAGTTCACGACTTGCACGTCTGGACGATCGCCTCGGAAATGGTCGCATGCAGTTGCCATCTGGTCGTTGGCGAGCAAAGCGTGCGCAGCGGCCAACGCATCCAACAATCGGTTTCAGAGATGCTCCGCGAGCGTTTCGGAATCACGCATTCGACGCTTCAAATCGAAACCGATTCCTGCGAGGTCGATTCCGTTTACTGCACTCTCAACAAATCGTCCGGACGAACCGCCGCCGGCCTGGGTTGAGCTTCGAAGGCCTCTGATGGAAGTCGTTCAGACCTTCTTGAACGTGTTTGTGACCGATTTTCCGAAATTCTTGAAGCTGCTTCCCACGCTCGCCACCAAATTGGAATGGGAGAGTTTCGTGAAGGCGCTGCCGACCTGGGCAGTGGATTGCGAGGTGCTGAGCCTCTTGATTTTGGTGACGTTGCCCCCCAGGGCCGCCCTGACGTAATCGAGTCCCACGTCCCACGTCTTGGGAGAGAAGGCGAGGCCAAAGTACGAACTAATGGTCTGACGTGTATTCGAAGAAGTCACCTTGCCCCAGGCCACCTTCAGAGTGTTGTTAGTGGCGTTGGATGCCCTGGTGAGCTCGGAGCCGCTGCTCAAAGTCTGTTCGTTCTCTTGCCACCTGACCAGCGCTCGTTCCTTGGCAATGGCCCTTCTCTGCGCAGGCGACAACTGCTCGGGGCTGGTCTCGATCTGCGCCGGCACGAACGATTGTGTTGTCGGCCCCGGAGCAGCAGACGCCGCAGCCTGGGAGTCGTTCGACGTCGTTCCGCTGGAAATGATAATTGGCAAGACAGACGACCCAGGAACGCTTGGACCCGCCACGCTCATCAAGCACCTATCTTCAAGGGCGTCAAGAGCTTGCGGCAGGAGCGATTTCCCTCGTCCAAACCTTGGATGGTCGGAACGACTTCGGCTGGTCCGCATGGAAAGTCCTTTTTCCAACGAGAGGCGTCGGATGCTCTGGCACGAGAAGGGAGAGAAATGTCAACTCTCCATACGGCAAAATCGACATTTCCGCAACCCCTCTCGATCGATTATCCCCAGCGTCGAGGCGCGTCTTGCCCCCGTTCTAACTCACTTGCTCGCTTCGAGGGCTTCCTCGATCGCCTTGGTTACCTTCTCGGATTTCGGGTCGTCCTTGGGTTCGAACCGAGCGATAACCTCTCCCTTGCGATTAATTAAGAACTTCGAGAAATTCCAAGGGATCTCTCCGGCGAACTCCGGATTGGTCTCCTTGCTCGTCAAGTAAGAGTACAGGGGATGGATTCCATCGCCCTTGACGACGATTTTGGAAAAGATTGGAAAACTGACGCTGTACTTGGTCAAGCAGAAGTTCTTGATATCGCTGTCGGTCCCAGGCTCTTGCTTGCCGAACTCGTTGGCTGGGAAGGCCAAGATCGTAAATCCCTTGTCCTTGTACTTTTCGTAGACGGCTTCCATGCCTTTGTATTGCGGGGTGTAACCGCACTTGCTCGCGGTGTTGACGATCAGGATGACGTCGCCTTTGTACTTGGAGAGCTCGACGTCCTTGCCGTCGATGTCTTTCATTTTGAAGTCGAGCACGGATTTGGCTTTCTCCTTGTCGTCGCCGCGGCTGACGGCGATTCCAGCAGTAAACGCGAGGGCAAAAACCGCGAGAACCGAGGCAGCGAAGCGTCGTTTCATCGGTCAAAAACTCCTAGAAGAGGAACTGCGGCGGAGCGATCAGGATCCGTTTGGCCGGACCGGAGTTCCGCGCTCAAAAACAAAAATGCGATCCTCATCGTCCTCGGATCGGCGTTGAAATCAAGGGGCTGGCGGCGGCGAGTGCCGCGTTCGCAAGTAGAAGCGTGCCCCGACTTGCAGCGTCTTGGCTCTATCGGTAAAGATGCTCGCCGACGCTCGAGTGGGCGTCGGCGAGTCTCTTAATCGTGGTGCTTTAGGAACGGCTGGCCTGCTCTTGGTCAGAGCCAACTGAACCTATTGGTGTGCGACGAGCCGAAGTACGAGAAGTTTCCGGACCTCGAGTTGCTTCGATGAGATCGGAAGTGGCTGAACCACGATCCAAAAGTCGGAGTCGTGACCGGAGGTTGTGGGACGGGCTGCGTCGGTTGATCGGGTGGGAGCGTCGGCGACCCGCCTGATGGCGGCTGTGACGGAAAGGAAGGCGGCGGCGTTGGCGGCGTCGCCGGCGGCGGATTGGGAATAACGGGAGGCGTGGTCGTCGTGGGGGCGTCGGTCACGACGCCGTTCGTCATGATCGCGTTTGCCAACTGAACCGCGTTGGGCGTACCCAAACCGGTAGCCAAATCGTACCCCGGCGAAGCCGAATACGCTCCGTTGGAACCGGCCGTCACGTCGGTAAATGTACTCGAGTAAGCATAAATTGTTGGCAGAGCTTGGTTGGCGCCGTCGAGCGAGCCAATACCCTTGAGAGCGAGGCCCTGATCGATAATCGCGATCAAGGCCGAGAATTGCGGTGCGCCGACGCTGGTGCCGCCAACCACCGTCCAACCCATCGAGGCGCTATAGACCGAGACGCCGGTGCTGGGATCGGCGACGTAAGACACGTCGGGCACGGCCCTGGCCGTGGACGTTTGGGTGACGACGCCGTGTTGATAAGCAGGCTGGGTTTCATAGCGGCTGATTCCGCCTCCGCTGCCGCTCCAGACGGTTTGAACGGCCTGTCCCGAGGAATTGAGCGTCAGGGATGTTCCGCCGACGCCGATCACGTTGGGAGAAACCGCGGGCCAACTCGGCCCGCTGCTGCTGCCGCTATCGCCGGAAGACGCCACGAACGTGACGCCCGTGTGTCCCGAGGGGGTGGTGAAGTAGCTGTCGTAGAGCGTCTCGCTGGCGAACTCGGGGCCTCCCCAGCTCATCGAGACCACCGAGACGCCTGGAAGGTTACGGGCGGTGTTGACGGCTGACAAAAGATCGTTGTTCGAGAGCGAGTTCGATTCGACAAGCACGATCTTCGCGCCGGGGGCCATCGCGTGCGCCACTCGACGTCTAGCGCTGTCTCGAGCAATGAAGAACTATCGCCCGTGGACCTCGGTAGATTCGTCCCTCCGGCTTGATTGATCACCGTGAAGCTCGGCGGCGCGGCAATGCTGTACTGCTGGTCGAACCTCTGGAGTTCCAGGGCAATGTTCGGGTCGTTGTAGGGGTCTACGATGGCAATCGTCTGGCCGGCGCCGGTTCCCGCAACAGCCCCTGAACTGCTCTGGAACGACACGGACCCGAAACCATAAACGGCGCTGATTTGCGCCGGCGTGAAACCTGATAGCAGAGTCAACTGTTCGAGCGACTCGAGAGTCATTTTACGACGGTTCGCTCGCCGTGCAACCGACAGGGAACCAACCCCGAGGCGCACGGCTTCGCGACGGTATTTGGAGAAGACGTGGATCGACATCTCTACCAACCTCATGCAGTTGTGCGTTTAGATAACTAGATTCAATCCCTTCGAAGTTACTATCGACCCGGTCCATGGATCGACCAACAAGCTGCAACGTCTAAAAAGACGACGTCGTCCGATCGAACCCTAGTTTCGAAACTGAGAGAAGTCGTGCCCGTGGTTCAAATACAACGAGGCTGGATTCGAGCAAACAAAATCGGAAGAAACCGCCAAGGAAAGAGGGCTTCTACTTTACAGACGCGATTTCAGAACAACAAGCGACGGCTTTGGAATCGGAATTTTTTGGCGGTCTTGTTTTCACCTCTGGTTCCGGATCGATTAACCCGGGGACGGGCCAATTCGAGCCCCTATTGATCGCGGTTATCAGACGCCGGAAGGCAGGCTCGATTGCACGGTGTCGCCTTAATCCCTCGTCGAACGAAACGATCGGCCGATAACCGAGCACGCTTCCGATTCGATCCAGGTTTGCCAACGAGTCTCGCACGTCGCCGGGACGCGGCGGTTGCAACTCCGCGTCGAATTTTGTCCCCAGGATTGTGTTCAGGGAATTCACCAGGTCAAGCAGGCTGATGCTCTGCCCTGTGCCGACGTTAAACACGTCCCCGCGCAGCGGCTCGGGATGTTTCATCGCCAGAAGGTTGGCTGCAACGGCGTTGGCAACGTATGTAAAATCGCGGGTTTGCTTGCCATCGCCGAAGATCGTGGGTCGTTCGAGTTCGGTCATTCGCTTGATGAAAAGCGAGATCACGCCGCTGTACGGGCTCGATGGGTCCTGCCGAGGCCCAAAGATGTTGAAATACCGTAGGCTTACGGCGTCGAGGCCCATTGTCCGCGCATACACTCTCACGTAATGCTCGCCAGCCAATTTTCCGGCGGCATAAGGACTGAGCGGTTGAGGGAGCATGTCCTCGTGTTTGGGCGAGAGAGCCGCATCGCCGTAGGCGCTGCTCGATGCGGCGAACATCAATCGCCTAACTCCCGCCATCCGCGAAGCTTCAAGGATATTGATCGTTGCGGTCGGCCCGCTGGAATGAGAAGCCAATGGCTCGCGAACTGAACGAGGAACGCTTGGAATCGCAGCCTGGTGAAATACGAAATCCACCCCCTCGGCCGCCCGACGGCAGACCTCGAAATCCTGCACATCCCCCTCGATCCACTCGAACTGACCGTCAAGGTGCGCCAGATTCGCTCGGCTGCCCGTTGCCAGGTTGTCGACGACGCGAACCTTATACCCTTCCGCCAACAGCGCCTCCACGAGGTGGGATCCGATAAACCCGGCCCCTCCCGTCACCAAAGCCAATGCGTCCTTCCCCATGACTTCCTTCCTCATTGTTGACTCGACTGTTTATGCCTGAACAATTCTGGCTTTCGAGGCGGCGACGTTCCTCAGCGCGTTCCGCGTGTCGACGATCAGAAGCGAATGCTTGGCGATACGCTCCCAATCATAGGCTGAGTGATCGGTCGCGATGAGTAAGCAATCCCTCGACTCAAGATAGTCGGCCGTCAGCTCCCGACTCAGCATTCGCAACTCCGGATAATGGCGCATCGACGGCAGAATTGGGATGTGAGGATCGTTGTACTCGACCGCGGCGCCCTTCTTGATGAGCAGATCCATCAGTTCGAACCCAGGCGATTCGCGCGGGTCGTCGACGTCCTTTTTGTAAGCCATTCCCAGAATCGTGATCCGGCTACCGTTTAGCGGTTTGCCCTCTTCGTTCAAGGCGTCGGCGACTCGGCTTACAACATAAGCCGGCATCGACGTATTGATCTCGCCTGCAAGCTCGATAAAGCGCGTCGTGAGTCCGTGCTTCCGCGCCACCCATGTGAGATAGAACGGGTCGATGGGGATGCAGTGACCGCCAAGCCCCGGTCCTGGATAGAAAGCCTGGAAGCCGAACGGTTTGCTCTTGGCGGCTTCGATCACTTCCCAGACGTCGATTCCCATTCTCGTGTAGATCTGCTTGAGCTCGTTGACGAGGGCGATGTTGACGGCACGGTAGGTGTTTTCGAGGATTTTGCAGGCTTCTGCGACCTCTGGGCTGGAAACAGGCACGACTCGAACCACGACCTTTTCGTAAAGCGACGTGGCGAGTTCGAGGCTGGCGGGTTCGAGCCCGCCGACCACCTTGGGAATCGAGGGCGCCGAGAACTTCGGATTTCCAGGATCTTCGCGCTCGGGGCTAAACGCGAGGAAGAAATCGACTCCGGGTTCGAGGCGTCCCGCCGAAAGCAACGGCAAGACGACGTCGCGCGTGGTTCCCGGATACGTCGTGCTCTCGAGCACGATAAGCTGGCCGGGGCGAAGCCGTTTGGCGATGGCCTCTGTCGAGTTCACGATGTAGGAAAGGTCGGGGTCGCGCGATTCGGTAAGCGGGGTGGGAACGCAGATGACGACGACGTCGGGCTCGTCGAGCCTACCAAAATCGGTCGTAGCCTCGAACCCCGTCTGCTTCATCAGTTGAATCGTCGCGTCCGAGATGTGGCCGATATAGCTTTCGCCGCGCTCGATTCGTTCGACTTTCCTGGCGTCGACGTCGAATCCAAGGACGGCGATCCCTCGTTCTCCGAAGGCTCGCGCCAGCGGCAAGCCGACATATCCCAGGCCGATGATCCCAACGCGCACCGCAAGTGATTGGATCTTCTCGAGCAGAGCTTGGTGGACGGGACTTCGATTTTGTTCTTGCGGCGATTCTCCGGCGGAGTTGGCACGAAAATCCTGATGCCTGGCGTCTTGGGACATGGATTTCCTCGAGCGAACCGACCGTGACAGAGCACCCTGAGTTGAACCGATTCCAACTTGATGCTGGAGCGAACAACCCCGACGAGGGTTGATTGTCAGATATCACACCGTTTATGGCAACTCATCGGCCTCGGCTCGAGAACCGACGCTCGATTTATCCTGAAGCGTCGACAGCGAGTCCTCGTTAGGCGAGCGCTGGCGCGATAGACTCGGCGAGACGAAAACACCCGAGAAACCTCGTCAGAGGCGTCGCCCAACCGACAAACTCGAGGACTCAAACAGCCATGAAACGAACGATGCTGCTCTCCGCGTGCGTTCTTGTCGGCGTCTTCGCTTTTGCAGAAACGAAGGCCGCGCCTCCCCCGCTTCCCGAACCCCAGTCCATGCCCAAGCCGGCAGCCGACACGGGCCAGCCTTACGCTCCCCAGGCCATCCTGCCTGGTGGCGTCGTCGTGCCGCTTTTTCCGCCAAACTCGCCCTACCTCAAGGCCGACAAAGTCCACGTTCCCGAGGTCTACAATCTGAGCAAGGCCGTCCCTGGGCGAATCAACAGCATCGTTTCAATCCACAATCCTTCGATCGAAGTTCATCTGGTGGATCAATCGATCAATACCGGGACTGCGGTCGTCGTGATCGCGGGAGGCGGACATCGAACGCTCAACGTCGGCGGCGAGAGCGCCGATTTCGTGCCATTCTTTTATAATTATGGCATCAATACAATCATCCTCAGGAACCGTCTACGCGCCGACGGCTATATCGCCGAGTTGGACGCCGTGCACGACGCCCAGCAGGCTGTGCGAGTCGTCCGCGCTTACGCCAAGGAGTGGAACCTGGACCCCAAGCGGATCGGCGTGATGGGCTTTTCTGCCGGCGCCGAACTCGCTGCCCCTGCCGCAGTCCTTTACGAAGACTGGGACAAGAAGAACAACGACGCCTCCGATCCGTTCGCGGGAGTCTCTTCGCGCCGGACTTCACGTGCCTGATCTATCCAGGTCCGACGCCCTTCGCCCGCAATCGAACAGCCCCGTCCATCCCTAAGGACGTCCCGCCGGCGTTCATCGTATGCGGAAGCGCAGGCGACCGAGGCCACGCGATCTGGGCATTGGATTATTACCAGGCGATGCTCCACGCTGGAGTTCCCAATGTGGAGATGCACCTCTACGGCAACGGCAGGCACCCTGGAGACGCTCTGCCGGAAGGGGGCAGGATGTCCGGCGGCCTGACCGACAAGAACGGCATCCCGTACGGAACATGGCAGTATCGCTTCATTGACTGGGCCCGAGATCTCGGGTTCCTCCAGAAGCCCGGCGTCGAGACCAAGGCCGCGAAGGACGTTGCTTCGTTCGTGGCCAACCCGCCTCGACCCTTTGGCCAGGGCAGGGGAGGATCAGGCCAGGGCGCGCAGCCGCCCGCGGAGAAAACGGCCAGTCCAAAATGAGCGGCCGCGCCATGGCGTTCTCACGCCTAGTCGAGTAGGTAAGAACATTCAAGCAAGACAGGCTTTCCTGAACTGAAGCGGACCTTCAGCGATTCCATCATTATGTCATTGATTAACTTCGACATGGGCGGTTCGTCTGGGATCTGGAGGAAGCGAGAATGCGAAGCCATGCAATGTGAAGCTCGCGACCATCTTCAATCAATCGAGCAATATCGCGACTACCTGCTGCTGCTGGTCCGCATGCAAGTGGGACGCCGGCTCCGCGCGAAGCTTGACGCCTCGGACGTGGTGCAGCAGGCCATCCTTCAAGCCCATGAAAGAAAGAGCCAGTTCCGAGGGGAAACGGAAGGCGAATGGTTGGCATGGTTGAGGGCCATTCTGGCGAACGCCTTGGCCAACGCGCTTCGACGTTTCCACGTCCAGGCGCGTGACGTCGGCAAGGAAAGATCCCTGGAAGCGGAACTCGAGCGTTCAACCTCTCGGCTCGAAATCCTGCTCGCAGCCGATCTGACCTCGCCGAGCGAACGGGCGATTCAAGGCGAAGACTTGGTTCTGCTCGCCCAAGCCATCACTCGACTTCCCGAAGATCAGCGACGAGTGGTGGAGCTGCATTACCTGAAGGGTCTCACAGTGGCCGAAGTGGCGGAGCAGATGGACAGGACCCGCCCGGCCGCCGTCGGACTGCTGTTCCGCGGACTCAAGCGGCTCCGAGAACTGCTCCGCGACCGGGAGGACTCGGATGATGCAAAACTCGAGTCATGAACTGATCGACGACTCCGAAATCGAAGACCGGCGCAACCGCGTCCTTCTGAATTTCGTCGAGGCGCTCGAGCAGGGCCAGGAGCCAGACCGAGACAGCCTACTTGCGGAGCATCCTGAGCTCCGGAAGGATTTGGAGGCCTTCTTGGCAGGGCACGACGCCGTGGTAAGGGCGACGGCGCCTCTGCGCCTCCCTCGGAGAAGGCCACGACGTCGACCCCATTGACAGGTCTCGCAACGTTGTTGAAGACCCTCGTGGCATCGGCGAGCTCGGCGACTTCCGCCTCCTGCGCGAGATAGGACGAGGTGGGATGGGGGTCGTCTACGAAGCCGAACAGACCTCGCTGCGGAGGAGAGTCGCGCTCAAGGTTCTGCCGTTCGCCGCGGCCGTCGAACCGCGCCGACTCCAGAGATTCAAAACCGAGGCGCTGGCCGCGGCTCACGTCCAAGACGAAAAGATCGTTCCCGTTTACGCAGTAGGCTGCGAGCGCGGCGTCCATTATTACGCCATGCAGTTCATCGAGGGGCAAAGCCTCGCCGAGCTGATCGCGGAGCTCCGCCGCCTTCGCCAAGAACAGGATCGCGAACGATCCGACCAACAGCGCAACGACTTCGAACAAGAGCTCGTTCCAGATCGGACCATGGGATTGCTTGGTTCGCGTTTGGGGCAAGGGACCGCGACGACCATCTCTCGCGAACTCTCCTCGGATCGACGAAGCTACTTCGAGAGAATGGCTGGTTTGGGCAGGCAGGCTGCGCTGGCTCTCGAACATGCGCACCAGTCTGGGATCGTCCACCGAGACGTCAAGCCGGGCAATTTGCTTCTGGATCTCCGTGGAGAGCTCTGGGTGACCGACTTCGGACTGGCCCAGGTCTCGGGAAATGCTGGGCTCACGATGACGGGCGAATTGCTCGGCACGTTGCGCTACGTAAGCCCCGAACAACTCCTTGCCAAGCGTGGGATCGTCGATCATCGCAGCGACATTTACTCACTGGGCGCAACGCTCTACGAGTTGCTAACTCTCAAAGCCCTGTTCGATAGCAGCGATCGCAATACGCTGATCAAGCAGATTGCCGACGACGATCCCACCCCGCCATGCTATCTCGACGGATCCATTCCTCACGATCTCGAGACCATCGTCTTGAAGGCGCTTCGCAAGCAGCCTTTCGACCGCTACTCGACTGCCCAAGAGATGGCATGCGACCTCGAACGATTCCTTGATGGACGACCGATTTTGGCTCGTCCGCCAACTCCATCGGAGCGGCTTCGGTCTTGGTCGCAGCGCAATCCAGCCGTAGTTGGCTCGGGCGTCGTCGCCTTGATCCTGCTCTCGATCGCGTCACTAGTCAGTACTGCGTTGGTTCGCCGCGAACAAGGCAAGACGCTTGTCGAAAAACAGAGAGCGGAAGCGGCGTTCAGCCGCGAGCGACGCCGCGCTGAAGAGGCCGAAGCGCGATTCCTTCTGGCCAGAAGCGCCGTCGACGAGCTGATCCGCGTCAGCGAGGAAGAACTCGCGCATCGGCCTGGAATGGAGGGGCTCCGCAAAAGAATCCTGGGAGCCGCTCTCGACTACTACCGCGTGTTCATCGAACAGCGCAGCAGCGACCCAAATTCGCAGGCCGATCTGCGAGACTCCACCCGACGCGTTGAGACAATCCTTGCCGACCTTGCCGTGCTCAGGGCGGCGGGCGATCTTTACCTTGTGATCCAACCGTCGGCCCTCGACGACTTGCAACTCGACCAGCCGCAACGCGCGAAGGTGGCCCAGCTCTCTGCCCGCGCTGGAAAGTGGTGGATGGAGAACTTTGGAGACCTTGGACGGTTGCCGCCACCCACCAAACGCCTCAAGATCGCGCTCGAGCAGGCCCGCGCCAACGAAGCAGAGCTCGACCTCATCCTGACGCCCGCGCAACGACTTCGCCTCCGACAGATCGCACTTCAGTCGGAAGGTTCAGGCGCCTTTCGCGAGCCCGAGGTGGTGGAAACCCTGGCGCTCACTTCCGAGCAGCGTCAGCGGATCCGTGCGATCGAGGAGGAAATGTTACTCGCCCAGACGTCCGAGATCCGATCAGGCAAAGCTCCCGGAGAACTTGCCGATCCGTCGATGGATCAAATCCTTTCTGTTCTTACTCTCGAGCAAGCGCGACGCTGGAGGGAACTGACCGGCGACCCCATCAAAGGCCGGCTGAGCGTCTTCCCCATGCCGTTTAAGACTCGACGCGAACAGAAACAGCCTCTGTGACCAGGCGAGTCGTACTCATGTTCTCACGATTCTTGCAGCCGAGCGGCTTGCAGGTCGGGGACGATCGCGTGAATGGCGGTAAGCGCAATAAGATATGCCGACGCAGCCACGAAGAAGATCGGTACATAGCTGCCCGTCCACTCGAGCAGGTATCCCGTGGCTGTGGCTATCAACATGCCGCTGATCGAACCTGAGAATCCGCCGATCCCGACCACCGAAGCCACAGCCCGACGCGGGAACATATCGGAGACGAGCGTGAACAGGTTGGCTGACCAGCCCTGATGCGCGGCGGTGGCCAGGCTAATGAGCCCGACGGCGCCCCAGAGGCTCGTGGTCCGAGCGGCAAGCAAGATTGGGACGGTGCACAGCGCGCAACCGAGCATCGCCGTCTTCCTACCCGCGTTGATCGACCAACCTCTACGGATCAAGGCCGAGGAAATCCAGCCGCCGCCGATGCTGCCTAGGTCCGCGGAGAGGTAAATCACAATCAGCGGAGGTCCCAGCTTGGAGAGCGTGATTCCGTGCTTCTCGTTGAGGAACTTCGGCAGCCAGAAAAGGAAGAACCACCAGACTGGATCTGTAAGGAATTTCCCAGCGGCGAACGCCCAGGTTTGTCTGTGCTGCAAGAGACTCGACCAGGGGATCTTGACCAGTGGTTCGACCGGGTCGCCGTGTATGTAATTCAATTCCGCCTTCGAGACTCTCGGGTGCTCCTCGGGCCTGCGGTAGATCGCCAGCCAGAATGCGAGCCAAACGAAGCCCGTCGCGCCGGTTACGACAAAGGCCCACTGCCAGCCATACTTGGTGGCAATCCAGGGCACGACCAAGGGCGCCACGATCGCCCCGACGTTCGAGCCTGAGTTGAAGATTCCGGTAGCGAACGCCCGCTCCGACTTCGGAAACCACTCCGCGGTCGTCTTGATCGCCGCGGGGAAGTTCCCTGCCTCGCTCAAACCCAGGGCGGCCCTGGCGACGCCGAAAGCGAAAGCGGACCGAGCTGCCGCGTGGCTCATCGCGGCAAGGCTCCAACAGACGACGGCAAGGCTAAACCCGCCCCGCGTTCCGAGTACGTCCATCACCCTGCCGACAATCAGTTGGCCGGCCGCATACGCGCCCGTGAATGCTGTCGCGATCCAGCCGTACTCGGAGTCCGACCAACGAAGCTCTTTCTGTAGCGGTGTGGCAAGGATGCCGAGGACCTGGCGATCCAAGTAGTTGATCGTCGTCGCAAAAAAGAGCAGGGCGCAGATGACCCAGCGATAACGACCAACCCTGCCTGTGGTGATTCCTTTCTCGGAAGCCTCTCCCTCCAAATTCATGTCAACGTCCGATGTCCGCGACATACCTATACCTCTGACGCCTGAGCTTCAGGCGCGATTGATCTCGGGCCTTCGAGCGTCCGCGGGATCGGCCCATCGGTTGTTCGGAATCGTCGGCGTCCAACCGGGTCGAAGCGGGTCTTGGTCGTAAGGGTACGAGCCGAGCCGACGGTAAAGCTCGTTGTAGAGGCCAAGCTTCTCGCGATCGAGCCGCACGCCGAGCCCTGGGCCTTTGGGTACTGCGATCGAACCGCCTTCGTACGAGAGCTTGCCTCCCAGAATCACGTCGTCCATCACATGGTGGTAATGGGCGTCGGCCGCGAAGGTCAGGTTGGGGATCACGGCGCCCAAATGCAGCATCGTCGCGAGCTGAATTCCCAGCTCGCCCGACGAATGAACCGCAACGCCAAGCTGGAACGTCTCGCAAACGTTCGCCGCTTTGATGCAAGGGCGAATGCCGCCCCAAAACGTCGTATCCAGCAAGATCACGTCGGCTGCGTTGCTGAGTACGTTCGCCGCAAGCTGCTCGAAGTTGACGACAATCGTGTTGGTCGCCAGCGGCATCCTCACCTTTTCTCGGACCCTGCGCATTCCAGCCATTCCATAGACGGGATCTTCCAGATAGTCGTTACGGACTCTCTCGATCTGTTGGCCAAACCAGACGGCCGTCTCGGCCGACCAGACGCCGTTGGGGTCGAAGCGGAAGCGGTCTCCGTCGAGAGCGTCCGCGAGTTGGAGGTAACAGTCGAGTTCATACTCAGGCGGGAACACACCCCCCTTGAGCTTGTGTGATGTGAAACCATACCGATCTTTGAGCTCGCGAGCCTGTCCAACGAGTTGATCCGCCGTCCGAACCTCGTCCGCACCATCCTGATTGGGATATCGAAAAAAAAGGTAGGAGGCGAAAGGGACGCGGTCTTGGAGCCGGCCCCCCAGGATCTCCGAGACGGGCACGTTCCACTTCTGGCCGAGGAGGTCCAGGCAGGCAAACTCCAAAGCGGCAAGGACCTGCGTTCGGTTGTTGTAGAGCGAGGCGGTGGGGTTGGCGATGAGGAACCGCATCTCTTCGAGTCGCGCGGGGTCGTGACCGACGAGATAACTCTTGAGCCCGCGAAACATCGCCTCCGCCGACTCGCCGCCTCCGCCCATCTCGCCCAGACCGACCAAGCCTTCGTCGGTCTCGACCTCGATGATCGTCCGCACGAACCGACCCCAGTGGCAACCGTTGGCATGCCTCAGAGGCGCTTCGAGAGGCACTGTCACAGTGGTCGCTTTAATGTCGGAAATCTTCATATCAAGCTCAGTGATTGTCCTCTGACGCCGGATCGGCCTGCAGAAGTAGGCTTTTCGCCATGTACTCTTTCAACGTCCTCTCGGGCTTCTCAACCCCCTCCGGCAATGGGCGATGCGAGAAGGTTTGGAAGTAGAGCAGGACGGAGTCTCTCCACCAAACCGCGTCGCGCTCCTGGATCGCCAGCTTCTTGGCGATTTGGGCGTGCCGCTCAGGGTCGATCACACCGGCCAAAGCGCCCCATTGCCTTCTCATGGTTCTGACCTGTCCGACCCCTCTCTGATAGTGCAAGGCAAGCTCGTCCCAAAGCGTCTTGCCCGAGCTCAGCCGATATTCCCAAGGCACGTGGTGGAACCAGAGCAGGTACATTTCTGGGCAAGCGGACAGGTCGGTGAAGCGGTCGCGGACCTCGGGCTTGTACCTGCTCACAGCGTCGCTGCCCGTCGGAGTCCGGTCGAAACCAAGGCCGCGTTCGTCGGCGCGGTGGTAATAGATCGAATTCCAGTCGGGGCGCACATCCTTGGCCCACCACGGCGCCGGTCCATAGTGATGCCCTGGCCACATAATGTGATTCAAGCCCAGCGGGGTCATGTAGTCGACCGCGGCCTCGTGCGACATCGAGCATCATGCGCCATGATGGATTCCTTGGCCTCGGAGTCGTGCGTTAGTGTCGTCTCGATCCAATCCTCGGCGATACGTCGCGAGGAGAGGTCTGGATCCCAGGCCAGTCGGCCGAAGGCGTACCAGTTTGCCTGCGCGAAAAGATGCCCGGTCCAATTGCGGTCCGAGCCTGTGTTCGCCACCCCGGCCATGCCGGTCAACCTTCCTTCGGAGCGGTCCCCCTGCAACACCTTGGCCACTGTCCAGCCGGGCCCTTGTGCGTAGGTGTCCGCGTCGAGGCATTCGCGCCACATCGGCACCAAGTAGACTAAATGATTCGAGAATCCAAGATACTCTTGTGTGATCTGCACTTCGAGCATGAGCTGAGTCTTTGGCATCGACCCAAAGAGTGGATGAAACGGCTCCCGGGGCTGGAAGTCGATAGGCCCGTTTTTCACTTGCAGCAAGACGTTAGGAGCAAACTGCCCGTCGAATTGCTGGAGCGAATCGTACGCCGCCGCTGCTCGATCGACGCCGGGCTTGGGGTCGTAAACGAAGTCTCGCCACATCACCACTCCCCCGTGCGGAGCGAGGGCGGCGGCCAGCATGTTGGCGCCGTCGACGTGGCTGCGATTGTAGGTGTGCGGGCCAGGCTGGCCTTCGCTGCTGGCCTTGACCAGGAAGCCGCCAAAATCGGGGATGAGCTTGTAAATCTCATCCGCCTTCACTTTCCACCACTCGACCACATCGGGATCGAGCGGATCGGCCGTCTTCAGACCGCCCAGCTCGATTGGCGAAGAGAATCGAGCGGACAGATAAACCCTTACGCCGTAGGGACGGAATGCGTCGGCCGCCGCGGCAGCCTTCTTCAAGCACTCAGGTCCAAGGACCTCGGACCGGGCGTTCACGTTGTTGAGCACGGAACCATTGATCCCAATCGACGCATTGGCGCGGGCATAATCCCGTAAGCGCGAACTGCTGGGATCCGGCGGGCTCTTCCAGTCCCACAAAGAACGGCCCGCGTACCCGCGCTCGATGCTGCCGTCGAGGTTGTTCCAATGGTCCAGCACGCGCAGCCGCAGCTTTGGCTTATTACTTATGTTTAAATTATTGGTCAGATCATGAGTCTGGACCAGACGGAGCAAGCGGAACGCTCCGTAGAGCGCGCCGACTTCTCCTTCGGACGCGATCACGGTGACGGGGCGTCCGGCAAAACTGATCGAGCGGATCAGAAACCCCTCGGATCCAAGCTCGGAGAGCCGCCTCTCCCACCCCAGCTCTCTAACGATCGGCGAGCTCTTGGGAGTGCCCACGACCACGGCGCCGTCGCGATCGACGTCAACCGCGACCGGAACGGCTTGACCCAAGAGCCCCGAGAAGCCGTCGACAAGCTCGGTCCGAACGGCGTCAAGGGTTCTTGATCCACCTGTCACGACAACGGACGCAAGCCGAGGCCGATACGATTCGAGCTCCTTTCCCGGCAGCCGATCGTAGCGCATCCAAAGTCGGTAGCCGTCGTCGGCTCTCGCGGAGAAAGGCAAAGCAAGCGCAAAGCTAATCACAAGCCCGATGAATCGACGATTCAGCATAGGCGCCCTCGCACGAGAACCAGGTCGCTTCGAGTGGGATGTGGGTTCAACTGGTCCGAAGTGTACCGCGGGGCGCCAGCGTCTGAAAGTCTTTCGAGCACAAGTTCGCAATGGAATTTAAATCCCAGAAAATCTTCCGCCGGCGCAGACAAAAGCCTTCGGTTCGCATCTATCAAGATAGGGTGAGCCCTCAATCGCGTGATCGAACGACACGCAGGCCATGAAGACGCTCCTTGCCCATTCGGTCGTTCCGCGGACTTCTCCTTGAGGCAAAGCCATGCATCGACGCGCCCTTGCAACGGCGCTCATCGCAACCCTCAACGCGGTTCTCCTGGCTGCCGGTCCGGCGCAGATCACTCGGGCCGCGGACGACGTCGAGACCAAGCAGAAGGCGGCAAACGCCGATCCTTTCGGCCTTACCAGGGTGCTTCGCCTGGATATCGAGCTTTCGGCGGACGAATACCAAGCCATGCAGCCGCCTGCCCCCGCGGCTTTTGGAGCGCCTCGGCCGAAAAAACCGGGAGGCCGAGAAAGCGAGCGGAACCTCTTTGGCCTCGAGTTCCCCTGGGCCCGAGCGCACTGACGCTCGAAGGCAAGTCGTACGGCGCGGTCGGCGTCCGATATTCGGGCAACGCCTCTTACATGGCGTCCGCCGCAGGCCTCAAGCGTTCGTTCGTCATCGATCTGGCTCGCTTCGATCATTTCGATTTTCAGGGGCTCAAAGCTCTCCAACTCCAGGCCGGCGTTCTCGATCCGATGCAGTCCCGCGAGGCACTTGCATACGCCCTCTTTCGCGAGGCCGGCGTACCCGCGCCCCGAACGACGTTGGCAGAGGCAACGCTCACGGTTCCTGGGCGTTTCGAAAAGGCGTATCTTGGCCTTTACACCATGGTCGAACCGGTCGATCAGGCCTTCTTGGAAGATCGATTCCATTCCGAACAAGGCCTGCTCATGAGGCCCCAAGGCCTCCGAGGCCTCGACTTCCTTGGTGACGACTGGGAGAAATACAAGGGACCTTACCGCCCTCTTTCCGAACCGACGACCGAGCAGGCAAAGCGCGTCATCGAGTTCGCTCGGTTGATCCAGAAGGCCGACGACGATCAGTTCGGCAAAGAGATCGCTTCTTACCTCGATATCGACAAGTTTTTACGCTTTATGGCGGTCCAGTCGTTGATCGCAAATGCCGACGGCTTCTTCACGTTGGGGTACAACTACGCATTGTACCTGGATGCTCATACGAACCGCTTTGTCTTCATCCCCGGCGACCAAGAGTTGTCGTTCGCCAACTTCCTGATGATGGGTACGGCCGATCAGCTCATGGACATGAGCATCACCAAGCCCTACGGGGGCGAGAACCGACTGGCCGATCGGTTGCTTGCGGTCAAGGGAGTCCGCGAAGCGCATCGGAAGATCGTCGAGGAGCTTTCTTCGAGCGTCTTCCAAAAAAACCGACTGCTGGCCGACGCGGCAGCACTCGAGAAAGCGACCAAGTCGATCATCGATCGAGAAACCGCGGCTCGAGCGGAGCGTCGAGAACCGCCCGTGGGCTTTGGACCTCCTGGTGCTCAGACCGCGCCAAATTTTCAAACCTTCGCGGAGATGAGATCGGCCTCGATCGCCGATCAACTTGCGGGGAAAAAGGACGGCTACCGTCCCCAGTTCAACTTTGGGCCTCCAGGCGGCGGAACTCCACCCAAGCCCCTGGAAGATAAGACGATTGGCGAGGTCGTCAAGGCGCCGTCGGGCTTCAAAGTCACACTCTTCGCGGCGCCTCCGAAACTCGGCTATCCGGTAGCCGTATCCGTTGCGCTCTGACGGAGCGGTCTATGTGGCCGTCGATGAACAAGGGTCGCTGGGCCGCACACCCGGAGGCGGCAGGGTCGTTCGCTGCATCGACTCGGACGGAGACGGCAAGGCCGACCGCGTAAACGTCTTCGCCAGAATGGAACATCCAAGAGGCGTGGTTGCCGTGGACGACAAAGTCTGGGTCCTGCACCCGCCGTTCTTGAGCGTGTTTCAGGACAAAGACGGCGACGGAGCATCGGACCAACAAGAGGTGCTTGTCTCGGGATTGACCACAAGCCAGATCGACGAACGAGGCGGCGACCACACCACCAATGGCATCCGCATGGGAATCGACGGTTGGATCTACATCGCCGTCGGCGACTACGGGTTCCGCGGCGCCAAAGGCAAAGATGGCACAACGCTCTCGCAACGCGGCGGAGGAATCCTCAGAGTTCGTCCCGACGGCGCCGAGCTCGAGGTCTTTGCCACTGGCCTCAGGAACCCGTTCGCTATCGCATGCGATCCATACATGAACCTCTACACACGCGATAACACGAACGACGGAGCTGGCTGGGACGTGCGCGTCAGCCAGTTGATCCAAACCGCGGATTACGGCTACTCACAACGGTTTGCCAACTTCCCAGACGAGATCATGCCCCCATTGGGCGTCTATGGCCAAGGCGGCGGAACAGGGGCCCTGGCCCTTTTTGACGAACGTTGGCCCAAACCCTACCGGGCGGCTCTCCTGACAGGCGACTGGGGCAGAAGCGAGGTCTATAAACACGACTTGCTAACCGCGGGCGCGACCTTTAGTCGCAAACCAATCCGTCTTCGTCTCGATACCTCGACCGACGGGCATGGACATCGGCGCCGACGGACGACTCTACGTGGCCAGTTGGCGAGGCGGCGAGGCGAGCGTCTATGTCGGACCCGACGTCGGCTTTCTCGCATGCGTAACACCGCCAGGCTGGAGCTCGTCGCCGCGCGTCAACCTAAGCGGACGAACGCTCGGAAAGCTCGTCGATGAATTGTCCAGTTCAAGCGCCGCCGCGAGCTTCCACCGCCAGCGGGAGATCCTCAGGCGCGGTCCATCACAAGAGGCAACACAAGCCCTCTTCGCGCTGGCGTCCGAGGCCTCCCGTCCTCTGCACGCTCGGGCTTCGGCGATCTTCGCGCTGAAGCAACTCGACGGCGTCAAAGCGAACGACAAACTGCTTGAACTGGCAAAAGACCCAACGGCCCGAGAGTTCGCATTGCGGGCCCTCGCCGACCGAAAGTCCGCGCTCAAAGGGATCGATTCCGGCCCCTTCATGAAAGCCCTGAGCGATCCCTCCGCCAGGGTGAGGGCGCAGGCCTTGATCGCGCTTGGGCGGATCGGCGACGCCAAGGCCGCCCCGAGCATCATCCCGATGACCTCGCGACCAGACGATGCTCCCATGCCAAGCACGAGACCCGTTCAAGCCCAGCCCGACCCAGACCGCGTTTTGCCCCACCTCGCCATGCGAGCACTGGTTGCACTCGATGCGGTGGACGCCTGCTTGGACGCGATCGACGGACCGCATCGAGAGGGGGCCCTTCGCGCCTTGCGATTTCTGCATGAACCAAGGACTGTCGAGGGACTTATCAAGAAACTGGCCACTGCGCGTTCTTCCGAGGCGCGCAAAAGTATCTTGGCAACCCTGGTGCGGCTCTACCATCGCGAGGCGGAATACGACGGAAGTTGGTGGGGAATCAGGCCCGACACGACAGGTCCCTATTACGACCCCACGGAATGGGAATGCAGCGGGCGCATCGCCTCGGTCCTCAAGACGGCCGCGCTCGACGGCGACTCCGAAATGTCAGCCTTTCTTCGCGGAGAGCTTGGCCGTCAGCGGGTTCAAATCGAAGGTTTGGCAGAGTCGGCGACCGATCGACCGAAGGCAGAGGAGGCAATCCACGTTCTCTTGACGAAAGCCGACCCGAAGAACCCCAACCAGATTGGCAACTTGACCTACGAGATCGCTTCGAACGGCACGCTTCAGGCGAAAGGGGATGCCATTCGCGGCAAGACCCTGTTCGCGTCGCGATGGTGCCGAGCTTGCCACACCGACGCCGACGGCCAGACGCCGAAGGGACCTCATTTGGTCGATATCGGCAAGCGTTATAACGCAACAGACCTTGTGGAATCGATTTTGAAACCCAGCGCCAAGCTCGCCCAGGGCTACGAGACCTACAGCTTCGCAACGACCGACGGCCGCGTCTTCACCGGCTTCGTGGTTGGCGAAGGCGGCTCGACCGTTCGGATTTGCGAGTCCTCGGGGACGCTCAGAGAGCTCAAGCGCAGCGGAAGTCGAGGAGCGCCGTCGGCAAGAGTCGTCGGCTATGCCCGAGGGAATTGCGGCGAGTCTCGAGCCCGAACAACTCGCCGATATCGTCGCCTATCTGCTTTCGCTCAAACAATGAACGGCCGAGAGCCGAAAGCCGTACGGAATCGCTAAATGCATAACAATAGAACACCAGTTCCTCTATCGCGTGTTTTACTCCTCTTCGCGCTACTCCCCGCCGGACTGGCCGCGGCGCAGCGCAGCGGGTTCCAGCGTTCGACCCTGAGACCATTTTCAACCTTGGCGACGCCGACTTGGACGGTAGGCTCTCGCTCGAGGAATATCGCGAGTTCATGAAGTCGTCGCCTCGCTTCAGGAGCACGCCAGACGCGATCGAGCCGCTGTTCCACAGGATCGACGCAGACGGCGATGGGATTCTCTCTCTGGCCGAATACCGCAAGTCGTTTCCTCGGAGGACCGCGATCCCAAACGCCAAGCCGGAGGCTTCCGAGGGAACTCTCGCTGGCGAGGGCGCCACGAAACCGGCGGCCGAAACCAGTATCCCGATCACTCCCGAGCAGGAGCGTTTCTTCGAGACAAAGATCCGACCCGTGCTTTCCATGCAGTGCTTCAAGTGCCATTCGAGTAATGCGGAGAAACTGCGCGGCGGCCTTCGTCTTGACAGCCGGGAAGGTTTGAGGCTGGGGGGCGATTCCGGACCGGTTCTCGAGCTGGGAAACCCTGACGAGAGTCTGCTCATCCATGCGATCCGCTACAACGACAAAGACCTTCGCATGCCTCCAAAGGCGAAGCTTGCCGACGCGGTGATCGCCGACTTCGAATCCTGGGTGAAAATCGGCGGCGCCCGATCCCAGAAGAGACGCCGAAGGAGTCGCGTCGCGTTCGTCGAAAGTCGCATCGAAAGCACGGGAGTTTTGGTCGTTCCTGCCGCCGAAACGCTCGATCGCGCCATCAGTGAAGCAAAAGGATTGGCCGCGAGGCGATATCGACCGGTTCCTCCTTGCCGCGCTCGAGGCCCGTGGGCTCGAGCCCGTGGCCGACGCGGAGCGCACAAGACTCCTTCGCCGCGCAACGTTCGACCTCATCGGCCTCCCGCCCACTCCCGAGGAGCTCGACGCCTTCCTCGAGGACCACACGCCCGACGCCTTCGCCAAGGTCGTCGATCGCCTGCTCGCCTCGCCTCGCTTCGGTGAGCGTTGGGGGCGGCACTGGCTCGACGTGGCAAGGTTCGCCGAGTCGAGCGGAAAGACCAACTTCACCTACCCCCAGGCCTGGCGGTATCGCGACTGGGTGATCGCCGCGTTCAATGCCGACATACCTTACAACCAGTTCGTCCGCGGGCAGATCGCCGGCGATCTTCTGCCCGCGCCAACGACCGTGAGCGTGCGGACCAACTGATCGCCACGGGATTCCTGGCAATCGGCAGCAAGGCGCACGATTCCGAGAACCACAGCCAATATGTCCTCGACGTCGTCGACGAACAGATCGAGGCGACCACACGAGCATTCCTCGGGCTTACGGTCGCCTGCGCCCGCTGTCACGACCACAAAATGGACCCGATCCCTCAGCGAGATTACTACGCGCTTTCAGGTGTGTTTCGAAGCACCCAGACGTGCTCGGGGACTTTGGCGGGAGTTTTCCCGAACTTCAACGCGTCTCCCTTGATTGAACTGCCTTCGAATGCCGGTCTGCCCTCCGCGGTTCCTCCGCTCGAACCCAAGCAGAGAGAGTCGATGGCAGAACGCCTCGCAGTTATGGTCCGCGAGCGCGACGCCATTCCCCCTGGAGAAGCGAACAGAGACCGTCTGCGACGGAGCAACTCGATGATTTCGATGCTCCGCTACCGTTTGGCGATGGACAGGCCCGGCGCCCAGCCACGTACGTTCGCGATGGGAGTGCGTGAGCGCGACGAGACGATCGACAGTCCACTCTATAACCGTGGCGAGCTCGACCAACCCGGAGAGATCGTTCCCCGAGGACTCGTTCAAATTCTCTCCGAGAAGCCGTCGGCCTCGATCGCAACTGGAAGTGGTCGATGGGAGCTCGCGGATTGGATTTCCTCTCCCGCCAATCCGTTGACTTCTCGAGTCATCGTCAATCGGGTTTGGCTGCACCTCTTCGGCCGCGGGCTCGTGACCACCCCAGACAACTTCGGAGCTGCGGGACAACCGCCAAGCCACCCAGAGCTACTCGACAATCTTGCTCTCGATTTCCACGACGACGGTTGGTCGATCAAAAGACTGATCCGCAAAATCGTACTCAGCCGGGCCTACGGTCTCGACTCTACGTTCGATCTGCATAACTACGAGGTCGACCCCGACAATGCCCTCATCTGGCGGATGAGCAAACGCAGGCTCGAGGCGGAGGCTGTGCGAGACGCCATGCTGTTCGTCGGCGGTCGCATCGAGCTCGACCCTCCCGTGGGGTCGATCGTGGCCCGCACAGGCGAAGGACTTGCGGTCTTCATTCGATCAAAAGGTCTGGACGATTCCGACCGACATCGCTCGGTCTACCTTCCGGTGATTCGAGACCAAGTGCTCGAGTCGCTTGCGCTCTTCGACTTCGCGGACCCAAGCCTCGTCACTGGTCAGCGTGCCATCACAACGGGCCCAGCCCAGGCGTTCTATTTCATGAACAGCCCATTCGTGATCCGGCAGGCCGAGGCCTTTGCAGGGCGAGTTCGCACGGTCGAAGGCCAGGACTCCGCCATGATCGACCGCTCCTATAAGCTCGCTCTGGCAAGGCAGCCAAGCCCAGAAGAACGCGTCCGCGCACTCGCATTCCTCCACGATTTCGAAGCCCGCGCCCAGACGCCCAATCCAACAAAAGAGGCCTGGTCCGAGTTCTGCCAAGCCCTCCTCGCCTCGGCGGAATTCCGATACAGAGACTGATCCCACATCGCCTAATCCAACTATGGAATTCATATGAATGCTTATCGACTTTCGCGTCGCGATTTGCTCAAGGGCGTCACTTCGGGGTTCGGCTACCTGGCTTTTGCCGGCCTTTCTTCGCTTTCGGCCGGGTCCATGGCCGACCGATCTCCGCTGGCGCCCAAAGCGCCGCATTTCCCAGCCAGGGCCAAACGCGTCATCTTCCTGTGCATGAGCGGAGCGCCCTCGCACGTCGACACGTTCGATCACAAACCAAAGCTCGCACACGAAAACGGCAAGCCCTCCGACCGCCCAGGCAGGATCCCAGGCGCCAAGCTCATGGGTTCCCCATGGAAGTTCGCACAACACGGCCAGAGCGGGCTTTGGCTCTCAGAGCTCTTTCCTCGAGTCGCTGCGCACGCCGACGAGTTGTGCGTTGTGCGGAGCATGCACACCGACCTGCCTGCCCACCCAGAAGCTTATTTGATGCTGCATACGGGCAGTTCGCAGTTCATCAGGCCCTCGCTCGGCGCCTGGACGCTGTACGGGCTCGGGACCGAGAGCGACGATCTGCCCGGATTCATTTCCGTGAAGCCGACGGGACGCAACGGCGGAGCTCAGAACTACGGCAGCGCCTTCCTACCCGCCGCCTGCCAGGCCACCCGAATCGGCGACGAAGGCCAACCCATCGCTCAAGCACAGGTCGGCAATATCAAGAACCCAAGTCTCAACCCCACAGAGCAACGCATTCAGATCGACCTTGTGCAAGCGATGAACCGCGAGGTCCTGGCCCGCGAACACGCCCATCCTGGCATTGAAGGCGTCATTGAATCCTACGAGCTCGCATTTCGCATGCAGGCCAAGCTCCCCGGAGTGATGGAGATCGCAAGCGAGTCGGCGGCGACAAAGAAACTCTACGGCCTGGACGACCCAGCGACCGCCGACTTCGGCAGGCAATGTCTACTGGCCAAGCGCTTCGTCGAGGCAGGGGTCCGCTTCGTTGAGCTGACCCACGGCGATTGGGACCAGCATCGAGGACTCAAAGCCGGCCACGCCCGAAACGCCAGGGCGGTCGATCAACCGATCGCCGGACTCCTCTCAGACCTTCGCTTGCGCGGGCTCCTGGACGATACGCTGGTGATCTGGGGCGGCGAGTTCGGACGCACGCCCCACGGCCAGAACGCCGACGGTCGAGACCATAACAACAAAGGCTTCTCAGTGTGGCTGGCCGGCGGCGGCGTAAAGCCAGGGTTCGCCTACGGCCAGACCGACGAGTTCGGCTATGAGGCCGTCGAGAATCCAATGCATATGCACGATCTCCATGCCACAATCCTCAACTTGCTCGGGCTCGATCACGAGCGCCTGACATACCGGTACGCTGGACGCGACATGCGGCTCACCGACGTCAAAGGGAAGGTCCACGAGGGGATCCTCGCATGACGCTTTTCGAACGAACCTTGACGGCTAGGAATGGATACACGGGCGCCTTAAGCTTCAAGTTCCTCCTCGTTTTTCTCTCCAAGACAAGGACCTCTCCCATGACAAGGGTCTTGATCAGCGCCATTCTATTCTCCGCTCTCGCCTTCTCGACGTCCGCTCAGGAAACAAAGTCGGATGCAGCAGCTCCGCTTGACCTGACCGATCAGCAAGACCACAAGCTGATGATGGAGGCTCTGAAGATCACAGAGCTCCGCCAGGGAGCTAACGGCAGAAACCGCGATGCGCCGAACGCCGCAAACTACGACGAGTCGAAGGCAAATCCTTACCCGAATCTGCCCGATCCTCTGGTCCTGAAGAATGGCGGGCAGGTAACCTCCACCGAGACGTGGTGGAGCAAGAGGCGCCCAGAGATCGTCGAGGATTTCGACCGCGAGGTCTATGGTCGCGTTCCCAAGGACGTTCCCAAGGTAACTTGGGAGGCGACAGGCACGACCGAAGAAAAGGTGGGCGGGATCTTAGCGGTTACGAAGAAGCTCGTTGGACATGTTGATAACTCGAAATGCCCACAGATCAAAGTGGACATTCAGCTCACACTGACCACTCCCGCCGAGGCCAAGGGGCCTGTTCCCGTGATGATGGAGTTTGGTTTTGTGTTCGCAGGGCCTGGGCCTGGCGGAGCAACGGGAAAGGCAGCCACGAAGAAGGCGATGACCAAGGCGGCGCCTCCGGGAGGATTCGGCGACGGAGGACCATCCTGGCAACAACAGCTCCTCGCCAAGGGCTGGGGATATGCGATCATCATTCCCACGAGCTATCAGGCAGACAATGGAGCAGGCCTGACGAAGGGAATCATCGGACTATGCAACTTGGGTCAGCCGCGCAAGCCCGAAGACTGGGGCCGTCTCCGAGCATGGGCCTGGGGCGCCAGTCGAGCCCTCGACTATTTCGAGACGGACAAAGCAGTGGACGCAAAGCAAGTTGGCATCGAAGGTCTTTCGCGGCTTTGGCAAGGCAGCGCTTGTCACCATGGCCTACGACCCGCGGTTCGCCATCGGCTTCATCGGTTCGTCGGGAGAGGGCGGCGCCAAACTGCACAGACGCCAGTTCGGCGAGCTGGTCGAGAATCTCACAGGCTCCGGCGAGTATCACTGGATGGCAGGAAACTTCCTCAAGTACGGCGGCCCGCTCACTCCGGGCGACCTTCCAGTCGATGCGCACGAGTTGATCGCGCTGTGCGCCCCTCGGCCGACGTTTATCAGCTACGGAGCGTCAACCGGTCCGAGGGCCGAGGGACAGTGGGTCGATCAGCGCGGCAGCTTCATGGCCGCGGTCGCGGCAGGACCCGTCTACAAGCTCCTTGGGAAGAAAGATCTTGGCACAACGGAATTCCCCGAGGTCGAAACAGGGCTGACCGACGGCGAACTCGCCTTCAGGCAACATAAAGGGGGCCACACCACAATCCCGAACTGGCCGACGTTTCTCCAGTGGGCCGATCGGTATATCAAGGTTGCACAAGCCTTGGACACAACTGAGAAATGACGTGTCGGCTAAGGTTTCCGCTCTCGAGCAAAGGCGCATCCAAACACCTTCGTTCGGCTCGGAAGCAGGGTTTGGCATCGACTCAACAAGCATCCGGATCCGCTTCAAAGTGAGCAGATGCCTCTTTCGCTCTCTCGACTTTGATCCTGGCCCACCTGGATGCCAGTCCCCTTAGCGACCCTGTTCGTAATGGTAGGAAAAGTTGACGCCACGCCATAGGTCAAGTAGCCTCAGCCAACATCCGAACGATTGCCTTGCAGAATCCAACTCTCACTCTTTAGTCAGGATGTCGCACATGAAATCGAGTCGTACAAGGCGAGAATTTCTGACGGCGGCTCTCGGGGCGAATGTTGGGGTCTTGTTCGCGCCCGAATGGCTGCGGGCGCAGACCGACGCGGAAGACTCAAAGGCAGCACAAGTTCTGGCCAGCACGATCGGCATCGACATGCACAATCATGTTACACCGGGGGCCAGTCAGGAGCAGGGTCGGAAGGAGCAACAGAATCCTCAAGCCACCCTTGATCTCTCCGACGAGATCAAACGATCGGGGTTGACGGCCGTTTGCGCAGCCTTCCGCCTCGACTTCAACGCCAAAGACCCCTACGCCACCTTCCTGCAAGGGCTCACCGCGATCGACGACCTGATGGGAAAGGAAGGTCTCTCCCGAGCGATGAACCTGAAAGACCTCGAGGCCGCACATGACAAAGGTCAGCCAGCCATTGTGCAATCGATCGAAGGGGCTCATTTCCTTGAAGGACACATCGAGCGGGTGGAAGAGGTGTATAAGCGAGGGCTCCGCCACCTCCAATTGCTGCACGACAAAGGAGACAAGGTCAAGCCGCTCGGCGACATCTACACCGAGCCCGCCACGTTGGGCGGCCTGACCGCCTTTGGTGCGGACGTCGTCAAGGAGTGCAACCGGCTGGGTATCGTCGTCGACCTTGCCCATGCCAGCCACGAGACGGTACTGGGAGCGCTGAAGGTATCGACGCAGCCGATGATCGTCTCCCACACCAGTCTCGACACTCGGACCGGAAACAATCCCCGGATGGCGAAGATGATGGCCCCGAGATTGATTAGCAAGGACCACGCTCGCGTAATCGCCAACGCTGGCGGCGTGATCGGTGTGTGGACGAAACTGTCCGACTCGATGGGTGAATACGTCGGTGGGATCAAGGCATTGGTGGATGCCATCGGCGTCGACCACGTCGGGATGGGCACCGATACCGACATCCTCTCTCCCCGAGCCGGCCAATCTACGAACCTTGCTTGGCCTGGTCTTTCCGGAGGATTCTTCAAGGCAACCATCGCCGAAATGCTCCGCCAGGGCTTCACGCCCAGCGAGATCGGCAAGCTCGGCGGCGGAAATTTCTGCAGGGTCTACGAGAAGGTAACGGCCGGACACGCCTAAGGCGGCTTAATCAACCGCCTCGACTACGCTGTTGCCTCACCCCAGCTTCGATGCCCAGTCGCGCACAACGCGGGCCATCTCGACGAATACATCCTCTGCGCTCGCTCGGGATTTCTTGAGGATCTTGTATCCATGGTCGGCAGTGTCCAAGGTATGAAGCGTTGCGCGCTTCCCAAGGCTCTTACAGACGGGCCTCAATAGATCCAGGTCGGCAAGGTCGTCGCGAGTGCCGCTGAGGAAGAGCATCGGAACGGTCATTTCTTTGAGGTGCGACGCCCGCTTCGTATCCGGCTTTCCCGCCAGATGGAGTGGGAAAGAGAAGAGAACCAAACCGGTCACGCCATCAAGCGGAGATTCGGATGCGGCAGTGGATGTCATACGCCCGCCAAAGGAATGGCCGCCCGCCAAGAGCGGCAGACTTCTAGCGGATTTTTGGGCCGCGGCTATCGCGGAACGGACCGTCGCGGTGCAAACCGCTTGTCCGTCTCGACCTTTCCCGGTCTCCGAATACGGGAAGTTATAGCGAAACGTCGCGATGCCGACCTCAGCTAGCTTTTCGGCGATGGTTTGCAGGGTGGCGTGACGCATGTTCGTGCTCGCTCCGTGGCCGAGGACGAGCAGATGGCTCGCGCCTTTGGGCCTGATCAACAAGGCCGAAACCTCGCCCTTCTCGGGCGTGGCGATGAAAGTCAACTCGCGGGCTTCATGCACCATCGCCGGCTCTCCCTATCTCGCTCAGAGGTTGCGTGAAGCAGAAGCAGACGCCGTAAGGCTCCTTGGCGAAGAACACGCGAAATGGCTTACCGTCATATTCCTGATGGTTGATGACTCCAGGCCCAATGCCTTTGGCCTCGAACTCGCACCACAGTGCGTCGACGTCGCCTACAGAGAACCAGCAGCTCGCCTGCTCGGGGTCCTTCCCGTTGACTTCCAGGCCGATCTCGACATCGCCACGCCTCAGCTTGGCGGTCGTCTTGTCCCTCGAGACCAAAGAGAAGCCGAGGCATTGCGTAAAGTAGCCGACCGCTGGACCGATCTCCTTCACAGGCAGCGCGTTCGTGTCCGTATCGCCAATCGGGCCCGTGGCCTTGAAGAGCACCTCTCGCGAATAGACGCCCTCGACAGCGAGCTCTTCCTTGCATTCTGGGTCGATATTCATGTGCGTGAGCCGCAAGGGCTCGGGCGTGATGTCGATCCGCCAGCCCCAGTCGGGCCCGGGAGGCGCTGCGTAGGAGCCTTTGATCGAGATGACGCCGTCTGCGGCCGTGCCTCCGCAGGTCATGCCCTTTCGGCCCATATGCCACGTATCGACCCAGTAACCGGAGACCTCGCCCACCTTCGGGTCGAAGCCAATGAGCAGCGAGCCCACTTGCGGCTTTCCCTTGTATCCCCAGGTGTAGTCGAGCCGGACGAATTGCCCATCTTGGACGGGCGTTACCGTGACCGTGGACTGCGACGTCTCGGGCTTGCCAGTGCTCGGGTCTTGCAGCGTGTTCGTGCCGCGCCTGGTTCCAGATATGGCTGCGAGAGCGTCGATCGGGTTCACGATTCACCTACTGTTTATCTGGACATAGTACAGGAGCAGATCGGGACGCGGGGTAAGAAACGATCTTTGTCAGCTTCATGTAATAAGCCAAGGGCGCCGCTCACGGGAATCATCGCGGATTGATTTCTACAGACCCAATTTAAGCCAGAAGATTCAAGCCAGGGCATTTAAGATAAAACCGAACGCCCGCCGCGAGATACGCCATGTAACTCCCGGCGAATTCTCGAATAAAAGCGGAGTGGACAGGACGGCAATTGAACTTTTTATCGCCGGAGTGAGGGATTGGGAAGCTGGTTTGACGCGATTCTTCGACACCTCGGCGGATGGGAAATGACTTTACGAACGATCAAGCTCTGCAGCCGGCCCGCTGAGATCGCCTCCGAACATCGTAACACGCCGCGCGGGCCGGGTCCGCTGCAGCCCCGGGTTGGGCGCTAAGTACGTCTCGTTCTAGCCTTTCGAGGTCTTGAGTTGCTCCCATGTATTCCATTCTTCCACGAGTTTGCCGTCCACAATGCGAGCGATGTTGATGCCCAGTAACCTGACTGGTTCTCCGGTTTCTCGTATTCTGACATTCGCGGTCATGCGGGTAACGACTTTCTCGCCGTCAACCAACTGATCTTCGATACGAAAAGATTCCTCGGTATAGATATAGAGATTGTGGAAAAATAAAATGCTTTGACGGAGCCCCTCCAAGTCGCGGTCACCTGCTGAGGTGTGCCCGATATAACCGGGCGCAATCACTTGATCCAACGCCGAAATGTCTCCGGCGGCGTAGAGATCGACTAGACGTCGAAAGACCGCTTTCCTGGACTCCGAAGAGTCGTGTACCGCTGCGGTGTGCATGACTGCGCCCTCGCATCGCCGAACTTCTGATTGTCTGAATCGAACGCATTGAGAATACCAGACGGTGTCCACCTGTCAATTCCCGCATTACCTGCGGGATGCATCGTTTTAGGGGCCGATCGCAGACAGTCGAGATGCTGAAGGCTCAGTGATGCCAGGCTCAGTCATTGGTAGACAATCCCGGAAAAGCGCAGCCGCCGCCTCTCACCGGTCTGACGTCCAACCAGGCATCGATGATCCGCTGTTCGACACTCTTAGCTCGCATTTGCTCGCAAACGAGTGAGGCGAAGAGTTCAAACGCATGCCGCACTTCAACGCCGCGTTATGAGGTTTCTGAGATACGCCTGGGAATCCACGACTAAGAACACTGTATGACGCGCGATCCGCGAAAACGACCTCGCGATTGTGCGAGCCTTTTTCTCATGCCCCATCCTCTGACAAACACCGTTTTTGACAAACTTCGCCGGAAACTGCCATCGCTCCAAATCCTAATCCCGCTTCAACTTAAAGCGGAGAGGGAGGGATTCGAACCCTCGGTACGTGTTACCGTACACAGCATTTCCAGTGCTGCACCTTCGGCCTCTCGGTCACCTCTCCTAACTGCTGAAAAGCCATTGCCATTTTCCAAATCGCGTCAAAACCGCTCCGGCTTCCCATCGGATGGGAATTCGCGAGTTCGGGTTCGGCGCCTCGGAAGGGCAGGGCCTCTACAGAGAATCATAACCCAGAGAGGCTCGCGACTCTAGAGAAGTGGGATTACACCGAAAGTCTAAACGCCGACGCCATGCGCCAATCTCTCAAACAACGTCCCAAGCGCCGGCTCATAGTTTCGCCAGCGGGCCACGGATCGCGTGTAGATCGGCTGACGCACCTGGGCTACGCTCGCGGTCCGCACGGGCCGGTTCGCTTTGTGGAAGTCCAAGCAGGCGGGCTCCCAGTCCAGACCGCAAAAGCTCACGAGCCGCCGAGCCACGCCTTCCAGGTCGGCCACCGTTTCTTCGTAATCGACCTCCAGCACCTTCACGGGCAACACCTTCCGCCAGTGTTCCATGATTCGCCGATATTCCCCGAACCGCGATGCGATGTGCTCCTGGTCGCTCGCCCAACGAATTTGTCGAAAGTTGGTCATCCAGCAAGACACAGCCACGTCGCGCAGGTCGCGACGACAGTGTATGAACCGGGCGCGTGGGAACAGCGTTGCCAAAAGTCCAAGATATAAGTAATTGTCTGGCAATTTATCCGCAATGCGCGGGGAATCAGCGTCCAATTCCCGAAGGCGTTCGAGGTGCCTCGCCGCCACGCGCTCGACCGTCGCGCCGTCCAGCCGTTCGAGGACTTCGAGCGGCGATGCGTCGACTTCCTCGGAAAGCGCGCCGAAGTCGTCGTGGCCGAAGCGCAGTTCACCTGCTCCGAAGACTTGCGAATGCGCAGCCAGGATCTGCTCGGTGAGCGTGGTTCCCGAACGAGGTAAACCGACGATGAAGATGGGCCGATGGCTTTCGGAACCCATACCGCGGGTCCGCTCGAAGTACGCAGGCGTGAAGGTTGAGCAGAGCTGATCGACGTGCTCCCTGTGTGCCAATGGGTCGTAACTTTGTCCGCGTTTGGCCCATTCGGACGAGGCAATGCCATTGGCCTCGTTGAGATGCTCCGCCGCCTCGATGTATGCCCCTCGCGCATCCAGGGCCTCTGCCATGCCGAAGTGCAGGCAGCCACGTTGTGCGTCGGCCAAGTACGGGTAGGCGATCAGCCTTTGCATGGCTTCGAGATCGGCGTCCGGCAAGTTGCTGCGGAGCATTGTCGCAAGATGCGGCATGCTGCGCCGGGCAAACGGGCGTCGAGCCGCAACGCTTCGCGAAGGCTTTTCTCGGCGCGCCGAAGTCGTTTAGTTCTTCGAGCACGCCTCCCAGATTGCAGTGGGCTGCGGCCAGGGCAGGCTTTTTGCGTATCGCCTCACTGTAGAGCTGTTCCGCCTGCTCGTATCGTCCTTGTTCCTGACGAATCCAGCCTAGGCCGACGTAGGCCTCGGCGTAGGAAGGATCAAGCTGTATCGCCTGCTCGTAGCGCGCGACAGCCTCGTCCCACTGGTCCTGCTCGACCAGGACGCTGGCCAAGTTGCTATGAATGCGTGCTGAGGTTGGGTCGAACTCAAGCCCGCGTTTGTACCAGCCCATCGCTTCAACCAATTGGCCCTCCTCTTGAAGGGCCTGACCCATGTTGTTGTAGGTGACGGCGAGATCGGGGTTGAGGCTCAATGCCTGTTCATAGCAGGTTCGAGCCTCCTGCAAGCGAAGCATCGCACGCAAGACGTTGCCGAGATTATTGTGGGCTTCCGCAAACCTGGGTCGCAGGCGTACAGCTTGTCGGCAATGCACAAGCGAATCGTCGAGCTCCTTTTGTTCGAGCAGCAATTGGCCGAGATTGCTGTGCCCCTCGGCGAGGTTAGGGTCAATTTCCACAGCCCTACGTAAGTGGGCCAGAGCATGCTCTTCTTCGCCTAAGAGAAGCAGACAGTTCCCCAGGTTGTTCCAGGCGAGAGCGAACTCCGGCCTGAGTCGAAGTGCGTCGCGAAATTGTACTGCGGCCGCGGAGTGCTGCTTCTGAGCCATCAACACCAAGCCTAGACTATTGAGCGCATCTGGATTCGCAGAATGGATGCGCAAAGCCGTACGGCAAGAATCGGTTGCAAGGTCGAGTTCGCCAAGCGATCGGTAAACCTCGGCCAGATTACCGTGGAAGACCGCGGAGCCGGGCCGAAGGGCAATGGCGCGACCAATCAACTCGACGGCACGCGCTTGGTTGCCGATTTGATGCGCGAGCACGCCAAGAAGGTGCAGAGCGTCAGGGTTGGTGGGACTGCCGGTGAGAACTGCTTGGTACTCTGCCTCTGCCTCGTCGAACAGCCCTTGCTGATGATATCGGAGTGCGACGCATAAGTCTGTGCTCATCGATATGGCTCGCTTTCTCGAAACGGCGACTGTGCGCCCTCGCCCGATACTCTCAGGCGAGGGCGGCAACTGAGCCCCGACTTAAAGGCCCAACAGCGTTTGGACGCCAAAGTCGAGGTCGCTCGGGTAGTTGTCCGTGATGGAGAACAACAGCGTGACGCGGACCTTATGGCCAGCCTTCAATGACCCTCCGATCTCCACATATGGGCTGCCGTTCCATGTTCCCGATGCGTCTGATAGCGTGACGCCCTTTGGCAGTCCCTCGATAACGAACGCCAGTGGTCCAGCGAGGGTCTGATCGCTGATGTTCGTGATCGTCAGAGTCTCCTGGTACAAGCCGTTTTGATTCTGTTTCAACCGGCCTCGATCGACCTGCACGTCGGCGGAAACGTCGGCCGGCTTGATCACGAACTGGTTCGAGAAGTCCGGGGTGAGTTTGCCGCCGGTCGCCTCGAGCGTGTAGACCCCCGCGAGGTTGAGCCTGAGATTGGTGAAGGTCGCCACGCCGTCCACCGCTTGAACGGTCCTCGTACCCATCAGCAACGCGCCGACGGGGCCGCTAAAGATCGAGAGCGTGACCAGTTGATTACTCGTGGGCAACGTGTTGCCATTGGCGTCGACCACCGCGACTGTGATCGGGCCGCCGATCGCCTGATCGACCACGCCGTTTGCGGGCTGGCCGTGGATGTCAACGCCGGCCGCGGACTGAATCGGGATGGTGGAGAGGAGCGTCACAAAGTTGTTGGCAGTGTTCAAGTCGTCGACCGTGGGCGCAACCGAGACCGTATTGCTGATGACGGTTCCTTCCGTCGTAACCTTGGCCTGGACCACAAGGGTGAATGTCACCGACGCTCCAGGGGCCAGGCTCGCGGTATCCGTCGCCGACACCTTGCCCCCCTTACCGACGGCAGGCGTTGTGAAAGTCCAACCTTGAGGAGCGGAGAGCGACTCAAAGTTGACGCTCGACGGCAGGTTGTCCGTAATGGTGACGCCTGTTACGGCGTCTGGGCCGTTATTGGTCACGGTCAGCGTGTAAGTGATCTGGTTGTTGACGCCCACGAAGATAGGTGCGAAACCGGTGATCGCCAAGTCGTACTGGTATTCGGTGGCGCCGATATCGACGCTTGGGCCAGCCATCCGAAGGTTTCCGAGCTGGTCGGTGGTCCAGATATCGCCTGGGTGTCCAAAGAGCGCTTGGACGTCCGTCGGTGCAAGTAAGCGACTGTAGATGCGCACCTCGTCGATTAGACCGACAAAGTTTTCGGGTGAGGCTCCGAGTGCTGCGTTGCGGACGTCCTCGCCAATATAGACGTGGATGCCACCGGCCAACGGGACGGGAGCAGCCGCCTGCGAACTGTCCAGCTTGCCGTCGATAAAGATCTGGCCCGTGCCGTCGGCAAGTCGAGTCGCCACGACAAAGTGCCAGTTGCCGTCGTTGACCGATTCGTTCGAGGTAAAGTTATAGCCGTACTGGTCGTTTCCGAAGGTTGTCCAAGAGACCTTGCCGCCGGTAACCGCCAACTGATACTCGCCGTTGAAGTTCGAAGCGTCGCGCTGCTGGATGATGACCCCGTTGGATGTGGTCTTGATCCAAACGGCCACGGAGAACGCCTGGGTGCCGACGATATCGTCGCCAGTGCCCAGATCCACGTAACTCGCGTTGCCGTTGAAGTTGAACGCCTGGGCCGCCACTCCCGTGGAGAAGGCAACGCCGCCGTGCAAGGTTCCAGGGTTGGCTCCGGAACTGTCGGCAGTGTTGCCTTCGGCAGCCAGCCAAAGCACCAGGTTCGGCAACGTCGTCGGCAGTTTCAAGGCTGCCCGCTGTAGAGGGACGTAACGTCCGTCGCGGCAAGGGCGCGGTCGTAGAAGACGAAATTGTCGACGCGTGTGGCTGCGTAGCCGCCGTTAGACCAACTGGCTGCGCCGAGAACGAGCGGAGTGCCGCTGGCGACGTAGCCGCCGGATAGTGTGGCGCTGGCAGTCGGTTGACCGTTGACGTAGAGAGTGGCGTTGCTGCCGTCGAAGGTCGCGGTCACGTAGTACCAGGTATTAAGCGTCAAGGCTGTGCTCGAAGTAGCGTTGACGGCGATCGTCGACGACGCATCGACGGACAGCGTGGGCACGAGGCTGCTGTTGACGCTGAGGATCCAGCCATGGTCATTGCCGTCGTACTTGCTGGCCAAGTCAAACACCGAGTTGGCAGAAGGCGCCTTGGTCAGATCGAACCAACCGCCGAAGCTGAACGCAGCGGAGTCGAGGTTGGCTGCGTCGGCGACGGTCACCTTGCCGCTTACGCCGTCGAAGTAGAACGACTGGCCGATCTTACCAGGCATGTAGGTGACATTGCCCACGGCCGTACCGGGGTTGCCGCCGGCGCTATTGGCGGCATTGCCAGAGCCTTCGTACCAGCCCACAAGTCCGTCGGTGCTTGGCGCCGCCGTGTCGCCTGCGTCGATGCCCGGGCTTCCAGGCAACAACGGAGTCGTCTCTGTTGGTCCACCGTAGTTGCCCAGGGGCGCCAACTGCGGAGTGACGTTGAGCAAGTCGCCGAACAGAGTACTGAAGCCGCTGGCGCCGCTGGTGCTCTCGACAAGGTTGTGATCGCTGCTATTCACGGAGCCGTAGACCTCGGGCCCAGAGGCTGCGGCGTCATTGGCGAAGATCGTGTCCCGCGCAGAGACGGCGCCGGTCTTGTTGGAGGGATGGTAGAGGCCGCCGCCCTGGCTGCGGGCGCCCTGGGCTTGGTTGTTGTTGATGGTGTCGCTCGTCAGCGTGACAGTGCCGCCGAAGACGGCAAGTGCTCCACCTAAGGCGTAGCCGTTGGCGCCACTCGCTGCGCCAGAGCCTGCCGCACCACGAGCCCCGTAGCTGCCGTTGGGTGAGAGACTATTGCCAAAGCCCAGAAAGCCTCCCCCGCCGCCGTTGCCGACGGGACCACCAGCCCCGTCCAAGCCAGCGCTGACGTCGTTGCCGTAGATGGTGTCGTTTTCGAGCTGGAGGGTTCCGTTTCCGACGTAAAAGCCCGCGCCTTGGCCGTAACCACCGGGTCCGCCGGCGCCCGCTTGGCCTCCGTTGCCACCCGCGCCTCCGTTGCCACCCGCACCTCCGTTGTCACCCGCACCTACGCTGCCGCCCTCGCCGTGGAACCCGCCTCCGTTGCCTCCTGCGCCACCAACGCCGCCCTGGGCGGCCCCGCCAACGCCGCCGCCGTACCCTAGGGCGTCGTTGTTGTTCACCGTGGAATCCGTAATCAGGATGTTGCCGCCGCTGACATATAAGCCGCCGCCCTGAGCCACACCTCCCGAGCCGCCGAATCCGCCGGTGCCGCCAACCGCTCCGTGGCCGCCGTCCCCGCCCGCGCCGCCTGCTATGTTGCTGCCGCCAGGCCCGCCAGTACCTGCCGCACCGCCTGCGCCGCCCTGGGCGTTGCCGCCAGGTCCGCCGAGCCCGCCGACCACCCCGCCGTCCTGCACGGTGCTGGCTGTGAGCTGGAGTGTTCCGCTGGAGACATACACGCCGCCGCCTTGGGCAGCCCCGCCCGCGCCGCCGCCGCCTGGCCTGCCTGCTCCGCCGCCGCCCCCGCCGACCCCGCCGACCCCGCCCGTACCGCCGACCACATAGTTTGTATAGAAGGCCACTGGATCGCCCTGGCCGCCTCTACCGCCCCGGCCGCCGACCCCACCGACGCCGCCATTTCCGCCAGCGCCCGCTCCACCGCCCGCTGCGAAGTTGTTGTTGAGGGCGTTTTGGTTGAGGACAACGGTCCCACCTCCCTGGTAGATTGCCCCACCCTGCGCCCTACCGCCGTGGCCGGCAACGCCGCCGGCGCCGCCCTGGCCGCCCAAACCACCGACCCCGCCGACGCCGCCCTTAAGGCCATAGCCCGCTCCACCGCCAACGCCGCCGGTCCCGCCAGCACCACCCGCGCCGCCCGCGCCGCCTTGTCCCCCCAAGCTGATGTTAGAGTTGAAGCGATCGCCGGTGAGCACAATGCTGCCATTGGCGACAAACAATCCAGCACCGGCCGCGCCACCTCCCGCGCCGCCCTGGCCGCCTATTGCGCCGACGCCGCCCTGTCCTCCAGTTCCTCCCTTCCCGCCTGTCCCCAAACCTGCGCCACCTCCTCCTCCACCGCCGCCACCCTGGCCGCCCGCGCCGCCGGTTCCTCCTTTGCCACCAACGCCTCCAAACGTAATATTGCTAGTGAAGGCGTCGTTCGAGAGTACGATGCTGCCGCTGTTGACGTAAACTCCGCCGCCAAGGCCAGCGCCTCCCGGCGTTCCTCCACCAGCAGTTCCACCAATGCCGCCCCCACCGCCGTGACCTCCCGAACCGCCGACTGGGAATCCATATCCGCCGCCATTGCCCGCACTGCCTGGTAAGCCTGCGTATCCGTTGTACCCGTTAAGGCCTGCTCCGCCTTCTGCTGAGTTGTTGCTAAACGTGTCGTTGCTGACGGTGACATTTCCTGCCTGGACGTACAAGCCGCCGCCAAGACCATTGGCCCCGGAGTTCCCCACCGCGGTATTGCCAGTGATTACCAGAGAGTCGAGCGTCACGTTGCCCCCAGCGTCGTCAACCAGCACGCCGCCGCCCGCGCTTTTGAGGCTTCCCTCGTTTGGTCCCGCCAGTCCGTCGGTAATCTCCAAGGTCTGGAGAGTGACGTTCACGCCCACGCCCTCGATGTCGAAGACGCGGCTCTGGTTGCCGCCGTTGATCGTCACGGCTGGGGCGCCCGGCGACCCGAATCCCAATATCGTAATGCTTTGGGTGATGACCAGCGGGCCGTCGGTCAGGTTGATCGTCGCTCCGTTCTCTATGATCGAGACGCCGAAGCCGATCTCGTCGCCGTTCCTCGCCGCGGCGATCTCACCGCGAAGCGACCCGTCGCCTGGCGAATAGTTGGCGCTGTCGTTTGCGTTCGTTACGAAGAGCAAACTGAGGAGCTCACGGGGCTCGAGCGGCTCGAGACTCAAGCTGAGCGAGCGTTTCCGAGCCTTTTTGGCTGCCGAGTCGTCCCTCTGAGTGCTGCGCGTCGCGGGGGCTTTATTGGCGCCGAACTGAACCGGAGTTTTGCGACGTGGATGCCACATGCGTTGATGTCCTTAGGTGAGGGAGCCTGCCCACCGTCGGCGCGTTTGCCGACGAAGAGCTTCGTCTACGATTCGTTGTTCGATCGGTACGTCCTGGCTCCGCGGCCTGGTACGCACCCGCGTCCGCCCTTGCGAGCCTTAGGGCGTCAAAGGACGCCTTGCTCGCAGCCGAAGTAGGTATTGCGCGAGGTGTAACAAGAATTTTCCGTGCAGCGTCCGCAGTACGACGCCGACTTGGCGGACCAAGCCAAGCAAGGCAATCGTATTGGGTGGCCAGGGCAAAGTCTTCGTGCCCTGGAGCGCGCCATTGAGAGGGCTTTCGCGAGGACTTCTAGGGCATTTAAAACCGAGCGGTTAACCGCAATTAGGGCCTTCTGTGTCTCCCGAATTCCGGGGCACGAAGAGTTTGCCCCGGCCAGCCCTCGGAAGCTCCACGAGACGGACGAGCTCCCTAACCCGGCTCAGCCGCAAAACGAACCATCTTTTTCTTAACCCTGAAGGGCCTGAAGGGGCGGCTTAGAAAAGCCAGGGCAACGCCCTGGGATCGGATGCTGCGATCGTATCGCGCATTCCCAGATTATAACCCTGACGGGGCGACCGGGACGAGAAGCTCGGTCGCGGCACGCCAGTGATCCATCAAGCGCTGATATTCCCCGCACCGCGATGCGATGTGCTCCTGGTCGCTCGCCCAGCGGCTTTGCGGCAGCAGTACCCCGATTTAGAGGCCCAACAGCGTTTGGACGCTGAAGGCAAGGTCGCTCGAATTTCCGTTGGAGATCGAGAACAGCAGTGTGACGCTCGCCTTATGCCCGCTCGGCAGCGGCACGCCGATCAAACTCAGATACGGGCTGCCATTCCATGTTCCCGTGGCATCGGTGAGTACGACGCCTTTCGGTAGGCCGTCCAGTACGAATGCAAGTGGACCGACGAGCGTTTGATCGCTTGTGTTCGTGATCGTCAGGGTCTGCTCGAACGAACCATTCGAGTTCTTAGTTACCGGACCACTCTGCACTTGCACATCCGCCGAGACGTCGACAGGTTTGATCACGAACGTGTTCGAGAAGTCAGGGGTGAGTTTGCCGCCTGTCGCCTCGAGCGTGTAGGAACCTGCGAGGTTGAGAGAGAGGTTGGTAAAGGTCGCCACGCCGTCCACCGCTTGAACGGTCGTCGTACCCATCAGCACCGCGCCGACGGGGCCGCTAAAGATCGAGAGCGTGACCAGTTGATTACTCGTGGGCAAGGTGTTGCCGTTGGCGTCGACCACCGCGACTGTGATCGGGCCGCCGATCGCCTGATCGACCACGCCGTTTGCGGGCTGGCCGTGGATGTCAACGCCGGCCGCGGACTGAATCGGGATGGTGGAGAGGAGCGTCACAAAGTTGTTGGCAGTGTTCAAGTCGTCGACCGTGGGCGCAACCGAGACCGTATTGCTGATGACGGTTCCTTCCGTCGTAACCTTGGCCTGGACCACAAGGGTGAATGTCACCGACGCTCCAGGGGCCAGGCTCGCGGTATCCGTCGCCGACACCTTGCCCCCCTTACCGACGGCAGGCGTTGTGAAAGTCCAACCTTGAGGAGCGGAGAGCGACTCAAAGTTGACGCTCGACGGCAGGTTGTCCGTAATGGTGACGCCTGTTACGGCGTCTGGGCCGTTATTGGTCACGGTCAGCGTGTAAGTGATCTGGTTGTTGACGCCCACGAAGATAGGTGCGAAACCGGTGATCGCCAAGTCGTACTGGTATTCGGTGGCGCCGATATCGACGCTTGGGCCAGCCATCCGAAGGTTTCCGAGCTGGTCGGTGGTCCAGATATCGCCTGGGTGTCCAAAGAGCGCTTGGACGTCCGTCGGTGCAAGTAAGCGACTGTAGATGCGCACCTCGTCGATTAGACCGACAAAGTTTTCGGGTGAGGCTCCGAGTGCTGCGTTGCGGACGTCCTCGCCAATATAGACGTGGATGCCACCGGCCAACGGGACGGGAGCAGCCGCCTGCGAACTGTCCAGCTTGCCGTCGATAAAGATCTGGCCCGTGCCGTCGGCAAGTCGAGTCGCCACGACAAAGTGCCAGTTGCCGTCGTTGACCGATTCGTTCGAGGTAAAGTTATAGCCGTACTGGTCGTTTCCGAAGGTTGTCCAAGAAACCTTGCCGCCGGTAACCGCCAACTGATACTCGCCGTTGAAGTTCGAGGCGTCGCGCTGTTGGATGATGACCCCGTTGGATGTGGTCTTGATCCAAACGGCCACGGAGAACGCCTGGGTGCCGACGATATCGTCGCCAGTGCCCAGATCCACGTAACTCGCGTTGCCGTTGAAGTTGAACGCCTGGGCCGCCACTCCCGTGGAGAAGGCAACGCCGCCGTGCAAGGTTCCAGGGTTGGCTCCGGAACTGTCGGCAGTGTTGCCTTCGGCAGCCAGCCAAAGCGCCAGGTTCGGCAACGTCGTCGGCAGTTTCAAGGCTGCGCCGCTGTAGAGGGACGTAACGTCCGTCGCGGCAAGGGCGCGGTCGTAGAAGACGAAATTGTCGACGCGTGTGGCTGCGTAGCCGCCGTTAGACCAACTGGCTGCGCCGAGAACGAGCGGAGTGCCGCTGGCGACGTAGCCGCCGGATAGTGTGGCGCTGGCAGTGGCTTGACCGTTGACGTAGAGAGTGGCATTGCTGCCGTCGAAGGTCGCGGTCACGTAGTACCAGGTATTAAGCGTCAAGGCTGTGCTCGAAGTAGCGTTGACGGCGCTCGTCGACGACGCATCGACGGACAGCGTGGGCACGAGGCTGCTGTTGACGCTGAGGATCCAGCCATGGTCATTGCCGTCGTACTTGCTGGCCAAGTCAAACACCGAGTTGGCAGAAGGCGCCTTGGTCAGATCGAACCAACCGCCGAAGCTGAACGCAGCGGAGTCGAGGTTGGCTGCGTCGGCGACGGTCACCTTGCCGCTTACGCCGTCGAAGTAGAACGACTGGCCGATCTTCCCAGGCATGAAGGTGACATTGCCCACGGCCGTACCGGGGTTGCCGCCGGCGCTATTGGCGGCATTACCAGAGCCCTCGTACCAGCCCACAAGTCCGTCGGTACTTGGGGCCGCCGTGTCGCCTGCGTCGATGCCCGGGCTTCCAGGCAACAGAGGAGTCGTCTCTGTTGGTCCACCGTAGTTGCCCAGAGGCGCCAACAGCGGAGCGACGTTGAGCAGATCTCCAAATAGTGTACTAAAGCCGCTAGCGCCGCTCGTGCTCTCGACAAGGTTGTGATCGCTGCTATTCACGATGCCGTAGACCTCGGGTCCTGAGGCTGCGGCGTCATTGGCGAAGATCGTGTCCCGCGCGGAGACGGCGCCGGTCTTGTTGGAGGGATGGTAGAGGCCGCCGCCCTGGCTGCGGGCGCCCTGGGCTTGGTTGTTGTTGATGGTGTCGCTCGTCAGCGTGACGGTGCCGCCGAAGACGGCAAGTGCTCCACCTAAGGCGTAGCCGTTGGCGCCACTCGCTGCGCCAGAGCCTGCCGCACCACGAGCCCCGTAGGTGCCGTTGGGTGCTAAAGCATAGCCAAAGCCCAGAAAGCCGCCAACGCTGCCGTAGCCGACGGGACCACCAGCCCCGCCCATGCCAGCGCTGACTTCGTTGCCGTAGATGGTGTCGTTCTCGAGCTGGACGCTTCCGTTTCCGACGTAAAGCCCCGCGCCCTGGCCGTAACCACCGGGTCCGCCAGGGCCCGCTTTGCCTCCGTTGCCACCCGCACCTCCGTTGCCGCCAACGCCGTTGAACGGGCCTCCGTTGCCGCCTGCGCCGCCAACGCCGCCCTGGGCAGCCCCGCCAACGCCGCCTCCGACCCCTAATGCGTCGTTGTTGTTCATTGTGGAATCTGAAATCAGGATGTTACCGCTGCTGACATATAAGCCGCCGCCCTGAGCCACTCCTCCCGAGCCGCCGAATCCGCCGGTGCCGCCAACCGCTCCGTGGCCGCCGTCCCCGCCCGCGCCGCCTGCAAAGTCGAGGCCGCCGCCAAGCCCGCCAGAACCTGCCGAGCCGCCTGCGCCGCCCTGGGCGTTGCCGCCAGGCCCGCCGAGCCCGCCGATCACCCCCCCGTCCTGCACGGTACTGGCGCTCAACTGGAGTGTTCCGCTGGAGACATACACGCCGCCGCCTTGGGCGGCCCCGCCGGCTCCGCCGCCGCCTGGCCTGCCTGCACCACCGCCACCCCCACCGACGCCGCCGACCCCGCCCGTACCGCCGATCACATCGTTTGTCGAGAAGTACGCTGCTACGCCCTGGCCGCCCCTACCGCCCTGGCCGCCAGCCCCACCGACGCCGCCATTTCCGCCAGCGCCCGCCCCACCGCCCGTTGCGAAGTTGCTGTTGAGGGCGTCTTGATCGAGGACAACGGTCCCACCTCCCTGGTAGATTGCCCCGCCCTGCGCGATTCCGCCCAGGCCGGCTAAGCCGCCGATTCCGCCCTGGCCACCCAAACCGCCGACCCCACCGACGCCGCCTTTAACGCCAACGCCCGCTTCACCCCCAACGCCGCCGGTCCCACCATCACCACCCGCGCCGCCCGCGCCGCCTTGTCCACCCAAGCTGTCGTTGAAGCTGAAGCTATCGCCGGTGAGCACGACAGTGCCACTGGCAACAAACAATCCAGCTCCCGCTGCGCCCCCTCCCGCGCCGCCCTGGCCGCCGACCCCACCGACGCCGCCCTGACCTCCTGTTCCTCCCTTCCCGCCTGTCCCCAAACCTGCTCCTCCTCCACCGCCGCCGCCGCCACCCTGGCCGCCAGCGCCGCCAGTTCCTCCTTTGCCGCCGGCGCCTCCATTCGCAATATTGCTACTGAACGCGTCGTTCGAGAGCACGATGCTGCCGCTGTTAACGTAAACTCCGCCCCCATGGCCAGCGCCACCGGGCGTTCCTGTTCCAGCGGTTCCACCAAGGCCGCCCGCGCCGCCGTGACCTCCCGAACTGCCGCCCAAGGCTTCATATCCGCCGGCATAGCCCCCATTGCCTTGATAGCCTGCATAGCCGTTCTGCCCGTTGACGCCTGCTCCGCCTACTGCTGAGTTGTTGCTCAACGTGTCGTTGCTGATGGTGACATTCCCAGCCTGGACGTACACGCCACCGCCAAGACCGTCGGTCCCTGTGCTCCCGGCGGCGGTATTGCCAGTGATCACCAGCGAGTCGAGCGTCACGTCGCCGCCAGAGTCGCCGACCAGCACGCCGCCGCCCGCGCTTCCGAGGCTTCCCGCGTTTGGTCCCGCCAGTCCGCCGGTAATCTCCAAGTTCTGGAGCGTGACGTTCAAGCCCACGCCCTCGATGTCGAAGACGCGGCTCTGCTTGCCGCCGTTGATCGTCACGGCTGGGGCGCCCGGCGCCCCGAATCCCGATATCGTAATGCTTTGGGTGATGACGAGCGGGCCGTCGGTCAGGTTGATCGTCGCTCCGTTGCTTATGATCGAGACCCCGAAGCCGATCTCGTCGCCGTTCCTCGCCGCGGCGATCTCACCGCGAAGCGACCCGTCGCCTGGCGAATAGTTGGCGCTGTCGTTTGCGTTGGTAACGAAGAGCAAACTGAGGAGCTCGCGATGCTCGAGCGGCTCGAGACCCAAGCAGAGCGAACGTTTCCGAGCCTTTTTGGCTGCCGACTCCCTGCGGGCGAGCGCGCCGCGGCGGCTTTATTCTCGCTGAGCCGATCCGGAGTGTTGCGATGTGGGTGCCACATACGATCATGTCCTTAGGTGAGGGAGCCTGCCTGGCGTCGGCGCAATTGCCGGCGACAAGCGTGGTCTATGTTCGACGTTCAATGCGTGCGACCTGGCACAGCAGCCTAGGTTCGCACCTGCTTGCGCCCCTGCGAGCCTTGCGGCGTCAAAAGGCGCCTTGCTCGCCGCCGGAGTAGTATTGCGCCAGGTGTAACACGACTTTTCCGACTGTGGTCCGCCCCACGACGTGGTGTGTCCGCCCGGTCCGCCTCAGTCTTCTCCCGCCATGGGTTTAAGGCGAAGGTAGAAACCGATGCCGTGGCGCAATGGAACGCTCGAGCTTGGCGTCCGCTCTTCCAGTCGCACGGCCAATGTGTTCCATCCCTTCGACAAAATCAGAACCGCAGGCTCGTGAGAAGCAAAGGATTCGCCGTTAAGCCAAAGACCGGCGTCGAGCTCGGGCACCTGCTCGAGATGCACCTCGAGCTTCTGCTCCCTCGCAGCGTAAAGCCTCGTGAAGTAGGAAGGCTGATCTTTCTGCAATGGGACAAAGCCGTTGGGGTCGTCGGCCGAGACGTACCAGCGGACGGCGATCGAATCCTCCGGCGACTTGTCGAAGGGATCAAGCAATCGCGAGGAAGGCGAAAGCGGCCGGGGAACGTCCGCCACCCACCAGCCGGCTTGAAACACCGCCAGACCACCCGACTGCGCCAGGCGTTGTGCGTCGTCGCCTGCTTCTTTCCACCCTCCCGAACGAGCATGGACGCCGGCGCGCAATCGGACGGCTTCCAGATCCTCTCGAGCCTCATCGACCCGGGCGTTGAGCGCGCGCAGCAGGGCAGGGGCTCGCTCGCTGGCAAAGCCGGGGGTCGCATCCCAGATCGAGATCTTCCCGTCCGCCGCGCAGACGACGATCCGAGTTCCGTCGGGACTCCACGCGAGCCAGACAATATGACGCTCCGGGCCGCGAAGCGTTAGGATCGGATTGCCCTCGACGGCGTCCCAGAGGTGTAGATCATTATCTTCTGTGCATGTAACGAGCTGTCGACCGTCGGGAGCCCAAGCAAAACGCTCCACGCGGCGGAAGTGCTTCAAAGGCGGGAATGGCAGTGCGCCAGTGGCCGCCTCCCGAACCTCCACGGCAAAGCCCGAGAGCGAGGCGATTCGCCGACCCGTCGGGTCCCAGTGCGGCGAATTATCAGTGACTTCGACGTTGCGCCACGATTGGACCTCCTGGCCGTCCTCCGCATCCAGAATCTTGATTAGGTACGATTCCCCCGCGGCCAACCAATCGCCCTGGAGCCGCAGCTCAACACCCATGCCCGGTCTGCCCAGCGACTTCCGATCGTCCTTCGAGACGTCCCAGACAACCACGCCAGAGTCGTCAAAGCCGCACGCCACTCGTCGTGAGTCCTGGCTCCATGAAAGAGATGAAACCGCGACGCCTTCGCCAGGAAACTTGGCGCGAAACTGCTTGCGATCAACGTCCCAGAGATGAACATTTCCTTTTGCATCACCGCTTGCGAGAGTGCGACCATCCGGGCTCCAACACACACGCCGAACCGTAAATGCTTCGCCCTGGAGCGCTAAACGGCGTTCGTGCGTGGCGATATCCCAGATCATTACCGCGCCGTCCCGATGGCAGGTGGCCAGCGATCGGCTGTCCGGGCTAAAGCAGAGGTCCGTCGGCGGCGTCGCGCCGTCGCCGACAAGGAACGGACGCTCCGCCGCCGAGCGGACGTTCCAAATCTTGATCGTCCCGTTCCATCCACGTTCACTCGATGCCAGTCTGCGGCCGTCGGGACTCCAGCAGACTGTTGAGATGGAAGAACCCGTGTGTCCTCGCAGCAAGCTTGATTCCACGCCGGTTTCCAAGTCCCAAACCGCCACGGTCAAATCTCTGCGACCCAACGCAAGCCGCTTTCCGTCAGGGCTCCAGGCCAGCACTCCCGGATACTCCTCGGGCTGGGGACCGTGCAGTTTGCGCAATTCCTTTCCAGTCTCAGCGTCCCATATGATAATTAATTGATCACGACTGAGGCTCGCGAGTCGAGTCCCCTTCGGATCCCAGGCGACGGCGGTCGCCTGGGCGTTGTGGCCCCTGAGCGTAGTCACGAGCACCCCGTCGGACGAGTCCCATATGTTCACAGTCGCGTCGGAATTGGCGGCGGCAAGGCGCCTCCCGTCGGGACTCCAGCAGACGCAGCCGCCTCGCGCGGTCGTGCCCATCAATTCAAGAAGCGGCCGATCGCCGGCCTCCTCCCAGACGAGAACCCTGCCCACTTCATCCGCCGAGGCGAGCCTGCTTCCGTCGGGACTCCAGGCCACCGACCAGACAATGGCGTGGTGACCAACGAACTTGTTCAGGCAGGTTCCGTCGACGGGGTCCCAGATCTTTATAGAACCGTCTGGGAAGTCGGCCGAAGCCAGTCGTCTACCGTCGGGTCGCCACGTCAAGCTCAAAATGGCTTGCGGAGTGGGAAACGAGACGAGTTGTTTCCCCGTGGCTGCGTCCCAGAGCCTGATCGACCGGTCAAAACCGGCGCTGGCGAGCCGGGCGCCGTCGGGGCTCCACGACACCGCGACGACGTCCATCGAGTGGCCGTGCAGGGTGAGTTCACTTTGGTTGGCCAGCGTGTGATAGTAAAACCATTCCCACCCTCGTGGGTCGCCTCGCAACTTTCGCCCGCGCCAATCGCCGAAGAAATGCTCGACCTGGGCCAGTCCCGAAGGCGCGTGGAGGGCTTGGCCGGCCAGGTTGGTTCGGGCTACGTAAAGGTTCCTCAGAGCCCGATCGCGTTCCTGCTCGGCCAGTTTGCGGGCTGTCACCTCCATCGCCTCGGCGTTGCGCGCCGAACGCGTTGGACCTCCTTCTGAACGGCCATGAGGGACGAGACGAGCGCAGTCGTCGCCAAGCTGAGGATCACCGCGGCGATTGCCAGCGCAGCGCTTTTATGGCGGCGGGACCAGCGAACAACCCTATCGAAGACAGTAGCGCGTTGCGCTCGGATCGGTTCGTCGGCAAGAAAACGCCGAAGATCTTCAGCCAGTTCCATTGCGCTCGCGTACCGCTGCGCCGGCGACTTTTCCAAACATCTCAGACAAATCGTTTCCAGGTCGCGGGGAATCCGCGGCTGAAGCCTGCCAGGCGTAACCGGCTCTTCGCGACGCACCTGCTCAAGCGTGTGCAGCGGGCTCAGTCCTTGAAACGGAGGACGTCCCGTCAGCAGAGCGTAGAGGATCGCGCCCAATGCGTAGATATCGGCCGCAGGCCCGACAGGTGCATTTCCCTCGGCCTGTTCGGGCGCCATGTATTCGGCGGTGCCAATGAGCATGCCGCTCTGCGTCTTCAACGCCGCGCTTGTCACGAACTTGGCGACGCCAAAATCGCAAATCTTGGGCTGGCCGTCCGCTGTAAGCAGGACGTTCGAGGGCTTGAGGTCGCGATGGACAATTCCCTGGCCGTGGGCGTAATGCACGGCCCGGGCCAAGATCTCGAGCCAGGCGGCCGCCTGCCGGGGCGGTTGGGGCCTGCCGGCGCCAAAGGCGGCCAAATTGCCCCCCTCAACGAACTCTAGAGTGAAGTAAGGCCGCGACACTCCAGAGTTTTCGGAAAACTCGCCGACTTCATAGATCTGCACGATGTTGGAATGTTTGAGCCGAGCCACGGCCTCGGCCTCGGCTTGGAAGCGGGCGCGTTCTTCCGAACCGGCAAATGATCCGCCGATGAGCATCTTCAGAGCGACCACGCGATGCAACCGGCAATGACGTGCTCGATAAACAACTCCCATTCCGCCCCGACCGACTTCGCCCAGTATGTCGTACTCGCCGACTTGTGACGGAATTCCCGGCGGGTCGGCGAGCGGGCCTGCACGCGCGGATCGACGATAAGCGTCGACCATGGGGTCGCTTAGTCCGTCCAATTCCCGGGCCGCTGCCTCGCAATGAGGGCAGTCTTCAATGTGGGCCGTTAGCCCTTCCAGCTCCAGAGGCGGCAACTCGCCAAGGTTCAGCGCCGCAAGTTCGTCGTGCGACAAGCAACCGCTGCGCGCATAGAAACCTCTCTCGGGCAGGACGACGTCGGAGGCATTGATGGCTTCGTCGACCGCCGCCCTATACGATAATAACTTGGCGGCAAGCGCACTGCTTCATGCCGCCAGAATCCGGAAGGGGACGCAGTGCGAGCACCCGATTCCCAGCGACCCGATTCAAAAGCCGGCGAGAAGCAAGAGACCTCATTGACGTTGTTGGTGCGCTTACGTGCCAACGACGGCGATGCGTGGGGCGTCATGATCCGGCTATATAGCCCGCTGGTCGCCTACTGGTGCGGTCGTCACGGGGTGCGCGGCGCCGACGCCGAGGACGTTATGCAGGAGGTGTTCCAGGCCGCCGCAGCCCACATGGAGGACTTTCGGCGGGCTCAGAAAGGCGATTCATTTCGTGCATGGCTCCGCGGCATCACCCGAAACATGGTCTTGCAGCACTTTCGTCGCAACAAGCGCAGCCCGACGCCCAGCGGCGGAACGGACGCCAAGCTTCGGCTCGAATCGCTCGCCGATCCTACCTCGGATTTAGTCAACGAAGAAGACCCTGTCGAAGAGCTCGACGCACTCAGGCGGCGCGCCTTGGAGCTGGTCCGCGCCGAGTTCGAAGAGCGCACCTGGCGGTCGTTTTGGTTGACGGTTGTCGAGGGTCGCTCCCCAGTTGCGATCGCTGCGGAAATGGGTGTCAGCGCGGCAGCCGTGCGAATGGCCAAGTCTCGCGTGTTGCATCGACTCCGCGAAGAATTTGGCGAATTGATTTAAGTGCGCGTCCGCGGACGAGAATCTCCCTTTGGAAAGCGGCGGAGCATCACGCGATTCATAGGTCTCGCGATCATTATATCATCGACGTCGAGATCCGCTCGTACTGACTGCAACGACAACCGGGCTCTGTCAGAGGATTTACGACTCACGGCCGAAAAAAAGACAAGAAAGAATCAACACGCAACCCTCCGAAACCCCCTTCGTTCGGCGCGAGATTTGCATTTCTTGGACCGCGTCAAACAGCACGACGGCGAAGACAGGTCGACTCCTCGACTCTGCTGCGGATTTCTTCATGAATTGACATGAAGACGTGTTTGTCCATCATGGACGATCGTCGAGACGAGGCCGACCAAGCCGCCGCGCAGCCGCGTATGGGGCCGGGCGAACTCGTATCGAGGAGCAGCCATCTTGCTCGCCGCATCTCCGAAAAAAGGAAGTTCGGCCAACCCCAGCGTTCTGGCGATGGACCACCCGATCACGACCTTGATGCTGGTCGTGGGGCTGATCGCCCTCGGCGGACTGGCGTATGGAAAGATGAGAGTCGACATCTTTCCCTCCCTAAACACGCCTAAGATCTACGTGTTCTTCGATTTCATCGGCATGAGCCCTGATCAAATCGAGGGCTTCATCGTCAACGAGCTCGAGCTTTATTTTCAGTACGTAGACGGCATCGAGGACATCAAGTCGCGGAACATCCAGCAGGTCGGCCTGTGCGAGCTCGGCTTTTTCCACGGCACGGACATGGGGCAGGCGATGGCGCAGGTGGTCGCCATGTCCGATAGGGCCATGGCCTGGATGCCGCCAGGGTCCCTGCCGCCGATGATCATGCGCATGGACGCCGGAAGCTTTCCCATCGGATACCTGGTTTTCACGAGCGAAGGCGAGAAAACGTCGATCGGCGAAATGGGTGATTTGGCGCAGAACATCATCCGACCTCTGGTGCAGAAAAACGTGCCAGGGACAGTCGCCATCTCCCCGTTCGGACCCAACATGCGCTCGATCGTCTTGAACGTCGATCCCAGAAAGCTTCTCGAATACAACCTCAACCCCAAAGACGTCATCGACGCACTGGCGCAGGGGAACGTCGTCATTCCCTCGGGCAACATCTACATCAAAGACTCGATGCCGATCGTCCACAACAACGCAACGGTCGTCGACATTCAAAAATTGGGAGACATCCCGCTCAAGTTGGGCAAAAACGTCTACATCCGTGACGTGGCGACCATTCAAGACGACACCGACATCACGTACGGTTACGCGCTTGTCAATGGAAAAAAGGCAATCCACCTGCCGATCATCAAGAAAGACACAGGCTCGACCCTGACCGTCGTTTCCGACGTCCACAAATCGATGGATCAGTTCCGTAAAGCCGTTCCTCCCGACGTGAAGATTAGTTTCGAGTTCGACGAATCGCCCACGGTTGTACACGCGGTGGAAAGCGTCGCGACCGAAGGCGCAATCGGCGCTTGCTTGACGGGCGTGATGATTCTTTTGTTCTTGGGCGATTGGAGGAGCGTGGTGGTGGTCGTCGGCAACATTCCGTTGGCCTTGATCGGATCGCTCGTGGGACTTTGGGTGACTGGCAACACGATCAACATCATGTCACTAGGCGGAATGGCGCTGGCCATTGGCATTTTGGTCGACGAAGCCACCGTCACCATCGAAAACACGCACGTCCAGATGCGCGACACCTCGAACATCGCCACGGCGGTCTTGAAGGCCGCCAACGCCACGGCCGTGCCGCGACTGCTCGCCCTTCTTTGCATACTCTCTGTGTTCATACCTGCATTCATTATGGAAGATCCGTTGCGGTCGTTGTTCATGCCGCTGACGCTCGGCGTAGGCTTCGCAATGATTTCGTCGTACCTCTTGTCGAGCACGTTCGTGCCGATCATGAGCGTCTATTTGCTCAAGCACAAGCGGGAGGAAGAGGGCAAGGAAAAACAGGGTCTGTTCGGTCGCGTGCAGGGGGTCTATCGCCAGGCCGTGGAAAAATTCATCGACCTTCGCTTGCTGGTGGTTCCCATTTATCTGGCTGTCTGCGGCATCGTAATGACGGCCGCGGGGCTGGAGATCGGCACCGAGTTGTTCCCCCAAATCGATTCAGGCGAGTTCGTGCTCCGATTTAGACCTCCGCCCGGCTCGAGTTACGAGCTCACCCGAGAAATGGGCATGAAGTGCTTGCAAGAGATCGAGCGCGAGGCTGGGACTGAGAACGTCGAGATCACGATGGGGTTCGTCGGTCAGGTGGCGCCGAACTTCGGCATCGACAACATGGTGTTGTTCATGCGCGGGCCCGACGACGGTTGGCTGCGCGTCAAATTGAATCAAGACGCCGGCATCAAGCTCGACGAATTTCGAGAGAGGCTCCGCAAGGCCTTGCCCCATCGCGTTGTGCCCTGGTTAGCGAAACGGCTGGAAGTGGGGGGCGGGGCAGGGGGTCTGCCCCAGCAGGAGGCCCAAGAGCAGGCTGAGAAATGCACTTTCGGGTTCGAACCGGGCGACGTCGTCAGCCAGGTGATGAGCTTTGGCTCGTCCGAACCATTGGCCGTGAGGGTGATCGGCACCGATTACGACCTGGTTCGCAAGCACGCCGAGAAGATCGCCGGCGAACTCAAGAAGATCGATTATCTGCGCGACGTCAATTTCCAGCAGACGCTCGACTACCCCTCCGTCGAGGTCGAGATCGACCGCGAGCTCGCGGGACTGATCGGCGTGACCCCCGAGCACGTCAAGCATGCGCTTGTGATGGCCACGTCCTCGACGCGGTTCACGAACCTCAACTACTGGATCAACGTCAAGACGGGCTTCGACTACCTTGTGCAAATTCAGGTGCCCCCTCTGCGCATGGACAGGCCGGAGGACGTCGAGGAGTTGCCGCTGGAATCAGTGAACCCCGTGGTTCCGCTCATGATCCGCGATGTTCTGAAAGACGGTTCGGTCCATACGAGCGTCCAGCCCGGGGAGTACGATCGCGACATGTCCCAGCGTTTTCTCGACGTGCTCGCCAACGTCGAGGGGGAGGATATGGGCAGAGCCGCCGAGCAAGTCCGCAAGGCGGTCAAGGACGCAGGTGATCCGCCTCGAGGCGTTCGCGTCGAAGAACAAGGTCAGCTTCCCTCGATGACCAAAATGTTCTTCGCGTTGGGAATTGGCCTGGCGGTATCGGTGTTTGTCATCCTCATCCTGCTCACTGCCTATTTTCAAAGTCCCCGACTTGCCCTGGCGTCGATTGGCGCCGTTCCGGGAGTGCTCGCGGGCATCCTCGTCATCCTTGTCGTCACCAAAACCACGCTGAACATCGAATCGTTCATGGGATCGATCATGTGTTTGGGCGTTTCCGTGTCGAACTCCGTAATGATGGTCACATTCATGGACGAACACTGGCAAGCGGGAAAAACTTCGAGCGAGGCCGCGCTCTTGGGCGCCACTGAACGACTTCGGCCGATTTTGATGACGGCGTGCGCCATGACGGTGGGTATGGTTCCGATGGCCCTTGCGCTCGAACGCGGCAGTCAGATGGAAGCTCCGCTTGGCCGAGCGGTGATCGGCGGATTGGTCATGTCCACATTCGCCACTTTGCTTGTCCTTCCGTCCATTTTCGCTCTGATCATCGGCAAGAAAGAGGCTCGATCGCCCTCGCTCTATCCAGGCAACCCAGCGAGCGTGCATTACGATCCCGATCTCGATAAGGAAGCCGAGTCGGATGACCAAGACGAATCGAGCGGCAATGGAGAGAAACACGTTGCGTCGAACGACGGCGCAGACTGACCGACGGCATGGGAGGTCGCGCCTTGTGGGGCGCCGACCGTTTTGCTTGGTCGTTTGAGGCTGGTGCATTGCAAAAACTATGAACATGACATTTATCGTCGAAGCCTATCGAAAGCGATTGAATCCGTGGTTCTGGATTCCGCTGTTGCTGGCCGCGGCCGGCTGTTCGGAAGCGAAAAAAGTCGCCCCCAGCGTGAACAAAGCCCCCGTCCTGGAGGCCATACAGCCGCGGCTTCGAACGATCGTGCGCGTCGTCGGCCAGCCCAGCTTCGTGCAAAGCTACGAACGCACCTCGATTTATCCAAAGATTACCGCGTTTGTCGAAAAGTGGAATGTTGATATCGGCGACAAAGTGCGGAAGGGGGACGTACTGGCGGACCTCTTCGTGCCGGAGCTCAGCGAACTTTGGGGATCGAAGAAGGCAACGGTCGAATACGACAAAGAACAAGTCAAGTTGATGGAGGAAGAGGTGAAGGTCGCCGCCGCCGAGGTCAAGGCGGCAATGGCGCGGCTCGACGAGGCGAAGTCGATTCTCGGAAAATACGAGGCGGAAGTACAGCGCTGGTACATCCAGGTCAACCGCCTGGGAAACGAGGTGCACAGGCAAGTCGTGGCGCCTCAGATCCTCCTGGAATCGAACAAGGAGTTGAACGCCGACCTGGCCGCACGCGACGCCGCAAAGGCCGCGATCGTCAAAAGAGAAGCGGAACTGCTTGCCGACGAGGCGGCGCTTTCCAGAGCCAAAGTCAACGTCGCGGTTGCTCGCGCCAGAGTCGTCGTCGCGGAAAGCGAGGCGAAGCGAATCGAGGCGTGGGTTGGATACATGAAGTTGTTTGCGCCTTTCGATGGAATCGTGGTGGAGCGCAACGCCAACACTTGGGATTTCGTGCTGCCGACGATGGGCGACCCCACGGCGGAAATGCGGTCTCCTCACGAGGCTCCCGGCGCAAAGGCCGCGCCCATCTATGTCATCGATCGCACCGACATCATTCGAGTCTTCGTCGACATACCGGAAAGAGACGCCGATTATGTGCACATCGGATCCGACGCCCGAGTCAAACTTTGGGCCTATAAAGACGCCTGGCAGCCCGCGACCGTCACTCGGCTCGCCTGGGCCTTGAACACGCAGAGCCGCACGATGAGGGCCGAGATCGACTTGCCCAATCCAGGCGGGCGAATCCTTCCCGGCATGTACGCCTATGGAAAGATCATCGTCGAACGACCCAACGTCTTGGCGCTGCCGAAGTCGGTTCTCTCGCATGCCGGCGGGAAAACGTTCATCTGGCTTTACGATAGTGGACGCGCCAAGAGAACAGAAATTCAGACAGGGGCAGCCGACGGAGACTGGATCGAAGCGACCAACAGACGGGTCGAGTCGGACAACCCTTATGATGAAAACTGGACCCCGATGGAAGGCTCTGAACAAGTGCTTTTCGGTAAGACGCTGTCGACTTTGAGCGAAGGCGACCGCGTGGTGCTTGCAGGGAACGCGTCTGGAGACGGCGAAAATTCACATGATTCGAAACGAGATCTTAGCTCTAAATGAATCCGGAGCAAACTCATGAGTTCGCAAGACGTTAAGGGCGACGAAGGGGAAGGGCGCCAATCTCACCAAGACGGCGGGAAGCGCGAACACGAGCGGATGGAGACCCGGGATTCCGACGCTCACGTCATTGCAACCGACGATCCATTGCTTGCCGCGGACCCCTTGGCCTCGTTCCAACACAATCGTCCGCAGGGAACGACCGTCGTCGAGACGAGCCGAATCCGCGGAACGCACGAAGGGTACAATCCCAACTTCGTGGTCGTACCGATCGAAGTCGAGCGACCACGCTCTTCGAGCGGCCCCGAGAACAGCGACGAGCCGGCGCGACGAGTCGACCAGAAGAACGGAAAGCGAAACAGAGACCAGGGCGAAGGCGATAAAGCCGCCGAGTCCAAAACTCACCAAGAAGACAAAAACAATCCGCAGGGGCCTCGAGACAAGCATCAAGACAAAAAACAAGGCCCGTCGCTTATCCGAACGTTGATCTATTCTGGAGTCGTGGCCTTGGTTTGCGGTATGATCGGAGCGTTTGCCTTCTCTCATTTCTTTGGCTCGTCGAAGGCCAGCGGAGAAAAATCCTCGAGCAAGGATTCGAGTTCGGACAAGAGCTCGGATTCGAGCAAGGGCTCTCAGACCTCCGACAAAGGAGCGGAAGCAGACAAGCTGCTTCGTTCGCAAGAGGCGTGGATGTCGGCTGTCAAAGAACTTCGAAGAGTTCAGGAGGAAGCAAAGACGGCAAAGGGGTCCGAGGAAGAATCAAAAGCGATCTTGGATTTTTTCAAGAGAACGCTGCTTTCGGCCGGCAGACCCGGCGGCAAGTCTTTGTCAGACGCCTTTTGGTCCGGTGGACAGGGCAAGGACGTGACGATGCGCAAGACATTGGATGGCGCCGACGCGCAGGTCGCCGAGGCCTTCGCCGACCAACCGCGCCAGGAGGCCAGGGTCCGCGAACTCCTGGGCATGGCGTACCTGAACCTAGGCGTGCCGCAAGAAGCGGTCAAGGAATACGAGAGGGCCTTTGCCTTGTTCGCCGCGATTCAAGGACCCAACCACCCGGACACCGCGGAATGTCGGAACGAGTTGGCTGTGGCCTATCGCCTGGCGGACCGAAACACGGAGGCTGGTCGACTCTTCGATCGCCAGCACGGCTCGCTTGCTCAGGCCGCGGCCCTGGCGGTCGGCGGCGTCATGCTGCTGCAACAGAAGAAACCGTCCGAAGCCGAGCTGAAATTCCGAGAGTCCCTAACCATTCGCCAAAAGCTCGCGCCAGACGAATGGGAAACGTACGAAACGAGCTCGATGCTCGGCCAAGCTCTCTTCGATCAACAAAAATTCAGCGCCGCTGAACCGCTTCTTGTATCGGCGTATGATGGTATGAAAAAGCATATGGACGCCTCGTCGCCTCCACGAAATGCGTCGCTTTCCAGAGCCCTGGAAAGAATCGTGAAGCTCTACGAGGCTTGGGGAAAGCCGGAGGAGGCGGCAAGGTGGAGGAAGGACTTGCAGACCGCCGGCTCGCCAACCCAACCTGAAGCTTTGCCAGGCAATTGAGTGTGCATTCAAGCGGTCTAAAACACGTCGCTCAGCGTTAAAGTCGTCGCAATCGGTGCAATCGTCAAAGTCCCCGGCCCGCACAACCATTCGATTCCGACCAACCCCTAGAAAAACGTCATTCCCATCCCGCGATGGGCCGATGAATTCTCTGGTTGGCCCAGAAACCCTGGGCAAATGCGCTTTCGGCAAACACGGGACGGAGCGCCTTTTCAAATGAAGTATCAGCGTGACTTGGCCTGGATGTTCGCAGCGACCTTGGCGGAACTCTGCCTAAGCGGAGGAAATTGCCGCGCCCAGGCTCCAGGACAAACCTTGCCGGTCGCTCCAGCCGCAAGGACCGCCAACCCGGTCGTACAAGATTTGCCCTCGCCGCTTCCTCCCAGTGCATCTCCGATCGGTCGTCCGCAAGGGGATGGAGCTTCGATTAGCGCTCGCCCATCGCCTCTGGCGACCAACCCCACGCTCAAAGCCGCGCAGTTCGCGCCGAACGACTACCGCTTCCCAATCAATTTGGCCACGGCCCTACGGCTCTCCGATGCACGGCCGCTCATCGTGGCCGCGGCGCAAGCGAGGGTTTGGGTTGCCGAGGCCGATTTGACCAAGGCCAAAGTCCTTTGGCTTCCCGACCTGAACATCGGCTTTGATTACATCCGCCACGACGGCGGCGGACCCGACTTCAACAAGGGCATCCTCACCGCTCCAAGCACAAACTTCTTCTACGGCGGCGCCGGGTTGTGGGGTAACGACCTGGGCATCATCCATACCACCGACGCCATATATCAGCCGCTGGCCGCTCGACAGGTTTTGAACGCCAAACATTGGGACATCCAGTCCGCGAAGAACGATGCGCTCATGGAAACCGCCGACGCCTACTTCATGGTGCATCAGTACCGCGGCATCTACGCGAGTGCGCTTTATACCGTTTCGCGGGGCCACGAGCTGGTCAAGCGGATTTCCTCGCTCAGCACCGACTTGGTTCCTCGGTTCGAGGTCGACAGGGCTCGGAACATGGTTGCGGACCTCGAGCAACAAGCCGTCTCGGCTCGGCAGCAATGGCGCGTCAAGAGTGCGCGGCTTACGAAAGTGCTCCGGCTCGATCCCCGAGCGGTTGTCGAGCCTCTCGAGCGCGACCATGTCCAGATCACGCTCATCGATCCAGGCAGAGAGCTCGACGATCTGACGCCCGTAGCCCTGACCAACCGCCCCGAGGTCGCCTCGCGTCGCGCGCTTGTCCAGGCGGCGGAAGTGAACGTCCGCATGGAGAAGGCTCGGCCGCTCATTCCCGTCCTTTCGATCAACGGCTTTCAGACGCCTTTCGAAATGATTCAGGCGGGCATCTTCGGATTTGGCCCTAACAGCAGCCTCAACCAGTGGACGGGTCGATCCGACGTCAGCATCCAGCCTTTGATCCAGCTCCACAACGTCGGCTTCGGGAACCTGGCGCAGATCAAAGCCATGCGCGGCATGCAGTCGCTGGCGATCCTCGACCTCTACGAGACGCAAGACCGCGTGGCGGAGGAAGTGAACCAGGCGCACGCACGGCTCCAGTCGGCCGCCGTCCGAGTCGTTCAGGCTGATCGAGCGTTGCGCACGGGGCTCATCACCTACAACGGAGCCGCCGAAGGCTTGCAACAGACCAGCCGCTTCGGCGACGTCCTCGTGTTGATCAGTCGGCCTCAGGAGGCGATCTACGCGCTCCAACTCTTGCAGAAGGCGTTCGACGAATATTACACAACCGTCGCCGAATACAACCGGCGCAGTTCGAGCTGTTCCACGCCCTGGGATACCCTGCCCAAGAAGTGGTCCACGTCAGGCCTCCTGGCGAGGTCTTGCCGGTGGATCTCTCCCGTCCAGCCTATCTGCCTCCCGTCGGCAATGGGCCGCCGCCGGCCACTCGCTAAGCCTTATTAGCTTATAAGATTGAATACGTATATTTTATTAATTTATATCTAGGATTTTTAACAGTTTCTTGAACGATCCGGAGCGACCCGTGCCCCTGAACGGACCAAATCAACATCAAGTCGACCGAGGTCCGTCGTGTTAAACGGCCCCGCGAGGCAATCCGTTTTCGCCTGCGTCGTGTTCCTCTGCTGCGTTGGAGGCAAACCGATCGCCGCGCAGACTTCGAAGCCAAAAGATTTGGGAAAGCCTCCGAGTCCGTCAATGCCTTCTGCAGTTTCTCCCGAAATCGAGAGGTTTGTGCAGCGCAGCGGCCGGGACCTTCCCAATACAGCGGCGCCGCCGCGAAACGATTCCCAGCCCACGGCGATCGACGGTGCAACCGCCTTGCCGACGGACGCAGCTTCGCCACCCTCGCCGGCGGAAGTCCCTTCGCCTTTGGCGACCAGCCCCAACGTCAAGCCTGCGCCCGTTGAACGGACTGACCTTCGCTTCCCAATCAACCTGTCCACCGCGTTGAGGCTCTCCGACGCCAGGCCCATTATCGTCGCCGCGGCCCAAGCCAGGGTTTGGGTTGCCGAAGCCGCGCTCACGCAAGCCAAGGTTCTGTGGATTCCCGAGCTGAACATCGGATTCGACTATGTGCGGCACGACGGCGGCGGCCCAGACTTCAATAAAGGGATCCTGACGACGCCCAGCGTGAACTTCTTCTACGGCGGCGCCGGTTTGTATGGAGTCATCTCCACGACCGACGCAATCTTTCAGCCTCTGGTGAGCCGTCAAATCTTGAACTCTCGACAATGGGACGTTCAAACGGCAAAGAACGACGCATTGATGGAAACCGCCGACGCCTACTTCAAGGTGCACCAATACAGGGGGATGTATGCGGGGGCGCTTTACACTGTTGAACGAGGGCGCGAATTGGTAAGTCAGATCGGCTCGTTGAGCAGAGATCTCGTCTCAGGGTTTGAGGTCGACAGGGCTCGAAACATGCTTGCCGACCTCGAGCAACAGTCGGTCTGGGCTCGCCAGCAGTGGCGCGTCGAGAGCGCAGGCTCACGAAGGTCCTTCGTCTCGACCCGCGGGCCGTGGTTGTTCCACTCGAGCACGACCACGTACAGATCACACTCGTCGACCCAGAGCTCGAGCTCGACAGCCTGATGCCGATTGCTCTGAGCAACAGGCCCGAGCTCTCATCCCGCAGAGCCATGCTGGAAGCAGCCGGCGTTCAGGTCCGACAGGAGAAATCGCGTCCGCTCATCCCGATCTTTTTGCTCAACGGCTACCAGACTCCCGGCGGCATGTTGCTGCAAGGCGGCATCTTTGGCCTTGGCCCCAACAGCAGCTTGAACCAGTGGACCGGGCGAGCCGACGTCAGCGTCCAGTTCGTTTGGCAGCTCGAGAACTTCGGCATCGGCAACCTGGCTCGAATCAAAGGACGGCGCGGTCAACAATCGCGGGCCATAATCGACTACCGCAGAACCCAAGATTCCGTCGCGGAAGAGGTCAACCAGGCGCACGCACGAGCTCAGTCGGCGGCGGCTCGAGTCTCCGAGGCCGATCGCGCGGCCTCCGAACAGGCATCATCACCTTCAACGGAACCGTCGAAGGCCTGGCCCAAACCAGCCGTTTCGGAGACGTTCTGGTGCTCATAAGCCGGCCTCAAGAGGCTGTTTACGCTCTGCAACTCTTGAAGAAGGCCTTCGACGAGTATTTCACAACCGTCGCCGAATACAACACAGCGCAATTCGAACTCTTCCACGCTTTGGGGTACCCCGCCCAAGAGTTCTCGATGCTCCGACCGCCCGGCGAAGTCTTGCCCGTGGAAACACGGCGGCCGGCCTATCTGCCCCCCGTCGGCAACGGGCCGCCGCCCGCCACGCGTTGACCGAAGGACTCAAGGGACTAATCACCTCAACTATCTTACTAGCGGCAATAAATATATTTGTAAAATAGGAGAATACACATGATCGATCCAGCCACAGCAAGTCTCGTTTCACTTTCTCGTGCGTCCCGCTTTGCGGTCGCGGTCTGTCTTTTGGTTGGCTCGTGGGCGCTGGCCGACGACGGCCCTCCGAGCCCGGATCGAACCAAGAGAGAACGGCAATCCGGTCTCGGCCTCTTCCACCGAAGCAAGCAGAAATGCGGGACTTTGGGCTACGGTCCTCCCGGCCTCCATTCTGGCTTTCAGGGCTTCGGGCTCGGTTATCATCAAGGATACGGTTATGGCGGCGATGCATTGGGCGTCGAGGCCGAAGGCGGCCATCCGTTCTATGGAGGCCCTGGCTACCCGCATCCCGATCCTTGCCTGCGAAGACTCGGCGGCATTACCCCTTTCGCATATTACGCCGGACACGGATATCCGTCTCCCGACCATCCCAATTTCTACGGCGGTTTTGGCCCCAACCTGCTGATCGCCGACCAGCCGGTCGTCAGAATCGAGGGCGAGCGAATTGATCCAGGCGTTTTCGGTGGATTCACTGGAGGCCCTGTGGATCCTGAAAGACGCTTCGCCCCGTTCACGTCCGCCGCCGGAGGGGTGGACGCGGGTTCAGATTCGATGGTTCCATCGACGCCCGCCGTGGACCCTACAGCCCCGGTGAACCCTGCCGCCGCGCCCTTCCCAACGACCGACGACTCAGCGATTCGTCTACCAGCGAACAGCGCGACGTCGGCGATCACTGCAAAACCGTCGGTGGGATCGGATCGAGCTCGAAAACGGTAAGTTTCGCAGGCTCGGCATGGCCCAAGCCGAGCTCGAAGCGAGCGACGGGCCCGACATCGTTGAGTTGAGACGCGACTTTCTCTCCTCAGCCCACGGCCGAACGTTTGCATTAGTTCAATCTCCACGAAGAAACCCGGAATCGCGGCGAATACCCCCTTGGCGTTTGCCGCGGCCCGGAATTCGCATCCTTTACCACGTCTTTGCCAGTGGTTAGGATGCCCGCTTCGAGGCATCCGGCCGAAATGCAATGCAATCGGCCGAACGCAGACCAAACCCTCTCGGGGGAATCGGAACGCCGCGCTAACGAACCTCGACCCCCAAATCCCGCGCAACTGGAGACCAGAGCCGCCATGGCCAGCGACAAAGCCGTGAAAGACACACCCGAGGACGTCCCCGCCGAGAAGGGCATCAAAATATTCTGTTACCCAAAAATCGTGTTCATGTATCCGACTTTACTCATCGCGCTGATCTGCGGCATCAGCATGACCTTGATGGGAGACCGGCTCGAGGACCCCACCAGCGTCAAATCGCGTGAAGCCAAGGTCGCCGACGACGCCAAGAAAGCCGAGCTCGCGAAGACCAAGGGCTTGACCGAAGAAAAGCAGGCCGCCGCGGCCCAGGCCAAGATCATCAAACGCTTCAACTCGCCTCAGAACCTCTTGGGCGTCGCGTTTCTGGCGATATTCGCCTTCAACATCGTCGTCATCGCGATGGACTTTCCCAGGTTCACCCTGCTTGCCGGAGTGCTCCTCGCTATCGCCGTCGCTTTCGCGCTACTCTGGATCGGTGCGTACTATCACGTCGACGTCCTCGACAAAATCGCCGGGTTCCTCGAGAGCATCTACGTCGTCGCCAATGCTCAGTTTTATTTCCTGTTCGCCACCATCTTGGTGATGAGCTACATCATGATTTTCACGACTCGCTGGCTTGATTACTGGGAAATCTTGCCCAACGAAATCCTCCACCACCACGGTCCTTTGAGCGACCTCGAGCGCTATCCCACAATCAACGTCAAGGTCGACAAAGAGATTCCCGACGTACTCGAATACATCATGCTGCGGTCAGGAAGGCTTACGCTCCACATCGATTCGGCCCGCAAGCCGATCGTCCTGGACAACGTACTGTTCATCAACTCGGTCGAAGAGAAGCTCAAGAATCTGATGAGCCGGATGGAAGTCCGCCTGGCGCCCGACGCGGCAGCGTCGCTTCAAAAGAAGCTCTAACCTGGCATCAACCCAGGCGATGGCGAAAGTCGGCGGGTTGGAGGGTCTCGAGCAGATCCTCCGGCCCGCTTTTTCAACTTTTAGGCGAGCCGCTCGACGCCGGCGTCAAGTCCTTCGCTCGAGGCATGTTTTGCGGCTGCTTTGAAATGGGGAGTGCTCGATCGAGCCATAAGTTCAGCCTTGATCGGCCCATTGAGCTCGTTTTCGATGTCCGTTAGACGACGTGCCACGAACGCCCCGTCGAGCACGCGATGGTCGTAAACGAGCTTCACGGTCACCTTGCCGTCGCGATCGATGGGCCCGTAAGTCATTGTGGTCGTCAAGGGCGAGATCGGGTGCAACGACTCGGCGCCCAATCCCCCATAGCTTGAAAGTCCAAACGTTCCAAACCTCTTAGCCTTCTTCCAACCATCGACGTTCAGAGTCATCCACCACATAAACCTGCGAAACGGAGTCGGCACGCTGCTGTAGCGCATCGTCTGACGAAAGAAACCGATCTTGTCGAGCGGGGTGTCTTTGTACTCGACCAACCCCTTTTGAAGCTGCTCGATCGATTGCTGCTCGGGCGCTCGAAAGAGCCCTACGAAAACGCCCTCCTCGCCTTGGATCACGTCGCTCCAGAGCCAGTGCGCACAACGATTCGGGATGCTCGTAAAGCCTGGCCCACGGGAAGCCCAGGTAAGATCGCCTGAAGCGCGGAGTGTTTCTCAGCGACGTTTGCAAACGCCTTCATGAAGAGGATCGACCAAGAAGGCTTGGCTGGGTGGCTCGAGCGAACCAGGCCCAGTTCGTGGACGTCCATCACCTTGCTGACGGGAACAGATGGCACCTTCCGCGCGAAGTGGATCAAATCCATGATGAACCGTCGCATCGGCGCGATGGGAACCGGTTTCCCTTTGGGAGAGCTCATCGAACGACCTCCATGTCGGCCGGAAACGCCTAAACTCTTACTGGCGTGAAGAATAGCCAAAGCCGCCGAAATCGCCTAGGCGAGCATTAAGAGGCTTGTTCGTTTAGAGCCATGCGCCCCCATCACAAATCCCCAACCGACCTGTGCAGGTTGAAATCGGCGTTCACGGCGTCGTAGACCGCGTTGAAATAGTTGTTATAGCTCTGGACACGCAACGTCTCCGCGTCGAGCACCTCGGTGTTCGTCCCTCGTTGGGCAAGGTATCGATTACGAGCGACCCGAAGATTCTCCTCCGACTGTTGGATCGCTGCCCTGGTTACGGGAATTCGCCGACGCGTTTCGTACGTGCTCAACCACGCTGTGCGAACCTGAAGGGCGATCTGCGAGGCCAGGTCGGCGTGCTGGTTGTTCACGCTCGAAGCCCTGAGATTGAGCGCAGTGGATCGTTTCCGCGCCCTGCCGCCGTCGAACATCGTCCACGACACGCTAAAACCCGCTGCGCCGAAATCGGGCGTGGCGATGAACTGAGTGTTCTGATAGATGTTCGCCACAAAGAAAGAAGCCTGGGGCTTCGTGCTGGCTCGCTCGGCGTGGGCTTGAGAACGCAAAGACAAAGCTTGTTCGTTGAGCCCAGCCAATTCAGGCCTCATCGCCAAGGCCTTGGCGGTTAGCGCGTTGAACTGCTGCTCGTCGAGCGCCAGGGCCTCGCCTGAGCCCGCCACCGCTGAAGACTCAGCGCCTGGCTTAGCAGACGGAGGCACTTCGGCCGTCAAGTCGGCCAAAGGAACAAAAAAGTCGAGTGGTCTGCACAGCAAGCGGTTGTACGTTGCCCAAGCCACGTCGAGGTTGTTCTTCTGCTGGATTTCCCGCTGTTGCGCGTTGGCAAGCGAAACCTGCGCAGCCAACAGATCGTTGCGGATGCCCCGGCCCTGATCGACCAGGTTCGAAACGTCCTTCACCTGGGCGCCCAGGCTCACCACGCTGCTCTTGGCAACCTGGAGCGACCGCATCGCTCTGAGCACCCCAACATACGACGATGCGACGTCCAGCTTCAGGTCGAGCATCTCGCGCGACTCGTCGGCTCGAGCCGCGTTCAGGTCGTATTGACGCACGTCGATCGTATTGCGAATTCGGCCGCCAGTATAGATCGGGACCGTCGCGGTCGTCAGCGAGATCATGAAGTTCTGCTGACCTTTGGGCGCGGCTCCAGCACCTGTACCCGTTCCGCCCGAGGGGGCGCCAGGGAACGAGAGACCCGAGGTCAAGAACGTCGGCAGATTCGCCGTCGCAAGTTGAGGTAGACGCTCCGACCGGGCGGCCGAAGCGTCGAAACCCGCCGCACGAGACGTGTCCCGACTGGCCTCCAACGCCTTGTCCACCCTGAGCGCGATATCCCAAGCCTGCCAGAGATCCTCCGCCCTAGCGCGAGCACTGGGCCAGAGCACAGACAAGACCGCCGCTGTCAGCACGATTCCGCGTAGACCACGCATCCCACCCTCCACTCCCTTGGAAAGATGAGCCGATTCTCAAAAGTCTATCGGTTCATTCATTTCGAACATCCACGTGATTTCATTGAGACGGCCTTAGTGCGCGGCAAGCCCGCTTCCTTCCGCGACCGACCGCTTCATCAAGAAGACCAAAGGCGCGACCGCGAGCGAAAGCACTCCAAACAGCCAGAACAGATCCAGATAAGACATTGTCATGGCCTGTTGCTGCACGAGTCCGTACAACATCCCCAAGGACTTGCGGCCAGCCGCGACCGGGTCCGACCCATGCTCGATGAACATCCGCTTGGCCCCCTCGAGCCATTGGTTGGTTGTAGAGCCCAACGAATCGAGATGCTCGCCGAGCCTGAGCTGGTGAAACTGGCTGCGCCTCGACAACAGCGTCGTCGAAAGCGCCACGCCCATGCTCGACCCTTCGTTGCGAATCAGATTGAACAGCCCCGAAGCGTTGTTCGTCTGTTCTTTTGGTATATAAATGTATGCTGCTGTATTGATTGGAACCCATAAGAGCCCCGCGCCCATCGTCTGCACGACCCTTGGCCAAACCACCTGGTTGGGCTCGACCAAAAGGTTCATTCCGCTCATCCAGAAGCACGCGAACGCCACCGTTAAAAGACCCACGAATATTAGCCAACGCGCATCCACGCCCCTCATGAGCAAAATTCCAATGATCGGCATCTCGATCATCGTCGCCAGACCGGCCGGAGAGAGCACCAACCCCGCGTTGAGCGCGGAGTATCCCATCAGCGTTTGAAGCATCTGCGGCAAAAGCACCGTGCTGCCGTACAGCACTCCAAACGCGCAGAACACGCCCACCGCGGCAAAGGCGAAATTGCGGTCCTTCAGCAGCCTCAAATTGATGATCGGATTGGGATGCGCAAGCTCCCAGATCACCGCAGAGACGAGAGCGATCACGCAAACCACGCTGAGGTAAACGATGAATGACGAGCCAAACCAATCCTTGGTTTGGCCTTTGTCGAGCACAACTTCGAGCACGCCCAAGCCAATCGCCAGAAGCCCGATGCCAACGAAATCCACTTGGAACGGCTTCTTCTTCCGGGCGGCACGCTCCGCCTTCAGGTAAGGAGGGTCCTCGAGCATCATCCCGCTCAAGAGCACCGATGCCATGCCAACAGGAATGTTGATGTAAAAGATCCAGCGCCATGAGTAATTGTCGGTAATCCATCCGCCCAACGTTGGACCAAGCACAGGCGCCACCAGAATCGCCAACCCATACACAGCCATCGCCATGCCGCGCTTCTGAGGCGGGAAAGTGTCCATCAAGATAGCCTGTTCCGACGGTTGCAGTCCGCCCCCTCCAATCCCCTGCAAAACCCTGAAGAACACAAGCTGTTCCAGGCTGGTGGCAAGACCGCAGAGCACCGAACTCACTGTGAAGATGATCACGCATGTCAGGTAATAACGCTTCCTGCCGAACACCGACGAAAACCAACCGGAAAGCGGCAGGACGATCGCGTTCGAGACCAGGTAGCTCGTCAGCACCCAGGTGCTCTCTTCCTGCGAAACCGAGAGGCTGCCGGCAATGTGCGGAAGCGCCACGTTGGCGATGGAGGTGTCGAGCACCTCCATAAAAGTCGCCAACGTGACTGTTACGGCGATGAACCAGGGGTTGATCGCCGGCCTTGGCGAAAAATCGAAGCGAGCGTCCATGCTCATCTCCTTGTCTCCTCCAGACCCGACCGATCAGAGACGGTCCATTGCGTACCACGCAATCGTTTGCCCGCGTCTGGGCCCATCGGACCGGCCTTGATCGACACCTCGGGCTCGACCGAAAGACCAACCACGAAGGGCGCGTCTTCAGGACTTGCCTCGGCAAAATCGATCCGCACCGGCAGCCTCTGGACCACCTTCACGAAGTTCCCAGTCGCGTTTTCCGCTGGCAAAAGCGAAGAGCTCGCGCCCGTCGCCGGTGCAAACCCCGAAATCCTCCCCTTGAAGACCCTGTGCGGATACGCGTCGATCTTGAGCTCGACCGGCTGGCCGATCCGCAAATCGTCGATCTGTGTCTCTTTGAAGTTCGCGACGACATAGACCTCGTCGAGCGGCACGATCGAAAGCAACCCCTGGCCCGCCTGGACGTGATCTCCTGGATTCACATTCTTGCGATTGACATATCCCGACACCGGGGCTCGGATCTCGGTATAGCTAAGCTGGAGCTCGGCGTCTTCGAGGGCTTTTTGAGCTTTCACCACGTCGGGATGCTCGTACGGCTTCGCAGGGTCGAAGCCGCCGCCGCCAAGCGCCGCCAAGGCTTCTTCAAATTTCGCCTTCGCCTGCCGAACAGTCGGCACCTGATCGAACCATGTGTCGCTCGTCTGCTTCGTGAGTCGATCCAAAGCCTCCTCGAGCGAGTTCGGGTCCATGCTCAAAAGCCCGAAAGGAATCCCGAACTGAGCCAAGATCTGCTGACCGCCCGCGAGCGCCTGGCGAACGTCGGCGTCGGTTTCCTCGAGGTTCGACGGAATCTCGTCGGGATGTTCATGATTCGGAGCAAGAGCCAACAGAGCCCGGGCCTGCTGAACCTTCTGCTCGGCTGCCTTCACGCGCTCGGCAGCGCTCCGGTAGCTCGCCGACTTCTGGTCGAGCTCCTCCTGAGTCGCGGTCTGCTGCTCGACCAGTTTCTTGACCCTGTCGTATTCCTTTCTTGCCAACACAAAGTCCGATTGTGTCGACCGCATGTTCGCGATCTCAGCCCCTAAACTCGCGATCCGATAACGAACCTGGTCACGCTTGCTCTGAACCCCCCGCCATGCTTGATGAAGCATCGCCAAACCCACGCGAACTTGGCTCTTTGAAAGCTCGAGGTCCGACCTGGCCGTCTCGAGCGCAGCAACCAGCTTGTCGACCGAGACTTTGGCTTGCTCAACCTCGGTCTTACGCTGCTCGACCATCAACTCAAAAGGCTTGCGATCGAGCTTGGTCAATAGCGCGCCTCGACGAACGAAATCGTTGTCACGGACATGGACCTCTTCAACCAGATCCGTGATCCGCGTGGCAACCAGCGTCGGTTCACCCGTAATGTAGGCGTCGTCCGTCGATGTGTGCGTGAGAAAATGACGAACCGCCGGAACGCCCTTCCAGCCCATGAGGCCAGCGACAACCACCGCGACTCCTAGGAACATCATCCGCCGAACGCCCGAAGATTTCTTGGGCTTCTCGGGCTCTCGATGCGCAGCGGCCACCGCAACCACCGTTTGAGCGCCAGCCGAGGCTTCACCCTGCCCCAAACCCTGCTCGCTCGACGTAACCCCGTTCTCCCCATGATTCGCCATCGGACGCCCTCCCTAACCACCCTTATCGACCAAGAAATCAAGCAATCCTCGCGCCCAGATGCCCATTCAAGATACTAAACTGACTGGTCAGTCTAGTATATTGAAGGTCGGTTTTCCTGGCAAGGGAACTTGGCGAAAACCGGTTGCGTCGGGATCTGAAAGTGGTCTGCGTCGAAGGAAAAGTGCATCCAAGGCGTTGACACGATGGCTTTTGGGCGCGATTGTCCAGCGGATCGGGAATGGTCGCGGAGTATCGAGCCGCGAATCGAAAGCTTGGGCAGCGGGTCGCTTTAATGGTGGGCTTATTCTGATCGTTGGAAGGTCGAGGTCTTTGTGCGGAAGTCGGATCCGAAGAAGAGGAGGAGGATTCTGGACGCGGCGACCACGCTGTTCGTCGAGCGGCATTACCACGAAGTTCGGATGGACGACATCGCCAAGAAGGCTGGGGTTGCGAAGGGGACGCTCTACCTCCACTTCGGGAACAAAGAGAATTTGTACGTTTGCTTAGCATTGGATTTTATGGATAAGCTGATCGAGCAGCTCGCTCAGCAGGCGTCCAGGCTCGAGACGCTCGAAGCGAAGCTTTTGGCGATGGTTCGCACTGCGCGGGAGTTCACGACGGGCAGGGGGTATCTGCTCGATCTTTTCCAGCGTGCGGAGTCGCTTTGCCTCCCTGACCAGGCCGAGGCTTTCCTCAAGTGTCGAACCAGGCTCCTGGAGATCGTCTCATCGTTCGTGGGCCCCAACTGGACTCCAAGCGGCCGGCGCGGACGACGAGCGAAACCTCTTCGTTTTGTCGATCATCGGCACGGTCCGAGAGGTGATCCAGCGCTGGCCCCAGCCCTGGCCCGACGACCTACCCGAACGGATGGTCAGGCTTTTCCTCAGAGCGAAACCGGGTTAACGGCCTGCTTGTAGGGAAGATACCTGCGAAGACCATTCCGATCCGCGTAGGGGCGAGCCCTGCGACGCCCGTCCCCTCTGACTGGATCTTGTGCTTACTCTAGCGGATCATTGTTCGAGGAAATCCCTCCCCGGGATTACCGACCGCTTGATTCGATCGCGGCCAAACGGGGAATTCCATGAGCACATCAATGCTGAGAATTTTAGATTTTTTAATATTAACATTTGTTGTATCCTTACCCCTGGTGGAAAAGCCGCGAGTCACTGACGAGAAACCTCCAAATCCCCGTATATTGATAGACTCCCCACCCAGGACGAGCGCGATTGCCTTCGACAAGAGCGGCGTCAGAGCTTCGATACTGAATCGTGGCGGCTTTCGGCAAGACCCTAAGGATAAGAGGAGGGTATTCGTGCCGGATCACTTGCTACTCCAAGACATCGAAAATGGGCTGACACGACTCGAGTTTGAGCTGGGGCTGAACGGCGCCGCACTCGCGACTGCTTTTAGCGGCGACGAAACGCATGTTGTCGTCGGAACGATTCGCTCTGGAATGATGAGCAACCACGTAACACAGCTCTTGGGCGGAGAACTCAAAGTATGGGACTTGCGAACCCAAAAGTCGTGCAGTCCGAGCATCGCGGTCGCCGAACCAGTGATCGGGCTCTGGCTCGACAAGAATGGCGAGAAAGTAAGTGCAATCGGCTGGTCTGCGCGCTCTCGACATGGGAGGTCTCGAGTGGTCGACAGTTGCTATCGCGTGAAGGTTGTAACGCCCCTAATGCGGCCAGCGTGTGGATCGCCGATTCCAATATCAAGGCCTCATTCAGTGCCAACGGACAATTCGTCGCCGCAATCATTCGAACGGATAAAATCATCGACGACCCATCGGTGAATTTATGGAATCTAGCCGCAGATGATGCGAGTCCGCTCGTACGCCGAGTTAACAATGCAAGATGTGTCGCGGTGAGTTCAAATGGAGATTTCGTCGCAGTCGGATACGCCGATAAGTCGCATGTAGAATTATGGACTTTTAAAGACGCCAAATTGGCCCGCGCCCTCTCGGCGAAGGGTGGAGCGAGAAGCGACGTCATCACGTTCTCCTCGGACGGAGCGCTTGTGTTGGCAGGTCACGACGACTCATCTGTGAGCGTCTGGGACGTGCAGACCGGCAATCTCATCAAAACAATTACCGGCGGAGAGCCGGTCGCTCGCGTCCGCGCGATCTGGGCGTCGAAGGATCGAATTCGGATCATCAGAGGTGGGTTCTTGACCGAGAAGGACTTTCGAAAACCGAGGCCGGATAGAAAATACAGGATCCTTCCGCTGACGCTTCAAGACATTCGCTGATCGATAACCTATGCGTCCATGAGCAATTCCGATTCCGTCGTGCCCAAACCAGTCGTCGCTTATTTCCATCGCTCTTTCTATTTCGACGACTCGAGCGGAGCTGCAATAGCCAGTCGGCAGCATCTCGAGCGTCTCAAACGCCAGAATTTTGCAATGGAAATGAATTGCGGATCCAGCCTCTTGACTCTGATTCAGAGCTGCTGGTAAAGTCATGATCTCTTGATCAAGCCGATCTGGCTTCCTTCGGAATCTCGCTTTCTCTTCCCTTGCTCCGTGCCGCTTCCAGACCCTACAGCATTCAAGGAAGCATCATGAAACTGCGCAAGCCAAGCCAAGCCAAGCCAAGCCAAGCCAAGCCAATCGTAAGCGGAGAGCAAGAATTTCGAGCCCACGCCCAGAGCAGCTCGAACTGCGAACGACGGTGAGCGAGTCACTGAGCTCGCTTGGGGTCAACGTAGGCATAGCGCCAGCCATCGCTTGGAAATTCTCGAGTGATGGTCAAACGCAGACTGCTGAGCAACAGGCCCAGCCCTCCATCACCGCCGGTCGACTTGTCGTTTCACCTGCGCGAACGATCTCGCCCTTTATCTCCGCTCCTTTTAAACTAATAGGTAACAGTCCGGCAACGTCGGGCTCACAAACTGTCGCCGCCATTGGTGGCGTCTCGACGAGTCCTACGGTTCAATCCGCGAATCAGGCGACCCTGTCGTGGGTAAGCTCGACTGAACCCAACAGTTCATCAGGCTCTCACGCGTTTCGAAACGCACCCGTAGCGAATGTTCCTCCCACCGTCCCAAGCCCCAATCAGCCGACTGGAGGAGCGTCCCCCATTGGAGCATCAGCGCCCGTCCTGACAACGGGTCCCGGAACAATTCGACCGATGACCCTTGCCCCCCAAAACGCTGGTCCCCAAATCGTTTCTTCCTCTAATTCATCTTCAACCTTCTATGCGGGTGCGGTATTGGGCTCGGATGCTACTGCTGGCACCGAGTCGGCGAGAAAAGGTCACACTTCAGGCCACGGAATCGTGCCCTTAACTTCGGGCTCCGCGACTCTGACATTCACAGGCGGAGGACCGGTCTACGATACGCCAGCTCAAACATGGTACGACGTCGTGGGAGACGGCGTTTCGGTTGTACTCACGGTTCCTCAAACGAAACAGCTTAGCAGCGTAAGCTGGAGCGTGACGCCTGGCGCCGAGATGAATCAGATTCCTTACCAACAGTCACGGGGCATAACGAACGCCTTTTCCACGGGTCATGAGTCTAAGTCTGGCTTGAGCGGAAATACGACCACACTGTCGTTTTTCTGGGACGATCAGATCGGCATTCACACCGTGACGGCTAACTTCTTTTACCAAGACGGCACAGAGGGATCCGCGTTCATTAATTGCACCGTTCTACAGCCAAAAGTAGTCTCATTCACTGACACCTACTCTGCGAACATTTTCGGTACTTTTACGGGGGATACCGGAAAATCGTTGATAGGTTTTCTGCAAGACGACCAAGCGAACAACATGCCAGGCAACCTATTCTCGGCAGTCGTGAACACCGCTCAGGATCCCAATACCCCGCCAGGTGCGATACCCGCTGGAGGAAGGTTTGCTTTCCTCCAGCTGGTCAACGTCAACGAACTGACCATCGACGTCAACAAAAAAGTCCACACGCATAATTCAGGGGGCTACGTGCTTGACAATTCCAGCATGCTAGTCCCAAACGGGTTGATGCAAGGAGACTACATCTCCGATCCGTACCCTGGGAATACCCAGAACATTACCTTGCCTGAGAACGACGCACTAACCGATCCGATTGACAGCCCATATCTGGGCGCCACAATCGCGTCTTATCCAAGCTGCGCTTGGATGAATTACATAAACGAGCTCAAGACGTACGAAACCTACTTGGTTTATCAGGCACCGAACGGTATTTGGGTGGCGCTAAGCGAGATCGATTGGAGCGTATCAGGGAGCGCTTACCTATGATGGTCCGACAAATGGGACACAAGGCGATTACACTTTTAAGTTTAACTGGCAAGTTACGGCTTACCCAAGCAAGGGCAATAAATTATTTGGAACAAACGGAAACTCGTTCGTGACCTGGAGCAACTATGCAACCAATGTCGGATGGTCGTAGGTGAACGCAAGTAATCAATTTTGAGAAGACTGCCGAAGAACCCGCGCACGTCAACGACAGGCCAGACGCAAACGCGTAAATTGGTGGGGAAGAGGTTTGGCACGGCAGTTACTTTCTAGAAGAGAGACGTACGATTTTCTTTATTTTTCGGACAGTCCAAGTCCTTTCCGTTGTCGAACGTGGGGACACTTTGATGACAAGCTTGAGACATGTTTCAACAATCGCCTTGGGCATGTTCATAACTGCGCAAATGGTCGGGCTCCCTGGACGAAAGAACGACGCTGCTGCCGATCCGAAGCCAAACGTCATTCTAACAACGAGGATCGCGGTAAAATTCCTTGCTTTCGACGCGAGTGGAAGCAAGTTGGCGACCCTTCGACCCGACGAGTTGATTAAGGGTTGGGATCCAACGAGAAAGACATACGTTCCGCCCTCTCTGACTGTGGAAGATTTGGGGGATAAGCGTACGCTCATCGATTGCGACCCTGGCATGGACGGGGGGTGCCGAGTTGTTGCGTTCAGCGGAGATTCAAGTCGCGTCGTTCTCGGGAGTCTAGACTCGCAGATCGAAGACAACCGTCTCGTGTGGTTTACGGGAGGCAAAGCAAAAGTCTGGAGCCTCACGGACGGAAAGCCCTGTGGCCCACTCATTGATCTAACGGAGCCCGTCATCGGCCTTTGGCTCAACGACGCTGGCAGTCGAGCAACAGCCGTTTGCTGGTCCGGCGCAGTGTCGAGCTGGGAGGTCGCTACAGGTCGACTTCTGCTCTCGGAGGAGGGATACAAGGCGCGCTCCGCATTTGGCTCGTGGACAGCCGACACGGAAACGAAGGCATCGTTCAGTCTCGACGGCGGTCGTATCGCAGCGGTGATCCGCAGCGACAACCAGATGGAGGGTCCCATCATTAAACTTTGGCATGCCCCCTTCGACAAAGAGCATAGCGAGGAGCGCCGGATTCCCAACGCAAGATGTGTCGCGTCGAGTCCAAACGGAGAGTTCGTCGCAATCGGATATGCCGACAAATCAGACTTGGAATTATGGACTTTCAAAGATGCCAAACTGTCTCGCACCCTCTCTGCGAAGGGTGGCGCGAGAAGCGACGTCATTACCTTCTCATCGGACGGAGCGCAAGTCCTTGCCGGTCACGACGACGGCTCTGTGAGCGTCTGGGAGGTGCAGAGCGGCAATCTCATCAAAACGATTACCGGCGGAGAGCCGGTCGCTCGCGTCCGCGCGATCTGGGCGTCGAAGGATCGAATTCGGATCATCAGAGGTGGGTTCTTGACCGAGAAGGACTTTCGAAAACCGAGGCCGGATAGAAAATACACGATCCTTCCGCTGACGCTTCAAGACATACGCTGATCGATAACCTATGCGTCCATGAGCAATTCCGATTCCGTCGTGCCCAAACCAGTCGTCGCTTATTTCCATCGCTCTTTCTATTTCGACGACTCCAGCGGCGCGGCGATCGCCAGCCGGGCGCTGCTCGAGTATCTCGCTCGCCAGGATTTTGCAATGGAAATGAATTGCGGATCCAGCCTCTTGACTCTGATTCAGAGCTGCTGGTAAAGTCATGATCTCTTGATCAAGCCGATCTGGCTTCCTTCGGAATCTCGCTTTCTCTTCCCTTGCTCCGTGCCGCTTCCAGACTCTACAGCATTTAAGGAAGCATCATGAAACTGCGCAAGCCAAGCCAAGCCAAGCCAAGCCAAGCCAAGCCAAGCCAAGCGTAAGCGGAGAGCAAGAATTTCGAGCCCACGCCCAGAGCAGCTCGAACCGCGAACGACGGTCAGTGAATCTCTGAGTTCGCTGGGAGTCAACGTTGGAATGGCGCCAGCCATTGCCTGGAAATTTTCCAACGACGGGCAAGGGAAGACGGCTCAGCTTGCCCAGCCCGGCTTCACAGCCCGAGGGCTTGCCGTCTCTCCTCCCCGAATGGTCATGTCGTCGATCACGACTCCCTTGAAACTGATGAACGACAACCATTCCGATTCAGGCTTCCAAACTGTCGCCGCCGTTGGTGGGGTCTCCACGACTCCCACGGTTCAATCCGCGAGTCAGGCGACCCTGTCGTCGGTAAGATCGACTGAACCCAACAGTTCATCAGGCTCTCACTCGTTTCGAAACACACCCGTAGCGAATGTTCCTTCCACCGTCCCAAGCCCCAATCAGTCGACTGGAGGAGCGGCGCCCATTGGAGCAGAGCCCGTCCTGACAACGGGTCCCGGCGCAATTCGACCGATGACCGTTGCCCCTCAGAACGCCAGTTCACCTGCGGTCTCGAGCTTCAATTCAACGCCAACCTTCTACGCTGGCGCGCCTGCGACATCCGTTGGTTCGGCCGGCGCTGAGTGGCCAAGAAGAGGGCACGCCTCCGGGCACGGAATAGTGCCATTAAGTTCGGGCTCGGCAACGCTGACATACACAGGCGGAGGCCCTGTTTACGATAAGGCCGCCAATACTTATTACGATGTGGTTGGCGACTCGGTAAACTTCGTAGTCACTGCAGCTGCGCAGGAGAAGCTCAGCACCGTTACATGGACCGTGACGCCAGGCGCTGAGCAAGGACAGACATACACGTTCATGGCGGGGATAACAACGGCGTTCCCGCCGGGTGGAGTGATACACCCGAACCTCCAGGGCAGCACTGATTTTTTATTCATAAACTGGGACGCACAAACAGGAGTTCATACGGTAACGACATCGATCGTTTACCAGGACGGAACAAAAGATACGGCTTCCTTCAAATGCACGATCCTGCAGCCAAACATCGACTCGTTTACTGATACTTATACCCCTAATATCTTTGGTCCATATGGCGATGCTCCGAAGATGATGGGGTTTGATCAGTACGGCATTGCCACTGGGGGCCCCGGCAACATTTTTGCCGCCGTCGTCGACATGGCGACAGATCCGAATAAGCCTCCAGCCGTGACGCCCCCGGGAGGTATCTTCGCCGTTCTCCAACTGGTTTCAGTGAACGACAGCTACACGGACAGCACCAACACCACATATACCCTCAACACTGGGGGTTTCGTGAATGACGACGTCCCTAATAACAACTCTTTGCCCGGCGGGTTGATGCTCAGCGCATACATTTCCAGCTTTAAAGTTGGCGGTGCTCAGAACGTCGCAATCCCTGGGCAGGATCCAAGTCAGCCAGTTGACTCGCCTAAACTGGCAGGTCAAGTTGATCTTTTTCAGGGAGGGGTTTGGTGGAAATCGATAAGCGAATCCGACCAATTCCAGTCCTACCTGGTGTACAAGGCGCAAAACGGAATATGGGTGGCGCTTAGCGAGATCGATTGGACCGTCGCAGGTTCCGCGACTTACAACGGACCTACTCCTGCGAACGCGGGAACCTCCAACGATTATGCGAATCCAGCCAACTGGACGATCACCAAGGGCAGCGTCAATCCGGCCACTTCTGGGACACTCAAAGGCAAGAGCGTGAATCTCTTCGTGTCTTGGAGCGGATATTTCACCGACTTCAACTTCCGGAAATCCTAGGGGCTCCACCAGTAGTCGTCCGAGCGATGTGGGTGGCTTCACCGCCTGTTTTTTGCCGTGCACAATTGAATCTGACGAAGATGGGTGGACTCCCGTAGGCTCAATATTGACGTGGATTGAGTCTTTCCTAGGAGAGCAACACCTGGCGCCAATTACTTATGCGTACACCCACGATCATTGCTGCGAGCTTTGCCTTAGGTTTGTCGTTAATCGCTGCGCCGGGTAGTGGACCGACCACTTACGCGGTCGAAGGTCCGAAAGCGCTGCAAAGGGATTCTGAGCCAGCCTCATCGGTAGACTCCGTCGTTTTTGAGACCAAGGGACGGGTCGCCGCGTTCGTGATCTACGCCCAACCCGAAACCAAGCGAGGCACTCGCAACTTCGACTTCGTGCCGCCCACCTTGGTCGTTAGGGACCTCGCGGAAAGGAGAATAATCATCGAGAAGGCCCCAGGGATACCTGGGCCTTTTAGGGCCATCGCCATCAGCGAAGGAGGGGCGTATGTCGTGCTTGGGAGCGTAGTGGACTCAGGCGAGGCTAACGGTATAGAAAAGATCGACGGAGGAAGCGTCCTCGTATGGGATTTGAAGACTGGAAAAAGGGTTGGAAAGAAATATGAATTGGGTGAGCCTGTTGTCGGTCTGCACCTCGACGAACCCGGCGAGAACGTAACAGCCGTTGGCTGGTCAGGGGCGATATCGAGGTGGCGGATCCAGACGGGCCAGGTCTTGTTCTCCTTCGAGGGTCACAAAGCACCGACGGCTGTGACACGCTCGCTGGCTGATCGCGAAGTCAAAGCGTCCTTCAGCGCCGACGGTCGTTGCATTGCCGCAGTCATTCGCGGCGCTCGAATCCGCGACAGCTCGCTTTTGAAGCTTTGCGATCTCTCAGCGGACAAATCCAAAGCCTTCGAAACCCCGATCCCCAACGCCCGATGCGTCGCAGTGAGTCCGGGGGGCGACCTGGTTGCTCTGGGCTTCTCCGATCAATCCGACATACAACTATGGGATTTCAAGAAGCGCGAGGGGATTCGTTGGCTCGCCCCTGGAGTCTGCAAGAGAACTGACGTGATCGCATTTTCACAGAACGGCATGAAGATCCTGGCTGGCCACGAAGACGGCTCGGTCGAAGTTTGGAATGCGCGTAGCGGAATCGCCGGCGATCGGATTCCTGGCGAGATCCCTGCGTGTCGCGTCCGCGCAATCTGGTCGTCGGAGGATCTAACCCGGATCGTCAGAGGGGGATTCGAGACCGAGGAGGACTTCAAGAACCCGCGTCCAGACGGGAAATCGACCATACTGCCCCTTACGATCCAAGACGTCCGCTGATTCGCCCACTAAAGCCCATGCGCAATCCGGCTTCCGACGCATTCGATCCACGTATCGTCTTCTTCAATCGTTCTTTCTATTTCGATGACTCGTGCGGCGCGGCGATCGCCAGCCGGGCGCTGCTCGAGTACCTCGCGCATCAGGGATTCGCAGTCGAGGTCATTTGTGGAACCATCGTCGACGGCGCCCTGTCCGGCGATCCGGCGGACTGGCTCTCCCAGCACGGTTGGCCGTTCACGGCCACCGACGGCGGCGCATGGTCCGCAAGCGCCGCGGGCGTCCGTTCGGTTGCGCCTCCAACTCTGAGACTCAGCCACAACGGCGTGAACGTCACAGTTCTCCACGCGCCATTCCGAAAATACGAAGATCCAACTCTCGCCGAAGGCGCGGAAATCCTACCACTCTTCGAGGCAACCCTCGACAAGCTCCGTCCCAATCTCTTCCTAACCTACGGCGGCGACAGCCTAACTCGAGAATGCCTTGCCCGAGCTCGACGACGCCGCGTCGCCACTGTCTTCGCTTTGCACAACTTCTTCTACCGAGAAGGGTCAAGCTTCGCAGAGGTCGACGCCGTTGTCGTCCCTTCGCAGTTCGCAGCCGATTACTACGCATCGACCCTCGGTCTCGACTGCACCGTTCTGCCCAACCTCGTCGATCCCAAAAGAGTGATCGTCGAGCATCACGAACCGAAGTATCTCACGTTTGTCAATCCGTCGATCGAGAAGGGCGTATACGCTTTCGCCCGGATCGCAGAGGAGCTCGGAAAAACGAGACCTGACATTCCGATCCTGGTGGTCGAAAGCAGAGGCACCGAAGAAACCGTAGCCGCTTGCGGACTCGATCTGAGGAGGCATGGGAACGTCTTTTTCATGTCGCACACTTCGGACCCGCGACTTTTGGCGGCAGACGAGGCTCTGCCTCATGCCTTCGCTCTTTTGGGAATCCCAGGGGCTGGTGGCGGTCGAGGCATTGATGAACGGAATCCCCGTCATCGCCAGCGACCGCGGCGCCCTGCCCGAGACGATCGGAACTGGAGGAGTCGTGCTTCCCCTTCCAGAGAATCTCACGCCAGCCACGCGCCGGGTTCCAAGTTCGGACGAAGCGTCGCCCCTGGGTCGAGGCGATCGTTCGGCTTTGGGACGACCCGAACGCTTACGAAGCGGCGAGGCGATCTGGCGCTCGATCAGTCGAAGCAATGGCATCCGCATCTACTTGGTTCCAAGCATCTTCATTTCTTCAAGAGCCTGGGGACCGGTTCTGGCGTCCGCAAGACAAAGCCGTGGGTACGGTCGAAATGGGTCGTCCTGGTCCCGCATCTGAATGCGATCGAATGGCAGTGCGAGGAATCGCTGAGGAAGCTCGAAGAGGAGGGCGTGAAAGTCGTCCGCCGCGAGGGCTGTTCGCAGATCGACCTGGTGGCGCAATGAAATGATCTCCGACGCGCTCCATGATCAATGCGAATCGATGCTCTTCATCGACTCGGATATCGGTTTCGACCCAACCGACGCCATTCGGCTCTTCGCGCTTCCTGAAGCGGTCGTCTCCGGAGTCTATCCCAAGAAAGGCAAGCGAGAACTCTCTTGCTCATTTGCGGACGAGGATGAAGAGGTTCTCTTCGGGCCCCACGCTCCTGGGCTTTACCCGCTCAGATATGCGGCGACAGGCTTCCTGCGGGTCAGAGCCCACGTTTTGCGAACCCTGATCGAAGAGTTGAGCCTGCCGCTCTGTAATACGCGCTGGGGCCGTGGATTCTGGCCGTTCTTTCTTCCGCTCTGCGTACCCGACGGGTCAGGCGGGCATCATTACTTGGGAGAGGACTGGTCGTTCTGCTATCGGCTCGCCCAAATCGGTGTAACGCCGATGGCCGATACCTCGATCCGCCTCTGGCACTATGGACGTTATGGATACGGCTGGGAGGATGCAGGCGCGGACGTGGTGCGGCACCGAAATTACGCCTTCAGAGCGGATCAAGCGACTTGCTTCTCGTTCCCGAAGACGTGACGTGATGGTCTTCCCGCGAACTTTGTGTTCGTTGGAATTGTCTCGAAAGAGAGCCCCAGTCGCTCGGCGGATCGATCAAAATCGCCGTTCGCTGGTTCGAAAACGCTCGAATCCGTCTTGCATGGGGGTTCATGGTCGTTATATTAGTGGTTTCCTGGCTCCTGGGTTGCTGGCGTAGCTCAATTGGCAGAGCACCGGTTTTGTAAACCGACGGTTGTGAGTTCGACTCTCACCGCCAGCTCTGCGGCGACTGGGTCGAGCGTACCCGCCGGATTTCGCTCCGACTCGGACCGATCCGCCGTCGGAACCGGGCGAAAACGGGTGGATACCCAAGCGGCCAAAGGGGCCAGACTGTAAATCTGGTGGCACTGCCTTCGCAGGTTCGAATCCTGCTCCACCCAATCCCGCGATGCGACCTGAGCCGGGAAACTTCGCGGCGGGAATCCGTTGGTCTTTTGTAAATCTGAACGCTAAGCTCGGGAGATTCGCGGGTGTAACTCAATGGTAGAGTACCTGCCTTCCAAGCAGGCAACGTGGGTTCGATTCCCATCACCCGCTTTTTTCGAGGTATGCTGGGTCGAAACGATGGCGGCGGCTTCAGCGTCGAGTGCGAACGCCGGGCGGGCAAGCCGCCGAAATCTAACGTAGAGGAGAGGATAACTTGCATTTTCGTCGGATTTCAGAAACACTCATGGGTCGGGTCGTCGACCTTCGGTTAACGCTGCCGTGGCTCAGTCGGTAGAGCGCGTCCTTGGTAAGGACGAGGTCCTGGGTTCAAATCCCAGCGGCAGCTTTGGGGACGGACGGGTTTCCGAGCAGTCCATTCGGCCCCGGAAGGATTCCAGACGTACGCGGTTTTGGATGCAACTGGCTTCGGACTCAACGGTCGGCCCCAGGCCGTTGGTAGGAAGGCGACGAGCCCTCCAGGTCAAGAGTGGGGCGAAAGCCGGGCGGTTTAGCCGCCTTATTACCAACCGACAACGGGGATGCCCTAGGGCGTAGAGCGAATCAAATGGCTAAGGAAACTTTCACTCGCACCAAGCCGCACGTCAACGTCGGCACCATTGGTCACATCGATCACGGCAAAACCACCCTCACGGCGGCCCTCCTCTCCGTGCTTTCGGCCCACGGCCAAGCCAAGAAGCGAGACTACGCCGACATCGCCAAGGGCGGCACCGTTCGCGACGCCACCAAGACCGTCACCATCGCCGTCTCGCACGTCGAGTACGAGAGCGAAAAGCGGCACTACGCCCACATCGACTGCCCAGGCCACGCCGACTACATCAAAAACATGATCACCGGCGCCGCCCAAATGGACGGAGCGATTTTGGTCGTCTCCGCCGCCGACGGCCCCATGCCTCAGACGCGTGAGCACGTGCTGCTCGCTCGCCAGGTCGGCGTGCCGGCCCTGGTCGTGTTCCTGAACAAGATCGACCTGGTCGACGACGAAGAACTTTTGGACCTGGTCGAAATGGAGCTCCGGGAGCTTCTGAACCACTACAAATTCCCTGGCGACGAGATCCCGATCGTTCGCGGGTGCAGCCGCCCAGCCTACGAGAACCCGACCGATCCCGCGGCGGCCAAGCCGATCTTGGATCTGGTCAAGGCGATGGACGACTACATTCCCGAACCGGTTCGTGAAATCGACAAGCCGTTCCTGATGCCGATCGAAGACGTCTTTTCGATCAAGGGCCGAGGAACGGTCGGCACGGGCCGAGTCGAGCGCGGCATTATCAAGGTGGGCGACGCGGTCGAGATCATCGGCTTCGGCGCCAAGAAACCTTCGACGGTCACCGGCGTCGAAATGTTCCAAAAGATCCTCGATCAAGGCATCGCCGGCGACAACATCGGCGTGCTCTTGCGAGGCGTTGAAAAGACCGACCTCGAGCGCGGCCAGGTGATTTGCAAGCCGGGATCGATTACCCCGCACACCAAGTTCGAGGCCGAGGTTTACGTTCTCTCGAAGGAGGAGGGCGGCCGCCACACCCCGTTCTTCAAAGGTTATCGCCCCCAGTTCTATTTCCGGACCACCGACGTCACCGGCAGTTGCTTGAACCTGCTCTCGGAAGACAACTCCGAGGCGGAAATGTGCATGCCCGGCGACAACATCAAGATGACCGTCGAGCTGCATACTCCGATCGCCATGGAGCAGAGCCTCCGGTTCGCGATCCGAGAAGGCGGCAAGACCGTCGGCGCGGGCGTCGTCACCAAGATCCTCGATTGATCCGACGACAAAGTTCTTGTGGCGCGTCCGCCCCGGTTGAACCTGACTGGGGCAGACGCGTTGGGTTATTCTCAATGGGGTTCACAACGGCGAACTCCAGCTTTTTTCTAGCAACCTTACGTTCCGACTGCGAATACGATTATGCGTGAGTATGTTTGGCTGGAATGCTCTTCGTGCCATGAGCGCAACTACCGGACCCAAAAGGAGACGCGTGGCGCCGAACGGCTCGAGCTCAAGAAATATTGCCGACGCGAGCGTAAACACACGCTACACAAGGAGTCGCGGAAGAAGTAAGATGATTATTGCCGGCTTGTAGCCAAGCGATATGTCGGTTTGCCGCGGTCCTGTGATCTCGGCCAGGGTCGATCGCCTTACGAGCGTAGCTCAATTGGTAGAGCACCGGTCTCCAAAACCGGCGGTTGGGGGTTCGATTCCCTCCGCTCGTGCTCTCATTTAGTTCCTTGGGAAGGAAAACTTGCTCGTTCCTTTCTAGGTTGATTTCAGAGCGGAAGTCACTGGCCCACACGGAAATCGCCCAGGTTCGTCGCATTTGATCGAGGCAAGCTTGAGTACCAATAAGATCGTAAAGACCATGGGTAAAGAGAAAGATCGAGGCCTCGACGCCGGATCGAAGACGCCCGCCTCAACCGGTCGTCCCAGCGGCAAGCCTTCACGATTCGCGCCCTTCCTGGCCAACCTGATCAAGTTTGACCTCTACAAGCCCAACCAGGGTAAAAAGGCGCGTTGGCTCACGGTGGCAGGCCTGGGACTCGTCATCGCCATCGGTCTCTGGCGCATGTTCGAAGTGATGGATACTGTGCGTACGTACACGCGATATGGAATTGTCACAGTCATTGGCGCCGTTTGCAGTTGGTTGATCTTCCGGATCGTCAACTACGTGCCGTTCGCCGATTTCCTGATCGCCACCGAAGCTGAGATGCGAAAAGTCTCGTGGACCACCAGCGAGGATCTCAAACGCGCCACGTCGGTTGTCCTTTGCACAGTGCTTCTGATGACGGTTTTCCTTTTCAGCGTCGATCGGGTCTGGTCGATCCTGCTTGGCCTCATAGGCGTCCTCAGGGTTGGCGACGCCAGCATGCTCGGTGAAGGCGCGGGTTAAGTCGAAGTGGAGATCGGAGTAGGCGGTTTGAATCGCAGGTTGTCCCTAACGAAAGTGTCGGCATCCTCCCTAAGTTTGCGGAAAAGAAGCGACGCATGAGCGACCTTGACGAAACCATCGAACCCACCGAGCCGGCCGATCAAGAGGACGTCGAGTCCTTGGACGACGCGCTCGAGCCGGCGGACGCCCCCGCCGACGTCGCTCCCGCGTCGACCGCCAAGGCCTCGCCGACTGCCAAAGCCGCTCCCGCGCGAGCGGCTGCCGTCGTCGTCGCGGACGACGACGACCCTCCCCCCGAACTTGTCTGGTACGTGCTCAAGGTCCAAAGCAGCCGCGAAGACACCATTCGCGACGCACTTGAACGTAGGGTCAAGATTCAAGGTCTCGAGCGATTCTTTGGCAGGATCGTCGTTCCTACAGAAAAAATCACCGAGATCCGCAACAACAAAAAACGGGTGGTGGAACGTAAAAGCTACCCAGGCTACATCATGGTCGAGATGGAACTCAACGAGCGTACCTGGTTTCTGGTGCGGGAAACCCCAGGCGTGGGAGATTTCGTCGGGCGCACGGCACGCCCACCAAGATGACGGAAACCGAAGTCAATCAGATGCTCGGCCAAGAAACCGCCAAGAGCGAAGAAACCCCCAAGGTGAGGATCGACGTGGAACGCGGCGATCGCGTCAAGATCAAGGACGGTCCGTTCGAGAATTTCGAGGGCACCGTCGAGGAGGTCATCGAGGCCAGGGGTCTCGTGAAGGTGATGCTCATCATCTTCAACAGACCCACGCCGGTCGACCTCGAATACTGGCAGGTAGAACGTATCTAATAATAATTTCACCTGAACATTCCTTAAGTCGTTTCATCGAGAGAGTGTTTGATCATGGCCAAGGTCGTCACGGCGCAGGTTCGATTGCAATGTCCAGGAGGGCAGGCCACGCCCGCCCCTCCCGTTGGCCCGGCGCTTGGCCAGCACGGCGTTAACATCGGCCAGTTCGTCATGCAGTTCAACGATCGAACCAAGGAAATGAAGGGCACGACGATCCCCGTCGTGATCACGATCTATTCCGATCGCAGCTTCGACTTCATCACCAAGAGCCCTCCCGCGGCGGTTTTGATCAAGCAGGCTGTTGGCATCGCCGCCGGGTCGGCTGAACCGCACAAGACGAAGGTTGGAACGGTCACGCTCGACCAGGTCAAGAAGATCGCCGAAACCAAGTTCGCGGACCTGAACGCACGCGACATCGACCACGCGTGCCGGATCATCGCTGGGACCGCCAGAAGCATGGGAGTCGACGTGAAAGGGTAGACGCGAGCCCAAATCTTCCGTTTTCTTGCCTGTACGATCCAAGCGACCTTTGGGCCTCGCCTGCATCAATCCACAACTGAGTCCTCGCTTCGGCGCGACCGCCCGCCGAAACCCGCGAGTTTCCCCAAAGGCGGCAGCCCTCAGAGAGAGGAGCGTTATCCGTTGGTTTATCAATCGAAACGATTCCGGGCGCTCGCCGCCAAGGCGCCCAAAATCAAAGACCCAATTCCAGTCGATGACGCCGTCAAGGCGCTCAAGGCGTTCAACACCACCAAGTTCGACCAGACGGTCGAAGTTTCGACGCGTTTGGGCATCGACCCCAAACAGAGCGACCAGAACGTCCGTGGATCGGTCGCCCTGCCGCACGGCATCGGCAAGACAGTCCGCGTCGCGGTTTTCGCTCAAGGCGACAACGCCGAGAAGGCGACCGCCGCGGGAGCCGACATCGTCGGCGGCGACGATCTGGCCAAGCGAATCAAAGACGGTTTCATGGATTTCGACGTCGCCCTGGCCACCCCCGACATGATGGGAATCGTCGGCCCCCTGGGTCGGGTGCTCGGTCCAAGAGGGCTCATGCCTTCCCCACGGTCGGGCACCGTCTCCGCCGACATCTCCTCCGCGGTCCGAGAATTCAAGGCAGGCAAGATCGAATTCCGCAACGACAAAGGGGGCAACGTCGCCGTGCCCGTCGGCAAGCTCAGCTTCACCGAGGACAAGTTGGTCGACAACATCAACGCCTTCTTGAACTACCTCCGGACGCTCAAGCCCGCCGCGGCCAAGGGAACCTACATTCGCTCAGTCACGGTTTCCGCCACGATGAGCCCGGGGATCAAAATCGTCGCCTGACGTGGGCAAAAGCCCCCAGACAACGGATGAAACCACATGAGTAAATATGTTAAAGAACTAATGATGGGTCAGCTCAAGACCGAGCTTGGCGAGGCCAAAAGCGTGCTGATCCTCGATTTCAAGGGGCTCGACGCGATCGCGGAGACGAAGCTTCGCCGCGATTTGCGCAAGAAGTCGATCAAGCTGCGGGTCTTGAAGAACTCGCTGGCGCGGCGCGTGTTTGGAGAGATCGGCCTGGGAAGCGTCTGCCCGATCATCGAAGGTCCTTCGGTGGCGGTCTGGGGCGGAGCGGGCGTCGCTGAACTGGCCAAGGAAATCTCCAACCAGGTTAAAACGCTCAAGAAGCCGGAAATCAAGGGGGGCGCCGTCGACGGAGTGGCGATCTCCCCTTCGCAGGTCGAAGCCATCACCAAGCTTCCCAGCCGCGAAGCGTTGATCGCTCGGGTGGTCGATCTGGCGCTTGCCCCGGCGCGAAGAATCGCTGGAATGGCGACGGCCCCTGCTTCGAGCCTCGTCGGCCAGATCCAATCGCTGGCCGAACGCGACGAAGGAGGAGCAAGCCCCTCCTAAGAGCAAGACGGCAAAAGATCCAGAGCCCAGGGGCGAAGCCTTCTGGGCGCCCCGAAGTCCAAGAAGCCGCCGTCGCCGAAACGTCTCGTGCAGGCGGACGCCCCAGCATGTTAAGATCATTCACTATTCGTCTGGCGGGCTCGACAGACCCGCCCGACCTGAGCGAGGAAAGGATCGCGTCAATCATGGCCACCGCCGAAACCACAACGTTCTCGGATAATATCAAGTCGATCGGCGATTCGATCGTCAAACTGACCGTTCTCGAAGCCAAGGCGCTTGGCGACTACCTGGAGGTGGTGCACGGGATCAAACCCGCCGCGGCCGCCGTGGTCGCAGCTCCCGGAGGCGGAGGCGCCGCCGCCGGGCCGGCCGAGCCCGTCGCCGCCAAGACCGAATTCGACGTCGTGCTCGAGGCGTTCGGCGCCAAGAAGCTCGACGTCATCAAAGTCGTTCGCTCGGCGACCACCCTCGGCCTCAAAGAGGCCAAGGAACTCGTCGAAGGCGCGCCCAAACCGGTCAAGACCGGAGTCTCCAAGGACGAAGCCGAAAAACTCAAGAAGGAGCTCGAGGAAGTTGGAGCGACCGTCTCCATCAAGTAAGCAGACGCCGACGATCGGACCGCCACGATCACAAGCTCCAATCGCCGCCGCGACAAGCGGCGGCGGTGGAGCGCCCTTTTCCAACCAGCTCGCGGGCGCCGACCCATGTCCGCCTGCGGAATACGCAACCTTTGAACCTTTCGTTGCTCGGTAGATCGCGCCGTACAGCCGGCGGCCGGACCGCAACGATTCCTTCATCCCAGTCAGGAGCGCCACGTCATGGCCAGCGGAACCACCGTGAGGCGGATCGTACCCAAGACGCAGCGGAATTTCGGCAAGATTCGCGACGAATTCCCGATCCCCGACCTCACCGAAATCCAGACCCGAAGCTACGAGCGATTCCTCCAGGCCGACATCGCCCCCGAAGAACGCAAAGACTCCGGCCTGGAAGGCGTCTTCCGCGAAATCTTCCCCATCGAAAGCTACGACAAAACTCTCAAACTTGAATATATCAAGTATGATCTGGGCAAACCGCGGTACGAGCCCGACGAATGCCGCCAACTGCGGCTCACTTACGGCCGACCGCTGCACGTGTGGCTCCGCCTTCAAAAGGGCGAGGCGGCGATCGAGGAATCGGTCTACCTGGGCGACATGCCGATCATGATCGGCGGCGGCGAATTCATCATCAACGGCGCCGAGCGCGTCGTCGTCAGCCAGCTACACCGCAGCCCGGGCGTCGACTTCGTCGTCGAAGTCGAATCGGGCGACCGCAAGCTCCACGCCTGCCGCGTCATCCCCGAGCGCGGAAGCTGGATCGAGCTCCAGGTCACCAAAAAAGACACCCTCGGCGTCCGCATCGACCAGTCGGGCAAGTTCTCCTCGATGACCTTGCTCCGCGCGATGAGCCCTGAATTCTCCACCGACGAGGCGATCCTCCAGGCCTTTTACGAAACCACCGTCGTCGACGCCGCGGACCCCAAGGCCGCGTCCAAACTCGAAGGCAAAGTCGCCTGCGGAGACATCGTCGACCCAACCACTGGAGAAGTCTTGGCGGACAGCGGCGTCACAATCTCCAAAACCCTGGCCCAGGTTTTGGCCGACGCCAAGATCGGCAAGATCTCGATCCTCAAGGAAACCCGAGACCCGTTGATCCTACAATCGCTCCAGGAAGACCCAACGACTGATCATGAGAGTGCGCTCTTGCGCATTTATCAAAGGCTTCGTCCGGGCAACCCCGCCCAGCTCGAGAAGGCCCGGGAGTTGTTCCACGAGAAGTTTTTCGACACCAACCGCTACCGACTGGGACGAGTCGGCCGGTTTCGGATCAACCGCAAGTTCGAGCAGGACGTGCCCGAAGAGCAAATGACGCTCGATCCGCTCGACTACGTCAACGCCATTCGCTACATCCTGAACCTCCGCAAGAACAAGGGGCACGTCGACGACATCGACCACTTGGGCAATCGACGTTTGAGGACCATCGACGAGCTGGCCGCCGACGAACTCCGCAAGGGGTTCCTCAAGCTGAAGCGCACCGTCGTCGACCGCATGAGTTTGAAAGAGGCCGAGGAGCTGACCCCCAGGTCTTTGATCAACCCCAAGAGCATTAGCGCCGCGATCGAATACTTCTTCGGCCGAGGAGAGCTTTCGCAGGTTGTCGACCAGACCAATCCTCTGGCCCAGCTTACGCACGAGCGCAGGCTCTCCGCGCTTGGCCCCGGCGGTTTGAACAGGAAGCGGGCGGGGTTCGAAGTCCGCGACGTGCACATTTCCCACTACGGGCGGATCTGCCCGATCGAAACGCCGGAAGGCACCAACATCGGCCTCATCAGCTCGCTGGGCATTTACGGCGGCGTCGACGACTACGGGTTCCTGATCACACCCTATCAGAAAGTCTGCAAAGGCAAGCTCACGCGGGAGGTGGTCTGGATGCGAGCCGACGAGGAGAGCGAGGCCTACCTCGCCCCCGCCGACGCCTCGGTCGACGATGCTGGCAAGCTCAAGGGTCCGAGCATTATCGCCCGCTACCAGACCGATTTTTTTACCATCCCTATCGATCAAGTCGAGTACATCGACATCTCTCCGAAGCAAATGGTCGGAGTTTCTGCTGGTCTGATTCCGTTCCTCGAGCACGACGACGCCAACCGAGCGCTCATGGGCTCGAATATGCAAAGGCAGGCCGTGCCGCTTCTGGTCGCAGAGCCGCCGATCGTGGCCACGGGACTCGAGCACGCGGTGGCCCTAAACTCGGGCATGGTTGTCAAAACCAAAAACGAAGGCGTCGTCTCCTACGTCGATTCCAACCGCGTCGAAGTCGACGGGGTCGTCTATAAACTTCGAAAGTACGTCGGGCTCAACGAGCGGACCTGCCTGAACCAAAAGCCCGTCGTCGCCCTTGGCCAAAAGGTCAAGGCTGGGGACCTCTTGGCCGACGGCGCCGCGACCTATAAGGGCGAGCTCTCGCTGGGTAGGAACGTGCTGGTCGGCTTCATGGCGTGGGATGGATACAACTTCGAAGACGCCATTATCATCAGTGAACGACTCGTAAAAGAAGACGTTTACACGTCTTTGCACATCGAGGAGTTCGAGATCGAAATCCGCGAAACGAAGCTGGGCCGCGAGGAATTTACGCGAGACATCCCCAACGTGTCCGAGAAGGCGCTGTCGGAACTTGGACGACGGCGGCGTGGTCCGGGTTGGCACCTACGTGAAGCCCGGAGACATCCTGGTGGGCAAGGTGGCGCCCAAGTCGAAGAGCGAACTGACTCCCGAAGAGAAGCTTTTGCACGCGATCTTCGGTGCGCCGGCGAGGACGTGAAGAACGATTCGCTCGAGGTTCCCTCGGGGGTCGAGGGAATCGTCATCAACACGCACAAGTTCAGCCGCCGAATGAGCTTGAGCGAGGACGATCGCAAGGCCTTCGACAAGGAGATCAAGGACACCGAGCACGCCGAGAACCTGAAGGTGTCCGAGGAATACAAGGCGCTCATCAAGGAGCTCGAGGGTATTGTCGGCGGTCCGATCACCGATCCCACCACCGGCAAGCCGTTAGGCAGGGACAAGGACGCCAAGGCCTTGGCCGAGGAGAGCGAACGCTTCAAGCTCCAGACTCTCGACATCCGCGGTCCCGCCGCGACCGAACAGGCTCGCAAAGCGGTCCGCCAGCACCAACCGCGCATCGAAGCCCTCCGCGACGAGCGCGACCGCAAGCTCAACAGCCTGAAGCGCGGCGACGAGCTGCCCTCCGGCGTGCTCCAGATGGTCAAGGTCTACGTCGCCACCAAGCGAGTGATCTCGGTCGGCGACAAAATGGCCGGTCGCCACGGCAACAAGGGGGTCATCGCCAAGATCCTCCCCGAGGAGGATATGCCGTTCCTCGAGGACGGCACGCCGATCGAAATCCTACTCAATCCCCTGGGCGTGCCGAGCCGTATGAACGTGGGCCAGATCCTCGAAACCCACCTCGGCTGGGCCGCGGCAAAACTCGGGTTTCAGGCGGTTTGCCCCGTCTTCGACGGCGCCAGCGAGGAAACGATCCGCCAGTGCCTGAAACAGGCCGGACTTCCTGAAAACGGCAAGGCCCAGCTCTACGACGGACGCACCGGCGAACCGTTCGACCAGAAAGTGACCGTAGGGTATATTTATATGCTCAAGCTTCACCACCTGGTCGACGACAAGATTCACGCACGCGCCACCGGGCCCTATTCTCTCATTACGCAGCAGCCCCTGGGCGGCAAGGCCCGGTTCGGCGGCCAGCGGTTTGGAGAAATGGAAGTGTGGGCGCTCGAAGCATACGGCGCCGCCTACATTCTCCAGGAGCTCCTGACCGTCAAGAGCGACGACGTCGAGGGCCGAACCAAGATCTACGAAAGTATGGTCAAAGGCGAAAACACGCTCGAAGCCGGCACTCCCGCCAGCTTCGACGTCTTGACAAACGAGATCCGCGGGCTCGGACTGAACATGCAGCTCGAGAAGAAGCGGATCTAGCGAATTCCATCGACCTGCGAAATCGTTTGACGCCCGTGAGAGACCCGCTTATAACAGGCACTCTGGGCCATCGTGCGGTTCGTGGTCGAAGTACCCGTAAAACCGACAGCTTTTGCTTCGATGTTAAACCTCTCCGTTGCGAGATTCCCATCCAACGGAAAGGCATCGCACCCAAACCTCGACAATCAAAGAGGAGCTTGTTCGCATGCCTCGAATTTCCCTATCCATCTTGGCTCTGGCGCTGGCCTTGATTTCCGTCGTCGCCACTAAGGCGGCCGACGACGTTTCCGCTGGCGACCTCAAGAAACTCGAAGGCGTATGGACCGCCACAAACCCAGACGGCAGCACCGTGACTTACACGTTCAAGGGCGATCAGCTCAAGCTCGTCGGGCCCAACCGCACCTACTCGATGACGGTCAAACTGAACGGAGAAGCCAAGCCTGAAAAGACGATCGACTTCAAGATCGACGAAGGCCCCGAAGACGCGAAGGGCAAAACGTCCAAAGGCATCTACAAGTTCGAGGGCGACGACAAGTTCATTTACTGCTTCTCCCCCGAGGGGGATCGTCCGGCCAAGTACGAACAGGTGGGCTTCGAGGTGTTTCTTATGGAGCTCAAGAAAAAGAAGTGAGCTTTACTTGGATTTCGCACTTGCGAATGCGTCATCCTTTCTAGAACAAGGGTGTGCGTCGAGCGGCGAATCGTCGGTCTCAAGGGTTTCGCGAAAGTAGGCTCGAGCCGTCTTCTGGTGGATTGTGGTTTCCGCTAGACTCGAACTCTCGAGTTTGTCGGAGATTTGACGTCCTCGCCAAAGAGCTGGTTTATGAGCGTTGGCCTCAGTTGTTCGAACTGTGGAAGGGTTCATGTGATTCCCCCTGGACGCCAGGGGATGCACTTCCATTGCAAGAAGTGCGGTTTCTTGAACGAGATTCCCTCTGAGCCGGAAGAACAAACCAGCGCCTACGCACTGGCGCCGCATCCCCTACCGACGTTCGTCCACCCGCCCATCGAAGAAGATTCGCGTGTCAAGGACCGAAAGCCGACCGCCGCGCCAAAGTTCCACGTCTTGAACTTCGCGAAAGTCGTTTCCTTTCCAAGTCAACTCGAACGTGAAAGCCTCTGGCTCGTCTTGCTTTCCATGGCCGACTTGCTCTTGACCTACGCCCTGTTACGTCGAGGCGCCCACTTTTACGAATCGAACCCCGTGGCGCAGTGGTTCTTCGCGCGTTGGAACATTGCCGGCATGACGATGTTCAAATTCGGATTGGTCGGCTCGATCATCATCATGGGTGAAATCATCGAGTCGCGAAGACCAGGGTGGGGCAGGGCGATTCTGGGCCTGGGCTGCGCCGCAGCGGGCTGCGTCGTCGTATATAGCATCAAATTGCTGACGGCGGCCGAGGCCTGAACGCTCGAGGATTTGCCATGAATCTGTCGTATTATCGCTTAATCACAAGAACTTTTGTTACATTGTTCCCGGTTGTCGCGGTAGTTTGCCCGGGGGCCGCGGAAGGAGAGGAATCTCCCTCGGTCAACCAGAAGGTGCTGTCGTTTTGCAAATCGCAATTGGGAAAGAAGGTCGGCTCAGGGAGTTGCAGCGCGCTGGCTCGCGAAGCTCTGACTTCCGCGGGCGCCGAACTTCGACTTCCAGCGGATCCCCACTTCGGAAGGGCCTGGGGAAAACCTCTGGGTTCGATCGAAGACGCCCAACCAGGCGACGTCCTCACTTTCCACGATGTGCATTTCATGCGGGTCTCGAGCAATGGGTCTGAGCGATTCGTCAAGAACACGTTCGATTTCCCGGATCACGTAGCCATCGTGAAGAGCGTGGTGAAGACCCGGCGGAAGCGAACAGTCCTGCGAATTCTCCAACAAAACGTCCGAAAAAACGGCGGCAAGGGTAAGCCAAGCGGAGTCGAGGAGGATGTGCTCTACCTCGACGAGCTTCAGCCTGGCGGGTGGATGCGAGCCTATCATCCCATTGAACGGAAGTTACAAGCTTCGAAGAACTTACGTCCGGATTCTAAGCCGTCTGATAAGACGGATACATCCCAACCACCCGAGTTCCAGTTCGAGGAAGAGAAAGAGGAAGCTGGTATGAAGATCGAGACGGACGTAAGCGGTCCTGTCTCGCAGAAAGGGGCCGACGAGCCAAAAGCGAGAGCCTCCCAATCACCCTCAAGACCCGACCCAAAGCCCCAAAAAGAGAGCGAGTCAAATGTGCCCAGGGAGGAGCCCAACAAAAACCTCCGCAAATCTGCGTAAAATAGGTGGTATGAAACGCCCAGCGAACGTGACCGGCTCGCTTCGCCGAGGTCCGCTCCTTCGCCCTGAGCAGCTTGATCTGTCGAGATTTCCACGCGATGGTAAGCTAAGAGCGTGCGAGATGCAGCAGCCGCAGGTCCGACAGACAACCCGGACCCAGTAAGCTGGGCCAGCTTAGGTCCGTGATTTGCAAAAGGAATTTGGCTCGCGGACCGAATCGGGCGTCGAAGCGTATCGACAGAAGGGAAGTGACGATGAAGGTATTCGTACTGGGTCTCGACGGGGCAACCTGGGATCTGCTCGAACCGTTGATCGAGATGGGCGAGCTTCCAACAATCTCCAGGCTGAGAGACCAGGGCGTTTCGGGCGTGCTTCGATCGATCTTTCCGCCGCTTTCCCCCGTCGCCTGGACAGGGGTGATGACCGGCAAGAACTCCGGCAAACACGGGGTGTTCGAATTCATGGAATTCGGCCACGATCCCCTGAACGGCCGCGTGAACACATCTCGGTCCATCAAGTCCGACCTGGTCTGGGAGATCGCCGCGAAGTACGGCAAGCGGACCGTGGCCGGCGCGGTGCCGATGAGCTACCCGCCAAGGCCCGCGCCTGGGTTTTACCTGGGAGATTTCCTGAGCCCAGCGAACGCGCCCGATTTCGCAAGCGACCCAGTGATCTTCGCCGAGCTCGAAAAAGCCGTCGGACCCTACCGACCTTGGTGTACCTCCGTCCATGATGGCGGCCGAGAACGGGAGACCCTTGCCGACCTGAACGCTTTCCTGGACCAGCACCTCCGCGCCGTCGAGTTTCTGATGCAAAGGTGCGACTGGGATTTGTTCATGTACGATCTGATGGCCACCGATCGCATTCAGCACGAACTCTGGCACGCCTGGGATCTTTCGCATCCCGCCGCCCGCGGCAGAGACCTTTCCGAAGTGAGAAAGGGCTTTATCGCCTTTTGGAGGCGGCTCGACGAAGGCTTGGCTCGGATCGAATCCCTGCTCCCCGCGGACGCGAACCTCATCCTCATGAGCGACCACGGATTCGGTCCTGTCGACTGGTACGTCAACTTGAACGTTTGGCTGCTCGAAAAAGGGTATATCGCGCTCAAGGACTCGTTCTACGTCAAACAAAAGCATTGGTTCTACAAGCGGGGCGCCACTCCCGAGTGGATCTACAAGATCATGGCCCGCATGGGCCTGGCCGAGCAGAGAGTGGGAAGGTTCCGCGGCAAGCAGACCAGCCCGGTCGAACGCCTTGCCGCATCGGTATTTCTTTCCCGAAGACATATCGATTGGTCTCGAACGCGTGCATACGCCCAGGGCAATTTTGGGCAGATCTTCGTCAACCGCGCCGGCAGGCAGCCGATGGGCTGCGTGCGTGCCGAGGAGGTCGGGCCTTTACTGGGTGAGATTTCCGCGGGGCTCCAAGGGATCATGGATCCAGAGACCCACGAGCCGATCGTCGAGCGGATTTACCATGCGGACGATCTTTACCACGGTCCGCGCTCGGAGCTCGCGCCCGATTTGACCGTGGTATTGAAAGACTGGAGCCGAAGGACCATTGGCCTGCACGATTTCACGACGAACAAGGTGGTCTCGCCAGCCTTCGGACCCACGGGAGATCACAGGATGGAGGGAATTCTCATCGCCTCAGGCCCTGGCCTTTGTCCAGGATCGGAGCTCCAAAACGCATGCCTTCTGGACGTGGCGCCGACGATCTTGAGGCTCTTGGGCGCCCCCGCACCGGCCGACATGGACGGGCGCGTGTTGGACGAGATTTTGGACCCCAGCCTCGAACCGGTATGCGAACCAGCCGAAGGTTCTCACGAGGATCGTCAAGACGCAGTGTCCGTTCCTTACGACCATGACGAAGAAGAGGCGATTCAGAAACGGCTCAATGACCTTGGATATGTATGATTGCTGTTTCATGGATTAAGGATCGATTGTCACTTTACCCGATCCGTCGGTTTGTTCCTCGATGTGAACGCCGCGTCCAAGAAAAGCATTGATCGTCGCCGCGTTGGTTCTCGTATGTTCGTCGACGCGCGAGACCGAGAACTCGGAGCTTCCCTCCGCCAAAGCCAGGGGAAGCAGGATCTGATCGGCGGAGTGCGGGTCGACTGCGCCGCCGGCGGTCAGGTGAAAGAGACATTGCTCGAAAGCCTCTTCCGCGACCTTCTCCGCAGGTTTTCCCCGTTCTCCCAGGCCGACGAAACAGGCAGGAGGGGCGGAACCGTGATGGCATGCAATCGATACCGAGGCGCCAGGCCCAACCGATTTCCAGGATGTGCTTTCATAAGCGAACTCCACGCCGTCGAAGGTCCCCTGACTTCGAAGATCGTTGACTCGTGGATCGGTTTCGAACAAAACCTCGATCTTCTCAAGCATTCGCTTGGCGACCGAATCGGCCAGTCCAGCGACACCCGCGACGACCCTTACAAGCGAGAGCCTTTCGATTTCGAGCCACGAGACCGCTCGGGGCTTGCCTGGATGGACCTTGACCTTGAGAACGCCCTGACCTCTCGGATAAAAGCCAGCCCTGGGCATGGTCGTCTCGATTACGAGTCCCATCGCCGCCAAGTGGGCCTTCCACGTTGATTCGATGAAAGGATACGAAGGCGCGGCAAGATTGAACGTCCCGCCGATCAGTCGAAGAGCAATGGGATTGGAAGCGAAGGATGCCAAAGGCAGATGGATCGTCTGTAAGAGGAGCGCCGTCGAACCGGCCGTTCCGATATCAAACGTCAGGTCTCGAGGCACAACGGCGCCGGGTTTGAACGTAAGCTCTCGCGAGCCGACGTCCGCTCCTCGAACGCCCGCATCGCAGATGAGGGCGGCGGCCTTGACGCACATGAGATGCTGAGGCCTCAGGCCGGGCTTCTGGCGGTTGGCTCGGATCCGCCGGATATGGAAGCCTCTGCCGATTATGAGCGCCAAGGAAAGCGCTGTGCGGAGGATCTGCCCTCCGCCTTCTCCGTGCGAACCGTCGAGTTGAACCAAGTTTTCAGACGTTGCGGAAGTCATGTTTTCTTAGGTGTCAAGACAACGGATGCGACGTGTTGGTTCGCCAGGGTCATTGCAACGGATCAAAGTTCTTGGGGGCCGCGAGGATGGTCGTTCTACCCTTCTTGGCTGCGTCGACCGTTGCGGCGGCCGTCTTTGCCAGAGCTGGATCGGAGCCGTTGCTGCGGACCCCCTTGACGAGCAGAACCTTCTGCTTGAGCCTATCACTGTTGAGCTCGGGCTCGGTGAGCAAAAAGGCTCCAAGGCTCTTGGGTTTGTCGAGCAAACAGCCAATGACGAGGGTTTGGTTGGGCAGGATCTTGACGGGAATGGTCAGATCGCGAAACGCCTCTTCCTTCTGTCCTTCCTTGCGGACGATTTCCTGTGCGGCGTAGGGGGAGGGCGATGGCGCCGCAGCCCAGTCGCGCTGGATCGGCCCATGGTGCAGCTCAGGCACGATCCTCAAAAGCAAGCCGGCAGAGCCTTCCTGAACCGACGAAATGTTCACGAAACCCTGAACCGACTCATATGTTCTTCCCGTAATTGCATCGAGCTTTGTGAAAAACAGGCTTGCTTTCTCGGCGATGGGAGCAAGAGCCACCGGAGTGATGCCGCCGTCGGGGGTTTCGACCTGGTACGGATCGACTCGGTTGGAGCCCTCGGCGCTCAACATTTTCTCGACTTCGACCGGCAAATCGCCGGTAACGACGCCCACGCGAAAACCGTTGGCTTGGAGACTCGCTCGGAGATCGTTGGGAACAACCTGCTCATCGGCGACGCTCCAGATCGTTTGATCGATCGCGGCGTCCCTGGCGGGCCGAGTGAGAATCGCGAACGTCATGAGGCTGCGCTTGGGCTGGAGGACGGGCCCGGCGAGGCCCGCGACGTCTTTGAACTGGGCGTTTCTCAAGCTCGACTTCGTGAGCGTACAGCCAACGAAGGCGCTCACGCCGATCAAGGCAAATGCGAACCCCAAACAGCGGGATTTCATAGGGGCGGAATCCTTTCCGCAGCCGGAAAACGGCAGGATGAAGTGCGCGGACAATGCCGCGAGCGAGACCCTAGATGTTACCTTAAAAGCTGTCAAGTGATCTTTGAGCTTGGACTTTAACGTCTTTAGTTACAATCGCTTATGATGATTAGCCAAGTAGTCGCTGCCAGGTCGATTGGAAAACCCAAAGTTCAAGAATCGGCACTGGGACCAAGTTCGCGCTCGATTCGAAACCGCATCTGAGCCCGCTCGTCGCCGGAATACTCGGAATGAGGCCAGGGCCAATTCACCGCGTCGTCGAAGAACCGGGGGATGACGTGCCAATGGCCATGTTCGACGGTCTGCCCCGCGGCTTTGCCGTTGTTGACGATAATGTTCACACCGTCGGCGCCAGTGGCCCCCTTGACCGCCCGAGCGAGCCTGGGCAACAACCCTCCGACATGGGAAGCCACGGTTTCGGAAAGCTCCCAGATGAACGGATGGTGTTCCTTGGGCACGACCAGTAAGTGACCTGTATTCACCGGATTGATATCAAGAAACACAAGGGCAAGCCCGGTTTCCAACACTTTATCGCACGGGACAAGGCCGTTGACGATCTTGCAAAAGATGCATGCATGAACATGCGACATATGCAGTAGCCCCAGACCGGGGCCGCCAGCGCAACTGCGCCAGGCGGTTTCGAAGACGGTTTTTAGGACTTGACGACCGCAGGCCGAATGGGCGATTTGATCTGCTCGTCCTCGCCCAAGAGCTTCAGCAAGGCCATCGGAGCGGCATCGCCTTGGCGAACCTTGGCGAGCTTGTAGAGCCGGGTGTAGCCGCCCGGACGGTTCTTGAACTGGGGGCCGATGTCGTTGAACAGCTTGAAGGCGACGTCTTTCTTGGTGACGACCGCCAAAACCCGGCGAAACCGGTTCAAATCCCAACCGTCTTTCGAGAGGGTGATCAACTTCTCGATGAAGGGCTGAGCCTCCTTGGCCTTGGCGAGCGTCGTTTGGAGCTTTCCGTGCTCGAAAAACGAGGTTGCGAGGTTTCTCAGAAGCATCCGGCGATGCGAGGGCGATCTCTTGAATTTTCTGCCGGCTTTGAGGTGACGCATGATTCAATCTGGGGTTCGTAGGAAGAATGAATGTACCAAGTTTACTCGGGCTGGGAGTTTTGGGCAATCGCGACGGGCCTCGAGTCGAGAACCATCCGTGGAGACCAACGCGAGTTTAGCTTCGCGCGGGAGCGGCCATGCCCAGGTCCAAGCCAATTTCATGCAGTTTTGCCTTCACTTCTTTGAGTGTGGTCTCGCCGAAATTGCGGACGGTGAGCAATTGATCTTCGTTGCGGCTGACCAGGTCCCGCACGGTGGTGATGCCTTCGCTTTCGAGGCAGTTGGTGGCGCGGACCGAGAGCTCGAGCTCGGCCAGGCTCATATTGAGCTTGCGCTCGAGCTCGGCGTCCAAGGGGGCGTCGCGATAGCCGTCGTGACCGATCGAATCGGAGGGCAGGCCTGGGCCCGGTTCGTTGTATTGGACGAACGGATTCAAGTGCTTGCGCATGATCTTTGCCGCTTCGACCAGCGACATCTCGGGCGCCAGCGTGCCGGTGGTCCAGATTTTCATGACCAGCTTGTCGTAGTTGGTCCTCTGGCCGACGCGGGTGTTCTCGACGCGGTACTCGACCCTGATGACGGGGCTGAAGATTGCGTCGATGGGGATGGCGCCGACCTCGAGGTCGTCCGTGTGTCCTTCTGCGGCGGGCCGATAACCTCGGCCGTTCTCGACGGTCATTTCGAAAGCCAACGGGACGTCGTCGGTCAACGTGCAGAGAATGTGGTCGGGGTTGACGACCTCCACTGTATCGTCGTGGATGATGTCGGCCGCGGTCACGACGCCTCTACGGTCTCGCTCGATACGGATGGTCCGGTTCTGGTCGGTGTGGTTCTTGACGACCAGTCCCTTCAAGTTCAAGACCAGCTCGGTGATGTCTTCAACCATCCCGGGGATCGACGAGAACTCGTGCTGGACGCCTTGGATCTTGATCTTGGTGACGGCGCTGCCTTCGAGGCTCGAGAGCAAGATGCGGCGGAGGCTGTTGCCCACGGTGTGTCCGAACCCGCGCTCGAACGGCTCGACGTGGAACTCTCCGTAGGTGTCGGTCAATTTCTCGCGGTTGCACACAACGCGACTGGGAAGCTCGAGTCCGCGCCAACGGATGCGCATCGCTCCTGGTCTCCAGCAAAACGGGCAGGGCCAACGCCGATAGGTCGTTCGCGATCGATTGGAAGATCTTGGTTCGCCGCCATGGACGAACCTGAGTGATCCGATCTGATGTTTCGCGTGGGGACGCCGGTTCGGGTGTTGGTCCTTTCCCTCGGACAGACAAACGGATGTAAATTCTTAACGCAAAACCAAATGAACGTTGAGTAAGGCGTCCATGCCAGGGCCTTTTAGCGGCTCAAGAGCTCGACGATCAACTGAGGAGTGACCGGCAAACCAATGTCTTCGACGCCTGGCAGGCGCGAAACGCGGCCCTCGGGGGGGGCGGTGCTGATCCGATCGAGCCAGGTCGGGACGGGGGGCCCCGTGTCCGACTCCAGATTGAAAGTGGCAACCTTGAGCGAGTGTTCCCGATCCTTGACCTTGATGACCTCTCCCGGTTTGACGAGATAGCTCGGAATATCGAGCTTCTTGCCGTTGACCAGGATGTGGCCGTGACGAATCATCTGCCTGCCTTGCTTGCGGCTGCAAGCAAAGCCAAGCCTGGTGACGACGTTGTCCAGGCGGCGCTCGAGGATCGACATCAAAGCGTCGCCGGTATTGCCTGGACGCCGCGCCGCCATGTCGAAATATTTGCGAAACTGGCGTTCAAAGATGCCGTAGTACCGTTTGACCTTCTGCTTCTCGCGGAGCCGGATGGCGTATTCGCTAGGCTTGCTGCGGCGAAACTGGTGCATGCCTGGCACGCCTTCGCGGCGATCAACTGCGCACTTTGGAGTATCGCAGCGAGAGCCTTTGAGGAAGAGCTTCATCCCTTCCCGGCGACAGAGGCGGCAGACTGGTCCGATATGGCGTCCCATGATTTCCCTGTTATTCAGCGACCTTGGATTTCAAAAGCCATTCTTTCAATTCGCATCGATTCGTCTTAATCCGTCGTTGGTCGTTTTGGATCAGCCAAAGCCGACCGAACACTAGGCGGATGATCCTAAACCCTTCGCTTCTTGGGCGGGCGGCAGCCGTTGTGGGGCAGGGGGGTCACGTCTTCGATCGCCTTGATCGAAAGCCCGGAAGCCTGGAGAGCGGTAATGGCGCTCTCTCTGCCCGACCCAGGTCCCTTGACCTTCACTTCCACTTCCTTGACGCCGAACTTGCTGGCCGCGGCCGCCGCGGTTTCGGCGGCCCGTTGGGCCGCGAACGGCGTGCTCTTGCGGCTGCCTTTGAAACCGACGGTGCCCGAAGACGCCCAGCAAAGTGCGTCCCCATTGGGGTCGGTGATCGTGACCGTGGTATTGTTGAACGTCGCCTTGATGTGGACCACGGCCCGGCTGACGTTGCGTCTCGTTTTGCGTTTCTTGGCCTTAGCCACGAGTCAGATGCTCCCTAACGTTCCGCGAGCAAATCGCCGCGGTTTGTTGATCTAAAGATAAATAATCAAGCTATGTCTTTGAAGTAGGTCCAATCTACAACCCAGACCAGCAGAGATAGATCCCGGCTGGCCGGCCGCCTCGGGCGGTTGTTACGCGCATTTCCTTGACGCCCTTCTTGCCGGCAACGGTTTTCCGAGGCCCCTTCCGCGTACGAGCGTTCGTACGGGTGCGCTGGCCGCGGACAGGCAGGCCTTTGCGGTGCCTGAGCCCTCGGTAACAGCCGATGTCTCGAAGTCGGGCGATGCTCTGCTGCACCTGACGCCGCAGTGGACCTTCGACCGTGTATTCGTTGTCCAGGAGCGAAGCCAGACGAGCCAGCTCGTCCTCGGTCAGGTCCTTGGCACGCTTGTCCGGGCTGATCCCCGTCCGCAGGCACAACTGGTCGGCCAGGTACGGACCAATCCCATAGATGTATCGAAGCGAAATCACCGTTCGCTTGTCGTTGGGAATGTCGACACCCAAGATTCGGGGCATTCAAACGCTCTCCGCTTGCAAAACGTGACGAAAATTTCTGAATTGGCTCAATCGCCCAGCAAGCCCGCTCGCACTCGGTGCAAAAGCCTGGGCGCCGTGGAAGCACCACGATACGACTAGCCCTGACGCTGCTTGTGCCGCGGGTTCGTGCAAATGACGAAAACCTTGCCGCGACGACGCACGATCTTACAGTGCTCGCAGATACGCTTGACGCTCGACCGAATCTTCATCTCTCGAGAACTCGCTTTCCAATAACCGCCGGCATAAACGACAAACCGACCCTCGTCGCGACTTGACCACTTGATCAGCTCGCGTGAGGGTACGATCGCAAGCACCAGACCAGAATTTCGCTACAATACCCATACGGGCGGACCCATTTCAAGTGGCCTTCGGAAAAATTCTGGCGAAATCGCACGAGGCTGCGAGGGAACTCCTTATAGAATGGGTGCCGCGGAGGCCTCGTGACCAAGGCAAGCCACTTAGGCGCCGACCCAAACCTTCCTAGAGCATCTCCCTCATGTGCGGCATTTGCGGATCGGCCTGGTCCGGCGGCTCTCCGGGAACTTCCCAAGGCGCAATCGAGCGGATGACCGCGAAGTTGGTACATCGAGGACCCGACGACTCGGGATTCTATAGAGACGACCATGCCGCGCTGGGCTTCCGACGGCTCTCCATCGTCGACCTGGAGGGGGCTCGTCAACCTCTGTCCAACGAATCCAAGACTGTCTGGACCGTCTTCAACGGCGAAATTTACAACTTCCCAGCTTTGAGGCGCAGGCTCGAAGCTCGCGGCCACCAGCTCCGGTCCTCGGGCGACACCGAGGTCTTGGTCCACCTCTACGAGGACGAGGGCGAAAGGATGTTCGCCCTGCTTCGAGGCATGTTCGCTTTGGCGATCTGGGATTCCTCCCAGCGGAAGCTTTTGCTCGCTCGCGACCGGCTTGGCCAAAAGCCTCTGTTTTATCGGCGCGATCCGTGGACGATCACCTTCGCAAGCGAGCTCAAGGCCTTATCCGCGATCGGCGATGGAACCGGCTCGCGACGAATGAACCCGCTGGCGCTCGATCGATACCTCACTTACGGATATATTAACCATCCTGATTCGATCTTCGAAGAGGTGCACAAACTTCCTCCCGCGCACTATGCAGTCTGGCGCGAGGGGAAGCTCGAACTCGAGCGTTATTGGGATCCGCCCTGGGACGTCGAGCGAGAGCGTCCCATCGACGAAGAGGCTGGCGAGCTCCGATCCCTTATGACCGAGTCGGTTCGGGAGCAGATGATCGCCGACGTCCCACTCGGCGTTTTTCTCTCCGGCGGCATCGATTCGACGATCATCGCGGGCCTGATGCAGCAAGTTTCTGCTCAACCCATCAAGACGTTTTCGATCGGCTTCGACGATCCTGCCTTCGACGAATCCGCCCACGCGGCGACCATCGCCCAGCGTTTGGGCAGCGACCACCACCTCTTCGTCGTCGAACCCAAGGCGTGGGAAACGATTCCGAATCTTGCCGAGCAATACGACGAGCCCTTCGCGGACAGCTCGGCGTTGCCCACCTGGTATGTCTCTCGCGAGACCCGGAGATTCGTAACCGTGGCGCTCTCGGGAGACGGCGGCGACGAGCTGTTCGGCGGCTACGACCGCTATCGGGCGCTGGCCTTGGCAGACCTGTTCAACCGCGTTCCTCGCACCTCGCGAGAGTGGATCGGCGGACCGCTTGCAAGAACCATCCCCTCCTCCGTGAAAGCCAAGACCACGCTCCGGAAGGTTCGCCGCTGGCTCGAGGCAATTGGCAAGCCTCCTGTCGATCGCTACTTACAATGGATCGTGCAATGCGACGAACAAACGCGAACTTCACTCTATACGGACCAATGGCTGGATCACCTCGCCTCGACCGCGTCGGCTCCTGGCGAGGATACCGACCCGTTTTCGATGCTCTCCAGGGCCTGGGATGCGGCCCCTAGCCGAGACGACCCTGCGAGAGCGATGATCGCAGACATCCTGACTTACCTTCCCGGAGACCTGCTCGTCAAAGTCGACCTTGCAAGCATGGCGCACAGTTTGGAATGCAGGGCCCCTTTCTTGGACCATCGCGTGGTGGAATTGGCCCTCGGCGTTCCAACAAGTCATAAGCTGAGCCTCCGACCGGGCAGATCGAAGCGCGTGCTCAAACGCGCTTCGCCGATCTGCTTCCGCCAGCCATCGCTCGCCGACGCAAAATGGGCTTTGGCGTGCCGATCGACCGCTGGTTCCGGGGTCCCCTCCAAGACGAGCTGAGGGCTGTGCTGCTCGACGCCCAGGCCCGGGGCAGGGGGATCTTCAGGCCCGAGCAGGTCGAGCAGATGATCAACGAACATACAAGCTCCACACGCGACCACGCCTATAGGCTCTGGGCATTGCTCATGTTCGAGCTCTGGGCAAGGAATTTTATGCCTTGAGGCAATTGAATCTCTTCTAACGGCTCCTTCCGTACATCGCGCGCGGTGCTACCAGTAGTGTCCCTGCCCCGGTCGAGCCCGGGAGGGGCTTCGAGATGCAACCGTTTGTGTAAGCATGAGATAACGCAACTAGATGCCGCGATTCCGTAAGCGAGCTGCGCGAGAAGCGTCTTGGGGTTCGCTCAGGAAAGCCTGGCCGCCTTGGTGAGGAGATAATTGCGCTCGGGCATGTTTGATGTCTTGCTCGCCGCCAGTCGGAAATGAACGACGGCGCCGGCATGATCGCCGGCACGTTCGAGCAGATGCGCTCGAACTGCGTCCAAGCGATGATGATCCGCGAGGCGCGCGTCGCTTTCGAGAACATTCAAGAGCTCCAGGCCCTTTGACGGCCCATGCACCATGGCGGTGGCGATCGCGTGGTTGAGTTCAATCATTGGATTGTCGGACATGCGCCTGAGCAAGTCGTAGAGCGCCAGGATCTGCGGCCAGTCGGTGTCGTCTGCACTCGCGGCTTCATCGTGGACTGCGGCGATCGCTGCCTGCAATTGGTATGGACCAATAGAGCCTTTGGGCAAGGCTGCCGAGACAAGCGAAACTCCCTCGGAGATTTGGTCGCGATCCCAAATCGACCTGTCTTGTTCTGACAGCGGGATCAATTCTCCTGCTGGGCCTGTTCGGGCCAATCGTCGGGCGTCGGTCAAAAGCATGAGCGCGAGCAGACCAGCGACCTCAGGATCTTCGGATTGAAGATCGTGGACGATTCGGGTCAAGCGAATTGCCTCTCGAGAGAGATCGGATCTATGCAACTCAGCTCCAGAGCTTGTTGTGTATCCCTCGTTGAAGATGAGGTAGAGGACTTGCAAGACCTCGCGAAGCCGCCGACGCGCGTTCATCCGAGGTTGGCGGTTGGAAAGGCACGCCGGAATTCTGGATCGTTTGCTTGGCCCTGCTGATTCGCTGGGCCATGGTTGCCTCGGGCACAAGGAACGCATGGGCGATTTCCGCCGTGGTCAGCCCGCCGACAGCCCGCAGGGTGAGGGCAATCGCGGAGGAAGGCGTGAGTGCTGGATGGCAGCACATGAAGAGCAGCAAGAGCGAGTCGTCCTCGTGCGAAGCCGATTCCAGTGACGACGATGGTGCAACCTCCTCGACCTGAATCGCGGCATCGCTCTCACGACGACGCCGAGCGGACTCTGCCCGGATGTGATCGATCATCTTTCGGAACGCGACCTGGGTGAGCCAGGCTCTTGGATTTTCGGGCAGGCCCTCGCGCGGCCATTCGACAGCCGCGGCGAGCAGCGATTCTTGGACTGCGTCTTCAGAGGCTGGGAAATCTCTAAACCGGCGCACGACCGTACCGAGCACCTGAGGCGTCAAGTCCCGCAACAGGTGCTCGATGGGAACGTTCATGGGATTCTCCTATCCCAACATCTCTTTGGGGGCCCTGCTCATCAGTTGGCGGACCTCCAAGGGCATGGTCCCCGGAGTTCCGGTTGGGGCAGGAGCCAACGAGATCCTCGCGGCAATCTTGCACGCCTGCTCTTCGTTTTCCACGTCGATGATCCAATATCCAGCCAAGTATTCCTTCGATTCGGGAAAAACCCCGTCAGTGATCGGCGTCCCATCCTTGGCCGCAGTAACGAGCTTGGCTTGCTGTGGGAACGCCAGGCCCTCGGTAGCAACCAGAACCCCTTCATCGCTCAGTTGCTTGTTGATATTTTGCATGAAGGCCATGTTCTTCGCGAGGTCCTCCTTCGGCCACTTCGAGAACCAGTCGAACATTTCCTTCTTTCCGCTCATCAGCAGAATGTACTTCATGAGTTTCTCCTTCTGATTTTGGAACTGATCTGGTCTGGAAACATGGAGAAGTCGGAGCACGGAAAGCGTTCTCGACATGGCTCGCGAAAATTTTTCCTCGAGGCGGGAAGACCATCGAATAGTCGGAACGAGTCAGGCGTCTAAGTGATTGCTCTTACCGAAGACGATACACTCATCCCGCCTGCCTAATTGCTCGCTACCAGGGGAACCAGGAGATGAAGGCCAACCCGATCGTTCTGCGCATTTTGGTCGCCGCACTTGTGGCAACGTCAATAGCGAGCCTCGCCTGGGTTTATCTGACAAGTCGAGCTCAGATGGAAGCGTTCCGGGCTCTTTTGTTCGCGCATAGTCAATTGGTGGGAGCAGTGGAAGATCAAGAGAATGACACAGAGGATCAGGACTTCGTCCATCCGAGCCTGCGGAAAATGTCCGACTACCACTGGCGGATCCCGAACTCCAAGGCTGGGTCATCGACCTGGAAAGCCATGCAAACTCCGATCGATTTTCCGTTCGCGACCCCTACGCCTCTTTCAGACGCGCTCGAATACGTCCGGAACGACATCGAAAATAAAAACCCGGAGAAACTTCCGATCAACATCTCGATCGACCAATCCGGATTCCCACGGGGAAAGTCGCTCAAGTCGAAAGTCGTTCTGGATTTTAGAGGCGTGGCCGCAAACGAAGGTCTGGCGCTACTGCTAGCCCAACTCGAACTGGTTCACTACGTCGACGACGCTGGCGTGGTGTTCGTCAAGTCGCTCTATTCCGACGGTCTTCCGCCCGACGCGTTCGCGCGAACGGGAACTGCAGAAGCTCCGCAGAGAAGTGAAGGCTCTGAGAAGCATCATCAAGGTTCTCGGCGGAGACGAGGCGACAAACGCGAGCGCGGTTCAGAAAAGGGCGTTCGGTCCAGGCTGGATTTTCATAAATTAGACGCAAATACAACCTCATTTGACTGGCGGCGTTGCTCCTTGACGACCATGCCATTAATCACTTCAACTCGAGGGTCACCTTTTTGATCTTCCCAGCGAACGTATTACCGTGCTCGGAATAGGTTTCGGTCACCGGCGTGCCGCCGTCTGATCCGACGTCAGCGCCGTCATCTATTGAGAACATCATTGGTTCAGTCTTTTCGATCCGCCCACTCGCAACTTTCTTACCGTTGACTTCGATCGTTCCAGTACCGCCAGCACCCGGCCTGCCGCCGTCGTAGGCGAAGACGAAACGGATCGTCGACTTGCCTGCAGGGAGCGGTTCGGTTGAAGCAATCGTGAAGCTTTCCAACCCGAGCCAGTTGTACGTATACGTCGGCTTGCCGTCCTTGACGTAAAGACTCCAACCGCCAAACCTGCCCCCTTGGCAGAGGATCACGCCGTCGACGCCTGAGCTGGGGACCTCGACCTCGGCGGTGATCGTGTGCGATCGGTTCTTGATGTTGATAAAAGCGTTTTCGGCCATCCCGATCATGCCCTCGTAAAGGGTGAGCGAAGTGCGCCCGCCCATTAGATCGGGCCTGCCCGCCATCTCGGCGTTCAATCGCTCGATGCTACGATCGTCGATCGGCAAGACATGGAACTTCGCGCCGTCTTTCATGAAGAGGGCCTTGAGCTCCTTGAGCTTCTCTGGGTTCTTGGCTGCCAAGTCGTTCGTCAGGCTGAAGTCGGTTTGGGTGTCGTACAATTCCCACTTGTCGTCCTCGAGTGAGGCCCTTGGCTTTGCCTCCCAGGGCGCCTTATGGACCGTCCCCGCAAGCCAGCCGTCGTGGTAGTAGGCGCGGTTGGCGATAATCTCAAAGTATTGGCTTGTGTGACGTCCCTTCGCTTGAGCATCATTGAACGCGTAGAGCATGCTCACGCCTTCAATCGTAGTCTGAGGAGTGCCGTTCACGGATTTGGGTTCGGGCAGTTTCGCGGCCTCGAGTATTGTTGGTGCGATATCGATGACGTGGTGCCACTGCGATCGGACCTCGCCTTTGTCTTTGACGCCCTTGGGCCAGTGAACCACCATTCCGTTGCGAGTGCCGCCGTAATTCGCCGCGACCTGTTTCGTCCAGGTGAACGGTGTATCCCCAGCCACAGCCCAACCCGCTGCGTAATGGCCATAGGACATCGGTCCGCCAAGGTCGTCGTAATGTTTCAAGACGTCCTGGACGGACTCCTGCACACCGTTGAAATAGGTCATCTCGTTGAACAGACCGTTCATTCCACCCTCCGCGCTTGCGCCGTTGTCTCCCAAAATGTAGAAGACAAGGGTGTTGTCGAGCTGGCCGAGGTCGTCAACGGCCTGGATCAGCCTGCCGGCTTCGTGGTCGACGAACTCGCCGAAGCCCGCGAACACTTCCATCTGGCGGGCAAAGAGCTTGTGCTCGTCGGCGGAGAGCTTGTCCCAGTCTTTGATCGCCGCCGGCTTCGGCGCAAGCTTGGTATCGGGAGGGACCACGCCGAGCTTCTTCTGCCGGGCGAGCGTTTGCTCGCGGAGCACGTCCCAACCCTGGTCGAACTTCCCTTTGTACTTTTCAATCCATTCTTTGGGCACGTGGTGCGGGGCGTGGGTGGCGCCTGGAGCGTAGTAGATGAAAAAAGGCTTGTCCGGCGTGAACGACTTGACGGTTTTCACCCAATCGACCGCTTGGTCGGTCATATCGGGGAGAAAGTGGTAATTCGGAGTCTTGGGCGTTTCGATTTGGTTCATGCCGTCATAGATGGTTGGCGCCCAGTGGTTGGTTTCTCCGCCAATGAATCCGTAGAACTTGTCGAACCCGGAGCGGGTAGGCCAGCGGCTGGTTGGTCCGGAAGGACTTACCTCCCAGGCCGCGGTCTCGTGCGATTTGCCGAATGCCGCGGTGGCAAAGCCGTTGAGCCTGAGCATCTCAGCCAACGGCGCCACGCTGTTGGGCCTTTGACCCGTCTGACCGGGAAAAGCAGTCGCGGTTTCGGTGATCGAACCCATGTTGCAAACGTGATGGTTGCGTCCGGACAAGAGCGCTGCTCGGGTCGGCGAGCAAAGAGCCGTGGTGTGGAATTGGTTGAATTTGATTCCATTCTTTGCCAGCCGCTCGGCGTTTGGCATGTGGACGGGCCCGCCGAAGGCGCTTGACTGTCCGAAGCCCATGTCGTCGATGAGCACGATCAATACGTTGGGAGCTCCCGCGGGCGCCTTGACCTCGAAGCGGGGCGGCGGCTTGACTTTTCTGACGTCGAGCTCGGTGATCGGCGGGTAAACGGGCTCGGGGATTGGTAGGACGGTACGATCCAAGGCGTCGGCCGCTGCTCCGCTCGTTTCGCTCGACGAACGATTGCCTGGCAAGCGAGCGCCCGAGGCCAGCAAGCCCAGCAACATGCTCATCCCAACAAGTGGGATTGTACGGTACATCGAGGCGTTTCTCATCAAAGGTCTCTTTTCGTCGAGCGATCGAGTGAACTCGTTGCCAACAGCGGGGGGGTACATCGGCGTCACTGTCGAGGGAGATATATTAAGCGCTCTTTCGCGAGTCCGCCAGCTTTCGTCGCCGCCCTGCATCGTCCGAGAAATACGAGCGTCGTGATTGCTCAAATCGAATTCGCTCGGCAGAATCATTGGCCTGGGGGGTTTTGCATGAGCCGAGGTGATTCGGCGGCGCCACGCTCTGATACGAAAGTCGAGCCAGCCGGAGTTCTCGAGCCTTTTCTTCACGAGGGCGAGACTCTGGTTTGGGCGGGCAGGCCTTCGCTCAAACGGTTCGGCGGCGAGATCGCCGGAGAATTCGCCTTCGGAATGATCCTGGCGGCGGTCGGCTCAATTGTGTTTATCATTTTCACATATACCTCCATCCGTCACAAAGGACCCGGAGCGATTGGCGTGGCGATGGTAAGTATTGTAAGTCTTGTATTCATGTTCGCTGGGGCCTGGGGTATGACTGCGCCAAAACGATATAGGAGGCTGCTGGCAGAAACGGTTTACGGAATCACCGACGAACGCGCGATCATGGCGAACGGCTTTGGGTATTCGCGGCGCGCGAATATCAGCACTCTCTCAAAACCCAATCGGTCCTTCCCGCCTGAGATGGTCGAGGCGCGTGAACTGAAGCGGAAGCGGAGGGATGGATCGGGCGACGTCGTGTTCGACAGTTATCTACAGAAGGCGCGTAAGGGGGGCGACTATCGCGTCGAGATCGGTTTCTTCGGCGTGGAGAACGTTGAAGAGGTCGATCGACTACTGGGCGAGATCGAAACCGTCGCCAAAAAGCCCGTGCATGAAGACATGGAGGATTGAGCGATTCAGGATCACGGAACAATTTCGATCGCCTGGGGTGGGGGAGAGGCCGCGGACGACTCGCTCGACCTGGAACTGCCAGAGCATTGGCCCAAGCCCGACGTCTTTTGGCCTGATCGCGCGGGCGCGGTTGAAGATTATCCCCGATCGCTCAACGAGGCGCTCGATCGTCTCTTGATCGAAGGCGATGGGTCGATCGAATCGGTCTTGAAGCCTGGAATGAAAGTGGCGCTCGTCGTCGACGATCCCTCGCGCTGGACGCCTATAATAGAGGCCCTGCCGATCGTTCTGGGACGTCTACACGACGCAGGAATTTTGAACGATCACGTCGACGTTTGCGTGGGGGTCGGCAGACATCACGCCGTCGACGACGAGGCGATGCGAAGGCGATTGGGGGATGCGATCGTCCAGGCGTATCGCTGCCACAGCCCGCCGGTCGACGACATGAGCGCCTACGACGACCTTGGCACGACCACCGAAGGAGTGCCGGTTCGAGTGTATAAGCCCGTTGCTCGAGCCGACCTGCGGATCTTGATTGGATCGGTGTTGCCGCATTTGCAGGCAGGATTCGGCGGTGGTTATAAGTTGATCTTTCCTGGTACGAGCCACCGGAGCACGTTGGCAGCGCTACACAGGGGAGGCCTGGTTTCGTCGTCGACCGATCCGAGAAAGCTGTTAGGACAACCCGCTCGCGAGAATCCGATGCGGAAGGCGATCTGCTCGGCGGCTGCTCTGCTGGTCGGACTCAGCCTATCGATTAGTCACGTCTTGGGCAGACCCGGCGAGGTCTTTCAAGTGCTTTGCGGCGATCCCCTTCGGGTGCAGGACGAGCTTGCCAGTGAAGTCGAGAGGCGCTACTGCTCTCCGGAGTCGGCGCCGGCGGACGTCGTGATCGTGGGCAACGATCCTTGGCCTGGCGATCCGATGCAGAGCTTCAAGGTGTTGCTTCAGCATCGATCGGCTGGCAAGCCTGGCGGAGCGTCGGTCGGATTTTTCTGGACCCAGGAAAGCGAAGTGGATCGCTCATTCCCACTACCTGCGATGCGCGCGATCGCGTCGACGGGAGCAATCGGCGGGGCAGTACTGAGGAGCGGATTGGCCGCGGCAGACGGCGTCGCGTCGGCCCTGGGACTCAACAGCGCGTTCCTGGTGCGATGGGCGCGCGAGCTTGTCGTCGATCGAAGGGTGATGGTTTATGCGCCGATCCTGCGCGAGCGTCTCGGTCCAACGCTGGGACCAATCCAGCTTTTTAGCGATCGCGCACCATTGTGGTCGGCGGTCGAGCGGGCTTTGGGAAATCGCACGCCAACCTCACGCGTCTTCCCTCAGGGCGGACTGACCTATTGTCCGAGCAGGGATTGATCAGTCTCCATGTCGTTCTCGGAGTTTGGGCGAAAGCCTGAGTAAGAGCTCGACGCGTTCGAATTCATCGAGCCAATCGGCGGTCGCAGAATCGAGTGCGCTTTGGTTCGGCACGGCCAGGCCCGTTGGGCACGCAGCGCCGAGCAGCTCCGAGGCAAGCCTCCTGTAGGTTGAGAGCGTGCGATCTCCGTATCGAGCCACTTCGTCGAAATCTTCGCTCAAAAACACGACGACGGGCACTCGTTTCCCTCCGTTGATGGCAAGAACGTCGCGGAGGTCGGCGTTCGCGTCCCGATCGACGAAACGCAAGTCGAGCACCTTCGATTCGATTGCGAATCGATCGAAGATCGGGCACTGGTTGACGCAATCTCCACACCAGGCGCCTGAAAGACAAAGGACGTGAGTTCTGCGCACGAAACCAGCCAAGAGCGCCTTCTGCGGGTCCGAAAGTCGAATTTGCTCATGGACCGCGCACAACGCGCCTTTTGCCCGGGGTTGGCGTACGTTTCGAGAAAACTCTCGTAGGAGAATGCCGATAGATGAATCGCGCGCCAGTCCATTTTCATTTCCCTTCCGATCGAACCATTTGAGCCGCAGCCGCCGCGAGCTGAGTCTTCCAACGTAGCATCGCGTCGAACGGCAATGCCAGGGGTGCAGTGTTGGGCAAGAAGTCGCCCAGGCTGCATTGGGCGGGTGCAACCCCCAACCCTGCTCAGTTGGAAACTCCCACAAGAAATTCCATTAGGATTCAAGTTCTTATTTGGCAATGACTTGCGCCGAACTTAGCAGAGAGCTTTCGAGGGAGATGGGGGAAAGGAAGTGGTGGCGGCGCGGCCTTTGCATTGGAGTCCATTCGCCTCAGGGACGCGGCGGAGTCGAAGATCAAGGAAGACCCTTTTCACACTTGAAAGGCTACAAAGGCAATATTTATGAGCGACTTCACGAAATCGGTCAAAGAGGGTGCGGACGAGGCTGCGAACAAGGCTAAAGAGGCTATGGAAACCGCCAAGCAGAAGGGTAAGGACGCAGCGCATACGGCCGGCGAGAAACTTCACGAAGCTGGCGAAAAAGCCAAAGAAAAGGCCGACGAGTTTGGCAAGGCGGCGAAGGAGAAGGCCAAGGAAGCCGCTCACGCCACTGGCGAGAAGCTCGAGCAGGCTGGCGAGAAGGTGAAGAGCTGGGGCGAGTGATCAAGCGGTGTTGGGTTGTGCATTCGACGCCGGTCCGGGCTCTACCTTCGAGCTTGGGCCGGCCTTGCTTCATGACCGCCTTGTCGCTCAGATCCAGCCGAGAGATATAAGCGCTTTCACGTGCTTACAGGTCGGTGGCGACTTGGGATCGTCCCTAAAGAACCAGTCGGCGCAATCGCACTGGTGTGATCCCTCGGCCAACTTGCAAACATAATACGGATCGTGCTCGCCTCTGGGCAGGCGAGTGAGTCTGAACTGCACGGGCGCCGGAGCCGAGCCTTCGACACGCTCGACCCGATAGGCCTTTCCGCCGATTGCGATCAAGACAGTGTGAGTGCGTTCGTCTCGAGAGCCGATCTCAAGAGTTGCGATCGGTGGCTGCGCAAGCGCGGAATTCACGGCGTCGGCGCCGAACTCAGCCGTCAATTGATCCCAAGATTTCTGGCCCTCTTCGAGCGCCAATCGGAAGTGCCAGGTCGTGGCGTGTTGATCGCCCAACAGGGCGGCGGAGGCCTGCAAGTCGGCCTCGGCGACCGAAAGGATTAGTTTGCCGCGCTGCACCAGCTCTATAAACCTGCGTCCGTCGGTTTCGGAATCGCGGGCCTCGAGAATCCTCCAGCGCAAAGCAGAGACGCGATCTCGGTTCGACTCGACCGCCACGGTGCTGGATTCTGGTGAAGACATGGGAATTGAGGCGTCCTGCCTGGGCTTGTCGGTAAGATCCATCCCACTCTTCGAAATCTTACCCGCGCCGACAAAAGGATTCAAGGCCGCTCGAAGCTATTGCTGAATGAACGATGTTCCTTTACTCAATATCAATTTCATTTGAATATTTGTTTAATTTTTGCTTGATCTCCGATCGTGCTCGCGCGTCTTGGATGGTGGCGAAGGCCTCGAAGACTCCCGGGACGCCCGGGTGGATGGTTTCAAGATTCAAGCGGAACAATCGTTCGTAAGCGGACTGGTCGGCCTTTCCCAGGAGAAGGACGAGTCTGGTCTGGTCGTTTGGGGCCGGTTCGAGCTTCTGGAAGTCGACAAGGTCGACTCTCTCGGCCTTCGGCAAGGTGGTTTGGAGAATGAACCTGAGTCGGCCGCCTGGGTCGATGGGCTGTCTCGAAAGATACGGGGAGGCCGCCGCGGCGGGCTGACGCTCGACGACGACCACTCGAGAGAACGGCCTGGCTTGGTCGCGCCTGAGGATGATCCGCCGCAGTTCGAGGAGGTCCCGCGTCTCCCGCCGTCGAAATTGGATTTCCCTCAAGCCGTCGCCAAACACGGCCAAGAGCGAAAGACCCAGGTAAACCGCGAGGATTCCACGCCTGCGTTCGTCTTTCCTCCGCGCCAACGATCGAGCAGGCGCGAAAAGACGATCGAACAAACGATAAGGTCCAGGGCAAGGTGAAGGCCAAGCGCCGTGGCGTAGTCGACCTTCCCCGACCAAACGCGGGCGACAGCGCCTCGCAGATCGGAGCTCTTGGCCCAAGAATAAGAGAGGGCCGTGGCGGGACCCAACACAACCAACAAGCGGACGGGGATTCGTCTCGCCGCAAGGAGGGCGATCGATCGAGCCGCCAGGATGCAGAGCGGCGCCACAAGATAGATATTCGATACGGGCTTTGGAGCTCCCGGCCAGACGGCGGGCAAGAGCGAAGCGACGAAGATCCAGGCGAGCAGGCCGCCGCCTCGGTCTCGGTCCCTGGTCGACGTTTCGTACTCGCCTCTGAGCAGCCCAACTGCCAAATGACACGCACTAATGAAAGCCAACGGCGCCAATATCGGGGCGAGCTTGATGATTTTAAGAAATAGAGAGGCGTCGTCGCCTTCGACCGGGTTCGGCGCAGAGGCGGTCTGCCAGCGCCTGGAGGAATTCGCTTCCGTGGAGGCGATGCATCGAAACGAACCACGTCGAGCAGAGCGCTGCCGAAGCCAAGGTCGCGACGACCAGCAGCAGCGCTCCGGACTTTAGTTTCCAGGCTGGTCTGTTCGTAGGAAACTCCTCCGAGTCGTGTGCTTGCTTGTTGAGCGCCTCGCCCAGAAGCCATTGGGGAGCGACGACCAGCGAGAACCAACCCCCAGCCAGAAAAGAGAGCCCCATCAATGCGCCCGCGGCCGCCGCTTTTCGCCTGAGCCGGCGCTCTCCTCGGGACCAAGAGTCCAACACGAGAAGAACCGAAACCGCCAGCGACGCTTGCAGAGTGGCAGGGGAAGCCAACTTGACCTGTGAGAGGACGGCCGGACTCGAGGCGGCGAGCGCCGAGGCCAGGAAGGCGGTGCTCGCATCGTAGTATCTTTTGGCGATGGAATAGATCAGGACGACGAGCACGGCCCCGGCGATCCAGCTTGGCAGGACGGCCAGGACCGGCGAACGGGATGCCGAGAATCGAAAGAACGCGCCTTCGATCCAGGCGAAAAGCGGCGGCTCGAGCGCGGCCTGCCGATAGAGCTTGAGAGCCTGGACGCCGGCGACGTTTCGAACAGGTTGGTATTGATCCCACCACCTGCCGTCGGCGACGGCGAGCCCGCGGAGGCCCCACCAGGCGCTGGGCGGATCGAGGTCCCAACTTTGAGTCACCGCATACAGGCCTGGGAGAACGGCGACCAGCACCAAGAGAGGCAGGTAGATCGAAGTCCGGCCGCGACTGGCGGCCAAGGGCGGCAACAGCTCTCCGACCACTCCGGCGGGCCGTTCAGAGCGCCAGCGTTTGCCGCCAAGCCGACGGGTGATCGAGCGAGCATCCATGCCCGTTCCTCGAGCGTGATCCTTGACCCGACAGTCCGCAGGGTTCGCCGGGTCGATGGAGAAATCACCAGACCTTACCATGGACAGCGAAATCAGGCCAGTCGGGTCGGCCTCTGAGTGTTCAGACTTTCACAATCGTCATGAGCCCGCCGTCCCAAAGGCTTTGATCAAGCCTTGTTCTGGTTTACTCGTGCCCAGCCTTGCCGTTGGCGGCGGGCCCACGAGCCAGACCTCTGCGCACGGCTTCGGCGACTTGGCCGCTGCCGTAGCCCGAAGGAATCATCAGGCAGGGGATGCCCTGTTGTTCGCAGAGAGGTCTCAGTTTTTCGGAGACGGAATGGCCGATGAGGTCCTTGATCAGGAGCACAAGATCGACGCCCTGGTTGCGGATGCTCCGTTCGAGTCCGCCGAGGGCTGCGGGTCTATGGTTCTCGTGCGAGATCCATTCGAGCTCGCTAAAGCGGAAAACATGCTCGAGGTTGCGTCGAACTTCCTCTCGCGCCGCCCCGCCGATCATGACGGCGCGCATTCCCGATGTGAGCGCGGCTGCGTCTTCATGAGCGGAGGAAAACTCTTCCATCTCGCCGTTTTCGCCGCCTTTGCCGCGTTCGAGGTGCCTTCTCAAGGCGCGGAACTCGCGGCCGTCGGTTAAAAGGTCTCGAAACGGGAGGACGACTCTGAGCAGATCGGGTTCGGAAGCGCCGAGATTCAAGATCGCCTTGGCGACCAACTCTCGGAAGGCGGCGGGATCGACGCTCTGAACGTCCGAGCCGTTGAGCATGGTCTTGACCTCCTCCAATGTCTTCAAGCCTTCCTCGCGGTTTTGGCGGCGGACGACCAGATCCTCGGCGAGCTTGGCGGTCAGCCGTTCTTCGGCCGCCCGTTTGCGGACCGAGTCGTCGGTGGCCTGGCGAAGCAGCTCTTGGGCCTGCTCGATGTAAAGGCCCCAATCCGTCGTGAAGCTTTCCCGGAACGCCTCGATATACCCAGGCATGTACTTCTTCGATAAACCGACAAGCGTTGGAAAGATTCGTTCGTGGGTGCGTATCTGTTCCTCGGTGGCGTCTTGGGTCTCGTCGGTGGCGAGCCGGTCCTGGAGCAGCCGATACCTGCCGATCCAGATGGTGAGCTGCGCCTTTTGCTGCCTGGAATCGAGGAAGGAGAAGTGTCGTTCGGCGTCCTCGATTTCCCGAGCCAGCTGATCGATCTGTTTTCCCAGGAAATGCAATTCGGCGGCCTTGACCAGTTCTTCCGCGCCCTCGGCGGCGATCTGGAGGCGTTCCTCCTCGCGCTCGAGTTGGTGATACGCCTCGAGCGCCTCGCGCAGCTCCTTCCGGGCCGCGGATTCCTCTTGCTCGAGGGTTTCCAGCGTGAGCTTGGCCGATTTCCTCACGATCTCGAGCTCCTCGCGAAGCTGTCGGACGGTTTCGTCCGGCACCGCCTCCCGCTCGATATGAGCATGAAACTGCGCCATTTTGCGAGTGACCTCGCGCAGCCGCTGTTCGCCTTCCTCGACCTCCTTCATATCCGCTTTGGCCTTTTGACCCTCGACTCGCAGCTTGTTCTGAACCTCAGCTAACCGTTCCTCCCCCCGTTTTAGCCTTTCTTGAACCTCGCGCTTTCTCAAAGCTATTTTATCGGCCTGGGCCCGAGCCTCGGCTTGGCGGACGACGTCCTCGAGTCTGGCAATTTTTGATAGTATGTCCATATCTTGTAGCTCTCCCAAGTAAAACGATCGACCGAGCCGCTCCGTCGAAGTTGGAGCAAATGGGGGGGAGCTCGATTCCGTTATGTGAGTTGTTCGACCGCCGGCTTACTGCCAGGGGCCGCGTGCGCTTTGCCGCACGCTCGACGGCGCTGTAATGTGCTCTAACTGGCGGACTGTCCAATAGATAATCATAGCAGGACCAGCCTTCCACGGCCAGAGAGCAACTGGCTCGAACGCGCTCGATTGTTCGATCGTCGCTCGGATTGGGGGCCGGAATTGGAGGAGGTTCAAGCCGTCCGTCCGCTGAGTTAGAATTCAGTTCTTTATCGATCCAAGCGGCGCATCGCCCCTGGGTCTGTGCGTCTTTTTCGAAGCGATCGCGAGCCGTTTATGCGCATGAAACAAAGCCGCTCCGAGATTCTCGAGCGTCTGCGGGCCAAATCGTCGTCGGGCAAGCCGATTGTGGGCGGAGGCGCGGGGGCGGGCATTTCGGCGAAATTCGAGGAAGCCGGCGGAATCGACCTGATCGTGATCTACAACTCGGGCAGGTTCCGCATGGCGGGCCACGGGTCGCTTGCGGGAATGATGCCGTATGGCAACGCCAACCAGATCGTCCTGGACATGGCCGCGGAAATCCTCTCCGCTGTCTCGCGGACTCCGGTGCTCGCAGGGGTCTGCGCGACCGACCCCTACCTGATTCTCGACCGACACCTTGGAATCCTCAAGGATCTGGGTTTTGCAGGGGTGCAAAACTTCCCGACGGTCGGTCTGATCGATGGGCTTTTCAGAGAAAATCTCGAAGGTACGGGGATGAGCTACGAGCTCGAGGTCGAGTGCATCCAAGCCGCGAGAGCTTTCGACCTGCTGACGACGCCCTACGTTTTTAACGTCGACGAGGCCCAGCGCATGACTAAGGCCGGCGCCGACATCGTCGTCGCGCACATGGGTCTGACCACCAAGGGAACGATCGGCGCCGTGAGTGCTAAGACGCTCGACGACTGCGCCGTCGAAATCGAGGCAATCGCCAAGGCCTGCAAACAGATCCGTCCCGAAGTGTTCGTGCTCTGCCACGGCGGTCCGATCGCCGAACCCCAAGACGCCCAGTACATTCTCGATCGTTGCAAACTGGTCGACGGATTCTACGGGGCAAGCTCGATGGAGCGTCTGCCGACCGAGGTTGCAATCAAGGCTCAGGTCGAGACGTTCATGAAATTGAAAATGCCAGTGAGCAAGTAAACTCGGTTGGGTCGCCACCGATTTCGCGGAAGCACAAGGCAAACCATGGCGGTATTGATCGTCGGCACTCTGGATACGAAAGGCAGGGAGATCGCATTTGCGCGCGACGAGCTCCGATCTACGGGCCTGGAGACCCTGGTGCTCGACGCAGGGTCGCTTTCCGATCCGATCTTCGCGGCGGACGTCCCGCGCGAGCAAGTTTTCGAGGCTGCGGGAACGAGCTTGGCCAAGGTGCGCGAGGCGGGAGATCGCGGCGCCGCCGTGGCAATGGCAGCGCGAGGCGCCGCACTCATCGCAGCCGACCTGCATCGCCAAGGACTGATCGACGGAGTCTTTGGGCTTGGTGGGTCGGCCGGCACGACGATCGCCTCTACCGCAATGCGCGAAATGCCCATCGGCATCCCCAAGGTTTTGGTCACCACTCTGGCCAGCGGCCAGACAAGACCATACTTGGCAGGCAGCGACATCGCGCTTTTTCCCTCGATCGCCGACATTGCAGGGCTCAATCGCCTGACCACGACGATCCTCGAGAACGCAACCGCAGCGCTTGCGGGAATGGTTCAGGGCGCAAGCGAAAGCAGTCGGGAGAATCGTTCGCGCCATTACGTGCTTCGCGTCCGTTGATCGCCGCGACCATGTTTGGAGTGACCACTCCGTGTGTCGACCATGCCCGCGCCATCCTGGAATCGAAGGGCTTCGAGGTCGTCGTCTTCCACGCCACCGGGGTCGGCGGAATGGCGATGGAACAGCTCATCCGCCAGGGAGGCGTCGTCGGAGTTCTCGACCTCACCACCACCGAGCTTGCCGACGAGCTCGTCGGCGGGACTCTCTCGGCGGGCCCAGACAGGCTCTCAGCCGCCGCGGAACAACGCGTTCCGCAGGTGGTTAGCACAGGCGCGCTCGACATGGTCAACTTCGGACCAACGTCGACGATTCCCGAACGGTTCGCGGATCGGACGTTCCACGTTCACAACCCAACCGTCACGCTCATGCGCACGACAAGGGACGAGAACGCGCGATTGGGGGCGGAGCTCGCGCGGCAAACTGTCGGACTGCAAGGGACCTTGCTCGGTGATTCTGCCCGCGAAGGGCGTCTCGGCGCTCGACGCCGTTGGCAAACCGTTCTTCGACGTCGAAGCCGATCAAGTCGCTTGATAGCGCAGTGGAGAGCGGGCTTGCCGCCTCGGGGAAAGTCAAAGTCGTTCGAACCGAGTTTCACATCAACGACAAGTCTTTCGCGGAATTATGTGCTTTGACGTTGATCTCGATGATCGAACAGGGAGCCACTCGATGAAAAAGCAAGATCGGCGCTGCACAAACCTCTTTGTACTGGCATTGGCCCTCGCCCTGCCGGGCCCAGGCGCCCAAGCCCAAGACGCGGCGAGCATAACGACTTACAAGCCTTCCTCGGGCCTCGTCCTTTGGCTCGACGCTTCGAAACAGAACCAAGAGCGCGAGAATCACGGCTTCCCAGGGCTTCTCTCGGGGGATCTCGTAGGCGTCTGCTTCGACTCTTCGCCGAACCGACGTCTCCTGCGCCAGCGGCAGAGCCGTTCCCAGCCCAAGTTCATTTCCAAACAGGGCTTTTCGGTGCTCCGGTTCGACGGCGAGGACGACTTTCTGGATTGCGACTCCTTCGGTCTCGACGCCAAAGAACTGACGATCTATCTCGTCGCGACTCCCACCAAGAATCCTGGCGGATTTCGGGCGTGCTCTCGCGCTCAACCAAGTCTCGCAAAACGACTACACCAGCGGCCTGACGATCGATCTGAGCGGGCCTGCGACTCCAGTGCTCGAAGCGATCAACGTCGAAGGCGCTGGCTTTAGCGGGATGGACGACCTGATGACGTCGGCGTTCCCCTTTGGCGGCCGCCACGTCTTCGAAGTCGTGGTGCGAACGGGCAAACAGGGAGTCGAGCTCGCGGTCGACGGCGCCAGTCAAGGCAAACGCGATAAGAGCCCCTCGACGATTCACGGCGACGAACTGACCATAGGCGCACGGTTTTATACCAACGAGCCCAAACCGCCTTCGGTTGGAAGCCATTTCGCGGGAGACCTGGCCGAGGTGCTCGTGTTCAATCGCGCTTTGAACCAAACAGAGCGGTCCCAAACCACCGCATACTTGAAATCCAAGTATCAACAACTCGACGAAGCGTTGGGCGGCGGAGAAGGGGCGTTGAGCACGGCAATGCAGCCCATTGAAACTCCTCCGGAAGTCCAGATGCTGGCGCAAGGGTTCTCTGCCTTTAAGCTTCCCATTGATCTCAAAAATGTGAACAACCTTCGGTATCGGCCAGACGGCAAGCTTGCAGCGCTACTTTACAACGGAGACGTGTACCTATTATCCGATACCGACGGCGACGGCTTCGAAGACAAAGCAGACTTGTTTTGGAAGAGCAATGGATCGCTCCGCGGGCCCATAGGCATGGCCTTGACGCCGCCTGCTTTCAAGGGGGGCTGGGGTGTGTTCGTACCGTCCAAAGGTAAATGCTCGCTGATCTTGGACGAGAACGGCGACGACAAGGCCGACAAGGAAGTGGTCGTCGCCTCGGGCTGGCAAGAGATCGCCCAGTCGGTCGACGCGGTTGGAGTGGCCGTCGACAAAGACGGCGCCGTTTACTTCGGCCTCGGCACAGCGAATTACGCCAACGCCTACCTGCTGGACGATGCAGGGAAGGCGCACTACGAGCTCGGCAGCGACCACGGCACAATCCAGCGCATCGGGCCCGACCTGAAAACACGCTCGACAGTCGCCACCGGCGTCCGATTCACGATCGGTCTCGCTTTCAACAAGCTTGGAGACCTGTTCGCTACCGACCAGGAAGGCGCGACATGGCTGCCCAACGGAAATCCTTTCGACGAGCTCTTGCACATCCAAGAAGGCAGGCATTTCGGCTTTCCTCCTGCGCCATCCCACCCGGTTGAGCGGAGTGATCGACGAGCCCTCGGTCGTCGATTACGCGCCCCAGCATCAGTCGACCTGCGGGCTCGTCTTCAACGAAGGCGTGAACGGAGGTCCGCCGTTCGGCCCGAGCCTTTGGAAGGACGATGCGATCGTCTCTGCCTACTCGCGAGGCAAGATCTTCCGGTCAAAGCTTGTTAAAACCAAGGCAGGATATCTTGGTACATATAGTGTGATGACCTGTTTGGACAAGTTGACCGTTGACGCGTGTGTTTCTCCGCGGGGAGATCTGGTCGTCGCGACGCACAGCGGCGAGCCCGATTGGGGAACCGGGCCCGACGGCTCTGGAACGCTTTACAAGATTCGCTACTCCGATAAAACCGCACCCCAGCCGGCTTTTGCATGGTGGGAGAGCCCAAGCGAAATTCGCATCGCCTTTGATCGGCCGATCCCACCCGAAAAACTCGCTGGTTTCTCCAAGGGCGTCCACGTCGTCAATGGTCCGCACGTCTTGGCTGGCGAGAGATTCGAGAAGCTGAGGCCTGGGTACGAAGTGGTGAAGAGGCAGCTTTCCGAGCCTCCCAGCGAAACGAGCGTGCTCGGTCTGGGCTTGCTTGCCGATGGCAGGACGATCTCGATCAGCACGCAGCCCGCCGACCTTGCTTTGCGCGCTACGCAGTGAGGCTTCCCGAGCTCGAACAAAACCGCCCAGTCGTTCCCAAAGGGATCGAAGAACTGACTCGAGACCGCTCGATTGACGTCGGACTGGACATGAACGGAATCCACGCGACCTACTTGGTCGACGGCGGCGAGACCTGGTCCGGCTGGCTGCCGCACTTCGACCTCGAAGCGTCCCGCGAGTTGACGGTCGGTAGTGCTTCGCATGAAACGCTTTGGTCGCTCATGGAGAAACCAGGGAAGCTGGTTTTGTCAGCGAAATTGAACCTGGTGGACATGCTGAGACCTGCAGTCCAGCCCGGCTCGAAGCTCGATTTTACGCTCCCGCAGGAGCTTACAACGCTCCATTTCCAGAGCCCTGAGCGGATTCAAATCGGCTCGAAAACCGCTAAGGTCAAAGGGACCGATTTGGCGTTCGAACCCGTCGACAAAGGATCGCTCGAGAGTATCGAGGTCTCGCTTTGGCACACCTCGCCCGGCAAGGCCAAACTCGAGGTCTCGTTTTCAACGAACGAAGACGCCCGCCCGCGATCGCTTTCGCTCACTCGTATCTATATGCCGTTTGCTCGAATCGACTCAACGAAACCGGCGACCCTGGCTCGCATCGTCCCAGACGAGTTCAAGGGGGGCGATGCTGCGCGAGGCAGGCGCGTCTTCTCCAGCGACAAAGCACTGTGCTCGAGATGCCATGCGGTCCGAGGCGAGGGAGGGAAAATCGGGCCCGATCTTTCGAACTTGGTGCATCGCGATTTCGAATCGGTAGCCCGTGACGTTCGCGAACCCAGCAGGGCGATCAACCCAGACTTCATTGCCTATGCAATTGCCTTGGAAGACGGCAGAGTGCTCTCGGGAACCGTTCGCAACGAACAAAACAAGCTCAAGATCGCCGATTCCAAGGGTGACGAAACGGTCGTCGAGAAACGCTTGGTCGAGGAGATCAAGCCTTTGGGCAAGTCGATCATGCCCGAGGGTCTTGAGCAGACGATTGGCAAAGAGGACTTCAAACATCTGCTGGCTTTCTTGACGACCGAGGGTCTCGAACCTGCCAAGCTCCAGCGTACCGACGCCCCACCGCCAAGGCGTGAGAGCGAGATCGACCTCTTATTGGGTGATAACAAGCAGCCGACCGCGGGCGAGGCAAAACGACCACTCAAAATCCTGCTCTCAGGCGGATCCCAAGACCACGGACCAGACGAGCACGATTATCCGGTTGTCATTAAGAGATGGAAGGAACTGTTGGGCTTGGCGGAAGGGGTCTCAGTCTGACCGTCGACGGTTGGCCTTCGAAGCAAGACTTCGCGACCGCCGACGTCATCGTCTGGTACTCCGCCAATGCGGGCTTTAGAGCCGAAAGAGTTGCCGATCTCGACGCGTTCCTCGCTCGCGGCGGAGGCATGGTCTACTTGCACTGGGCGATCAACGGCCAGGGCGCCCCGCAAGAACTGGCAGATCGGCTGGGATTGTCGAGTGTGCCAGGCAAATCCAAATACCGACATGGCCCGATCGAGCTGGTGTTCTCGGGAAATTCAGAAAGCCCGATCACCAAGGGTTTCAAAACTCTGAAGCTTGTCGACGAGAGCTACTGGGATCTGGCAACCGGCGGCAAGGACGTCCGGATTCTCGCCACGTGTACAGAGGAGGGCGCACCCCGGCCGATGATGTGGACCCGCACCGTCGGCAAGGGGAGGGTTTTCGGGTCGATCGCTGGGCATTACACATGGACGTTCGACGATCCGCTCTACAGGATCTTGGTTCTTCGAGGTCTAGCTTGGTCGGCTGGCGAGCCTGTCGACCGGCTGTTGGATCTGGTCAAGATCGGGGCCCGGGTGGATCATGGCCAAGCAGGTGAAACAAAGCCCTAGGATTCCCAAACCCAGCCTCAGGCTTCTCGCCAAACCCTTGAGACTGCTGTCTCCAGCGGCTAACTTGGCCTTGGGTCCGTTCGAGGGCAAACTGCCCCCGAGGCGTTTCAACAACATTCGAACACTCTCGTTAGGAGAACAAACGACCATGCGAATCCGAAACCTCGCCGCGGTGGCGGGCACTGGCTTGCTCACGCTCGGTTTGCTGGCGCGTGCGGAACCTCAGACGCACCCTGAGACGGACGCAGTGACCAAAGCCGTCGCAGTGCTGACGCCAACCAAGAACCACAAAGCTACAGGCACGATCACATTTACCAAGGTCGCCGACGGAGTGAAGGTCTCCGGAAAGATCGAAGGCCTCTCCCCGGGCGAACATGGATTCCACATCCATCAGTTTGGAGACGTGACCGATCAGGTCGAGGCCAAGAGCTCCGGCGGACACTTCAACCCGCATAAATTGGATCATGCTGGGCCAGCGGCCAAAAAGCGGCACGTCGGCGACCTCGGCAACATCAAGGCCGACGGCACCGGTGTGGCAACCGTCGACGTGGTCGATCCGCTGATCACGTTTCATGGAGAGAACTCGATCATCGGCCGGGGCCTGATCGTTCACCAGAAGCCCGACGACCTGAAAACCCAGCCCACAGGCGATGCGGGCGGACGCGTGGCCCAGGCAGTGATCGGCGTTGCCAAAGGCCAATGATCGCCTTAATCTCTCGCAGCCTCACTTTTCCGAATCGCGACGATCGCTGGGCGGACGAGGCCGTCCGCTCCTTCTATCGATAATCGTTTGACTGACAACACAGGCCACGTAACGAGACGCCAGGAATTCTACGCGTTCTACATTTGATCCCGACCTTGGACCGGTCGGGCGCCGAAAAGCAGATGGCGATCGTCGCCAAGAACTTGCCGCGCGACCGATTCACTGTCGAAGTCGCAGCGCTCACGCGTCTGGGCCCTTTCGAACAGGAGCTCAGAGACTCGGGGATCCCGGTCTCGCTGATCGGCAAGGCGTTCAAACTCGATCCGTTCTGCCTTCGAAGGCTAACTCGCTTTCTGAAAGCAGGGAAGTTTGACATCGTCCAAACCTGGATCTTCGCCGCGAACACCTACGGTCGTGTCGCAGCCAGGCTCGCCAAGACTCCGGTCGTCATCACGACCGAGATGGCAGTGGACCTTTGGAAGAACAACCGCCAGTTCGCGATCGACCGCAGGCTTGCCCGATGGACCGACGCTGTCGTGGGCAACTCGCAGGCAGTGGTCGATTTCTACAAGTCCAAAGGCGTGCCGGAAGAGAAGCTCGTCATGATCCACTCGGGGATCGAGCTCGACCCCGCCCCGATGATCGACAAGGCCCAGGTGCGAGCGAGCCTGAACACTCCGCTCGACGTACCAGTCGTGCTCTTTGCGGGCAGGCTCGCCGAGCAGAAGGGGGTTGCGGACCTCTTGTTCGCGATGGACCTGCTCCAACAAGTGATGCCCCAAGTGAAGACCTGGATCGCTGGCGACGGGCCTTTGCGCAAGGACTTGGAAGCCAGATCCGCGAACCATCGGCTCGACGGCAAGGTCCAGTTTCTTGGTCATCGCGAAGACGTGCCTGCGCTGCTCTTGGCTTCGGACATGCTCGTCTTACCGAGCACGTATGAGGGCCTGCCCAACATCGTCCTCGAAGCGATGATGTTTGGAACCCCTGTCGTCGCTTGCGCAGCCCCTGGGACCACCGAGGTGATCGACGATGGCGTCACCGGTCTACTCACCCCTCCGGGCAAGCCTTCGGAACTCACTCGTGCGATCAGGAAGTTGATCTTGGACCCAGAGCTGGGAAAACGGCTTGCGGCGGCAGCGAAGGAAAAGGTCGAAAAGGACTTTAGTGCCCAGGCGATGATCGACCAGTTCGTCGAACTGTACGAGAGGTTGGCGCGGGAGAAGGTGTTGGGCAAACGAACAAGTTAAGGATAACCGAGCGGATACCCGTAGAATTCTGTAACCTGTTTCTTGGAAATAGGATAGGGCATTCTTAAACCCAAGTGTGTATCGTATACGATACGATTTTCGTTGCAATCCAATCGTAATCGGTCGTATCATGCGAACAGAGGACGATTTCCAGTCATCGTGTTGGAGCCAACGATGCGGCCCGACGCCTTTGTGCTCAAACGATTGGATGAACGACGCCGAGAACTCGGCATGAGTTACGAGCTGCTCTCGAAGCGGTGCGGCGTTTCTCGTCCTACGGTTCAGCGAATCCTTTCTGGAAAAAATGTATCGGCAAGTTTCGCCAACATCGTGGCGATCGCCGAATCGCTGGGGCTCGGGGTCCGTTTTGAATCCATCGTGGATGCCGGCGAGTTGAAACGGAAGCAGGCCTACAGGAAGGCCAGTAAACTCGTCGGCCTGGTCCAAGGAACATCAGGTCTCGAGGGCCAAGCGGTTGATGCGAAAGCGGTCAAATCGATGGTCGAGCAAACGACGCATGAGCTCCTGGCTGGCTCCAAGCAGAAGCTCTGGAGCGAAGATTGATTGACTGGAGCACTCTGCCTGGAGAAACGCCAATCGATGTGTCTGGGCTCAAGCGAAAAGGTATCTCTACCCGCGCCGAGTTGAACCTGGCTGAAGCCGAGAACATTCGTAAAACCGTAGTGAGATACCTCGCCTCGAAGCCCTCACGTCGTTCGGCCCCTTTCACGCTATCTTGGGTAAAGAAACTACACAAGCAAATGTTCGGCGAGGTCTGGAGGTGGGCAGGGGACTTCCGCCAGGAAAACCTGAACCTGGGCTGTGATTGGCATAAGATCCCGATGCAGGTTCAAGCACTTCTTGATGACCTCGTTTTCTGGGAACAACGTGGTGTTGGTTTCTTGGATCAGGCTTCGAGGCTCCATCACCGAGCAGTTTCGATTCACCCTTTCCCAAACGGGAACGGTCGTTGGGCTCGGATGCTCGCAAACATTTGGCTCAAGCGTCATGGACAGTCAATAACTGAATGGCCCGAAGAAACCATTGGTTCAAAGAACGCGGTTCGGGATGAGTACCTTGCAGCGATTCGTACAGCCGACGGAGGAGAGGGAGATGCGCTGCTCGCCCTGCATCAACGATTCACGACCCCGCGGCAACGAGATAATCGGTAGCCTGATTGCAGACCGGCCCCGAAGTCAGACCGGCCCCGAAGTCAGACCGTCCACTTTCGCGGCCCCGAAGTAGGCCCCGAAGTCAGACGGCCCACTTTCGGGAGGGGTCGAGGATGTCCGTCGATTTCCCGGCCCCGAAGTCAGACAGTCCACTTGGGCCCCGTCGTCCTCGAAGCGATGATGTTTGGAACCCCTGTCGTCGCTTGCGCAGCCCCTGGGAGGGACCCGAAGTCAGACAGTCTACTTTCGAGAGAGGTTGAAGATGTCCGTCGATCTCCAGCACTTTCGAGCACTCAAGGAGCTCACTTTAAGCCGAACGGTCGTAGGCTCCGAAGTCAGACAGTCTACTTTCGGGACTGGCCCATCGGCGAGCGATGTCGACGTCCGACCAACCCGCGACGACGTCGGGTCTGGCTCGAAGAACCACGTGCAAGTGATTGCTCATCACCGCATAGGAAACAACGTCTATCGCGAAAAAACCCGCGAGCGATTCGAGCCGCAGTCTCACCCACTCTTTGCGGTGCTCGAGGTCTCTTCCCGAGAGCGGATCTTTGCCGCAGAGGAACGCTCGGCGAACGCAGCGTGCGGTGCAATGATCCGCCGCGGCGGACCAATCTGGTCTTTGGCGACGATTTCTCTGCGAGGCACGCGGGCATGGCGGAACATCTCCCAGGCGTAAATCGGCAAATCCGACTGAATGCGTACCGAACAATAGTAGTGATCGCGTGACCAGTCAAGTGGTCGGCGGAAAAATCTTGGCCTCCGCCTCCTCCGAAGTTAGACCGTCTGGGAACGCTTCTGGGAACGCTGATTCGGAATCGGAGACGTGCATCGTTCCATCAGCGGTAACGCGAGGAATTCCTCGACGGCTTGGGTGCGTTGTTCGACCCGTTCGGTCCCAATCTTCTCGCTGACACGCTCGACCTGTTTGGTATCGACCTTGAGATCGGCCAGAACCTTCAACGCGGCGCTGCCGTTGGCGAACGAGGTAAACTGGGAGCCGGCGAAAACGACCTTCTTCAAGACGTCAGGACTATAGTTGGAGAAATCAATCCCCAACGCGCGGGTCAGAGGGAAAAAAAGCCGCCCGGCATTGGCGGCAGTAGAACTCCGGATCTTCCCATTGGGCCATGCCTACCGAAGTAAGCACGGCCCTCGGTTCAGAGCCGCCGGTCGGATTGACCGGCCCGCCACACGCGCCGCAACACCCTGGCTCACTCGTTGCAGCGGGAGCTTGAGATTTGATCCCATCCTCAACCATAGACGCGGACATAAGCTTGCCAAGCTCCACGGCCATTGCCTCCATGTCGGCCAGAGAAGTTCCCAAAGGAACCCCCTCGGAACCATACACGCGCCGATTCAGACTCTTAGCAAAGCCGCTCAGCAAACTACGCAGCTCTTCCTTGACGAGTCCTGGGTCTTTCTTGGTCGCCATCCTTGGCTCCTTCCGTGTGATGCGTGGCGAGGGAAAATGAAAATCGACGCCCCTTTATAATCAAGATGGCTCTGCGGCGCAAAGAGTGTCGTGCACCCTTCCACCTGGAATTGGCCTTCAGTTTACTATACGTTTTTGAAAGGATGTGCTTGAGCTCAAGTTAGTAAGAACCTTGGGGAAACTACATTCTTAAAGGAGCAATTCGTCAATGCTTTCTCGCGTGATTCCTGCGTTGGCCGTTCTCTCAACGCTATCAATGATCGTGTGCCATGAAGCTCGGTCGAGTCGTAGCCAGGACAACCGGTTAGAAAGGAAGTGGATCGTGGTATTCTCCTCTACTCCCCCCCAAGGAGAGGGACCTGAGGAGACGGGGAGTTGGGTCGGATGGGTGACCCGCGAAGACCTCGAGAAACTTACGGAGCATAAACTGGAGGGCTTTCTACACATTCATGATCTAATGGGTTTTGAGCGCGGGCGGAACGGTGAGATCATCCGGGCCATTCGTGACCCCGAGTTTTTTGAACAAGAAGCTTTCATTAATCCAGCCGTCATTGGACATCTGCTCATTCTTAAAACGGATAGGATTACTGAATTGATGAAGGCAGAGCCCAAAATCGAGCCTCTTGTGGAGTGAACGGCCCCGAAGTCAGAGGCCCCGAAGTCAGACAGTCTGTGCGCCGTGAAACGGCGAGGTTCTTCAGTAGGTGTAAATCCTACCCGGCAAAGGGTCGCTCCAGCCGGTAGCTAACGGAGCGGCGGTGGAGGCCGCGAAGTCAGACAGTCTACTTTCGGGAGGGTCTACTTTCGGGAGGGGTTGAGGATGTCGGTCGATCTCCAGCACTTTCGAGCACTCAAGGAGCTCACTTTAAGCCGAACGGTCGTAGATTCACGGCTTCGGAGCGAATGACTGGCTCGTCATCGAGCCCTTTGCGCATGCTCGAACGAACACCCTTCGTCGGGTGCCCGTTTCAGATGTTGATTGTCGCTCAACGGCGTCGGCGGCTGTTACAGAAACGCCGCTCGGGCGTGCCGCTGCCCGTGGAACCAGCGACGATCCGTTCGCTCGGCCTCCGCCGCCATCGAAACCGCTCGCCCAACCGCCCGCTTGAACCAACGGCCGAAGTTGGCGACGAGGCCCCGAATTCAGACAGTCGACTTTCGGGAGGGGTTGAAGATGCCCGTCGATCTCCAGCACTTTCGAGCACTCAAGGAGCTCACTTTAAGCCGAACGGTCGTAGATTCACGGCTTCGGAGCGAATGACTGGCTCGTCATCGAGCCCTTCGCGCATGCTCGAACGAACACCCATCGTCGGGTGCCCGCTTAAGTTGTTGATTGTCGCTCAACGGCGTCGGCGGCTGTTACAGAAACGCCGCTCGGGCGTGCTTTTGCCCGTGGAACCAGCGACGATCCGTTCGCTCGGCCTCCGCCGCCATCGAAACCCCTCGCCCAGCCGCTCGCTTGAACCATCGGCCGAAGTTGGCGACGAGATCAACCCACGTTTTGCTGTTCAGACCCAATCGCTCGAGAATGGGCTTCAACCCTCTCGGAATCGATCCGCTCTTGCCTTCGCGAATCTCCCGCCCTGTCCAATCCAGAAGCGTCAAATACTTCGCGAGCGAGATCGGCAAGAAGCCCCTGTTCGACGCCCTCGGGCCGATCGGCGCCGGAGCCGATTCGTCGGCCTTCGACTCCTGGCCAGAACCTCGCAATGCCGGGCGCAACCTTGCTTCTGTGAGCCAACGGAGATTCGCCAGGCCCCTCGCGAAGCGTCACCTCGCAGAGCCAAGCGTCCGGACTCGGCGGTTGGCCGGCCTCGAACCGAGCCTTATTCGCAGCCAATTTCCGCTTTCGGTGCATCGCCAACAGTCGCTTCGCCGCGAGAGTAAGCCTCCCTGGCTTGGCCTTCACGGCTTCGATGCGATCGTGCGCCGAGGTGAACTTCGATTCTTCGGGAGTTTCAGCAATCTTGGCGCGAATCGGATTCAGATCAACGTACATGATACAGGTCAAAATCGCTGCCTCATCGAGAAGGGCCATGCTGCCGAACCTCCCCTCCCAAAATTTTCCTTTGACCTTGTCCTCAGCATTGGCAAGTCGGGCCAAAACCTCGCACAAATGCCGCATGAACTACGATACGCTCGCCAGGCGTTCGCGATACTCGGCGACCTTTCGCCGATCGCTCAGGATCGACTTCACAACTCCCTCTTCTGGCACTTTTTTCGAGGGCTCGAGTCTGCGGAAAACCGCCTTGATCCTGGCCCATCGGCGAGCGACGTCGACGTCCGACCAACTCGCGACGACGTCGGGCCTGACTCGAAGGATCACGTGCAAGTGATTGCTCATCACCGCATAGGAGACAACGTCCATCGCGAAAAATCCCGCGAGCGATTCGAGCCGCAGTCTCACCCATTCTTTGCGGTGCTCGAGGTCTCTTCCCGAGAGCGGATCTTTGCCGCAGAGGAACGCTCGGCGAACGCAGCGGGCCGTGCAGTGATCCGCCGCGGCGGACCAATCTGGTCTTTGGCGACGATTTCTCTGCGAGCGCACGCGGGCATGGCGGAGCATCTCCCAGGCGTAAATCGGCAAATCCGACTGAATGCGTACCGAACAATAGTAGTGATCGCGTGGTCAGTCAAGTGATCGGTGGAAAAATCTTGGCCTCCGCTTCCCTCGAAGTTAGACTGTCTGAGATCGGGCCCCTGGCCTTAACGGCCTCGATGCGATCGTGCGCCGAGGTGAACTTCGATTCTTCGGGAGTTTCAGCAATCTTGGCGCGAATCGGATTCAGATCGACGTACATGCTACAGGTCAAAATCGCTGCCTCATCGAGAAGTGCCATGCTGCCGAACCTCCCCTCCCAAAATTTTCCTTTGACCTTATCCTCAGCGTTCGCCAAACGGGCCAAAACCTCGCACAAATGCCGCATGAACCACGATACGCTCGCCAGGCGTTCGCGATACTCGGCGACCCTTCGCCGATCGCTCAGAATCGACTTCACAACTCCCTCTTCTGGCTCTTTTTTCGAGGGCTCGAGTCTGCGGAAAACCGCCTTGATCCTGGCCCATCGGCGAGCGACGTCAACGTCCGACCAGCTCGCGACGACGTCGGGCCTGACTCGAAGGATCACGTGCAAGTGATTACTTATCACCGCATATGAGACAACGTCCATCGCGAAAAATCCCGCGAGCGATTCGAGCCGCAGTCTCACCCATCCTTTGCGGTGCTCGAGGTCTCTTCCCGAAAGGGGGTCTTTACCGCAGAGGAACGCTCGGCGAACGCAGCGGGCTGTGCAGTGGTAGACGCCGATCTGGTCCTTGGCGACGATTTCTCTGCGAGCGCAGGCGGGCATGGCGCTGCAACTCCGAGGCGTAAATCGGCAAATCCGACGGATTCTGTACCGAAGGATAGTAGTGCTCTCGTGACCAGTCAAATGGTCGGCGAAAAAATCTTGGCCCGCGCCTCCTCCGAAGTTAGACTGTCTGGGATCGGGGACCCTGGGATCGGGGACCGGAGAGTAGGAAATGAGCAGCCTTGTTGAGTTGTTGCCGGAGCTTTACTTCTCTTATGAACAGTTCCTAGTCTTCGATCGTGGAATGAGTGCTCCCGGCAACGCCTGGACCTCGGGACACTACGATCAAGGTTTTTGCAGAAGATCTTCGACAGCAGCATTCCGAACGCTCTTCGAACACGGTCGGGCTCCAGTACATTGGCTCGAGGACGCCTTCCCCACTAAGTCCTTACCCAAGTATAGCAGGGTAACTGCTGTGCCGTTCAATGTAGAGACCGGCACGGTCTATATTGAGGGACCTGAAGAGCGCAAAAACAGGCAGGTTCATTGAAATTCCGAGCGGGGATTACAGGCTGGTCGTTGCTCAGTATTCAGTTGACGAGGATGACGAATTGCAGGGCATCGATTTGTATTTCGAAAAGCTGCGAAGCCCAGCGGCCCGTAGCGAGATCATTCTTGCCGACAATAGACTTAGGCCACCGGCTCCCCTCCTTGAGAACGCCGATCCGGCTTAGTTTTAGGCGGCTACAAGGGTATATGGGCTCCTACAATGGCTTCCTTATTGTTTTCGCAAAGGCCATGGTGCCCTTTTCGCAGGCGACACGGGAGCCGGAACCCAGGATCCAGAAGCCAGAGATCCGGAACCCAGATCCGGAACCCGAATCCGAACCCTTACACCCTAGAAATCCGCTAGAGGCCACGAATTCAGACAGTCCACTTTCGGGAGGGTTTGAGAATGTCCGTCGATCTCCAGCTCTTTCGAACCCTCAAGGAGCACACTTGAAGCCGAACGGTCGTAGATTTACGGCTTCGGAGCGAATGGCATGCTCGTCATCGAGCCCTTCGCGCATACTCGAACGAACACCCATCGTCGGGTGCTCGTTTAAGACATGGGCCTCGAACTCAGAGGCCTCGAACTCAGACAGTCTACTTTCGAGATGATGTCACGACGCATGGTAGATTCGACCACCCAAATCCCCACTACCATCCTTACGACCCCACCATTAAGAATCCTTTTGATCCAGGAAACCCTGGAAACTTCGGACCAGCGGGACCAATGCCTGAGTGATGACAACCTGGTATCGGAGCATAGGTTATGAATGCATGGCGACAAATCAATGACGAGCAGTTTTTTCGCCTCTTCGCCGAGCAATACAGCGTTCTGAATGACGACGAAAAGGCGCGATTTGACAAACATAGCGTTAGCCCTTGGAAGGCGTTAATTCGTCGATCCGAAGAAGCGGGCGACGAGCAGGTCTTGGTCGTCGCACAGACGAAGGATGGCGTACTTTACTTTGATGATGTGGAATATGGATTCAACATATCTGGAATCGACGAAAATAGACGTGTTACCACCCCAGGAGGCAGTCAGAACACGCTAAAGGAAGCTGTGATCGAATGGTTCAAAGTAGAGGAATGGGTCCGAGAGCCAGACACCCCACAAATCTAGGTATTCTTACGCAGTTCGATCGAGTCGTTGATCCATCATAAAGCGTTCGGGGATTTAGCTAGGCGATCCGATAGTCTTAACCGATAGTTCTTAGTTCGAAATGAGACTTGGCCGTTCAGCCCATTAACACCTCCCTCACCATGATCGTCCGCAACGAAGCCGAGAACCTTCCGGCCTGCCTGCGTTCGGTCGATGGCCTCTTCGACGAGATCGTGGTCGTCGACACCGGCAGCACCGACGGCACGCCCGAGATCGCGGCATCCTTCGGCGCACGAGTCTTTGATTTCGTCTGGGTACAGGACTTCGCCGCGGCAAGGAATGCAGCCTTAGCCAGAGCGACAGGCGACTATGCCTTCTGGCTCGATGCCGACGACCGAATCGAGGAGAGCGAAAAACCTAAACTCAAAGCGCTCCTCGATTCGCTCGAATCGCCCGACACGGCCTACGTGGTGCGTTGCAAGTGCGACCCTGAACCCGATGGGTCCGGCGCCACCATCGTCGACCACGTTCGCCTCTTTCCGATCCGGCCCGATGTCCGCTGGACTTATCGCGTCCACGAGCAGATCTTGCCGTCGCTTCGCAACGCCGGCATCGGCGTCAAATGGTCCGACGTCACAGTCCGGCATGTCGGTTATGTTGACAAGGCGCTCTGCGCCCGCAAGCTCGAACGCGACTTTCAGATACTACTCAGCGAACATGAAGACAACCCGAACGAACCGTTCGTGCTCTTCAACTTGGGCTCAGTCGCGCTCGAACGCGGAGACGACCGCCAGGCGCTCCATTACCTCCGCAAGAGCCTTGCCAATTCCGGCGTTACGGATTCGATCACCAAGAAGCTCTACGTGCTTTGCTCACGGGCGCACCAGCGATTGGGCGAGATCCCGCTGGGTGTCGCGGCGATCGACAAAGGGCTGCAGCTCGAGCCGGACGAACCCGAGCTTCTGTTCCGCAAGGGCATCCTCTCGCGAATGCTAGGAGACAACACCACGTCCGAAGCGAGCTGGCGGAAGCTGCTGACGCTGAAGCCGAAGGATACGTTTTCGAGTTACGATCCGGGCATCTTCGGCGAGCTCACAAGAAAAAACCTCGAGGCCCTGGAACGGGAACGAGGGACCACAAGAGAAATCGGCTGAGAGCCAGAGAATCAGGGAAATGAAGATTAGCGCACAGGAGGAAACGAAGGAAACGAAGGGCAGAACGATCCGGGCATCTTCGGCGAGCTCACAAGAAAAAACCTCGAGGCCCTGTAACGGGAACGAGGGACCACAAGAGAAATCGGCTGAGAGCCGGAGATTCAGGGAAAAGACGAATCGAAGATTAGCGCACAGGAGGAAACGAAGGAAACGAAGGGCAGAACAATCCGGGCATCTTCGGCGAGCTCACAAGAAAAAAACTTCGAGGCCCTGGGAAGAGAGCGAGGGACAACAAGAGAAGTCGACTGAGAGCCAGCGAATCAGAGAAATGAAGATTAGCGCACAGGAGGAAACGAAGGAAACGAAGGGCAGAACAATCCGGGCATCTTCGGCGAGCTCACAAGAAAAAACCTCGAGGCCCTGGAACGGGAACGAGGGACAACAAGAGAAGTCGGCTGAGAGCCAGAGAATCAGAGAAATGAAGATTAGCGCACAGGAGGAAACGAAGGAAACGAAGGGCAGAACCGAAACAAGAGATTAATCAAATCAGGAAATCAGGAAATTACGAAACCAGAGCGTCAGAGCTCGCCGACTATGAGAGAGCTGAAAAGAACACGGAAAGTTCACGCCAAGTATGATCAAGGCTCTCCTTATGTCGAATTTGTTCGAATCTTCGTTTCCTCGTGTGAGTCATCAGGCTCCCTTCCACTCCGAGCTAGGGTCCGGCCGAGATCTGCCTAGAATCCGTTTTCAGGCGAAATGCACCAACAGACTCGTTGCAAAAGCGGCCGGAGCAAACGCGGTTTAGGAATGCCGAAACCAACAGGCTAATAGATCATGCAATCAGAGCGAATGATCTGACCTATCGGATCATAGGCTTTGCTATGCGAGTTCACTCGGTCCTTGGGCCTGGTTTGCTGGAGAGCGCATACGAGGAATGCCTCGCGTACGAGCTTCGTTCAGACGGCCTCTCGGTCGAAAAACAAGTGCCTCTTGCCATTGTCTACAAACAAGTGCGCATCGACGTCGGCTATCGTATTGATTTACTCGTCGAGAAGGCGGTGGTCGTGGAATTGAAGAGCGTGGCCAGGATTGAACCAATCCACAAAGCCCAGGTGCTCTCCTACGTCAAACTGGGCGGGTTTCTCGTGGGACTGCTCATCAACTTCAACGTGATTCACCTCCGCGAAGGAATCAATCGTCTGTACCCAGGGACCAAAGCCGCTGATCCGGAGGAGCAAGAATGAGCTCACTTGAATTCCCAACAGCCTGGACGGAAAGACGTCGTGATCACCCAGAGGGTAAAAGAACTGCGCACATGAAGTAACGATGAGAATAAACGGCAAACCACTTTCTGGGACCTTCAAGCATAATTTCGATCAAACGATTCTCCGTAATTATCCGAATCCGAACCTTCGTTTCCTTCGTGTCCTCCTGTGAGACATCCGGCTCCTTATCCTTAGTCTCCTTGAGAATCACTCGGCTTCTCTGACTTAGTCCTTCGTTTCGGTCCTGCTGCATCTGTTATCTGACGTGTTCCAAGGTTTCCGCCATGCTACACATCCTGTTCGCTTCGCCGCATTGCTATATCGACCCGTCGAGCGGCGCGGCCACCGCCACTCGCGACTTGCTCGAACTGCTTGTTGAGCACGGCCATGATTGCCGCGCTGTCACCGCCGGCATCCTCGACTATCACCAAGAAACCAAGCTCGAGGACGTGCTCATTAGCCTCGGAATCCCCCTCCGCTGGGCCCAAATCGACCTCCGCCCAGGTCTCGTCAAGGGTCCAACGCATCTTGCCAACGCGCCCAAACAGGCGAACGTTTTCGACCTCAAGCTCAATGGAGTCCGCACCACGCTCCTGCCAACCAAATCGAGCAACGCAAAGAAAGCTCTCGACGCCGAAGAGAGCATTGCCTATCTCGACCTCGTCGATCACACCTTCGAACGGTTCAAGCCGCATGTTGTGCTCACCTACGGCGGCCACCAGCAGAACCTGGTGATGATGGAACGTGCTCGCGAGCGCGGCATCGCCACGGTCTTTCACCTGCACAACCTTTCGTACAACGACAAACGCGCCTTCGAATCCGCCTCGGCCGTGCTCGTGCCCACCAAGTTTGCCCAAGCCCATTACAAGCAAGCGATTGGTTTAGACAGCTTCGTAATGGAGCCAGTGATCCGAACCCCAAGGGTGATCGTGCCCGAGGTCGATCGCAAGCCAAAGTACCTGACGCTGGTGAACCCTGAGCCTGCCAAAGGCTTGGCCGTCTGGATGGCCGTCGCCTCGGAGCTCGGCAAGCGTAGGCCCGATATTCCGCTTCTGTTGGTCGAGAGCCGCGGCACGGCCGATCTCGTGAAGCTTTTCGAGACCGACCTCTCGCAACACCCGAACCTGCACAGGATGGCCAACACGCCCGACCCGAGGGATTTCTATAAGGTCAGCCGAGCCGTGATGGTTCCTTCGCTGGTCCTCGAGAATGCAGCGCTCGTGGCAAGAGAAGCGATGGCCAACGGCATCCCCGTGCTCGCGAGCGATCGCGGCGGACTCCCTGAGACGCTCGGCAACGCGGGGTTTGTCTTTCACGTGCAGCCGAAGTTCACGCGGGTCTCTGCCAACGTTCCGAATGCCAAGGACGCAGCTCCCTGGGTCGCGATGATCGAAAAGCTCTGGGACGACCCAGCGTTCGAGCAGAGACACAAAAGGCTTGCCCTCAAAGAGGCCGAGCGATGGTCGGCGGAGAAACTGGTCCC
>CAWFUI010000025.1:0-71386 GCA_963818975.1 uncultured Planctomycetota bacterium | reverse complement strand
GTTCGCCGCAGGCGGAAAACCAACTTGAGGCGCTTTGGGCAAGATCTGCAGGCCGATGCGGCTTTTTCAAGCTTGCATCTCGGGTACGCATCCCGTTCGCAAACGGGAACCGCGTGCTCCCTCGGCCTAGGCTCCTTCCGCGCGTGGTCAGCGCTGTCCGCTCGGCCGTCGCCCAACCCGGGCGGCCGACATTCTTCCTTCTGCATGCCGGATTGTCAAAGAGCCCCTACCAAGTAAAAGTATAGTCCACGAATTTGCGTTTAGGGGACTACAATCTGTAATTTTTTTCTGAATATCACAATCAAGGAAGATGCGTTGGGTTGGAGGCATCCGATTGATTGCTCGTCCTCTCGCCAGCTCGTTCATTTCGCATACACGAACTTCGGTTAGATCTCTGATGACAGACTAACTTCAAGAAATTGCCTTGCCGGGAGGTCGATTTCGATTATCTCAATCGGACGAATCGCCTATCGATCGGTACAAACTGTTTTAAGGAGTTGTCAGGGGCTTCTCAGAGTGCATAAGAAGGCCTGGAATTTTAGGGGAGGCTGAATGTCAGGCCCTGATGCGATCTTAAACTCGCGCGAGTAGCTCGCGGTAGCCGTTGAATTCATTTTTCCAGTCGCCGTAAACGCCCGTGATCCCGCAACTCGGGCAGCGGCAGCCGACGTAGAGCCATTTCACGTCTTCGCTATCGTCGTACAACGCCACGCCGACAGTGATTTCAAATTGGTCGCCGTCACACACGCAGACGCAATCGTCAAGCTCGGCCCCGGCCAGAAATTCGTCGCTGTCGCCGATGGGATGTTCGTGCGAGCAGGCCGCACAAATTCGCACCGCCACCCCCTGGGCCTCGTCCATCCGCAGGCGAAACAGCTTGCCGCCACAGCGGCATACAGCGTCCGCGAACTCGCTGGCGAGGTAGCCCTCTGCGCTTATACGCGTGATCTCCTGGCGGATGTCGGACTGGCTATCGCCGTAGAAATACTTTCCACGCTTGTGGAGTGCCATGGGGGTCACCTTTTCGTCAGTGGATTAGTGATTCGATCTGACCGCTAAAGGACCTTCTCTCCGTTGGGACCATAGACCAGATAGGCGACGTCCATTCGATCAACCGCGTTCAGCAACGAACAGTCTACGCAGCAACGGACCCATTCGTTTCGATCGCTGAGAAATCAGTACTTGTGGCTGTCGACCGGTGGCAACCGCGCAGAGGAGGAGGTTTCCTGGGCATCAGAGACGCTTTTCCCACTCCAATGCCGCCATTCATATCTGAGCACTGGCCTTGGGACCTTACGATTGACGTCAACTCGCAACTCGTTAACCTTGAGAGCCAGCCCGCACGCACCGTGTTCAATCACCGCCACTGCGAGTTGTTCAATCCAACCCAAGCCTACAGTACTAGAGCAGGTTTGGCTGACCGAGTAAGTCTCTATCCTCATCCACTTAATTCGAACGCGACGGTTGACGCCATCCTGGCGCCTTCGGTAAGAGCTTGCCGTCAGCGTTCCAGCATTTTCAGCGCGGCCGAACGCACAAGCTTACGCACCCGTCGTCTGGCATCAATGCCGAGTTAAATACGCTCAAGAGCACTGCCTCGCTCACGCCGTTCAAATCGTCAGCGACGTCACCAATTAGGGAGGACTGATCCGAGGCGCGGACTGGCGACGCAAATCCATCCCTCGGCTTCTAGCCTCTGGCGGAAGCCGCCGTCTCTCTATACGATAACCCGCATGCGATAGGGCAGGTTGCGGAACCTTTTCCCCCAGCGGCCGCCGGCCCCGCCGGCTTCGTGCAAACTCTTCACAAGCCCGTGACCGAGTACTTCCAATAATATGTCGACCGCGTCGATTCAACGTCCGGAGTGGAGCACCGTCATCGACCCGGGGCTCCAGAAGGAACTCGAAAAATACGTTCTCGTGACGACCTGGCCAAAGCTCTTGGACATGGTCGATACGATCTACAACTGGGGCAGGCGGTCGTCGCTTTGGCCCCTGGGATTTGGCTTGGCGTGCTGTGCCATCGAGATGATCTGCACAGCGTCGAGCCGGTTCGACATCGCGCACTTTGGCGCCGAGGTGTTCCGTGGGTCGCCCAGGCAGGCCGACCTGATGATCGTATCGGGCACCGTCACCAAGACGATGATGCCGATGATCGCCAGGCTCTACGACCAGATGCCCGAGCCCAAATACGTGATGTCGATGGGGGCATGCGCCACTGGCGGAGGCCCATTCAAGGAGGGTTACAACGTCGTCTCGGGCATCGACAAGTACCTGCCCGTGGACGTCTATATCCCTGGCTGTCCGCCGACCCCTCAGGCGCTTCTAAACGGGTTGATCGTGCTGCAAAAGAAGATCGACGGCGAGAAGCTGGACTTGAACCTGCCGTTCCTGAAGCGGGAAGGGAACACGCCTTGGTACGAATCGGGCCTCGAACGCGAGGTCTCGGTGCCTGTGTTGGGGCCTGACTTGGTCGACCTAAGGCAACTCGAACTGACGGCCGAAAAGACCGCGATGGGTCTTCTAGGCAAGCACGAAGAGGGCCTTCCCAAGCCCGTCAAAATCCCCGCGCCCGTTCCCGAGCAGGCCGAAGCCGATGCTCCGGCCGAAGCGGCGCCCGCGGCAAAGGGACCTAGCAAACTCGACTTGATCCGAGCGAAATCGCTGGGTACGGCTCCTCCCCAGCCTGGAGGTGGATCAGCCCCGACGGCGGCAGAACCCGCGGCCGAGGCTGCGGCCCAAGCCGAAAAACCAGCAGCCAAACCCGCGGCCAAGGCGCCCAAGAAACCTAAGAAAGCGGTCGCCAGGCCCAGCATCGTCTGGCTTGGCGATGACGAGTTAAAGGCTCTGGCGTCGAGGCTCGAGGGTCGTTTTGGAGCTGGCGCCGCCACGATCATCGACGCAGCGCTCTTGGTTCCTGTCGAAAAGCTGATGGATGTGGCGATTTACCTGCGCGACCAGAACCCGATTCGGTACGACTACCTGGCGAGCTTACAAAGCGTCCACTTCGAAGATTGCATCGAGGTGAACTATCAGCTCGACTCGACGAAGAATCCTGGCAAGTTGATCGCTTTACGCGTCCGGACGGCCGAGGCGGAGGGGCAGGGGGTAGTTCCGTCGGTCACGCCGATTTGGCCCGGCGCCGATTTCCAGGAACGCGAAGTCTACGACATGATGGGCGTGAAGTTCAGCGGCCATCCCAACTTACAGCGCATCCTCATGTGGGAAGGCTTTGCGTACTGGCCGCTCCGCAAGGACTATCTCGAGCCCTATTACGAAGGACCGACAAAGGTTTTCGACAGCCGCATCGAAGACGGCATGCACTTTCGAGCCGAGGAGGTGAACCCCTTCGGCACGAACTTGAAAATTCCCAAAGAGTATAAGGGCTGGAAGTCGCTTGATCCGGACGACGACACGAAGGGCAAGACGCTGATGCCGTTGGGCGTCGAAATCAACGAGCTCGACACCGACCAGTTCATCATCAGCATGGGCCCACAGCACCCCAGCACGCACGGGGTCTTCCGGATCAACCTGCGCGTCGACGGAGAGACGATCATCGGGCTCTTGCCGGTGATGGGGTACATGCACCGAAATCATGAAAAAATTGGCGAGCGGAACACGTACTTAATGAATTTCCCGTTCACCGATCGGCTCGACTACTTGACGAGCATGGGCAACAACTTCGGCTATGCTCTGGCGGTCGAGCAATTGATGGGGGACGACTCGAAGCCGCCTGAGCGCGCCGAGTACATCCGGGTGATCATGGCCGAGCTCACTCGCGTGGCCAGCCATATGTGGTCGATCGGGTTCTTGCTGAACGACCTTGGCGCGTTTTTTACGCCGGCTCTGTACGCGATCGAGGAGCGCGAGCTGATCTTGGATTTGTTCGAGTGGGCCGCGGGCAGCCGGATGATGTGCAATTACTTCCGGTTTGGCGGGGTGGCGTTCGACTTGCCGCCCGGCTGGCTGGAGCGGTGCAGGGGGATCGTCAACGATCGGCTCGACAAGAAGATCGACGAACTCGACCATTACCTCTCGAAGAACGAGATCGTTTTGGACCGATGCAAAGGGGTGGGCGTGCTCACGGCCGAACAGGCAATAGCCTATTCGACCGCGGGACCAGTCTTGCGGGCTTCGGGGGTCGATTACGACATCCGTCGAGCGGCGCCATACAGCATTTACGATCGTTTCGGGTTCGACGTTGTGACAGGACAAAACGGCGACCTCTACGATCGGTACTATGTTCGCTTGCAAGAGATGCGCGAGAGCGTGAAGATCTTGAAGCAGGCTGTTCGCGAGATTCCCGAAGGACCGTTCATCGCGGGCAAGAAGACCTACCAGATCAAGGTGCCGTCGGGAGAAGCCTACAGCCGAGTCGAGAATCCCAAGGGTGAGCTTGGGTATTACATCTTTTCGGATGGTTCTCCGACGGCCTATCGATACCACGTACGAAGCCCGAGCTTCATCAACTTGACAGCGCTCGAAGCAATGTGCCTGGGTCATACGATCGCGGACGTGGTCGGGATTTTGGGCAGCCTGGACATCGTGTTGGGCGAGGTTGATCGTTAGAGATTCGAGCTGCCAGCGCGAAGTGAACCCTTCATCGCATTTGGTTGGGGAGGATCGGAAATGGGCTTCGGCCAGCAACTTGTCAGAGGTCACTTCATCACGCTCAGGCGGTTTCTACTGACCTTCTGGGCGGATTTTCGCGCAGGCAAGTCGCTTCATCGGAGGGGCGGGGGAACGCAGCCGCTGGACTTTTTCCATCGCAACGGCGCCAAGCCGCCGACCGTGGTCCAGGACTCGAAAACTTCCGGTTTGTTCACGGTTGAGTATCCTGACGAGCGCCTGCCGGTCTACGAGCGGTTTCGGGTTTTGCCGGTTTTGATCTACGATCAGGAAGACGGCAACGTCCGCTGCACATGCTGCAATATATGCGCGAAGGTTTGTCCACCTCAATGCATCTGGATGTCGAAGGCGCATACCGAGAAGAAAGAACCGATCCCCCAGCCCGCCGAGTTTTTCGTCGATATGGACGTCTGCATGAACTGTGGGCTTTGCTCGGAGTATTGTCCGTTCGACGCGATCAAAATGGACCATAACTTCGAGCTTTCGAATTACGAGCGGCACCAGTCGCACATCTTCAGTCTTCAGGATTTGCTGGTCTCGAGCGAGTTCTACGCCAAGTCGCACCCCGAGGCGTGGGCGTCGAGCGACGAGACGGTCGAGCGCGGCAAGGTTGCAAAGAAAAAAGATCAAAGGCTCCAAAAAGCGCTCTCCGCCAAGCCTGCCGGCAAGTGAGCGACTTCCTCGAGAAGTCGAGCACGGCAGACTTTTGCGTTCGAGAGAGTGCTGCACTCGCGTCGGTGGCGAGCATGGTGTAAATTGTCCTGATAACTCGCCACGAACTCTTGATCCCGGCGATCTTCATGCGTGCATGCGATCGCTTTCGAAGGCCGCCCCATGCCTCCTCTCGCCATCATCGACCCCCAAAAGCTCGATTTTAGCCGGCCTTTGATGGACATCGAAGAAATCCGCAAAGCCAATCCGCAAAGGTTCGAGATGGAACAGCTTACGGCGATCGTGCTGATCGACGTAAAGGAACACCTGATCGTCGGTTACAAAGACGTGAAGCCCGACGAGTTTTGGGTCCGGGGGCACATGCCGGACTATCCGCTAATGCCGGGAGTGCTCATCTGCGAAGCCGCGGCCCAGCTGTCGAGCTATTATTCGCGCTATATCCATGTGATCGACGATGGATTCATTGGGTTCGGCGGAATGGAAGAAGTTCGCTTCCGAGGCCAGGTGCGGATCGGAGATCGCCTAGTCGTGGCTGCAAAGGCCATCCGGGTCCACAGACGTCAGACCGTGTTCGACACCCAAGGCTTTGTTGGCGGCAATATGGTCTTCCAGGGCAGAATCATCGGCCTGCCAATCGCTCCGGCAAAGGATTAACGCCTTCCCGACGAGCGGCGAACCAAAGGCTCGAGCACACTCTCAGTCCATACAGCAACATGTCTCTTCGAGCTTCAACCGTCGATATTTCAGAAGTTTTACTCGATCTCGAGGCGAGCTCGGGGCCTTTGTCTTGGCTCGAGGTCTTCGGCGACGAACACCCTGTTGAGTTGGAAATTGGCTCGGGAAAGGGGCTTTTCCTGGCCAACGCGGGCTCGCGATTTCCCGAAAGGAATTTTCTGGGAGTCGAGATTTCCGCAAAGTATGCAAAGCTGGCTGCCCAGCGGGCTGCGAAGGCAAAGCTAACGAATGTACGTGTCTGCAAAGGAGACGCAAGATTGTTCTTACAGACGCGCAGTTGCGGGAAGAAGCTTGGCTGCGGTGCACGTCTACTTCCCAGACCCTTGGTGGAAGAAGAGGCACAAGAAGCGACGGGTTTTTAGCAAATCGCTCCTGGTTGACGCAGCCAAGGCGACTCGTTCCCCAGGGCAAGCTCTCGGTTGCGACCGACGTCGAGGAGTATTATGGAGTGATCCGAGCGCTGGTTTCCGAGTCTGGACTCTACGCCGAGTTGCCTTTGCCGGAGGTCAAACCAGCGGAGACCGATCTCGACTATCTGACCAACTTCGAGCGGAAGTATCGAATCGAAGGCAGGGCGATCTATAGAGCCTTATACGAACTCACCCCGGCTGCCGATGAGCCAGCGCGGGGTGAGTCTTGTTTTTGAGGGGTTGAAGGCAGTCTTACCAACTTCCGCCGTCGCCGCCGCCACCGCCCCAGTCGCCGCCGCCCATATCGCCGCCTCCTCCACCCCAGTCGCCGCCAGCGTCGCCGCCGCCCCAGTCTGCCCCGCCGGTGCTTCCCCAGTCTCCGCCGGCGTCGCCGGCTGCGTCATTCCCGTCGGCTCCGCCGGTCTGGCTGGCGTCGTAGCCTTCCTGTCCGCCCCAGCTCGAATGCCTTCTGCCGGACATCTGGTCGTAGATCCAGTTTCCCGCCATGGCCCCTCCCATACCGCCCAGAATACTCGACCAGAACCCTCCACCGCCGCGCTGGGGGTATCCGCCATAGCCTCCTCCAGCCATTGGCCCACCGCCCATCGGCCCGCCTGCCATTTGTCCGCCCATTGGGCCAGGTGCTCCGCCATATCCCTGTCGAGCCCTCGAGAGTCCGCTGAAGATGCGGATCAGGAAGGTGACGCCCAGGATCAGCGCAAGGATCATGAACATGGGCCCGAAAATCGATCCTCCGCCTTGCTTTGCGCCTGCCGCAGGAGGCAGCCCCCGAGCGCGCTCGCCGCCAACGTGGGCGCCCGCGCGACCATGACCAGCCGCCGGCAGATCGAGCGATCCGCTCACTTCGTCGATCGTCTGGATTCCCTTCATCAGCCCTTCGTCAAACTTGCCTTGTTTGAACAGCGGCACGAAGGACTCTCGAACCGCGATCGAATCGCCGATTGGAAAAACCCGGGTCAGCTTCGGGTCGCTCAGAACCTCGATCTTGTGATCTCTCTTGGACATCAAGATATAAAGCCCAGTCATGCCTTTGCGGCCTCGGGCTTTTGCACGCGTTTCCGCTGCGTCCGAGATCGTTTCGCCTTTGAGCGATTCGATGGTCTCGATGGTGACCGGCAAGTGGCGTTCGCGTTCGATCTTCGCCAAAGCTTGTGTTGCTCTTTCAACGCCGGCGGGCGAGAACATCCGGGCGTCGTCGCGAATGACTGAAGCGTCCACAGCCCCGGCCGCGAAAACGCCGGTCAGAACGACTAAAGCCAAGGTCCGAGTAAGCTTGAGCATTGAGTTGCCTCGAAGAATAAGGGGCGCCAGTTGTGTTCTGCTCTGGTTTTCGAGAACTTCTCGAGAGCCGCTCCATGGCCTCGCGGCGCAGCCCCGTGCATGGAATCTGTTCGTTAAACGCCCATCAAGTATTGTACGGTTTCGCTGCTTAATGGTTTGCCGAATCCCTTTTGGATCGGTGCGGTCTAAGTCTCTTGAACGTCCGCAAGCCTACTTATAGCAACGATTTCGGACCTGGCGATGGAAACCTTGGTGCGATTTCTGCGGATTCCCAGTCGGGCCGAATCGTACACATAGAGCTCGCGAGTGGCTATGCTGTCGCGAAAATCGTGCAGATCCGCATCGGCCAGAGTGACGAAGAGTTCGTCGCCTTCGATCAGCCGGCCGATGCAAACGTAAGGCGATTTCAGGTCGAGGACCACCTCTTGCCCTGCCAGATCGATAAAGATACGAGTGTCGACTGCCATGATCTTTTGAAATAGCAAAAGTCGTTCCGGACGGCCGCTGGATCGTACTCGATACGTGTTTTCAATGGCGCCGAAGCCAGCCGATCTGCTCGAAAAACAAACCAATATTGAGCCAGTGAATCGTATTGACGGATTTTAGGCTCTAGGCTAGTTTCCCGCCACCATGTCACCCAAAATCCTTTCCAAATCTCTAGGCCAGGCCTTGATCGGTGCGCTCTGGACCGCCTCTCTCGCGGCCCAAACGCCGAACGAGCCCGCGCCCCCGAGTCAAACCAAACTCCAAGCGGACGCAAGCTCCGCCGCCGACCAGCGACCGCAGACCATCCATCTGCTGACGCATAAACGCGTCCTCAAGGGCAAGTTGGCGGAGTACGACGCCAATACGTACACTATCCGCCAGAAGAGCGGCAGCTTCCGCTTTCCCAAGGCGGATCTGGTCCAGAGCTTCTCGGATCTTGAATCGCTTTACACCTTCCGGCGGGAGCAATTTCCCGACAACGACGCGGGAGAGCATTTGAAACTGGCCCAGTGGTGCCTGAGCGAGAACCTTGTCGAACAATCGAGAGACGAACTGAACGAGGTCCTCGCGATCGAGCCCAGCCATCTCTCCGCCCGCGCGATGCTCGACAAGCTCGACGCCCAGGAAGAACGCACGATGGCTCGCGACGACCAAGTCGTCAAGACCATGGCCGACGCCGATCAATTGGGCCCCGAGAGGAATACGCGGCACGCTCGATCCGCTGGCGGTTCAGTCGGCCAGGCGAGACTTGGGGATCAGCGACGTGCCGGTTGTGTTCAACCTTGCGCCGTCGCAAGCCGTCCAACGCACTCGGGAATTCCGCGAATACGTCCAGCCGATCCTCCAAAAACGTTGCGCAGGCTGCCATAACGAAACATTCGACGGCCGATTTCGCATGGTCCAGTTCCAAGGCAAACACAGGCTGCCGCCGGAAGCCCTGAGGGTCAATCTCGACTCAACGCTCCAACTCGTCGACCTGGAAGATCCGGAAAAAAGCGAGCTTTTGACAGGCGCGCTTATGCCGCACAAATCGACGCAACGCGCGGTGATGAGCGGTCCCAACGACGTCGACTACCAGATCCTTTCAAGATGGGTTCAGTTGATCAAATCCGGTGCGCAACCCGTCGAAGCGAAGCTGCCTCGAAATTTCGAACCAACAGGGCCGTCTCGAACGAGCCCCAAACCCTCCTCCTCCCCTAAAGGCTTAACCGGTACGACCGGCGACGCCTTCCCGCCGTCGGCTTCAGCCCCTTCCGGATTCGCCAGCGACCGCGTGACGCGCCAGGTCGACGCGAATCCATTGCCCGCTCCGGGCCCCTCCGCCAGTCTGCCTGCCGCCCGCCCAGAAGCGACTACGCCCGGCGCGCGTCCAACAACGGACCAGAGCCGAGCCGTCGCCAAAGACTCCCCGTCGGAAACCCCGCTGCCGCCCGCCGGTCGACTGGTCCCAGGAAGTTACACTGGAGCCGCGCCGACGCCGCCGGAAGGCACGAAATTCCCCACCCCCGCCGAAGAAAACGAACGGATCGCGGAAGCCTACCTCAATCAGCAGATTGCCAAGGCCAAGGCAGCCCAGCGCGGCTTGCCTGAACCTGAGTTTCCGCCCTTGCCTCAACCGGGAGCTCCCAAGCCGACTCCCACCCCGTCCCCAGGCACCGCCAAAACGCCGAAGGACCTCAACGCCCCCGCTTTAGGCAAGGCGGATCCTCAATCCAAAGCTCAGGCAAAGACCGAGGCGTCCAAAACGAAACGCAAACCCAAGAATTTCGATCTCGACTCGTATCAAGAGCTGATGATACGCAGGAACTCCGGAGTCGGTCCGCAATGACGCGACGCGATTGAGGTCGAGCGGAGACTCTCACCGAACCGATCCGCCGTTGACCCGAAACACCTGACCCGTCAGGAACTCCGCCCCCGAGCCCACCAGAAACCTGGCCATGTTGGCGACGTCCTCGGGCGTTCCCCAGCGGCCCAGCGGCGTCTCGGCGAGAACTCTCTCTTGCCAGACCGTCGAGGCCGAATCGCCCCAAGAGGTCTTGATCCAACCGGGCGCCAAGGCGTTGACCCGGACTTGGGGCGCAAGCGACAAGGCCAGCGATTTGGTAAACGCTAAGACAGCGCCCTTCGCCGCGGCGAAGAGCTGTCCGGAGGCGCCCTCCATCCCAGTCTCCGCCTGATCCCAGCCCATCGTTACGATCGCCCCAGAACCTGCTCTCCGCATGCGCTCGCCGACGTCTCGACAAAGTCGGATCGTGGATTCGACGTCGACCCGCCAAAGGAGCTCGAGCTTGGCGTCAAATCCAAGCTTAGCGTTTGGGCCCGGTGAGAGTATCTGCGCCTGCCAGGTGAAGCCATGCGTCCAGGCCGTCCCAGAGGCTCCAGGCCCGCTCGACAAGCTCATCTCCCTCGGACCGGACGGCAAGGTCCGCCATCAGGATTTCAGAGCGGACGCCGAGCGATTCAAGCTCGGCCGCAACGTTCTTGGCTTTTTCGATCGAAACGTTGCCGTGGATGATCACGTCGGCGCCGGCCGTTCCAAGCGCCAGGGCCACGGCTCTGCCAATCCCGGAGGTCGAGCCGAGCACGATCGCTCTCTTCCCTTCGAGCTCGCGTGTAGACTGAAGCATGAAATCCTCACGAATGTTTTTAAGGACGCCTTGATTATCGGTATCCCAGCTCCACATGGAATCCCTTGCCAGCCGCCTGAGCCGACCTGACCGCAAGCCCTGGCCTTCCTCGCCTGTGCCGATTGCACTCGTGATCACCGATCTGGATCGGGGAGGCGCCGAGCGAGCGCTCTGCTCGCTTGCAAAGGGGCTCGATCGCGAAGCCTTTGCACCAACAGTCGTCTGTCTAGGGACTGAGGGCGAACTTGCGTCCGAACTTCGCTCGGCGGGCCTGCCGGTTGCCAATTTAAATGCGAATCCGAGAAAGCCTGTAAGAGGAGTAGCGGCTCTCGCCCGAGCTCTTCGAGACTTCAAGCCGTTGCTTGTCCAGAGCTTCTTGTTTCATGCGAACGTCGCTGCGCGGATAGCGGCGAACTTTGCCGGCAAGCCATGGGTGTTGGGCGGAACGCGAGTGGCGGAACGTGGCAAACCTTGGCATTTGCTGCTCGAAAAGCTCTCCGCGGGGCTCTGCTGCGGATCGGTCTGCGTCTCGGAGGGCGTTTGGCGGTTCATGAGGTTCGAAGGCCGTTGGCCCAGCGAGCGGTTGACGGTCATCCCCAACGGAATTGAGCCCTCTGCGTATGACCAAGCCATACCGCTCGATCGCACGGAACTGGGGGTTGGCGAGGATTGTTTTCTGTTGCTCTTTGTTGGCAGGCTCGACTTACAGAAAGGGGTCCACGACCTGCTGACGGCTTTCGAATCGCTGGCAAGATCGCGAGACGATTGTCGGCTCTTGATTGTGGGCGCAGGCCCTCTCGAACAAGAACTCAACGATCGCGTCGCGGGTTCACAGTTTCTGGGCGAGCAAGTTGTCTTCTTGGGAAAGCGTGGGGACGTGCCGAGTTTGCTCAGAACAGCGGACGTCTTGGTTCTGCCTTCGCTCTGGGAAGGAATGCCAAACGTGGTGTTGGAGGCAATGGCGGCGGGTTTAGCCGTTGTTTCGACAAAGATTGAAGGCTCCGACGAACTGGTTGTCCCTGGCCAGACGGGCTGGCTGTCGCCTCCAGGAGATCCAGAATCGCTCGCCAAAGCCATGATTGAAGCCGCGAGCGACCGCGATCGTTGCAAAAGCTTTGGCTCGGCGGGAAGGCTGAGGATTGGCGAGAAATTTAGCCTCTCCCGGACAATCCTGGCCTATCAATCGCTTTGGGCGGGGGTGCTGGGGCTCGAGGATCGTTGGAGAAGGTTTGAAGAATAGCTTGTGATCCTAATCGGCCATCAGTTTCGAATCCCATTATTGAGGCCGATCTGAAGACGCCGCCCCATTAATCAGCCAACCTCGGCAGTGTGGCTTCCCATCGAAGAAGCGCCGTCTTCAATTCCTTCACGATCTCTGGGTGCTGAAAGGCGAGGTTCTTTCGTTCGCCGATGTCATTTTCGATATCAAAAAGGAATTCGTTGTCCCGATCCTCGATAAATTTCCATCGTCCTGAGCGGACCGCCCGTTGGCCGAACTTGGCGCTCGGCCGAGGTAGACGCCAAAAGAGAGTACGAGGTATTGCCTCTTTTTTCCCAGTGATCCAGGGAACAAGATCCTCGCCGTCGAGGTTGGCTGGGGCCTTTGCGCCCGCGGCAGCGAGAATCGTCGCGGTCAGATCCATGGTGATGATCGGCACGTTCGACTCAACCCCCTGGGGAACGACGCCTGGCCAGGAAACCAGGCAGGGAACGCGGATCCCGCCTTCCCAGAGAGAGTATTTTCCGTGGAACAACGGCCCACCGTCGGATAAGCGCTCGCCGCCGTTGTCGCTGAAGAAGACGACCAGCGTGTTGTCGCGGAGCTTCACATCGTCGAGCTTTTTCAGAACGCGGCCGACAGCTTCGTCGAGGCTTTCAACCATCCCGACGTAATCGGCCCGAGTTCCATTCTCAGGGCCATAGGTTTTAGACGTTCGTTCGTCGGGTTTGCCAGGCGGCTGAAACGGCCAGTGGGGTGCATTGTAGGAAACCACCAGAAAGAACGGCTTGGATGCGTTCTTTACGATAAACTCCTCCGCGTGCTGGGTGATGAGGTCGGTGAGGTAGCCCTTCCGCTCCACAATCGTCTCGTTTTCGTAAAGTCCTGGATCTCCAAGGGCGTCTTTGTGGGAGTAGTAGTCGAGGTCGGCGGCAAGAAAGCCGAAGAAATCATCAAAGCCGTGGGCATTGGGACCGAACTTGCGAGCGTAACCCAGATGCCACTTTCCGTAGATCGCGGTCGCATACCCGGCGTCGTGTAGGGACTTGGCCAGGATCGATTCCTCAACAGCAAGGCCGCGATCCTTCTCGGTGTAACGAATCACCCACTCGAAGCCCGCTTTCTGCGGGTATCTGCCTGTCAAGAACGCAGCCCTCGTTGGCGAGCAAACCGGCGCGGCCGCGTAACAGCTTGTGAGTCGAACGCCCGCGGCCGCCAATTGGTCGATATGGTGCGTTCTAATCTCGCGTGAACCGTAGCAGCCGAGGTCGCCGTAGCCAAGGTCGTCGGCGATCACAACCACGACGTTCGGCGGCGCCTCGGCCAAACTGGCGCCCAAGACGGCACAAACCAGAAGTCCATACATAGTTTTACCTTCTGCTGGCTAAAGCTTGCCTCGGCCGAAAGCTCTTTCGTGCTCCCAAAATTCTAGTCGAAGCGGCAGGCCAGAAGTAAGAATTCAGACCCGTAGGGCTGCGCGGGCCGGCGGTCGGATTACGAGCTTTCCTTGAAGTTTCACCACCCAAGACTTGCTTACGACGGCTGAGTCTGGTAGCAAAAGATGCTTTGACTCGCCGCCAATCCAGTGCAAAGGCTTTTACACTTCAATGACGAGAGTTCCCGCCCGGCTCGAGGCCGTCGCCCGAGCCATCAAGGCCGAAAAGGTCGACGCCCTTGTCGTTTCCAGTTTCACCAACGTTACTTACCTTAGCGGGTTCACGGGAGACGATTCCGCTCTCCTGGTCGCCGGCAAGAAGTCGGTGATGGTCTCCGACGGCCGATACACCACCCAGCTCGAGCAAGAGTGCCCGACGCTCGACGTTCACATCAGGCCTGTCGGCCAACCGCTGATGATCGGGGTGGCGGAAGTCGCCGGCAAACTCGGTTGCAAGGCTTTGGGCTTCGAGGCCGCGTCGCTGACCGTGTCCGAGAGGGACCGGCTTGCGGAAGCAGGGCCGACTCTCGAGCTCAAAGGTCTTGTCAACATCGTCGAAGCGCTGAGAGCGATCAAAGACAAAGAAGAGATCGCCGCGACCAGGCTCGCGGTCGACTCGGCGGAGCGAGCATTCGCCATGCTGAGGGCGAGCCTCAGACGTGGGCAAAGCGAGAAGGAATTGGCGGATCGGCTCGAGGGCTTCTTGCGAGATTGCGGAGCCAGCGCGGCGAGCTTCCCGCCGATCATCGCGGTCGGAGAACGGGCGGCTTTGCCTCACGCTCGCCCGCTGGAAGATTCCCGCGTGGGCGACGCCGATTTCATCCTGATCGACTGGGGAGCCACCAGAAGACTCTACAAAAGCGACTTGACGAGGGTATTGGCTACCGGTAAGGTCTCGCCCAGGTTCGAAAAAGTTTATCGAACCGTGCTCGCAGCCCAGGAAGCAGGAATTGCAGCCATTCGCCCAGGCGTTCCGACGAAGGAGGTAGACGCGAAGGCGCGTGCGGTCATCTCCAAGGCCGGCTATGGCAAATACTTCGACCATGGCCTCGGCCACGGTTTGGGGATCGACATCCACGAGGCCCCGCGGCTGCGAAGCGATTCGAACGCAGTTCTCAGACCAGGAATGATCGTTACGGTCGAGCCTGGGATTTATCTGCCGGAATGGGGCGGAGTTCGAATCGAGGACGACGTGCTCGTAACGCCCGATGGGCACGAGGTTCTCACCCACGTGGCGAAAGAATTCGAGGAGATTGCCGTCGGCTCGGCCGCGTAAGTCGTTTGCAGGAGTACGATGCGAGATTGCGGGGGTTCCCCTTCCGAGAAGTAGTAAGGTTCCCTTTAGGCAGAGCGAGAGCGGGAGATTTGTCCACATATGTCGGACTCAGGCGAAGAGAAATCGGTCCCCCCAGAGGTTCGAACGATCCGGCAGCTTGTGCGGCTGATGCATCGATACGACCTGACGGCCATCGACGTGGTCGAAGGCGAACGGAAGATCCGCCTGCGCAGAGGACGTGAAGCTCCTACCGCGGCCGCTGGACTCGTCCAGCCGGCTCCCCAGCCCGCCCCAGTTGCACAGCAGGCGCCGGCGCCCCCGCCCGCGACAAAGACCGACTTGCTGGTCATCGAAAGCCCGATGGTCGGAACGTTCTACGCAGCCAGTTCTCCAGACGCACCGCCCTTTGTATCGGTCGGCAGCTCGATTCGGCCGGAAACCTCGGTCTGCATGATCGAGGCCATGAAAGTTTACACTGAGATCCCAGCTCGCCTGACGGGTACGATCGCCGAGATCCTCGTCAAGAACGGACAGCCGGTCGAGTTTGGTCAACCGCTGTTCCTTGTAAGCCCATAAACGGATTGGCGGATGTTCCAGCGTATCCTCATCGCCAACCGAGGCGAGATTGCTCTCAGAGTCATTCGAGCGTGCCGCGAGCTCGGAATCGAGACCGTGGTCGTTTACTCGACCGCCGACAAGGACGCCTCGTACCTCAGCCTGGCCGACAGGGCCATTTGCATCGGCGGAGCGTCGAGCGCCGACAGCTACCTGAACATTCCCAGGCTGATCGCCGCGGCGGAGGTCGCCGACGTGCAGGCCATTCATCCCGGTTACGGATTTTTGAGCGAAGATCCACACTTCGCGGAAGTCTGCCACAGCTGCAATTTTGTGTTCATAGGTCCATCTCACGATGCAATCCGCAAGATGGGCCTGAAGACCGAGGCAAAGGCCATAGCCGCGGCCGCGAAGGTGCCTTTGGTTCCAGGCTCCGACGGACCGGTCGACAGCGACGCGGCGGCGATGGAGTTTGCAAGGTCGATCGGCTACCCCGTCCTCATCAAGGCCGCGGCCGGAGGGGGCGGCAAAGGAATGCGAGTCTGCCGCGAGGAATCGCAGCTTTCGCACATGCTACAATCCGCCAGGGCGGAGGCCGACGCGGCGTTCAAGAACCCCAGCGTCTACCTCGAGAAGTTCATCGACAGACCCAGGCACGTCGAGGTCCAAATTCTGGCCGATACGCACGGCAACGTGGTGCATTGCTTCGAACGAGAATGCTCGCTTCAACGAAGGCATCAGAAGCTGGTCGAGGAATCGCCAGCGCCGACGCTTCCCAGCAAGGCGCGGAGGCGCATCTGCGAGGCAGCGGTGCGGCTGGTGAAAACGGCGTCCTACGTCAACGCGGGCACTTGCGAATTCCTGGTCGATGCGGACTTTAACTTCTACTTCATCGAGGTGAACGCGCGGATCCAGGTCGAACACCCAGTGACCGAACTCTTGACCGGCATCGATCTGGTCAAACAGCAAATCCGCATCGCGGCGGGAGAGCCGCTGCCGTTTAGCCAGTCCGAAATTATACCGCGTGGACATGTGTTTGAGTGTCGCATCAATGCGGAAGATCCTGACCGGAGCTTCGCGCCCTCGCCTGGGCGGATTTCGAGCATTCGTGTGCCGGGTGGATACGGCGTCCGTTGGGATTCGCACGTTCAGGCCGGCTATCGCGTTCCACCCAATTACGATTCGCTCATCGGCAAGCTGCTGGCCTACGGAGCCACTCGCGCGGAGGCGGCGGGAGTGATGCGCAGGGCTCTTGACGAGATGTCGGTGGAGGGGGTGCAGACGACCTTGCCTTTGCACAGGCGGATCTTCCGAAACCCGGATTTCCTCGAAGGTCGGGTCGATACAACCTGGGTCGAGCGCGTGCTCTTGGCCACGGAATCGCGACCTCAGGCGAAGTGAGCGCTCTTTTCGAATCAAGGTTTTTGGAAATACCTTTGCACATGCGCAGCCATCGAGCCGCTTCCAAGTCCCCTGGAAAAGTCATGGTCCGATGAGTTTCGGAGTACGCCTCGCGGATCTCTCTGGCGGAGCAAAGGCGGACGGGATACCTTGATGACTTACCCCCTATGTTCTTCGATATGGTATCTCTAGTGCATCATCGAGGTAGCTGGAGTCTTGGACGACCGATACTTGGTTTTGGAGCGTAAAGACCTTACATGAAAGTCGGTATACTCACCGGGGGAGGCGATTGCCCCGGACTCAACGCGGTAATACGAGCCGTCGCCCAACGGATCGCGAATAACGGCGGAACATGTATTGGCATCCTGGAAGGCTGGCGGGGTTTGGTGCAGGACGGGCTCTCTCGCGAGCTTACGCTTGGAGAGACCGACGCGATCATCGGTCGAGGCGGGACGATACTGGGATCGTCCCGCACCAATCCTTTCAAGAACCCCGACGTCGACGTCCCCGCGGTCTTGAACCGGTTTAAGGCTCTTGGCCTGGACGGGCTGGTGGCGATCGGCGGCGACGATACCCTGGGAGTGGCCTATCGCCTCAACCGGGATTACGAATTCCCGGTCGTGGGCGTCCCCAAGACCATCGACAACGATTTGATGGTCACCGATTTCACCTTCGGCTTCGACACTGCCATCAACATCGTGGTCGAAGCGGTCGAGCGGCTGCGGACGACCACGGAGAGCCATCGGCGGATCATGGTCATCGAGACCATGGGTCGACACGCAGGGTGGATCGCCTGCTTCTCTGGAATCGCCGTGGGCGCCGACTACATCCTGATCCCTGAGGAACCGATCAACATCGACCACGTTGTTGAAGTGCTCAAGCGGAGACGCGAACAAGGCAAGAAGTACGCGATCGTGGTGGTCTCGGAGGGATCGAAGTTTCCCGACAAGGGCATGGTCACCACCCACGCGGAAGTCGACGCCTTTGGTCACGTAAGGCTTGGCGGCGTCGGCAACGTGGCCGCACAGCTTATCGAAGAGCAGATGCAGGTCGAAACGCGTTGCGTGGTCCTCGGCCACATTCAGCGAGGCGGGCCCCCCAGCGCTTACGACCGCGTGCTGGCCACTAGGCTCGGTCTTGCCGCCGGAGAACTGATCGTAAAGCGAAAGTTCGGCACCATGGTCGCACTCTCCGGAACCAAGATCATCGATACAACGCTGGCCGATGGAGTGGCTGCCACGAAGACGCTGGACCTCCAGTATTACAAGGAAGCCTCGGTCTTCTTCCAGTAAGCCGCGCTCTGGTCACTTGGCCGTCGCGGCGGCGTCCGCTTGCACTGGCGGATCGATCTTGCGGAGAATCTGGGCGTTGTCTCGACGCCAAACAATGATCGACCCATCGGCCGAACCCGCGGCGATCCTTGCCCCAGAAGGAGACATCGCCACGCAAAGCAAGTAATCCGAAGCCCCGCTGTAATTTGCCTGGACGCCGCCGTTGTCGGCGTTCCAGAGCCTGCCAAGCTTGTCGCCGGAGACTCCCACCACGTTTGGCCCGCCTGGAAGCCATGATACGCCAGTTACAGCCTTCCCAGCATTTTGAAACGTGCGAATCTGATCGCCGGATGCCGCGTCCCACAGCTTGACGACGTTGTCCGAGCCCGATGACACGAGCTGCTTGGCGTCGGGCTTCCAGTCGACGCCCAAGACGTGACCTGTATGACCCTCGAGAATCCGGATCGCCTGGCCGTCGGAAAGCCTGGCCACCTTGACGAACTTGTCAGCCCCCGCAGAGGCCAAGAGCGATCCGTCAGGGCTAAACCGGAGCCCAAGCACGGTGTCGGAATGCAGAGCGTCAAAGCTCCTAACGAGTGCAAGCTTGGGGAGCATCCACACCTTCACTTCGCCGGAGCGCGAGGGCTCTCCACCGCCGGTTGCCAACAGCGCCCCATCAGGACTGAAGTCCAGAGCCAGCACCCGAAACACATGCCCATCGAGCCTCACAGCCTCCGACCAATCTCCCTCGTACCTCCAGAGCTTGATCGTCTTGTCCGCGGCGCCGGTCGCCAGCGACCTCTCGTCCAGGAAGACCGCCTGATGAATCGCGGACGGCGGACTGTTCGCCTTTACATCATTATGTGCAAATGCAATAACGCCTTGCCATGACGATGACTTCCAGATTTTAACTCCACCGTCGCCGCCCGCCGTCGCCAATCGGTCTCCACTGGGGCTAAAAGCCACGGACTGAACAGGTCCTGAGTGGGAAGCGAGCACGCGATCGACCGATCCGTCGGAAAGCCTGAAAATCCTGGCCGTCTTGTCGGCGGAGCCACTGACGAGAAGGGCGCCGTCAGGGCTAGCAGCCAGTGCAAGCACCGGCCCTGAGTGCCCTCGGAGCTCGCGCCTCAGCTTCCCGTCCTCGGCATGCCAAACGCGTATGACGCCGTCTTGCGCCTGTAAAAAGCTCTCGCGAGTCGATCGAGAAGGCCAGGGCGTTGAGCGGAATTCCGCTTGACCCAAAGACCATATCAGGCGCCTCTGCCGGTGGGTTCCCATCAACCCGCCAGACTCTGGCGATTCCATCGGCGCCGCCGGCTGCAAGCAGTCTGCCGTCGGGACTATAGGCAATCGAATGGATTGCCCCCGATGGTCCCTTGAACGACCTTTGCTCTTTGAGCTCGGGGAGGGTCCAGAGCCTCACCAGGCCGTCGCTGCCTCCTGTCGCAAGGGTCTTTTCGGCGGGAGCAACCGCAACCGCCAGCACCGCCCCGCCAGGGTGATTGGCCCGCGCAATCTGGTTCCCAGTGCCAGGATCCAGGACCCTGAACGAGCCATCAAGGCTGCCTGATATCAGCAACTTCCCATCCCGCGACGCCGCAAGAGCCTTCACCTGGTCGTTATGGCCGGCGATCGTTCGCGCTTCTCCTCCGGTCGGGACGTTCCAAACCAACACCGTCTGATATGCCCCCGCCGCCAACAGCTTGCCGTTCGGACTGAGACGCACCGATTGAACGACGTCCCTAAGACCCCCAAGCGCGATAATCTCCAACCCCGAGTCGATGTCATGCACTTCGACAACGCCGCCTCGAGCTGAGACGACCCTTCGCTCGTCAGGGGTGATCTGTACGGCGTTGACAGGATGCACCCCCTGCGGAATCTCTCCAAGTACGATAGGTTGGGCCTCGGCCTCGACCTCCGCGGAATCGTCCTTGGCTCCCGAGTCGATCCAAAGCTTCAAGAGACCAAGTTCCGCAGGCAAAAGCGGCTTATAATCCTTCTTATCGACCGGAGGCATCGCAGGCTCTTGCAAGTGGGCGCCCAACTTGAAAAGCAGACTCTCGTCCGCCTTGCCGGGAACCAACGAAGGGCCTCGCTTGCCTCCCTTCAGCATCGACGCCACGTCTTCGAGCACGAGCTTGTTCTCAGCCAAGATCGAGCTATGACAACCCGTGCACTTCGCCGACAAGATCGCCTCGATCTCGTTCGCATAGCTGACTGGCGCGTTCCGTACAGGCAGATCCACGGGAATCGGAAGAGGGGGCTCGGCTAACGCATTATTCAAATAGACGGTTGATAGCACTAATATGCCAGTCATTCCTTGGACCCAGCGTCTGCGAGACGCTCGGCGTTTGTCAGGCGTGAGCTTCGGCTCTTTGGCAAACTCGAGGAGGGTCTTCATTTCTTTTGGATCGCAATCGACATCGGTGCGTCGGTTTCAATCGGCGAGAACTTGGGAATACTCGTCGCGCGGACGCCTGTCAGCGAAGTTGCTCCAGGCGGACTCTCAGGCGAGGCTTGCACCATGATTTTGGCGCTCGTTTGGTCGATCGGGATCGTCGCTCGGTTCGAAGAGAGACCGTAGATCCCAGGCGCCGTCAACTCGACTTCCACAGGCCCTTGAAATCCATTTATCCGAACAATCGACACAACAACCTCGGCCCGGCCCCCTTGGGCAAGGTTGAACGCCTGAGGATTCACGCTCATCGAAACGGGCGATTGCACCACATCGATGGCAACCGGATTCGAAGGCTCGTTGATCGCAACGTTTGGTTTATCTTTCGCGTTGGGATCCTTGCTGTAAGGATAGACGGTCGATCCGTTGACGATCAGCGAATATCTGCCCGGAGGCGTACTCAAGGGAACGTAGAGAGGCAACACGACCGAGTCGCTTTCCTTCGTGAATTTCGCCTGAACGTCCGCAGTGCCAGGAGGCAATCCCGAGATATTCAAATTCACCTCGTTCGCGAAGCCTGCAGCGTGGGACAACTTGACAGCGATCGGCAGGAACCTGCCTTGGCCGATGGTCGAGTGCTGGGGATCGGCCGTCAGTCGAATCGCAGTCGGTTCGACGACAGCGACGGCGAAGCTTCGAGCCACCCTGAGCAAGTTGAACTGATCGTTGGGAGCAGGCCAAACGACGGTCGCGGGAGCGGCCGCTTGATCCACTTCAATCCCACCTGCTACTCCATCCGCGTATTGCAAAACCTCCTTGCGGTCGCGCCAACGCCCTCTGCCGACGAGCTTCACCGGACCGACAATTCCTTGGGCGGAAGCCTCGGCCGAGATGACCAGCAGAGCTCTCGTTTCGCTGGGAAGGATTGTGGTCGGTTCGATCTGAACCCCCGGCGGTGCATCCTTGGCTTCGACGCGTATTGCGTCGTTGAATCCATCGAGCCTGGAGGCCAGCACCCACGCCCTTGCGCGTCCACCCGCACGCAGTGTCACTCCTCGAGGTGCGAGGTCGGGGCCCTCGGTAACAGGCATGACGACAAGCCGAAAGTCGGGCTTGGGCCTGCGAATTTGGAGGGTGTATGTGAGCTTGGCGTCGCCGCGCTGCGAACTATAAAGGTCCCTCGCCTGGACCTGATAGACTCCGTCCTCTGGGACTTCGAAACGGGCAACGGCGTCGACCGAAGGTGCAGGAAAGCGTATGGCTCCGCCAGGATCGGGCCAATCCTCGGCTTCGAGGAGCTCTTGAAGCTCTCCTTTGTCCGGGACCCTTTGGACCACGAACGAAGGGTCTGCCTCCGACCCGTTCCTCTCGGCCGCTGCCTCGATCCACCAAACCTCGCCCTTCTTCGCAGTGAATCGAAACGTATCGACATCGCCGACGCTGCCGAACCTGCCCGCAATGGTGCAAGGAGGAGAAACCGACTGAGGCTTGCGCGGATCGTCGTTGGGTTCGACCTCGGCGACCACCTCCTCGTCGGAGAGGGCGATGAACGCAGGGTTCGATTCACCCTGAGGCGTCGTATATCGGTACTCGAAGCCCATCCTGCCGGCCGCGAAATGAGGCAGAAAGCCTGAGGCATTCGCTGGCAACTCGCTTAAGGTCGGCGCCACGATCGAGACGACCTTTCGCTCGAGCTTGGCACCCCTAATCGCCAACTCTGGAACCAACCCTCCGCCCAGGTTTCGACCGATGAGCGTCAGCTCGACCGGTTTGCCAGACATCGCAACCGGCGGAAAGACCGAGTCGACCCAAGGCCCTTCGTGGACGCTCAAGCGATAGAAATGCTGAGACGAGCCTCCGTAGACCATGTCTCTGAGTTTCACGACGTATCGACCGTCGGCAGGCAAGACGACGTCCATCATCGGTTCCGAGGCTCGAGCATTCCCACTGACGCCGATCCGCTTACCCTCGGGATCCACGAGCTCGGCTGAGGGGTCGATCCTCGAATCGATGCCAAAACCTTCGACGACCACCAGAACCCTGGCGCCCTTCTTTCCTTCGAAGGCAAAGCAATCGAGGTCGAGCTCGCTCGAGATCCTGCCGTTCACGGTCGAACCAAGGGCGATTGCGTTGGCTTCCTGGGCAGTGTTGTTCGGTTCCTTCTCATTCGATTCTGGCCGAGTCCCCACGACAAAGGCGCGAGGATTCGAGATGCCGAGAGACCCTCGGACCCGCACTTCGTGCGAGCCGTTGGGCACGCCCGTCGCGATCGCAACCACGAACGATCGATCCTTGAGCTTGAACGCTCGAATGCCCTGGTGGCTGAACCAAAGGCCCTGACCGCCCAGGCCTTCGAGTTCCGGACCCGTCAGTTCGACTTCAAACGTTGATCCTGCTTGGCCCCCGGCCGGGAAGATCGAATCAAGCCGAGGCTCTGGGAACTGGGCCAATGCCAAGCTCGGCAGAACAGCGAACCCGATCGCCGACATCAGTAAACGAAATTCGCGAAGGAGGGGGAAAGCCATCAGGATTCCAGACCTCGCGGGGCAGGGTGGTTTGGCGGGACTGCGAACTGCAAGCTTGATTATATCCAACCAGTCTCTCGCTCGCGACCCTCAGTCTAGGCTCTCCGCGTTTGCCCAAGCCGGCTCCGCCTTCCAAATCCTCCTGGCCCAGGGAGGGGCCTTGGCCAATAGCCAGGCGGCGAAGTCTGCGGACGTCCCTGGAATGACGCACGACGCTCCCCATTCCAAAATCCTATTGGCCCCGCGAGGGGCCGACGTCAATAGCCAGGCGGCGAAAGCCCCTGGGCCGTGATCGACCAAAAACCACAGGTGACTCTCGAGGCGACCCGAATGACGCAAATCCTTAAGCCGTGAGCCCCTTCGTCAATTCTACCAAACGAACCCAGATCGAAATTCTGATCGCTCCGTTTGACGTAACTCCTTCGTCCCAAAGACACTTCGTCAATTTACCAAACGAACCCAAATCGAAGGTGATTCAGAAGCCGTCCCCCCCCTCGAACTGCAACCTGGTCGAGCCCGAGCGAGAATTACCAAACGAACCCAAGACGAAACGATAAATGCGCCACTTGACGTAACTCCTTAATTTCAAAGCTCCTTCGTCGATTCTACCAAACGTCGAAGATCCGCCGAAGGCGGGAACCCAAATCGAACCGTTGATCGCCCCGCTTGACGTAAGTCCCTTGCCCCAAAGTCACTTCGTCGATTCTACCAAACGTCGAAGATCCGCCGAAGGCGGGAACCCAATTTCAATTTGCGGGTTTTGAACCTGCGAGCTCTGCATCAGCCAATGAAAATGGGGTGAGGCTTTTGGCTTGGCGGATTCTCATCACTAGTGAGCAGCACTGTCCGTGGTGGAGTTCTCGTCCTCTCGTTCCCAGGCTCCCTCCGCGCTGGGCCAAAGCGCCATCCTCTCGAATGCGGCGTGCCGCACGTTGGCAGCCGCTATCTTGACCAACATCCGGATTGAAAAAGAGCGCACCGACTTTGCTTTGATTCAGTGATAGTTGCGCTTCCGGGCGAAAACCGGCAAGAAATCTTGAAATTCCACAATGGGAAAGATGGGGGAAGTTTTCGGGCTCGTCTTATATCGAGGTCATCTGATCGCCTGCCCAGGATTAGAGTTGCGCACTCAGTCTGACCGAGGCTTTCTGAGACTCTCTCGTATCATCCACAACCGTATGAGACGCTCCGGCTCGCCCTTTGGCAACTTCGAGGCATTCATTGCGCCCGATTCGCAGGGCTTCGTCTTCTTGGCTTCTGGCGTGAACGGAGAGAAGGCGTTTCGTGTCTACGGTGAAACCTTGCTCGGCGCGTGGGAAAATGCGGAGACCGAACCGATGACGCTGAGAATAGATGTGGATGAAAAGTCGCTGAGAGCCATAATAACCTTGAGGGGAGCGTCGAACCAATGTTCTCAGGGATTGTGTACTTCAGCGCCCGTTTTAAGCAACATACACTCATCTTTAAAAGAACTGCATTTGTCCCTCAAGGTTTTCCCGGAGTCAAAGAGGTCACGATCAAGGCTTCAGGAGTTAGGCGGCTCAGAGGGGCCGTTGAGCTCTTAGTACCGTCTCCCACAATAGGACAAAGCCTTGCATCCGAGGTAACGCGTCTCGTTCTCGATAGAATCGCATTCCTGCATCAAGTTGCGTTTGACGGGGTCAGATTTAGGCCGGGGCTTTTCACATGCATTAATGCGCCAGCTGGCGAAGTTGACATAGAGGGTGTAAAAGCTGACGAGTCACCAGGAAACAATTCCACAACGAGAAATGTTAGTAGCGAGAACCTAAAGCATGAACTCGAGCGACCCCAAAGCCCACGCGATAGGTATTTCTACCAGTACGCGTCAGCTCGATCCTCACCAAACGAAGTGGAAGAGTTCTTAAGGCTCTACCAAATTCTCCTGCAGATCTACGGGGACAACCAAGACTCTGTTGACGAGTTTATCACCTCGTTCGACCCAAAGGTCCCAAAGTCGCCGAAACCCCGTCGGCCAAAACAGAGGACCCAAAAGCCGAATAATGATGAAACTATATATACTCGCTTGCGTAACGAGTTCTCCCATCATAGGAATGTTGACATTAAGACCACGCGGACGGAAATGATCGGCGAAATAGGGAACATGAGAACTCTGGTGAGTCGCGCAATTCAAAATGTCCCCTGAATTGCTTCCAAGGTCTTCTAGTGAACTTTTGTTTATGCCCAACGGACGTTTACGAGTCGAGCAGGGCGTGTCATCCTTCGATGCGACTTGGAGGCTCGTCGCCGTCGAACTCTTCGCCAGACTCTTGCATCTCACCTTGTGGTGCTTCCTACTCGATTTAGGATGATTAAGGACACCCACATTCCGCCGACGCTCTCATAAGCGTTTGGATGCAGAACCCCTCAGAATCTTCGACCGCTCAGGGCGGGAAGAGCGGAGAACTTTTCGCCGCACGGAGTTGCATCGTCAGACCCTACACCGGACCGGAGCAGACCGACGGGCGACGGCATTGCAACGCCCGTACACCAAAGCGGAGCAGAGAAGAGGGCGTGTCGGGGGACGCGCCCCTACACCGAACCAGAGAAAACCATCGGGCGACGACACCGGACCGGAGCAGAGGGCATCGCAGGGGCTCGCCCCTACGCCGGACCGGAGCATACCGTAGGGCGACGACACCGGACCGGAGAGCAGAGGGCATCGCAGGGCTCGCCCCTACAACGGACCGGAGAAGACCGTTGGGCGACGACACCGGACCGGAGCAGAGCAGAGGGCGTCTCAGGGGGACGCGCCTTACTCTTCCCCTTCGAGCGTCACCGCCATGACGACCGGGGCGGTATCGTCCGGTCCCTTCACGAGCTCGATCCGCTCGATGACGTCCTTCTTCTGAGGATGGATCGCCAGGTAACGCACCTGCCGGCCGCCCAAGCGGAATGCGAGCTTCGAGCCCGGCACGTCGACCTCGCGGATGTAGTCCGCAACCTCAACTCCGTTCTTGAGCACATGATCTTCCGTCTGGCCGCCCTTGTAGTGCAACCGGACGATCATCGAGACGCTGCCCTTCTCTCCATAAGGGAACGCCCAACCGCCAACTCCTCCCAGGATGTGGATCGTGCGTGCTGGGGCGTTGCACGGAATCTCGACGTTCTTGAGCATTTTCGAAGTGATTGTACCGTCGGGCCCGTGCAGTAGGATCGCGTTCTTGACGCGGTCGCCGCGCGGGTCGATCAGGTGGAACGGAACGCCTTCGAACGTCTTGGGAGACCAATCCCGGAAGACCAAACGCTCGAGCGGAGCATCTTCGTTATAGAACATGCCCCGGGTGCTCACAGCCGTCACTGCGCCTCGAAGGTCCAAAGGCAAATACTTGCCCCTTGCCGTGAGGAACGCGAGCAGATCGGTCAGCGATTCGGCAGGAATCTGCTTCTCGAAGCCTTCAGGCATCAGCGACTTCTTCGAAGCCCTTAATTCCTCGACGTCCGCCCGTTGCAAGACGTGCGACTTGCCCTCGGCGTCCAGGATCTCGACGGTCGTCTTGGTTTCCGAAGCCAAGAGCCCTGTGAACACCTGGCCCTCGCTGGTCGCGACGTTGTACTGGACGAAATTGCCTTCGACGCTGCGGCTGGGGTCCAAAACGTGGATGAGGAGTTCAGCCCTCGGATGCGCAGCCATTCCCGTCAGATCGGGCCCGACCTTGCCCCCCTCTCCGGAATGCGTATGGCACTTCAAGCACTGTTGTTTGAAGACCTCCTTGCCGCGCATGGCGCTTTCCGCCCTCCATGACGATCGGCGAAAGCGCGTCGATCACCTTTTGCCTATCGGGATCCGGAAGCCCACCGCTCTTATCGAGTAGCCGCTTGGCTCAAGCTGCCAATCTTCCGCTCGAACTTGTCAAAAGCGCTTGCTTCTGGTCGAGAGAGTCTCGAATTCAGAGTCTCGAATTCAGTGTGTCTGCGATCGGGCCTGCGATCGGGCCTCCTACAACAACACGCGACTCCACAGCGCCATCGGCTACGTGACGCCGACGGATAGGATTTCAGGCCTCGACCAAGTGATATGGGAAGAGCGAGATCGCAAGCCGGAAGAGGCTCGCGCGAGGCGCCTGCGCGAGGCGACTCTCAGCGCGTCAGGCCCTTCAGGCGGGATAGGAGGTTTGCTTTGCTCGCATCCAGGCGCTAGAATCACTGTTGGCCTGGGAGGAGGATAGGGCTCCGTGGCGACACGACCCGAGCGCCTGCCCAGGGGCCAAGACCGAAGCAGGGGCGGCATGACGCCGCCCTCCCTTGCATCGGTATTGGCACGAATGCGTTAAATCGTCACGTGTAAGAATGGCCTTGAGAGTTAGTTTCGGTTTGCTCGAGAAACTCAAGATCACGCTGGGCCAATACATTATGAATGCCTGCCCGGGATTTGCCGCAGAGTTGGGCTGTATGGGACTTCCACTTCTCACGGGGACTACGGAAGTCTGTTTCCTAAGAAGGCAAGTTCGATTCGGAGACGACAGCCATAGCCTGAGCGCACCGGTTCCATCGACGCTCGCAATCTGGGGAGCGGATGCGATGACGGTTCAGAAGCCGGGCGCTGTAATTCCCAACGCCGTAATTGTACCCAAGCCTTTGTCGGCACTAGCTTTACGTCGACCACTTGGGCGAACGGACGACCCGTGGCGAATTTAGCCGGAGCTGTCTTACCAACCGAACATATCGTTGGTTATCATCATACCGTGTCACCTCGTTGGCGTCCCGAGGAGATAGCCCAAAATGCGAGGATCCATCGCTCGCCGCTCAAGTGTATGCGCTATCGTTTTTCTGGCTTCGTTCGCGCTCCCCTGCGACGAGGTATTCGCGCAGACGCGAGTTCGTATCGAAGATCGCGAGCACAAAGTTGCCGTCAATCTTTATTTGATGCGCAACTTGGAGCAGACCATCGAGACTTGGAAGCCACCCTCGGACGCTCCCGTCGAAATGGGTATATGGGTGTACACGACACGCAAGCGGTTGAAGGCTTTCAAGCTGACTGCGGAAGCATACAAGCTGGACGAAGACGTGATCCGGGCTTATGGGGATGTTTTGGAATTGCTCAAAGAATACGAGGAATTCTTGAAAGAGGTCGTGCTCTACAATCTAGTTGGCAATGTGGCTCGCCCCTCCCAGCAGCACATCTTTGTTTCGGTGGCTGAACAGGGAGTTGATATCCTCAACGCCGGTGCAGCAGGCGCCACAATCGGGGGGCCGATTGGAGGTACGATTGGGAGTGTCTACCCTGGCGTGGGTACTGTTTTGGGAGGCGCCATTGGCGGAGCGACTGGCGCAAGTCTTGGTCTCCTCTATGGTGTTGGCAAGACCGCTTTGGCCGAGATTTACGGTTACCGCGACAGCGTCGCACACGCGAGAATTGACGACGCGGTAAAAACCGCAACACTTCAACGCATCGACATTCTTACTCGTCATTACGCTTCTACGCGCAAAGCCTTCATGACCTCGCCAGGATTCTTGGCGGACCACTGAAGTACGGATGGGGAAGTGAAGTCGGTTTCGACGGATCGCTTGGAATGCCCTTCAAGGAGCAACAGAACTTGCGTCCCAATGATTCTTTCCTTCATGCCGCGTTCGGTATGCAAAACGCGGAGGCGAATCCAAGTCTGGCGGTTGAGGCTCTTGCAAAGGCGGCGGAGCTAGTGCCTCAAGATTTTGACGTAGAAGTGGATATTCTCGACCTGGATCGAATGGAACTCTTGTTGACGGCGGCGCGAGTCGCCGAGTTTGGGGCTCGTCAATCAAACGATAGAGGGGTTGAGCTTGCGTCCCTATCGGTAAACTACTATCGCAAGGCACGCGATTGCGTCGACAAGAAGGACGCAAGGTGGCCGCGTGATATCAAAGTTGTTTACGCCAGGGCTTGCGCACTCGCCGGACGAGGCCAAGAAGCAAATGGGATCATGGATCAGTTGCTCAAAGGTTCTCCCGACGATCCGTGGTTGCTTTACGATTACGCCTGCGTCAAATCCATGATGCACGAGTCGGCGTCTTGTTTTGACTACCTGAGCCGATCCTTTACGATTCAACCCAGGTGGCAGCCCTATGCGCTCAAGGACACCTGCCTTGCATTCGTGAATGAACATGACAGACAGCGAGTCGAGCTAATTTGCGCGAACCCTCTGATCGGTAGATGGACCGGCGAGAACAATCTTATACTTGATTTTCACAATGATAGATCGATGAGTCAGACCTCTGGTAGAGAGTTCAAGCAGTACACCTACGAACTCTTAGATAATAAAACCATCAGGTTTACATCTATACAGGCTAATAAGATTTTTTCATACGAAGTGAATAGGAATCGCCTCAAGTTGGTAGGGGGCGGGCATATCTACGAACTTACGCGATTTGCCCCTCGCTTATTTGGCATTTGGAAATATGGAAACGGACACTCATTCGAGTTTCGAGACGATGGGACTTGGGTGCGGATCGATAATGTTGCTACGACCGGTACATTTCTCATCATATCTCCGAAGGATGGCAAGGGCCACGAAGTCCGTTGCTTGCGTGACAATATCCTGAAGCCCGAGCAAGAGAAGCGATACGAAGTACAAGTTGATCTCGGCACGCTCAAACTCCGCCCTTGGCTCGACTCAACTTGGTTCGAACTCAAACGCTAATGGCGTTCTATTTCAACGAACCATCGTCGATTCCATAGCTTATCAAAACGAGAATGTCATGAGGCTAGCATCGATCGCAGCTTACGTCTTCCGGCCCGTTGACCGCCTTCTGGCCTTGGTCGCCTACTTGTGCGTGGCTTCGTATCGCCGCTGGCTTTCTCCTTGGAAAGGGTTCGTGTGTGCCCACGGCTCATTGACCCGCGAACCAAGTTGTTCCGAGGTGGCAGAAAATGCTCTTTTCAACGCGACACTTTCGCAGGCCATCCCAGTCATCGTTAGTCAGTTCGAGCGCTGTCGCCGATCTTATCAGACGTATCGGAGCGATCTGATTGGCGCTGCTAACAACCATCTAGTCCAATTTGGCTCATTGGCCACAGGTGGTGCCATCGGCTGCTGCGGGGGGGGGGGGGCGGGCCTGCTCAGCCGCCACCACTACCTCTCGGTCTGAATGAGACAACGATCGTTGTAGATGCGGGCCAAACTCCCTCTGGGAGTGCGATTCCCACCTCTCCGACAGAGGCAGATAATCGCCCTCCAGCCGACCAAAGTGCACAGTCCTGAGACACAGGGCCGTTCAGCGGCTTTAACAGCGTCTGGGAATTAGATGCACAAACAAGTGCTAACCGACGAAGTCTTTGGAAGACTCACGGATACGGAGAATTTTTGCGACTTTACCTATAGCGAACTCAGTCGCCTGGCTGGCCAGTGGATTGAATCTGTAAAGTGCAAGATAGCCGATCCTGACCATGACACTATGGTCGGAGAAAGCTACTTGGAGCGGCTTGCCAGGTTCTTCGCGAGACGATATTTCTCCGAGCTTCGCTCACGAGTCGAGCCGCAATCCTCCTTCGAGGCAGCATTGCTGGAATTGTTCCTTCAATGCCGCATACGATCATATGTTACTGCTTACCTGAGCGTCCAAGAAGGCGAGGATTTCGAGGGTGCGAACCGATACGACACTCAGATTCCATTGTTTATTTCCCAATTGTTGCGGAATCTCGGGCGCCACTCCAACTGCACGCTGAACTTGCCCTTCTGGAAGATTCGGCTCCGATTCAATATTGATCCGCTTGTGCATCTCAGGAAGGTTTACAGCAACCTTCTCTTGGGTCATCGGATGCGTCGGCTATCGTTCCTGGCTTGCGCTGGAATTGCATGGCACCGTTTCATGTTTCGTTCGAAAACAAAACTCGTTGTCGCTGTCATTAGGTTCATCATATGGCGGACAGTTGGACGCCATCCCGAGCGCGGCGTTGCCCCGCTACTACGCCACCCCATCGTCCGCCGGCTCATCGCGGTCGCCATCTTAGTTCTCTTCCCGTCGGCACACGAGTTGACAGAACCAAATTGGCTAGACCTACTGAGCCGCATTGAAGAATACGTCGACCGGCGTGCCACCGGACTGATGGCGGCAATGCCGGAGCAGTCCTTATCCAATCATGGCGTTATCAAGCTTTTCAAGGTCGCATTCGGCACGATCGCTGGTCGAACGTCGGTGCGTGAGGTTCACGAAGCAGACAATGTGGAGTTTATTTTCAACACCCTTAAACTGGCGTATTCCTGGGGCGTCACATATCCGTTGGTGGACAACGTGCTCGACAGTTCCTCGACCGAATCGACTGTGCGCGAACAGCTTACATCTGTGCTGGGCGATCTCTTTTCCGGCCGTAACCCTATTTCGTGGATGGAAACAGGCAGTGGAGTTGGTGATCCGAGCGTCCGCGAAGTCTCCGAGAGGCTAACTGAGGTCATGTCCCTTGTTCCGGCCGCTCGTCTCGCTATGACTCGCAACATTCTCGGAAACCTACTCGAATCACATCGGAGAGATTCGCAGAGACGTATTTCGACGCTGGCGCCGGGAAACTTGGAAACTATAGCAAGCGATGTGATGATTGATACAGCATTAAAAGCTACACTTGTACGTATTGTAACGATGAAAATATGTGGCATTAACGTTGATGACAATACCACGTCACGTTGCCTTGTTCGTTCTCTATTCAACCAACTTGGCGACGATCTCTGGGATATTTATGAGGATGCAGAAGACGACCGCGTGACACCGTTTACGCTTTTCTTGTCGAGAGGAGGAGATTCCAACCCCTTCGTCTTTTATTTCCGCTATACCGTACACTTGACCGAGGGCCTCTCAAGGCGTCGTCGAATGGCAGCTTTTATGGGTTTCTGCGAAACTCTCCGCGACTCGCTACTCGCACTCCGCGAGCGAACAGGGGACCCTCTTAACGTCTCGAATGAGATCTCTAAACTATTGGCGCGATTGAAGCAGGATGCGACATCGCGATTTATCCCAGACGTTCCTCATGTGGATTTTGATGCAGTGCTTTTTGCGTTCGAAAAGGCATTGTTTGAAATCTTACCCGTCAGCGTTCTAATCTAAGGCAATGTGGGGCCAAGCCTCCATCACCATCTTAAGACAAGCAAACAATGAAAACCCAATCGCTAAAAGATGAAGTTCCAGTCAAGGATGGTGCCGCCAATCTCCAGCGTGGCATCGAGACGGTAGGCGGATGGCTGTACCTCACCGATCTGCGTTTGATCTTTGAGCCCCATACACAGAACGTTCAAAAACATATTGAGGTCATCAATTTGCGAGACATTGTGTTTGCTCAAACGGCGTGGACCTTGTTTTTGAGTTTGATTCCGGTCTTTCCGAATTCGATCCTATTATCTACCAAGCAGGGTTCCGGTTATCGGTTTGTAGTTTCTAACAGGACGTCTTGGATCAAACTGATCCAGAAATATGTTCGCTGAGGGTTCATTAGCTGGAATCTGGTATGTTCTTCAGCCGGCTTAAAGCCCGACCGAGCAGGTAAATAAGCAAGTCGCCGTCCCGCTCATCAAGGCGAACCAACCGTCCAACCTCATCAATCATCGATCACTCTACCGATCAGTTTGGCCCAGATCTCGGAGATTACTCGAGATCTGTACCTTGCCATTGCCGAGGAGCCAAGACATCTGCTTCGAATTTGTCACGAGGTGATAGATCATGGAGTAGCTTGGGCGTCCTTCAAAGACGGTCCGCTGCCAACGGGTATGTTCAAGAAGAGGAAATAGACGCAGAACTCCAGATGGAGCACTCGAACTCGACATGGTGTACCAAGGCCCAGCGTTTCGTGTAGGCGACGAGATGCGAGATTGGCGGACTCGTGGCCGGTCACGACAATAGTTGGCCGTGTCGACTGCTTGATGGCCTGGCTAACCAATCGCCTCGGAATGCCCTGGCCCTGATGGGAACGTTTGACCCCCATCGAGTTCACGCACCAAATAGTTAGGCCAGGAATCGCTAATAGTAGTTCTACAGAGTCCCGTGCTTTTAGCGACCGAACCGTCAGACGATTTGCCGCCTTTGCGAGCCAGTTAGGAACACGGATCGGAGCCTTGAGGAATCCAACTACCTCTCCCCTCTGGAGCGTCACAACTGCCCGGCCGACACTCGAGAAGTGAGTGCCAAGTACTTCACAAAGATCATCCAACAGGTTCGAACGAAGTGCCCCGTGCCTACACTGACTACGGAACCCTATGTGAAGAGGGAGTGTCATACTTGCTTGCAATCTACGGAGCTGTCGGAGGGTGCTTCGTTGCCTTTCAGGAGAAAGTTCGTCCAGAAATACAACCTCATACTCTCGACTCATGAGTTCTAATTATTTGTTCGTGCAGCTAGGAGAGTAGATCGAAGAAGGAGCAGATCGTAGAAACCCCAAGTTTGTATCGTAGTCTGAGCTGAGAGGTCGTCAGAGGATTTCTAGGGCCGTGTTCTGGGCATTGTGTCAGATGGCGCTTAAAACCATACAGAGATGGGTCACTTGAAAACCAGGTAGTTTGCGTAGAGCAGACCGTAGGGCGACGACGACGACCCGGAGCAGGGAAGGAGCGGAGCAGTGGACGAAGACGAACCGGGGCAGAGCAGAGGGTCCTCCTGCGGCGGATTTCACTCTGACAGGGCATCGCCCCTACGCCGAACCAGACCAGACCGGAAGGCGTGTCGTGGGACGCGCTTACTCTTACTCTTCCCCTTCGAGCGTCACCGCCATGACGACCGGGGCGGTATCGTCCGGGCCCTTCACGAGCTCGATCCGCTCGATGACGTCCTTCTTCTGGGGATGGATCGCCAGGTAACGCACCTGCCGGCCGCCCAAGCGGAATGCGAGCTTCGAGCCCGGTACGTCGACCTCGCGGATGTAGTCCGCAACCTCGACTCCGTTCTTGAGCACATGATCCTCCGTCTGGCCGCCCTTGTAGTGCAACCGGACGATCATCGAGACGCTGCCCTTTTCCCCATAAGGAAATGCCCAACCGCCAATTCCTCCTAGAATGTGGATCGTGCGTGCTGGAGCGTTGCACGGGATCTCAACGTGCTTGGGCATCTTCGACGTGATCGTACCGTCGGGCCCGTGAAGTAAAATCGCGTTTTTGACGCGGTCGCCGCGCGGGTCGATCAGGTAAAACGGAACGCCTTCGAACGTCTTGGGCGACCAATCCGGGAACACCAAACGCTCCATCGGCGCGTCTTCGTTGTAAAACATGCCCCGGGTGCTCACAGCCGTCACCGCGCCTCGGAGGTCCAAGGGCAGATACTTGCCCCTGGCCGTAAGGAATGCCAAAAGGTCGGTCAAGGCTTCGACGGGGATCTGCTTCTCAAAGCCCTCAGGCATCAGCGACTTCTTCGAAGCCCTCAATTCCTCGACGTCTGCCCTCTGCAAGACGTGCGACTTGCCCTCGGCGTCAAGGATCTCGACGGTCGTCTTGGTTTCCGAAGCCAAGAGCCCTGTGAAGACCTGGCCCTCACTTGTCGCCACGTTGTACTGAACGAAATTGCCCTCGACGCTACGACTCGGATCCAAAACGTGGATAAGCAACTCAGCCCTCGGATGCGCAGCCATTCCCGTCAGATCGGGCCCGACCTTGCCCCCTTCACCAGAATGCGTATGGCACTTCAAACACTGTTGCTTGAAGACCTCTTTGCCCCGTGTGGCGCTACCGCCCTCCATAACGATCGGCGAAAGAGCGTCGATCACCTTTTGCCTATCGGGATCCGGAAGCCCACCGCTCTTATCGAGTAGCCGCTTGGCTCGTGCTGCCAATCTTCCGCTCGAACTTGTCAAAAGCGCTTGCTTCTGGTCGAGAGAGAGCTCTGTTGGAACGACTTTGCCGGTCTCGATCGCGTCCACCAAAGCCGTTGCCCAGTCGTTTCGGCTCAAGAGAACCTTGAGCGAGGCGGGCCTGACTGACGGGGTGAAGCCAGAAAGCCGTTCGATCAATTCCTTCCCAGCCTCCGGCGCCGAGCTCTTGGCAACTGCATCCACCAGAGCCGTCGCAAGGGCAGGGGAGGACTTGGGGGTGATCAGATCGAGGATTTCGCCAACTGCCGCGGCATCGCCCGCCCTGAACTCGACAAACTGGGCAGCGGCTGCACTTCGGGCAGATTCGCTCTTGGAATCGTCTCGAATGGTTTCGAGCAGTCCAGCGGCGATCTCGGCGCCAAACTCTTCGAGCTTCTTGCTGCCCCAACGGTTCGCAAGGCGAACGAGCTGGCCTTTCGATTCGGAAGGAAGCTCTTTGAGCAGTATGCCGAGGGCTTCTTCGCTCTTCTCATCGAGTTTGACCGTTGCGTCCTTGGGCCAACCTTTGGAAAGGCCGGCAACAATTGAGGCTGCGATTCCAGGATCGGCCTTGGGAAGGGCTGCGATGAGGTTGACGAGCGAATCATCCGATCCGCCGCGTGCAAAGTGCTCGGCGATCCTCGAGGAAATCGCCGATGCCAGAGCCTCGGCCGATTTGTCGATCTTGGTCGTCGCGATCGCCTTCAGGAAGAGGACGTCGTGCTTGGCAGCGGCCGCGGTCGCGGCGTCGGGAAGCCAGCGGTCGTTGGCCAGCGACCCGCCCGCGACTAGCTCGGCGATCGCCTTGGCAGCGGCTTCCGATTTCGGAACCTCGGAAAGAACCAAGAGAGCTTCGAGCCGAACTTGAGGGGCTTTGTCATTCAGAACGCCGGAGGCAAGGATTGCAGCGGTTGAGGCATCGTCTCGAGGCAAGACGGCGAGCGAGTTGCGACGGACGCCGGCTGAGGCATGCTTGAGTCCGCTTGTCGAGACGGTCCGGAATTTCTCGTCGTCGACGCCCAATCCCTTCAGCGTCCAGAGGGCGTGGATCGCGGCGGTATTGAGCCCGATCGCATCGACGCCGGGATCGGCAGCCATAGCCAAAAGCGCGGCGCAACGTCGGCCTTGCCGCGTTCGACCAGAAGCCTTTGGGCGTGCTGACGCCAGAACATGTTGTCGCTCTTGAGTGCGCTGACGAGTCCTTGCTCGTCGGCAGGGTCGAGCTTGATCTTGGCAGGCGGCTGGGCGTTCTTGGCGACGAGTCGGTAGATGCGGCCGTGGACTTTATCGCGCAGTGGAGTTTCGTAGGCGTTGCCTTTGCCGGTCTTGAAGCCCTGGGGCGTTGGGTTGTGCTGGACGATGAAGTTGTACCAATCGATCACCCAGACGAACCCGTCGGGCCCAACTTCGGCGGCGATGGGGGCGGTCCATTCGTCGTCACTGGCAAGCAAGTTCCAAGCGTAGTGGGCGGCGAAGTCGGTCCCGCGAGGCTCGAGATCGAACGTCGCGATCAGGTGGCCCGTGGGCTCGGCGACGAACGCCTTCGAGTTCCAGTATTCCTTGGGATAAGCCCGGGCTGTGTAGAGAGCGTGCCCAGCCGCCGCGGTGAAGCCGCCGTGCCAATCGACCTGGCGCACCTTTTCGGTGATCGGTTGGAACCGGTTCGAATCGGCGATGCTCTGAAGCACATGAGCAGACCAACCTCGCACTGCCTCGTAATAGCGGTTGGGGATCGGCAGGAAGACGCTCGGGCAGCCGTTGGCGGTGGAACCGAAGAGCAGGCCTTCTTCGCTGAACCCCACGCCCCAGGAGTTGTTGTTCGTGCTGCGGAGGAACTCGAGCTTCGAACCGTCGGGCTTGAACCTGTACATGCCCTGACCGAAGCGATGATGCTCTCCGCCGACGGTTCCTTCGAAGGCTGAGTAACCGACGATCCCGTAGATCCAGTTGTCGAGACCATACTTCAAATTGCTCGGGCCTGCGTGCGTATCGCTTGTGCCCCAGCCGGAGAACAACGTCTTTTTGATTTCGGCCTTGCCGTCGCCGTCGGCGTCTTTCAAGAACAATAGGTCGGGCGCCTGTAGGACGATCGCCCCGCCGTTCGCAAACGTAATGCTCGTGGGAATGTTGAGGCCATCGGCGAAGACGGTGAACTTGTCGGCTTTGCCGTCGCCATCGGTGTCTTCGCAGATTTTGATTCGGTCGTTGCCAGGCTGGCCTGGCCGCTTGTTGTTGGGGTAGTCGGAGCTTTCGGCGATCCAGAGTCTGCCTTGATGATCCCAAGCCAGGCAGAGCGGCTTGGAGATTTCCGGTTCACTCGCAAAGAGCTTGGCCTCGAGCGCCCTGGGCAAGACCAGATGCTTCATCGATTCGGCGGGGTCGAGAGGCTTTTGCATCTTGGTGAGTGCTTCGCCCTGGGTGCCCCAGCGTTGGCCAGGCAGATAGTTGGGGATGGCGGAAGGCGCGTCTTCGTATTCGAACGGCTTCAAACCCGAGGCGACCTTGGGCCTGGAGTCGAACACCTCCCCTTTGCCGACCGCCCAGCGGATGCCTCGTTCGATCAGGTCGGCGAAGCCTGGGTTTCCCCAGGTGCGCTCGTCATGCCCGTAGGCTGTATAGAAGACCCGCCCTTTGCCTTCGGTGCGCACCCATGTCCAAGGTTCTTCTGAAGTTCCCTCGGCGCGAACCTGCAAAACCTTCCGATCCTTGGTGTTGTGTTTCGTATGAACGTAGGTTTCGTCCCAGGTGCGAAACGGCAACAGGCCTTTGGTGATCGGGTGGTCCGCGTCGACCACTTTCGTATCGAAGGTTCCCGTGTTGTGTCTTTGAAACTGGCGCCGACCAAGTCGATGTACGCAGGCGAGTTGAGGAAGCAGAAGCTGGCGCAGTGCAGAGGGACGAAAGCGCCACCTTTGGAGACGTAAGCGAGCAGGGCTTTTTCTTCCTCCTTGGAAATCTTTTCGATGTTCGCGTAGACGAGCAGTGCGTCGTATTTCTCGAGTTCGTCGGCGGTGAGCGCCTTGGCGACGTCCTCGGTATAGACAACGTCGATTCCGCGAGCAGCGAGAATGGGTTTGATTTGATTGGCTCGATCGGCGGGCTTATGGTGCCCTTGATCGCCGAGGAGAAGCACCTTCAATCGTGTGGGTTGATCGTCCGCCTCGGAAGCTCCAGGGGAAAGAAAGCCCAGAGCGGAAAAGAGAACGAAGAGGGCTGCCTTTGCGAACGCATCCCGTCGAAGGTGGTGCATTTTCATCGGTGTGGGGTCCTGGAGGAGCTCTGAAGTCGGCGCGATGCGGCGATGGAAGAAGGCCGCGGTCGCCTGCACGCATACTCTAATAGTTTTAGGCGTTGAACCTATCAACTTGCCAGTGGAAAACCCAAGACGTTTGGTTCGAGAGTCGAGGCGGGCGGCTCGCGGAGTATAAAACGAAGGGAGCCTCGGACCAAAATCTTATGAACGATGTGGCGGGTTTCTGGGCTTTTGAGACCCGCACGTGAATTGTTACGATGGCGTTCTGTTGGTCGCGTCGCCGGCAGGTCGGTGGAACCGATGTTATTGTTAGTTGGTGCGGACTTGTTTCAATGGCGACAAGACGAAGAATCAATCGGGGGTGTCGAGGAATCGCGATGACGTCGGGCTCGAGCGGCTATCCACTGGACGTGTACCTGCTGGGACAGGTGGGCTTTGAAGATTCTCAAAGGCTCCAGCGCAGGCTCGTCTACGAGGCAGGCGAATCCGAACGAGCTTATCTCGTCCTCTGCGAGCACGCTCCCTTGATCAGCATTGGCAGGTCGGGTAGTCGGCAACATATCAGGCCGGACGACGACGAGCTCAAAAGCATGGGTCTCGAGCAACGCTGGGTCAACAGAGGCGGGGGCTGCGTGTTGCATCTTCCAGGTCAACTCGTCGGCTACTTTGCACTGCCGCTCGAGCGATTGGGGATCGACGTCAAGGGAGTGGTTGAAGGGACGCACGCTTCGCTGGTGAACTTGCTCGGCGCATTCGACCTTCATGGTCGGCGCGAACCTGGCTGGCCTGGAGTATTTCTGGGTAAGGAGCGAGTGGCGTCGGTTGGTCTCGCGGTGAACCGTTGGGTGGCGTACCACGGCTTTACGCTCAACGTGGGAACCTACCTCGCTCCCTTTCGGCTTCTGGAAGAGCCAGGCCCTGGAAGCGGCAGGCTAGGGCAGACCTCGATGGAAGCCGTCAGACAAAGACCCGCGCCGATGGCCAAAGTCCGCGAGACCTTGATCGGGGTTTTCGAGAGTCGCTTCGGCCTGTCGGTCGAGAACCTGTTCACGCGGCACCCCACGATCGATCGAAAGGCGCCTTCCCATGCAGTCTTCGCCTCGACCCGGACCTGACACCTTGGAAAACACGTTTGGCCTCACAGTCGTTGAGCTCGAGGATCCCGTCTTGCCAACCGCCTCGGTCGAGCGAGCAAGGCGTCTGCCCGCCTGGCTCAAGCGTCCGCTCCCCGCTTCCGGGGGCATGGGCTTCACGCAGGCGTTAGTCGGCGAACTGGGCCTCGAGACCGTTTGCGAGAGCGCGAAGTGCCCGAATCGTTCGGAATGTTGGTCTCGCAAGACAGCCACTTTTATGATCATGGGCGAGGTCTGCACAAGGCCTTGCGGATTCTGCGCGGTGCCCAGGGGTAAACCGGAGGAATTGGCCTCCGACGAACCCGAAAGGCTCGCCGAGGCGTGCTTCCGCCTGGGGCTCAAACATGTGGTCGTCACTTCGGTGACGCGGGACGACTTGCCCGGCGGCGGCGCGGATCACTTTCGCCGCTGCATCCTTGCCGTAAGAGCCCGCACAGGAGCGACCATCGAAGTTCTGACTCCCGATTTCGACGGCGACGCCTCCGCGATCGACGTGGTCCTCTCCGCAGCGCCCGAAGTCTTCAACCACAACATCGAGACCGTCGCCAGGCTCCAGCGCAAGGTGCGCAGAAAAAGCCAATACGCCGTCAGCCTGGGCGTGCTTGCTCACGCCAAGAAGAGCAGCCCCCAGACTCTCTCGAAGAGCGGGATCATGCTCGGTCTGGGCGAGACGGTCGAAGAAACCATCGAATGCATGGCCGATCTACGATCCGTGGGTTGCGATCTGTTGACGATCGGCCAGTACCTTCAACCTTCCCCCAAGCACCTCCCCGTCGAACGCTATGTGCATCCAGACGAGTTCGACGCTCTTGCCCAGCGCGCCGCGCCCTGGGCTTCCTGGACGTCGCCAGCGGTCCATTCGTGCGGTCGAGCTACCACGCCGACGCCATGGCCAAGATCCTCGACCAGGCGGCTATTTAATCGCCCTTGATATTCTCACTTTCGATACTTGGAGCTCTGAAGACATTCCATGCCAGAGACGCTTTTTCAAAAGGTCTGGTCGAGCAGGGTCGTCGCATCCAGCGGCGACGCAACGCTGCTCTACATCGACAGGCACCTGACGCACGAAGTGACGAGCGCCCAAGCCTTCGAGGGGCTTAGGCTTGCCGGCAGAAAGGTCCGTAGGGCCGATCTGACGTTCGCCACGCCGGACCACAACGTACCGACGATCAACCAAGCCAGGATTCTCGACGAACTTTCGCGCAAGCAGGTCGAGGCGTTGAGGCGAAACTGCGCGGAGTTCGGCGTGACGATCTGCGATATCGGCAGCGGACGCCAGGGCATCGTTCACGTGATTGGCCCTGAGCTTGGGCTGACCTTGCCTGGCCAGACGATCGTCTGCGGCGACAGCCACACGAGCACCCATGGCGCGTTCGGTTCGCTGGCGTTCGGCATCGGCACCAGCGAGGTGGAGCACGTGCTGGCGACCCAGACGCTTTGGCAGAGCAAAAAACCAAGGACCTTGGGAGTTCAAGTGAACGGCGTGCTGCCCCGAGGCCTCGAGCCCAAGGACGTCATTCTGGCGATCATTCGAAAAATTGGCGTCGGCGGCGGTACGGGATTTGTCGTCGAATACCTTGGCCCTGCGATTAGAGCCCTCTCGATGGAGGGTCGAATGACGGTGTGCAACATGTCGATCGAAGCGGGGGCGCGTGCGGGTATGATCGCCCCTGACGACGCCACTTTCGAGTACATCGCCTCGGGGAACCGTCCCTACGCTCCCAAAGGCAAAACTTTCGACGCCGCTGTTCGCTACTGGCGAACGCTGTCAAGCGACGACGAAAGCGCGTTCGACCAAACCGTATCGATCGATGCGTCGAAGCTTGTGCCTCAGGTCACCTGGGGCACCAACCCGGCGATGACCGTCGACGTGACCGGCGTTGTTCCCGATCCTTCTCACGTGCCTTTCACCAGTCGACAGGACGCACAGCGAGCCCTCGAATACATGGGCCTGGCCCCGGGCACGCCGATCTCGAGCGTATCGGTTGATATTGTGTTCATCGGTTCATGCACGAACGGTCGAATCGAAGACTTGAGGTCGGCTGCGTCGGTTCTACGAGGCAGACAGGTTCATGAGAAAGTGCGAGTCTTGGTGGTTCCGGGGAGCGAAGCGGTCCGCAAGCAGGCCGCCGCCGAGGGCCTGGACAAGGTGTTCCTCGCGGCTGGGGCGGAGTGGCGCGAGTCGGGGTGCAGCATGTGTCTGGGGATGAACCCAGACAAGCTGGCGCCGCGCGAGCGATCCGCGAGCACGAGCAACCGCAATTTCGAAGGCAGGCAAGGACCTGGCGGGCGGACCCACCTGGTCAGTCCAGCAATGGCGGCCGCGGCCGCCGTCACCGGTCGATTCACGGACGTTCGCAAGCTTCTGGCGGAAGGCGTCTAACTATGGAACCATTCACGCTGCACATCGGCAAGGCCGCGGTTCTGCCCTGGTCCGACGTGAACACCGACTTGATCATCCCTGCCCGTTACCTTAAGCGGATCGAGCGCGGCGGCTACGGTCCCTTCTTTTTTGCGGACAAGCGCTACCTGCCCGGTTCGGCGCCGCCCCCGGAGAACCCGGGCAAACCCGGCAAGCTCGACCCTTCGTTCCCGCTGAATTCGCCAGAAAACGAAGGCGCGTCGATCCTTATGGTCGGCCGCAACTTCGGCTGCGGATCGAGCCGGGAGCACGCTGTTTGGGCCGTGCATCAGGCAGGCTTTCGAGCTCTGATTGCCCCGGGAGTCGGAGAGGGATTCGCCGACATTTTCGAAGGCAACGCTTATCAGAACGGCCTCTTACCCATCGAAATTCCAGAGGAACGTTGGCAAACGCTTCGAGAATGCGTCGAGAAGGACCCCCGACGTAAGATCTTTATCGACTTGAACGAGCAGACCATCATCGTCCCGCCGGGCTTGGGAGGCGCGCTTCGCGTGGTGTTCGAAACGCCTCCCGAGGAGCGCGAACGGCTGCTCGCCGGGGCCGACGGTATTGCGGTAACGCTCGAACGCCACGGCAAGCAGATCGAGACCTTTGAAAAAAAGGCTCCCGCTTGGCTTGAACCGGGGACGGGGACCGTCTAACCGAGGCTTCGCAATTGCGTTGTCCGAGTTGTTAGACAGTCTCCAAAACCGTCTTCAAAACCAACGTTGATGACTGTCGCTCTTGCCCGACAACGTCAAGACGCCAGAAAACACTCTTTCTCGACCGCTGTGAAACCACTCTTGTGAGGCGAATTTCGGTATCCTGGGAAATGTGGATCTAGAAACGCAGACCGAGCGGATTATAAACCTTGGGATTGCCTTTTTTTCGGTCCTGGCCAAGAATGCCGCCGCTCTCGGGGCGTGAGGGTTTGAAGGCAGACCCGTACAGTGCTCGAGCGCGGCTGGGCGAAAGGATTGCCCGGCGGACGACATGGATCTGCCGATCCCCCTCGTTTGGCATGGAGGCCAGAACCGATGGCGCGTTGGTTCCTTGATCGGTTTGCTCAGAAAGCCATTCCATCGGTAAGCCTGCGCCACTTGTTTCCAGGGGCGTTGTTCATCGGCTGTCCCGACCTGGTGGTCTCGGGCTGCTCGTCAGACAGCCGCAGAATCGAACCCGGCGAAGTGTATGTTTCGCTCGCCAGCGCCAAGTCGGAAGAGCAAGGCGAGAGCGAAATTGCCAGGGCTTTCGAAAGGGGCGCGGTGGGCGTCGTCCTGGAACGGGCGTGCCTGAACGCAGCTCCGCTTCAAGTCGTGGTGCACGACGCGGCCTCCGCTCACGCGAGGATCTGCCAGGCCCTTGCTGGCGAGCCTTCCCGCAAATTGCCCCTGGTGGGAATCGCCGGGCGCCTTGGGGTCGACCTTGCCTCCGCGTACCTGCGATCGATTTTGACCGCCGACGGCGGCCGCATCGGCCACGTCGACCAGGTTTCTTGGTCCGACGGCCGCTCGGTTCTGCCCACCGCGCCTTTGCCCTGGAAACCCGAGGTCTGGGCGGGGATGCTCGCACGGATGGCCGAAGAGCGTTGCACCGCGGGCGTGCTGACGGTCGACCGAGAAACTCTGACCAAGAGGTCGATCGAGGGAGTGGTCTTCGAGACCGCAATCCTCACGAACCTCTTTCCCGAACAGCCTGCCAGCGACGACGCACTGATCCAGGAACGTCGCCGCCATGCGCGCCTCTTCAGAATGCTCTCCCCAGAGGGAGCGGCGATTTTGAATGCGGACGACACCACGTGCGATCTCTTGGGCGCCGTGAATCTCGACGGCGATTGCATCACCTTCGGCGTCGACCGCCCGGCCGACGTCAACGCCGAGCTCGAGTCCACCGACGCAACGAGCACCACCATTCGACTCAACGGCGTCGGCAAGCCTGCGAGCGTCCGTTTGCGGCTTGTCGGCAAGTCGGCGGTCTCCGGGGCGCTTGCCGCGGCGGCCGCGGCGCACTCGCAAGGCATTCGCACCGCGGCCATCGTCGCAGGCCTCGAAAATCTCTCGAATCAGACTGGGCGCCTCGAAAGCTTGGCGGAGGGTCTCGAGTTCGAGGTCCGTCGCGACCACGCTGCCAGCCCAATCGCTCTCAAATACGCACTCAGCGACCTCCGAACCCACTTCCAGGGGAGAATCATCTGCGTGCTCAGCGACTCGGGCTGTGAGGATCGGTCGTTCCGAAGAACACTCGCTGAAACCATGGAACGCTACTCCGACCTGGTCATCGTCAGCAGCTCAAGGGCAAACCGGCAGGATGGTGAAGTGCTGGAGGAACTGCTCTCGGGGTTCGACCGGCCAGCCGCAGTGTTCGTCGAGCCCGACCGCCGAAAAGCCATCGAATACGCCCTTGCCACAGCCCAAAAAGGGGACTGCGTGTTCCTTCGCGGCGTCGATGCTCCGAAAGAACCTGGCAGGGAAGACCGCTCGCAAGGGGTTCTTGCACTGAACGATCAAGCGATCATCAACCACTGGATCCGCGGCCGAGATGCGCTTCAGCGACGGACCTCGGCCTGATTCGAGGTCAGCTCACGGCATCGGCAGGTTGTGGAATTCAAAGGGAACGGTTGCACTGCCGTGTATCGTTCCGTGGTAGAGCAACTTAGTGACCGTTCGTTTCTTGCCTACAGGTTGTGGAATGCCGATTGGGAGGCCAGGTCGGGGCCCCATGTCCTTCTTCTGCACCTGAATGATGAAGGGCTTGGCGATTGCCTCCTCGGCATTGGCTGGCTTCGGCGTGGCTACGGCTTCGTTCTCGACGCCCCTCGGGGCGGGAGCAGGCTTCGCTTCAGCGGGCGGCTTTTCCTTGGCCTGGTCTTTCTCAGCAGCCGCCGGGATAACGCCCGCTTTGGGGTTGAATTGAACCATCGCGTTGCCGTTGAACGCGGAGTTGACGACCATCGTCATCCGCGACACCCCATTGTTGAAGGAGTTCGACTCGAAATACCACTGGAAGGGCTCGCCGGACTCGTCTTGCAACTCGATGGAATTCATATAGTTAGGGAACGAAATCGCGTGCATTTTCATGTTCGGTTGCTGAATCGGCTGGTTGTCGATCGGCTTGACGGTCAAATCGATCGCTACTTGTTGCTGTTCTCCCCTGAATTGGACGTCGTGGATGGTGATCTGAGCGTCCTCGCAGGTAAACGACTTGCCCGCCGCGTCGGCCAGATCGATCGACAGCGGGTCGCTGCGCCTGGCCGTGATCGCCACTGGGATCGAGCCCTTCAAGGTCTTGATCTGAGCCGACGGGTTTTCCGCGTAGTTGAGATCCACCTGAAAGGCGTAGGTGTTCATGCCGTTCAAACCGTTCATGTTCATGACCATGTTCGAACGCACCTGACCGAACTGGACGTTGTTCGGAAAGGCCCCTGGAACCCCGCCTGCGTTGCCAGGGTTCGTGGTTTTCAAAAGCGAACGCCCCTGGTCGTCCGTCGCTTCATCGACCTTCACCTCGCCGCTGACGCCCAGGTTCAGCCTGGCTTCGGCGGAGAGCGCCATCTGCACGTAAAATCGGTCGCCGGAATGTTGCACGAGGTTTCGACCGTCGCGCTGAGCGAGCGTCAGATCGCGGTGGTGATGGACGCTCGAGACGGCAATTCGAAAAGGACCGGAGTAACAAACGGGGGGAACGGGAAACGAACCGACAGGGTCCTTGATCACCTGGAAACGAGAATGTGGGCGCCCGGAAACGGGCCCTGTGAACGGAAAGAGCCGGACGTGCGCAGCTTCGCAGAAAAGGTCCAATGCTTTGAGCAACGGAACGGGCTCTTGCTCCGATAGCGTGATCTTTGTGGTTCGCCAATCCGGAAGCTGGTCGGAAGTCAGCGTCAACTGGACGAAGCCGCGCGAATTGAAGCTCTTGACGAAATCGGCGATCGAGACTTCGCGGTAATCCAGTTCGACCAAAGTCGGTTTATCCAGCAACCCCGACTCGATCTTGCCGAGAATCGCGGCGGCTCGGACCCGCACCTCTTGGTCCTTCGCGCCAGTCGCGTCGCGCAACGCGGCAAGCGCCTTGGGCCCAAGCTTCTCGAGCTCGGCGGCGGCCGATTCGCGCTCGGAATACTTGGATGAACCAAGCTGCTCGACGAGCTTCGCGGGATCAGGCGGTTGCGCAAGGCCCATCGCGAATATCGCGGTAAAGACGACAAGAACCGCGAGCCAACGACGTTGCATGGCCAATCTCCCGCTCCCTGGACCGACTTCCGCCGAATTCGAGCACTGGGTCCCAATTACCGCTCGATTGACTCGAGGCGGTTCCATATAGGATAATGTCAGATCAAGGCTGGGCCAAGGTCCCAGATGCAAAGATTGTTTGCAATAATGGGGACTTGGGTGACGTCAGACGCCCACCTATCGATACAATCATCGGAGCCGGAATACTCGTCATTGGTCAAAGTCGAGATTTGCCACCTTGGTAATCGATAGTGAATAAGACGCACACGTAAAGAAGGAGCTCGAGATGAAAAAGGCTGGAATCCAAATCGCCGCGATCTTTGCGTTCGTTGCGTTGGGCTTTTTCGAACCGCCCGCTCGATGCAGGTGAATGGGTACGACCCGTTTACTCCCTATAACGGGCAATACAACGATTTTAGCTCCGCGATATTCCCACTCTACGGGACCACTCCAGGCGGGGCTTACCTCCAAGGGCGCAAGTGGGCGGCCGCCGAAATTCCTATCAGAGTTTTGTCGACGGCCTCTACGACGAAGACGGAACCGATTTCGGCATGGGCAGACGAGGCACCGGCGGGGCGGACCACACCACGCTTCAAGGTCGGGCCGCCAGCCGATACCGCGGCGACGACCGTCGCGTCGACAAGGCCAGTCAGGCTGCCGCCGCCACCCAAAGAAGCATTGAAGAGAAGCAAAGGCTCCTGCTGAAGGAGTCCGACCCACGCGCCAAGCGCGGATCCAAGGCGATATCGACCGCCTCCAAAAACAGCTTTCCCGAGAACTCGAGGTGGGTCGGCGCGGGTACGCCGCTCCCAAGAGCGCCTGCGCGGGGCAGAACGTCTTCGAGCAACGGCTCGTCCTCGGCGCGTCGAGCGCGGCTCCCGCGACGAATCCTCGCTCGGCAACCAATCCCAGGGCCGCTGGATCGAGCTCGAGCACCAACCGTACGGGAACCGCCGCCGGCACACGCTCGGCCGCCCCTCGAACGTCGACTCAGCCTGCGAACGCTCGAACCGGAAATCGACCCGCGAGTGCACCAGCGCCCGGATCTCGGGCTGGCGCCGTCAAACCCGCCACTCCCGCATCCAATGGTTCCTCCAGTGGTACTTCCTCCTCGAAGCCAGCAAGTTCCGCCAAACCGAGCACGTCCGCAAAGCCAGACTCTGCACGCCCAAACAACTCCGCGCAAGAGCCAAAGGCGAAAAAGACGGAAACACCGAGTGAATTGCTCGAGAAAAGTCTGAAGTCCGACTGAATCGGATTTTCATAATCCGAACGGCTGGCTCGTTGACGCCGAGACTTGGTTCAGTACAATGTCGCTCGGTTGTTAGGAATCGACCAGCGAGATAGGTTTTCGTGCTTCCCGGCCCAGGGCCGGGATTTTTTGAGAAGTAGTTTGTGAAACTCTTCACAATGTCACAATCAGACCGAGCCTGATCGAATGCCTGGAACCGAGTTCGAGCCGCTGTTCATCTTCATTCTTGTGGGCATTTCCGTCGGCGTTGGTATGTTTGGAGCAAGCGCGCTACTCGGACCGAAGCGTAAATCCGCGGTCAAGGATATGCCTTACGAGTCGGGCGTGAACCCAGTTGGGGATGCACGCCAGCGGTTCGACGTTCGTTTCTACCTGGTTGCCATCGTCTTCTTGCTGTTCGACGTCGAGTTGCTCTACCTTTACCCTTGGGCTGTGGCTGACTGGAGCGTTTCGGCCGCCACGGTCGATTCAGGGCAGGTCGGGGGCGTCGATGCTCCCAGCTCGGTTGCAGCAAAAACGGCGGTCCTTGCCGGCATTCCCCCCGACGCCCGCAACTTCGTGCTGCTCGACATTCTGGTGTTCATTGGAATCTTGACGGCGGCCTACGCTTATGCTTGGCGCAAGGGGGTGTTGCAATGGCGTTAGAACCACTTGACGCAGGGCCGACGACGACTCTACTCAAAACGGCAGCGGGCGGAAGGCTCGCAACCTCCGGCGAAGTCAACGACGCTCTAGGACAAAGCGTATTCGTGACCCGTCGCGACGCTGTGATCAGTTGGTGCCGAAAATACAGCCTCTGGCCCATGCCGTTCGCAACGGCGTGCTGCGGCATCGAGCTCATGGCGGTCGGCGCCAGCCGCTTCGACATTGCCCGATTTGGCGCCGAAGTGATGCGTTTCAGTCCGAGGCAATGCGATCTGATGATCGTTGCCGGCCGAGTCGTCATGAAGATGCTTCCCGTTTTGCAGCGGATCTGGCTTCAGATGCCCGAACCCAAATGGTGCATCAGCATGGGCGCCTGCGCCAGCACCGGCGGGATTTTCGACACTTACGCGGTGGTCCAGGGAGTCGACCGCTTCATCCCGGTCGACGCCTACATCCCTGGCTGCCCGCCAAGGCCCGAGCAGATCTTGAGGTCGCTCATGGACCTGCAAGAAAAGATTCAGCGCGGCGGATCGCTCTCGGGGCTCGGTCTGCCTGAAATGCTCGAACGCGAAAAACAGATGCTCGTGGACCGACGCGAGGCGATCGAAACCACCGCCCGAGCCGAACGAGGCGACGAAGACCGCTTCGGCTACCGCCTGCCGGGCGGCGCCTCGCTCGTGGGTCAAGGCGAGCGCAAAGCCTGAAAAGCTGGACCGGTTCGTCTCGATTCCTTCCGTCTACACTAGAACGCACACATGCCAGCCACGACCGCCGAAACCAACGATCAGCACGACCGAATCCTGGCGACAATCGACCGAACGCTCGGCGCGGGGGTGGTCTCGCATTCGACCTTTCAGGGCCAGCTCAGGTTGTTCGTTCCTCCGAAACGAATCCTGGAAGTGCTGGGCGCCCTGAAGTTGGAAGCCGGATTCGGCCTGCTCGCCGAAATCGGCGGCGTCGATTACCTGGGCTACCCGGGCAGGACCAGGCCAAGATATGAGGTGGTGTACGTCTTGGTAAACCTTGATACGAGCGAAAGGGTGGTCGTGCGAGCGGCGCTGGAAGACGCGCCTGAGCCGGAAATCGCTTCTTCGACCTCTCTTTGGCCTGGGGCAAACTGGATGGAACGCGAGGTCTTCGACATGTACGGCGTCCGCTTCAAAGGGCATCCCGACCTGAGGCGCATCCTCATGCCTGACGAATTCGCGGCCTATCCTCTGCGAAAGGATTATCCGCTCCGCGGTCGTGGAGAACGGCACAATTTCCCAAGGCTTTCTCGCGAAGAGTCGTGACCCCAGTCCCCGTCCCGCAAGCGATGAGCTCTCGGATTTCCCATAGGCAAGGAGCGTGATTGGTTCGATGCCGGTGAATTTGCTCGAAGAGCCGAAGTCAGCGACCGAATCCAAGGATTATCTTTGGACGCTCAATTTCGGTCCGCAGCATCCCGCCACCCACACGACCTTGCACCTCGTGCTCGAGCTCGACGGCGAGCGGATCGTCCACGCCACCCCGCACATCGGTTACCTGCATTCAGGGTTCGAGAAGCTGGGAGAGCACCTGAGCTTCAACCAGTACGTCACGGTCGTCGACCGGATGAACTACATCAGCCCGCCGATGAACGAGGTCGCTTGGCACCACGCTGTTGAAAAGCTTCTGGGAATCGAGCTCACCAAGCGTTGCCAGTACATCCGGGTGATCATTGGCGAGCTTTCGCGCATCAGCGACCATCTGCTCTGCACCGGCGCCGCCGCTTTGGATCTGGGCGCCTTCACCGCCTTTTTGTTTGCTTTCAACCAACGCGAGATTATCTATGACATCTATGAACAGATGTCTGGATATCGCTTCCACCCCGGCTATACGCGGGTCGGCGGGGTTCTTTACGATTTTAACGACAAGGTCGTCGCCAAGATCCGCATGCTTTTGCAGGCGGCGCCCAAGGCTCTGGCCGACGTTGAAAAACTGGTGATGAGGAACCGCATTTTCCTCGATCGCCTGCGGGGAATCGGGGTGCTTTCTCGCGAGGACGCGATCGCGCTGTCCTGTACGGGCCCGATCGCGCGGGCCAGCGGAGTCGCTTACGACTTGCGCAAGGACGAGCCTTACCTGGCCTATTCCGACTTCGACTTCAAAGTGCCGATCGCATACGAGGGCGATTGCTACGCACGTTTTCAGGTTCGCTTCGAAGAGATCCGCCAGAGCTTGGCAATCGTCCAGCAAGCGATCGAAAATTTGCCGTCGGGGCCCGTGAACGTGCCGATCGCCGACAAGTTCCCCTTGCCCGACAAAGGAACGACTTACAACAGCATGGAGGGTTTGATCCAGCATTTCGAACTGATCATGCCCAACCGCGGTTTCGAGACCCCCCAAGAGTCGATTTACGCCGCGGTCGAATCGCCCAACGGAGAGCTCGGCTTCTACGTCGTCTCCGACGGCACGCAGACCGCGTGGCGGGCCCGCACGCGACCGCCTTCGTTTGTCAACTTCCAGGTCTTCCCTCACGTCATCAAAGACCACATGATCGCCGACGTGGTGGCCGTCCTGGGCAGTCTCAACATCATCGCCGCGGAGCTCGACCGCTGAGCTCCGAAGCCGCGAGCTAGGATTTTGGAACGTCCCAAGGGGTTTTACTCGATGCCAGCGACGACAAGTTCGCAACCGAAGCCGAAGCTTCCCGAAAAGCTCAAAGCCGAGATCCAGGCGTTCATTCCGCGCTATCCGAACAAGCGCGCGGTTACTCTGCCTGCCCTGCACATCGTGCACGAGCACTTTAGGTGCGTGCCGTTCTGGGCAATGGCCGAGATCGCCGAGATCCTAGAAATCGCCCCCGCCGAAGTCCACGACACGATGAGCTTCTACGGATTCTTCAGCCAATCCCCCATCGGGGCGAGACGCATCTGGTTTTGCAGGTCGCTTTCGTGCATGCTTCGAGGCGGCGAGGAGCAAATGGAACTGGCTTTGAAGCGTCTGGGCGTCGCGCCGGAGAAACGACGCCCGACGGATCGCTGACGATCGAGCCCGCTGAATGTCTGGGCGTTTGCGACTTTGCGCCCGCCGCGCTTTGCGACGACGGAGCGATTTACGGGCCCCTCGAAGACGACGACGCCGTCGCAATGCTCGAAAAGGTCAAGAAGTCGATCGCGGTCGAAACATGATCAACAACCAAACCTTGGCGCTTCCTCCGCTCGCCTCGAGGAGTCTCTGAAAGTGGCTGGTTTCGAACCCGTTCTCAGCAAAAATTGGGAAACGCCCGAAAGCTGGACTTTGAAAGTCTACGAGTCCAGAGGAGGCTACCAGGCCGTGCAAGGCTCTGGCGATGGATCCCGACGCGGTCGTCTCGCTGGTCAAGGATTCCGAGCTCCGAGGCCGCGGCGGAGCGGGCTTCCCCTGCGGTCTCAAATGGAGCTTCCTGCCCAAGGACCGCAAAGAAACGTTGATGTGCATCAACGCCGACGAGAGCGAACCGGCGACCTTCAACAACCGGATCCTCATGGAGAAGGATCCACACCTCTTGATCGAAGGCATTCTGATCGGCTGCTTCGCGACCAAAGCCACTACCGCGTACCTGTATCTACGCTTTGAGTATATCAACGCCTACCGCGTTCTCGAAAAAGCGATCGCCGAGGCGAGAGCCGCGGGCAAGCTGGGAAAGAACATCTTCGGTTCGGGCTTCGACCTCGAGATCCACCTGCACAGAGGCGCCGGCGCCTACATCTGCGGCGAGGAAACCGGCCTGATCGAAAGCCTCGAGGGCAAGCGCGGCTGGCCCAGGATCAAGCCGCCGTTCCCCGCCGTCGAAGGCGCCTTCCGCAAACCCACCGTCGTCAACAACGTCGAGACGCTCTGCTGCGTCCCGTTCATCGTCGAGCGGGGCGTCGATTGGTTCAAATCGATCGGCACGCCCAAGAGCTATGGTCCCAAGCTTTATTGCGTATCGGGTCATGTGAACAAGCAAACTTGCGTCGAGCTGCCGCTGGGCGTCAGTTGCCGAGAGTTGATCGACGTCCACGGCCAAGGCGTTTGGAAGGGAAGGAAAGCCAAAGCCGCGGTCCCTGGCGGAATCAGCATGGGGCTGCTCTCGGCTGAGGAGCTCGACACTCCGCTCGATTTTGAAAGCCTCCGCAAACCGGGATGCCTCGGCCTTGGCACCGCCGCGGTAACCGTCATCGACGACCAAACTCCCATCATCGACTACCTGTTCAACACAGCTCGCTTCTTTGCCCACGAAAGCTGCGGCCAATGCACGCCCTGCCGCGAAGGCACCGGCTGGATGTACAAAGCGATCAAACGCATCAAGGCCGGCGGAGGCCGCGTCGAAGACCTGGATTTGATGGCTCACTTTGCCAACAACCTCGGCATCATCCCTGGCACAACGATCTGCGGGCTCGCCGACGGCGCCGCCTGGCCGATCAAAAACGCCGTAGCGAAATTCCGTACCGAGCTCGAAGACTATATCAAAACCCATCAGAACCCCGACTTTGCTCCCACTCCCCTGCAACTGGAGATCGCCAAAGGCCAGGTCGTCCAGTTGGCGGCTCCGCCGAGATTGCCAGCCGCGCCGATGCCAACATCGCTGACGCACTCCCAACCCCAAACCACCAGTAACGCTAGTTCTCACTAAGGCGCGTTCATGTCCACCATCTTCATCAACGGCAACGAATACGCGATCCCAGCCGGAGAGCACATCAACGCCATCCAGGCTGCGATGCGGTTCGGCGTCGAGATTCCCTACTATTGCTGGCATCCCGCGCTCTCGGTCGTCGCCAACTGCCGGATGTGCGAGGTCGAGGTCGGCTCGCGCGACCCCAAAACAGGGGAGGTCAAAATGCTCCCCAAACTCGTCCCCGCCTGCCAAACCCCCGCGAAGGACATGACGGTCATCGTTACCGACAGCCCCAAGGTGAAGGAACACCACCGAATGATCATGGAGCTGTTGCTCATCAACCACCCGCTCGACTGCCCAGTCTGCGACCAAGCCGGCGAGTGCGGCCTCCAAGACTTTAGCTACGACCACGGCCAAGCGACCCACAGATTCGTCGAAACAAGAAACGTCAAACCGCGAAAAGACGTTTCCGAAGGCGTCCAGCTCAACCAGGATAGGTGCATCATGTGCACCCGCTGCGTCCGCTTCACCCGCGAGATCACTCACACGTCCGAGCTCCAGGTCATGAAACGGGGCGATCACGCCGAAATCGGCGTCTTCGCCGACCACCCGCTCGACAACCCCCTCGCCGGCAACGTCGTCGACCTCTGCCCCGTCGGCGCGCTGCTCGATAAAGACTTCCTCCACAAACAACGCGTCTGGTTTCTATCCAAGCATGATAGCATCTGCACGCGTTGCTCGACAGGTTGCAACATCTCGTCGGAGGAGAACAAAGGCGTGCTCTGGAGAATGAAGCCGAGGTTCAATCCCCACGTCAACGACTACTGGATCTGCGACGAGGGCAGGTATAGCTACAAGGCCGCGAACGACGACGGTTTGCTCGAGGCGATGTACGTCAGGAAGGACGGATCCATGGCCTCGTTGCCAATTGACCAGGCGGTCTCGGCTGCTGCTCTCGAGCTTTCGAGCCTTGCCCGGGAAGGCGCCAAGATCGTCGGCGTCGTCTCACCGTTCGTCACGGTCGAAGAGGCCTATCTCTTCGCGAAGTATTTCAAGCAGCTCTCGCCGAACTCGGTCCTGGCGATGGGCCCGGTTCCGACTTCGGGCGTCGACCAAACCTTCACTCCTGACAAAATTACGGGCCGCACAGGCGACGTCAGCTTCGTCGCGCCTCGTCCCTTCACGATCCACGCCGAGAAGTGCCCCAATCGAGCGGGCGTCGCGCTCGTGCTCGAGCACTTTCAGGGCGAAGTGATCGAGCATGAAAAGATCGTCGAGCGCATGGGTTCGGGAGAGTTCGCCGCCGCGTTTGTAATCTCCGGATCGATCGACCCAGCGTACGACGAAGCATCCTCCGCTCGAATCCGAGGCGGAGTCAAGTTCTTGATCGTTCAGGATGTGCACGTCACTCCTCTGGCTCAGTCGGCCGACGTCGTACTGGCGGGCTCGACTTTCGCCGAGAAGGCCGGCTCATACGTCAACTACGCGGGCAGACTTCAATATTCGAGTGCAGCCCTTCCTCCTCGGGAGGGAACTTTGCCCGATCTCGACATCCTGGCAATTCTCTCAGGCAGACCCGGGGGTCCGCCGGTTTCGAGCGACGTCCTGGCGGAGCTTGCGGAAGCGATTCCAGCTTTCGCTCAAGCCAAAGGGGGCAAAACGCCTCCGTTTGGAATCAACGTCGGCGGATCAGCCGACCCCAACCACGCCCATTCCGACCATGCTTTCTCCGACCCCTGGTCAGGCTTGCGGAGAAGGCGCTCCGCGGTGGAGACCTACCGATCATGACCCTGCTGGCTTTCATCGGACTCATCCTCAAAATCGGCGTGGTCGTCGGCGTCAGCCAGGGGACGGTTGCGTACCTCATCTTGGTCGAGCGCAAGATCGCAGCCTATGCTCAGGACCGCATCGGACCGAACAGGGCAGGGCCTTTTGGAATCCTTCAGCCACTGGCAGACGGCGCCAAGATGCTCCTAAAGGAAGACGTCATTCCCAGATACGTCTCGAAACCGACGTTCATCCTCGCGCCCATGATCGCCATCATCGCGGCAACCATCGGCTTCGCGGTCGTTCCGTTCGGTCCGGTCGGAGAAACGGCGCCTTCTCTCTTTGGCACGCAGATCCAATTTCAGCTCGTCCCGGGAATCGACATCGGCGTCGTGTACATCTTCGCGATTGGGTCTTTGGGGGTTTATGCGGTCGTGCTCGCGGGCTGGGCGTCGAACAACAAATACTCGTTTCTAGGCGGGCTTCGCTCGAGCGCCCAGCTCATCTCCTACGAGATCCCCATGGGGCTCTCGGTGCTGGGCATGGTCTTGCTGGCGCGCTCATTGGACCTGTCCGAAATCATCAACTGGCAAGATAGGCACGTCTGGGGGATCTTCGTCCAGCCGATCGGTTTCTTGCTCTTCGTCGTCTCTTCCTTCGCCGAGACCAATCGCCTGCCGTTCGACCTGCCTGAGTCCGAACAAGAGCTCGTCGGCGGATACCATACGGAGTATTCCGCGATGAAGTTCGGCATGTTCTTCCTCGGTGAATACCTGAACGTCATCACATCGAGCTTCCTGATCGTCATCCTGTTCTTGGGCGGATGGGATCTGCCTGGGCTCAACCAACACCAAACCGGCTGGATCTTCGCGATCCTCAAGCTTGCCGTCATGCTCGCGAAAGTCGGAGCCGTTATCGTCTTCATCATGTGGGTCCGCTGGACGCTGCCCAGGTTCCGTTACGACACTTTGATGACCCTGGCGTGGAAGTCGCTCATTCCCCTCGGCTTGATCAACCTGGTGGCGACGACGATTTTCGTACATATTGCTTTTTCGTACTTCTCATAGACTTAGACGCGGCTGTGGACTCTTTCAGCGGCTGTCATAAGAGGTTGAATCGATGCGACTCAACGATCCCGCGGTACTGAAGCTCGAGGCGCCCAAGCTGACGATGCTCGAGCGCACTTACCTGCCGCAGATCGCCCAGGGGCTTGCGGTGACGGCGCGTCACATCGTGGGAGTGATGGCTGGGAATGCGATGACCGTGCAGTATCCAGAGGAGCCGCACGTCCCCAGCGCCAACTACCGAGGGGTGCACAGGCTGAACAAGGACGAGCAGGGGAGGGTCAAGTGCGTCGCTTGCATGATGTGCGCCACGGCTTGCCCAGTCCATTGCATCGACATCATAGGCGCCACCGCGCCGCCTGCGTGGGCCGACCGCGAGAAATACCCCGAGAGCTTTGTCATCGACGAGCTGAGGTGCATTTTCTGCGGCATGTGCGAGGAAGCCTGCCCGGTCGACGCGGTCGAGCTCACCAGCCTGTACGACTTGACCGGCCTTTCCCGCGAAGAGATGATCTTCGACAAAACCAAGCTGCTTTCGGTCTACGACGTCACCAAGGACGACGAACCTTCGCGAATGAAAAACTTGACGACGTTTTGAGGCCTTGATATCCGGTCGATTCCTCGCGTTTTCGACGAACCAAACTCAGTCCATCAGAAAGAGACTCCGCCGCCGTGAACTGGAAAGACTACTTCGAACTCACGCCCGCGCTCCTGTTCGTGCTTTTTGGAGCGATTGGGACGTATCTGCTGCTTCCGCACAGATCGAGCTCACGAGGTCGGTCGCTCGTTCGGCCGATTGGTGCGGCGCTCTGCGTATTGGCCGTTTTTAGTTTGGCGGTCACCTGGACCGCGCCTGGACCTTTCTTCTCGAGCGTTTTTCTTTATCTGTTTGGACTGGCCTCCGTCTCGTGCGCTATCCTCATGATCGTCAGTAGAGACCCAGTCCATAGCGCGCTCTGGTTCGCGGCCGTCGTGCTTTCAACGTCTGGATTGTTCCTCTTGGCTGGGGCCCAGTTCTTGGCGGCTGGCACCGTCATCGTCTACGCGGGGGCGATCATCGTCACTTTCCTTTTCGTGATCATGCTGGCGCAGCAGCAGGGGCAAGCGCTTTACGACCGGTCGTCTCGCTCGCCGGCAAGGGCCTCACTGACCTGCTTCATGCTTGCGTTCGGACTGCTCTATTCTTTGCTCATGGCCACGGGCGCCCTGCCGATTGGAGGAGTGAAGAACAAGCTCACGCGTCCCCAGACCCTTGCAGGCTCGATCGAAGTCGGCAGAGGCCCGACCGACGCCGAGATCGTTCTTGCCCGAGCCGTTCCCGCCACCGCAAGGACAGGCGCCGCCGAGGCCAGGCCCAAGGACGGATCGTCCGCCACGGGCAGGCCTCCCAAGCACGTCGCGGGCCTGGGAGGGACGCTCTTTACCGACAACCTGTTCGCTTCCGAAGCCGTCGGCGTCTTACTTTTCATTAGCCTGGTCGGCGCCATTTCCCTGGCGACCGCGAGGACGCCGCAAACCGACGGCTCCAAACGCAACCCAGAAGGCCCCTGAGCCGCCTCAGAGCAGTCGTTGAAGCTTGAATCAATTGAGATTATACGCATGAGTGAAGCAGTTTTATCGAATTATCTGATCATCGGCGCGGCGATTTTCGCGCTGGGGATGCTCGGGTTCTTGGCCAGGCGGAACATGATCGTCATGTTCCTCTCCGCCGAGATGATGCTTCAAGGCGTGGCCCTCACGCTCGTTGGATTTGGCGCCTACCACGGAAATTGGACAGGCCAGGTCTTTACCATCGTGATCCTGACGGTCGCAGCCTGCGAAGCTTCGATCGCGCTGGCGCTCATCTTGGTTTTGTTCAGTCGCAAGGCGTCTTTGGACGTCACGCTCTGGCGCGAGATCCGCGAACCGGGCGTTTACGCCGAGGACGACGACGACTTTGAAGCGGCCGAGGCCGAGCCGGCGGTCGCGCCCGCGGGCCCCGAGAGCTACCCCAAGCTCACCCCCGCAGGGTATGAACCCGCGCACCCCAACCAACCTTGGGAGAACCGTCGTGCCTGAAGTCGGTTTCTGGATCAAAGCCTCCTCGCTCGTTCCGTTTTTTCCGCTCCTGGCGTGCTTGATCGTCGCCGTTGCCGGCAAAAGGCTCGGCAAGTATGCGCACGTGCCTATCGTCGCCGGCATCGGGCTGTCTTTCTTCGTGTCGCTGTTCCTCTGGAACGCCGCGAACACGCCGGGCCAGACCATCGTCTACGAATGGATACAGCTGGACGACCTGAACTTACCGATCATTTTTCAGGTCGACGGGCTCACCTCGCTAATGCTTTCGATGGTGACGTTCGTTGCCACGCTGGTCGCAATTTTTGCCGCGGGCTATATGGCTGGAGACCCTGCCTATCCCAGGTTCTTCGCTTGCGTCGGCCTTTTCGTTTTCTCGATGACGGGACTGGTGCTTTCGGCGAATTACGCGCTCACCTACGCGTTTTGGGAAGGCGTGGGCGTATGCAGCTATCTGCTCGTCGGCTTCTGGCATTCCAAGCCCGCCGCCGCGGCCGCCGCCAAGAAGGCCTTTCTGGTCAATCGGTTTGGCGATTTCGGCTTCATGGCCGCTTTGCTCTTGCTCTGGTCCGCGACGCCAGGCCACAGCCTCAACTATTCAGACGTGCTCAATCCCTCCAACCTGGCCCTTATCCCTGAATCGACCAAATTCTGGATCGCGATCGCGCTCTTCTGGGGCGCCTGCGCCAAGAGCGCGCAGATCCCGCTCTACGTCTGGCTGCCCGACGCCATGGAAGGCCCAACGCCCGTCTCGGCCCTGATCCACGCGGCGACTATGGTCACCGCGGGAGTCTACCTGGTCGCCCGGTCCACGCCGCTGATCGTCCTTGCGCCCGAAGCCCAGGTCGTCGTCGTCGTCGTTGGCTGCCTCACCGCCTTCATGGCTGCGTTCTTCGCGCTCACCCAAAACGACCTCAAACGCGTGCTGGCTTACTCAACGATTAGCCAGCTTGGTTATATGTTCATGGGTCTGGGGGCGGGAATTGGCAAGGGCGCGGCCTTCGCCGTGACCGCGGGTATGTTCCACCTGTTCACGCACGCCTTTTTCAAGGCGCTCCTGTTCCTGTGCTCTGGCAGCGTCATGCACGCGATGGGCGGGGTGATCGACATGCGCCGATTTGGCGGTTTGAGGCATAAAATGCCCTGGACCCACCTGACGTTCGCCATTGGCGCTGTCGCGCTCGCGGGCATTCCTCCGCTGGCGGGCTTCTGGAGCAAGGACGAGATCTTTCTGGCGCTCAAGCTTGCGCCGATCACGCCCGCGAAATCGGCAAGGGGGGCTGGGGCGCTGTGTACGGCATTGTCTCCTGGACGGCGCTTTTCACCGCGTTTCTCACGGCTTTTTATACAGGCCGAGCTTACTTCAAGACGTTCTGGGGGCCCGAGAAACTGCCCAGTCCCAGCGATCCCGAAGCCGTTGCCGATGCAGCAGATTCGCACGCGTCGCACGATGCTCACGGACACGACGACGCCCACGGTCACGGCGATTCGCACATCGGACACGAGTCTCCTCGGATTATGCTCATTCCCCTGTTCGTTTTGGCAGGCTGCGCGGTCCTGGTTGGTCTAGCCTTCGGCCCGACGGGCTGGTTCGCGGGGCACTTGAGCACGACGCCAGGTCTTGCCGAGGAAGGGGCCGAGCCCGGTTTTAGCTTTTCGGTCGCTCTGCTGGGAACGCTCGCGGGGCTGGCGGGCGTCGGACTCAGTTACATGATGTACGGCAAGGAGAGCCGCCAACCCGAACTGACCGCAAGCCAGTTCAGGCCGGTGTATCTTGCCTCGCTCAACAAGCTCTGGGTCGACGAGTTCTATGACTGGCTGATCGTCAAGCCGACCCGTTTCCTCGCGGCGGTTTCCCAGTTCGTCGACGACTACCTTGTTCACGGACTCTTCGTTCGCGGGTTGGCCTGGGTCCCCAGGCTCTTGGGCAGAGACGTCCTGGCGCCCATCCAGAACGGCCTCTTGCAGTTCTACGCAGCCACCACGGCGCTGGCCTTGGCGGTCTTGTTCCTGATCCTCGTGTTCCAATAAGGCAAGCGGCCTCAACCGCATCGCTCGATTGTTAGCGTAAGGATGTCTCAATGGCTTGGTTGCTCGCGATCGTCGTCTTCTTGCCCTTGGTCGGATGCTTCGCGCTGGCATACAGCCAGGCATGGCCTACACCAAGGCCCGCTGGATCGCGCTGGCGACGGCGCTTATTTCGCTTGCGCTTACGCTCATTCTCGTCTTCGCGTTCAAAACGGGAGACTCGAAACCCCAGTTCTCCTTCGGCAACGAACAAGACGGGTATGGAATCAGTCTGATGGGGTTCGAAGGACCCGATCCGAGCGTTCGGCTGGCGTTTGGTCTCGACGGACTTTCGCTTTGGCTCTTCGCGCTCTCGAGCCTCCTGATGATCACGGCGATCTTCTCGTCTTGGGAATCGGTCAAGGAAAAGGCCGCGGGGCACTACGCTCTTTTGCTGGCGCTCGAGACTACGCTCTTGGGCATCTTTGCCAGCCTGGACGTCGTGCTCTTCTACGTCTTCTTCGAAGCCATGCTCATCCCCATGTTCTTCTTGATCGGCATTTACGGCGGCAACGACAAACGCAAAGCCGCGGTCACCTTTTTTCTTTACACACTCGTCGGCTCCCTGCTCACGCTGCTGGGCGTGATCGCGCTTGTGGTCGTCAACCACTATTATGGAAATCATAAACTCACATTCTCGATCCCTGAATTGACGAGCGGTCTGGCAAAGGTTTCGAGCGAATGGGGCGATTGGGACGTGGTGTATCCCTGGCATCAGAGCCCGCAAGTCCTCATTTTCCTGCTGCTTTTCGCGGGTTTTGCAATCAAGGTGCCAATGTTTCCGTTCCACACTTGGCTGCCGCTGGCGCACGTGCAGGCGCCGACGGCGGGCTCGGTGTTGCTAGCGGGCGTAATGCTCAAGGTGGGCGGCTACGGTTTCATCCGCTTCAACATGGCCATGACGCCCGACGGCGCCGAACGGTTGCTGCCCACGCTCGCGTTCCTTTCGGTCGCGGGGGTCATCTATGGAGCATTGACCGCGCTTGCACAAAGCGACATGAAGCGTCTGGTGGCTTATAGCTCGATCAGCCACATGGGTTTGATCGTGCTGGGCATCTTCTCCGCGACCGCCGTCGGCCTCGAAGGCGGGGTGATCCAAATGATCAACCACGGGCTCACCACAGCGGCGCCTCTTCGCCTGCGTGGGAATCGTTTACGAACGCTACCACACTCGTGAAATGGCCGAGCTCGGAGGCATCTGGAATCGCTTGCCGCTCTTCGCGTTTTTCCTGATTTTGGCTTCGATGGGCTCGATCGCGCTACCCGGCCTGAACGGGTTCGTCGGCGAATTCCCGATCCTGGTCGGTGCATTCCGACGCGATCGCGTCGCAGCGCTGTTCGCCGCCACGGGCATGGTCCTGGGCGCTTACTACCTTCTGAGCATGGTGCAAAAAGTGGCCTTCGGACCCCTCAAAGAACCCTCGGGGCACGACGCGGACCACCATGGCTCGAGCCCTGAGCACCACGAGAGCGGCCATCCGCCGATTCGCCCCATTGGCTGGCACGAGATCGCGGGCCTGGGACCCATCATGGTGCTGATCGTCGCTATCGGCGTTTATCCGAAACCGTTCTTGGACAGGATCATTCCAACGATTCGACCGATCGTCGCCAGGAAATTCGGCGGAACCAGGCCCGAAAAGCCAAGCCCCTCCGCCCCAACCACTGCGTCCAACAGCGCAAAGACGCTCGCGGCGGCAAATCCGCGATTCGAGACTCGCACACATGATTGATACGTATTCGCTCATCAAAACGACTCTGACGATCCTGTTTCCCGAGACGCTCCTGCTCTTGGCCGGTACTGTGCTCATCACACTTGGTGCGTTCATCAAGGCGCCCAAGCGAACGTGGGCTCTGGCATCTCTGGGCATCTTCATTGCTGCGACGATCGCCCTTTTGGCGGTATGGGGAATCGAGGGAGATCCCTTTAGGCTCACCACGCTGGGAGACCCGCTTTCGCGTTACGCCAGGCTCGCGTTCCTGTTCTTCGGGTTCATCATTTTGGCCCTTGCTCACGAGCAGATCGACGACGAGCACGCGCCTGAATTCTTCGGGTCTCTAATCATAATGCACGCGGGGGCGATGATCGTCGCGGCGTCCAACGATCTTGTGCTCATGTTCGTTGGCCTCGAACTCGTGAGCATCCCCACGTATCTACTGCTCTACCTCGGACGAAAAGACGCCCAGACGAGAGAGGCAGCGACGAAGTACTTTTTCCTCAGCATCTTCTCGTCGGGGATTCTGCTCTTTGGAATGGCGTATCTCTATGGAATCGCGGGGGTGTCCAACCTGAGGGCTTTGGCCTACCTTCAAAAGCTGCCTGGTTTGCCGAATCCGCAGATCGGTCTGATCGCCGTTTTCTTCGTCCTTTCGGGCTTGGCATTCCGAGTGGCGGCGGTTCCATTTCACTTCTATGCTCCGGACGTTTACGAAGGCTCGCCAACCGTCATGGCCGCCCTCCTGTCCTGGGTTCCCAAGGGAATCGGTTTCGTCGCGATCATTCGGATGCTCACGGCGACCTTGGGCGGAGACAACCCCGTCGCCGACAAGGCTGTCCTTCTGGCCTGGGTGCTCGCGGCCGCTTCGATGACGCTGGGCAACACCGTGGCGCTGGTGCAAGAGAACCTCAAACGGCTGCTCGCCTATTCATCAATTGCTCACGCAGGTTATATGATGATGGGAGTTGCAGTGGCGTTTCACAACACTGCCAACTCAGGTCCCGACGGCGCTTGGGACCGAGGGAATCCTCTTCTACCTTTTGGCCTACGCGCTTATGACGTTGGGAGTCTTCGGCGGGATCATCGCACTTTCCACGCGAGAAAGGCCCATCGAGAAGATCGACGAACTGGCGGGCCTGTCGAAAACGCACCCTTGGTCGGCGGCGGCGCTATCCGTCTGCCTCTTCAGTCTCGCGGGCGTTCCGCCGATGGCTGGCTTCTTCGGCAAGTACCTGCTCTTTGCCTCGACGGTCAGTTACGTCGACGGCGGCTTCAAGCGCACCTATCAAATCTTGGCGCTCATCGGCGCACTCAATGCCGCGGTAGGCGCGTCTTACTACCTTCGCATCATCGTCGCCATGTACTTGAGACCATCGAAGGAAGCGATTGTGACCAAGCCAACGCGGATCGGGTTCTCCGCGTTGGCAACCTGCGCAGTCCTCTCGATTGTCGTCGGGGTCCTTTCGCCTCCGTTCGTCAAGGCTGCCCGAGATTCAGCAATCGGAGCCGTGAAGCTTCCGGAGGTTGAAACACCAGCGATCGCCTCGGTCCCGGAGAAAGCCGCAGAACCGTCGATCAACTCGGCTAAGAACGCCGAGCTCTCGCTTGCCGGCCCACAAAACTAAGAACGTGGGATCGTATCGGTCCTGCGTGCTTTTCCGATTCTGTCAAGTTTGATCGTAAAACCGCCGATTCCATAGCTATGGAATGATCCAGTCCCGCCCCGACGGCTTGCGGCAGGAACGAAATTCCAGGGTAAAACATGAAGGGCGAAGGCGGACCTGGCGGCCTGCCTGCGCCCTTTGTGTGTTGCAATAGTATACATCCGACGACTTACATCGATTCGTTGAATGAGCTGGCGGCAATGATGGAACTCCCCGTATCCCATCTTGGGTATCGACCATGTCCGACCCGCAATCGACCATGTTATGGGCGTCGATGAGCTGACCGAGCCTCTCGAACTGACCAGACTTCGGGCCGTTCCTGAGCGGGTATGGCGGCGGTCTCCGTGAATATTGAGCGAGAGTTTCCTCGAGCTCGCGTCTGTCCACGGCCAAAGGGACGGCAGTATGATAATGGTTACGATCGATCCGTAATCGAGACTTCCAATGGACGACGCCACCATTGCAGACTGCGTGAGGCTGCTCCGCGCCGGCGACGAAGAGGGCGCGGCGACACTGGTCCGGCTGTACGAACCGGCCATTCGCCGGGCTGTCCGGCTCCACCTCAACGACCAAAGGTTGAGGCGCACATTCGACTCGATGGACATCTGCCAGTCGGTGCTGGCCAGTTTCTTCGTCCGGGCGGCCGCTGGTCAGTACGACCTCGACAGGCCCGAGCAGTTGATCCGGCTGCTGACGACGATGGCTCGGAACAAGCTGGCGTCCGAGGCGCGGCGGCAAAATCGCCAGCGTCGAGACGCCCGTCGGACTGGCGCTGACGCCGGGGCCCTGGAGGCGGTCGCGTCGACCGAGCCTAGCCCCAGTCGGGTGCTCTCGGGAAAGGAGCAGTTGGAGCACGTCCTGGGACGGCTCGACGAAAAGACCAGACGGCTGGCCGAACTCCGTGCCGTTGGCGAGCCGTGGTCGACGATCGCTGGGCGAGTTGGGGGAACTCCAGAAGCGTTGCGGATGCAGTTGGCGCGGGCCGTCGACCGGGCACTGCGCGAAGCGGGGCTCGACGAAGAAGGGGTTTGAACCGATGAGCATCTCTCCACATGAGACTAGGCTCGAACCGGCCAACGACTCGCCACCCAGCACCGACCTCGGCCGGCCCCTTGCCTCCAAGCTCGTCGCCGACCTGCGCCTCCGATGGGCAGCCGGTGAACCTGCCCTGGCGGAAAGCTACCTCGAGCGTCACGCCGAGCTGCGCGGCGACGCCTCTGCAGCGCTCGACTTGATCTTCGCCGAGTACCTTGCCCGCATCGAACATGGCGAGGCACCCGAACGTGACGATTACTTTCGCCGCTTCCCGGCATTAGTCCCTGCCTTGAAGATCCAATTCGACCTGGACGACGCCTTGCGCGGGAGTGGGCAAGATGGTCTATCGACAAACACAGGAGCGTCCGACGCCGCTTTCCGCTCGACCGACGTCGAACTACCGACTGGCATCCGGGCACTCGTCGGCGAGCGCACGGTCGCGAGATCGGCTCGTGTCGTCGCGCTCGCAAGCCCTCGGTTCCGGGTGGTCCGCCCCCACGCCCTTGGCGGCCTCGGCGTCGTTTCCGTGGCCATCGACTCCGAGCTCAATCGAGAGGTGGCCCTGAAGGAAATCCTCGATGAGCACGCGGACGACCCGGTCAGCCGCGAAAGGTTCCTGCTGGAGGCCGAAATTACCGGCGGGCTCGAGCACCCAGGCATCGTCCCGGTCTACGGCCTGGGCAGCCACGAAAACGGCCGGCCCTACTACGCAATGAGGTTCATCCGGGGGGAGAACCTCCAGGAGGCAATCCGCCGGTTCCACAAGGAGCACGGTCCCGAGGCCGATCCCGGCCGACGCACCCTGGCCATTCGACAGCTTCTCCGCCGCTTTCTCGACGTCTGCCACGCCGTCGGCTATGCCCACTCGCGGGGAATCCTCCACCGCGACATCAAGCCAAGCAACGTGATTGTCGGCCGCCACGGGGAGACCTTGCTCGTCGACTGGGGCCTTGCCAAGGCGATGGGCAAGGTCGAGCCGCAATTGGAGTCCGTCGAGCGGGCGCTGGTCCCCACCGTATCAGAAGGCTCGGCCCAGACCCGGCAAGGCTGGGCATTGGGGACGCTGGCTTTCATGAGCCCCGAACAGGCCGCCGGCAAGCTCGAGGCACTCGGACCGCGTTCCGATATCTACTCGCTGGGTGCCTCGCTCTACGTCCTTTTGACGGGCAGGGCACCATTCGAGGGTGATGATCTCAAGGTGCTCGACCGCGTGAAGAGAGGCGAGTTCGCCCAGCCCTGTAGCCTCGTCCCGACCATCGACCCAGCGCTCGAGGCAGTGTGCCTGAAGGCGATGGCGACTAACCCGGCAGGGCGTTACATCTCGTCACGCGAACTGGTCGATGACGTCGAACGATGGATGGCAGACGAACCGGTCTCTGCCTGGCGCGAGCCGCTGCGGCGTCGCGCACGACGCTGGGCTCGACGGAACCGGACCGCCGTTTCGGCCGTCGCAGTCGCACTCGTGGCCGCATTCATCGGGCTTTCGGCGCTCGCCTACCAGCAAGCCCGGTCGAACGCGGCCTTGGCCAACGCGAACAGCAAGACCCTGACCGCGCTTGCGCAATCGGAGGAATCGCGGCGCAGGGCCGAGGCGGTCGAGGGCTTCATGGTCGACGCCTTTCAGGCTGCCTCGCCTAATGAGAATGGTCGCGAACTGAAGGTCTTCGACGTGCTCGCGCGGGCGGTCGATCAGCTCGACCAGGATACTTCGATGCCCGTACCAACTAAGGGAGCGATCCTGGAATCACTGGGCAAGACCTATTCTGGTCTAGGGCTCTGGCCCGAGGCGGAGCGGGTCTACCGACGCGCCCGATCGTTCTTCGAGGCTTCGCTCGGACCGCGCCACCGAGAAACACTCCGCTGCGCCGCACGCGAGGCCGTCGCTCTTTGGGACTCCGGCCGGGCCGTCGAGGCACTCCCCCGGATCCAGGAGGCGCTCCTGAATCAGCGGCAAACGCTCGGCCGCAATGACGAGGACACGCTCGAAACCCAGTTCAAACTCGGCGAACGCCTGTCCCATTCAGAAAAGGCCGGGGAAGGCATCGCGTTACTTCGCGAGGTGCTGGAACAGAAGGTCGCCCGCTTCGGGCCTGAGGGCAAAGACACCCTCATCGCTGGGCAGGCCGTGGCCGCCGCGCTTCTGTCCGCAGGCCGGATCGACGAGGCGATCGATCGGTTAGTGCCGCTCGTCGCGTCAATGAAGGCACAACTCGGGCCCACCCACCCCTCGACGCTCTACGCTCAATGCAGACTGGCGCAGGCCTACATCTCTGCCGGCAAGCCTGGCACGGCAATTCCGCTGATGGTGCAGGCCGTCGATGACTCGTCGAAGGCTCACGGTCCCGATGACGTCCGCACCCTCGAGGCGCACAACACGTTGGCCATGGCGCTATACGCCGTCGGGCGCATTGCCGAGGCGGCGCCGATCCAGGAGAAGGTGCTTCAGGCCCGCGAGCGCACTCTCGGGCCGGAGCACCACCTTACCCTCGCCGCTCGTACCAACCTCGCAGCAGGCTACATGAACATCGGCCGCCTCGATGAGGCAATCGCGATGTACCAGCAGCTAATACGCGGTTTCGAGGCTTCACTTGGCCCCCAACATCCGAACACGCTGATCAGCCGAAACAGTCTAGCCGCGGCCTATACGACCAAGGGCCAGGTGAACCTGGCCGTTCCGCTACACCGGGCGAATCTGAAGGCAGCCGAGGCGGCCCTTGGTCCCGATCATCCCAAAACGCTGACCTTCCGAGACAACCTGGCAGCCGCGTTGGAGATGATCGAGTTCCGCACCGAAGCCGAAGGCCTCTTCCGACGCAATCTGGATGTCCGTCGCCGCATGGAGAAGCCCGAAAGCCCGCTGCTGGCCTCGGCACTGTCGAATGTCGGTCGCAATCTCTTGCTCCAGAGTCGCGACTCCGAGGCCGAGCCGTTGCTCCGTGAAAGCCTGACGATCCGTGAGAAGGTCATTCCCGATGACTGGAGGCGGTTCAGCGTCATGAGCCAACTTGGAGCCGCCCTCGCCGGTCAGGCTCGATACACCGAGGCCGAACCGCTGATCCTCGGCGGGTATGAGGGGCTGAAAGCCCGCAAGGCCTCAATGGGTTCGATGCTTCGGAGGTTTTTTGACGAGGCAGCCGACCGCGTCGTCCGGCTTTACGAAGCATGGGGCCGTACTGAGGAGGCCCAATCCTGGGCTCAGAAGCTCGGCAAGGCTGAACTCCCCAAGGACGTCTTTGCCCGGCCCTGATTCAACTTCGAGGGCGCTGGCCATTGCTCAGTCTCGCCATTGGTCAGTCTGTCTGGTCCTGCTGAGCGACCGAAGCCATGAGGATGAGATGCATCCTCATGGCTTCGCTCAAGTCGGAAGCGGCGCGTCGTCGTCCGAAACGGGTCAACCCTTGATCCAACCACCTCCCACGACATGCTTAAAACGGACACCTTTGGGCGTCAACGCATACACCTCACCGGCGGCGTCGGTATAAAGCGTCGAGAAGCCGCTTCCGGAGGTTGCCCAGCTCGAGCCCGTGTTCACTTTGTGTTCGTAAACGACGCCCGTGGAGGCGTTGAGAGCGAAGACGTTGCCGGCGACGTCGCTCACCAGGCTGGTGATCCCTTTGTCGATAACACTCCAGCCCGCGCCAGAGTTCACGGTGTGCTCGTAGACATACTTCGCGACAGGGTCCAGTGCATAGACATTACCGACGATATCGCTCACCAGGCTGGTGACCCCATTTCCAATGACGCTCCAGCTCGAGCCCGCATTCACGGTGTGCTCATAGACATACTTCGCGACAGGGTCCAGAGCATAGATATTGCCGACGACGTCGCTCACCAAGGTGGTGACCCCATTGCCGATGACGCTCCAGCTCGAACCCGCGTTCACAGTGTGCTCATAGACGTACTTCGCGACAGGGTTAAGAGCATAGACGTTGCCGACGATGTCGCTCACCAGGCTGATGACCCCGTTGCCAATGACGCTCCAGCTCGAACCCGCGTTCACAGTGTGCTCATAGACACACTTGGCGACCGGGTTCAGTGCATAGACGTTGCCGACGACGTCGCTCACCATGCTCGTGATCCCGCTGCCGACGATGTTCCAAGTCCAGCCTGTGTTGACGACGTGCTCATACACGTAACCAGGTCCAGTGGGGTTGAGGGTGTAGACGTTGCCGACGACGTCGCTGACCATACTCGTAATACCGCTGCCGACGACGTTCCAGGTCCAACCCGTGTTGAGGACGTGCTCGTACACATACCCCGGACCGGTCGGGTTGAGAGTATAGACGTTGCCGACGACGTCGCTGACCATGCTCGTAATACCGCTGCCGACAATGTCCCAGGTCCAACCTGTTCTGGGTACGTGCTCATACACGTAACCCGGACCGGTGGGGTTCAGGTTGTAGACGTTGCCGGCGGCGTCGCTGACCATGCTCGTGATACCACTGCCGACAACGTTCCAGGTCCAACCCGTGTTCGGAACGTGCTCGTACACGTAACCCGGGCCGGTGGGGTTCAAGGTATAGACATTGCCGACGACGTCGCTGACCATGCTTGTAATACCGCTGCCGACAATGTCCCAGGTCCAGCCCGTGTTCGGAACGTGCTCATACACGTAGCCAGGGCCGGCGGGGTTCAAGGTATAGACATTGCCGACGACGTCACTGACCATGCTTGTGATCCCGCTGCCGACGATATTCCAGCTCCAACCCGTGTTCAGAACGTGCTCGTACACATACCCTGGACCGGTCGGGTTCAGGTTGTAGACGTTGCCGACGGCGTCGCTGACCATGCTGGTGATTCCGCTGCCGACGATATTCCAGGTCCAGCCGGTGTTGAGCACGTGTTCGTAGACGTAACCACGTCCGGTCGGGTTGAGGCTGTAGACGTTGCCGACGGCGTCCCTAACCAGGCTGGTGATGCCGCTGCCGACAATGTTCCAGGTCCAGTCGGTGTTGGGTACGTGCTCATAGACATAGCCTGGCCCCGGCTTGAGGCTGTAGATGTTTCCGGTCGCGTCGCTGACCAGGCTAGTGACGCCGCTACCGACTTGAGTCCAACTCGAGCCGGTATTGAGGTCGTGCCTGTACACGTAGCCCCCGCCGGTGGGGTTCAGGGCGAAGACGTTGCCAGTCAAGTCGCTAACGAGGCTGGTGATTCCGGCGCCGACCTGGCTCCAGCTCCAGCCCGTGTAGAGGTTGTGCTCGTATACAGTGCCTGCGCCGGTGGGGTTCAGGGCGAAGACGTTGCCGGTCGCGTCGCCGACCAGGCTGGTGACCCCACTGCCGACCTGGGTCCAGCTCCAACCGGTGTTGAGGTCGTGTTCATACACATATCCCCCGCCGGTGGGGTTCAGGGCGAAGACGTTGCCGGTCGCGTCGCTCACCATGCTGGTGATACCGCTGCCGACCTGCGTCCAACTCCAGCCGGTGTTGAGGTCGTGTTCATACACATATCCCCCGCCGGTGGGGTTCAGGGCAAAGACGTTGCCAGTCGCGTCACTGACCAGACTGGTGATGCCGCTGCCAACCTGCGTCCAGACGCTGTTGACGAGCTCATCGACCACTCCCGTTGTGGAAAGCAAGCCAAAAATATGACCGCTCGCGTCCTGCACCACGTTGCTGAACAAGAGGTAATTGCCACTAAAATTTGGGGTGTTCGCGGTAGTGTTGGTCCAGACCGCACCCTGGTAAATGTTCTGCTGATTCAACGACCAGGGCGCGTCGGGCACGATAAACGCGTTGTCCGCCCCCGACCAATACGGCTGCACCACCACCCCATTCAGCTTGTAGGCATAGTGAATCTGTCCGGCCGGGTCGGGTTCGTTGTCGCCGATCTGAGAACTGCCTCCGCCAAGGCCGGAAGGGAGACTCGCTGGAGGAGTCAGCGTGACCCCGTATCCGTTTCCAGTAGGATCCGACATGTTCTCAGCGATCTCGTGGGAGAACACGCTCGTGAGATTGCTCTCGAACCCGCTGCCCGAAGCGGTCCCCAGCGAAATCATATTGATCGCCGACGAGTTATAAGTCCCAGGACTGTTGTACCCGCCATTGTTTTTCGAGGAGTTGGGCGATGTGACAACGACGTAGATGACGGAATTCGTTCCAGGAGCCGGGATGCCGCTGCCAGGCGTGTTGATCGCAGCCTTGATTTCTTGCTGCATGATCGGTACAGCGTTCAAACTGCCTGGGGCGTATCCGCTGGGCGGGAGGTTCGTCGGGTCGATCCAAGACCCACCCCAGGTTGCTTTGCCGTCGCTTCCGTACTGGGTGAGGCCGCTCAGATACGGGCTGTTCAAGATCGTTTTGACGTCACTCACGAATTGGCTCGCCTGCGCCTTCCCCGTAGTGGTGCTCCAGTAGGGCGAGCTCGAGGGAGACGTGGGCGCCCCCCAGAAAATCAATTCGACCGTCGGATTGTTGAGGACCGTGTACTGCCCGTTCGAGTTTGAACTGGCTTGTAAAGTCTCGGGCCCGAACACCGCGGGGTAAACGACTGTCTGGACGATGCGATCTTCGAGCGCGGCGATTTCAGGCCGAAACGACTTACGACGACGCTTCGAGGAAGCTCCGAACCGCTGATCGCCAATCGAGCCGAAGACCAAGGTGCGCAGCGAGGCCAAGTCGGATTTCTGGAACATCGGATTCTCCATCAAGGTTGATAAGTTGCTGGATCATGGCAGCAGACTTGCCGAAGGCGGCTTGGATAAGTCGTCGGGTGTGGATCGTTTGCGGCAGCTCGCGGAACAGTCGCGAGCGGCACTTCAGGACGTCCTTCTCATGGCTTATCGCCGTTCCTCGTGGGAGAGAACAAACGGTCCCGATTTTTCGGCGGTGTGAATTACGGCCTCTCGCCAGGGGCGACGTCTGGGGACGCCACTGGATCTGCGGACGCCGATCGCTCGCCTCTCATTCCGCGGCCTCGGAGGGGCCGAGCTCAACAGCCAGGGGCAATGTCTGCGGAAGCCCCTGGAAAACTCGTCGCGTGCGCACTCATCCCCCGACCCCGGAGAGGGCGAGGTCGATAGGGTCAACGTCTGCGGACGCCCCTGGGCCTGAAGACGCGCCCCATCACATACCTGTAATGGGCTGGGCCAGGCGAGTGGCGAAATCCGCGGAAGCCCTTGGCTCAACGTCAACGTCGACTTACGCTCCGCGAAAGGTCGCTGGTATCGAAACAATTATGCGCGAATGAAGTGGACGCATCGCTAATGCACTGGTCCGCACGTCCCCGCCAGCCTGACGTGCAAACGTACCTTTCTCGGAGCGAAAGGCAACTCTTAAGATTTCCAAGGGCTTTCACCGCATTCCTACGAACCAACCCACACTATCCGGGCTGAGGTTCAGTTCGATCAATCACCCTACTTCTTCGATCCCTTCGCAGCCCCAGGCTTCTTCGCCTTCGAGATGGTCCGCGTCTCAGGCTGCTCGGCAGGCTCGGAATCCTTTTCTCCAGCGGACCCGCTAGGCTCGGAGGAGACCTTCAGCGAATAGACTTTGCTACGGGCGCCATGGTGCAGAAGCCTGCCCTTGATGATCTTGGTCGTACCTTCGTGCTTGATCCGAACCTTCCAGTTCGCCGGGCCTGCGAACTCGTCAAACCCTGGGTAATACTCGACGAACCATTTGTATTCGCCCACGGGGCCTTTGCCTGTGAGCCAGTAGATGTTCTCGGGCCCGTAGCCGTCTTGATCGTCGACGTCGATTTCGCCGTTGTTCTTGGTCTTTTTGTCGAGCCAGAAGATCTCTTGTCCGCCAGGTTCGATGACGTGTAAGTCCAGATCGGCCTTGTTGTCCCAGATCAGGGTGAACTGGGGA
>CAWFUI010000024.1:0-714338 GCA_963818975.1 uncultured Planctomycetota bacterium | reverse complement strand
GAATGCCTAGGCCCGGGGACATCCCGCTAGCTAATGTATCGTCATGGCCGGGCGAGCGCCGGCCATTTACCCGTGACGCCCCGGCGCGGAAGAACGAAGATCATGCCCACAGATCTCGAAATAGTCAGCCCCGAGAAACTGCTGCTGTCTCGCCCGGTGGACATGGTGGTGATCCCCGCCCTTCGAGGGCGACATGGGCGTGCTGGAAGGCCACTCGCCAATGATCGTCATGCTGCGCGGGGGCACCATCGATCTGTATGAGGGCGACCGGATCACCGATCGGTTGTTCGTTGATGGCGGTTTCGCCGAGGTGACGCCCGAGCGGTGCACTCTACCTGGCGAACAAGGCAATTCCGCTGGCCGAGGTCGACCAGGCTGACGCCAGGCGGCGCCTGGCCGAAGCGGAAGCCGCATACGAAGCTGTCGACAAAAGCGACCCCGCCATCGAGGACGAAGCCATCGACGCGGTCAGGTGTGCCCGAGCCATGGTCGAAGCCGCGGGTTGAATTTTCGTCAGCGCGCTGCTGGCAGGCGGCGCGTCTCACATCCAGTGCTTTGTGTCAGGGTGCTACGGAGGTGTGGTCGCCGTTTTGGCTAGATCGCCGAGTTCCTGTAGTCCGAGTGTTGACCGTGCCCTCGGCCTCGACGCCGGACGATCGCGCTGAACCTGTTCGGATTCCTGGGCACGGTCTGGTTTTCGCTCGAAGCCCAACGCTTAAGGCTCTTATGCAAGCCCAGGCTCAAGTCAATAATGGTGATGGCCTTACAGGCAAAGCACTGCTGATTGAATCTGACGATCGTTTCCTGCGCTCTGACGGATTCTGGATGGCTTTGCAGAGACTGTATGGTGGACCGCTTTTGGACTTCGGTGCGGCTGCGATGAACCACTTGCAGAGAACTGCACAGCAACCATATCCAATGCCTGGCACCCCTGCTGATCGTTGCGATCTCGGACTTGGCTACGCAGCCGCTGGCCATATCCTGCAAATCCCACCTGTCGTTAATCGGGGTGCAGAGATTGCAGGCCATTTTGTTAACTGGGAGACAATTGAAAGAGCTCTCGATTTCGCCCTTGATGGTGGTTTGGACTCGCAGTGGACCTATGGTACTCAGCCAGACCAACTCAAGTGTCCAAGCACCTATGGCCCAGCAGCCAATATCATCATCTACGGCGCCTTGAACTTCGTAATCTCGGCCTTCCTCCCAACTTTGAGCTCGATACCACTGTTGGAGAGCCGACATTCGTTCGCAGACTCCCAGCTGTTACGGATGATCGTTCTTCTGGTCACAACTCCCGCCTCAGCTTCATCAAATTCGGGGATCACTCTAGCGAGGATAGTGTTAAGTCCGAATCTGGAGTCTCTGTCACTGTTACAATCTATCAAGGTCCTGCTCATTCTACCTTTCCACTTACTGAGATATATATTGGAATCGCCGCGTTTGGGCAATGTTGAAGGATGGGCGAGCACCAATCTCCGACAGAAGGTCATGCACAACGTCATCGAGGAGCGTGAGAGACGCCGAGTCAAAGTCCTATTCTAGATGTCCATGTTCCACGATCAAGGAATACGTTTGACGAGAACGTCCGTTGGCATGAAGCTGTCTCTCCCAGTAGTGGCCACGAGGGATCTCCAATGCTGATAAGAACTTGGGTCGAATGAGCTGTGGAATCTTGGGCAGGAATAGTTGGTGGATGATAGGACTTGTGTTTTGTACTCGTTCAAGTTCGTGTTAGCCCGAGTAGCAGGCATTTCGGCGTCGCACCTGAATTGTTTACCTAGTGGTAGCTCAATTGATCACCTGAGGCTGTCGCTAGAGGCGATGAACGTGATTGACTGTTTGCGGTCGCAGCTTCTGTGTTCTTTTCAAACTTTCGCAGGATCGACGTTGCGACCGCGGTTCCTGCGAGGTTGTAGGTCGGGTGAAGTTCTATTTATCGGCAAGATTGTGTAGCAGTCAGAACAGGCCCGGATCATCGAGGTGATGCTCCGCACCCAAGTAGTAAAGGAAATATCGAGAAATGCCACAGGGAACTGTGCAGTGGTTAAACGCCGGAAAAGGGATTCGGCTTCGTATGCCCCCGAAGCGGTTCAGGCCAACGTGTTGGTTTAAGACCCGGGATCGGGTGGCGGCTTCCGCACCCTTGAAGAGAACCAGCGCGTCGAGTTCGAGGTCGGCCAGAGCCCCAAGGGCCCCCAGGCTACCGGCGTCCGCGCCGTCTGAGCAGCTGTCGACGACAACCCCCCGCACGGTCCGGAATCACCGGGTTCCGTCGGGGGGTTTTGTGGCTGGCTTGCCCATCCTGGTTCCCCGGCGCTCCGCGCGCGGTGGCGTGCATCGTCGTCGCGGCGCTTACTGTCGTTGATGTGAGCCAGCTCCTCCTTCTTCCGGCTGAGTGGGTGTTGCCCTTGCGGTCAGCGACCTGACCGGGGTGCTGGCGGCCGCAGGCCAGATCGTGACGGTCGGCGGTGGGGCCCGGCTGTCGGTGGTCGTCGACCAGGTCTGGCGGGCGCAGGCGCTGGGCCGGATGATCGACGAGGCTGGTCTGACGGCCGAAATCACGGTCACCGATCGAGAACGCGCCATTGGGTGCCCGGAGAGGGCCGGCGTCGACGCCGGCTTACGCCCGATCACGCCGTCGAATGGACCCCGCGGTGCGGTGAAGACCGTGCCGCCGCTGTGGCTGCCCGGGCCGCGGGAGCTGCGGGCCTGGATATTGGCCGCCGGCGTCCCGGAAGCCGACCGTTCTGTCCTGGGCCTGGATCCGCCCGGGCCGGACACCCGCTGGCCGCTGGCGTCCGCGCTGATGCGGACTGGCGCATGGCGCCAACCTGCTCATCGGCACCCGCGGAGCCCGGCCCGCGCTGCGGATCAGCGGCCGCCGTCGGCTATCACGCCTGGTCGAGGACGACTTTGGGGAACCCCCTGAGGTCGCCGAGGCATTTCTGCCTTCTGGCCGCGCGTCTAGCCGTAATTAGACGGCCGCTGAACACGGCGGTCGACTACGTCGGCTCCATCCCGAATGCCACATTGGCAGTTGTCTACCGGGTCCACGGGCACCGCAGACACCACGGCTGGCCGGTCGCGGAATATCTCTCCGCTCGGCCGGCTTGGGGCGAAGAAGTAAAGGAAGACAACGTAATCAGAGGTGGCTGAAGGCGACCGTGCTGGCCGCGGGAATGGTGCCACGCGGCGACTCGTCATTGTCGAGTCACGCCGACCAAGGCACGCAAATTAGCCGGCTACCTGGGCTCCAACTACATCGTCGAGTCCTCCCGCGGCCACATCGTGACCTGCCCGCGGGCGGCGTAAAACGGCTGTGCCCGCGAAGTACAAGTCGCAGCCGTGGGCCCGGCTCGGGGTGAAGCGCTACGTCGACGAGGAGCTCGAGCCGCTCTACATCATCAGCCCGGACAAGAAGGGCACGGTCACCGAGCTCAAGGGTCTGCTCAAAGACGTCGATGAGCTTTATCTGGCCACGGATGGTGACCGCGAGGCGAGGCGATCGCCTGGCGTCTGTGCTGGAGACCCTGGTGGACCGCCGCGTCTGCTCCATCAAACGGATCGTTTTCCGCGAGATCACCGAGCAGGCGATCCTGGAAGCCGCCGAGAACCTGCACACGACCTGGACATCGATCTGGTCGACGCCCAGGAAACCCGGCGCATCCTGGACCGGCTGTGCCGGCTTCGAGGTCGACCAGGTGCTGTGGAAGAAGGTGGCGCCCAAGCTGTCCGCGGGCCGGGTCCAATCGGTGGCCACCCGCATCATAGTGCTAGTCCGAACGCGACCGCATGGCGTTCCGCAGCGCCGCCTACTGGGACGTGGTGGCGAGAGCTGGAGCGCCCAGCGTGTCCGACCCTAAGGCCCAGCCGCCGACCTTCAACGCCCGATTGACCAACGTCGACGGCCTGCGCGTTGCGACCGGGCGCGACTTCGACTCGCTGGGCGCGCCTGCGTAAGCCCGACGGAGGATCGCGTCGTGCTCGACGACGTCCAGGCGCCCATTCGCCTATGGCCACCAGTGCTACGCGGCTCTCAGCTGACCGTCGGTGAGGTGGAGGAAAAGCCCTTCGCCCGTCGCCCGTATCCGCCGTTCATGACGTCGACGCTGCAGCAGGAAGCCGACCGCAGAGCTGCGGTTCTCCGCCGAGCGCACGATCAGCATCGCCCAGCGGCTGTACGAGAACGGCTACGTGCGCGACATGCTACCGACTCGACGACGCTGTCGCAGTCGGCGATCAACGCGGCCCGCACGCAGGCCCGCCAGCTGTACGGCGAGGAGTACGTCTACCATCGGCGCGCCAATACACCCGCAAGGTGAAGAACGCCCAAGAAGCTCACGAGGCGATCCGGCCCGCGGGAGAAACCTTCGCGACACCCGACGCGGTGCGCCGTGAGCTCGACGGTGACGAGTTCCGGCTCTACGAGCTGATCTGGCAGCGCAGGTGGCCTCGCAGATGGCCGACGCCCGCGGTACCACGCTGAGCCTGCGGATCATGGGAATCCGACGGTCGCCGGGTCGTGTTCTCGGCCAGCGGTCACCATCACCTTCGCCGGATTCCTGAAGGCCTACGTTCGAGATCGTCGACGAATTGGCCAAGTGGCAAGGCCGACGACGCCGAGAGCCGGCTGCCGCAGCTGACCCAGGGACAGCGTGTGGACAGCGTTATGTCCTGTTCTTCGTTCAGTTACATCTATGTGTCACTTATCGCTGAGGACACGAGCTGGGGAAATGCCGGGTTCGGGTTCTTGGAGAGAGCGCTGTCTCTCTTGGAGGCTGTCCAGGCTGACAGAAGGCGCGATGTGAGTTTGTTAACCCGGGCTCACAGCAAGGTGAACTACGGTCTCAATAATGCAGGCTAGTCCACTGACCCTGACGAGTACTTGCCTTGCGTCTTTCTCTGCCATGACTTAGGGGGCTCACTCGTCCAACAGGTATATAGATAGGGCTTGAGAGGAAGGTACCTGATAGCGAGAGTTAACGATCCATTAGGCACTTGTACTTGCCTCACAGGATGACAGGTATGGTCGCCTTGCCAGCGACGCCGCTATCCTAGTAAGAGCAACCCATATCATATCTATTAGCTGAGCCTACCCATGGCGCGGCTAACGTGTTCAAATTTAGATATTCTGTGACACACCCAACGCAGAAAAGAATCTGTCCTTGTGGGAGCATGGACTTTTCCACCTCTTGTCCGGCTCAGACCTTGGCTCCCGCGCCCCCACCAAGTTACTCAATGAGCTGCCAAATGCACTAGAGGAACTCTATTGGGCATTTGCCGGTATACAGAGGCAACATGCCATATTGGACGTAAGGAGCAAAGGAAAAGCAGATAGTGTAGATAGTGTAGATGCTGTGAGCTCCCGCCTAATCCCAGCCTTTCATCCCTGCTCTTCTAGCGAGCACAGATTATCAGATGGCTTATCAACATTTCTAACGGTATTAGGACACAAAGCCAACATTCACGTCTCGTGCCCGATCAACTCTCGGTTCCACTAGTGATGAGGCAGGATTATGGAACTTCCTCCCAGGAGATACAACAACGGAAAAGATTTTCGACCTGATTGGCCAGGCTGTCAATCGAGAGCTGCAACGTCAGTCAAGATAGATCCCTTTATTTAGACTTAAGCTGATTTTGGCGGCTTTCTAGCAATATCTGAAGAGTTCCACAACTTTATCCAAACTCTTTCGATCGTCGACTCGAACAACTATCAACTACAGCTAGCAAGGCCGTTTCCCGATTCATTGAATTGGATCATACAACACCCCTCATACTGCGAGTGGCAGAATCTGGATTCAAAGGCGCCAAACATCCTTTATTTCCACGGAACCCGAGGATCTGGCGGCGCTGTCATCGCATCTCACCTTATCACAACTCTCCGGGAGGAGACTCCAGACTCGACCGTCATCAGCTTTTCTTTCAGTAAGCAAGACTTGAGAACTCAGCCTAGCACAACATTTTATGTCTCGTTGATCCGCCAACTGCTTTTAAGTCGGCCCTCACTGTTCCGCCGGGTTTCTGCCATCAGTGACACCATTGAGGAAGAGGAAATTTTCAGTTTCGAGATACTGCGAAACCTTTTCCTTTCTCTCCTTAAAGGGTCCTGTCCTAGTCCAGTCTTCTGCGTCATTTACGGGGCGCAAGATTGCGGCACCTTCTCCCTCGATCATATGGTTGCTCTGCTCGAGGAGTACCGACAGTTGTCTACCGGTGTATTCAAAGTCATGGTGATTGGCGAGGGGCCTCGACATGGAGCTTTCCACCACGCTACCAAGATCTGTCGTGATATCGATCTTTCCGACGAGGCCTGGCGCATCGCATCTGTTGGGGCGTATGTTCGGTCTCGGATTGAAAATCTTGTTGACAACCATAAGCAGTGGGGACTTTGTAAAGACGATATTGTCAACAAGCTATGCAATCCGCCAACCACATTCCTTCAGACAGCTCTAGCCATGAGGCTCCTAGAAACGGCAAGGATTCCTTCAACAAAGAGCGCTGTCATTAATGCCATAAAAAAACTACCGTCTTCGCTGGATGAGATATATGTGATGGCGCTGGAACGATGCCAAAGCGAATGCCCAATACCGCTGCTATCTTTACTCCAATGGATTCTGCATTCCGTTCGACCCCTCAGTTTGAACGAGATAGCCGTTATCGTGGCTCTATCATCTCCAGGAGTTCTGTCCATGGACCATTTGAAACTCAACTTACCCTTGTCCATTGCACATGACCTTCAGGCAGTCAACGGCACTCTCATCAAGGTGACCGGTTTGCAAGTACACTTCATTCACAAAACAATCGGCCCTGTTCTAGCCAATAAATGGCGTCTCGTGGGCCATGATCCGGATAGCATCATACTATCCAAGTGCCTAGATTATCTAGAGACAATTCTTGGGCATATTGCTACGGCTACTGAGGAATCGGGCACCAGTCCAAATCTCGACTCGATGGGCGGCGCCGAGTTCAAGCTCATTGGCTACGCAGTGACAAATTGGCCGCAGCACTACACGAGAGCCGGAGATAGGTCTCAAATCAAGGCTCGAGTACTCGAGCTTTTCAGCAAGGAAGAGAACGTCAAAGCTTGGTGCGCGCTCTACCAGAAATATAGCGACCTCCCAAGTAAAAAAGACACGAGAACAGACGTCCCGACTCCGAAATTCTCAGCCCTTGACAGTTCTTTGAAAATCGCCAGCAGGTTCGGCCTACTCGATATAGCTAAAGATACGATTCAGCAAGCAAAGTCTGCGGAGGGCTTCGAAGGTGCTATTAGAGAAGCGCTTGATCTAGCCGCTGGCCACGGCCACGAGGACGTTGTTGCTTTGCTCTTAGAAGAAGGGGCCCAGTCCAAAGAAGCCATGTGTCTGGCCGCCGACGGCGGCTTTATGAACATCCTTGAGACACTTGTCAAAGCTAAGCCGGACATGATCAATGGAGAGGACAAGTACGGTAGACCTCCGTTTGTGCTCGCGACTTCGAACGGGTACGAGAAGATGACAGCTTATCTTTTGGCAAACGGCGCAAAGAGCAATGTTGTTGTGGGAAAGAAGCTCACAGCACTCCACTTGGCTTCTATAACTGGGCAAACAGACCTCGTCCGCTCATTGATCGATGCTGGAATCGACGTGAAAGCGTTGACCGACTCTGGCAATGACGCCCTAAAAGTAGCGGCTGCAGGAGGGTTCGACGACATCGTGACGCTTCTGCTGAAGCACGGAGCGGACATAAATGGCCAAAGGGAAGATGGATGTACCGCACTACATCTTGCAATTCAGTATGGGCACGATTCAACTTGCGATGTTCTGTTCGAATCCGAGGCAAACATTCATATTGAGACCAAGGAGGGGCTATCGCCGATCCACCTGGCATCGAGGGAAGGACATCTCGGAATCTTGCAGAAGCTGATTCTGAGATCGAGGGACTTCGTGAACGAAGAGGCAGAAGCTACTGGAAGCCAAGAAGACGACGCTACTGCACCAGTTATCATTGACACCACTGCCGATGTATTGTCCCCACTACAGCTGGCAGCTTCGCATGGGCACCTCGAGGTTGTTAGGGAGTTACTCAAGTATGCGCGGTACAATTCAGAGAAAAGTCGCGCGACTGCTCTGCTACTAGCGGCTACAGGTGATTTCACACACCTTGTCGAGACGCTTCTGACGTCTGGGATCACAACTGTAGTCAAAGATACCAACGGGAATACCGCGCTTCATTTGGCTACTCAGCGGCAACATCCGGAAATTGTGGCGCAGTTATTAGATTCAAAACCGGGTTCATCGGGCGTTTTTGATGTCAACGCAGTGAACGAGTCCGCTTGGACCCCATTGCATTTAGCGGCAAGGTCTGGTAGGCTTTTAACGCTCCAGATCCTTCTCAAGCACGACGTCAAGCTGGACGGCGTAACTGATATCGGTCGGACAGCTCTTCATATCGCTGCCTATTGTGGTCACTTGTACCTCGTTAACGAACTCCTGCGCCAAGAACGTGGTCACAATGATCCAACACAAAAGGGGGATAGCAGACTGATTCAAGACTATGGAGGCCAAACTGCATTTGCATTGGCTGTACAGGGAGGCCATATAGAGGTAGCAGAGGCGCTCCTTTCGTGGTCACCGCCATCACTCAAACCTCTAGAAATTCAAGGGGAGAGGAATGCCTTGACTATAGCTGCTGAAGACAACCGCGAAGACTTTGTTTGCTTGCTGTTGGACAACGGCTGGGACGTCAATGCTGGAAGTGGTTTGGAAGGCACCGCTCTGCATTTTGCCGCCTACAACGACAAGGTTTCCATGATCAAACTTCTTCAACTGCGCGGGGCAGACCTCAATGCTAAGGATAGCGATGGGGAGAGGCCACTACATCGGGCGGTCAGGCGCAGCCAAATAGAAGCTCTGAAGACTCTCCTGGAACTCGGTGCTGATATCGATGCGGAGGATGAGAGCGGAGTAACACCACTGTGGCGAGCGGCGTACAGAGCTGACGCCAAATCGGTCAAGGAACTGCTCAAGGGCTCGCCAAACCTCGAAGCCCGAAAGACCACGACGGGATGGACCGCACTTCACGCAGCCTATGACAGCCCCGAAGTCACCCAGTTACTTCTTCAAGCCGGCGCAGATCCAAAGTCAATAAATTCGAACGGTAGTCCCTCGCTTTTCTCAGCCGCGGAGTATTGGAAAGGAGCCGCGACCATTCAATATCACCTAGACGCAGGCGTGGATCCTAATACAACAAACACGGAGGGGGCAACCGCCTTGCATGTTGCCGCAGAGAGTGGAATACTTGCTACCGTCAAGCTGTTGATAGTACGCGGGGCCAACGTCAATGCAACTAACAAGAGTGGCGAAGCGCCAATCCACCTCGCCGCTCGTAGAGGCAAAACAGATATCGTAGAATACCTTTTGGAACAGAATGTGGATCCAGAAGTTCACTCTCGGCTGTACGGGACTCCACTAATGGCGGCTGCAATGGGTGATTATGCCGAAACGATCGAAATTCTCTTGAAAAAAGGAGCCAAAGTCAACGCCACCAGCGATGATTACCCGCTTCATACAGCCATTCAGACCGCTGCGTGGTTGGGAACGGAGAGCGCAGTCAAAGCATTGTTGAATGGTGGTGCCGATGCTAATGTCACTGGCGGAACCTATGGCAGCGCTCTGTGCGCGGCTATAGCGGACGAAAGTCTTGATAAAGCGAAGCTTCTACTCGATGCAGACGCGGATATCAACTATGCCGACTGGCCCAGGGGGACGCCTCTGGAATTTTCATTGGGGCGTAAGGCCTTGGAGATTGTAGACCTCTGTTTAGAGCGAAATGCTGACGTGAATGTTGTTAGCAAGGGAAGACACGGCACCGCCTTGATCGCCGCAATCGATAATGGTGATTTGTCTAACATCAAAAAGTTGCTGGAGCGTAAGGCCGACGTAAACCTATTCCAGCCCGATAACAGCGAAACACCAGCACAAGTTGCCGTCCGAAAAGGCAGGCAAAACATACTCGAGATCATTGTCGAGCATGGTGCAGAGTTATCCTACAAGGACTCCTATGGACGAGGGTTAATCTCTCACGCCATCTTCTGGAAGAGGCCGTCGGCGTCGGTGTCGAAGATCAGAGGATGATATTCCAGCGTATCGCTTCCCATCCCATCTCCGAACCTGACCCGGCTTCGATTTCCGTCCTCAGGCCAAAGCGGCTCAAGGGATCTCGTCGTTATCGACAATTCTGCCCGTGATCGCCCCCCAAGGCTCGAGCCTGACCCGGAGCGGCCCTGTCTCCTCGCGATCGATCTTGATCCAACCAGCGAGCTTTTTGCCCGTTGGAAGAAGAGTCGTATCGATTCTTCGAGGCGGTCGCGCCGAAACGGGCGTGGGTTCCGTGCCAGGCTTGGCCATGAGGTTCTCCTCGGGTCTTCGCACAGGGTCGAGATTCTTGATCTCGAATTCGGGGGTTTCGAGCAGCGTCCAGGCGTTGATTGCTTCGTAAGGCGAACTGAAGAACACTCCTGATAGGGGCTTCCCTTCGGGATCGACGATGGTCCCCTTCAGCCGACGTCCGAGTTCGACGGTCAACTCGATCCGTGCAGGTTCCTGACTCAAGGCGAGTTCCAGATCGGAGTAGGCGTTCCAGCTTCCTGGATTTCGGAGCGAGCGGTCTCGGGAATGACCTTGGTCTTGAGACTTCCGGACGTTGTTCGATCGAAAGATAAGACTCTGCATAGGACTCGAATCCGACGATCCCTTTACCGGCAGAGCGGAGACCGAAAGCGACCCTGAGCATCGAGGTTTACCGGATCGATGACGTTGACCATCAGCAGCACGGGCACGTCGGCAATCGCAGGGTTTGTGCGCAGTGCATAGTATGTCCCGACCTCGTGCCGGCTGCCTGGTCGATTCGCGGACGACGCCTTCAACAACAATTCCCTTTACAAGCTCGACATCGACTTGCACAGGCTCGAGCCCTGTCGAATCTGGAACGTCGGCGATCTTGAAGAAGTAAGGAGCATCGGGTGAGGCTCATCCGAGGCTTTCTTTGAACCCTTTGGCATGCCGACGATCCGAAACGTACCGTCCGCTCCCGTTCGCGTGTACGCCAGCGCTTGATTACTCACCGGGTTGTCGGCAAGTCCGAAGCTTCTGACGAAGACTCCGGGAATCGGACCCGAGTTATCTTGTCTCGTACCGTCCCGACGATTGGCTTGGTTGGCGAGCAGACGAAATCAAACTTACGCCCGTAAAGGTCCTTTTCCAGCCGCTTCATCGCGCCCTCCGATCCGCAGAACGTGCAAGTCGTTCATTGAACGTGACGCCGCGAATGTACTGTAAGTTCGAATGGTCGGGCCTTCGATTCGTAGTTCGACGATCCGCTCGCGACCAACGCCGCTCAGAACGAAACGACCGTCGGCGCCGGAGACCGCACGTGGCGCGAAGGCGAAGCTTGCCGGCCAAGAAAGCGACCGCAATTCCTTGAACATCCCTGGCCCTGGCTAGTCGCCGCTCGCCCGTCTCGAGTTGTTTACACCAATGATCAAGATTCCCTGTCCTGGATTCGGTCAACTCCTCCGCTCGGACCGATGTGCCGGTGATCGGCTTGCCTTCGAGATCGAGAAGCTTCCTTCGATGGGATGTTGCCGCTAGCTTGATTTCGAACCCGCGTCCAGGCCTGGGGTTTGCGTCCTCTTCCCAGCCGGGTCCAAACCCTGGCCCAGTAGCGAAGATGGGCGTATAGCTCCACGAATAAACGTGGGCGAGTTCATCCTCGGGGATCGTAAATTCGAATCTTCCCGCTTGGTCGGTCTTCGCCCGCTCTTTGGGCTCGAGGATCCGGTCGGGCTGAAAGTTGCCGCTGCTGGGGACGATAGGGACAAACAGCTTCGCGCCAGCAACGGGTGCGCCGTCAGGGCCGAGCACTTGCCCTTTGTAAACGCCTGGTCCGCCTTTTTCTTTTGTGAGGTTGGGTTGCGACGATGCGTCGGACTGGAGCCCTCGTGGCCCTGTTTCCACTGATGCGAGTTGCTTGAAGTGATTGCCGGGCTCGAGCCTGACCGCCATGCCAATCCCCAGGCTGGCGCGAGCAGCGATTGCCAAGAAGACGAGCGCGGCCTGCCTTGCTCGGGCCATTGCAAGCGACGTCGTACCCAAATGCATAAGTCTGACGACGGCTGCGGGAACAAGCTTGTCGGCGATTGCACTGCCTCGGGCAATCAATCCTGAGGAACGAAAAGTGAGCCCCACCAGATCTGAAGGTGGAACGGGCCTGAAGAGGTCGTCGATCGCAGGCGAGAGAGGACCGATCAAGGCCACCGCGATTCCACGTTGTTTCAGGCGGTCGCGGAGCAGCTTTCTACCTCGCGAAAGCCGATTTCGTAGAATAGCCTCCGAGCAACAGAGCCGCCTCGCGGCTTCGAGATAACTCGCGCTCTCCAGGCAGCAAAGCAGGATTGGGTCGCGGAATCGGCCTGGGAGGCGATCGATCTCGTCTTCGATGACTTGCAATTCGTCATATGATTGAGAACATGTCGGGTGGGCGACATCTTCGTGCGCAAGCGGCAGTTCGCGAGGCTTTAGGTCGTTGCTTCGTTGGGACGCCTTGGAAGCCAAACGGCGGGTGACTTTATAAAGCCACGACGCAACGGACCCGCTGGAGTGGATCGTATTGCGCCTTTCCTGCGAGAACAAGGAACACAGCCTGGAAGACGTCCTCAGCCAAATGCGCATTGCCGGTGATCCTGCGCGATAGCGACCAGACCATCGCACCGTGCCGGACGAGCAGCTTCTCGAATGCGTTGTCGTCGCGTTCTTCGATGAATCGCTCGAGGAGCTCGCAATCCGATCGATCGGAATCGCAGCCGCTGTTGAACAGAGCTTCCATCCCGAGCATCACTGCTGCCGAACGCCTCGTGCCCATGCGTCACTCTCCTCTCGACCGCCGACATCGACTTGATCTCGACTCCATGAGAACGTAGAGCCGACCGTTGCGAAATCCTCTCACTTTTTGTTATCGAAAGCGTCGAAATCCGGTTCCAGCGGGGATTTCTCAAGATGATAATACTCCCCGAAGTCGGCCGAATCTTTGACCTGAAACTGGGTTTGCGCCCGCTCTCGATCGAGGTCCTTTTTAATGCTCCGTGCCACGTGGTTGCCGATTCTGCATGTCATACTTAACGCCAGCTTCGCTCACGCTCAAGAATACGACGTGGTCGTGCGAGGCGGAACGGTTTACGACGGATCGGGTGGGGCGCCGATCGTCGCCGACGTCGCTGTACGCGGAGACAAGATCGTTGCTATGGGCGCACTCGCGAATGCCAAAGGCCGCCGCGAACTCGACGCCAAGGGGATGGCAGTGGCGCCTGGGTTCATCAATATGCTCTCGTGGGCCCCGGACTCGCTCTTGGTCGACGGCCGCTCGCAAAGCGACATCCGCCAAGGCGTGACCCTCGAGGTCTTCGGCGAGGGAGAATCCTACGGGCCTTACACGGAATCGCTCAAGCGCGAGATGACCAAGCGCCAGGGAGACATTCACTACGACATCACCTGGGACACGCTTGGAGGGTTCTTGGAGATGCTCGAGAAACGAGGGGTCTCGTGCAACATCGCGTCCTTTGTCGGAGCCTCGACCATTCGCGAATGCGTCATCGGCTTCGAAGACCGCGCGCCCACGCCCTTGGAATTGGACAAGATGAGAAAGCTGGTCGACGCGGCGATGAGCGAGGGTGCCCTGGGAGTGGGGTCGGCATCATCTATGCGCGGGGTCCTATGCGGGGACGGACGAATTGGTCGCTTTGTCCGAAGTCGCCAGCAATCACCGAGGAATGTACATCAGCCACATTCGCAGCGAGGGGGACAGGTTTGTGGAAGCTCTCGACGAGGCAATGTCGATCGGTGCAAGGGCGAAGATCCCCGTCGAGATCTATCACTTGAAAGCGGCTGGCAAGTCGAATTGGGGTAAGCTCGACCAAGCGATCGAAAAGATCGAGGCTGCACGTTCGAAGGGCGTTCGAGTGACTGCGGACATGTATCCTTATACGGCAGGCGCGACAGGGCTCGACGCGGCGATGCCCACATGGGTGCAGGCGGGAGGCCTGGACGCCTGGATCTCCAGACTCAAAGATCCAAGTACGCGAGCAAAGGTCGTTCGTGAAATCGCCGAACCTGAGGGACATTGGGAGAGCTTGTACAAGGCGGCTGGTTCGGCGGAGAACATTTTGCTCGTTGCGTTCAAGAACGACACTCTCAAGCCGTTGACCGGAAAGACGTTGGCAGAGGTTGCAAAACTTCGAGGCAAGACGCCGGAGGAAACGATTGTCGATCTTGTGATCGAAGATGGCAGCAGAGTAGGGACGATCTATTTCTTGATGTCCGAGGAAAACCTGCGAAAAGAGGTGAGGCTGCCGTGGGTGAGCTTCTGTTCGGACGAGGGCTCGCTGGCGCCCGAGGGTGTGTTCCTGAAGTCGAACCCGCACCCTCGGGCGTATGGCTCGTTCGCCAGGGTGCTTGGACGTTACGTCCGCGAGCAGAAAGTCATTTCGATCGAACAGGCTGTGCGAAAGCTCAGTGCATTGCCCGCGGAGAACCTGAAGCTCGACCGCCGTGGAAAGCTGAAGGAGGGTTACTTCGCGGACATAGTGATCTTCGATCCTGCTCGCGTTGGGGATTCGGCAACCTACGAGAAGCCGCACCAATATGCGATAGGCGTTACGCACGTCTTGGTGAACGGGACGCTCGTTCTGAACAATTCCGAGCACACGGGGGCGAAGCCGGGCAAGGCCGTGCGCGGGCCTGGTTGGAAGAATCGATAACCTCCTCGATGATCAGCGAGCAAGAAGCCGATGCTCTGTAATGAAGGCTATTCACCAACGCATTGGGGCGAGGGCCGTTGTGAAACAATTTATTCTAAGGGCGACCTTGGCTGTCTCCGCGCTCTTGCACACTGGTGCTACGTCGATTCGAGCCCAATCGAGTCCGATCGGTACGCTCGGCGGCTATGGAGCCATGGCTGGGCCGGCGAGCTCGAATTCGGGCATGGGCTCGTCACTTGTCTTCCCTTTGGGGGGGCGGATGGGCGCGTCGATGCCATCAGGGATGGGGAGCGGTGCGCTTTCGTTCAGTCCGCGAGAGTCAATGACGATCGATCGAACGAGGTCGGCGTTCTCGGTTGACCGGATGAGCGGTGGATCAGGGTCAATGTCGACAAAGATGGGCTCGGGCAGGCGTCCGTTTGCACTCTCAGGCTCAACCTTGAAAAGAGGGTTGGGGCAGGGCGTCAACATGGACTTGCGGGGCGCCTCCGAGGCGATGGAGGTGACGCCGCCGAACTTTGGCTATCCGTTCCGTCAACCGTCGAGCTGGCCTTCGAACTCGTTGGCGGGGATGTCGATGTAGGTCGCAAATGCAAGCTCATTGAGCTCCGTCTCCATTGGCCTTCTGAAACGGCCCAGGTGCCGGTCGTGGAGGCGGCTCCGGCGTGCCATTCGCTGGCTTGACATGAGGCGGGTTCTGGTTGATCTCGCAGCCGACGGCGCGCTCGAGCGACGCAGAGGCCTTGCCTAGCTCCGCCTCGACTTGAGCGACCTGGAGCTTGACCTGGAGCACCTCGCGGAGGGCGGATTGGAGCGTCGCATAATCGATGTTGCTTTTGGCGTAGTCGCTCCTGGCGAGCTCGAACGACGATATTGTTCGAGGCAAGACGCCGTCGCGTAGCAGATTGAGCACGTTTTGCTGGGTTTTGACCTGAAGCATCAACTCTTGGATCTCGCTGGCAGCCTGGTCTTGCTGGGCCTCGTAGAGCTTTGCGTCGGCGATGGTTCGTTCGTGGGCTTCGCTAAGACCTGCCCAGTATTTCTTGCGATAGACAGGCAGATTGAAGGCGACAAACAGTCCGACGTTGGGCATTCCGCCGGCGGTCTTCGGCGACTGTGCGTTGGTCTTTTCCATGTCCATGTAGGACACCCCGAGGGTGACATTGGGATAGAACTTCTTGCGCGCAGCTCGACAGCCTTTTCGTCGCGAGCGATCGCCGCGAGCCTGCCCTTGAGCTCGGGCCTGGCCACGATTGCAAGCTGGTACAGACGTTCGAACTCGGCAGGCGCCGAGCTGAGAGCTAGCTCGGAAAGCGTCTGGAACGGCGTGTCCGGGCTCATGTGAACGAGCCTGGCAAGGACGGCTCGAGCGGAGGCCAGATCGGACTCCCCACCGGCGAGCTCGCGATCGAGCTCATTGATGAGGACCTCCGCTTTGAGGACGTCTTGCTGCGTACCGCCGGCTGCGAGCCGCTCTCGTGCGATATCTCGGAAGTCTTCGAGGATTCTGCGGTTCTCGGAGAGAATCTCGAGAGTCTTCTGGCTGGAGTAGAGGTTGCAGTAGGCGCGTTTGACGGCGCTGACGGCGTCGAGCTGGGCGGCGGCCAGTTCGGCAAGGGCGATCTGAACGTCCCGCTCCGCCGCCTCTCCTCTGAGCCTGAGCGTACCACACCAGGGGAACTGTTGAGCGAGCGTGAGGTTATACGGATTGTAACCCATCAGATAATATTGAGGCGCCACGCTGGGGATCGGAAAGACGGCGTTCGACGCCACAGGGTCCTCGAGCGAGGTGACTTGGGGGATCCGGAATCGCAGCGACTGGACGTTGTGATAGGCAGCCTGGACTGTCCGGTTCTCGGCGAGCGCGCGGCGGATAAAGACGTCCACAGGTTGGGGATTGACAAGCTCGCTGGGAATAAGCGTTGCATCGGCTATGGTCGCGGCCTTGGCAATACCATCCGAGGCCGCTGCCGGCGAAGCGTAAGTAGCAGGCAGCAACGACTTATCGACCTTGGCGGGATTCTCTCGATCGAATTGCGGAGGATCCTCGCGACGCTGGGGCTGGCAGCATCCATTGAGAACGATCCCAAGTAAGGCCAGGACGATGGGCGCCGACTTCGATGCATGTTCGGCCTCCCCGAGAGCGGCCGCGCCGCGCCAACCTCGGCGCAACCGGCAGCGCCGGTTCGAGCAACCCCCTAAGTTCCATCGGCTGGCGACCCTGCCTCGCTTGGGAGGAATTGGCGGGTTGCATCGGTTTTTCTGGATATTCGGAACAATGCATTGGTGCTGGGTTCGATTCGTCGGTCAATCCAAACCCAGCCGTCCGAACAATTTGGGGAAACGGGCGTATCACATGGAAAGGGAAGGCGCTTGGATTTGGCGTCGGAGTTCCCTGCTGGACTATGATGAAAGTGGTTTGGGGATTATGATTTAAGAGGTATCACCGGCATAACGGCTGAGTGCCCTCGGCTCATGAAAAACCAGATTCGCGGCTATCTCCTGGCTTTGTTCTCGATCGCTGCGATCGCGGGGTTGTTTCCAAACTCCTCGGACGCGGCTGGATCGTCGAAAGTGGCTTCGGGCGATTGCTGCGTCAAACAAGACTGTTGCCGTTCCTGCTGCGATCCTCCGGTCGAGGCCGGGCCTGTTCGATCTGTTGCAAGCACGGTCCTCGGGGTAAAAACTTCGGCCAACGCCTTCGGCAAAGAAAGCCGCTGCGATTGCAAACCGAGCGAGCCTGGCGCTCCAGCGCCTCGCAATGAATCTCGGTCCAGCTCTACGCGAATGGGCAACGACCGAACGCATGCGGTCGGCGCTAAAGTCCAGGCGGACCGTCCTTCAAGGTTCGAACGCGTTGTCCTTCCCCCTGCAAGTCCTCCCTCAGCGCCCACCTATCTACTCAACGCGCGCCTTTTGATCTGATCGCTCCGCTCCGCCGAGACGCTTCGTCTTGCGCGCGAGTTGCGCGCTTATATTATTATGCTTGTGCACGCATTGAAACGTCTTGCTGGGCGGCTATTGATCGCTCGAGCAGTGAGAGAGGATTTGAAAGCATGTTTTCCAATGAAGAACAGGCGATCGGCGATTCGTCTAAAACGCCGGAGTCGCGGGCGCCAAAGCCAGCCCGTCGGCGTCGATTCATCATGGTGGTGAAGGTCGTCGAACTGCGACTGCGGTTCATCGCGCTATTGGCGGCGACTGGCTTGACGTTCGCTTATTGGGATGAGATTTGGAATCGCTATGATAAGTGGATGCGACCAAGAGTTGAGCAAAGTTTCGCCGCGGCGGGTTTGGAATATTACTGCCCCATGCACCCGCACGTTGTTCAGGACGAGCCTGGCACTGCCCGATCTGCGGCATGCCGCTGGCCAAAAGGAAGAGCGTCGAAACGTCGCGGACTCTGAATCATGCGATCTCGCGCGTTGAACTGGATGCGACGCGATCTCGCCAAGCGGGAGTGAGCACCATCGAGGTGGGCTACAGTCCGCTCTTCCAGACGTTGACGACGGTTGGATACGTTGCATTCGACGAACGGCGGATGGCGAACATCGTCTCGAAGGTTCCAGGAAAGACGCGAGTCGAGAAGCTCTACGTCAACTTCAACGGACAGGACGTGGCAGTGGGCCAAACGCTGGCGGAGCTCTACAGTCCCGAGCTCTCGCAAGCGATCGAAGAGCTGCTCAGCGCGGCGCGAAGTGCGGCGACCAACGTCGAGCCACGCACCGAAATCGCGAGGTCGCTTCTGAAAGACCGAAAAGAGATGGTTCACGCTTCCGCCGAGAAACTGAAGCGTTGGGGCGTCGAGCAGACGCAAATCGACGAGATCCTCAGTTCCGGAAAATCCAATATCACTTTCCCAATCCGGTCGCCGATTTCGGGACACGTCTTCAAGAAGAACGTCGTCGAAGGGCAGGAGGTGCAGGAAGGCTATGCCATGTTCGAGGTCGCTGATTTGCAGACGGTATGGATGCAGGCGCAAGTCTACGAGCATCAAATTGGAATGATTCGCGTCGGTCAGAGCGTGAGCACGGCTGTCGAGGGCTATGCTGGAAAGACGTTCCCAGGCAAGGTTGAATTCATCCAGCCGCACATGGATCCCACGACTCGCACGGTCGACGTTCGCCTCGCACTCGACAATCCTGGACATCTCCTGAGGCCTGGAATGTTTGCCACGGCCAGTCTCGAGGTTCCGGTTGTGCGAACCCACGAAGCTCAGACCCATATTGCAAAAGGACAGCGTACCGGCGGCAAATTCGAGCTTGCCAGTCTGACCGTCGAAGAGCAGAAGACCTGTCCCGTCACCGACGCGGAGCTCGGGACGATGGGCGAACCGATCGCCGTCGAAGTGGAAGGAGGCAAGCTGTGGACGTGTTGCGACGCGTGCCCTCCGAAGGTCAAAGCAAGCCCTTCACGGTTCGTGGCTAAACTGGCGTCCTATCATTCGAATCGCGAGGTTGACCCTCAACCACCCGTCACGCCCGAAGAACAAAAAACTTGCCCGGTCACCAGCGCCAAGCTGGGTTCCATGGGGGAACCCTTGCTCGTCGAAGTCGACGGCAGAAAGGTGTGGACCTGCTGCCAAGCCTGCCCGCCCAAGTTGAAGGCCAATTCGGAAAAGTACTTGGCTCGACTTGAACGGACGACGGGCGAGGACGTGTTAAGCATTCCCGAACTGTCAGTGATCGACACTGGCCAGCGCAAGATCGTTTACGTCGAAAGCGAACCGGGCGTCTTCGAGGCCAGAGAGGTCGTGCTCGGTCCACGAGTTGGGGATAACTACTCCGTGCTCGAAGGTCTACTGCCCGGAGAGAAGATTGCGTCGGCTGGGGCATTTCTGATCGATGCGGAGAGCCGAATCAATCCGAGCACAGAGACGCGCCGAGGTAAAGGAATGCCGTCGAATCCTGAGATGCGTGCTGCGGTAAACCAGGGCGGGCATGTCCACTCCCAGGGCGTTCCTAGTTCCGCATCCGACGGGGAGATCCGTAAGTGATCGAGTCGATCATCGAGTGGTCGATCCGAAACCGCTATTTGGTGATCGTCGCTTCGCTGGCGCTCGCGTTGGCTGGCGTTCGCGCCATGCTCACGACTCCCGTCGACGCGATCCCTGACCTTTCGGAAAACCAGGTCATCGTCTTTACCGACTGGATGGGCAGGAGCCCGAGGGAGATCGAAGACCAGGTGACATACCCGCTCTCCGTGAACCTCCAAGGGCTCGCGGGTGTGAAGGTTGTGCGGTCGTCAAGCGAATTCAATTTCTCGATGATCACGATCATCTTCGACGATAACGTCGACTATTACTTCGGACGCCAGCGCGTGCTCGAGAAGCTCTCGATCGCCTCGACGTTTCTGCCTCAAGGCGTAACGCCCTATCTAGCAGCCGACGCCACGGCGGTAGGCCAGATCTTCTGGTACACGCTCGAGGGAGAGGGAAGGGACTTGGGCGAGCTGAGGTCGATCCAAGACTTCTACGTCCGGTATCAACTCAACAGCGTGCCCGGGGTCGCGGAAGTCGCGAGCGTCGGTGGGGCGCCCAAGGAATACCAGATCGACCTCGATCCGAACAAACTTCGGGCGTACAACGTGAGCTTGGGGGAGGTGAATTCCGCGGTCGCACGATCGAATTCGTCCGTTGGCGGACGGGTGGTCCATCAAGGCAACGCCGAGTATCTGATTCGATCGATCGGCTGGATCGAGAACCTCGAGGACATTCGCCAGACGGTTGTCGTCAAACGGGGCGAAGGCGTCCCGATCACCGTTGGGATGCTTGGCTCAGTTCAGACTGGACCTGGCTTCCGTCGCAGCGTGCTCGAGAAGGACGGTCGGGACGTCGTCGGCGGAGTGGTCTTGATGCGCTACGGCGAGAACCCGCTGGAGGTGACAAGACGGATCAAAGAGAAGATTACCTCGCTCGAGACTGGACTGCCGGAAGGGGTGCGGATCGTCCCCTTCTACGACCGAACTCCGCTGATCAGGAAAGCAATTGCCACGGTAGGCGGAACTGTCAAGGAGGAGCTCATTGTCTGCACGATTGCCATCATTCTGGTAATGGGACATTTGGGAAACGCCTTTGTCGTGGCAGTGATGCTGCCGTTGGCGATCTTGTTTAGCTTTCTGATGATGCGGCTGCTGGGTATGTCTTCGAACATCATGAGTCTCGCGGGGCTCTCGATCAGCGTCGGCATCCTGATCGACCAAGCTGTCGTTATGGGGGAAAACGCAGCCCACCATTTGAACCGGAAGTTCGGGAACGCGCGCGTTGCCGGAGATACGACCGAGACGATCATCCGCGCGTGCCGCACCGTCGGCAGGCCGATTTTCTTTTCCGTTCTCATCACCATCCTTTCGTTCTTGCCAGTATTTGCACTGACGGGCCGAGAGGGAAAGCTGTTTCATCCCTTGGCCTTCACCAAAACGTTCGCCTTGGCCGGAGCTGCTGTGCTCTCGATCACGCTCGTGCCGGCGCTTTTGCCCATTTTCTTGCGCGGAAGGATCAGGTCGGAAGAGGACAATTGGCTCGTGCGATCGATGATCCAGATCTTCAAGCCGATGCTCTCCTGGTTCATGGACAGAACGGCTCTTGTCTGTTGGCTGTTCGTTGTCATCATCGGGTTGGGATATGTGGCCTCGACAAAAATGGGCAGGGAGTTCATGCCCGACCTCGACGAAGGGTCGATCATGGATATGCCAACCACGGTTCCAAGGGCTTCGATTGCCGAGGTCGAGCGCGACCTGCGGGTTCGAGACGCGATCCTCCGAGGTTTTCCCGAGGTCTGGCAGGTTGTTGGAAAGGCGGGCAGGGCGGAGACCGCGACCGATCCCTCGCCTTTGGACATGGTCGAGACGATCGTCAACCTGCGCGATCGCGAACTCTGGCCGAAGCGGAAACTCAGGTACGAAGACGCCTTCTTGCAAACGATGACTGTCCTGGAAGTGCTGATTGCAAAGGGAGTGGTCAAGCCGCCCGCGAGCGCCAACGATCGAAACGAACTGGCGGGCGCATCGACGATGAACCTCCTTGGAGTCCTCGACGAAACGCTTCGTGAGCTTGCTGGACGTCGTCTGGCGGAGTTCCGGAAAGAGCTTGGCAGGGAGCTTGTCGGAGATGCGATTGACTCGCTTTTGTCTCGTGTCGCGCCCACCGCTGTTGTTCGGACTTTGACCTCGGTTGAACGCGAGAAGTTGACCGACGATTTGGCAAAAGAGTTCGGCTCGCGATTCGCCGTGCAAGTCCTCTACGACGATTCCGCCAAGCTAGTTTCCAAAGCCGCCAAAGGCCTCGTCGAGCTTGGGGCGCTGCGCGATCGACCAGGCTTACTGACCCCCGAGCCAACCTTCATCGAGAGAACGATCGCTTCGGTTGAAGATACGTTGGGTCTACCCAAGCGTACTCTGCTCACGCGGATCTTCGAACATCTGGAAGCTCAGCACGAGCGACGTCTCGAGGCGCGAATGGCGAAACTCAACTGGGAACTGTTTGATCGAACCGTGGGAATAGCCGACTGGGCCTCAATCCAAGAATTGGTGAAGCAGGCTAGGGAACGAAAGCTGATCGCTCGTGAGCCCGGCGACCAGGAGCTTCTCTCGCTGCGCAGGGAATTGGATCCTCCGTTCGCCAAACGACTCTTGCTCTGGAAGAAGTCGAAAACCGAGCTCGTGGACGAGATGAACTCGGTGCTTCAAATTCCGGGATGGGGAAACAGCTTCACCCAGCCAATCGCCAACCGGATCGAAATGCTTTCGACTGGAGTGCGACTTCCCGTCGCCGTGAAAGTCTTCGGGCCCAACCTCGAAGATGTTCAAAAGACCAGCCAAGAAATCGCCGGAGTCCTTCGCACGGTTCGAGGCGCAACCAACGTGTTTGCGGATCAACTCACAGGCAAGGGATACGTCGAGATCAAGATCGATCGCAAGAAAGCCGCCCGCTTTGGGGTCAACATCGGCGACATTCAGGATGTGATCGAGACGGCGGTCGGCGGGAAGGCGTTGACGACTACGGTCGAAGGTCGAGAACGCTACGCTGTCAGGGTTCGCTACGCCCGCGATTATCGAGATCGCATCGAGGCTTTGAAGGAGATTCTTGTCTCGGCGAAGGGGGGGAACGACATGGCCGGGGGGTTGGGTATGAACGGAACGAGCAGTTCACCAGCTCCTTCTTCCGGCGGAGAGAGGAAGTCTCAACTTCTCCAGATTCCCCTTGCTCAACTCGCGGATATCCAAGTTGTCGAAGGACCTTCGATGATCAAGAGCGAGAACGGCCTATTGAGGGCGTACGTTCAATGTCGGGTTCGCGATCGCGATGAAGTGGGCTTCGTCGAGGAAGCCAAACGGGTGATCCAAGCGAAAATGGACGACGGTACAATCAAGATTTCGAAGGGAATGTACATCGAATGGACAGGGACGTTCGAGCATCAGGTCCGCGCAACAACACGCTTCGAATCGTTTTCCCCGCTGTGTTTGTGTTGATCGCCCTTATCCTCTATCTGACGCACAAAAGCTGGATTGACGCGCTCTTGATGATGACGAGCGTCCTTGGAGCGCTTGCCGGTGGAGCGATCTTTCAATGGCTCTTCGGGTTCAATTTCAGCGTGGCTGTTCAGGTCGGCTATATCGCCTGCTTCGGCATGGCGGTGGAAACAGGGGTCGTGATGCTGGTCTATCTTCGCGAAGCCATCGAAGAGCGCGGAGGATTGGCGAACATTGGTTCCATTGAAGAATTGAGGCAAGCGATCCTCGAGGGAGCGATCCACAGGCTTAGACCCAAGCTCTTGACGGAAGGCGCTGCGATCTTGTCGATCGCTCCGATGCTCTGGGCGACCGGGGTTGGCGCGGAGGTTGTAAGGCCAATGGCGGCGCCGGTGCTCGGCGGTCTTCTGATTGCCGACGAGGTTGTCGATGTGTTTCTGCCTGTACTCTATTTCGCTGTGCAAAAGAGGCGATGGCGGGCCAGCTTCTCAGGGGCTCGAGCTCTGGCTATTGACGATCGCCCTCATCATGGCGGAAATGCGTAGACCATGAAGAACAGGGCAGGTCACTGGTCTCGAGGAGAGAGCCATCCTAGCCAATATCCGATTACGCATCGGGATCATAAGACAGGTTCGGCGCAAGCCAACGCTCAACTTCTCTCAAGGGCAGCGTCATGCGTTTGGCGTAGTTCTCAACCTGGTCGCGAGTAAGCATATCGACGGCGAAGTAGCGAGCCTGGGGATGGCTAAAGTAGAGCCCGCTGACGGAGGCCGCGGGGTGCATCGCCAGGCTTTCCGTTAGAACGATTCCCGTCGACGCCTTGACGTCGAGCATGCTCCAAATGGCTCGTTTGGTCAGGTGGTCTGGGCAGGCAGGATAGCCAGGCGCCGGCCTGATTCCCTGGTATTTCTCTTCGATCAAATCGTCGTTCGTCAGAGTCTCGGACTTGCCGAACCCCCATGCGGTTCTTGCCTGCTTGTGCAGATATTCCGCGAACGCTTCGGCGAGCCGGTCGGCAAGCGCCTTGACCATGATGGCTGAATAGTCGTCGTGATTGGCTTCGAACTCAGCCACGATGGGATCGATCCCCGTTCCTGTTGTAACAGCAAACATTCCCAGGTAATCGGCGATTTTGGAATCCGCAGGCGCTACGAAATCGGCCAGGGAGTGGAAGCTCTTCTGACCTTGGCGCTCCCACTGCTGACGGAGCATTGGCAGTCGGCCCAGCTCTTTCTGGCGCGATTCATCGGTATAAAGAACAATGTCGTCGCCGATCGAATTCGCAGGAAAGAACTGAAAGACCCCGTTGGCTTGGAGTATGCCCTCACGGACCAGTCTGTTTAGTAACTTGTGGGCGTCGTCCAAGAGCTTTTTCGCTTCCGCGCCACTTTGGGGTCGGACAAAATCGAAGGGTATTTCCCTTTGAGCTCCCAGGCCTGGAAGAAGGGCGACCAGTCGATATACGGAACCAGAGTCTCGAGCGGAAGCTTGCCGAGCACGTGCTTCTCTAGCGAAGCTGGACGGGGCACGGAACTCGAAGTCCAGTCGATCGCAAATCGTCGTTTCAATGCCTCGGAATAAGGAACAAGCTTACGTTCGAGCCGCTTCGCGAAAGCGTCTCGCTCGCGCTTCTGCTCTGTGCGAACTGAAAGTGCGAGTTCCTCGCGAGATTCGGCTCGGGTCAACTTGTCGAGGACGCCGACGCTTCGCGAAGCGTCGCGCACATGGATAACCATATTGTCGTACGACGGGGCGATCTTGACCGCTGTGTGCTTGGCGCTGGTCGTCGCCCCGCCAATCAAGAGCGGGAGATTGAAGCCGAGCCGTTTCATTTCGCGAGCGACGTGCACCATCTCTTCGAGCGATGGAGTGATGAGACCAGAGAGGCCGATCATGTCGACTTCGTGTTCTCGAGCCGCGGCCAGGATTTTTTCGCAAGGCACCATCACGCCCAGGTCGATCACTTCGTAATCGTTGCAACCGAGGACCACTCCAACGATGTTCTTGCCAATGTCGTGGACGTCTCCCTTCACGGTCGCGATCAGCAGCTTGCCTCTGGCTTTCCTTGCGGTTCCGCTCGCTGCCTTTTCTGCCTCCATGAACGGCGTCAGGTACGCAACGGCCTTTTTCATGACGCGCGCGCTCTTGACGACTTGGGGCAAGAACATCTTGCCTGCCCCGAAGAGATCTCCGACCACGTTCATGCCAGCCATCAGCGGGCCTTCGATGATCAGGAGCGGTCTGGCGTATTTCTGCCTGGCCTCTTCGACGTCGACGTCGATGAAATCGACGATGCCCTGGATGATCGCATGTTTCAAGCGTTCGTCGACGTCGTTCGATCGCCATTCCTGGTTCTGCGAGCTTCGCTTCTTGCCGCCGGACTTGATGCTCTCTGAAAACTCAGTCAGCCGGTCGGCTGCGTCGGGTCTGCGATTGAGCAGAACGTCCTCGACTCGCTCGAGCAGGTCTTTCTCGATCTCTTCGTAAACGACAAGCTGGCCAGCGTTGACGATGCCCATGTCGAGCCCGGCGGTAATCGCATGGTAGAGGAATGCCGCGTTCATCGCCTCTCGGACTGCGTCGTTGCCCCTATAAGAAAACGAGACGTTGCTCACTCCGCCGGAGGTCTTGGCCAGCGGCAGCTCTTGCTTGAGCATCCGCACGGATTCGATGAACTCGACGGCGTAATTGTTGTGCTCCTCTATCCCGGTGCCGACGGTCAGGATATTGCAGTCGAAGACAATGTCCGTAGGGTCGAAGCCCGCTACCTCGGTCAAGAGTTTGTAAGCGCGTTTGCAGATCTGGACCTTGCGGTCGCGATCGACAGCCTGGCCTTCCTCGTCGAACGCCATCACGACAACGGCTGCGCCGTAGCGTTTGACCAATTTGGCCTGATGGAGAAACTTCTCTTCGCCCTCCTTGAGGCTGATCGAGTTGACGATGCCCTTGCCCTGGACGCACTTGAGCCCTGCTTCGATCACTGGCCACGAGGAACTGTCGACCATAATCGGGATTCTGGCGACAGTCGGTTCGGCGGCGACCAAGTTCAAAAACTCGGTCATCGCCTTGGGGCCGTCGATCATGCCCTCGTCCATGTTCACGTCGAGGATGTTTGCTCCGCCTTCGACCTGATCTCTCGCGACCGCGAGCGCTGCTTCGTAATCGCCCGACTTGATCAGCCTGGCAAACTTCCGCGAACCGGTGATGTTGGTCCGCTCGCCGATCATGATGAAATTGGTCTCGGGCCTGACGACCAACGGTTCATACCCGCTGAACCTCGACCATCTGGGGACCTTGGGCTTGCGCCTGGGTTCGACGTCGGCGACTGCATTGGCAATGGCTCGAATGTGCTCCGGCGTTGTGCCGCAGCAACCGCCGACGATGTTGAGCCAACCGTTTGCAGCGAACTCGGCGAGGATCTCGGCCATCAGCTCGGGACTGTGATCGTAACCTCCAAACTCGTTTGGCAGTCCGGCGTTGGGGTGGCAACTGATGAATGTGGTCGCGACCGACGACAGCGTTTCAACGTGCGGCCTCATCAGGTCGGCGCCAAGCGCGCAGTTGATGCCGACGCTTAAGAGGTTGTAACCCGAAATCGAAATCCACGCGGCCTCCGGGGTCTGGCCCGAGAGTGTGCGCCCGTCTTCGCTGGGGATGGTGATCGAAGCCATCACGGGGATGCGCATTCCGTGGTCTTCGAAATACTTCTCGATGGCGAACAGGCAGGCCTTGAGGTTGAGCGTGTCGATCGCGGTCTCTGGGAACAGCAGGTCGACCCCGCCGGTGATCAGCCCATCGACCTGCTCGTAATATGATGCGACAAGCTCGTCGAAATTGGTGGCTCGAAAGCCAGGCCGTTCAACGTCGACGACGACGCAGGCCGAGCGTGTAGTGGGACCGATGCTTCCGGCGACGAATCGAGGGCGCTCGGGATCTCGCTCGGTCCAGCGGTCGGAGGCTCTCCGCGCGAGCTGTGCCGCGCTTTTGTTGATTTCGAAGACGTACTCGGCCAAGCCGTAGTCGTTCCCTAAGGAAACGCTGGTCGAGTTGAAGGTGTTGGTTTCGATGACGTCTGCGCCGGCTTCGAGGTAGAGGTCGTGGATCTCTTCGATGATCTTGGGCTGGGTGATCGAGAGCAGGTCGTTGCAGCCCTTCAAGCCTTTTCCCGGCGGCGTTTTGAAGTCCTTGAATCGCTCGCCCCGAAAGTCCTCTTCGGTGAGGTTGTGCCGTTGGATCATAGTCCCCGTCGCGCCGTCGAGGACGAGGATTCGTTCGGCGAGCAGGGCTTCGAGCCGTTCTTGCGTGCTGGAAAAGGGTCTAGAAGCAGTAGCGGTTTTTAGCATTTTAGGAATTTGGTTATAAGTAAGATTTCGAGTCGACGTCGTTCAGCGGCGGTTGGCGCCTGCGAACGCGTCGAAAAAGTACGTCCGTTCGGCTGCATCTTGGTCCATGGATTATTCTTGCGCCGGGGGATTACGTCAATCTCGAAGGGGGTTTGGGTGGATTTGATCCCCTTTGGGGCAGGTGCGCGCCTCGTCTTGTCAAAACTGGAGAGGTTTCGGAACCGGATGGGCACTTATGATGGACACCCAGAACGTTTAGGCGGAGATCGACCCGATGGCAAGCGGACGGCTCAATCCGACTTTTGGTTCGTTTCGGCAACTCTTTCGCGGAGGATGTGTTGCGCACCAGACCGACGAGCAGTTGCTGGCACGTTTCTTGGAGCATCGCGACGAACTGGCTTTCGAGGCCCTGGTTGCACGGCATGGGGCAATGGTGAAAGGAGTTGCCCGGAAGCTCTTGATCGATTCAGGCGATCTCGACGACGTCTTCCAGGCAGTGTTTTTGGTGCTGGCGACCAAGGCGGAGGCGTTGCATGCAGGCCAGGCCTTGGGCTCTTGGCTTTATCGCGTCACCGCGAGAGTCTCGGCACGGGCCAACGCGTCTGCCCGCAAACGTACCGAGGCGGCAAAGCAGTTTGCAAGGAAACTCGACCGCGCGGGTCAACCGGTTCGTGAGGACGAGCGGACGCTGCATCTACACGCCGAACTCGAACGCTTACCGGAGAAATACAGGGCGCCGATCGTTCTGCATTACCTCGAGGATTTAAGCTACGAGCAAATCCAGGCAGAGTTGAGCTGGTCCGAGGGGATGGTCAGAAATCGGCTTTCGCGCGGCAAGAAGCTGCTCCGCGATCGACTTGCAAGCAAGGGAGTTGTCGTCGGGGCAGGGGCTCTGGCTGAATTGCTCTCGAGCCAGGGTTCGGAGGCCGCCGCGGCGACTACGGACCTAACGCTGACGCATCTGACGACGCTGGCCGCCGCCGGAGCGTTACGGACGGGGTCGGCGCCATCGGCCACGATCGCCCGCCTGGTTCGGCACGGGATCTCGGGATCGTTCGCGGGGCTCCAATTCAAAGCCGCGGCGGCTGCGATCGTGCTGGTGAGCCTTGTCGTTGGCGCATCTCGCGGGCTTGGCGCAGGCCCATACGAACCAGGCGCTCAAGACGCTCCCACGATGAAGAAAGCGATGACGGGAAAGAAGTCCGAAGAACGCGGATCAGAAAAACGATCGCTTGCTGCAGATGATTTCCAAACCATCGTTTCCGGCCGAGTGATGCTGCCTTCGGGCAAACCGGCGGCGGGAGCGAGGGTCGTTTATTATCGACCGAAGGTGGTTCGAGACGACCGAACTTTCCCAGAACGATTGGAACCGAGCGCAGCGACCGATGTCGAGGGTCGCTTCTCGTTCGCGATAACGATACCCGCCGAGGCCCTGACGAAAGAATCCGACTCTCCGATTCTCGCCGCGAGCATGCCCGGGTTTGCGGTCGGCTGGGTTCCGATCGATCAAGAGTCCGATCCGAGCAAGATCGCGATCAAGCTCATTGAGGATGTGCCCGTCGAAGGTCGCGTAATCGATCTCGAAGGCAGGCCTTTGGCGGGAGTGCGAGTACGACCGTGCACGATTTTCACTGGCGCGGATGGCACCCTCAAAGAGCTCGAAAGCGCTCGCGAGGCGTTGAAGAAACGGCTCGGCCAGGAGAAGCCATTCCACCCGCTTTACGACGACAAAACGCCGCATGACTTACTCGCGAGCCGCATTCATCGCGAGGCGCTCATCGGCGTGCCGGACGCCGCCACCGATTCGCAAGGTGCGTTCCGGATCTCAGGGATCGGCGCCAACAGGCTTGTGGGCTTGAGGTTCGAAGGCGAGGGAATTGCCACGGAGGCGCGATTATTCGTCTTTACCGCGCTGGAGAAAAGTTCCTCTGCCCCGTCAACTTCGATAACTATTATGTAGATCATTACAAGTATCTGCCCAATCATTTCACGTTTGTCGCGGCACCGTCGCGGACGATCGAAGGCGTAGTGACGGACGAGAAGACCAAGCTGCCCATCGCGGGGGCCATGCTTACGGCTCGGTTCGACTACGACTTGAAGCCAAACCGAAGGTACATGGGGATCGAAACCAAGACCGACGAGTCTGGCAAGTATCGAATCGACGGACTTCCTCTCGACGCACCCAACCAGGAGGTTCGGCTTTTCGCGGAAGGGCCGCGGGGGTCGTTTTATCTTCCGAACGAGAAGGGCTTGGCGAAACGCGAGGGCGACGCGCGGAACGTCATGAACTTCAGCCTACTTCCTGGAGTGCGAATCCTTGGCAAGGCCGTCGACGCCGAGACGGGAAAACCGGTCCCCGGTATGGTTCACTATGCGATCGATGGAAGAAACTTCGCGAACCATCCTCGGACGATGGGAGGAGGGCTCAACGCAGCCACGGGCCCGCGACGGAACGTTTGAAATGGCGGTCGTGCGTGGAAAAGGCGTTCTTTTGTTTAGACCTGTCGACCCGCGTTATCGTATGGTCTGCAAGCAAGACGACGATTCGAAGAAAGAGCCTATGACCCAAGGGCGATACGAGCCCGTTCCCAATCACGGTTTTCCGGACGAGCCGTCTTATTTCTTGGATCTGAGAGACGACGAAACGCTGCGCGAAGTGGTCTTCAAGTTGGACCTTGGGGGCGAACTCCGAGTGAAGGTGGTTCTGCCGAATGGAAAGGCCTCTGCGAAGCTTTTCGTGAGAGGCGCGTCGGGTCATGTGAGCCTTTTCAAGGCGCCCTCAAAGGTTCAAGGCGATGAGATCGCCGTGACCAAGATTTCAAAATCGACTCCAAGATACGTGTTTGTTCACGACGAGTTTGGAACTTATGGGGCAGCATTCAAGGTTCCCTTGAAAGGCAATGATTCGAACGTGGTTACGCTTCAGGCCTGCGGGAGAATCGAGGGCCGGCTCGTCGACAAGAATGGCAAGCCGATGGCGGGCGTGAAATTGCACGGCGGGCTCGACGAAGGCTTCGACTCGACCGGATGGGGAGAGGGTTTTTCACTCGAACAAACCACCGACGCGGATGGCAGGTTTGCGGCAAAAGGGCTTCTCCCTGGATCGGCGTATTCGCTTTACCTCTACGACGAGGAAAACACGGAGCAAGGGCAATATGTGTTCAAAGGAAAGAAAACCGAGGCTGGCGATCGGAAGGACCTGGGGGACGTGAAGATCCTCGATTGAGAGTGCAGGAAAGAGGGGGGAGTAGAGTAGCGAACGGCTTGCTGGGCTTCCTCGACTTTGAGGGGCTCGAACAATTCGAACATGGTTGCGATTTCAAGCCATGCGGTAGCGAACGCTAAGCTTGCGATGGTTTGATCGCCTTCGTGCGAGACGACCGATTGGAAAGCGCTTCCGTCCGAATCGCGATGAACGAAGACCTTCCAGCCTGAGATGTTGACAACCCAGTAATCTCGAATACCGGCCTTCGCGTAGAGGTTGGCTTTGGTAGCGAGGTCGTTCGCGACACTGCAGTCGGCGACTCCGATGATCAGAAAAAATGATTCCGATTGCATGCGCCTCCCGCGTGGGCGGTTCTTGTCCAACCGGGAGATATCGGGGTCGGGCATCGATCGGACGTGCGCCAAACGAACCGGTACCTGAACTCGCGCCCAAACGCCCAGGTCAGCCACGGACCTGACGCTCTACTCGTTGAGAATATCTACGATGCCTTGGCGCCACGATCCGATCGGGCTCATGGGCAGGATCTCGCCTTCGACGAGTTGGAACCTGGGTCGACGGAAGTCCCCGGTTTCGAGGTAGCCCTTCCGGATCAATTCTTCGTATTCTTCCACCGAGTCTCGAGTCGAGGTGCTCATGTTGATGGGCTCCGCGCTTTGAATTCGAAACGCATTGAGGATTTGGTGCGCATGCATCAAGCGATCGTTATTGACTTACGGGAGAGCCTGAAACGAGACTCTCCAACAAAGGCAAACGAATCGTGCGGGAATCGAACACGAGGGAAGGGCATTCGGCCTGGCTTCGGCAGAGAGTTTATTTCTCATCCGACGATTTCGAGCCAGCATCCTGGTTCGCAAACGCTCGTTCGAGAAGCTTCTTGAACTCGCCGCGGTCGTGGAGCAGCTGGAATTCTGGGTCCGTCTCCATTTTGTCAGCATAGCGGTAACCAGCCGCGACGGCCTTCTCGAGCCAAGCCATCGCTCGGTCGAGTTCTTCGTTGACAAGACGGGCGGAGTTCTCTGCCATTGGGTTGAGTTCGTTGAGGAGAGAAGCTGTAACTCCCCGGCAGACCGCTGCCTGATAAAGGCTCAGTGCGTCGGTGCGTTTCTGATCCTCCCAGAGCTCGGCCGTCCTCCGGCATTCGTCGACGTTTTTTAGCTTTTGAAAATAGCGAAGCCGAAGATCGGCGATCCCGCGGAAGTTGTGATGCACGTATTTGCCAAGAGATTTCTTAAGGCAATCGTCGATGAGTGGGACGGCCTCGGCGCCGCGCTTGAGTCCGATCAAGTCGTGGGCCGTGCACCAGAGGCTGGCGAGAGTGTCGCTATGGTCGACGCCGAGCACGGTCGTCCGCCGCAAGAGACACTCCTGGTCGAGACGAAGGGCGTCGGCAAAACGACCGAATTTACGATAGCTATTCCCAAGATTCTGCATGGCCATTAGTGTGCCCGCGTCGTCTGGGCCGTACTTCGATCTCGAGCGCTCTAACGTTTCTTTGCGGAGCTCGAGAGCTTCGTCGTTGAGGACCAAGGAGTCATAAACGCCTGCCAGGTTTGTCATGGCTTTGAGCGTATTGCGATGGTCGGGACCGAAGTTGGCCTTGCAGATTGAGAATACCTCTTTATGAATGCTCAGCGATTCGTTCAATCTCCCCAGGGTGTCTAGAGCCATTCCCAGGTTGTTCATGCACTGAAGCGTCAACACGGCATCCGGGCCGAATTTGGCTTTACAGATCGGCAGGAGCGCTTCGTAAAGATTAGCACTTTCCTGGAGGCGCCCCTGCATCATATAGCCGATCCCCAGCCCGTTGACGCAGACCAGAGTGTCTGGGTGATCGGGTCCGAGGATCCTTTCTCGGATTTCCCGAGCCCGTTGGTATTGCTCAGCCGCGGCCTTGCCGTCGACCAACCGAGTGTAGGAGGCTCCAAGGGTCTCACGCAGCCGCGCCTCGGTAAGTGGTTGATCTTTGAAGCTGCTTTCGACAAACGGCACGGAGGCGTTGATGGCGTCGCGAAGGGTCACGTCCGGACCGAGCCCGCCGTCGACTCCCTTGGGACGAGCCGCGGCGAGAATCTGGTTCTCCAGGAATGCGACCACGGCTTGCGCCTCGGCCTCTTTGGTTATGGCGACATGCTTCGCCTCTTTGGCAGCCTCCGCCGCGGTCAGAGCCTTGCTCTTGGCTCGCGTGGCCACGACGGCCTGCCAGGAGGCGATCGCGGTTCCCGCCAGGAGCGCTGCCGCCGTGACAGCCGCCGTCATCACTGCTCCTCGATTGCGCGAGGCGAACTTCTTCAGTCGATAGTTCAAAGTCGGCGGCGGCGCCAAGACCGCGTCGCCCTGCAAGTATCGCTCCACGTCTTCGGCGAAACTTCCCGGAGACGCGTAGCGGCGATTACGATCTTTCTCGAGCGCTTTCATGACGATCCAATCGAGGTCCCCCGCGAGAAGTCGAGAGAGTTGCTTGGAATCGGTTGAGCGATTGTCTGCCACGATGGTCGCGGAATCGCCCAGCGACGACAGCCGAGTGCTCGGCCTCTGGGGATCCACTTCGCGAATGAGCCGTTGGATTTCGGCATAGCCGGCTTCCCGCAGCCTGGCGGACTCGATCGGCGTCGTCCCCGTGAGGAGCTCGTACAAGAGCACGCCAAGCGAGTAGATGTCGGAGCGTGTATCGACGTCGAGCATGCTCATCGACGCCTGCTCCGGACTCATGTAAGCCGGCGTGCCGACCATTTGGCCGTATGCGGTAAAGAGGGTTTTCTCGGTCAGTCTTTGTGCGACGGCTTTGGCAACGCCGAAATCGATGATCTTGACGACCGGGGCGCCGTCGTTAAGCGTAACCATGACGTTCGACGGTTTGACGTCGCGATGGATCACCCCTTTGTGGTGGGCGTGTTGGATGGCTTGGCACACCGAGATAAAGAGCTTCAGCCGCTCTCGAGCGGGCAGGTGGTTGCCGTCGCAAAACGCCGTGATCGGTACGCCGCGGACGAGTTCCATGACGAAATAAGGCTGGCCCGATTCGGTCTCGCCGCCATCGATGATCTGAGCGATGTTCGGATGGCTCATCAAGGCCAGCGCCTGCCGCTCCGATTCGAAGCGGGCTATCACCTGGCTAGTGTCCATGCCCGGCTTGATGATCTTGAGCGCGACCAACCGGCGAACCGGCCGGGTCTGTTCGGCCATATAGACCTTGCCGAAGCCCCCCTCGCCGATGGGTTCGAGCAGCTTGTACGGGCCTATCTGCCTGTCGTGGTTCTCGAAATCGCGGACTGGCGAACTGGGAACGCCTTCGGCGGGCCGCTCGAGAAAGGCGACGTCCTGCTTATAGGCGTTAAGGAGGGATTCGAGCCTGCCAAGAAGTTGTTGATCGTCGCCGCAGGCCTGCTCGATGTATAAGCGCTGAACTTCGGCGACATCAATGCGTCGTGCGATGTTGAAGATGGCGGCTTCATCCAAATTCGACGAGTTCATGGCAAGGCTCGTGTGTTCAGGCGCGCAATTCAGCTCTTAACCTAGTGCGAGAGACTAGCGCCGATTACCCAACGCACCAGCGAGGATTCCGGAAGCCCATCACGATTGGCTCTTTTGTGCTCTTCCTTCCATTTCCACGCGCAGCCAACTCTTGGCGTAGGCCCAGTCGTTGTCGGCAGTCGAACTCGAGACGCCAAGTCGCCTTCGCCGCGTCCTCGATCGTCAGTCCGACGAAAAAGCGGAGCTTGACGAGCTCCGCTTTGCGTCGATCCACAGCCTCGAGCTTCTCGATTGCGTCGTGCAGGGCCAGGAGGTCGATATCGGGCTCGTCGATCGCTGGCTCGAATTCGGCCAGATCCACTCGATGCCTGTCGCCGCCAGCCTTTATGGTTCGTTTGTGGTGCGCTCGGTCAACGAGAATCCGTCGCATCGCCTCGGCCGCGGCTGCGAAAAAGTGACCCCGACTGTTCCAAGAGGAATCTGCAGGCGCGTCGCCGACAAGGCGAAGATAGGCCTCGTGAACCAGAGCCGTCGCTTGCAGAGTTTGTCCGGGACTTTCTCTCGCCATTTTATGGGCGGCGAGTCGTCTCAATTCATCGTAAACCAAAGGAAGTAGTTGTTCTGCGGCCTTTGGATCGCCCTGTTCGATCGCGCAGAGGATTTGGGTCAGTTCACTCATCGACGCCGTTCTCATTGTTTACGCGACAAAACCCAGCCTTCGCGATACGCCCCTCTCTTTTCATACCCGATTTCCAGAGCGTGTGCCAATGAAACCCGCTCTCACGAGGAGTGAGAACCACTACCTTGTCAAGTGCCCTGCCAAGCAGCGGCCGCGATAGAAAAGACAGAGAACTCGAGCAAAGATCGGGAGTCCGCCCGCCTTCTTCGCAGTGTACTACGGCGTGCACCGCCGTAATTCCGATTGGCGGCCTTTCAGAGTACCGAGATTCCCCGTTCCGACGGCGCAGCAAACGTCCCAGGCCGACCAGCGCATTTACGTTCCTGTTCTTGCGGTTGCTCCGACTGCCTCCTTGCCGACTGTCGTCTCGCTCGAATCGTCTTATTCAGGCTTCGCTAGCAGCGTCATTTAACAACCAGTCGAGCTCGGGTAGGGAGTCCAGAGGATAAGGGCGGGTGGGCGCTCATCGATTGCGCCCAGGCTTTTGCAAATACCTCGAGTTCACGGCGTTCAAGGGTTCTTGTCCCAAGAGGAGTCGCCTGGCTTCGAGGGCGGTCTTGGTGCGCAGTTCGATGAACCCCTCTTCACTGTAGAAAGCGGAGTGCGGGGTGAGCAAGACGTTTGGAACGGCCCTGAGCCTATCGTCGTCGAGCGGTTCGTTCTCGAAAACGTCAAGCCCCGCGCCGGCGAGTTTGCCATTCTGGAGGGCCTCGATCATCGCGTTTTGATCGACGATCGGTCCGCGGGCCGTGTTGATCAGATAGCTTCCTTCGGGCATAAGGCCGATTTCACGGGCGCCGATCAAATGATGCGTCGACTCATCGAGATAACAATGAATGCTGACGAAGAGGCTCTGTTCGAGCAGGCTCGCGAGCGTCTCGGACCTGCGAACGCCGAGGGCCTTCTCGACGCCCTGGGGAACGAACGGGTCGTAGACGACGACGTCCATGCCAAGGGCCTTGGCGCGGAGGGCGGTCGCCGAGCCGATGCGTCCGCAGCCGACGACGCCTAGCGACTTGTTCCTGAGCCTTGGGGTTCCAATGGCGTCGTGGTAATCCCATCCCGCCTTGCGCACCTGGCGATCGCAAGGACCAAGCCTCCTGGCAACGCCGATCAATAGCATGATCGCGTGGTCGGCAACTTCCTCGGTGCCGTAATCGGGGACGTTGCAAACGACGATTCCCAAGCTTCCCGCCGCTTCGACGTCGACGTTGTTGAAGCCAACGCCCGCCCTGACGATTCCCTTGCAACGTGCAGCCAGCTCGAGGGAACGCCGCGAGATGCGAGAGATGTCGTGGTAGACGATCATCACGTCCGCCGTCGGCAAAAGGTCGCGGAGATCGTCCTCGGTTTCCGCCGCCGCAATCTGAATCTCGGCGACGTCGGACAACAGCGGAGTCTCGATCTCGGTCTGTTCCAAGAAATCCGTGATCAGAATCTTAGGCATAAACGTCTGCCGCGCTTTCAAACGCGGGCCTCGTGGTTCTAAGGGCTTCGCTTTACGCGGAAGGCGGAGTGATGCACGACCTAGCGATTGATGAGCGATCGAAGAGCATCGGCGGGTTGGACATGGTCGAGAAATTCGAAATGATCCGCGATCATGAAGAGCGTCTCGAGTCCTCCTGGGTCGGAAATGCGCACGCGGTCAGGGACGCCTTTGACGAGTCCACTCAAGAGAGGTGGAGCGGCGACCCGATCGATTTTCGAGGCTGGAGCCAATGGTGCGGACCAAGGTTCCTCGTCCCAGGCATTGGGAATGAACTTCAGCCTCCGATTGGATACCGCCAAGAGACCAGGCCGCCAGACGCGAGGAGCCAATCGCATTCTCGCCGGAGTCGAGCGGTGGATCGACTCGCCGAGCTCCAAGTGGAACGAAGCGATCGAATGATCGATTGTCTTGGGCCGGCGCCAACGGTGCACCAAAGGCGAAACAACAAATCTGAGAAGCAGGTCGATTGCCAAGCAGGCCACAAGCGCGATGATCATCCCCTGAACGATCATGCTCGGAAAGCGATAAAGGAAAAACCGCATCTTACGGGCCCAAGGCGCCATCGGCGCCACCTTCAAAACAAAACTCACAAGTGCGTAAAGCTCGATGAAAATGGCGACAAATGTGAATTGCCAGAAGGCGGAATCGAAAGCCAGCTGTAGACGAGGAATCGATGGGGAGGCTTGTTGCTTGGGGGCTCTTGGGTCCGCGGTGGCTAGGTTGTCTAACATAAACATTCTAGAGCTTATGGTACCTGTGGGCTTATCTTATCGGTTGGTTTGCTCGGCGGTCTCGCCGATTGTGCGCTTTCGCAATATGATTCTAGAACTTGCGAGAGCCGCTCGCGAGAGCGCGGCAGTCCCGATCAACGAGGGAGACGATTCGATGCCCAGACTGAAGAGCGTGCTGGCCGAAGGAAAACTTGCCAGGATGTTTGGAATCGGCCAGCTTTTTTCCACGAAACTGATCGAGCTTGTCGGATTGCATGGTGGATTCGAAGTGCTTTGGCTTGACGCCGAGCATGCTGGGTTTTCGATGAAGGACGTCGAGCTCGCCGTTTTGGCGGCGAAGGCGCACGGCATCGACCCGATCGTTCGAATGCCCGCGACCGACTACGCCACGGTGATGCGAACGCTCGAGGCTGGGGCTGGGGGGCTTATTATCAGCATGGTGGAGGACGCTGCCGCCGCGGAGCAGGCGGTCCAATGGGCGAAATTTTGGCCCAGGGGCAGACGAGGCCTCAACGGTGGAAACATCGACGGTCGATTCGGGCTCGAACCACTGACGGAGTACACGAAAAGAGTCAACGAAGAGACGTTTCTGGGCATCCAGATCGAGACCGCGGGTGCGCTTGACCAGGTCGAACGAATCGCGGCGATCGACGGCGTGGACCTTGTGTTCGTAGGCCCCGCCGACTTGAGCCAAACGTTGGGTCTCATCGGCGATTTTGAGAATCCCAAATGTCTCGAGGCGATCCAAAGGATAGCCCAGGCTTGCCGGAAGGCGGGCAAGCCTTGGGGAATCGTGCCCAGAGGCGCCGACTACGCCTCGAGGATGCGCGAGTGGGGTTGCAGGCTGTTCGTGCTCGGTTTCGACATCCACGCTTTTCACGCGGGTGTTAAGGCCGCGAAAGAGCGCTACGCCGGCTTCTTCGAAACAGGAGCGTGATTCGCCTCAAAACCGTCTAGCGTCTGCTTCCCAGCGCGGCGCTTTGGCTTCGGGTTTGCTCTTCCTCGGCGAGAACGCCGTCGAGGACGCGTCTATAGAGCATCGATTGATCGCCTTCGGGCACTTCCTTGGCGATCCAATCGCGGGCTTTGTCCGCGAGCCCGCGTCGACCCATCGACTCGGCGATTGCGCCCAGCGCGGCGTTGCGTCGCTGAGAGTCGGGATAGAAGACGATGCACTTGCGAGCGTCTTCAAATCGACCGACAGTGACGAGACTGTCGATCAACACTCCGTTGAGCGTCGACCTTGGGTCGTCCAAAGGAATCGAAGCGACCGCGCGAGCGGCCTCTTGGTAAGTTTCGGAAGAATCCCGCAGGAAGTCGCTGTTCGACTCGCCTTCGGCAATGAGGATCAACGCGTCCGTGCGGATCTCGGAACGAGGGATCGAACGGGCAATCTCGATGCCTCGGGCGAATTGATCCGATGAGCTCGCGTGGTTGACGACGATCAGCAATGCCTGATCGCGCCACTGCGGAATGCGGATGTACCTCGCGTGCTTCGCGGAATCGTACAGCATAGCGTCCGCGTCGAGCTGCAAGGCCAGCGAAGACCGCTTCAAGTGGAGGAGCCGTTGGAACGGCTCGGTAGCGCGTTCAATGGTTCGGAGTTGATCGGGCGCCGTTGCCGGTTCTTCCCTGATGATCGTCCGGACGTGATATCTCAGGCTGCCGATGGCGGCTTCGAGCTCGTCGTACTCTTTTGAGATGACCGAGGCGTCTCGTTTCTCGTATTCGCTTTTCTCGACTTTGGCCAGCGCGGCTTTGACGGCCTCGTATCCCTTACGGGTCTCCGCGTCGACGGGGTCGGCTCGCCTGGCGCTTCGGCTTCGTCCTTGGCGGCCTCGTTTCCCTCGTCTTTCGGTGGCGGCTGCATATCCGGCATGCGCTCGAATTCGCTCTTGGCGGCCGCCCATTTCGCTTCCAGGAGCTCGATGTCCAACACCGATTGTTCACTACCCCTGGATTCAGAATCGACCACCTGGAACAGCGTGTCGCTGCGATAATCTGGGTTGTCCAGCTTGGTGGCCAGCCAGGCTGCGTAAGACCAGTTGAAGAGCGCGTCTTTCGACATCGCGACTCGATCGAACTTAGGATAAGTCAGATCCGTAAGCGGCTCGGAAGGTCGACGATCGTTGCCCGGCTCCGGCGCAGGAGGGGGTCTGTTGGAGAGCGATTCGTATGTTGTGGGTTCTCCGATCAACTTGCTTTCGCGCGCTTCCGACTCGGCCAGATTGACGAACGTGGTAACGGCGGCGACGATGCGCAGATCTCTCGTCGAGGCGTCTGGAACGGAAAGAGCCGTTTTGCTGGCTTCGAGGAGCGTCTTGCGCGCTTCCGTGAAGTCGTTCGCGAAGATTTGCGATCGTGCGATCCGGACCATGGCCAAAGCTCGTTCGGCTGGGTTGGTGAGCCCCCGAACACGCTCGAGCACCAGTTCGTGAAGCCGTTTGAGTTCGGCGGGCGTGAGCGATTTTCCGCTCGAGAGGCTGCCCAGTTCTTGGCTCCCAAGCGCATCGATGAGCGAAGGATCCGAGGGCGAGCGGTCGCCTCCGACCCCGCCGGTCGACACTCCTGATCGGCTGCGGTTGGGCATTCCCGGCATGCGTCGCTGTCTTGCTCCAGGCCCAATGGGGCCCAGGGACCCGCCCGTCCCGCGACGAATCAATCCGCCCGACTCCAATCCCGTGCCGGTTGAGCCGAGCCCAGTGCCCGATTCCACTCCCGTACCGGTCGTGCCTACGCCCGACCCCGATTCCATGCCCGTGCCCGTGCCCGATCCGCTGCCCGATGGAAGCCTCGGCTGCTGCCCGAGCGCGATCGATCCAGACGCCAAAAACAGGACGATCCCTAAACTCGACAAAACCGCCGTCGATGCTGCGAATCTCTTGTTTGCCATGGCCTCTCCAAGTCGGATCCGTGGGCGTTCCAAATCGTGCAATGCTTCTTCGATGCGCGGAAAAATGAAGCGATCAGTAGTTGGTCCAGGCGATGCTAGGGCCCTTTCGAACCGGTCGCGACCTTACTTCCCTTAAATATACGACACGGGTTCTCGATTAGCACCTCGCGAGCCAACTCGAGAGCGGAATCTCGCGACCAGCCTTTCTGCACCACGAAGTCCCGAGCCAGGATCCGGGCGAGTTCACCTTGGAACATCCGGAACTTGGGCGCGATGAATTCCAGCTTATAAGCGTCTGAATAATATCCCACGATTTTGGTTCGTGGCACGGCGCTCAAGCGCGCCGAAGGTCGTTGGCGATATAAACGGGCAAATTGGAATACCACCAATGCCCCATCGGGACCACGTTCGGAAAGATCCACGAGTAAGCGACAAGCTCCGCACCCGCGTCTGGCGAAAGCGTCGATACGGGAAAGGTGCAGCCGGCAAAGTGGTTGAAGAGTTCCTGATAATCGTGAAGGCTTACCCTGCGATCGAAGAGGTCTCGACCGCCGTCGACCCCGTTTGCATAGACGTTGCGAACCGGTCCGATCATGAGGTCGAACGGAAGCTTGAAATCGGAGCAGAGCTCGCGCGATTGTCCAAAAGACGGCGCGGCGGACGTCTTCCGCCTCCTCTGGCCTCAGCGGCAGACCCGCCACGGCCCTCCGTACCGGCGTGGCGCAGCGTTTGAAATGTGGCCTGGAAGGTACGAAACTGGGAGGCAAACTGACTGCGCACGCCCGCGCGCCATTGGTCACGAAATGCTCAAAGATTTTGCACAACGCAGCCTGAACGGTCGAAAGGTCTTGCACGTCGATTCCCGTCGCCGCTCTAAGCCTTGCGACCGTCCTGGGCTGGTCCAGCTTGAGTACGAGGTCGTCGGTCCGAAGGCAAGGAACGTAACGCGAAAGGTCCCAACCCGAAAGCGGATCGTCAAAATCGTTGGTCAGAAAGACCGAATTCAAGCGGGACGACCGCCAGACGTGGTCGTCCCAGGCTGGCCCGTCCAGTTCGTGATTTGCACGATCGTAAAGTCGATCGATCGTTTTATTACCAATGTCCTCGCGCCAATCGTGTAAGTCGCGAGCGATTTCAACCAGCCAAGAGTATTGTACTGTGTTGTTGATTCGGGAGAGATACGAGGCTAGGTTTCGCGTGCGAACTCTGGGGTCGAGAGATGGATCGACAAGTTCGGCGGGCATGCCGGCCGAGTGAGCCAGCTCTGTATAATAGTGATATCCCAGCACTTCGTCCCAGTTGCGCAGCCGGCGAATGCGGATTGATGTGCGTGTGTGGATCGAAGATTTCCCATGTGGAGATCTCGCCCAGAAGATCCTCGGCGGTCGAGTCAAAAGCGTCCGAAAGCGTCATAATTTCCTCGTGAAGGATTCAAGCGTCGTCGAACCCATCTTACCAAAGACTCGCCACGGTCCATGACGATCGAATCGAACAAAAAAGACCAGAAAAGCCTGTTGAAAGTGGTCGTAACCGGGGGAGGCACGGTCGCCCCGATCGATGAAATCCGCTGGATCACGAATGGCTCCACTGGGTCGTTCGCCTCGGGAATCTCTGAATCCTGTTTAAGAGCCGGCGGAGAGGTCTGGCACCTCGCGACTCCCTCCGCGCAGCTTCCCTTGATCCGCTCGTCTCGATTCGACCTCGAGTGCGGCGACTCCGCCAAGGAACACGCCCGGCTGGAGAAACTGGCGGAAAGCTGGTCGGAGGTGCGACGCCGATTGCACATCGTTCGTTTGAAGACGGGCACTGTGGAAGAATACGGTCTTCAGCTTGCCGAGACCGTCGAGAACAACCCGATCGACGTTGCCTTCTTGGCGATGGCCGTATCCGATTTCGAGCCCCAGAGCCAACCTGGCAAGCTCGATTCCGATTCGGAAGAGCTGATCGTTCGCTGCAAACGCGCGCCCAAGATTATTCGCTTCGTCCGCGATTGGGCGCCTGAAATCTTCCTCGTGGGTTTCAAGCTTCTTGTCGGCGTGAGCACTGACGAGTTGATCGATAAAGCCCGCCGAGCCTGCGAGGTCAACAGGGCGAATCTGACGATCGCCAACGATTTGCGTTCACTCCAGGCAGGCGCGCATGTCGTGCATCTGGTCCAACCCGACGGCCGTTACGAAACGCTAGGCCCTTGTTCGAATCTCGCGGAACAGGTGGTTTCTCACGTTTTTGCCATGGTGCGCACCAGAACTACGAAGTCGTAATCACTTCCAATCAGCTCGCGTCGGGCTCGGGCAGCCCAAATTCGCCTAGGTCGTCGTCGACCCTGTCCATACCGTCGACCTCGTAATCTTCAGCCGACATGTCGTTTTCGTAGGGATCCAATTCGGCCTCTCCAAAATCGAAGTAGCCTTCCTTGAACCAAGTTGGCATGCCCTTGAGCAGACCTTCGTCGATGCGAATGGAAGCGGTAGGCTGAGCGGGGGGCTTTTCGCGCTTCGGGCGGGATCATTCCTGGGCTAGGGCGAGCGGACGAAGGAGCGGACGGACTGGGAGTCGCTGGATTTTCCGCTTCATGAAGCTTCTCCAACTTCTCCCTGAGCTGGACCCTCGCTTCGTGGTCGGCGTCGATGGCCTCGATTTCCAGGCGCGTCTTCTTGGCGAAACCGCTCTGTTTAAGCTCGAATTCGAGCGATTTCAGCCAATCCTTCTCGTGTTCGAGTATCGACTGAAGCATCTGGTATTCATGCGGCAGCCCAGCCTGCGGCTTGGGATTGCCTTTAGCATCGAAGCCGATCGACAAACCCTGTTGCTTGATGAACTGGCGCAGCTCTCGTGCAAGATCCTCGTCGATCCGAGGGGACTTTTGGCTCTTGGCCTTCTGGAGGATCGTCGTTATCAGCTCACGCCGCTTTCTCGAGGATTCCAGAAGGAGATATCCGGCGTCGATGCGGCTGATCCGCCTAAGTCTCCAAAGTAGGAGAGCGATGTGGGCGGCGGATCGCGTTTCGACGAAGCCAACAGGCGCGAGGTCTCGTATTACCGCGGCGAAAAAGGCCCGCTTTTGCTCGAGCAGCCGCTTTCGCTCGTTGTCGCCGCCCCCGCCACCGCCTTCGGAGCTGGGATCCGAGGGAGCAGGTCGTCCGGGCGTACCTGACATCGTAAGCCCTCACTTTCGCCTATGCTGGCCGCGTTTCTTGCTTTTATTGGCCGCAAGTTCGGCCAAAACATAACGGACGCGAGCAAGCTAGGCCATAATAATACCTTCACGAACGCCTACACGCAATTGTTTTCGGATTATACCCAGGCACGCCGTCGGGGAGATATGGACGTTTCTTGGGCCGCAGCCGCTCATGGGCAAGGTCATTCTGGATTGGCTGTGCTCACAAGGTTTACGGTCAATCGGGGAGAGCGATACGTGGAACTTGGATGCGCTCATAGCTCGTCGTGAATTCTTCGATGCGTACGACTTGGTCGGCGGCGATATCCTTGAAGACTTGAGTCGTGCCGCTCGACGGCCAGTGGATCTCCAGGGTCTTTACCGTATTCGCCCGTCCCAGGCCGATGGTCTGTTCCAGCGGGTTGCCGCCAAAGCTGCTGCCCGACGAGACATGTCGATAGACGGAGCGCGTCGTTCCGTCGTCGAACGTGGCTTTGATGCGCTGCCAATGGCGCTTCGGTTGCTCTTCTTGCCAACGAGCTTGATTGTGAGCGAGTGATTTCCTTGCCCTGGGTTTTGGAAGAGCAGGTTGTGGTATTTATCGCCGTTGACCGCGCCGCCGGTCTCGACGAAGAGGTCGACGTCTCCGTCGCGATCCCAGTCGCCAATGGCGACCGCGTGGCCTTTCTGGAGGTGCCCCGTCCCCGATTTCCCCGTAATCTCCGCGAACCGCTTCCCTTCAACGTTCTTGAACATGCGATTGGGAACGATCGTCGAAATGTTGGGATCTCCGGTGGCGAGATAAAAATCGAGCCAGCCGTCGTTGTCGAAATCTCCGTAATTGCTTCCCATGGTCGAGTACACCAGATCGACGCCCGCCTCGTGCGTCACGTCCTCGAATCCTTTGCCCTCTCGGTTGCGCAGCAATCGTCCCGATGAACCGTGATTTCGCAGACCTACAATTCCGTTCACAATGTCATTGAGCGTCCGGATATAGCAGGTGGCAAAGATGTCGAGCCAGCCGTCGTTGTCAAAATCGAAGGTCCAGCACGAAAAACCATGCTCAGGGCCGTTGACGTTCATGGCTCGAGTCACGTCCTTGAACGTGCCGCCCCCCAAGTTGTGGTACAGAGCGGCGCCGCCGCCCAGGTTGTTGATGAAAAGGTCGGGCAGATCGTCGTTGTCGTAATCGATCCAGGTCGAGCCTTTGGTAAGATCGCGCTGGCCTTTGGCGATGCCCGTCCGCGCGTAGACGTCCTCGAAACGGCCGCCTCCCAGGTTATGGTACAGCCGATGAGGCCCGCGCTCGCAAGCAACGAATAGATCGACCAAGCCGTCGTTGTCATAATCGGCCCAGTTCGCACTGTTCGAATTCAAAGGCGCGGTCACTCCCGCCTCTGTGGTTGCGTCTAGGAATGCTCCATCCTTATTGTGCAGCAGCGAAGGTCGCATCGGCCGCGGCAGCCATGCACCCCTTGGAATAAAGACGTCCAGGAGCCCGTCGTTGTCGTAATCGGCCTGAACGCAAACGAGCCCGCCGTATTGACCAGAGAGCCCGTTCTCTTTCGAGCGGTCCTCGAACTTTCCCTTCCCATCGTTGTGGAAGTATGCGGCGTGCTCGGTTGGATCGAAGGTCGTCGTGAACAAGTCAAGCAGGCCGTCGTTGTCGAAATCGTCCATGATCGCGCCTCCCGCCTGGTTGAACCGGTTCACTCCAACCTTCTCTCCGACGTCGTGGAATTTGCCAATGTCGAATTCGGAATTCACATACCGATAAAGCGAGAGGCGTAACTTGGGATCCACCTTCTCCGGGTACTCTCCCAGCGTCATGTGGGCCAGATTGAGTAGCCAGCGGGCTCCCTGGTCGTCCGGGAACCGGTTCAGATACTCTGTGAAATGCTCGATCGCCTTGCGCGACCCCCGCGGATTTGTATGGACGGCAAGCGGGGATATCGGAAGTATGCAAGAACTTTCGCCCCTGCACATAATGCAATTGTCGTTCTCTCCTCTCCGAAGCGCCGCCACGCCTTGGCAGAACACGATCGTGAAAAGGACGTCCTCCTCGACCTTGGGGCTCGTCATTGCCAAAGCCCGCGCTTCGCCGAGGATGCGGTAGGCCGACTCGGCGTTCCCCTCCGAGCAGCAGAGGGCGGATTTCATGACCAACAGTTGCACTGCTCGCGGTACGTTGGCCTTTTCAGCCTCCAATTGCTCGTCGAGGTTGGCGATTGATCGATCCGCGGTGCCTTGCCAGGCGGCCGCGATTTCCTCGAGCGAGTCGTCGGGATCCCATGCGCGGACCGACGGTACAACCAACGAATAGCCGCTCATGTCCACTGGACGTCGGGGGAGGTGTTTAATCGCCTTCGATTTGGGCTCGAGGCCATGAGCAAGGCTTCCTCTACGAGCTGGGAGAGGCGCCAGCCATAACAACCCCAAGAGAAGGATCGTCACGCAAGAAGACTTCAACCAGAAAGCTCTCGTTTTTCGTGCCATCTTCAAAACCTCGACACCTTCCCATTCGAGAGCGCCGCGAAGCGCCAAGCCCTGCGTGAAAGGACGACCCGATCTCGCATTTCTAATTGCTTAGGACTCAATTATTCTACGACAATGAGGCGTTGGATAGACGCTTTTCGACCCGAACGTCCGAATAGTCTTAAAAATTTCGGAGTTATTGAACCTGCAGGCCGACCGTAAAGCCAGGATCCAGCTTTGACGGAAAGCTCATTCGCTTCTCCAGCGTCGGTCTACTCAGCCCGTTGCTTGTCTTCTTTCTTAGCCGTCGTGGATCCATGTACGTCGTTCAAGAGCAGGATGAGCGATTGCTCGAGCTCGGCGGGCTTGAATCCGAACGGTCCTCTGCCGCTCTTGTAAGCGATCGAACCATTCGGATCGATGAGGTACAACCGGCTGGGCATGCCGCTGTAATACCCCCCGATCGAATCTTCCATCGCGTCAACAAGAACGGGGAAGCCGAGACCCAGGCGAGTCGTGCAGGCCTGGGCAGCGTTGACCCGCTCTTTGTAAGAGGTGGGTTGGGGAATCGACACCCCCACGCGGGCGTTCGAGTCCATGTTCCAACCGTCGGTGGGATGGGCCTCTCGAACGTACACCATCACGAACTCGGCGCGATCCTTATACATCTGATAAAGCTTTTCAACGTTTCCTGCCTGGCTTCGGAACGGTCCACAGGTGATATTGCCGAAGATCAGCACGACGGGCTTGGGACCGACGAGCTTGGACAGAGTAACTTCCCTATCGCCGCCGGTCGTCTTCAAGGAGAAGTCCTTGAACGATTCTCCGACGTTGGGGCCAGGTTGGAGCGATCCGATTTCTTGTCGAAACAGTCCACGGACGAGGGTTGCCTTGGAAGGTCCGTCGCTTTCAGGTGAGGCTTTCGCTTTGTCGGCGTTCGATGGCGGCGGCGGAGCGGTCGACGGCATTGGGAGCGCCGCTTGAAGGTCGCCGAGCGAGAGATAACCCAACTGGCCGCTATCGTTGGCTTTGAAAAACGCGTCGAGTTCTTCGTGAGTCAGTTTTCCGTTGCCGTCTCGGTCTGCGCGATAAACAGCATGGCCCCTGGTGAAGGCGCCAGTGCGTGTGCTGAGAAGTCGAAGTCGCGGGCAGTGGCTGCTCCATCGCGGTCGCGGTCGAGCCGGGCAAAATCGGGGTCTTGGCCTGAGAACTCTTTCCGCGAGACCTTGCCGTCGTGGTCTTTGTCGAAACGACTTGCAAAGGCTTCCCATGTATAGCGCTTCTGAGCGACGGCCCTGCGGAACCAACCGTCGTTGGGGCCGAGCTGGCTTCCTTCCATGATGTCGGCGAGCATGTCGACCCACTCGGGCCGCTCGGGCCAGGAGTCGTCGAGTCGCCTTGGAAACCGACTCTTCACGGGCTTTGGGGGATTCGGCTCGCTTCTCGGCGCCTTGCGTGGCGCTCGCCTTGGGCGCGGATCCTCCCCGAACGCGCCGCTTGCGCCGTTGGAGGCGACTAGCACGGCGAGGACGAAAACGGAAGACTTCGAGGCGAAGTGATTGAGACGAAACATCAAAATGCTCCCAATTCAAAAGGATTAACGGCTTTAATGGTGTTCACTTGGAACCTGTTGGAGCTTTCTCCAAGCTTGCGGGCTTGGGATCGGCGAAAACGTTTTCCCGTTCGAGTGGGAGTTGGAATCCGTCCGAGACGCGAGTCATGTAGAGACCTCGGCAGAGCCACCAAAACGTCGCGAACGCTCGCTTGGGTCCGAGATCGTTCACAAGCGTCTCGTAATCGGCTCTGGTGAGATCCCAGGGCGTTTTCGTCAATTTGCGGGCATAAGCGAACGCTCGTTGCTCTTCGGGAGGAAATGCCGACCAATCATCGCTCGCCAGCCTTCGCGTTCGCTCGGCGATTCCATACTTATCAAGCCCAGCCACTTCCATCAGCATCTGGCAGTGTCCCATGCAGTAATTGCAACGAATGCTGCGGGTTTGGACCCAGAAGAGGCTTTCCTCGAAGACGCGATCTTGCTGGAACTCGGACCACATTGTACGCGTGGCAGTGCTCCAAGGAACCGCGAGTTCTGGGCAGTATCCCGAGCAGACGAGATTCCAGATAATTCGCGTGGGTTTGGCCGCGGCGGCTGGCGGAAGGTTTTTCTTGACCTCGTCCCATGTGGGAATCGGCAATCTTGGCGATCGTCCTCGTTGCTGCTCGAGCCGGGATTGCAGTTCATCGAACGAAAGGTCGTCCCATTCCTGATCGGGCTCGATCACGTTGCGTCCGGACTTAAGGAGCTCTGGAACTGCTCCATGCGGCGGTACGAAGGGCGCCGTCTGAAACGCCTCTCGCGCGAATTTCACCTCGAGCGGAGGCATCGGCCCCACTTTTTCCAGAGGCAAACCAAGACCCAGCACGAGCCTGTCGAAGAAGTTCCCATACGCAGCCAAGAGAACCATGGCCGCGACGCGTTTATCGCCAAATCGGTCCCTCAGGCTCTTGAACAAGTCGTCGCTGATCGTGGAAGCCGAAAGCGTGAGTTGTCGCGCAAACTCGAGTGGTTGGCGATCTTCGTGAGACCACTCGGACGAGGAGCCTGTTAGGTTCTTGACGACCGACTCGTCGGCGCCTTCTCGCTTCAGATCGGCAAGAGCGTAAGCCTCTGAGTAAGAGCAGCGGTTAGCGCGTGCCACAACCCAGCGCATCTTCGCTCTGAGCATGGGGTCGATCGGGCTCTTGGTTCGCTGCGCAAAGTCCAGTTCAAGCATAGCGGCCGCTGTTCGAGGCAAGTGGACTGCGACAGACCTCGCCCAGACCGGCAGAGTCTGACCTTCCCCGGAAACCGTCTTGGGCATACGCTTCCAGGCTTCCTCGGAGGTCAGCATCGATTCGGTCGACCGAGCCGCCGTGACCTTCGCCTCGCCATTGGGATTGGGGACGTTGTAGTACTCAAAAAAGACGTTGTCCCGTTCGAGCGAGAGCTGAAATCCATTAGAGATCCTGGTCATGTAGTGATATCGACTGGCGTTGAGCGCGATCAGCAGGGCCTTCGTCGGTCCGAAGTCTTCCTTGAGCGTCTGGAGATCTTGCGATTTGATCTCCCAAGGCGCCTGGCTGAGCTTTCGAGCAAAAGCGAAAGCGCGCTGTTCGGCGGGAGGAAAGCTTGACCAGTCCGTGCCCGCGAGAAGCTTGCTCCGATGGGCGATCTCGTCCTTCGTCAGGCCGACGACCTCCCAGTTCATCTCGCAATGGCCCATGCAATAGGCGCAGTTCACCGCCTTGGTCGTCACCCAGAATAAGCCCGATCCGAAAACGCGATCCCAATTCGCGTTTCCTTCGGAGCCGGCTGTGAACATGACCGTTTCAAAAGGGGCGGCGAGTTCCGGGACGTGTCCGAGGCATACGAGATTCCAGACGATTCGGCTAGGCCTGGTCGAAAATCCCTTGGGCAAGCCCTTCTCGACCTCGGCCCAAGACGGCACGCTGACGCGCGTTTTGCGGCTCCTCTGCCGTTCCAGTTTTTCTTGGAGCGTCGGATAGTCCAGAATCGACCAGTCAGGGGCGTCGGCAACCTCGTCTTTGCCCGTCGACTCGGGCAACGAAGAATCGGTGCGAGGCGGAGGGGGAGTGGATTTGGCGCCCAAGGATTGGACTTGAAAAACCAGATCGGGCGGCGGCGTGGGTCCGCCAGATTCGACTTTCGCGCCAAGGCACGTGAGCAGTCGATCCTGGAAATTCGCATAAGCCGCCAGAAGGACCATTGCCGACGTCTTGCGTTCGCCGAAGTCCTTGACGAGCTCCGCGAAAGCTTCGTCGGAGACCGATGCGGAGTCCTTGCTCATGTTCACTACGAATTCGATCGCGTGGCGCTCCGGGGCATTAAAACGATCGTAATTCCCTTGCTTGATTGCCTGCACAAGATCCTCAGCGAGCCCAGCCGAACGTGCATCGAACGCTGCGTACTCCTGGGAGTAGGCGCAACGGTTGACCACGGCCGCCGCCAGTCGCATGGCTGCCCGGACCTTGGGGTCCAGTGGACTCTTGGTTCGCTGGGCGAAATCGAGTTGCAGAAGAGCCGCGGTGGTGCGCGGCAGTTCGCCCGCGAGCATCCTTGCCCAGGAAGGAAGCTTTCCTTCCCCGCCGCTTGTCGTGGGAGGAAGCCGTTTCCAACACTCTGCGTCGTCAAGAGGTCTCGCGAGCCCGTCTGAGGGGTCGTCCGACGCCTTGGCGACGGTCGCCGAAAGAAGGCAGAAAGCGGACAGCGTCAGAACGATGAACGAAGACATATGCTGCATATGGGTTCTCTCCAATCGAGTGAGGTCCTCTTCGGTCGGTCCGCGGCCGCCCACGCCTTTGTTTCACTATGTCACTTGAACTCTCGAAAGACCGTCGCCTTCGGGCTGGTGCCGACGATGTAGGTGACGGTCTTCGTGACTGTCTCCCCATCCTTCGTTTTGAGCGTCAGTTTGACGGGGATGTGCAGGTTCAGCTCGAAGTTCTTGCCTTCTCCGTCGACCTGGTAATTCTCGAGCTTGGCGCCGCCCATCCAGTCGAAGTCCTGGACGGTTATTGGCGGAGAGCCCTTTTGAAGTGATTCCGGCGCGTCCCCTTTCTTCCAGCCTTCGAGCGCTGTGTTCAAGAGCTGGCGCGCTTGGGGAGCGTCCACGGGGCTCGCCTGCGAACCTCCTCCAAGGCAACCTGGGAGAAGCGCCGCGACCGCAGCCAAAAGCACCGCCGCGCATCGATTGGTACGTAAAGCCGGAGACCCATGTTTGTTATGCGTCGATTCAAGCACGATTGTGTTCATCAATAATCTCCTACAATTTCGCCGCCGGCGATCGAGCCCAGAGCCTGCCAGGTGAAAAGGTTGATCGTGTTCTTGACGAACCGGACCGAACCGTCGCCGAGCAGCATGTTCACGCCGCCGGGATGCATGCTCGACGGGGGCATGACCGCGGCAGGTAGATGAAGAAGCCGCAAGACCGGGTGTTTGGACCCGTGGCGTGCAAGAACACGTGTTGGCCGTTGACCCACGGCGCGCCCATGAAGAGTGGGAATTGGCTTGCAGGATCGTAGATATTCACAGCCTGGCAGATTTGCGTCGCTTGGGCCACCGAAGTCGGGGCTGCGGGGGAAAAGAAGACGTCCGCGATGGGGCTGACGACTCCAGTGGTGAAATCCGCGTGCACCCTCTCGCAGAAGAGGCCTGTGTTCGAGAGCCCGTCGGTGATATCGGCGAACCTGGTGGCGCTGTTTCCATAGAATGCGCCGTTGGGAGGGTTCAAGCCCACGTTGGGGCCGTCCGCCGCCATCCAGACGATCCAATTGCCCATGTCGGCCATGTAGTTCGTCTGCCCGCCGTACATTGTATAGCGATTGGCGACGTCCGATGGACAAATAAACATACCAACCGTCGACATCAGCACCGTATTATTGGAAGGATCGGAGTTGGCCAACGAGAAGTTGATGGCGTTGTAGAGGTTCACCTGGTCCACGTACGCGAGCATGTGGGAGAGCGCCGAGAAGCTCGTGCCGTTGTGGACCAATTCCGCGCCCGGCAAAGCCTCGCGCGATTCGTAGTAATTGTGAATCGCCAGGCCGATCTGCTTGAGATTGTTGATGCACTGAGCCCGCCTCGCGGCCTCCCTGGCCTGTTGGACCGCGGGAAGCAAAAGCGAAACGAGCACGGCGATGATCGCGATCACCACCAACAGCTCGATCAGAGTGAATCCGCGTCGACTTCGCTGCATAAGAGTACTCCGGAAAAAGAAATGATGATACAATCAAACACTATTACGAGATTCCTTGCCTTGCCGCGCCTGGATCGTTTCTCCCGAGGGAGTCATGCCCATCACTTCGAAGATTGCGTGCCTCTTGGCCAGGTATTCGGCCGACTCGACGTCGCACGGTCGAGGCAGCCCGATATCGACGATCGTCTTGACTTTCGCGGGCCTGTTGCTCATGACCACCACGCGGTCGCCGAGCTGCACCGCCTCGTCGATGTCGTGAGTGACGAAAAGGATCGTCTTCTTTTCGGATCGATGAATGCGCAAAAGATCGGACCGCATGCGGAAGCGGGTGATGTAATCGAGCGCCGAACGGCTCGTCCATGTAGAGGATTTCGGGATCCGCCGCAAGCGCCGGGCGATCTCCACGCGTTGCCTCATGCCGCCGGAGAGCTCTCGCGGAAAGGCGTTTTCGAACCCCGAGAGACCGACAAGCTCGATGTAACGATCGACGATCTTCCGTACGTTCCGCGGATCGCTCTCCTTGATCCCGAAGGCGATGTTCGCCCTCACCGAGAGCCACGGGAACACTCCACCCTCCTGAAAGATGAAGATGCGTCCGCGGTCGGGACCTCTCACCGGCTTGCCTTCCACCAAAACCTCGCCTCGCGTCGGCTTCAAGAAGCCTCCAATGACGTTCAAAAGCGAGGTCTTTCCGCAGCCCGAGGGCCCGACAATGCACACCAGCTCTCCACGATCGATCGAGAGATCCACTCCCTCCAGAACGTGGATCGTCGATTTCCCCCGCTTGGGCGTGTAGGAAAGCCAAACGTCGCGGACCGAGATCAGAGCTTGGGCGCGGAGCACCCGCGAGTGGGATTCTTTGTGGAGTTTTTGGTCCATTATTCTTCATATAGTCATGTATTAAGTATTAGACGAGCCTCGTGGGTTCCTCGCGGTAACCGGCCGATTTTTCGAGCGATCGAACAAGCCAGTCGAGGCCCAGGCCGATCATGCCGATGACGACCATTCCGGCGACGACGAGGTCGTAGCGTTTGCCAGCGTTTCTTGCGTCGATGATCAAATAGCCCAGGCCTGAGTTGACGGCGATCATTTCGGCGGCGACGACGACGAGCCATGCGACGCCGAGGGCGATTCGCAGCCCCGTGAGGATTTCAGGCATGGCGGCCGGCAGGATCACCTGCCTGAAGAGCTGGAACCGGGAGAGCTCGAAATTTTCGGCCGCTCGAACATGGACGGGCTGGATGTTGCGCACGGCGGACGTCGCGGAAACCACGATCGGGAAGACGCTGGCGAGAAAAATGAGAAAGATGGGAGACGCATCCGATACGCCAAACCAGAGAATGGCGATGGGGATCCAGGCGATCGGCGAAATCGGCCTGAGTATCTGAATAAAAGGATTGAAAGCGGAATAGGCAGGGCGCGACCAACCCAGCAAAAGTCCAACGGGCACTCCAACGATGGCGGCGAGGCCGAATCCCCACGTCACTCTAAAGAGCGAGGCGGCGACGTACTTGAGCAAAAGCCCTTTGCGAACGAGCTCTGTCAGGCCCAAAGTCACCTGCCAAGGTCCGGGGAAGACTTCGGTCTTGGAGACTCGAACCGCAACCTCCCAGGCCAGGACGAGAATCATTCCCACGAAAACGGGTAGGGCGGCGTCGAGGGCCGTCCGCGCCAATGCACTGTTTCTCGCCGCTTGGAGCCTGGGCTCGGCGACGGCGGGTGGATAGGCGTGGCTCATTTTGGACCCTCCCATTCGTAAGGCGTGATTGCGTTTTCGTCTGGTATGAACGAAGCGTCGGCGTAGTCTTCGAAGTGGGCTGTTCCATTGAGCACGCCTGCTTCCAGGCCGAGGGCTTCAATTTCCTCGAAGTCTTTGCGAAGCACCGAGAGATGCGTGTACTTCACGCGGTCGGGCGGTTTCGAGAGCACGAAGCGGAGCAAGTTGGGGTCTTGGTGGTAGTAGCTCTTGCCCGAGAAATCCGCGGCCGTCATGCGATGGTGCATCGATCGGTCGAGCCACTTGCCGCTCTTGGCGATGCCGTCGACCAGTCTTTGAACGTCGTCGCGGCGGGTTTGGATGATCCGCTCCGGAACAGCCAGAACGCAGGAGATGAAATCAGGCCAGACGTCCTTGGTCATGAACAAGACGCGGCCGTACCCGTCCATCTCCGATTTCGCCATGAAAGGTTCGCCGGAAATGACCGCGTCGACCGATTTCGAAAAGAGCGCCGCGGGCATGTCGGGAGGAGGCATCTCGACCAATTTCACCTCCGACACCCGCATCCCACGTTCGCGCAAGGCTTTGTAAATGATGAGTCTTTGGTTCGAATAGCGATTTGGCACCGCGATGGTCTTGCCTCGGAGGTCTTCGATTCTTCGGATCGAGGAATCCCTGTGCACCATCATGGTGGTGCCGTCTCGGTGACCCAGGTACACGATCTTCAGCTTGACGCCCTGTTCGCGGAGCGACATCGCCAGCGGCGCCAAGATGAAGGTCGCCTCGAGGTCGTCCGCCAAGAACGTTTCCTTGAGCTCGGGCCAGCCCGAGAACCGAATTGGCTCGAAAATTCCAACGTCCGAGGTTTGCTCGTTGATGAAGTGAGCAACAGGGCAAGTGAGATGGCAGGTCACGGGCAAGTAGCCAAGCCGGAATGGCTTGGATCCGCTCCTGCGTACGCTCGAGTGGTCGAACCAGCCGCGGTTCAACCAACCGTGCAACAGGGTAATCCCTATCACCCAGCCAAACAGCATAATCAACGATTTGCGTAAGCTCATATGCTCGTTTTCTTTGGCCGCCGCAGGCTTGTTGGTCTTGGGCAGGCTCCGCGTTTGGATCGCGGAGCGCAGCCCAACGCAATCAATTCCCCAAACTGACGGCGAACGTCTGAAGTCACTTCCCAGCCGTCTTCTTCTGATAAGTCATAATTTCGCGCTGGTTTGCCAGGATTTCGCGCTGATTTGTGAGAATTTCGTCCTGGTTCTCCTGAATCACGGATTGATTGGCGATGATCGTCGCCTGATTCGCGACGGCCTTGTCGAGCTTCTCTTGGTTGGACTGGATCGCCTCTTGATTGGCCATGATCGCGGCCTGGTTCGAGATGATCTTCTCGAGCTTCTTCTGGTTGTCGCGAATCGAATCCTGGTTTGCCAAGATCGCCGCTTGATTCGCCGCGATCTTGTCCAACTTGGACTGGTTCTTCTCCAGCTTGGATTGATTGGCCAAGATCTGAGTCTGGTTGGCCAAAATCGACTCTTGGTTGCTAATCACTGTGTCTGACATGTGCATATCCTAATTCAATTTTCAGGGAGGGGGTGTGGCCGGTCCACTGTGAACCGTGCCGGATCACGCACCAGAGAGGCGCATGGTCTATCAATGAATTTCTGGTTTCCGCCGCGCCCTCGAGCGGGCGTCCGTGGCGCATAGCTCGAGCTTCACTTGTGGACGCATCACAAGCGTAGGCCCAAGACGAGGCGCGTTAAATCGGCGCGCTGGGAGCGCGACGGCCAGAAAATGGTGGATCGAGGGACGATCCAGCTTTATCGCGGTGGGTGATAGATGGAGGGGCCGAAACGGCATGGAAGGACAAGGCTGTCGGAAACGCCTAATGGACGCGATCCGCCAATCTCAGGTTCAAGACCGCGCCAGAGCAGCGCCCAAGAGTCGGACGAGTGTACGTTTTGAAGCTGAGGAACCGAGGGCGACGACGGGGCGCTGCGGCATTGTCCCCGAGCGCAAGGGCTAGAATCCTCGGGCTCGGCGGGGACGGATGAGTTCTTGCCGTCAAGTCCTATTCCCAGGTCAAGAATACTGGGATGCGACCGAGAGGTTCCAAGCTTAATGTAATCTGCGCAAGTCGCTCGAGACTGACCCGAAAAAGCGCAAAGCCATCCAGCGACCACAAGGGTCGAGAACAAGAGGCGAGCGGCTTTCACCGAGGGTCGGTACGTTCGCATGAAGTGGAAGCGAGCGATTGCGGCTTTGTAGTTCGGAACACGACCTAGAATAAAAGGATCTTTCAAAAGTAGCGTCGGCTTTGGCACGATGCAAGGGCTTTCTCACGGGAAATGAGAAAATGAGAAAAGAGTTGGAGCCTTCTGCAGCACTAATCGTTCTTGGGATTCTTTCGCAGGTTGATAAGCGCCACGCCGTTTGAGAGAGATCCACGCCGCTTGACCCTCCTTACCTTGATGGCCTACCATGAGGGCTTGAGTTACAACTGGAAATCCGCACAAGTAACTATCAACATGGCGCCGACTTTCTTTGTCACTTTGAACGGCGATAGACGTGAAGTCGCGCCTTCGAGCACGATCGCCGACCTGCTGCATGCGCTTGACCTGAAGCCCGAGCGCGTGGCGGTCGAGCTCAATCAAGCGCTTGTTCCCAGAGCCAGGCACCGCGAAACGCCAATTTCCGAAGGCGACATACTCGAGATCGTCACACTGGTCGGCGGCGGAGCTCCTCAAGCCGACGAGATCGAACCACTCACCATCGGATCGCACACGTTTCGCTCTCGCTTGTTTGTTGGGACCGGTAAATACACAAGCTTCTCGTTAATGCGAGATTGTCTCGAGGCCACTGGAGCGGAAGTGGTGACGGTGGCTGTGCGTCGAGAGCGTCTGATCGACCGCGAGGGTCGGAATCTGCTCGATTTTCTGGATCTGGATCGCTACACGATCCTGCCGAACACGGCGGGATGTTTTTCGGTTGAAGACGCGCTCAGAACAGCCAGACTGGGCAGAGAAATCCTCGAGGGGCTAGGCAACAAGGGCGCGGACTGGGTGAAGCTGGAGGTTCTGGCGGAACCGAGAACACTTTTGCCCGAGCCTTTGGCCTCGCTCGAGGCGGCCAAGGTGCTGGTTTCGGAGGGGTTCCAGGTGCTCTGCTACGCCAGCGACGATCCGGTTATGGCGCGACGCCTGAAGGCCGCGGGCGTGGCCTCGGTCATGCCGGCTGGAAGCCCCATAGGCAGCGGACAAGGCGTTCTCAATTCCAGCAACATTCGTATCATCCTTGAGGATCTCAAGAGTGAAGATCCGAAATATCCCGTCATTATAGACGCGGGCGTGGGTACAGCCAGCGACGTGACCGTGGCGATGGAGCTCGGTTGCGACGGCGTGCTCTTGAATACCGGGATCGCGGGCGCTCGGGATCCTTTGAAGATGGCCCATGCGATGAACCACGCGGTCGCGGCGGGCTTCCTGGCTGCGCGAGCGGGAAGGATACCCAGAAAGCTTTACGCCACGGCGTCGAGCCCGATCGAAGGACGCATAGGCGGCGCTTAGCACATGGAAAATGAAGACGGTCGGTCCGCGAACGCGGCAGCCGAGTCTGATACGGACTTGTCGATCGATCCAACTCCAATCCTCGGGCCTGACGGAGCCATCGCACGGCGGCTGCCAGGCTATGAATCCAGGCCCGAGCAGCTCGAGATGGCAAACGCCGTGGCCAGGGCCATCGAAGAAAAGCGACACCTGATGGTCGAGGCCGGCACGGGCGTGGGCAAGAGTTTCGCATACCTTGCGCCGACGATCTTGGCCGCGGTCAAGCTCAAGAAGAAAGTAGTCGTCTCGACGCACACCATCGGGCTCCAAGAACAGCTCCTCCGCAAAGACGTTCCGTTCCTGCGCAATGTGATGGGGGTCGATTTCAAGGCGCTGCTCGTGAAGGGCAGGGGCAACTACGTCAGCATCAGGCGGCTCGACGCGGCTTATTCCAGATCGGCAAGCCTCTTCGGCTTCGACGAAGAAGCCGCGCAGATCGCCAAGCTTAAGGAATGGGCAAGGAAGTCCAAGGACGGCAGCCGCGCCGACCTCGAATTCAGGCCTTCCCCCGCCGTGTGGGACGCCGTCCAGAGCGATCGCGGCAACTGCTTGAGGCAGAAGTGCCCCACGCACGAGATGTGCCATTATTACCGTGCCAGGAAGTCTGTTCGCTCGGCTCACCTCTTGATCGTCAACCATGCTATGTTCATGAGCGACTTGGCGATCCGAACCGACAAGGGGGGCATCCTGCCCAAGTACGACATCGTGGTCTTTGACGAGGCGCATACGCTCGAGGCGGTGGCAGGCGAACACTTGGGTTTGCGGATCAGCAACAGTCAGATCGAGTTCCTCTTGAACAGGCTTTTCAACTCGCGCTCGCAGAAGGGCTTGCTCGCATCGTTCAAGCTTGCCCGGGCGATTTCGCTCGTCTCCGAGACTCGGCTTGCTTCGCGAGACTTCTTCGAACGCATCCTCGAGTGGCAAGAGCGGCAACGGTTCGAAGAACGGCCGAGTCCGCTCGCCCGTGCACCTTCACGACCTCTTGACCGAGGAGCTCAAGAAACTGGCCGTGGCCATCCAGGAAGGCTCCGCTGGGATCAAAGACAAAAACCAAAGCATCGAACTCGACGCCGCGGCTGGTCGCTGCGAGGAGTTTGCCGATGGAATCACCTCCTGGCTCGAGCAAAAGGGGACCGAAGAGGTTTTCTGGATCGAGGTGGAAGGGGTCGAGCGGAAGAGAGTGTCTCTGGCTCGAGCACCTTTGGACGTCGGCCCTACGCTGAAACGCAAGCTCTTCGACGTCACCCCAACGTGTGTGCTGACTTCGGCTACCCTAAGCGTTGGCACTCCGCCCAGCTTTCGATTCGGCAGGGACAGAATCGGTCTCAAAGAATCGAGCACGCTCCAATTGGGAAGCCCATTCAACTATAAACGCCAGGCAAAGATCGTCGTTCCGGCGAACATGCCCGATCCTTCGGAGCGGCCGGCGGAGTTCGAAAAGACAGCGATCTCGCTGCTTCCCCGGTTCCTCGAACGAACGGCTGGCAATGCGTTTGTTTTGTTCACATCTTATAAAATGATGAATGAAGCCAAGCTGCGCCTCTCGGACTGGATTGTCGAGCAGGGGATGCGGCTGATCACGCAGACCGATGGTCTGCCAGCCGCGCGAATGATGGAGCTTTTCAAGGTCAGCGCCTGGCGGCGTGATCTTCGGCGCGGACACGTTTTGGCAAGGTATGGACGTGCCTGGCGACTGCGCTTTCGAACGTGATCATCACGCGGTTGCCGTTTAGCGTCCCCGATCGCCCGCTCTTGGAAGCCAGGCTCGAGGCGATACGGACCAGGGGCGGAAATCCGTTTGTCGAGTACCAGGTGCCGGAGGCCGTGATCAAACTGAAGCAAGGCTTCGGCCGATTGATCCGCTCGCGGACCGACACTGGAATGGTGGTCATCCTGGACCCGAGAGTGCTCACCAAACCCTACGGCCGGACTTTCCTGGCTTCCTTGCCTGCCTGTCCGCTGGTCGTGGAAGAGTGCGACGAGACGAGATCGTAGGAACTGGTATGCACCCACTTGGATAAGCGCCTTTTCTTCCCTAGAATGAAATTGTCAGGTCGACCAAGCCGGTTTCCCTCGGTAGCCGATTCAGGTCTCGTTGGAACCCCTTTCTCGATGCTTCTTAAGCGGATCATTCCTTGCCTTGACGTTCATAAGGGTCGGGTTGTGAAGGGGACGAATTTCGTCAACTTGCACGACGCTGGGGATCCTGTCGAAGTTGCCGAGCGTTACGACGCCGACGGCGCCGACGAGTTGGTGTTTCTGGACATTACAGCAAGCCATGAGGGTCGAGACATCATCTGGGACGTGGTAAGCCGGACCGCCGAGGTTTGCTTCATGCCGCTGACGGTGGGGGGCGGAATCCGCACGATCGAAGACGTTCGTGCGCTCCTGAAGGCGGGCGCCGACAAGGTCTCGATCAACTCGGCTGCGGTTGTCGACCCGGACTTCGTCCGGAAGGCGGCTCGTCGCTTCGGAAGCCAATGCGTGGTGGTCAACATCGATCCCAAGCGAGTTGTTCGTGAAGGCAAGGAGGTCTGGGAGGTTCACATCAACGGGGGTCGAAAACCGACGGGTCTCGAGGCGGTCGCCTGGGCTCGGGAAGTCGAGCGTCTGGGGGCAGGGGAGATTGTTTTGACCAGCATGGATGCCGACGGCACAAGGAACGGATATGATTTGGAGATGACGAGAGCCGTCGCCGACGCCGTTGATATACCCGTCGTGGCGTCTGGAGGGGCGGGCTCGCCCGAGCATATGAGGGCGGCGCTTGCGGAAGGCGGGGCCAGCGCGGCCTTGGCAGCGGGCGTTTTCCATTACGGCCTTTTCTCGATTTCCGAAACCAAAGAATACCTGGCGAGCCGAGGCGTTCGCGTTCGTCAACTCGACGGCTCAGCAACCTTCACTCCGCAAAATCGGCAAGACCCTTCGAACATGTCGTCCATTCAGGGAGCCTGAACAGCATGGCCACTGGCGTTGAAGCAAGCACCATAGAACCAACGGCGAGCGAGCCCGAAGCCAATAAACTCTTTCGCGTGGTCATGAAGCACAAGGCGTCCGACCTGCACTTGAAGGTCGGTCTCGCGCCTGCGATGCGGTTGGCAGGCGTGCTGCGGACGATGCAGCTTCCCGCGCTTACCGCCGCCGACATGGAACGCCTGATGTTCCCGCTCCTGTCGCAAAGACAGAAGGACATCCTCGAGGAAACCGGCGGCATCGACTTCGCGCATATCGTCTACGATGGGACTATGGAAACCCGGTTCCGCGTGAACCTGTTTCGCCAGCGCGGACGTTTGAGTTTGGTCGCCCGGCGCGTGAACACCACCGTTCCCGACTTCGAAGGCTTAGGCCTTCCCGCGGTCATGGGGGAAATCGCCAGCCACGACCAGGGAATCGTCATCCTGGCGGGCGTTACAGGTTCCGGCAAAAGCACGACGATCGCTTCGATGCTCAATTACGTCAATCAGCGCGAGCGATGCCATATCGTCACGGTCGAGGATCCGATCGAATTCACGTTCGTCGACGACAAGTCGATCATCAATCAGCGCGAGGTCGGCATCGACGTCATCAACTGGGATATCGCGCTCAAACACGCAGTTCGGCAGGATCCGGACATCATTCTGGTGGGCGAAATGCGCGACCGCGATACGTTTAGCGCGGCCATGCATGCCGCCGAAACGGGGCACCTGGTGTTCGGCACCATTCACGCCTCCAGCGCCCCTTCGACGATCGGCCGCATTTTGGACCTGTTCCCACGGGACATGCACCCAGCCCTCCGCCAAAGCTTGGCGTTCAACTTGAAAGCGGTCATCGCTCAAAAACTCTTGCCGACGACAAAGGAGCTGGCGGCGACGGGTCAGACCCGTATTCCAACCGTCGAAATCATGCGCACCAATCCGACCGTGCGCAAGCTGATTCTGAACGAAGAGGACAACAAGCTGGGCGACGCGATCCGAATCGGCAAGGAGGAGGGGATGATGGACTTCACCGAGAGCTTGCGTCAACTTGTGGTCGCCGAAAAAATCGAGCGTGCAACCGCCTTCGAGGTTGCCCCTAGCATGGAAATGCTAAAGATGGCGCTCAAGGGCATCTTGGTCGCTCAACCAGGCATTCTTTGATCGATTGATGAAAACCAAAGAAACCAGCGCGCCGGTTCGAGCGCGCCAACCGGCCAGATCCCGGGGATTTCCGCCAGGAGCACCTTCCGCGATGAGCCTCAAACGCTCCCTTTTGACGAAATCAGCGGCATTGGCGGGTTTACTCCTCGCCGCACCCCTCGCGGCAAACGCCGCGGAGCCCATTGGCCTGCTCTGGGCGCAGTCGGTCTCCCTTCAACGCGGCCCCAGCTTCTATTTGGACGTCTTCAAGTTCGTTCCCGTCGTCCTGCTCTTCATCATGTGGGCGTGGACCACCGCCTGGGTCGACGACGACCTCAAGGAATTGAACAACGTACGCTTCGAAATGTGGAACTCGATCGTCTTCGCTTCGGGCTTGCTGGGCTTCGTGCTGCTGTGGGTCATCCCGTTCTACGCCATCGGCCTCGTGATGTTGCTTTTGGCGTATTTTGTGCCCCTATTTATGTATATCTATACCAGAAATCAGACGGTGCCCGACGAGGAGAAGGTCCTAACCCCTTACCACATGGGCGAGGTTGCCAATTCGCTTCTCAACAAGATGGGGATGAAGGGCATTTTCAACCGAGGCGACGGCGGAGTGGACAAGACAGGTCCGCCGATCACCTTCATCGGCAAGAGCATCGCCACCGGAAAAGTGGACAACGAACGGGTGGAACGCGCTGAGCAGTCGAAGTTCTACATGTCGGCCAAGGAGCTCGTATACGACGCCATCTTGCGACGATCGACCGACATCCACTTGGAACCGACTCAAGAGCAGCTTTCGGTAAGGTATCGGATCGACGGCATCTTGCACGCGGCGGAACCGTTCGATAGGCCTACCGGCGACGCGGTCATCAACATCTTCAAAGTGCTGGCCGCGTTGGACATCTCCGAGAAACGAAAGCCCCAGGACGGGTCGTTCGGGGCTCGTTGCGAAGGCAGAGATATCGATTTCCGTGTTGCGACCTCCGGGTCGAAGTCGGGCGAGAAGATGGTCATCCGAATCCTCGACAACGCCGCCAGCGTAGGCAAGCTCGAGGAGGTGGGTTGCAGGCCCAAAATCGTCACCGACATTCGCGCGCTCGTCACTCAACCGCACGGAATGTTCGTTTGCTGCGGCCCGACCGGCTCCGGCAAAACCACCACGCTTTACGCCTGCCTTCGCGAAATCGACCGATTCCAGAAGAACATCATCACGGTCGAAGACCCGATCGAATACCACCTCGACAACGTGACCCAGATCGAAATCAATACAAAAGGCGGTCAAACCTTCGCGGGGAGCTTGCGATCGATTCTGCGGCAGGACCCAGACGTGATCATGATCGGCGAAATCCGCGACCAAGAGACCGCGAACATCGCTTGTCAGGCGGCGACCACCGGCCACATGGTGTTCTCCACGGTGCACGCCAACGATACGGTGACCGCGCTGTTCAGGCTTTTGGACCTGGGCGTCGAGCCGTTCATGGTCGCTTCGGCTCTCACGGCGGTCTTGGGGCAAAGGCTTGTTCGTTTGCTGTGCGAGAACTGCAAGGAGCCCTACAAGCCGAACCCCGAGCTCATCAAGAAGGCGAACTTGCCGGCCGATAAGATCGAGTTCTTCTACAAGACTCCCACCCAGACCGAGCAAGTCTGTCCGCAGTGCGGCGGGACTGGCTATCTCGGCAGGACGGGCATCTTCGAGATGCTGGTGATCACCGACAAGATCCGCGATATGATCCGCGAAAATCCTTCGATCAACGCGATCAAGGCCGAGGCCCGCAAGAACGGGATGACGTATCTCCAAGAAGACGCTCTTCGCCAGGTGATCCAGGGCAAGACGTCGATCGACGAGCTCAAACGCGTGGTCAAGTGAAGTCCCTTAACGTATTGCTCTTTCATGATCGAACAGTAAGAGCGTCCAAAGTTTGCATGCGAAGCGAAAGCGAGGTTTCCGATGCCTGCCTGGGTGCTTGATTTGGGACTTACGGTCATCATATTGCTCGTTACCTACGCTCTAGCCAGCGAAGGGCTTTGGGGCTCCGCCCTGATGTTCTTCAACGTGCTGTTTGGCTCATTGATCGCTTTCAACTGCTACGAATTCATTGCCGCACAGGTTCCCGCCGATGCCCCCGAGTTCGTCACGCGGTTTGCCGACGTGTTCTGCCTGGTCGTCCTGTTCGTGGTCTCGGTCTTGATTCTCAGATTGATCACCTCGAGCGTTGCGCCAAACATGGTTCGTTTTCCACCGCCGCTGTTTCACATCGGCAGGCTGCTTTTTGCTTTCGCCGGCGCCACTCTGACCGCGGCGATCATCCTCATGGCGTTATACGTCTCGCCTGTCCACAAGAAGGTGTTTGGCGTCTGGAGCTACAATTCGGCGCCCCCGTTTGGCATGGGCATCGACCACAAATGGCTTGGCTTCTTCCAATACACCACGGGCAAGATTTTTGCTCGCTACGGTACAGGGACGGTCGACCCCTACAGGGAGTATGGACGATGGGGGAACAATACGCGGCCGATCCGAATGTTCGACCCCGAGGGTAAGTGGCTATTGGAACATGAGATCGCCAGGCCCAGCGGTGAAGGCTTTAACGAAAAGATCACAAAAGACCTCGAAGGAGAAGGCGCGGGCGCCGCCGCGCCAGCCGCAGGACAACCCGGGGCCGCTCCGCCCGCGGGTCCTGCCCCGACCAACGGATAAGCCAACGCCGTTCCGTCAAGTGCTGCGCAAGATTTCAGACGATCAACGATTGTCGATCAAGCTCTGAACTTGCATGTTTTGAATGACGATCTCGGTGGAGGTTCCCGAAGATCGGGGCTCCGCTCGGTAGATCCCCGCCAGCTTGCTGTTCGTTTCAAAGACGTACAAGGGCGAGATGGCCATGCCGATTCTGCCGATTGACATCACGAATCGAACAGGCGTTGAAGGCGGAAGTTTGAAATCGACCCGCAGATTGCGCTCGGCAAAAGGCTCGATCACCTTCCTGCCGCCCGAGTTGACCATCGCAGGCGCGGAGACCCACAACTTCCCCTCGTCCGCGTCCAAGATATAAATCGCGTCGTGGCTCACCGCCGCCTGTAGCACCGGATTGAAGAACATCGAGATCGACCCGGTCTGGATCGAAACGTCACCCATGGGGCCCTTCGATGGGTCTCCCACAATCCTGGTCTCGAGCAGCTCGAAGATCGGAAACGAGACGTTTTCCGAGTTTTTCTTGGTTGTGGTTTTGTAAACGTTAAGCTTATGCGTCGACGACTCCAGGACGTACAGGTTCGCCCACATTTCGCCAGTCTGGCCCGTCGCCATGAAGAAACGGGCGGGCGACGTGGGAGCGAGCTGAAAGTCGGCGACAAGGTCTCGGCTGGCCTTGGCGTCGAACATGCTGGGATTGTTCTGCGGAGCCTTCTCCCTGAACTTGAGCTTCGAGAACAGCCCCGAAGAGGACGCGCCGGTTTTCTGAAGGTCCGGCGGGATCGTAACGATCAGCCTGCCTGCCTTATAATCGAGGAAGTAGATCGCGTCGCGATAGATCGACGTCTTCAAATTGGGGTTGGGCATCATCTCTATGGGACTGGGTACGATTGCGTCGAGCCCCGTGGTTCGCGAAGGCTGCTGTTGCCCAAGGCCGCCGCTGGGCGTCCAGACCATGAAGCAGGTCATCGCCGCGAAGAGAGCCGTCGTCGCGAGGAATCCAAGAGGTCGTCGCGTGTTCATAATCCCAATCCTTACTGACGGAAATACTCGGAGGTCCTGTGGGCGAGGGCCAAGCGGAGCGCGGCTCTTTGGGGTCGGTATTCTGCCTTGGTTGGCGAAACTCGTCCAGACGGTTTGGCTCCCCAACGGGGGCGCCCTCCGAACACGACCAGTCGGGACCAAATCGAGCTTGGCCTTTGGCGCCCTGGCGTTCGTCCTATCCGCTTGGCAGGTCGCCGCGGTCGCAGACGAGCCGTCCAATCCCACTCCCAGGGAACTCCGGGCCTTGGAGCTCAAAAGCCGCTACGCCAAGATCATGGAAGAACAAACAGCCCAATCCTCCAAGCTCGCCAAAGAGCTTGAAGCCGCGGGCGATCCGAATGCGGCAAAGACCGTTCGATCTTCGATCTTGAGCAGTCGTGGGCCCCTTGGCGCCGACCGGTACTTTCCCCTCGCGGAATTCCGTGAAGACCAAGAGGAATCGAGGTCCCCCGCGGGACTCGACGCCGTTCGCGGGAAATCCGCCCAAAAACTGCACGACTTGGCCGTCGAAGCGGCCAAATCGCAGCAATATGCTCTTGCTTTGGAATGGCTGCACCAGGTCTTGGCGCTCGATCCCAACCACAAAGAAGCCAGGACCCTTTTGGGTTTTGTGCATGCCGAGGGGGGGTGGGGGACTCCGTTCGCAGTCAAGATGAGGAAGTTAGGCAAAGTTCTCCATCCGACCTTCGGTTGGATCGACCAATCTTGGGTTGATCCTCTCGAGGCGGGCGAACTGCCAGAGGACGAATCGGCAAAGTCGGTGCACTGGATCTCGGCCGAAGAGGCCAATCGGCTGCACGGCGATTTGCGCAACCCTTGGGACATCTACACAGAACATTTTCACATCCGAAGCACCGTTCCACTAGCCGACGTGATTACTTTCGGAAAGCGTCTGGAGCGCCTCTACGACGTTTTCACGACGATCACCGCCGACCAGCTGGGAACCGCCTTGCCCTCGGTTCGAAGGCTGACGATTCCACCCCTGAAAGCCGCAACTCGGCCCTCCAAGCCTCACGAAATTCTCTACGTGGCCGGCAAAGAGCAGTATTTCGAAGCACTGCGAGAAAACCAAGTCAAGGCCGACGATCGCAGCCTCGGCATCTACGTTTACGGAGCTCGGACCAGCTTCTTCTATCGCGGCGCCGATCGGAGAATTTCCGATACGGAGACGCTTTATCACGAGGCTTCTCACCAGCTCCTCTTTGAACTCGCTGGCAAGAACAACCACCTGGGGAATATCGGCGAATTCTGGGTGTTCGAAGGCTTTGGAACCTACTTCGAGACGTTGATCACCGAGCCCGAGGGTACGATCCTCCTGGGCGGGATGGTCGGGCCCAGAATCGACGAAATCAGGATGAGGATCCTGGATCGCAACGAGTTCGTTCCCATCAAGGCGCTCGTCAAACTCAACAACAAACGCTTCTTCGCGGTCGACGAGTACGGCGACGTCTTTCTCAAATACAACGAATCGATGGCGCTGGCCTTGTTCCTGATGCAATCCTCAGAAGGTAAGCATCGCGAACGGTTTTTGATGTATCTCTTTGACGCATTCAAAGGCAGGATGGCAAGCCCCAAGAGTCGTACGCTGGCCGACCGGTTGGGCGTACCGTTTCCCAAGCTCGACGAGCAATTTCGAGCGTATCTCCAGAAGACGCAAAAGCCCTAACGACCCTTGCGTTTAGCGAAAGGAGCGCTCTTTGAGGCCTTGGCTTGTCCTGCTTGCGTCGCGTTTATTCGCCGACGTATGGCAGAAGAGCCATCGAGCGGGCTCGTTTGATCGCGGCGCTTGCCGCACGCTGGAATGCAGCACAATTTCCGCTGCGCTTCCGCGAAAAAATCTTGCTCTGGTTGGTGCACAGCTTCTTGAGCAATCCGACGTCTTTATAGTCGACGTACGTGGGGCGCGGGCACCCCTCCCTGGTACAAAAACGGCACCGATTCTTCCGATTCCTGCCAAAACGCTTGCGAGGCATGAAGTCTCAACCCTTTGACGACAACCAACCTGGATAGTAGCTAAACCCTAGCCGGAACCCCAAAATCTAGCGATTTCTCTGGCACGAGTCAAGCAGCCGCATCGGGCTTTCTTTTTCGCTCGGTCTTCGCCCAAGCCTTGTTCCGCGACGTTGACCCTTGTATCGCAGTATCATACGCTAGCGGCATGACTTATGAGGTCGAGCAGAAATTTCGAGTGGGCGATCCGGCCGCGATCGAGAGCAAGCTTTCACGATTAGGCGCAGTTTCAGAGCCGAAGCTTGAACAGGCCGACACTTACCTCGCTCATCCGAGTCGAGACTTCGCCAAAACCCACGAGGCGCTCCGAGTTCGCCGCGAGGATGGCGGAAGCTATATCACCTACAAAGGCCCAAGGCTCGAAGGACCAACCAAAACCAGGCCCGAAATCGAAATTCCGCTCGCGGGAGACTCGGACGCCGGTGCTCAACTGTTGGCCATTTTCGCGGCCCTGGGGTTCAAGCAGGTCGCCACGGTGGGCAAACAAAGGACGCCGTTCTCGCTCGATTGGCACGGCAGAAAGCTCGCTTGCGTGATCGATCGCGTGGAATCGCTCGGTTGGTTTGTCGAAATCGAATCGCTCGCCAGCGGTTCGGAAGACCTTCTCAAAGCTCAAGACGCCGTCGTCTCGCTGGCCAAAGAGCTTGGTCTCACTGGGCTGGAGCCGCGGTCCTACTTGCGGATGGTCATGGAATTGTCAGGCGAGCAGGTTGGTCGGAATCTGCCTGTTCAGACTTAAGTTTTTTTGATAAATAGACCGCTCTTATCGCCTGGCGAGGGGCGTTCGCTCCCACGTCTTCCCATCCAAGCACCTCACACGTGTTTTCTTTAGCGGAGTAGGCGCGATGGATCGCCGCCGGTACCAGCCAGAATCCGAAGGCCTTGAAGACCGCAAGTTGTTGACCAATCCCTTTGGAGTCAGCGGGACCAACATCTATTACGCGCCTCAGCCCCAGCTCAATACGGCGGTGCAACAGGCCAGGCGTATCAATAACCTGCCGTTCTTTCTCGATCAAATCCAGCCCGGTCGGTATCTCGATCCCAAGGTGATCAAGCAGCTCCAGACCGACCTCAGGGCCATTCAAGACAAGCTGCCCAACCGCGCCAACTCGCAGATCCTTAGCAATTTCAACAGGCAAATCCGAATCGCGATGCCGCACGACAGCGTGCCCGTCGGCGCTGCCAAGGCGCTCGATTACACCTTCGGGAATGCGATCGCCTCGCTCGGCGCCACGAAACAGCAAACCGAGAATCTTCAGCAAGATCTCCGCAATATGGTGCTGATCGATACAAAGAGCCCCAACCCCGTGACCTTGGTCACCAACGACTACGCGATTGCACTCCAAACCACCATCGCGGTTGGTCACTTCATCCAACGTCCTGGCGCCACCCAACTTTCACTCCACAGCACGATCGACCACAAGGTCGGCAGCCACATCTCGGTCAGCAACACGCCGCTGTTCATCGGCACGTACCACTCGAGCTCGATCGTCCGGATCGTCTTGAAGGATGGAACGCTGCTCGCCTCGGGAGTGGTTCTTACGAACGGACGCTACCACGCACAGGTTCACACGCCGATGGCCAACGGAAACTACACAGTCTACGCGCAGGCTCAGGACGTCTACGGCGACCTGAGCAAGCTGAGCCTGCCGTACCACATGGTGGTCCACGTGCCTCGCACCGGCCCACATCCCAAGAATTGAACGAGGGCTGGACGCATGGCGATCCCGTCAATGGAAAACCCCTCGGGAGCAACACGCTCCCGAGGGGCTCGCCTGATCGATTCAAGCGTGCGGGATCGAACCGAGAACCCTTGAAATCAGAGACTGCCGAGGTCGGCCGCCACCACTTTAACGCCCTTGCGGAGACCGAGCTTCGCCACGGTTTCGCTCGACGAAGGAATCGCCAAGGTCCTTCGCGGGGGAAGGCTGAAACCGGTCAACACGACCGGCGGATCCTCGCTCTTCGAGAGTGGTCCGCGAACCGCGATCCCGTTGAGCAAAAGCGGCGACGCGTTGTCGATCTTCAGTTTCGGCGTCGACCTGCCCTTCGCGTCGCGACCATTCACAACCTGCACCCTGATGATCCGGCTGATCGCGTTCTCTCCGACCGATTGAACGAGCTTCTCAGCCCCTTTCGGTTGGTCGTCGTCTCCCGCCAGCGGCAGTGTGAATTTGCCCATTGGCGACCAGGAGGTTCGCTTTCCGTCGCTCATCGACACATGCACGAGAGCTTCGGATTGAGCTCCGCTATGTCTGAGGAGGATCTCGCAAACCAGAGCCGGTCCGTTGGGTTGATCCGGAACCCCCTTCTTCGTTTGAAGTCCATAGATCGCCTTGTCCGAAAGGGCGGCGGCAATCGAACTCGCAAGACCTTCGAGCTCGGGATCCTGCGCCTCGACGTCGAAGTAGAAAACGCCGAGCTCGGCGGCGGCCTTTTCATCGGCGTCGACGGCTTCGATGAGTTGACGCGCCAGGGCGATCTCGTGAATGTTCCACCAGCCCTCGCCCAGGCTCTGGAGGTCGACGTCCCACGCGACGCTCCATAGCGCGAGTTGAGCGACCGTGATCGGAGCCTTATCCCTCGCCAAACGCCTCAGCACGGCCTGTACACGCGGGTTGTCGTTGATCTGACTGACGTCTCCAATTCGCAGTGGTTCTTCCGACTTGGGGAAGTTCACCAGGTGCGAATCGTCGGGCTGGGAGAGACTGACTACCCTGGTGGGCAGAGCCTGGGCTTCCCCGCCTTTGAGCAAGGTGAACGGAGGGCCCGTCGGGGGCAGCGACATCATGCCGCCCATCATACCCATTCCACCCATTCCGCCCATCATTCCTCCGCCCATTCCACCCATTCCGCCCATCATTCCTCCGCCCATGCCCATTCCGCCGCCCATGCCGCCCATCATCATCCGCCAACTGCCGGGCTCGATCAATTGCATGATGATGCGTTGAAGATACATCATTCCGAACATGGCAGGCATGGTCCCTCCGCCCATCCCACCGCGGCCGCCCATTCCGCCTCCCATGCCTCCGCGACCTCCCATGCCTCCGCCCATGCCTCCCATCCCGCCTCCCATGCCGCCCATCCCGCCCATGCCACCCATTCCCATGCCGCCCATCCCGCCCATCTGACCGGTGCGCGCCGACCGCTACCAGTCCAGGCGGTAACACCACTCGAAGTTTGCGGTGGCTCAAGTTCTTGACCGTAATCACGATCTTACTGCTGCCTGTTCCCTTGGCTTCGACGCTGAGAAGCCGCTTTTTTCGACCTTCCAATAGATCAACCGTCGGAACGTCCTCCAGCTTCTGGGCGGACTTCGCGACCGAAGCTTTTCCAACATCCTTCTTCAGCGAATCGGGTTCGTCGCCTCGGGCGGAAACAGCCATCGACGCCGCACAGAGAAAGGCCCCGACCGTGCAGACTGTTGCGCAGACACGCGCATACATGAGCAATCTCCTCTCCAAATAGTGATTGGAATGCCAAATGCTCGGAGAGCATGAAGTCGGCGTGACTTTGGGGGGGGATTGCGCGGGAGGGGGGATCGAATGCGCAACGAGGGGGATCGAACAGCCAACTTCGAAAAGCGCACGTGTTGGGGATGAACCAAAGGCGCTAGCAAGAACGCCTAATGATGAACCCAACCTCTCCAATCTACCATCATTCCTGCCGCCAACGCTAAGGATTTTCGCCCGAGTCTCGTAAAAAACACGACGATCAGTCTCGGCAAAAGCGTCTAAGCAGACCACACGTCTGGGCGTCCCGCGTCGATCGCACCAAAACGCATCCCATTCCGTATAACCCTATACCTGTCCAATTGTCTTGGTTCGACTTGACGCATGATGCGGGTTGTGGCAAGTTTCATGGGTCGAAAGAGCGAAAGTTTCTCCAGTCCGCCTCTTTTGCCTAGACCTTCGATTTTTACGAAGAATCGGGAGTGAACACGGTGTCTAAACCGGCTTTCCGACAGATCGCATGCGGATGGTTCACGCTTACCGCTCTTTTACTGGGCTCGTTCTCGATTGCTCAACCGCCTGCGCAGCAGGAACCCGACCAAGCTCCCGAAGCCGCCAAGAAAGCGGAGAAGCCCGTTCCCGACGACGGCCCTGGCCCCGAGCCGATGCCGCAAATCCAACTCGTCAATACACTTCCGACCGTGCCTGTGAAAAAAGCGGATATCAACGGCTTCAACGTCCAATTGGTCGACAACAAGGTTCTGCCCAGCGACATCGCCGCGAATCGGCACAAGAAAGACGGCATCTGGGTACTCGAATTCGCGTACAAACCGCTCCGCCTGCGGACCGTGGAAGTGCCTGGCAAGGGAACGAGGATCATCCATTACTTGTACTACAGGGTGATCAACCACACAGGCGCCGCTAGGCCGTTCATTCCCCAATTCACGCTGATCACCGATACCGGCAAGCGCTATGAAGAGGCAGTGATCCCATCGGCCGTCAACCAGATCAGGCTTCGAGAGGCGCCCGAGATCAACCTCATTGGGGCTGTCGAGATCGACGGTATGATCCCCGAAAGCAAGCGCAAGAACGTCGACGACGCCGTCTTCGGCGTGGCGATGTTCGAAGGCGTGGACCCCAAGGCCGACGCCCTCCACGTCTATGTTCGTGGTCTCTCCGACGGTCATAAAGACGTTGTGAAACAGGGCTCCGAGAAGCCGATCACCACCTACAAGACGATTCGGCTGGATTTTATCCGCCGAGGCGACCACATTGATCTCAAAGAACGTGAGATCCAGCCCTATGATCCGCCCTACGAGTGGATCTATTGGTGAGCGATCGTCGCGGTTGAACACCACAAAGCGTCCGCACCTTGGCTGAACGCGATGCCCTTTGACGAGACCTTGCCCAACCCTCGGCAGGAATCCACCGCGCCGGGGTTCTGCGCGCGTTGCCAAAAACGAAGGAACCGCGAGCTCCGTCTCTGCTCCGATTGCGGCGACCGCGTTGTCGATCAGGGATATTGCGGGATCTGCGAACGTTATTGGCTGCTCGGCGTCGGCGAATTCTGCCCCAAGCACGATTGCGAGCTCGAACCGCCGCCTCCTAGCCTCGAAGCGCGCCTGGGCGTTACCGACCGATCGATGATCGTCTGGTCAACCGTTCGATCGTTCGTGAACGCTGCCAGTTTGCAGGCGCCCAGAATCCGCCTGGAGGCCGAGGGAATACCAACGCTCGTCGAAGGCGAACGCACAGCCGCCAGCGCCCTCGGCCACGGCATCTCCAACGGAATGAAGCTCAAGGTCCCCTCGACGCTCCTCGACGAAGCTCGGCTGATCCTCAGCCAAACCTGGTCCGCCGCCCACCACGAAGACGATCTCGAAACCGCCTGGGAAGACCTTGAGGCCGCTCCGGGAGCAAAGCGTTTGGTCGTAATGAAAACCGTGATCGTCGTCTTCTTCGGGCTATTGATCGCCCGAGGGCTTGTGGGCTTTCTCTTCGGGGTGTAGGACTTTGGCCTTTCACGACTGGCCTAGGCTGGCTCGGGCAGATCCTCTGGTCTCAGCCCTGAAAGGGCGGTTCACCACAGCCTTGGGCAACGCCCAAGGAACGCCCCCTGGATCTCCGCTACCAGAGCCCGTGTGATCAGCTCCCCGCCGCCTCCACAGGCTTCGGCTGATAAGCGAGCCAAAGGGCTCGAAAATACCGCAACACGCGGTCCGGATCGGTACTCTCCGGAATCTCAGCCAGCGTGAACCCCTGGAAATTCCGCGTTTGCAGCAGAGCGAACAGGTCTCGCCAGGGGTATTTCTCGTCGGTCAGGTCGCGGAGGTGCACCTCGCCGATCCTGCCGCCCAGCGGCTTGAAGCTCGCATCGATTTTACCATTGCCGTCGACGTCTCCCGGATTCGAATTCCAGCATACGTACACATTGGGATGCTGTGCGGCGTTCATGATCTTGGCGAAGTTCGCGGGATCTTGCGTCACTCCTCCATGAACCTCGACGCGGATCTCGACGCCGAAACCCTGCGCGTCGTCGCCGATTTCCACTAGTGCAGCTCCAATGCGCTTGAAGGTTTCGTCCACATTGGCGCCCTTGTCGACGCCGTTGGGCCTCACTTTCACGCCCGGAGAGCCAATATCGTGCCAGGCGAACGTACTCTTTAGTTCCAGCGATGTTCTTCTTGACAATGTCGGGATTCGTGGATTGGTATTCGAACGCGCTGCCGAGGCCGGCAAGTTGGACGGGAGAGTCTTCGAACCGTTGACGAACGTCCGCCCGCTCTTTGCGGAGAGTGAGACTTCCACCCCGTGTTTGTGCGTGGTTCGCAACTCGACGCCTTCGTAACCGAGGGCTTCGAGCTTGGCAAGGATGGTCGGCAGGTCCCAATCCTTGGCGATATTGTAGGTAACGACGCCGAGCTGCATGTTGAAGCTCCGTGGCGAAACGAGGAGGGCGGGTCTGGTCCGCCGCCGGGATTCGATCTACCAGCACTTTCGCCCAAACAGCGCCGTTGCTCAAGCACCGGGTCGGTTTTAGACAGCGCGGCCGCCTCTACTCACCACGATTTGGATCCAGAAGGGAGGGGCCTTCCTCGATAACCAGACTGCGAACGCCCCCCTGGTTCGCATGGACTACCCAACTTCGCCTTTCCGCCCCGAACGTGGGCGACGGTCAATAGCCAGGGTGCGCCAGCTGGTCACGAGGTCGACGACTCACGCATCTTTCTCTTCACCAGGGGGCGACCCGCCCCTGGAACCCATACCCTCGCCCGTGGTGAGGCGCCTGCCGAAGACCTCACTTTTGCCTTTCCCCGATCGCCCCCTCACGGCTTGGAAAAACTCAGCGCCGGCGCCTGGGCGTTCTCCCCGACCGCATGGAAGGTCATATGATTCACATCCTCCCAACTCACCTTGCCCACGATCGGCGGAATCCGGTCCGGGACGAGCGTGAGCAGACCATTGCCAAAGGTCGACATTCCCCCAAACTGCCTCTTCTGGCCTTTTCGGTCCAAATCCCAGTGGAACGCCCCTCCAGGCTCAATCGTCAACGTCACCGACGTGTCGGCGTCCGGCTTCGCAGTCCAGGCGCCCGTTAGGGTTGCTCCCTCGGGAACCTTCGTGTTGATATTCGCAACCGTAGGATTGTTGGGCGCCGACGCCGGCGCGGTTCTCGACGTCGGTGAATCGAACGGCTGCGGCGCGGGCGGAGCTGCATCTCCTTGTGCCGCCAGGAGCGCCCGCGGGCGCGCTCATCTGCTGGAGAATCTTGGTCGCCACGGCGTCGCTCGGTTTCAATGCGACAACCTGCTTCAATTCCTTGGCGGCGTCGTCGTTGAAACCCTCCGTCAGATAAAGATAAGCCAGTACAAATCGGCTCGCCGACGATTGGGGGTTGGCCGCTGCATAAGCCTGGAGCTTACGTAGCTGAGATGTGTACACTTCAACATTCGGATAGAGACCGATCATCGTTGGCCAATCCCAGCCTGGTCCCGCCGCCAACACGGCGTATAAAGGCACGGAGGCCTCTTCGTAACGTCCCAGAGCGAACAGGCAGAGAGCCCTGAATTCATGCAGCGACGTATCCCCTGGGTTCTGAACCAAAGCGGAGTCGGCCTGTTGCAACGCCAAGTTCACGTCCCCACTCTTGAACGACGCCCGCGCCTGAGCGAATAGGGCGGCCGATTGGTCAGCCGCCGACTGCACCGGCGCTGTGGAACCGATCGCCTGGGTGTAGTCGTAAGGTACGGTCGAATACCCATCGCCAACATAGGGATTCACATACCCAGCCCCGTATGCTGATTGCGGATAACCCCAATCCGCGTACCCGCCGTAGCCTCCTCCATAGCCCCCGCCGCCGTAGCCTCCTCCGTAGCCGCCATAGCCTCCGTACCCGCCGTATCCGCCATAACCACCAAACCCGCCGAGTCCCAGGCCGAGCAGCAGTCCGAGTCCGAAACCTCCTCCGCCGAATCCGTATCCGCCGTAGCCGAGGCCGCCGTAACCAAGTCCACCGTAGCCGAAGCCGTATCCGCCATATCCTCCATAACCGCCATATCCTCGGCCGTATCCTCCGCCGTATCCGCCATAACCTCGGCCGTAGGTTCCATAGCTACGGTATCCGCCATAGCCGCCCCGACCGATACCGGCGCCATTCGAGGCAATGCCCGTCCGGCTGAGATTCCCAACGCGGTTGGCGCCGAATGCTTGCTGGTGACCGAAGCTGCGATTGCCTGCGATCCCCGCACCCCCAATGCCCCTGTTGGCGGCAATGCCCGTACTGCCAAATCCGCGCCCGGCTCCGCCGACATTGCCAAAACTACGGCCGGCAGTTCCCGTATTGCCAAAGCTGCGTCCCGCTGTTCCGACCCGGTTCGCACCGATCGAGCCCCGAGCCCCGCCCACGGCGTTCGACCTCATCGCTGGAGAGCGCACCGCCATTGAAGGGGCCCTCATCACAGCGCCGCCTCGGTATCCTCCTCCTCCGCCTCGATAGACGGCGCCGCCTCGGAATCCGCCCCCTCCTCCGCCTCGAAACCCTCCCCCGCCTCCGCCTCGGAAGCCACCTCCACCACCGCCCCGGAATCCGCCGCCGCCCCCTCCGCCGCCTCGACCGCCACCGCCGCCGCCATGCCCACCACCTCCGCCGCCTCCACGCCAGCCAAATGCAAGCCCTGTTCCAAGAGTTAGGGTCAAGAGCATCGTCGCGGATGTCGTGAAGAACGTGTGGCGTCTCATGGTTGCTCGCTCTTTGGGGGATTCGAACGTACGAGTCAAGTTAGGATGTGCAAACGATGGGCCACGTAAACTCAACCGTGCCTTTATCTTTAGTTCGAAGCTCAACCAGGTATTGTGCGAAATCATTCCCGGAAAGGGAATGGTTCGCGCCGAGCTGCAACATCATGGAACCGTCCGCGCGGAGCCAGACGGTCTGCGATCAGGTCCGCTCCCTCTGTATCCGTGTTCTGCTTCCGTTGTAGGGGCGAGTCCCCTGAGACGCCCTCTGTATCCGTGTTCCGCTTCCGTTGTAGGATCGAGTCTGCTGAGGCCCCCTCTGTATCCGTGTTCCGCTTCCGTTGTAGGGTCGAGTCCCCTGAGACGCCCTCTGTATCCGTGTTCCGCTTCCGTCTGTAGGGGCGAGTCCCCTGACACGCCCTCCGATCGATCAAAGCGAGGCCTACAGGCAGATCAGAAGGTCCGTCCGCTACAGGCGGATTGCACTCAAAAGGGGTGTCGCCCCTACATCGTTTTCGCCGAATGCCACATCGCACCGATCGTACTTACGAACAAGATAGGTTTCGTCTCCGCCGTGCTACGGAACATCCGCTGCAAACGGGTCCCAGAAGGTCATCTCTGCCTGCTCGAGATCGCGTTTTTGCTGGCCCCAGTTCTTGGAGGCGGCGAGCGATTGGTCGGCGATCTGGCGGTGGAATTGAACGTGGTTGTCGATGGTCCGATCCTGCTCGCTGGCGGACAGACCCTGGAAATCCTTGGTCTGCATCAGTCCTGTCCGGATCGCGGCGCGATCGGAAGCGAGCTTCCGCTCCGTTTCGTAATTGGCCTGTTCCTTGGCTTCGAACTTGGCGAGCCTGACGGCCTGTGCGTGGAAGTAAGACCATCGATGGAACCACTGCCTCCCGATCCTGATCGAGAAAATGAGCAGGGCAACGACCCCGACAGCGATCATCAAAGTGCGTACGCGGAATCGTGGCACGGCATGTCCTCCTTAGAGATGATCTTGATTCAGGAACGCCTCGAGATCAAGGCCGGAAGCCATGTATGAACAGACCACGAGCAAAAACATACGCAAGTGCGATCACCTGTTGTAATCTCCCCATTTCTGTTCGAGCCGCTCCGATCGCGAGAAATGAATGCTCCTGCCTGTTAAGATCTCGGGCAACCCGCGATCGATGAATTCTATGAGAGCGACTCCCGCGATGATCCACTCGAGCCTCATTCCCCTGCTTCTCGTCCTCCAGGTCGGCGATGCTTCTGTAAGCCCTCCCAAGCCGATCGTCCTCAAGGCCGCCAGGCTCTTCGACGGAAAGGCTAATGCTCTGATTCCCAACGCAATGGTGATTGTCGAGGGCAAGACGATCACCAACGTCGGTACAGGCCTCGCGGTCCCCGAGGGAGCGAACGTGATCGACCTCGGCGACGTTACGCTCTGCCCTGGCTTTATCGACGCACACACTCACCTCACCCACGAGAGAGCGGCAGACTTCAACCAGGGGTTCGTCGACTCGATGCGCAGGGAGGTTTCCGAGCAGGCAATCCTCTCGACGGTCTTTGCGCGTCGGACGCTCGAGGCCGGCTTCACAACGGTTCGCGACGTCGGCTCGGACGACTTTCTCGACGTTGGCTTGCGCAACTCGATCGCCAAGGGGATCGTTCAGGGTCCAAGGATGCTCGTCTGCGTCCACGCTCTCGGCGCTATCGGAGGACACGCCGACCTCAGCGGCGTTAGGCACGACCTCTTCCCCCAAGACAACGCTGCCAAGGGGATCGCCAGCGGACCCGACGGGCTCCGCGAGGCGGTTCGGTTCCAGGTGAAGTACGGCGCCGACGTGATCAAATTTTGCGCATCGGGGGGCGTCCTCTCGCTGGCAGACGAGGTCGACACACCCCAGCTCACCCTTGCCGAGATGACAGCCCTTTGCGACGAGGCTCACCGGCTCCGCAAGAAGGTCGCCTGCCACTGCCACGGAGATACGGCCGCCAAAGATGCTGTGCTTGCGGGAGTCGACTCGATCGAGCACGGGTCGTTCCTCTCGAACGATACCTTGAAGCTGATGAAGGAGCGAGGCACGTACCTGGTTCCCACCCTCATGGCCCCCGACTCCTTGATGCCGAACCTCTCCAAACTCCCCCCCGAGATCGCCGCCAAGGCCGTTGCCGCGAACAACTCGCTCTCGAAGACCTTCGCCGAGGCAGTAAAGCTCGGCGTGAAGATCGGATTCGGAACCGATTCCGGAGTCTCCAAGCACGGCCAAAACGCTCGCGAGTTCGCCCTCATGGTCAAGTATGGAATGACCCCGATCGCTGCCTTGAAGTCCGCGATGATCGTCGATGCCGAACTGCTCGGTCTCGCAAAGTCGATAGGCTCAATCGAACCTGGCAAGCTCGCCGACCTCGTCGCGCTGCCCGGTGATCCCCTCGCCGACATCACCGCAACCGCCCGAGTGGCCTTTGTCATGAAGGAAGGAAACGTCGTCGTTCCCAAGCGGCCCTGAGCCAAGGTTCGGTCATTGGCCTGTTCCTTGACTTTGAACTTGGCGAGCCTGCCGGCCTTTGCGTGGCAGTACGACCATCGACGGAACCACTCCCTCCCGATCCTGATCGAGAAAATGCGGGCGGATCTCAGACTGTCTGAGATTGCGCCTAGCCGCCGAGGCGGACCGGCTGGAGCGATCCGTTACCGGGTCGGATTGACACCTGTTGAAATACCGCGCCTTTTCACGGCGCACAGACTGTCTGTTTTGGATCCTCCGTCCCAATCGAGCAGCTGCGGGAAACTTCGACGCTTTGCTCGACCATTTTGCTGCGACACCAGAGAGTCGACATCGCGACGTCGGCCGCGTCGCGTCCGTGTGCGATCGGGATCAATGCAGGTCGCTCCTCGGCGCACGTCGCATCCACGTTGTGCCAGGCGCCGCTCAGGTAAACTTGTGCATATCCATGGAAGTCCGGCGCCTCCAGGCCTAAGGCATACCCCGAAATATATCGCGCTGGGATGTCCAACCCACGGCAGAACGCGATCACCAGATGCGCGAAGTCGCGGCAGACTCCGATGCGCTCGGTCGCCGTGTCGTACGCCGAGGTCATCGCGTCCGTCGTTCCGTAGCGGTATTCGACATGTTGGCGGACCCACGCGGCAATCGCTCGAACGCGGTCCCCGCCGGGCGGGAGTCCGCCGAACTCGTCGATCGCCATTCGGGCAAGCAGGTCGGATTGGCAGTACCGGGAAGGCAACGTAAAGATCGACGCATCACTCGGCAGTTCCTGCGGTGAGTGCTCGACGGCGGCCGACGGCAGTCCGCTATTGGGCTCGACCTCAACTTGTGCATTGAACTCGAAACGAAATCGCCCTTGCGGCAATTCTAATAACCGAACGTTATTGCCATAGATGTCCTGGCGGCACTCGGACGCAACCATCGGGGTCGTGACCAAACTCGACCGAATGACACGATGGGCGGCGCCCTGCGTCGCTGGCTCAACCATCAGCCACAAGTAGGACGCGGACTCGAGCTCGTACGTGGTCGTGGCGCGAACAGAGAGTAGCATTCAGGTCGCTCCGAGATGATTCGTCGATTTCGACTCTGTCCTCGTATTGGCACGCGAATCAGGCGCCGAGCTCACGGCATAGTGTAGCCGTCGGCTGCGCCTGGGTCTAAGAGGACTCGGAATCGCCCTGCTCGGAAATCTCCCATTCGCGTGCCCGACCGCGCTGGGGGGTCGAAAGAGGCCCCCACCTTCCGCCCTTTCTCAGGCGAGCCTTCGCAAGATCTCGCGCCTTCCGATGATCAGAATCGCCTTGATCCGCGGCCCTCGACTCCGACTCCCCATCTGGCCACCGAATCCCGTAGGGGCGATGCCCTGTCGTCGCCCTCGTCTCCGATTGCCCATCTGGCCACCCAATCCCGTAGGGGCGATGCCCTGTCGTCGCCCTCGTCTCCGATTGCCCATCTGGCCACCGAATCCCGTAGGGGCGATGCCCTGTCGTCCTCGTCTCCGATTGCCCATCTGACCACCGAATCCCGTAGGGGCGATGCCCTGTCGTCGCCCTCGTCTCCGATTGCCCATCTGGCTATCGAATCCCGTAGGGGCGATGCTCTGTCGTCGCCCTCGTCTCCGATTGCCCATCTGGCCACCGAATCCCGTAGGTGCGATGCCCTGTCGTCGCCCTCGGCTCCGATTGCCCATCTGGCCACCGAATCCCGTAGGTGCGATGCCCTGTCGTCGCCCTCGGCTACGATTGCCCATCTGGCCACCGAATCCCGTAGGTGCGATGCCCTGTCGTCGCCCTCGTCTCCGATTGCCCATCTGGCCACCGAATCCCGTAGGTGCGATGCCCTGTCGTCGCCCTCGTCTCCGATTGACCATCTGGCCACCGAATCCCGTAGGTGCGATGCCCTGTCGTCGCCCTCGGCTCCGATTCTGTCTGCGTCTGGATCTCGGGTCTGGGACCGGACCGGAGGCAGAGTCTCACGCGGAGCCGCTGAGGCGCTGAGAATGTAAAGAACCGGATGGGCTCAAAGGAGGCAACGAAGGCCGAAGGTCCGCCTATGGAGGATAACGAAGGGCGGATGGAGAAACTCAGACGATGATCGGATCCTGGCCCGGGGGGGGCCTGTGTCAATAGCCAGGTAACGCAAGCCCCTGGAACGATGAGCGAGCCCCTGGATTTTCCGCCCTCCCCACGCCTCTGAAATCCCCATCGCGCATCGTCAGCCGAACACCTTACTTTTGCCTTTTAACTTTTGACTTTTAACTTTCCCCGATCGCCGAACCCATTACTTTTGCCTTTCCCCCTCCCCGGGGGTGGCGAGTTTTCAGTCTGTCTGCGATTGGGGCCCTGGAAACCGAGGAGGGCCCAGTCTCACGCGGAGCCGCAAAGACGCTGAGAATGTAAAGAACCGGATGGGCTCACAGGAGGCAACGAAGGCCGAAGGTCCGCCTCTGGAGGGCCGAAGGTCCGCCTATGGATGAAAGGGCGGATGGAGAAACTCAGTCGATGATCGGGTCCTGGCCCCGGGGGGCCTGCGTCAATAGCCAGGTAACGCAAGCCCCTGGAACGATCCGCTAGCCCCTGGAGCTCAGCGCTAGTGACTCTCAAACTGCGTAGGATGGGAATCAAGGTGTCGTGGAAATTTCCCGGTAGTAGAACCTTACAAATGCTGAAGTGTTATGGTTGCTACACGTGCTGCAATCTGTTCTTAGGCCTCCACTACGGTTTGGCGAATTGTAGGTAACCTGTCCGCCCGAATAGCATACGTCGATCTAGAAAGCGATTGAACCAACGACAAGAGGGTTCACCAAGGTGCAGGCAGGCGGCGCAAGAGGCGCCAGCGTGCTCACAGCCGGGATCGAGGGCACAGCGGTGCTCCGAGTAGGCGACCTCCTCCAGAAGTTGGTGAAGCTCGTTCTCGAAAAGGGCCTGCAATCCACCTAAAACGAATCCTCCGCGTGGGGCTGCAAACACGAAAAAACCGAGATGCAGAGGCACAAGGAATTCTGATAAAGAGTTTCGGTCCAGCCCGGCGAATACGGCCGCACGCCTCACGATTCTGTGCGAGAATGAATGAATTAGTGTGAGAACAGCACTTCCGACTGTTGGAACTGGAGGGGGATCACTACCGGGAGCAGGCGCGATTGCTTGATTAAGAATAGCGAGACGCGCCGATTGGTCGTCGTTCCAGGGCTCGAGTCGATAACCACGAAGCTCGAGCCAGGCGGCGACGGTGGTTGGTTGTAGCCGCACGAACAACGCTTCCGTCATGGCGACGTCGGAGTAGACAACGTACTGGCCCCTGCCGTCCCCAAACGCCTTCAGGCGAGTTGCGCAGGAGCTGCATCGCCGCGTGTATATCCGAAGTTACCTGTGAGAACGGGAAACCGATCGATGAATTCCACCGCTTCTACCCTGGCGACCTGAAATGCGCAGTCGATAAGTATCCTCGTAGAGGCTTCGAAGCTCCGAATTAGACCTACAGCGTAAGCTGGGCTTCCCCCAGATCGTTTTTTTGACCATACTCCAGTTCCCCCTTCATCTTATGGAGAACTGGGCATGGATGCTAAGACGCTTCGTGGACTGCTTCCGGAACTGAAGTCCTTTCTCACACGTTTCGGCGATTGTTTTGTCGATCGCCGTTGCGAGGGACACCTTCCCGATTACGTCTGCGGACAATTGTCGGACCTCGATCGCAAGAGTGTCGAACCCATCGCACTCCGTGCTCGGGTGCCCCCGCGAACTCTCCAAGAGTTTCTCAGTCAACTGACCTGGAACGAGACCCAGATGAGGGATCGCGTCCAGGAGATTGTCGTTGCCGAGCATTTGGGTCCGAACTCGATAGGGCTTATCGACGAGACCAGCTTCGTCAAGAAGGGAACCAAGACGCCGGGCGTGCAACGACAGTGGTGTGGCACTCTCGGCAAAGTTGAGAACTGCGTCGTCACCGTTCATCTGGGTTATGCTCGCGACGACTTTCAATGCTTGCTTGACGGGGACCTGTATTTGCCCGAGAGCTGGCAAGAGGATCGCGAGCGATGTCGCTTGGCCGGCATTCCCGACGACGTGGTCTATCGGCCGAAGTGGCGGATCGCACTGGAACAGTATGACCGCGCCATCGGCTAACGGCGTTCAATTCGACTGGCTGACATTCGATGAACACTACGGGAGTAAGCCCGACTTCCTCAAGGAACTCTCGGCGCGAGATCAGAAGTGGATGGCCGAAGTTCCCAAGAACATACACGGCTGGTTGACGCTGCCGGCAGTCACCTCGAAACCGCGCCGTAAAGGAAAGAGAGGACGGCAGCCGACGGGGCCGCGGCTGGTCAAAGGAACGCCGACGGCGAAGCAAGTCTGCAGGCTACTCAAGCGCAGCCCCAAGCTTCGTGACCAGCCGTGGAAGCTGTATCGTTTCGACGAACGTGAACAAGGCCCGAGCGTGTGGAAGGCCAAGCGAGTCGTTTTCCACCCGACGAACGAAGACGGGCTTCCCGGTGAACCGCTGATCTTGGTTGTCGCGTATCACGTGCTGCGAGCCGGCGAAATGAAGTACTTTCTTTCCAACGCCCTGCCTGGACGCCCACGGAGACGCTTCTTTGGTGGGTTGACAAGGCATCGCGTGGAGCGGTGCTTCCAAGATCAGAAGTCGGAGTTGGGTCTGGATCATTACGAAGGTCGCAAATATATAGGAATGATGCGACACTTGTATATAACGTCAGTAAGCTATCTGTTCTTGATGAGAGCCGCACTGCGGCTTCGGGGGGAAAAATCCGGAATGGACTGTTCCGCAAATTCACCGAGCGGTCGCGCTGCAGATCACGGCCAGATGGATTGGCGGCCGAGTCCCCAGGTCAGTGTTAGATAAGCTCGTCGACGAGATCGATTACCACCAGAAGCGGAACGCCCTGGCGAGAAAATGTCACATCAAACGCACGCGCCGCGAACTGCGACAAGCTGGTATCTTGTTATCTCAAGCGACACCCTGTGCTCCAACCTGATAGCGCTGTAGGTTTAGGCCCAGCAGAGCGTGCAAGATCTTCAGACCGTACGCGAGATTCGAACGTGGCGAAGGCGATCTTCACCGCCTCGTCTTCGGCTTCAGTTCGCATCGGTTCCGGAATACCGATGGTGGAACTATCCTCGTTAGTGACTTGGCCTAGTTCGACCGCCTTCGATGCCAGAGATTCGGCAGATTCGGAGTCAAATCCTTGATCGAGCAACTGCCTCAGGAAGGCCGAACGCGTCCTGCCCATCTCTCTCGCCGTCCGAGTCTGCATCCCCCTAACCACCCAGTGGAGCGCTCCCGCCTTGCCTCCGGCCTCGCGCAGTTCGCGAGTCCTAGCGGGAGTTGGCGGATTGACGATCACAACAGAACGCGGAGTATAGACACGCGCTGCCCGATGCACAGTAAAGATGACGCGTCCATTGTTACAAGAGCAATTCGGCATACCAAGTCCGCGGCGAAGGACACTGCCACATTCAGGGCAATCCAGAATGATTTCTGCAGCCGACGCTGTACCTGGGAAAGTTATCCTCACCTGGTTGTGTTGAGGACATCTTGAAAGCCATGGTTCACGGAGGGCACCGCAATCATGATATCCAACGAAGTGAAACTGTCCCCACCGGCGTGAACCACACCTACAAGGCCGTTCGTCCGACGATTCGACGCGAGAGCATGTTTTGCAAATCCAAACATTAGGATAAGAAGATACATGAACACCAGTAGCGAAATTAAGAGTGACGACCTTCACTGTGGCGCCGCTTCTCAGGTCCCGCACGAAGCCTCCGTCGTTTCCTGTCCTCTCCCAAGCGGATGCCTGACGGATGAGCTCATCCCTGAGCGAGGTGTCGTCAACGGCGACGGGTACCGGCTGGACCCAGTTGCGTACTTTCCAAACACGTCCGGCCAAGTCGACAGTCTGGTCCGGAAGGTAACCAAAGAGTATCTGCGAACCCGACCTCTCTTCTCTCATGGCTATACCTTAGAAAGCGTTCAGTCGCGGATCGGGGCTTGTTCTTCGACGTCTCTCAATGACCGCATAATTCCTGATGGGAACAGTCGATCCGGGAATTTCTCGCCCCCGGCTGGATCGTTGAGTGCCCTGAAGAAGGCGTCAAGCAATCGCTTTGCTTCGTCATGCAACCCCTCATCGAAAGTCGGATTCAATTTCAGCAGCTCGGCGATAGCAGCAAGCTCAGTCTGCGCGTCAATGTGGTTTTCGTAATAGAATCGCCTCACCCGGTCGATTAGCGTGAGTGAACTTGATGAGTTAGGCTCATGGATATGTCGAAGGCGCGCCAATACTAGACCGGGCAGGGTACGGTCCAATACTCGGCGGCTACGCCGCGTAATCGGTATAGCCTCGATGAACCTATCACCCTGCTCGACGAAGGCAGTGAAAGAACGGAATATGCTCGCGTCACGCTCAAGAGCCATTTTGTGCAGGACGAAGACGAGGCCGGGAAATGTTCGCCCAATGCGAGCAGTGGCTTGTATGAATTCAGCCGTCGTGAGCGGATGCCCGAGCATAACCATTGAATTCAAACGGTCCACGTCGACGCCATGCGACATCATGGAAGAAGCGGCTACCACATGAATCCGATCGAGGAACTCGCTTTCCGGGTGCTGAAGCCGATCCAACGAAGCTCGAACCTCGCTGAACGGAGTATGACCCGTAAGTTGGGTGGTATGCAATGGAGACACGGGAACTTGGGTCTCAAGTGAGCGGACGCTCGCATCGATATCCCGTATCGTGTTACCGTATACCACATTTGTTCCGTACAACGAGACCAGCTCGTCGCTGAGAGTGGGGTCGATCCCGATTTCTTTGCACAGGACCCCTGACTGTTCGTGCAACTCTCGAATAGCCTGCTGGAGTTCCGTTAGTATCCGGTCTGCAGCGAACTCTAACGTGGCACCACGAGGTGAAAGCGCCACATAACGACGCAGCAGTCGCTTTGACGGTGCAGACCAGAACGACTCCGAAGCACTTGGGCCTTGGATCGGAAATACACGGCCCGAGCGGCGATAGAGTACATCACACTGTCGCTCGTAGCCCGTTAGGGTTGCCGATGAAGCGACGATCTTAGGGCGTACATCGCAGATCACTGATTCTAGGTGGTCTAGCAGGCTTTCGTAATGGGCGTCGATAGCGCCGAGGCTGTCTCGTAGTAGGTGCAGTTCATCCTGCAAACGAAACGTCGGTGGGAAACGCTTTCCGGCCATCGGCAACCCTTCGCTTCGGCCACGACAACCGGGTACCAGGCAGCCGCTAGGTCGATCTCGTCGCGGGGCATAGACGAAGCCGTGTCCTGGCTCGCTACAAACTCCGTACGGCGATGCGACAAAACCTCGCATCGCAGCCTGCATGCTTATTGAGGCCACCTTGTCCAACGTTCCTACCACGATCGTTGGGAGATAACGGTAGATCTCCTCGTCAACGATATAGAATGGGAGCGCGGGCCCGGGCCACGGGCACGCAGTGTTAGTGCAATGATGTTCAAGTTTCCAAAGTCTCCTGTTGAAGGGTGGCATGACGACATCGGAGTCGCAGAATGGGCATCGCATCAACACCTGGTAACGAGAAGGCATATAGTCGTCGAGAGAGTCCGGCTCCTCCGGGCGAGGTTCGCTTTTGATGCGGTTTGGTGTTCCCCCTTCTCCCATGAAGAATCCGAGAGAGAATGGGTCGCCAGCGAGACCTTCCCGTCCTCGGACGATCTCCGCAGCTGCAACAACATCAGCGAAGCGTTGAGTCTGCTGAAGTGAAAGTAATCGCAGCGGGAACCGGCTCCAAGCCGTGATACCAGAAATCTTCCCGGTGAGTCGGTCGTGAAACGCTGCCATGATTAGCAATCCGAGGCAGGTCTCGGTCTTGCCACCGCCTGTCGCAAACCAGAGGATGTCGACAACCGAGGTCTCATCCGACTGCCCAAGCACTGATGCGAGGTTTGCCAAGAGGAAGCCGACCTGGAAGGGTCGCCAGCTGTCGTAACGGCCACGCGACGAAATCAACATCGCCTCGTTCATTAGTCGAAACGAACGCAAAAGCAATTCATCGGTCTGTAGAAGGCCCACGCCGTTCGCAAGTCGCCTCGCCTCCTCTTCGAATTCAACAGCGCCCCTGTTCGCTTGGGCCCGCATCTCTGAAGACCAACCTTCGCCTTGCATCCGCTGATCCAAGGAGCTATGAGACCAAGCAAGGTCTCCCCATCGTTTATGTGATGCGACGAGTTGGCTCAAAGACGGGAGCGGATCAAGAAGTAGAGCGGCGAACGTCAGATCCGGAGTAGGATCCTCTGAGGCCCAGTAGGCGGGCCGGGGTCGGTCGACCTTCACTATGTCTGTAGACTCGAGAGCCCCGTCGGCAGACATGACGACGCCGCAATTGATCCCGTAGCCAACTATTCGGCGATCGTAACGGAAAGAGTCCGGCAGCGCTTCCAAAAAGAAATAACGTGTCGAAAGCCCTTCTAGCCGCAGTTGCGTTTGATAAATTCCGGTGTCGGCCAAGGAAGTCGAGGATTCGGGCGACTCATTTACGAAGTAAACCACCAATTCAGGAACGCCGTCGCGGCCGAGCTCTTGATATATGCGAACGCTCGCCCTGATCACGTTGACGCCCACCATATTCTCAATCGACCTTTCGAAATCGGCAAGGCTTAGAGTCAGGAGTGATCCGTCGTGCGTCGTGATCTCTGCTGTTACCCGGCCTTCGGCGATTCCGGTTTTTTGCCATGAAGTTCGGTTTCCTGCACGTCTGCGCACCCAAGCGCAACCGGATACGCCTACCGTGAAACGCCACGGAGGAACGCCGTCGGGACGTAATCGAAAGCCTATGGCGCAGGGCTCCATCCGCTCCGAGCGGTCGCCGAACGGCGAGTTCATGACCGCCGACTCCGGTGCAAGCCGTCCGAGCCAGAATCTACCCTCTGGCACTACATCAAGCTCGTTGACAAGGTCACCTCTAGCAGATGAGACCAAACGATCTGTCAACCAATCGACTAGTCTTTCGTAGGCGGAGTACTGGTCTGACATTCCTGGCGGTTCCTCATTCGGCATATGGTCTCAAGATTCCCGCACGCCACGAGCTCGCGATTCGTAACAGGGCCTTCTTCTCTATCTGTCTCACACGTTCTCTTGTGATCCCAAGTTTGCGGCCAACCTGTTCGAGCGTTCGAGGCTTATTCCCGAGTAGGCCGAATCTGTAAATGAGAATTCGTCTGATACGAGCGTCGAGTGACTTCAGAGCGATCTCGACGAGTTCTTTTAGTTCTTCTCGCTCTAAATGTGCATCTGGCGCCTCTATATATTTCTGCGTCAAGCTTAATACGGTTGACTCATAGTTTGCGTCGTGTGCGCTCTTTAAGTAACGCGCCTCTTGCTTGATCTGTAGCAGGAAATTGATTGCTCCGATCTCATAGCCTAGCTCGTCGGCTAATTCATTCGCCGTTGGAGTGCGCCCGTAGCGCAGTGCAAGCTTGCGGGCAGTGATTGCGAGACGCTTGATTTTATCTGACACGTGTACAGGAACACGAATGCAATGGCCGCGATCTACTAGAGCCCTTTGTATCGACTGGTTGATCCACCAAGTGGCGTAGGTCGAGAATCTGTAACCCTGCTCAGGGTTGTATCGTTCCGTCGCACGAAATAAACCGATAATCCCCTCCTGCACTAAGTCGTCCTTCGACATCGATAGTGTCGTCGTGAAGCGGTTCGCACAAGCGAACACCAGCCTGATGTTGGACAGGATCAACTCTTCCCTAGCCTTCTGCCCGGATTCGAGGATTTCGACAAATTCCTCGTTCGTGGGATCATAACAATCGCCGACGTTTCTTGCGGCTTGGTAACGTCGCGCAAGAAGGATCTCACGCGCATGGTCGAGCAGACTGTGATCGGGATAATCTAGTTCTGACTTGTACTTATTCCGAGCACCATTCGACTTACGTTTCGAGTCCCTAGGCAGCTCCGAAGGATGAATGCATTCCGCCGGGAGCTCACAGTCTACCCCCTCGATTTGCACTCCTAATGCAGCAAGCCGTTCCCAAACTGTGTTCCACTTTTCCGGTGCCGGGCTCCGCCGAGACAGAACTCGAGTAACGTCGTCTACACTTAAGTGCCGCCCCTGTCGTTCGTAGTCGTCGAGCAACAGTTCGACACAACGATTCACGACTGAGTCGACACCGTCATGTCCACTCGCGGCATTCGTCATTGGAGAAAAAACTCCAGCCGCTTGAGCAGCGTCGAAGGCCTCGAGATCTGGCACTCCCATACCACCAATAAATCCCAACCGAGTCGTTTCAGCTCACGAACTACCCTTCTGTCCCTGGAACGATTTGCTTCGAACTTGGTTTCCCAGAATTCTCTGTTACTCGACGGAGAAGTGGATCTAATACAGCCATGCCGGTGCCAATAACAACCATGTACAAATATGATTTTGCGTAGACGCGGAAGCACAATGTCAGGCGTGCCGGGAAGGTCTCCTCGATGTAGTCTGAAGCGGTAACCCATTGCATGGATAAGCCGCCGGACTGCAATCTCAGGCTTTGAGTTGGCCTGAGGCACGGCGGCCATGATCTTGCTCCGGATCTCGGCGTTGACGGTGTCCAAGTTAGAGCAACCCCTTGGCGATTAGCCTTGAAGCAAGACTTGCTGTGAACTGCGGTGGTACGGCGCTCGCGATCATCTCTCTCAGGGAGGTGATGGTTCTCGCTGACGTGAAATCGAAAAAATCGGGAAAGCCCTGCAAACGGGCCGCCTCATGCGGCGTTAGCAGACGTCTTCTCTTTGGATGGACGTATCGCCCCTGCCCCATAGATCCGAAACCGCTGGTTAGCGTTTGAGCCGGCCGATCCCAATGAATGCGGCCATACATAGATAAATAGCGATGGGGCTTGTCCTTGTGACAAGACGGCCTCAACGAGTTGGGTAGGTCATAAATGCGGTTTTCGAACAGATAATCGATTCTCTGCCTATTCACTTCCGTTACGGCGGCCGGCCGGTAAGGGAGTCCCTTTCGCCGTCGGGGCTCATCCTCCAGTCCGGCGAGGTATTCTCCTACCGTCGGAGTGGGCACACTGAGGTCGTCCAATTCCGATAGGTCGAAGTGTCCGCGTGTGGCGGCAAGGAGCACGTGCCGCTTACGGAGTTGAGGTAGAGAAAAGCGATGTAGCGATACAACGCGGGAGGAGACGTAGTAACCGTTCTTCACGAACCAATTGATCGCGTGCTCAACCACCTTTCCCTTGTCGAGAAGCACTGTCGGGACGTTCTCAATAATCACGATCTTAGGGATGAGGATCTCACAAGCTCTGACGACGTTCAGGTAGAGGCGGTTACGTCCGTCTTCGCGTCTTGTCTTATTGTTTAGATCTGAGTGGCCTTGGCAAGGGGGGCCTGCCACTATAAGGTCGACTGGTTCGATGCGCTTCTTCCAAATTATCTCAGCCGGGGTAGGCTTGGTGCCTAAGGCTCCGTCAAAGATCCGTTCCACACCCGCTTGTGTGGCTCGATCTCCTGATATGTGGAAGTTTGAGCGATAAACAGCCAGCGCATCTGGCGATTGGTCCACAGCCAAGCGAATGTCAAGTTGCCGATCCTCCCGTCTCGTGGCCTCCAAGACGCCCAGAGTCATCCCGCCGCATCCGCAGAAGAGATCGACCAACCTTAGTTTGGGAGCTCGTCCAGTCGCGCGAGGTACAAGTTCAGTAAGTCGGACCCAGTCGAGGCCGGCAATAGTTCTGCTGTCGTATTCTCTCTGTGGTACCGAGAGGTTATCTAAAATAAGAGGTGGCCTGAATTGCGTTCGCCGGGAGAGTCGATTCACCGTGCAGACTCCGATGAACACACGTCGATCTCTTGATATGGAGCACGAGCACGCCAGGCCTTTCTATTGAAGCGACCCACTACCATAATTCCTGGTTGTTTCCAGGGCAAAAGGGACCCTCTGAGCTGAATGGCACTTCCTGAAGCTCTTAAGCCGCTACCCGTAAGCGTTTACGCGCGGCCTCACGAGGTTCGAGCAGTATTCGACTCGGCTTGGGTCGTCGCTTCACGGCGCGAGGTTCTACTCGTCCGCGTCGGTGTCCAACTTCGTTGGCGGCGGCCGCCTCCAGCAGGCTGAGACGCAACACCTCCCGGCGGTCCTCCGGTGCGTAGGTCATCGCCTCCGAGTGCGCCCGGATCGCCTGCATAGCGCTCTTGAAGCTTAGTTTCCTCGGCTCGGTCCCCGTCTGAATCGCGGCCTCCGCCATCAACGTGCGAACAATGTTATACACCAGCATGTGCATCCATACCTCTTTCTCTACCATGTCAGGTGTTTTGCAACGCAGGACGTTCATTGAGAGCTCGACCTTGATCGTTCTCAGGTCCACTTCGACGTTCCATCGCTCGAAGTAGAGTTCCGCGAGATCATCCGAGCTGTATTCGGTCGCGTCCAGGAGAGTCGTTGCGAGTATGACAAAGCTAACCCGGAATCCTGGTTGGTTGACGCGGAAGCCAATCTCGCGAATCTCCAGTTCCTCTGGGAAAGCATTATACGTTTCAATGTCCATGTCTTTGGGCCGCTGCGGCCTTAGCCATTTCACGATGTGATCCAAATCTGTAATGCACTTGCCAAGTTTGAAATCGATCTTTCGTCCTTTGTGAGTCCGGCACACCGAATGAACGCCCCGAGCGAGCAGGCCCGCAATGCCGAAAAATGAGCCAAAACAGCGGTCCCCGAGCACGACGCTGCCTGCTTCGAACTCGTCCTCGATGCGTCGAAGCAGAGAAGGCTCGCCGGTCCCTTTGCCCTTGTAAGGACCCATCGCCAAACGACGAACCGCGCCCGTTGCAAGCGAGATCACGACCACCATGCGTGCGATTGGGAAGCCCAGCCCGGGTTTCTGCGCCCGATGCTGAGGGAACGCTTTCTGGTTTTCCGGTGTGTCGGGCATCGACACGGTTGTTCCATCCACGATGTAGACGGAACGTCCTTTCCACTTCCAGGAACCAGGCGAGGTTTCCTCGAGCTTTCGTCCAGTTGTGAGCACCAAACGCATGATCAGTGAAAGCGGCAGCCGACGGCGTGCCTTACAATACGGTCCGGTATTCGTTGAACACCTTCGAACGCCGATAGAAGTCAAGTAAGCAAACAGTCGCAGGACCGCCGCTTGACAGGAATGGTCGGGATCCAAGACCTGGCAGACGAAGGTCCACAATGTGGTAAGTGGCGTGTACACACAATCACGACACCGAATTCCTTCCTTGTCAATCGCCTCTTGAACGAGGTTGCGATCGAGCAACCCCTCGAACAGCTCCTCTGGTTGAGAACGAAGGCGATTGATCTGGTCACGGACGGTGGAACGGATACCCTGACCCATTGTCGGCCTCCTTGCCTTTGGATTGGGTGGTCGGTAGCTACCCAAAAGATCAGCAAGAGAGGCCGATTTTCACAAATATAACGAGCAGCGAGAGTTACGATTCAGGAAGTGCCATTCCCCTCTGAGCTTGGAGCCTTTCCTAAACTGCCATTCGACTCCTGTGAGCGTATGTCCAACGGGCTTGGCCTCGACAACTCCGATGGCCTTGTGATCGGCGTAGAGCATGCCGTCGGCGTTGTTGGATCTGAGCGGGAATTCACGAACGGCGACGCCTGTGCCGGCGGAGATGTTGATCTTATCGTAGTCCTGCACGAGCCAGCCGGACTCTTCGAGCTTGCGGTCGATCTGGAGTCGGGCTTTCTGCTCAGGCGTCATGCGAGGGCGTCTCGTGCGGGTGCTGTTCCGGGGCGTTGGAGGCCGATGAGTTGGGCTTTTGTGCTTTCTCTGGAAGTTCGAGCTTCCCGCCCTCTCGGCAGCCTGCGCCGGTTGAAGATTCTACGATATGTGCGGGATGGCGGCAATCGGCGGCTCTTCGGTTCGCGGGCCTTCCCCAGTTCTCGTTCTCCGGGCCTTTCCTGCGGGCGGTTTACGCAAATCGCTCCGTCTGCATTTCCGATTCTCCCACACACCAGGGTCAGGACGTGTCCAACGTGACGGGTGTTCAGAGAGGAGTCGCCGTCGGAAGAGAGGAAGGCACGCGAGGCCAGAGCAGGGGATTCACCGCAAAGGAATCGAAGGAAACGGATTCACCGCGAAGCCGTAGGTCCGCCTCTGGAGGAGCGCGAAGTACGCCAAGAAGAAACTTAAAATAACACTAGAAATATGCTCAATTGACAATCACCCATGAAGACAGCATTTTTCCCTTCCCACTTCGCGTTCCGCCAAAGGCGGATCTACGACTTTGCGGCCCGCCAGAGGCGGATCTAAGACCTTTGCGGTGAGGACCACGTTTTGCTCTTTGCGGTGAGACTCCGGTCTTACTTCTTGGCTGTGAGACTTCCGATTCTCTTCTCCGCGGCTCAGCGGCTCAGCGTGAGCTTCCGCCTCTTATCCCGTTCCGGCCCCGCCTTTCGAAAACGCGGAACACCGGGTTCACCGCGAAGGAGTCGGAGGAAGGGGATTCACCGCGAAGGCGCGAAGTACGCCAAGAAGACAATCAAGAGGGTTCGCGAAGCGTTGGGAACAAAGGTTCACAACAGGGCTCGAAGATCCGCCTCTGGCGGGCCACAGAGGACAGACTTGGAACAACAGAAACCCACCGCTAAGGGCGTTTGGGGCTATAATCCAGGATTGGAGGCTCTTCGGATGAAGACAATAACGATCGAGATTCCAGACGATGCGGTGCTTCCCTTTGGAGGGTCGGACGAGGAGTTTGCTCGCGAGCTGCGGTTGGCGGCGGCGATGTTCTGGTATGATCGCGGATTGATATCTCAGGGCAAGGGAGCGGAGATCGCCGGTTTGACCCGCGCGGGGTTCATCGACGCGCTGGGGAAAGCCGAGGTCGACGTGTTCCAGGTCACCGGCGAAGAACTGAAGGCCGAGTTGGAACGATCGGAACGGGAGCGGACTGTTGATGCTCGTCGTTAACGCGTCGCCGTTCATCGTACTGACCCGATTGTCAAGACTCGGAGAACTCTCAGACTGTCTGCGAGGAGAACTCTCAGACTGTCTGCGATGGGATCATCAAGTGGGTTCGCGAAGCTGGCTTGCAGACTGTCGGTGAATCGGATCGCAAGAAGACAGCATTCTTCCCTTCCCACTTCGCGTTCCGCCAAAGGCGGATCTACGACTTTGCGCCCCGCCAGAGGGGGATCTACGACCTTGGCGGTGAGACTTCCGTTTCTCTTCTCAGCGGCTCCGCGTGAGCTTCCGCCTTTTATCCGACGTGACTCTCAGGCTGTCTGCAATGGGACAGGCTGTCTGCAATGGAATCCCCCTCACTCCTTGTCGGTCGCATCGACCAAAATACTGACGAACTCCTCGAAGGCCGCTCGCTCGGTATCGGATAGCTCGGTCGTCGACTCCGACCTTGCGGCAAACCGAAGAGCCGCTTGGTTTACGGATTGGCGTCGCTTCGCCAATCCCGCGAGCTCCAAGAGAGCCTCGGCAGGCAAACCCAATACTTGCGCCAGTTGATATGCAGTCCGGAGCTCTGGGACGAAGTTGTCATTCCTCTCGATTTCCAAAAGCTCCTCGACCCCAACATCCGCTTTCTCGGCGAGCGCCTCAACTGACAGGCCCTTCTGGCGGCGAGCGTACGTGATCAACCGTCCGAAAACCCGGCGACCTTCGCCTCTATTCAGCTCAAGCACACCAAGGTCCGCGGCCAGCCCGCCTACGGCAACGGAGCGACATCTATCCTCCAACTCGCCAGCCCAACGCAGCCACTCCGGCGATGGGCCGTCGTATTTCTCAGCGTTGCTCATGAACTTCCCCCTTTTTTGAGAATCGTCCGCGCCTGCTCGCTCGATAATTCGAAGTACTGAAGGTTCTGGTGGGTCGGATCGCGGCCTAGCGCCGCCAACCCGATTCCTGCGTAGAAACCCTCTGCCTGCGGCAACGAATGTAGACCAATTCTTCCGTGGAATCCCTCGTCGAAACTCTGCTCGACAGCTCTCGAAAACAGCAACGATCCAACGTATCGGAAACGGCCGGACTGGCCAATCTCCGGAATGGGCCAGTTCCACGGCGCGATCTCGATGTACTCGATATATATGAGCGGTTTACCTTTCTCACTCGCGAGTCGTGCTAGGTGGGTTGCGGACTTAGTTAACATCGCCCCTTGCCAACGTCCCAAGCAGCTAATGCCGAATCCGGCCGATTCGAGTAGCGGCAACTCGAGCGCTTTGAGGTCCCATCTCCAGTGATTGCTCTGCGGCCAGAGCGTACGGGGAATTGCAGCCCGCTCGAGCGCTTCCGCTACCCGATGGCGCTCCGTCGACCAATCCGCTGCAATGTTCACGAAGTCCGAGATCGACAGACCCGCAAGAAGTTGTGCGTCCTGGATCACCCCATCAGCCTTGGATACGAGCTTGATGTTACGGACGATCACAGAACCAGAACCTCCGACTTCGCCTTCTTCAGCTCATCTTCGAAGAAGAGTTTCTCGCCACGAGCGATCCGAAAATCAACGGCTTGGTAGAGCCTAAGGGCCTGCCGCAAAACCGCGGTCTTGGACAGGTCCTTCTTGCGAGAAAGCTCCTCCAGAACCTCCATCTCGGCGTCCGTCAAATTGAGAGTCATCGTTCGCTTGGGCAGCATGCTTGCCCTCCTTCCTAGAGCTATTATGGTTCTTTCGGCTGAAAAGTCAATGTAATTTAGCCAGAAATTAGCTATTCGTTGTCTATGCCCAACGTAAGTCTCGGCGGATGGGAGTCTAGAATTCGTAAGCGGGCTAGCGGACTGTCTGTGATCGGATCCGTCATGGAAGAGGTGTTGAGAGGCCTGTCAGACGAGTCCGCCTTTGCTCCATCGCCGATGGCATTGAACGATTGGCTCATTGTTGTTCCGACCCCCGAAGTTAACGCATTACTCAGACTCGCAGGCCTCGATCCCGGCGAAATTTCCGTTCTCTCGGCCGCCCTTGACCATGCTGGCAGCAAGGTGGTTCTTGATGACAAGGCCGCTCGGCGGGAAGCGCACCGTCTGGGTATTCCCTGTATTGGAACGGTTGGCCTGATCCTAGACGCTCACAAACTCGGGCATATTGCATCCGTCAAGGAAGCCCTTAACGACGTTCGAAGAGCGGGTCTCTACATATCCGATTCGCTCTTTCGAATTGCACTTGAAGCTGCCGGGGAATGATGACCTCGGCGATATCGAGTCCCAGGCGTTGAGGAGCTTCGCTGAGACCGGATCAAATCCGAAATCTGGGATTCACCGCGAAAAACTCACAGCAGCATTTTCTCAGCGAAGGATTCGGAGAAAGTGGATTCACCGCGAAGGAATCGGAGAAAGAAGATTCACCGCGAAGTCGAAGATCCGCCTATGGAGGAGCGAGAAGTACGCCAAGAAGACAATCAAGAGGGTTCGCGAAGCGTTGGGAACAAATGTTCACAACGGAGGTCGTAGATCCGCCTCTGGAGGGTCGAAGATCCGCCTCTGGCGGGCCACAGATGACAGACTTGGAACAACGGAAACCGAACAGGGGATTCACCGCGAAGGCGCGAAGTACGCCAAGAAGAAACTTAAAATAACACTAGAAATATGCTTAATTGACAATCACCCATGAAGACAGCATTCTTCCCTTCCCACTTCGCGCTCTTTGCGGCCTTCGCGGTGAGGACCCCGTTTTGCTCTTTGCGGTGAGAATCCGGTCTTCGTTCTTGGCTATGAGACTTTCAATTCTCTTCTCAGCGGCTCAGCGGCTCTGCGTGAGCTTCCGCTTTTATCCCGGTCCACGCAGGACCTTCGTTCCCTTCTTTCCTCCTGTGAGCCAATCCAGATCTTTTGCTGTAAGATTTCCGATTCCACTCAGCAAGAGGCGGGTCAAGGACTCCGGTTCCAAAGTTCGGCTGTCTGCGATAACAGACCACCCGCCCTTTAAAACAACACGTTGAATCCGGCTGCCTGGTCGTGCTCGACGAGACTCTCAGGCTGTCTGCGATGGGATTCCCGACTCGGTCGATCTCCGATCGTCGTTGAACGTCGGGGCTTGGTAGAATCAATCGAGAGCTCGATGCATGGACCCTTCGCGCTTCGCCGCTGCGGATCTTCGATTCTCCACGTGCGAATCGTCGACCCTTTGCGAGCGGGTTTCCAATCCTCCCTAGTCGGACCCTCAGCCCTCCACGGGAAGGACTCTCAGACTGTCTGCGAGGAAGGACTCTCAGACCGGAAGGACTCTCTGACTGTCTTCGATCGGATCACCGCAGATTAGCGGCCCCGCGTGAGCCAATTTCTCAGCTCACTGGCCGCAAAAGTTAGCCATCTTGCCCAGTGTGGAATTTCAAGATTTCTTGCCGGTTTTGGAACGGAAATGCAACTCAAGTCGTCTAATTAGCGGTGCTCTTTGATAATCCGGTCGTTGGCGGAATGCGCTGGGGAATCCCTGCGCGGAGGGAACCTGGTGAGAAGAACGGGCGTTGACCACGGATATCGAAGATCCGCCTCGGAGGAACTCGGATCACACAAATGGTTAAATCGAACGGAAAAGTCTGCCGAGCCTTACAGATTTATCCGGAATTCACAATTTGAAATTGGGTTCGTTTGTTCTGGGGAGCAAGATTTTAGCCACGGACGGACACGGAAGCTCGAAGATCCGCCTCTGGCGGAACACGGAAGCAGATTGGGAACCCGGAATGATTGCCGCAGAGCCCGCGGGATGAAATTGGGTTTGATTGTTCTGGGGACCAAAGCGATTTGACCACGGATCACACCGAGGATATGGATGGGACGGTCATGGCCAGGAGAGTAGGCAAGATGGGAAAGGCCGATCGAGAGCCCGCGGGGTGAAATTGGGTTTGACTGTTCTGGGGACCAAAGCGATTTGACCACGGATCACACCGAGGATATAGATGGGACGGTCATGGCCAGGAGAGTAGGCAAGATGGGAAAGGCCGATCGAGAGCCCGCGGGATGAAATTGGGTTTGATTGTTCTGGGGACCAAAGCGATTTGACCACGGATCACACCGAGGATATTGATGGGACGGTCATGGCCAGGAGAGTAGGCAAGATGGGAAAGGCCGATCGAGAGCCCGCGGGGTGAAATTGGGTTTGACTGTTCTGGGGACCAAAGCGATTTGACCACGGATCACACCGAGGATATAGATGGGACGGTCATGGCCAGGAGAGTAGGCAAGATGGGAAAGGCCGATCGAGAGCCCACAGGTTGAGATTGGGTTCCCGCCTTGGCGGATCTTCGAAGTTCATCCTGGAAGTTTGAAACCTGACCCCTCATTCCCAATTCCTATCCTTTTCTCGATTCCCAACGGTCGATACGTGCTTCGCCTCGGCGAGCGCGCTAGCGACGTGCGGCTTGAGCGGCTGCCGGGTTCTTGATTCGAAGTAGTCGAGGAGCATGGCGGCCGCGCGATCGGATGCACCGGGAACGGCGACGCGGTCTCGAAGCTGGATCAACCGATCGATCGCGGCTTGTCGCTCGGGGCCTTCATCGAGCCACTTGAGCCCCCAGGCCGCCATTTTGTCTGAGACGTCGACGTCGGTCAGGTACTCGGGGAACACTTCCTCGTCGGCCAAGAGGTTCACGAGAGAGATATACTTCGACGTGATGAACTTGCGGGCGACCCAGAGGTCGAAGCGGCGGATCTTGTAGACGACCACCGTGGGGACTGTCTCGTTCAACAGTTCGAGTCCGACCGACCCGGACACAGCCCAGGCGGTTTTGGCCAGGCGCACCAGTTCGGCTGTGCGTCCAGAATGGACCTCGATGGGCAGCGAAAACCCTGAGGATTCGAGGATCTCCAGAGCGATCAACTGATGCTGGTCGTGCAGACAGGCGATGGCGAAGCGTACGTCGGGCCTGGCTCGCGAAAGCTTGGCGGCGGCTTTGAGCATCATCGGCAGGTTCTTGGAAAGTTCCTGCTTCCTCGAACCGGGGAGTAGGACCACGAGGTCGCCAGGTCGGACGGAGTGTTCTTCGATGAAGGCGTGGTCGAGCTCTCGCTCGGCGAGCTCGTCGAAGTAGGGATGGCCGACATAGGCTGCGGTGGTCACGCCTCGCTGGCGATACCAGGCTTCCTCGAAGGGCAGGCTGCAGTAGACCTTCTCGAAGTAGGCCCGAACCTTCTCGACGCGCCATGCCGCCCAGGCCCAAATTTGCGGCGGAACGTAGTAAAACACGGGGACGCCGTGACGCTTGGCCCGCTTGGCAAGGGCCCAGTGGAAACCTGGGTAGTCGATGACCACCAAGGCGTCGGGCTTTTCGGTCTCGAAGATTCGCTCGGCTTGATTGGCCAGGCCGATGAACTTATGTAGGTTCAAAAGCACTCTGCCGAACCACATCACCGCCAGTTCGACGAGCGGGTAGAGGAGTTTGGCCCCCGCCGCTTCGAGCTTGGGTCCGCCGAAGCCAATGAATTGGGCGTCGGGGCGGAGTTTTCGGAAGGAGTTGACAAAGTTGGCGGCGTGCAGGTCGCCGCTGGGCTCGCCTGTGGAAATGAAGATACGTAGACTCATGAGCGTCGGCCCATCCATGAACTCAGGTGCATCCATTCCGCGACGTTGCGGTTAAGGTAACAAACGCCCAGGGATGCGTACAGGGGGAAAAGGGAGTGCTTTGGAGCCGGATTTCCTTGGATTTGGCCTTCAGGACTGGCTTCCATCGGGGGAGTCGGGATCGGGGTCGTTGGCGTCGAGGAGCCCCAGTTCCTTCATGCGTCGATACAAACGAGGCCTGGAGATTCCCAGGTGCTCCGCCGCCTTGGCCTTGTTCCCGCGGGCTTTGGCGAGGGCCTGCTCGATGAGGCTCCTTTCGAACTTCCCTAGATATTCATCGAGCGGTTCAGGCAAGAAGGCGGTCTTGGGAGGGTTGTAAGACCCTCCCAAGGCGCCTTTGATGCTTGCGGGAAGCGACTCGGGAGGGACAAGTGCGGGCCCTTCCAATGCTGGCAGCGAACTGACGACTCGCTCGAGTTCGGCGAGGTTCCCAGGCCAGTCGTAGGCTCGAAAGACGTCGAGCGCCCCTTCGGAAAAACCGCCGCCTCGATTTGGCCCCAGAGGCGCTGGCACGCTCGAGAAACGCCTGCGCCAAGAGCGGCAGTTCGTCGAGTCGGTCGCGAAGCGGCGGGATCTCTATGGCAAACTGAGTAAATGTATAGTAATAAGCACTCGTGATTCTTTCCTCGCGGAATGCGGTCTCGAAGTTGGTGGAGGATGTGGCAACGAGCCGCACAAGGAGCAGCGAATCGGACTCGAGCACCAGTTTAGCCTGGAGGTCGCGAGGCAGCAGCTGGGCTTCGTGAAGCACGAGAACGCCCCCAGCTTGATCGAAGTCGTGCCCGACGCCAGGGTTTTCACGCCCCAGACCGAAGAGTTCGCGTTCGATCTGGTCCGCCTGGAGCGTCTGGCAGTCGAGAACGATGATGGGGCTTTCTGCAAAACTGGAAAGCGTATGAATCGCCCTGGCGACGGCTCGCTTGCCCACTCCGGGTTCGCCCTTGACGAGTACGGGGAAGCGCCCTTGCGAGGCGGCTGAGACCTGCTCCATCAATCGCCGATGCCGGGGCCCCGCGCCAATCAAGCGGTCCAGAGCGTAACGCTTGCGAAGTTCGCCCCGGATTCGGGAGAGCTCGGCGTGCAGCTTGGTCGATTCGGCGACGTCGATGGTCTGAGCGTTCCCTCCCTGTTGCACAAGCCCCGTCACATAAAGCAAAGATCCATTTTTATCGTGATAGGTCTGGAATTCAATGATAAGATCGAGGGGTTCTTGGTTGGGTCCCGCGAGCAAGGTGCGTTTGGAGGCTCTGCCGCTTTCCAGGGCTTCGATAGGGGGAGAGAGCGCGGCTGCCAGGGCTTCGAGGCCTACGGAGTGCTCGACTGGGCCGCTCTGGCAGACCAGTTTTTTGACGGTCTCGCTCGAATATCCTGTGCAGCGTTCCCAGGCTTTGTTGACGGCCAGAAGCCGACATTTGCCGTCGAGGACGAAGAGCGGCTCCTGGGCCTCGCGCCAGAGCCTTTCCCATCCTGCCCCCCGGACTCTTGAAGACGCCATGGCCGTTGTGCGATTAAAGTGGATGCGAGACGAGATTTCCCGAGCCCGAAAGCCGAGGAGAGCGGATTCGCTTGAACCTGGACCCCACTCAATATAACCGACTTCCCAGTCCTTGCGTTGCGATCGACGGGGGAACGACGAACACGCGCGCCCGCGTGATTGTGGACGGGAGGATCGTCGCCAGTGCGTCGCGGGCGGTGGGCGCTCGCGACTCGGTTTTGAAGACGAGCGAGAACGCCCTGGCTCGTGCGACGCGAGAGGTGATTTTGGAGTCGCTTGCCCGAGCCGCTCTCGATGGTGCTGGGGTGATTGTCGCGTCGGGGATGATGGGCTCCGACGCGGGCTTGGCTTCAATTCCACACGTGTACGCGCCTGCGGGAATTGATGAGTTGGCGGCTGGCGTGGTCTCGGTTCAGCTTCCTGAGGTCCACGAGCTGCCGATTGTGTTCATTCCAGGGGTGCGGACGCCTCCCGGCGAAGGTCCTCTGGGCTGGCTTGACGCCGACGTGATGAGGGGAGAGGAATGCGAGACCATCGGAGCGCTGGCTGCGCTTGGAGGCAACGCAGGGCAGGGGTCTTCGGGTCGGGAGACGTTGGCGTTCCTGTGGCCTGGATCGCACACCAAACTGGTCGAGGTGGATTCCGGCGGCAGGATCACGCGGAGCCTGACGACGATTGCTGGGGAATTGACGGCCGCGGTCGCCAAGCACACGCTGATCGCTGCCAGTTTGCCGGAAGCCTGGCCGGAGGAGCTGGATCAGGACGCACTTGCGATGGGCGTTCTTGCCGCTGAAAGGCTTGGCCTGGGCAGGGCTGGCTTTTTGGTTCGGATCGCTGCGGCGCTCGACCGCCTTGGCCCTGATGAGCGACTTGGTTTTTGGTTGGGCGCCAGCGTCGCCGCCGACGTCGACTGCCTGCTCCGCGGAGGCGTCCTAAAGTCAAATGGGAAGGTTTGGATCGGAGGGCGATCCAGTCTCAAAACGATTTATCACCACATCTTGTGTACGAAGATAGGAGACAAGGCCAAGGCTCTTGCGGACGACGTCGCCGAAGAGTCCGCGGCTGCTGGCGCCTTGGCGGTTGCGTCGCGCTTCTTCCAGAGGACTACTGCGGGCTAAATCGGCTCCAGGACCAAACGACGTGGCCGACAACCGGAGTCGTCGATTCCTCGCCATAGGATACGGGGATGATCGAATGCGCGGCGCTCGGTTTATTGGGGCGGAACAGCAGATGCTGGCCGCTGATTTCGAGCCAGCGGATCATGGCTTTATGGTCGTGGATGGCGGCGACGATTCGACCCTGGAGCTTCCGCGGGTCCCTGACCGAACGGTCGACGGCGACGATCGATCCCTGCGGCAGAATCGGTTCCATGGACTCGTCGGGAAGCCGCACCCCCAGGGTGTCGTCTGGGTTGGGCAGCCAGTGCCGATAGGCCAGGACGTGCCCTTCGACCATATCAGATGTGATCTCACGTTTGGCCAAGTTGGCTGGAGCGACCAGTTTTAATGCGATGTAATCCGTCATCGCATCGTCGGGAAGCTTCTCAGGCGAAACGATCATCGGCTTTTGTGGGGTCTGCTCGAGCTTCTCGAGTCCTCGGCGAATCAGCTCGATTGGCGAAAGATCCGCCAAGACCATGTCTTCGATCCCTCGGCGATAGCGAGGTCCTTCGCCACTTAGCAGCCAAATGGGGTTCACCGAAGTCTGATCAATAAATGAGAGTAGGACTTCGGCTGGAACGGTCACTCCGGTTTCGTAGTTGTACCAGGTACGCGCCGGCAAATTGAGCCTACGAGCGAGCTCTGGACCTCCGTGTTCGCCAAAGATTTCCTGCCGGATCTCGCGAAGCCGGCTCGAGACCATCGCCTTGACGTTGGCTCGAACAGTAGGTGTTTTCTTTCGTGCCACTCAAGTTTCCTCCCGTAAGGCGGGAGCCCCCTATACTCAATCCCGGTGTTGGTCATTCACGAGGGTCGGAACGGTTGGATCAACGTAAATAAATCAGCGCAACTCGCCGGTCAAGCAGTTTCTGCCAGCAGCGTGTTTTTCATGGCCAGCAAACCACTCTAATCGAACCACTCGCTCCCCTCACAATGTCAAACTCGGCGGGCAGCAGCGTGTGACCGTGAATGCACCCAAGCATCGCCCTGTTTGTTTTTTTCAACGTCTATCCGAGCTTTCTTAAGTCTGGTTCGAGTAGTTTGCAGGCCATCAATCTAGCCTCCTTCGGCCTAAGAAACCAGCAGGGTCTCGCTTAATCGGCCAGTTTCTTGCAGTCAGAAAATGCCTAATTCGTCACGAGCAGCATCGGACATTCGGTCCGGCGACCACGGGGGCGACATCACCAATTTCACGTTTGCCTTGGTCACGCCTTCGATCTTCTCGATCGCTGTCACGGCGGAACGCAGGATTTCAGGGCCTGCTGGGCACGCAGGGCTCGTCAGAGTCATCTCGACGTCGACCTCATTCTCGCGGTTCTGAACCGAGTAAACCAGGCCCAGGTCGACAATGTTGACGTTCAGCTCTGGGTCTTTGACGGTTCGCAAGGCTTCGACGATCTGTTCCTGCTCAGCCATGGATTCCACCTTTCAAACAAGGCCGACCTTTCCGGACCACAGACTCGGGGGCCGCTTGGATCGCTTATTCCCCGAGCGAGACGACGACGGAATCGCCTCGAAGTTCGACGCTATGAACCGCGATCGGCTCGAACGCAGGCATGCAAAGGGCCTTCCCCGTACGGACGTCGAAGCGGGCGCCGTGCCTTGGGCACATGATCTGGTCGCCGAGCAACTCACCATCGCCCACAGGTCCGCCGTCGTGGGTGCAAACGTCGTCGATGGCGTAGTAAGACCCATCGATGTTGAAAACCACTATCGCACGGTTCGCAATCGAAACCTGCTTCCTGCCGCCGTTAGGCAGTTCCTGCCGGGTTGCCGCTTCGATCCACTCCGCCATGGCGCTAGAGCTCCGGAACGACTGACGTTCCTTAATTGTGATCACTTGCAGATCGAACCGAGCCGTAGCCGCCGCCCGCGGCGGAGTTGGCAGACTCCTCGCTCGGAATCGCCTTCACGACCTCGCGTTTGAGCCTTCTGAGCATTCCGGTAAGCCCGTTGACGCGTAGCATACCCAGGATGTCGATCAAGCCCGTGCGTTCGACAAGGTCGTCTGGCGTGACCAGAACCTCTTCGACGGGTGCTCCCGAGAGCCCCTCGACGAGCAGCGATACGAAACCACGCACAGTGGGCGCCTCGATCGGGGCGTCGGCGTGGATCTCGACGTTTTCGCCATGCCGCTCGACGAACAGGTACACGGGCGACTGACACTCCTCAACCCTGTGCGAAGCGTCTTTATGGGCCTCGAGTTCAGGCGGCAGAGGCGGCAAGCTCTTGGCGAAATCGATCAGAATCTCGATTCGCTCTTGCTTGTCCGCGTCGCGGAGCTCGTCGACCAGCTCTTGTAGCTTGGATGTCATGAGGGCCTGTTCACGCTAGACTTAGCGGGGTTTCTCACCCTTGACGATGGGAACGCGGACCAGGTTTCCCCACTCGCACCAAGAGCCGTCGTAGTTGCGGACCTTTTTGTAGCCGAGCAAGTAGGTCAGGACGTACCAGGTGAGGCTCGAACGCTCGCCGATCCGGCAGTACGCCACGACGTCGTCGGTCGGTTTCAGTCCGACCTCGGTCTCGTAGATCGCACGGAGCTCGGCAAGCGACTTGAACGTGCCGTCTTCGTTGACAGCCCTGCTCCAGGGCACGCCAACGGCGCCAGGAATGTGTCCTCCTCGGAGCGAACCCTCTTGCGGGTAGTCCTCCATGTGCAGCTTCTCGCCTGTGTACTCCTTGGGGCTACGCACGTCCAACAAGGGTAAGCCCTTGGCGGAGTGCTCGAGCACTTCTTCGCGGAACGCACGGATCTGCTTCTCGTAGCTGCCCGCGACTTTATAGTTCGTCGGCGGGTAAGACGGCGTATCGCGGGAAAGCGGCCGCTTCTGGTCGATCCAGAGCTTGCGGCCGCCGTTCATTACGCGACAGTCGGCATGACCGAAAAGCTTGAACGCCCAAAAGGCGTAGCAAGCCCACCAGTTCGATTTATCGCCGTAGAAGACCACGGTCGTATCACTGCCGATCCCTGCTTTGGAGCAAATGGCCGCGAACTTCTCGGCGTTGATATAATCCCGCACGATCTGGTCTTGAAGGTCCCCTTGCCAGTCGATCTTGACCGATCCAGGGATGTGTCCCATATTGTAAAGTAGCACATCTTCATCACTTTCGACGATCCGGACCTTCGGGTCGTTCAGGTGCTCTTCCACCCAATCGGCAGATACTAGGACTTCAGGATGAACGTACGATTCCGCCATTGCATCGACTCCCCTACGGAAACTGACATGAACTACTGTGCGAGTTTTGGGTCGTTGTTGCCCAGGCTTAGTTTTGCGCGACGGCCGACCGGAGCGTCTCGCGAACGGGTTCGAGCGAGATGCGGTCGTAGACGTTGGCGAAGAAGCCTTCGACGATCAGCCGGACGGCCGTGGCGCGGTCGACGCCTCGGCTCTGTGCGTAGAAGACCATCTCTTCGTCGACTCTGCCGGCGGTCGCCCCGTGGGTGCAGCGGACGTCGTTCGCCTCGATTTCGAGGCCTGGGATCGAATCGGCCCGGGCGCCGTCGGAGAGGACAAGGTTGTCGTTCTTTTGGTAGGCGTCGGTCTTTTGGGCGCCCTTCTCGACTCTGATCATCCCTTTCCAGACGACTCGGGATTTGTCCATGAGCCCGCCCTTGTAGAGCAGGTCGCTGCGAGTGTTTCGGGCTGCGTGGTCCTGCCGCGTGAAGTACGCAAGGTGCTGCCTGCCGGTGGTGAACATCACTCCGTTCACCTGCGCGCTGGCGCCTTCTCCTTCGAGCAAGACCTCTTGATTCACCTTCGAGAGCCTCGAGCCCAGAGCCCCGATCGTCCACTGGAGCTCGGCGTTCCTGCCGACCATCGCGCGTTCGCGACTGAAGTGCCAGGTCAGCGGGCTCCAGTTCTGGATGTTCACGAACCTCAGCTTCGAGCGCGTGCCAAGGAACAGTTCCACAGCCCCACAGTGCATGCCCTCGACCGGCTGCTCCGAGAAGCTTGCGGTTTCCTGGACGAGCGTGGCCTCGGCGCCCTCTTCGAGAATGACAAGTGTGTGGTTCAAGTCGATGCCGAAAGAGCTCGATAGTCCAACGAGGTGATAAAGCGGAGCTTCGAGCCGAACGCCCTTGGGGACATACAGACAGACTCCAGACGTCCAGGCGGCGCCATGGAGAGCCGAGAACTTGTCCGAGCTCGGATCCACTGCCCTGGTCATCAAGTATTTCTCGATGATCTGAGGGATCCTCGTCGCCGCCTCGTTGAGCTCCAATAGCAAAGCCCCGTCGGGCAGCTCGATCGTAGGCGAGGGTAAGGGGCGTCCATCGAGCGTCGCAGTACCGCCTGAGTAATGTTCGCTCAGGGCTTTCCTTGCGGATTCCGCCGCCGAGAGGGCCTGAGGAGTCGTAGCGTGCTCGCGCTCTTGTAGAAAGGCGTCGAGCTTGAACGCGCGGAGGTCGGTCCTACGCCATTCCTCGTCTGCCAGCGTGGGACCAGGCAAGTTCTGAAATGCTTCGAGCGCCCTGACGCGTCGGGCGCGAAGCCACTCGGGCTCGTTCCGACCCTGGGAGAGAACCTCTACGAAGCTCTTCCCAGTAGAGACTGGCGGAGCGGAAACGGCTGTGGAACTTGAGGCTTTACTCATGGAACCTTGCAACTCGAAATCGACGCCAGGCCCGTCGACAAGACCAAGCCAAGGCTTCGCTTTTAAAAACCCAAGGAGTTCGCTTCGATGAGCGGGAGCCGGCGTCCGGAGAAGCAGGCCCGCTCTGGGACGTTGAACTCACGCAGCTTTATCCAACCGACCCTTCCATCTGTAGTTGAATGAGCTTGTTCATCTCGACTGCGTATTCCATCGGCAGCTCTTTCACAAGCGGCTCGATGAACCCGCTGACGATCAGCGTCGAGGCCTCAGCCTCGGAGAGTCCTCTGCTCCTCAAGTAGAAGAGCTGCTCTTCGCCGATCTTGGAGACGCTGGCCTCGTGGCCGATCTTGACGTCGTCCTCGTCGATCTCGATGTACGGATACGTATCGGAACGGCTGGCTTCGTCCAAGATCAAGGCGTCGCAGACGACGTTCGATTTCGAACCATGGGCCCCGCTGGCGACTTTGAGCAAGCCTCTATAACTGGCCCTGCCGCCGTTTTTGCTGATGCTCTTGGAGATGATCCGAGAGCTCGTGTAAGGGGCTCCGTGAACCACCTTTCCACCCGCGTCTTGATGCTGGCCCTTGCCTGCGAACGCGATCGAAAGGATCTCTCCACGTGCGCCTTTACCCATCATGTAAACCGCTGGATATTTCATGGTGAGACGGCTGCCAAGGTTGCCGTCGACCCACTCCATCAGAGCGTCTTCATGGGCGACTGCACGCTTGGTGACGAGATTATAGATGTTGTTCGCCCAGTTCTGGATCGTCGTGTAGCGGCACCTGGCGCCCTTCTTGACGATGATCTCGACGACCGCCGAGTGCAGGCTCTCGCTCGTGTAGATCGGCGCTGTGCAACCCTCGACGTAGTGAACTTGGCGCCCCTCTTCGACGATGATCAGCGTCCGCTCGAACTGGCCCATGTTCTCGGCGTTGATCCGGAAATACGCCTGGAGCGGGACGTCGACCTTCACTCCCGCGGGGATGTAAACGAACGATCCGCCGCTCCAAACGGCTGAGTTGAGCGCAGCGAACTTGTTGTCGTGGATCGGAATGATCGTGCCGAGATACTCGCGCACCAGGTCCGGATATTCACGGACCGCTGTGTCTGTGTCGACGAAGATCACGCCCTTTTTCTGGAGGTCTTCGCGAAGACTGTGGTAGACCACCTCCGACTCGTACTGTGCGCCCACGCCAGCCAAGAACTTGCACTCCGCCTCGGGAATTCCCAGCTTCTCGAACGTGTTCTTGATGTCGGCCGGCACGTCGTCCCAGGTCTTGCCCTGACGGTCCGCTGCCTTCATGTAATAGTGGATGTCGTCGAAGTTGAGCGAGCTCAAATCCCCGCCCCAAATCGGCATGGGCTTCTTTTCGAAAACGTCCAAGGCCTTCAGGCGAAATTCGCGCATCCAACTCGGCTCGGACTTCATCTCCGAGATCTGCTCGACGATCGAACGTGTAAGCCCCTTGCCGCTCTTGAACGAATAGTTGTCCTCGGAATCGTGGAAGCCGTATTTGTAATCGTCCTTGATGCCTTGCACTTGAGTCGATAGGTCGGTAGACATTCTTATGCGTCCAGTGTGAAAAGTGTCGTGATTCGTTGCGTTCGGTCGGCTACCGCCGGCTGTTTGTTCGAAGTTAGCGTGCGAGCTGGGCCTGCTTTTGTTCGAGCTCTTCTTCGTCCTTGGCCGCCTCTGGATACTTCTCGCGAATCCAGTCGTAGCCTTCGCGCTCGAGCTTCTCGACCAGCTCGGGACCGCCCGATTCGACGATCCGGCCGCCGAAAAGGATATGCACGAAGCCCGGTTTGATATAGGTGAGAATGCGTTGGTAGTGGGTGATGACCAGAACCCCCGCGCGACGCGTTCGACCACGCGGTTGACGCCTTCGCTCACCAGCCGGACGGCGTCAATGTCGAGCCCGCTGTCGGTTTCGTCGAGAATCGCAAAGGCGGGCTTGAGGAGCGAAAGCTGCAAGACCTCCGCCCGTTTCTTCTCGCCGCCGGAGAAGCCTTCATTCAAGTACCTGCGGGCGAAATCTTGGTCCATCCCCAGTTCGTCCATCGTGGCGCGGAGCTCTTTGCGGAACTCGCGCATCGGGATCAGGTCTTCGCCTTCCTTGCGGTCGGGCGTGCGGACGTTCGTCACCGCATGGCGCAGGAAGTTGGCGACGCTGACGCCTGGGATCGATGTTGGATACTGAAAAGCGAGGAAGAGCCCTCGTTTCGCACGTTCGTCGGGTTCCAGGCCGATCAGCTCTTCGCCGTCGAGCGTTGCCGAGCCTTCGGTGACGTCGTAATTCGGATGGCCCATCAGAGCATAGCTGAGCGTGCTCTTGCCCGATCCGTTGGGGCCCATCAGGGCGTGGATCTCTCCCTGGCGGATCGTCAGATCGACGCCTTTGAGGATCTCTTTTCCGTCGATGGCCACGTGCAGGTTTTCGATCTTGAGAGTCTTACTCATCGCAGACGGCTTTGCCCCTCGGTTTCTCGTTTTGTCAGGAATCCCGGTTGTTTCGGTTTGTGTCTTTGGCTGTCTTGGCGAGCTTAAGTGGGTTGATCTGGATCGGCTCGAGGTCGAGCATCGGCTTGGCCTCGAAATCGCAAGATCGATGCCCGTCGAGCCTGCACTGACTTATCCGAAGTCCTCTGCCCAGAACCTTTTCGAACATCTTGCGTTCCATCGCGCAGACGGCTCGATCGACCTCTGCCAGGTCGAAGTACGGGCACGAATGCTGCTTGAGGATCGGCAAGGCGCCGTGGTCGGTGGTCGTCACCTCAGCCTCGATACCTCTGTCGTGCAAGATTGTACCGAGTTGGACCATCTTTCCCTGCCACGTGGCCTCGTGCAATTGCGAGCGATAAAGCTCGGCCAAACGGTCTGTAATCCGTGCAAAGAGGCGCCCTCTGAGTTTGCGGTCCTCGATGGTCCGCATCATCTCGTCCCAAAGCACGACCGCAAGGTCCGCATAATTCTGGCCCAGGCGTCGATGCGCCTCGGAGCTGGCTTGGTATTGATACTTGGGCCTGCCTCTGCCGCCGTGCTCCGCCTTCCGCTCGACCATCCCCGAGCCCACCAGCCGGCTGAGCCTGTTTCGCACAGCCGTGGCAGTGACTCCCAGCTCGGTGGCAATGGCCGCCAACGAAAGCGGCCCTTTGCGACGGATGAGGTCCAATAGCGGGCGATCGGGGAAATCGACTCCCCCATCGGCCGACCGAGCATGTTGTGAGACGGTTTTAATTCGACCCATAGCTGGCTCTCTCTACTAAATTATCCGGGAGGCCCTGCCATCGTCCACTGCCTTGGACCTCGATTTGACCATTTTCGCTAAAATAATTGCGAAAAAGGTAAGAGGACTTCCGAAAGGCCCCCCAAACGCCCCTTGAGCGGTCCGCCCGATTCGGATACCTTCACGCGACTGTGGATTCCCACCGTTCGCTTTGAATTCGCCGGTCGAGGAGCGGTCCGATGAAAGGTCTCCGAGCCAAGAGCTTGCGAATATGGAATCCTATGCTCTGCGTGGCTGTTCTTTGCCTCGTTTTCGGCTGCGAAAAACCGGAGAAGCGTTGGGTTGGTCAGCAAGTGGTACCCAAAAACTCGACGTTCCGGCTCTGGGTCAAGAACAAACCCGTTGAGCGAAGCCGAAGCATGTTTGCGGTCTACACCGTCTGGCGAATCAACGGCGTCCGGGTTCAGCTCAAATCCGATAATCTCGAAGGCTGGGCGTTCTCCGACCAAGTCGTCGCCCGAGAGAATGCAACCGCCTATTTCAGCAGCGTCATCGACAAGAATCCCAAGGACGCAGACGCCCACATCCGACGATCGCGGCTCTGGCCCAAAGGGGCAGAATCGCAAGAGAAAGCTCTGGCCGATTGCAACGAGGCGGTTCGATTGAAGCCCGATGCAGCGAGAGCCTGGTGGGCTCGTGGTCGAATCTGGTACGCCAGGAAGGACTACGACAAGGCGCTCGCCGATTACGACCATGCAGTAGAGCTCGATCCCAAAGACGCGGTCATATTGCTTGATCGAGGTTTGGCCTGGAATGCCAAAGACGACTACGACAAAGCGCTCGTCGATTTCAACCAGTGCATTGCGCTCGATCCGATGGAAGCTCTGGCCTTCAACCGCCGTGGAAATGTGTGGCGTATGAAGAAAGAATATGACAAAGCGATCTCCGACTACGACCAAACTCTGAAGATCGATCCAATGATGTCAGCGGCGTTCGTCAATCGCGGCGACGTTTGGTCCTACAAACACAACTACGACAACGCGATCGCCGACTATACCAAGGCGATCAAACTCAATCGGAAATACGCTAAAGCTTATCGAGGTCGAGGATTCGCTTGGGGTCAAATGCAGAAATACGATAACGCCATCGAGGATCTTGGCAAAGCGATTCAACTCGATCGAAAGGACGCTCTTGCATTCAGAGGACTCGGCTCTTCCCTCTATCATAAACAAGAGTTCGATAAGGCGCTCGATGACTTGAGCGAGGCGATTTCGATCGATCCGAAAGACGCATGGGCGTTCAACCTTCGAGGGCTCTGTTCGCACGGCAAAAAACATTTCGATCAAGCCATAGAGGATTACACCGAGGCTATCTGGCTCGATCGAAAGGAATCCGAGTACTTCATGAACCGCGCCGACGCTTGGGTTGAAAAGAAAGAATATGACGGAGCGATCGCCGACTACACTGAGGCCCTTAGGCTTGATCCGAAGTCTCCCTATTATGCTTGGATGCGAGGATGGGTCAGGATCGCGAAAAAGGAATACGACGAAGCGATCGCCGACTGCACCGAGGCGCTCCGGATCGATTCAAAATCCGCGAGCGCGTATGACGTCCGAGGTGAAGCCTGGGCCGCGAAACAAGAGTTCGACACAGCGATCGCCGACTTCAACGAAGCGATCCGACTCGACCCAAAATACATCGACGCGTTCGTCGACCGTGGCCGCGCCTGGCAAGCCAAGCGGGAATACGAGAAGTGTTTTGCGGATTACGACGAGGCGGCCCGGCTCGATCCGAAGGCTTATTGGCCCTGGCTGAATCGCTCAACTGCAGGTTATCTTTCGTCCAGCGCCAATTCCACGAAAGACGTTCGCGAAGCGATTGCGCGAGCAGGCTGGAAAGACGAGTCTGCGATCTACGCCTCGATCATCGGCTACTTCGCTGCGCTCAGACAGCATAAGCCCGAGGAAGCGAAGGCGTTCTTGGACGAGGCTGTTTCGAAGGCCGACCAAGTGCTTTGGCCTTTCCCCGTCGTATCGTTTTTGAGGGGCGAGATGAATGAAAACGAAGTTCTGGCCAAGGCGACGGACAACGACAAGATGACCGAGATCCGCTGTTTCCTGGGAATGTTCGCTGACGAGAAAGGCCAGACCGGGGAAGCGAGCGAGCATTTCCGTTGGGTCAAGGACAAAGGCAATGCAGGGTTCTTAGAGTTTGGCATTTCAGTAGCCGAGCTCGAGCGGCTGGAACGGAAGTGAAGGGCCGGAAAGACACGCATGCCTCCGCGGACGAGTTGTGAAGTTTGTCCCTCAAACGCCTCTTGAGCGATCCGCCCAATTCGGATACCTTTACGCGACTGTGGATTCCCACCGTTCGCTTTGAATTCGCCGGTCGAGGAGCGGTCCGATGAAAGGTCTCCGAGCCAAGAACTTGCGAATACGGACTCTTACGCTCAGCGCCGCCGTTCTCTGCCTCGCGTCTGGATACGCAATGGCGGAAGAATGGTGGGTTGGGCAACCAGTGGTTCCGAAGAGTTCTTCGTTCCGTCTTTGGGTCGACGGGAGACCAGTCGAGCGAAGTCGCACCACGTTCGCTGTGTACACCGTCACGCGCATCAGCGGGCTTCGAATTTGGATCGAGTCCGGAAACCTCAAGGGTTGGACTTTTTCAAACGCGGTCGTCGCCCATGAGAACGCAATGGCGCACTTCACGAGCACCATCGGCAAGAACCCCAGGGACGTCGACACGTACATCCGACGATCGTGGATCTGGCCCCACGACCCAGACTCGCAGGACAAGGCTTTGAGCGATTGCAACGAGGCGATCCGATTGAAGCCCAACTGCGCACGAGCTTGGTGGGCGCGAGGTCGAATCTGGTACGACAAGAAGGAACACGACAAGGCGATCGCCGATTACAACCATGCGGTCGAGCTCGATCCCAAGGACGCGGTCATCCTGCTTGACCGAGGTCTGGCCTGGTACGCCAAGCACGACTACGAAAAGGCGACCGCCGATTTCGACAACTGTATTGTGCTCGATCCGATGGAAGCTCTGGCCATCAACAGCCGTGGGAACGCCTGGTTTAAGAAGAAGGAATACGAGAAAGCGATGGAGGATTACAACCAAGCGATTAGAGTCGATCCAGGGTTGTCCATGGCATACAGGAACCGCGGTAGCATCTGGTATCGCAAAGAAGACTATGACAAAGCGATTGCCGACTACACCGAGGCGATCCGCATCAATCCGCGATACGCTTTAGCCTTAGCAGATCGAGGCCGCGCCTGGGGTCAGAAGCAAAACTATGACAAAGCCATCGAGGACTTGAACAGAGCCATTAAGCTCGATCGGAAAAACGCATTTGCGTTCAAAACCCGCGGAGTCGCCTTCACAAGAAAATTGGAACTCGACAAAGCGATCGACGACTTCAACGAAGCGATCTCGATCGATCCGAAAGACGCGACTGCCTTTAACTATCGAGCCCGCACTTCCTTCGACAAAAGGAAGTACGACAAAGCCATCGAGGATTTCAACGAAGCGATTCGACTCGATCCCAACACGGCAATTTTCTTCATGTACCGCGGCGACGCGCGGGTTCAAAAGAAAGAGTATGACGGAGCGATCGTCGACTACACTGAATCGCTTCGACTCGATCCGAAGTGTGGCTATGCCGCATGGAGCCGTGGCTACGTTTGGATCGAGAAGAGGGAATACGACAAAGCCATCGCCGATTGCACTGAAGCGATCCGGATCGATCCGAAATCCCCAATCGCCTATGACGTACGGGGCGAAGCTTGGGCCGCGAAACGAGAGTTTGATAAAGCGATCGCCGACTTCAACGAAGCCATTCAACTCGACCCAAAATACACCGACGCGTTCGTCGACCGGGGCCGCGCCTGGCAAGCCAAGAAAGAATACGACAGGTGCTTTGCGGACTACGAAGAAGCAGCGAGGCTCGACCCGAAAGACTCCTGGGCATGGCTTAGTCGCTCGATCGCCGGTTACCTTACAGGTCGAGCCACACCCTTGGAGGACGCCCGTCAAGCCATTGGTTGCGCAGGATGGAAAGACGAGTCCGCGATCTACGCCTCGATCATCGGCTACTTCTCAGCCCTCAGGTTGCAAAAGCCGGCGGAAGCGAAAGCGTTCTTGGACGAGGCTGTTTCGAAGACCGACCATTCGCTTTGGCCTTTCCCCGTCGTATCGTTGTTGATGGGCGAGCTGGCCGAAAAGGATCTCCTGGCCAAGGCGACTGACACCGGCAAATTGACCGAAGTCCATTGTTATCTGGGCCTGCTGGCTGAACAGAAAGGCCAGACTGGTCCAGCGCTCGAGCATTTCCGCTGGGTCAAGGACAACGGGAAACCCGACTTCGTCGAGTTCGGCATTGCAACGGCCGAGCTCGATCGGCTGGAGCGGAAGTGAAGGGCCAGGGCGAAATTCTAAATCGCTTGGCCAGGTGGCCGGAACTCTCATCGGTACGCATCTCAAACGTGGGCTGACTCGTTCTGCCTTTTTGATTAAATGGGGGGGAGGATTCTCTCCATGGCATCGCCGAAAGCCGACGACGATTCCTCCACCTCGTTCGTGATGGAGTGGCTGGTCCCACTCGAACAATGCGACCGCTCCTTTGACATTGCTTACTGGCAACGACAGGGAGATGCGGCCATTTTCAAAGCGGCGTGGGAGTTGGTCGTGAACTATTGGAGCGGACGCGGGGTGAGTCCGGATGAACTCCGACTGGACCGATCTGTTGAGTCGATTCAACGCCTCCGTCCTCCGCGCGCGGATGCGACTCCGATCGGGTGTTCGCCACCAGATTAAAATATCATCACAAATTTGAAATCACGCATCCATTGCAGGTCGACTCAATCGTATTGTTCGATGTGGGGTCTCTGGGATCTTCCGTCCTAACGCGGCGTCGCCGCAAAACGTACTTTCTGCCTCTTAGCTCTGAACGGGCCTTAGAAAAGCCCAGGGCAACGCCCTGGGATCGGATGCGGCGATCGCACGCCGCATTCCCAGATTTTAGCCCTGACAGGTCGACCGAACCGAGGAGATCGGACGCGGCGCACGCTCTTGTCTGTTGGTCCCAGGGCGTTGCCCAGGGCTATACTGAATCGCCCTTTCAGGGCTAAGAACGAACCCCCTGCTCACAACAAACATCTCCGCGAGACGCGCGCGTCCTGCGCCGTAAGAAACTAAAACGCCTCTTGAGCGAATTGCCCAATTCGGATACCTTCACGCGACTTTTCAAATCGTCCTACGTCGCCGAACCCGCCGGTCCAGGAGCCCTCCGATGAAGGATCTCCGTGCCATTGCCCTTCGCGGGCTCCTCGCCCTGGTCGGTGTTCTCGCTGCTGCGCAGTCATTCGCCGAATCTCCTGCAGACGACTGGGCTGGCAAGCGCATCGTCCTGAAGTCGTCGGATATCCCTCTGTGGTCCGGTAAGAATCCGATCGAGAAGACCCGGGGCAAATTGGCGATCTACTTCGTCGAGCGCTCCAAAGGCCCTTGGCTTCTGGTCCATGGAGATGACATCGAGGGTTGGGCTGCGGCCGAGCAGGTGGTCGAGGCCGAGCAGGCGATCGGATATTTTGCGAACAGGCTTAAAACGAATCCCAAGGACGCCCACGCACTCGCGATGAGGGGCGTCCTCTGGGACGAGGTTCTCAAAGAGCCTGACTTCGCTTTGGTGGAACTGAACGAGGCCATTCGGATCGAACCGAAGCGGGCGGACTTTTGGCTCGCTCGGGCGTCCGCGTGGCTACTCAAGAAGGACGTCGATAAGGCGATGGTCGATTTCAACAAGGCCGTCAAAATCGATCCCAAGAACCCTGGGGTCTGGAAGGGCAGGGCAGAGGGTTGGTACCTCATGCAGGATTATCACAGAGCGATGGCAGACCTGAACCAGGCGATCGCGCTCGACCCGCGTCTTGCGACCGCATTCGAAAGCCGAGGCGTGATTTGGCTGGCCCAGAACGAACAGTTCAAAGCGATGTCCGACTTCAACGAAGCGATCAGGCTCGACCCCAAGTCTGCCGGCGGTTATGCAGGTCGAGGAGGCGCCTGGCTGCTCAAGCGTGAGTACGACAAAGCGATCGCCGACTTGAACGAGGCCGTCAGGCTCGACCCGTATAACGACATGGCCTTTAGCAATCGAGGTGGAGCTTGGCTCTACAAGCGCGATTTTAACAAGGCGCTGCTCGACTTCACCAAAGCGATTAGTCTCGATCCCAAGAATGCCTTGGCGTATAGCAATCGCGGCGGCTATTGGTGCATCATGGGCGCGTACGACAAGGCTATTGCCGACTTTAGCCAGGCGATCAAGCTCGAGCCCGATTACGCCATAGCCTTGAGCAATCGGGGTTCGGCGTGGTACTTCAAACGAGACTACGAAAAGGCGATCGCCGACTGTACCGAGGCGATCCGGATCGACCCTTATACGGCGACGGCTCGATTGACCAGGGCGTACGCTCGTTATCTTTCCAAGAAGGGCGACGCTGCCCACGACGTCCATGAGATCGTTATGCATGCCGGCTGGAGCCATCCAATCGCAGCGCATGCCGCGGTGATTGGGTATCTGTCCGCGATGAGCATGCAGAAACCGCGCGAGGCCGAGGCGCTTTTGAAGGACGCGGCCGCGAAGGCAGATCGCGACATTTGGCCGTATCCGATCGTGGCGTTCCTGCTGGGCGAGCTCAATGACAAAGACTTGGTTGCGATGGCGTCGGACGACGACCAGTTGACCGAGATCCACTGCATCCTCGGCATCACCGCGGTGCAGAAGGACAGGCCCGACCTGGCGCTCGAGCACTTCCGCTGGGTGAAGGAGCGAGGCAGTGCAGGCCACCTCTTATCAGGCATCGCCTTGACCGAGCTCGCAAAACTCGAATCGAAATTCGGCGCCGAGCCGAAGCGCGTGGCGACGAAGGGAAGGTAAACGTTGTCGAGCCTCCGATCCGCATCCCCTGTGGATCCGCGTAGGGGCGATGCCCTGCAGAGTGCAATCCGCCTTTGGCGGACCCTCTGCTCCGAGTTCGATCGGCCTCGCAACGATCGGATCGGAGGGCATGTCAGGGGACGCGCCCCTACAAAGACACGGTCCGATCCCGTAGGGGCGACAATCCCGTGACGCCCTTCTGCCCCGAATCCCCTCTGCTCCGCGTCGCCAAACCCGTCAATTTCGAAGGGCAGCGTAGGGGCTTGCCCCTACACAGACGCGATCCTACAGGCGCGTCGTCGCAACCGAACTTGCCTTGCTTCACAGTCCGCGCAACGCGTCAAGAGAAACAGCGATCACGATGAAAGGACCGCCCGAGTCATCCGGTTCGATCTTGCGCCATCCCAGAACGCGGCTTGAGTGAAATTCATCATTCGGATATGTTTCCGCTCTTTCGTGTTGCCTTTCTCTATCTCTCCGCCGATCCAGGAGCGATCCGATGAAGGATCTCCGAGCGATTCTCCTGTGCGCGTTATTCGTGCTTGTGGGCGCTTCGCTTACTACGCCGTCGTTCGCCGGCGATCGTAAAAACGATTGGGTTGGCAAGCGCGTGGTGTTGAAGTCGTTGGATTTGGTCCTTACCGAGGACGACAGGCCGGTCGAGAAAAGCCGGGGGAAGCTGAGAATCTACACTGTCCAGAGCGTTAAGGGAGATCGGCTCCAGCTTTATTTTCCTGGGATGGAAGGTTGGGCGAAAGCCGACGACGTGGTCGACGTCGAACACGCAATCGAGCACTTCACGAATGTACTGAAGGCCAATCCAAAGGATGCGAGCGCTTATGCGATGAGGGGGATGGTTTGGTGCGGTTCGAGTAAGGTCTATGACAAGGCTTTAGCCGATTTCAACAAGGCGATTCAGCTCGATCCCGAACGTTGCGAACTGATACTCGCTCGGGGCTACGCATTGTCTGACCTCAAGAGTTTCGACAGAGCGTGCGAGGATTTCGACCTCGTGATTCAGTGGGAGCCGCAAAACCTGGATGCGCTCTTGTGCCGTGCGCAGTTGTGGACAGAAAAGCAGGAATACGAGAAAGCAATTCAGGACGCGAACGCAGCGATTGCTCTCGATCCTAATTCTGAAGAGGCGTTCCACTTCAGAGGTGTGATTTGGATTTTCATGGAAAAATTTGAGAATGCGATTGCTGACTTTGATAAAGCGATCAAACTTGACCCGAAACATGCGATGAACTTCACTAACCGAGGTTTAATTCTTATGTCCAGGGACAAGATTGAAGAAGCCTTTGTAGACTTCAACGAGGCGATCAGGCTTGACCCAAAATGCGTGATGGCGTTCAACAACCGAGGATCGGTCTGGGCCACGCGTAAGCAGTACGACAAAGCGTTGGCGGATTATAACGAAGCCATCCGCCTTGATCCCAAACACCTTACGAGCCTGGGCAATCGAGCCGATATTTGGATTTTCAAGCGCGAGTATGACGAAGCGCTCGAGGACCGTACTGCGTTGATCCGGCTGGATCCAAAGAATCCATCAAGACTGGAGGATCGCGCCAGGGCCTGGCTGTGCAAACGAGAGTTCGACAGGGCGATCGAGGATTTGAGCGAGGCCATAGGGATCGATCCAAAATATGAGAGCGCGTTTATCAACAGAGGGTGTTCAGAGCTTTTCCTTAAAGAATACGAGAAAGCGATTGCGGACTTCGACGAGGCAATCTCTCTGAATGCCAAGGATCAACAGGCTTGGTTGGATCGTTCGGTCGCTGGCTTCCTTGCCGGAAGAGTCGACGCTCCAGAAGACGCAAATATGGCGATCGCCTATGGAAATTGGAACGACGAGACCACGATTTATGCCGCTCTCATGGGATATTTCTCCGCAATGAAGTCGGAGCGGCTCGACGATGCCAAGGCCTTTCTCGAGGGCGCCGCATCCAAGGCAGATCATGCTCAATGGCCTTATCCTTTGATTTCTTATTTGCGGGGCGAGCTCAATGAGAAAGATCTACTCGCAACGATAACCGACGACGATAAAATGACCATCGCCCGATGCATACTTGGCATGTCGGCCGAGCAAAACGGCCATCCGGACGCCGCAGTTGCGCATTATCGCTGGATCAAGGAGCACTGGATGCCATTCCACGTTGAATCCTGCATCGCCTTGGCAGCGCTCGAACGACTCGAAAAGAAGTGACGCCGCCACACCGCCACACCGACTCACCACCCGACGCTTTTCTCCTTGCCCTGCGTTCATCTTTCAGCTAGGCTTATCCGACGGGATTGATCAACGACTCTCCCCCCAACGCAGCGATCAGTCCTCAGCCCTACCCGCCGATGCTCCCTCCTGCGAGGCGTCGTGATGCGTTGGAAACTGATTTTGGCTTGCTCGATCGCGTACGCGATTTCGTACTCAGGTGCCGCCGTTGGCCAAGAGTGGGAAGGCAAGCGAGTGATCCTAAAGTCCTCGCAATTCCACCTTTGGGTGGACAACCAACCGGTGGTCCGCAGCCAATTGGAGTTGCGGATTTATACGGTTGAGCGGGTCGAGGGATCGATGCTCTGGTTGCACGACCCTGGGATCGAGGGCTGGGCGTATACGGACCAGGTTGTGGACGTCGACCATGCGATCGATTATTTCACCGAGGTCATCCGCCTCAGCCCCCAGGACGCCGACGCCTACACGCACAGGGCCTGGGTCTGGCAGCAGGTTCGCCACGAGCTCGACCCGGCCCAGAGCGATTACACTAAGGCGATCAAGCTCGAGCCCAGGCGGTCGTGCGTGTGGGAGAACCGAGGACTCCTTTATGCGCTCAAAGGCGAGCAAGACAAGGCGATCAAAGACTTCAGCTCGGCCATTCGCCTCGACCCCACTGACGCCATTGCCTATCGAGGCAGGGGGCTTGCCTGGCACGCGAAGCGGAACGAGGACAAGGCGATCGCCGATTACAGCTCGGCGATCAAGTTCGATCCCGAATCTCCGTTGGCGTTTAACCGAAGGGGCAACGCCTGGCGATCCAAGGGCAGGTACGATAAAGCCATCGCCGACTATGACCGGGCTCTCAGGCTTGATCCCAAGTTCACCTGGGCCTGGCTAAACAGGGCGATCGTGGGCTATCTCTCTCAAAAAGGGAGCCCGATTAGGGATGCTCGTATGGCGATTTCGAGTTCAGGATGGAAGGATCCCCTGGCCATACGCGCGGCCATCATCGGATACTTCGCTGCACTCAGACTCAACAAGCCTGAAGAGGCGAATCGCTTTCTGGAAATCGCCGTCGCGAAGGCGGATCATTCGCTTTGGCCTTATCCCGTGGTTGCCTACTTGCGAGACAACCTCGATGAGAAGGAGCTGCTCGAACGCGCTCCCAACCGCGACAAGATGACCGAGGTTCGTTGTTATCTGGGAATGGCCGCGGAACAGAACGGAGAGAAGAAAGAAGCCCTCGAGTACTTCCAGTGGATCAAGGACGAGGCAGACCCAGTTTTCGTCGAATTTGGCATCGCCTTGGTCGAGCTCGAGAGAATCGAGAAGCAGTGAGCGGTTGCGGCAGACGACATGGCTGATGGGAGTAACCGGGCGTTCCAAATGTTAAGCGCCCGAAATCAGACGCGCCTCGGCATGACGTCGGCGACAACGAGCTTGCCCACTTCCGCTCCGTCGATCCTGACTGGAACCGCTTGTCCGCACTTGTGGATTTCAGAAGTCTTGTACCCTTGCGGACTCGGATCCGAGTATGCCTCGATCTGTCGATCGTCGAGTTTAACGATCCAGTAAGACGCGACTCCGCCCAAGGCGTAGATCGCGGCCAATTCTCGATCGACGCGGACGCTCGTGTTGGCAACCTCGACGACGAGGGCGACGTCGATCGGCTCGGGGTGTCGATCCTCAAAATCCCAGATCGAACCCCTGGCGATTGTCAGGTCAGGTTCGGGGACGCTCGAAGCCGCTGGGATTCTGAGAGGTCTTTCGCTGCGAGCGTGCCAACCGCCGGGGAGGATTGCTTCGATCGCCGCTCGAACGGCCTCGCAGACTGCCAAATGGGGAGGATGCTCGGTCAACTTGGCCACCATGAAACCGTTGATCAGATGGAATCGATCTCGCTTCGTGAACACGCCAGTGCGGACCAACTCCTCGTACTGGTCGACGCTGAGACGATAGAGCGAACTTGGCTCGGGCCGCCACTTTGTGAGAGTGGGGATGCTCTCTCCTGGGGCCTCGACGTCGGTGGACATGGCGTTGGCTCTGGATTGATAAGCCGGAGGAGCAAGTCGAAGGACGGCTCGATGTCGTCCTATATTAACCGACGGAACCATCGCCAAGCACGAACCGCGTGCAACTTGTCTCTTGCGGTTGCCGGCGAATGGGCGATAATGTTTAATGTTTGATAAACTTTCCGGAAGATTCCCAGAGGGGCCGGGTCATGCTGACAGTTCTGGGTGGATCGGGCAGGGGCGGCCGGTTTTGCGACGGCGTGTCTCGGCGCGACTTTTTGAAGATCGGCGGGCTGGCTCTTGGCGGGATGTCGTTGCCGCAGATTTTGGCGGCGGAGGCCAAGGCGGGCGTCTCGCGGAAATCGCATAAAGCGATCATTATGGTTTTCCTGCCGGGCGGGCCGCCGCACCAGGACATGTTCGACCTGAAACCCAACGCGCCCAAGGAGATAAGGGGCGAGTTCAACCCGATCGCGACGAATGTACCGGGCATCGACATCTGCGAGCACATGCCGCGGATTGCCTCGATGATGGACAAGTTCAGCATCATACGTACGATTGTCGGGGCGCAGGGAGAGCACGCCGCCGTCCAGTGCATGACGGGCTTTTCGGAGAGCGCCAGCCGCCAGCAAGGCGGCAGGCCGAGCATGGGTTCGATCCTTTCGAAACTGCATGGGACGGTCGACCCTGCGGTGCCGCCGTTTATTGGGCTTGCTCCACGCATGGGCCACATGCCATGGGCGGATCCGGGGGCGCCTGGCTACCTCGGCGTCTCGTATGCTCCGTTCACGCCCAACGGCGCCGACCTGGCGAACATGACGCTCAAGGATATGACGCTCGATCGCTTGACCGATCGTCGGAGCCTGATCGACTCGTTCGACGGCCTGAGGCGCGACCTCGACGTCAACGGTTCTCTCGAGGGGATGGACAGCTTCACGAAGCGGGCGTTCGAGATCCTCACGTCGAGCAAGCTTGTCGAAGCATTGGACGTTACGAAGGAGGACCCGAAGCTGCGGGCCAAGTATGGCTACGGCGATACGAAGAACGTCGACGACGGCGGGCCTTGCTATAACGACCAGTTCCTGATGGCTCGTCGGCTTGTCGAGGCGGGAGCCCGGTGCGTCACTTTGGCGTTTGGACGCTGGGACTACCACGACCGCAATTTCATTCAGTGCAAGGAACGGCTGCCGAAGCTCGATATGGCTGTGTCTTCGCTGGTGCAAGATCTGCACGATCGAGGGCTCGATAAAGACGTCTCGGTGGTGGTCTGGGGCGAGTTCGGCAGAACACCTAAAATCAACCCCCAGGGCGGGCGAGACCACTGGCCGCCAGTTTCCTGTGCGCTGCTCGCGTGCGGCGGCATGAAGTCCGGCCAGGTGATCGGCTCGACGAACAGATTGGGCGAAGTTCCCAAGGATCGGCCCGTGACGTTCCAGAGCGTTTTTGCAACGCTTTATCACAACCTGGGCATCGACCCGGCAACGACGACCATTCCCAACCAGTTCGGCCGGCCGATGTATTTACTCGACGAAACCGAACCGGTCCGCGAGCTGATCTAAGAGCTATCTCACGTCGAATGGAAAAGCCCCACCCGCGATGAAGGTAGGGCTTTACACGTCGACGTCTTCACCCAACGAAGATTACAAGCCTTTTCCGCCCAAGTGCTTGCTCTTGTGGGGGTTGCGGCCGTGTTTCTTGGGCCTGCGTCCTTTGGCGATAGGCGAGCTATCGGCTCGTTTGCGCCACTTGGAAGATTTTCTGTGTTTGGTTTTGACTTTCATTGCATGATCGCCTGATTTTCAAGCCTGCCTATCGATCGGAGGAAGGAAGATTGTCCGCGAGTGGACCCGTGGAATCAAGAGGAAATTGGTCCGAGCCCTGAACAAGGAACTTTTCCGGAGCAGTTGCTCGGGAGACGTGTCGTTCTTGGGAGCCAGTTGGCTGGACAACGGAGCTGGCGAATCCTGAAAGGCATCCCGTCCTTTTTCGACGAGCGTGTCCTAGAGTTCCATTGGCTGGTCTGTCGATCGGTCCCACCTCGCTGGCTGGAGTGAAAGGTCACGATCCGCATGAAGTCCGACGAGACCGTTGCCGTGTCGGGCCCGAGGACGCTTGCCGAGGCCGCGCGCCTGGTACGCCCGGGCGGGCGGCGAGGGGGTCTTGGTTCTGGCTTTCGCGGATGCTTCGAGGCGCTGGCGAGGAGGATCGGCTGCTGCACGAGTTCGCGCTGTTGCTTCAGGAGGTGCGCGAGCCCTCGGAGATCCATTCGGAATTGGTTGCTTGCGCAGGCAAACTGGCGTTGGCCGAGCGCGTCGAGCTCTTGCAAGATCAAGGGCCTGGCAGGCCTGTGCGTTTGCTGGCGAGGTGGGGCGCGCACGATCGAGAGCTTTTGCCGAGCATGGTCCAAGGTCGGGCGCCGCCGAACGGTTCGCGGCCAGTCGGTCTTCGTTCGACAGCGGAGTTGAGCGCGGGCTCATCGGCTCGGGAGAGATCATTGCCTTGCGAAATCAAAACTCGGGCAAGGTGTCGCTGCTTTCGCTTCCGTTGCGGTTTAGCGGCGGACTCGTGGGGACGCTGCGCATCTGGGTCGACCAGGGCAGGCGCGGCGCTTGGCGGCCGAGAATGATGCGCAAGCTGACGGTTCTGACCTCGATGGGCGCAGCGGCCGAGCGCGCCTTGCGCTCGTCTCGCAAGACGGACCTAGCCGTCGCAAGGGACCCTGTGACCGGTCTCCAAAACACGCACTTCATGGCGGCTTACTTGACGCACGCGCTCGACCTGGAAGCCTCGCCGCCCAAACCGGTGTCGCTTTTGTGCGTGGGGATCTCCAAGCTTCAGCGGATTGGCGAAGAGCACGGGTCGGAGATGGTCGACGCGATTCTCCAGTGCGCAGCGCAGTCGGTCGTCCAGACCGTCAGGCAATCCGACATCGTCGCCCGCCACGACGACCGGATCGTCGTCGCGCTTTTGAGCTCGAGCGTGGCCGACGCCTTGCGCGTGGCGCGATCGGTGCAGCACGCCATTTTCGAGGCGGGCGTGGCCTCCGCGGTCTCGTTCAAATTGACCTGTTCGGTGGGGGTTGCGGGTTTTCCTGAGCACGCCCACGACGCCGAGTCTCTGCTGGACGCGGTGTTCGCCGCCTATGAAACGGCAAGGCAGACGCGCAAGGAACGCGTCTCGCTGCCTCCCGGTTTCGTCATGCCCGTTGAGCCTTCAGACTCTTCGACCAAGGAGGTCGCCGCCAGCTTCAAAAATATCGCAACAAATTATGAACAAAGTTATGAAACAGGTTAAGGTGCGTCCGCGCCCTGGCGACCAAGCGTGGTTCTTGCGAGGCGGTTTTTTCTTGATCCTGCACTTCGACCTCTTGAGAAAATCAAGATCCCGCGAACAATTGATTTGACGGACGCGGAGACGAGGCGGTAGATTACGGATTGTCGCGTGCGAGTCGAAAACCACGGGTAATTCGGACCCCGATCACATGCTTACCAGTCTCCTAGATCTACCGGCATTTCCGCTAATGCCGGCCCTCCGCCTTATCGGCGGGGCCAGAGTCTAGGTTTCTCCGTCCGAACGCCTCACGCGCGACACCACGAGAGCCTCGAGACCTGCCCGACCCGGTGGATCTCGAGGCTTGTTTGTTTTATGCGACGGCAGATTCTCATGGACGATTCGCCGCCGACTTTCAACCCGACGAGAACGCAGCCATGGCTGAAGTAGACGCAAACAGGATCTTGATCTTCGACACAACCCTGCGCGACGGCGAGCAATCGCCTGGCGCGAGCATGACCATGCCCGAGAAGCTCGAGATGGCTCGGGCGCTCGCGGGTCTTGGCGTCGACATCCTCGAGGCAGGCTTCCCCATCGCGTCGCAAGGCGATTTCGAATCGGTTCGCGCCATTGCGATGGAGGTGACCGACGTCGTCGTCTGTGGACTGGCGCGATGCAACGAGAGGGATATCGACCGAGCCTGGGAGTCGCTTCGTTACGCTCAGAAGCCAAGGATCCACGTTTTTCTGGCGACCTCGGCGATTCATAGGGAACACAAGCTCAAGATGACCCGACAACAGATCATCGAGCGAGCGGCCGAAAGCGTACGCAGGGCCAAGAGTTGCTGCGCCGACGTCGAGTTCAGTCCGGAAGACGCAGCCAGGACCGAGCCCGATTTCCTCTGCGAGGTCGTCGAAGCGGTTATCGCCGAGGGCGCGACCACGGTCAACATTCCCGATACGGTTGGTTACGCCGTTCCCAAGCAATACGCCGCCCTTATTGGCGTGCTTCGCGAACGCGTCAAGAACATCAACCAGGCCGTGATTAGCGTCCATTGTCACAACGACCTTGGCTTTGCCGTCGCCAACAGTTTGGCTGCGTGCGAGGCAGGCGCCAGACAAATCGAGTGCACGATCAATGGAATCGGCGAGCGCGCAGGCAACGCAGCGCTCGAGGAAATTGTGATGGCGCTCAAAACCAGGTCGGATTATTTTGGTTTTACGACCGGCGTGAAGACCGAACGGCTGTACCCGATCTCGCGGATGCTCTCGACGATCACCGGGATGAAGGTGCAGAGGAACAAGGCCATCGTGGGTCGAAACGCCTTCGCTCACGAGGCAGGCATTCACCAGGATGGGATGCTCAAGGAGCGTTCGACTTACGAGATCATCAAGCCCGAGGACGTCGGCGTTCCCAAGACCGACCTCGTGCTTGGAAAACACTCGGGCAGGCATGCTCTTTGGGACCGCGTGCAGGAGCTGGGATATCATCTGAACGAAGCCCAGCGCGAGGAACTTTTCGAAGACTTCAAGACGCTGGCGGACAAGAAGAAAGAGGTCTTCGACGAGGATCTGATCGTACTGATCGAAAAGCACATTCAAGACGTGCCAGCGCACTGGTCATTGATCAGCCTGCATACCACTGCGGGACCAAGCGTCACTCCCACCGCGACGGTGGAGATCCGCAGGCCCGACGGCGTGATCGTCCGCGACGCCGCGATCGGCGACGGCCCGGTCGACGCCATCTTCAAGGCGGTGGAGCGCGTGACCGGCATCGGCGCGAACCTGAGGGAATTCTCGGTACGGAGCGTGACCGCGGGAAAGGACGCCCAGGGCGAGGTTTCTCTCGAGCTCGAAGTTCAGACCGACGACCGATCGTTCCGAGGCAGAGCCGCGTCGACCGACATCATCGAGGCCTCGGCGCTGGCCTATCTGAACGCCGTCAACGCCATCCACGCCCGCCGCGAGCGCAAGGACGTTCGCGAGGTTGTCGGCAGGCCCGGTGCAGGAGCCTGACTTTCCGAGCAAGATCGTTCGAGGCCGCTCGGGTTCATTGCAAACCCGAGGCGGCCTCGGCGTCGAGGATCCAAGTGGTTTTCCCGCCGATCAGTTGCAAAAGCGACGCCGGCCAAAGGGCGGACGGCGGCGACCTAAGCGCGCGCGCCGCGGCCTCGGCCTTGGACGCTCCAAACGCAAGAACCAAGACGTGCTTTGCCTGAAAGATGGTCTTAACGCCCATTGTCAGCGCGAGCAGGCACCAAGTTCGCGTCTCCAAACGCCTTGGCGGCGCTGGCAAGCGTGGTCTCGTGCAGCTCGACAAGCCGGCTCGGCAGCTCGAGGGCTTCCTCGACCGAAAGCGTCGAGGGCTCGTTGAAGCCGATGTGACCATTCAAACCCACTCCCAAAATTTGTAGGTCGAGACCGCCGTCGGCCTGGATCCAACGGTCGTATTCCGCGGCGTGTGCATTGGCGAAGGCCTCGGGGACCGTCCCGTCGAACACGTGCGTCCGCTCGGGAGCAAAATCCACGAGCCCGAAGAGCTTCTCATGCATATAATAACGATAGCTCATCGGATGCAATGGAGAAATTGGATAATATTCGTCAAGATTATAAGTGATAACGTGTTGGAAAGAGATCTCTCCTTGGCGATGGAGCTCGACGAGCCTTTTGTAGACCAGCTCTGGGGTCGACCCCGTTGCCAGGCCCAACACCTTCCGGCCGCCTTGAGATATGGTTTGGGCGACTAACTCGGCGGTGTGATTGCAGGCGGAAAGCGCCTCGGAAAAAACCAGCGCCTGAGTCTCGCCGAACTGGAGCTTCGTGGATTTCATGATGGTTTGGGGCGCTGGGACTGCACCGAGGGTCGGCGGAGCACGAGAGCAAAGTCAAAGGGTTGAAAGCTTGGGGCCTGGTCTCTCACTGGCTTCAAGGCGAAGCCGCGGCGACGGCCGCCGAAGCGGCCGACGGCAAGAGCGTCTCGCCTTTGAGCGCTGCGAGCGCGATCTGAATCGGATCGTACTCGGCTTCGCGATGGTTCGGATCGTACGATTCCACCTGGAACAGCTCGACGCCGACGAAGCGGTCGTCGAAGCGATGGCCTCTTCCCGAGAGACTATGACCCTCGGCCCATTCTCGTACGAGCGCTGCATAGGCTCTGCCCATGTGCGAACAGAACTCGGTGTAGTCGGTCAAGAGAACCTGCGAGGCGTGGCAGTGAATGGCCCATTCTTTGGTTCGCTCCGCCTCGGCGTCGTAGGTGAAGTAGGCGTTGGGCCTGGGCAGCGGGCCCCAAGGCGTCCAGCCTGTCAGCACGAGTGTATCGGTCAAATTGGCGCCGACTAAACCAACGCCCGCGAGAGCTCGAGTCATTCGGTGTGCAAGATGGGCGTCCGAAGCCGGCGGCACGATGATCGCCCCAGGGGTCCGCTCGGCGAACCAATTGACGATCTTCTCGACGTCGGCCGGTGTGGGTGCGTAGCCAGGGCTTCGGTAGGCGTCGAGCTCCCAACAGATCGCTTCGGCGCCCAGGATCTCGCATTCGAGCCCGAACTCGGACTCGCGCACCGACACCTTCTTCCGCTCGTTCAGCCAAGGCGCCGCGACGTTTCGCTCGCCGCTAAAAACCAAGACTTCGATGACCGGCAGCGACAGCCGGACGGAGTATTCGTGGATCAGGCAGGCGGCCGTAATCGCGCCGTCGTCGGCGTGCGGACACAACATCACTAGCGGCCTGCCAGGCTTTATGGCCCCACGGAGGATGTCGCGGACGTCAACAAGGTGCCCGTGGGCGCCGCTGGTCATTACCGACTCAATGAGCCGGTCGCAAATTCTTCTCTGATTTTCGCCCAGCTTCGGACTCGAGGAATCCATCGCTCACTTTTCCTCGGGGACGTCGTGGTGAAAACGGTTCATCATCGCGCAATCCCACGCGGGACGCCCGTATTCTGGCGTGAACCGTGTCGCCGACGGACCCTCGACCTTCACTCCTATTCTGCGAGCCAACCTCTTCCCAGTCAACCTGAATGGGCCCTCGACAACGATTCTGCACACAAAGAACACGGCCCCATCTAACAACTCGAGCCGAGGCAAAAATGCGGGCAAACCTCGAAGCACCACGGACCAGTTGCCTTATATGGCGTCCTGATCCCGCTCATCGAGGACATGGAATCTCTAAGGAGATGCATTCCAAGAGTGAATCGAAACGGATATCACTCAGCCCAGCCGATTGTCTTTTTGGGTGACAAGTGCTTGATTGGAGGTCGATCGCCGCCGCTTGGCAGTAGACTCCCTGAGGATAGGGGTGGTGGAACGGTTGCTATCGATCAGTCCGCGAAATGAGTCTTCGCGCATGGATGCATTGGGATTGTTTGCTCTCGAACCAAAATTTGCCCGGCCCAGCTCGAGCAGGCTTTGGGTGATCACGGCCGCGGCGATACTTGCCGCCTGCGTGCTGCCTTGGCTGCCGCGACTTGGTCATCCTAGCCTCTTCGCGGACGACATCCAGAGGATCGGCCATGCGCGTGAATTTCCGTTTCGCGCGTTGATCGCCGTCCCCTTCAACGAGCACGTTGCGCCGCTGTTTCAACTGGTCACCTGGGCTGCGTGGAAGGCCGCCTTCGGACGGCTGACTTCGGCCCCAATGACTTTTACGATCGCGGCTTATATCCCATTCGTGTTCACGCTTGTGCTGTTGTATCGAGTCTTGAAAAGAGAATTGGATTCGACGCCTGCCGCGCTCTTTGGTCTTGTCCTTTTCTCGACCTCTAGCGTCTACGACGAAGCGGTGATGTGGTACTCGGGCAGCAGCTTCATGTGGGCATTGGCAGCCGCGCTTGCCGCTTATCTCTGCGCGATTCGTGCGTGCGGCAAGTGTGGTCGAAACCTGGGACTGACGGCGGCCGCGGTTGCTTCCATGCTGGCGCCGGCCTTCTCGGGCGTTGGGATCCTTGCCGGACCCTTCGCCGCCATACGAATTGCCACGGGATCGGAAGCCTTGGGTTCAACGAGCCTCCGGACTCGGCTTCTCAGGTCGTTTGCACCCTTGGCTGGTCTTGCCGCATACCTGGCGTTTTACGCAGCCTTTCGTCGCTTCTCTCCGAGTGCGATTCAAACAAAAACGCACATGGATTTCGTTTATGGATTATGGTTCGTCGTTCGTGGTCCGGTCGATTTGCTGTTCCCGAGTCTCTTGGGGTTGATCCGTGCTCCGACGACTCCGTATTCGATCGCCGCGCTGGTCTCGACGCTTTTCAGTTTGGGCTGTTTCGCTTTGGCGATCCGCTTCCCAAGGCTTCGCGCGTTGGTTTTGGGCGGGCTTTGGCTGATCTCGGCGGGATATCTGCTCACGTTTAGCGCCAGGTCCGAGTACGAGAGGGAATGGGCGATCCAAGCCGTGCGTCGCTACCATCTTTTTCCGATGCTCGGATTTGCTTTGATTCTCTCCGCGACGGCTGCTCGGTTGGGATCGAAGCTCCGTTTCGACCGTCGTTTGGCGTTGCCACTGGTTTTAGCCGCGGCGGTGTGGATGCTCGTCGTTGGCGGAGGCAATTTCCGCAAGGCAACGCGGTTCTATCGGTTCGAATTTCAACTCGATACGCTTACCGCGATCGATCGCTTGGATCAAGTGCGACTGAAATGCGGATACACCTACCAACAGGTGTTCGAAGCGTTCGAGCCGATCCGCACGCGTTGGTCGCCTTACCCGGTCGGCGGCAGTGTCTTTGTGCTCCTCTCCCGGACCATGCCGAGCACGGGCTCGACCGACGTTCACGTTCGCGAGCGATTGCTCGAGCGGTTGGATTCGGCGGACGTCGAGTTCGTCTGCTCGGGCATCGACGTCTCCAGAAACCTGGTCGTCGAGAACGGTAAGCTCACGGGGAAGTCGTTCACGGTTGGCAAATTGGTCCGAGCAGTGGGCGTCTCGTTAGATCCCCAGGATCCTCATCGATTCATCAGCAAGGGATTCGTATCGTTCCTCGAGTTCGATCTGGGCGCCGATGCTGGCCATGCTCGGTACTTGCAGTTGCCGATCGCCAACGAACCAGGCCGCTGGGAAATCTGGTGGACGAGCGACAAACAAGATTGGTCGATCGCTCGGAGCGTGAATGTTGAACGCGGTAAGGCAGCGCTGGACCGAGGCGGAACCTTGGCGTCCCAATCGACGTTCTCGGTATTGCCACTTGAAAGTGTTCCGCATTGGGCGCCGAGCCTCTCCAAAGGCCCGGAAAGGCAGGTGCATCTGCGGGTCATCGCTCGAACTGGTAGGCTCCATCTCGGCGATGAGGCCAGGGTCTATCGATAGGTCGAGCCGATCAGAGATTCGCTTCCTCGAACATCCTGGCGCGAAACCTCGCGAGCTCGCTGGCTCGGAGGTGATCGTGACTGATTTCCGCGACCCTCTTGTCGAGCAGGTCGAAGCGTTCCGCCAGTAATCGCACGATGGCCTGCGCGAGCTCCTCGGCGATCCGAGGATGCAATTCCCGGAGCCTTTCATGCGCTTCATGAGCAAGGACCAGTCGCCAAACTGGCGTAAGAGCCCGAACGTCGATCAGCGAAGCTGTTCGAGTGAAAAAGGCTGTTTCGCCGAAAACTGCTGGGCGCTTAGGTTTGCGATTCGGTCCACAAACCCGTCTGGGTACGTGCGAGAGAGCGCCACCGTTCCTTCGAGAACGAACGAGAGGACGGGGTTGTCGCGTCCTTGCTCGCTCAAGAGCGCTCCAGCGGCGGCTCGATCTTCCTCGAGAAACAAGGCAAGTTCTCGCTTGGCCTCCGCATCGAGTTCGGAGAGCCAGGGCAACGAGACGAACCGATCGATTGTTGACGACATTGCTCGAGGACCCTCAGTGAAAGGAACACCGCCAGGCCGAGGTCTGACCTCTGTCCTTCGGCTCTCGGCCGCTGTTCGATGCTGGCGTTAGAAGTTGCTCGGAATTTTGCACGACCCGAGCGATTGAATAGCCTCTGTATCTTATTACGACCGATTTCGGCAACAGGTTGCAGGTTCCGATAAAATCGGTTTTAGCGGCGCTGGGGTCGCCTTGGGGGTTGTTTCCAGGAGTCGCGGCCGAGCTCGACGCCGATCTAGAACCATGCGAGATCGGCTAGGACGACCGATCCATAAGAAAACCGCCGGGGCGGAGGATGACGCGCCATGCACCGGTCGCTGTTGATTCTACTGAGCATCATGCTGTTTACCGGCATCCAGGGATGCATCTCGGCCGACCCCAAGAGCCCCGTCTACGAGCGAACTCGGTTGGCCTTCGACCCAGGCCTGCGGACTGTTCAGAGGCCCAGCGGGTCTCTGTTCAACGGCGGCCAGGCGGCGAACTCGGGAACCTCGGGAGCGAGCCGATCGGCCAGCGGTTGGTGGCAGGGCGGCTCTGGTCGATCCTCGGCAACGCTCGCCCGGTTCTTCCCGGGCAGAGATCCCAATATCCTGGGAGCACCGAACCAGGCCCCCGCCTCGGCAAGTCCATCTCGCGAACAAATTGCGTCCAACAAAACCAGCCGACGGCGGGCGCCCTTCGATGCCCCTGGCTCGAGAGAAGCTCAACTTGCCAGTGCCAGCCTGCCTCCAGCGGTCCCGCCTGCACCGTTCTTGCCTGTGGCCTTCACTGTGCCTGGGCCTCCTTCCACCCCCTCTCCACGCTCCGGCAGAACCATCCAGGTCGCAGCCGCCTCGGTGTCCGTGCCGGAACCTCGAATCGAACGGACCGAGTTCCTCGAGGAACCCGCTATCCGGCCGAATAGTGAGCTCGCTCAGAAGGATCCGCAGCGATCCCACCAGCCCAGGGCTGTGAAAACCGAGGAGGTTCAGGACCAAAACGTCGACCCGTCGACGCGCTTGGTCAAAGCCGAACCTGATTCGATCCCCAACGACAAGCCGCGATCGGAATCCTTTGAGCCAGACTTGGCGAAGGCGGAATCCGATCTCCAAGCGAACGAACCTGAAGCCGTAAAGCACGACGCCCGACCGACGGAGCCACTGGATTCGTTGGAAGAACAGGCAGGTCTGTTCGCCCAAAGGCATGAGAGAGCCGTGGAATCTCGTCATGAAAACGCCTCTTCGACTCCGGTTGTCAACGAGACGAATGGTCAGGCCGAAGGGCCCCAGTCGGTGGCGCAGGTGCATCTCCCTCCCCGATCCTGGCCATGAGGTCCATCAAGCCGCGGCGCCCAAGCAAGCGCCCAGACAGTGGAGGATTTTCAAGGTCTTCGAAAGCAAGCCCGAGAAGCTGGTGCTCGAACCCGACCCGCCGCTGCTCTCCGCCCGTTATCTCGATCAATCGGGACTCGTCGTTCGCAATCAAACCCCAGCGCCGGCGGAAGAGAAGCCCGAAGCGGCTGCGCCCATCCAAGCCCAACAGCCGCGCCCCGTTTGGAGGCCCAGGACGCGCTTGCTCGCAAGTCTGGCTGAATCGATCGATCGCTTGCGGCTAAGCGGATCCATACCGAACGAAGGTTCGCAAGCGCGGTAGATCCTCGATCGCGTCCCTGCCGACGGCCTCGGCAAACCGCCTGAGCGTCAGCTCAAGATGCTCGGCCGTCTCGACGTACTCTTCCACGACGTTGTTCTGCTCCCAGCGATCCTCCGGTTTGCGATAAAGCTCCACTCCTCTGGGTACGTCTTCCGGGTCCGGGTCGATCGGCAAGATCAAATGCCAAAGGTGGGTCCGAATCGCGAACTCCTCGACGTCCATGCCCATGCAAGCATAATCGCGCAGTTGGGTTTGCTCTCCATTGATCAGCGATAAGAGGTTTCCGCCGTGGGCCTGGGCGAGCTTGGGCAGACGAAACGCCGAGAGCACCGTGGTAAAAAGGTCGACGGGTTGGACGATCGCGTGGTGTCTCATGCCGCCTCGTTCGCCGCCAGGCATTCGAACGATCAGGGGAGTGTGAATCAGCTCTTCGTAGAGCCAGGGACGAAACCTGCGAACATATCCATGCTCACCGAGCGGTTCTCCCTGATCGCTGGTAAAGATGACGAGCGTTGGCTCTCGTTTGTCGGTCGCTTTGATGACTTCGAGCAGCTTCCCAAGCCAACGATCGGTCATGGTGACCGCCCCGGCGTAGGTCCGCCTCAGCCGCAAGAGCTCGACCTCGTCCAACGCGTCGCCCACGGCCGAGGCGGGCACGTCGATGAGCACCCGCGTTTCTTGTAAATCGGCCTCGCCTTCGTCCACTTCCTCGACCAGATCTCCCTCGTCGCCCGTCTCGAATTCGTCGGGCTCGAGCGTCGCGTAACGGTCGCGGTCTTCGGGAGGAAGGTCCCAAGGTCCATGCGGACTCAGCAAATCCACCCATAACAAGAACGGTCGAGCGGTCTTGGGATTCTCGGTCGCTCGACGCTCGAGCCAATCGACGGCCGCTTCCACCGTCCGCGCGACTCCCGTGTTCTCGTCCACATGCGTTCCGAGCGCTGCCCTGTTCCTGAGAACTTGCTCCCAACGATCCTTCCAAAGCGCAAAATCAGGGTCCTCTGGGTCGAGCTTGGGGAACCCAGGCTCTTCGGCGAGGTTCACTTTCGCCGCGCGAGGATCGTCCGCCGATATGAACGGATCATATCCCGACCCGCGAACCCAACAGACTTCGTCGAACCCTCTGCCAAAACCATGCCCAGACTGTCTCAGCATCGGCACGTCCGATACAAACGCCGTTTTCACTCCCTGGTTCCAGAGCAAATCCGGGAGGATCGTCTCGTCGTGCCGCAAAGGCTCCCAACCCATCTCGGGCAGTGGGAACCCATATCGACCCGTCCACCAACTTCGACGCGTCGGCAGGGTGGTCAGGTTCTCCGCGAAATGATGGTCGAAAACCACTCCCTCGGACGCCAGCCTGTCCAGGTTCGGCGTCGAAATCCAAGCGTTGCCGTATGCGCCAGAAATCCAAGATGAAACCCATTGCAAACCACCACTATTACGTTCATAAGTTCAACTCAACATGAGCAAAGCTTCGCGATCCGCACGTTTGAATTCGATGAAACGTCCAGCCAAAACATACTGGCTCGAGACCTTCCAAGCAAACCGGGCCGCGATGGGTTCGCCGCTTCCTGAAAAACAAACGAAGAGGCTTGTTTGCCTTTTGGCGACCGGATTAGCCTCTGTGGGAGGCACGATTCACGAATGGTTTGAAGTTCCATAGACAGAGCTCTGTCGAATTCCCCGGGGGCGTTTGGTGATGAGAAAATTCCATGGGACGATCGCGTCGCTTGCACTTTTGCTAATCATTTTTGGGTTTGAAACTTCGCAAACCGCGGCTGCGAGGCTGTTGCAAACGAAGTCTCAAGCCAAAAAGGCGGCCGCGAAGAAGGCGGACGCCCCGGAGTTCAAGAACACGCCGGAGGGCGCCTACCAGGCGTTCGTACTCGCCGGCATCACGCATGACGAGAAACTTCTCCGAGAAAAATCGCTTCCCGACAAAGAGCTCGAGATCCTCTTGACCGGGGAAGCTCCGCCCAAGGAGGCGCTCGCGGAGATCAGGGCGGCGATCGGCAAGCTTAAGTTCAAGCGATACAAGGTGGGCGACGAGATCACTCTACCAGACGGCGCGAAAATGGTGGTCAAGCCGATGCAGATCGACGAAGACAGCCTGCTGATCCAGGCCGAGGGAGACCCACTGCCGAGCCGCTGCGAAAAGGTCGACGGCGTTTGGAAGATTGATCCCAAACCGATCATCGCCGCGCACAAGCAAGCGATCGACGCCGCGAAGAAAGCCGCCAAGAAAGGTGACGAGGCAGAAAAAGACGCCCCCAAGCCCAAATCCAAATCCGCGCCCAAACCGCCGGAAGCCCAGCCTGAAGGTTAACTGGACGTTCGGCTCGCCTCCGCTGGCAAGTCCGTGGGTTCGTGGATTTCTCACCAGGCTTTCTCGAGAAAACCTCGCTCGCGGATTGCAATAACAAGCCAATTGAAAGGCATCCGAGCTTTCTCGTGCTTTTGGAACAAAGTTTTCTCCTTGCGCTTGGATTCGCGGATAAACGAAAGTAGGCAAGCACTGAGAGCTTGGATCTTGATTCAGCGCGCCGCACCGACTAACGTGTGTGACTCATCGATGAACCAACCGGATCAATGGCCTAGGTCGATGTGAAATATTTGAGGCGGTGCATTTCGGACGGATCCTCGTTGCCGCTCCCGAACGCCTGGTTGAACCGCGGTCTCTGCTTTTCGAGGATCCAGACATGTCGCATAAAGAAGAAGGCCCGCTGCTTTCCGTTGGTTTTACGCTCTACGGTCCGAGCCAATTCTGCACATCCGGAGTTCCTCATACGTTCCGGATCATTGGCCAGAACATGCCCGCTGCCTCGGCCGTGTCTGTATCGGAAACCGACGGCGTGGCGACTTGGGGCGTCGCCACTCTCGTTTCGAGCCCGGCGCTTGGCCCTGAGGCGTCCCCAAAAATCATCGGCGCCAGCGGAACGCTTTCCGTTTTCGAGTTCCAATCGACGCCCACACGCTTGGCCGGCGGCGACGGAATCGTCACGATCACCGTCACTCTATCTTCAAGGCAAGTCTTTCTGATGTTGGCTCCCATCACAATTTGAATAAACCAAATGGCGCTCGCGCCTCAATTTCCTGGAAGTTTATGATGTCTGATTCAAACGACCTTTGCGACGAACCGGAGCCCGATGCTGCGGGCCTTGCCGTCGTGCCAATCCCCGCTTTCTATCAGACGAATATCAGCTACTCGTGTCTGGTCGACGTCACCTCGACGACGTTCAATGTCAGCGGACAAAACCTGGGGAACGTCCAGAGCGTCACAATCACGCCAAATGCGCAGGATCTGGCCGCGTCGTGGCTGCCCACGGTGGCCGCGGTGGCGCCCCAAGGGGGGCAGGGCAAGCTCACGATTGCAGCCAACGGCGCCTCGTTCTTCTTTCAATCCAAGCCGACTCTCAATCGAAAAAACGGCAATCTACCCCCCACGGGGACCATGGGGGTCGTCACGATCACCGTCACCATGACCAATAATTCCACTTACTGCTTGACGATCCCCACTGTCGTTTGAGCCAGATCTCTCGGAAATCCGCCCTGGCCTCGCCCGTTCGCACAAATAAAACCTCGCCGACGTGGATTTAGGACCCCAAGCATGAACACGCCCGTCATTGCCTTCACAAATCAATTTGCATATTTCGGCAAGCCCTTCGTGTTCTTGTTGACGGGCATGGGGTTGAAGCCCGACGACGGCACGGTTTGCTTGGTAACCATCGTTGCCGACAACGCAAAATGGCAACCCGCCACTCTTTCCGATCAGGACGACCCACCGTCCATTCAGTTTGCCGACGATGGGACCTGGGCGCATTTCGTCTCGACGCCGATCTTCGCTGGCAACGACGGAAACGCCACCGTGAACGTGACTTTGCTCTATCGAGATGAAGCCGGCGACGAGGTTACCCGCCAGGTGACGATGCCGTTCGTATTCGTTTCGGCGTGATTGCTTGCCAGTCCTGATTCTCGGATCATTGGCAGTCGAGCCGATCCGGACCGACTGTGTGCGACTTGGTCGAAGTTTTCTTCAGTTCCGCGCAGCGTTTCCGTAGTTCGCCGATGCGTTTGGCCAAAGCAGAACTCTCCGGCATCACGTCGAGGATGTGCTCCGCCTTATCGATGCATTCCGCGGCAAAACCGCCGTCGCTCGAGAGCGTCGACGCCGCGCTCAGATGAATCTCGGAGGCTTGGATAGCGTAAGCAGGCGTTTCCTTGAATAGGTCCCGCAGACTCTCGAGCCGAGTGAACGCCGCGAGCATGTCTTTCTTGGCTGCGATAAGGTCTCCTTTCGCCGCATACGCCAGAGCCCTCTCGTTGAGAGCGGCCGCCGCGATCGAATCGACGTTGGCTCGAGGAAACGATGTGAGCGATTCTTTATCGAGCAGGTCGATTGCGACGCCCAAGTCGCGGATCGCGTCGTCTATCTTGCGTTTTCGGAGGGCAAGCGCTCCGCGAACCTGGAGAGCGTTCAAACGACCGATCAAAACCATGTCGCGGTCGATGATCTGCTCGCCTTGTCGTTTGACCTTGCGACCGTCGATCGCCTTCTCGACGTCGTCCAATTCTTTCAAGCCCTTTTCGACTGCGGCGAGCGCCTCGTCGAACCGATTCGAATCGAGCAATAGCTTCGCAAGCCGCACTCGCCCAAAAGCTCTGGTGAATCGACACTCCGTCTCCATACGGTCGAATCCCTCCCCGAGCTTGTTCTCGAGGATGTGGGACTGCCCGTCGATTGCCGTTTGGAGCGTTGTCACGGCGTCTTTCACGAAACCGAGTTGCGACTGCGCCTCCGCTTGCTCGATGCGCATGCGACCAACCAGATCCTGTAGATCGGCTCGGTCGGGTACTCTTCGGGTGGTTTCATCGAGGAGTTGGAGAGCCGTCGAGAACCTTGCGTTCGCCGAGGCGGCGTCGCCTCCCAGAGTCAAATCAGCGAAGGCATGCTGAAGCTGTAGGGCGCCCTCGGCTTTGATCACATCGACGTCTTGAGGATAAACCAATCGCAGGCTTCGTATGAAGGTTTCCCCTCTCTTGAGCACTTCCATCCGCAATGCGGCCAATCCGGGAATCCTGCGCCAATCCGGGTTGGGCAAGCCTATCGTATAAATCGCTAATGGCACCCGCGGATTGAATGCAAAGAAATCGAGCCCTGATGTTGGCTTCGGCAAGCTGCCGCTCCTCTGCCTCGATCTTCGCGTTCTTGACCGACAGCGAATAGCTGTAGCCAAGCGAAAATAAGAGCCCAGAGACCATTAACACCGCCGCACCCGCCACCATCGGCCGATGGTTCCTAGCCCAGCGGGCCAAACGCGATAACACCGGCTCTAGATACGCCTGCACGCGTTCGTCTACAAGCCAATTCTCGATGTCCTCTGCCATCGCCTTTGCCGACGTATACCGATCCTTGGGGTCGTTCTGCATCGACTTCATGCATATGGCTGCCAATGGCTTGGGAATCGACGGCTTCAATTCGCTGGGGGGCGTAAATTCCCCTCGAATCACTTGCTGGCGCACGGCTTCCCGGCCGCTGGCGGTCTGCTCCTTCACCTTATAGGGCGCTCGACCCGTCAAAAAGCAGTACAACGTTGCGCCGAGACTATAAACGTCCGAGGCAGGGCCGAGCTCGTCGATGCGTCCCGCTGCCTGCTCGGGGCTCATATATTCGAGCGTTCCAGGACTGGTATTGGCTTCGGTGGTCAGTATGCCCGAGCCCGAAGACGGATGGATGAACCCCTCGGTCGACTCGGCCGTCGCTTCGTTCAGATTGAGGATCTTCGCCACGCCCCAATCGACCACCAACGTTTCTCCGAACTTGCCGAGCATGATGTTGCTGGGTTTCAAATCCCTGTGAAGCACGCCCCGAGAGTGCGCGTACTCGATCGCCTCGCAAACGTCGATGAACCGATACATCAGCTCCCTGAGGTTGGGAATCGGGGCTTTCGAATCGGGTTCGGTTGGTTTGCTCGAGGCCTCGTTCTCCTTCGCCTTTTGCCTGTCGACGCGGTTCATCCGTTCGATCAGTTCTTTGAGGCTCTCTCCCTTGATGAACTTCATCACGTAATAAGGTCTGCCGTCTCGGAACCGACCATGGCCGTAAATGGGCACGACGTTGGGATGTTCGAGAAGACCTGTGACGTTGGCCTCCTGGAGAAAGCGTGCTCTCAGTTGCGTGTCGTGGGCCAACCTGAGACTTATTTCCTTGAACGCCACCTTGCGATCGAGTTCGACGTCGATCGCTTCATAGATCTCGCCGAGTCCGCCGCCTTTATGAAATCCGAGTTTTTTGAACCTCTTGTCGGGAGTGGTCTTGAACCCGCCTCTGTCGTCTTCGTTCGTTCCCGAAGGATGGGTTGCACTGCCAGCGCCTGTCAGGTACGCGACGCTTGCTTGGAGGTCGTCGTCGTCGATGGTTTCCAATTGTTTGAGCAGAGACTCGGAAGCCTTCACGGAGGCGAGCCCTCGTTCGACTCCGCCATATTTCTTGGCGCGTCTGCCAGCTAATTTCTGAAGGGCTTCGAGTTCCGATAAATCGATTTGGGCCTGTTCCAGCAGGATCTGTCCGATCGACCTGGATTTGTCGTTGGTCCAATTGCGCACGGCCTGGACGATGGCCTCTGCCTCCAAGTATCCATTCTCTTCCGCGAGAAAACCGAGGAGCAAATTCCCGCAGGCGTCTTCGCGCTGCGGCGCCTGTGTCGGTCAAGGTTCTCTCGGGATCCGAATCTTCGGCGAAGACCGCGTTGAGCAGAGTGGTGCGTTCCGCGAACTCGGCGTGGTATTCGTCGGGTCTTGGCGTTTCCCCGCTCTTTCTCCGAAGTTCGAGTTCGAGCGCGACAAGCTTACGAAACAGCACAGAGCGATTGGGCTCTGGGAACGCTTCGATAGCGCCAGAGATGCGAGGCCTCTTGCCGTCTCGGAATTCCTGAACGAACCGATCGCACGCGTCGAGAACCTGTTTGAGTTCGGCAAGCGGAAGCTCGCTATCGCTGGGCAGATCCAAGCTGGTCATGAAAGCGACCCTTCCTCCCAAGCCCTCCGGATATAGCGGAGTTTGTTCGAGACCGTTTTCGTCGAGCAATCCAACCGTTCGGCGATCTCTTCTCGTGTATATCCGTAAAACTTCGAAAGCGCGATCTCGCGATAGGTTTGGTCGGGCAGCAGTTTCATCAGCCTTTGGAATTCCTCGGCCATGATCGCCGCGAGTTCGGGCGTGGGTTCGTGGTCGATCAACAGATCCAGCATATCGAAAGTATCATTGGGCGTTTCGATCGCTTCGACCTGGTGCAGATCCCCGCCTCTTTTTTTGCGCCTCCGCCGTTCGATCTGGTCGTAGGCTTTGCAGATCGTGATGACGGTCAGGAGCTTCCAGAGGTCGTTGCGATCGGCGAGCTGGGGATATCGGCCTTGCTTGGCATTTTCGCAGAAGCTGTCGAAGGCGCTGACGACGGCGTCTTCTTCGTCCTCGACGCGTCTACCCTTCCGGTCCTTCTTGAGCTTCTCTCGAGCCAGCCGAAACAGCTTCTCGGCGTAACGGTTCCAGATGGCCTGGGCGGCGTCTCCATCGCCGGACTTGAGCGGACCGATCATTCGGGTTACGGAACCTTCGTTGCGTTGGGTCATGGACGTTCTTCCTGCTCCAGTCGTGACCATTGGCGTGAGCGTTTTGGCTTATGCGATTCGGTCGAAGGGTGTGCTCATTTCCGAGCGCGCAAGGCAGACAGGGTCTGTTCTCCACCCTGGTGAAGATAACCGATTCCGGGCGGGGCTGCGCTCGAAATCGTTGGTCTTTCAGCGATCCATACGCGGAGCGATGCGGAAGCTTGGATCCTCATCTTCTTCCACGATCGGCCAACAATACGAAGGGCTCGGGGCGAGGATTCTTGGCAGTAGGTAGTCCCTGAATGAGAGCAACAGTGCCGCGCCGCTAATAAGAAGAGCCACGCAGAGTAGAATCGAGGCGAAAGGGGAATTTCCGATGAAACTCTCGAGGAAGCGGGTTCCCAGGAACACCGTCGCCGCCCAAACGAACAAGGCCGAGAAGACGGCGACCAAACGCGCCCGATTGACTTCGAATCCTTGGGCCTGGGCCAGGGACGGCGGCCAAACGCTGGTGCGTCGCGCTCTGGAAACCACCTTGCCAACCCAGGCTTTGTGACGGGCAGCGAGCGACCACAGCACTGCCAACGCCCCGCAGATTCCAGCAGGGAAGAACATCGCCACAACCACCCGACCCGCAACCTTCGTCTCGTGCGCCATGCCTTTGCCTCCGAGCAGCTCTTGGTTGATCGCGGGGAAAAAAGCCAGAGCCAGTACTACCACGATGATGAACGCCAAGGCTGCGAAGAAGATCCGATAGAAACCGGCGGCCAGATGCCAAAGCGAGTTGATCCACCTCCTGGACTGGAACCTGTCTCGTCTGAACAGCCAAACGGCGTTGTGAAAGTCTCCGAACCCGAATTTGAGGCAGAAGAGCCAGACCGAAATGGCGGGTTCGGAGGTCAGCTCGAACGCAACGAGCGCTGCGATCGCAGCGCCCAGAATCGCCATCCGAGCCAGCCAACGATCCCTCGGGGAGAGCAAAGGGGCTTCGTCTGGGAACGCCGCACGGAATTCGTCGTCGTGGAAGTGGGACATGAGCCTGCCGCGATTTCCGTTGGATTCGGAGCCCAGCCTATTCAAGCTTCACGTCAGCGTAATAGACTACACCTTATCGGCGAAATCCCACTGGCGAGGCTTCGATGGAAAAAACGGTTGAGTTCCCAAGAGCGGTCGTACTTCGGCCCGAGGACAACGTGGCGGTCGCCGCCAGACCCATTCCTCGTGGCTTCGATCTGGTGCTTGGGGAACGAAAAGTGACCTCGAGAGACCCCATCGGCCTGGGTCACAAGATCGCGCTCGAGGATATCGAGCCTGGTCAGCCGGTCCGAAAGTACGGTCAGATCATCGGCTTCGCCGCGGGCCCCATTCCTGCCGGGGCCTGGGTTCACGAGCACAATCTTCTGGCCAATCAGTTCGATCGCGATTATGCCTTTGCTGTCGAGAGTCCCCGTCCGCCTGCCACCGATCGCGCTCGGACTTTCCAGGGCTACCTTCGTCCCGACGGGCGCGTTGGTTCTCGAAATTATGTGGCGGTCATCAGCACGGTCAATTGCTCGGCGAGCACGTCGAAATACATCTCCGAGCGGTTTCGAGACAAGGCCTGGAAGCGTGATTTTCCGAACGTCGATGGGGTCTTCGCGATCACCCACAAAGGGGGCTGCGGACTGCCTTTCGGGGGCAGCGATCATAAGCTTTTGGAGCGCGTGCTCGCGGGGTTCGCCAACCATCCCAACGTGGCTGCATACGTGATCGTCGGGCTCGGCTGCGAGGTCGGCTTCGCCAGCCATTTGGTCGAGAGCCAGCATCTGGTAACCCTTGGCTCGCTGGTGGCTAAAAACGGAGAGAAGCACTCCGAGCCGATGAAGCCCAGGGTTTTGAACATTCAGGAAGAAGGTGGAATTACCAAGACAGTCGAATCGGCGGTAGCGGCGGTCAATCAGCTCTTGCCGGCTGCAAACAGTTGGAGACGGACAACTCAGCCTGCTTCCAAAATCGTCCTGGCGCTCGAGTGCGGCGGCTCCGACGGCAATTCAGGAGTGACGGCGAACCCAGCGGCGGGCGTCGCGGCCGATTGGGTCGTTGCTCACGGCGGAACCGCCGTTCTTGGCGAAACCACCGAAATCTATGGCGCGGAGCATCTGCTGACCCGGCGCGCAAGAGCCGGGAAATTGGCGAGAAGCTGATCGACCGCATCAAATGGTGGGAATGGTACACAGGGATCTTCAACGCCGAGATCAATAACAACCCATCACCAGGAAACAAGGCGGGAGGGCTTTCGACGATTTACGAAAAGTCGCTGGGAGCGCTGGCGAAGGCGGGCTCGACCCAGCTTTGCGACGTGGTCGAATACGCAAGCCCCGCGTCGACGCCGGGACTGGTCTTCATGGACACTCCCGGTTACGACCCGCCTTGCACAACGGGATTGATTGCAGGCGGCGCCAACGTCTTGGTCTTTACCACGGGCAGGGGCAGCGTGCTGGGTCTCAAACCCACCCCTTGCATCAAGGTGGCGACGAATACGCCGATGTATGAGCGTATGATCGACGATATGGATCTGAACGCCGGACCGGTGCTCGAGGGCCAGACGGTCGAGCAGGTGGGCGGACGGCTCTTCGACATGATCCTAGACGTCGCCTCGGGCGCCGAGACCAAGAGTGAAAAGAACGGGGTAGGGGAGGAGGAATTTTCTCCCTGGCAGATCGGGCCCATCCTATGAAGAACCCTCGGCGCGCCCCAAAGCGCCGTGCTCGGGCGATCGAGAAGGAATCGAAGGGTCGATGGGATTCCCAGGCGTCGGCGACGACGGCGCCCTCGGTCAAAGTTTTGCTCGCCGCTGTGCTATTTGAGATTGTGTTCTTCTCGTGGTTCCTGCTGGCGCCCATGCCCAACACTTCGGCAGCGGCGCCCCCGGGAGTGACCTTGAGGCGCATTGTCCTCGGCCTCGAAGCCGTTCCGGGAATTGCTCTCGGTAAACAAAGCCTGTTTGCCAAAGCCGCACTCGAGCTTTCGCATCCGGAAAACCTGATCGATCGAGCGCCGATCGTCGCCGCCGCTTGCCTCATGGCGTTTGCGTCGATCGTCCTTGGCCGAGCTTTCCTACGCTTGCTCATCCCACGTGCACGCTTCTTCGCGATCGAATCGATCGCCGCTTCTTTTGGCTCTGGGTCGGTGGTTCTTTCCCTGCTGGCGCTGTTATTCGGTCGACTCGGCGCGTTGACGCCGATGAGGGTTCGTTTGGCTCTCCTGCTGGTCGCCGCGATCGGCTTGGTCGAGTTCGGTTGGAGAAGGATGCGAGCCCGCGAGTCACGCTGTGAGAAACCTCCTGTCGAAGAACGGTCGGGAGGAAAAGGCCTCAAGACAACGTTTTGCTTCCTCGCGGGGGCGATCTGCCTGGTCGCCGCATTGGCCGCGATGGTCCCCACGATCGAGTACGACGCGCTTTCTTATCATTTGCAGGCGCCCAAGGAGTACTTCCTCAACCATCGGATCGCGTTTCTTCCCCATAACGTGTATGCGAACATGCCATCACAGGTGGAAATGGGGCATCTTCTGGGGATGTACGTTCTCGACGACTGGTGGACGGGGGCCTTGGTTGGGCAGTTGTTTGTATCGTTTTTTGCTCCCGCCTCGGCTGCGCTTGTGGGCGCGGCCGTTATGCGTCTGGGGTCCGCTCCGGCGGCGTGGGCCGCGGCGGCTGTGTATCTGACCACGCCCTGGATCTACAGGCTGGCGGTTTATCCGTTTGTCGAAGGCCCGCTCTGCTTCTTTCATGCGGCTTTGGTTTGGTCTGCAGTTTGCGCGATCGAGTCTCCTTCCAATGGCGGCTTTGGGCTTATTGGTTGGTTTGCCGGCGGAGCGCTGGCTTGCAAATACCCTGGATTGTTGTCCGCGGTCGTACCCTTCGGGCTGTTGAGCGCCTGGAGAGCATGGAGGTCCAAGAACGCCGGGTTCGTGTTTGCGTTCGCTGCCGCCTTCGCCCTGGCGGCGGGGCCTTGGCTCGTCAAGAACGTGGTTGATACGGGAAATCCCGTTTATCCCCTGGCTTACCATTGGTTTGGCGGATCTGGGTGGGACGAAGCCCGCGAAGCGAAATGGCAAGCTGCGCACGGACCTAGACCTGCCACGATGCAATCCCTGGCGGTTTCTCTTGCCGACGTTGCGGGCCGGTCCGACTGGCAATCGCCCTTGTACGTCGCTTTTGCGCCCTTTGCGTTCGCGAGGCCTTCGACTCGAAGGGCTGCGTACGTTATTGCTGTTTATATTGTTTATATTTTTATGACATGGTGGCTTTTCACGCATAGACTGGAGCGGTTTTGGATGCCGCTGGAGGCGCCGGCCGCGGTGCTTGCGGGTCTGGGCGCCGATTGGTCGAGGGACGTCCGTTGGCGAAGGATCGCTCTGGCGGTTTTTGGCGTGGGAGTCTTCTTCAATCTCGTCGTCTCAGCCACGGAGGTTTCCGGACCTCACGGTTGGACCACCCCCTTGGCCGTGCTCCGCAAAACCGTACCCGAAGCTTTCAACCCGCCGCTCGCGAAACTTGATTCCTTGCTCGGCGCCAAGGATCGCGTGCTCTCAGTCGGCCAATCGTCGATCTTCCATCTGAACAGCCGGACCGTTTACAACGTTGTCTTTAGCCCTGAGAATCTTGAACTCTTCGCCAAGGGACGTACTCCGGACCAGATCGTCAAGGTCTTTAGCGATCTCGAGATCACGCATGTTTACGTCGATTGGAGCGAGATCAATCGGTATCGCTCTCCCGGCAATTATGGGTTTTCGAGCTTTATCACGCCTGAGCTTTTCAAGACGCTCAAATCCCAGGGAGTCTTGAGTGGCCCCATCGAAATCGGCCCTGCGCAGGAGCTTTACACGACGACCACCCCTTCTCGAGAACAGACGATCGACCGAACCCGTTTGCGAGAGGAGTCCACCGAGTGAGCGAGGCGACGGTCGTCACCGGCGGCGCCGGCTTTATTGGAAGCCATTTGGTTGAACTCTTGGTTCTTCGAGGGCAGGAGGTCCGAGTGCTCGAACGTCCGGGCGCCGACGTCTCTCATCTGCCGAAGGACGTTGAAATTGTTACGGCCGACGTGCGAGACGCAGCGGCGGTCCAAACGGCGCTCGAGGGCGCCAGGTGGGTCTATCATCTCGCAGCCAACCCCAACCTTTGGGTGAGAAGACGAGCTGAGTTCTTCGAGGTGAATCATCTAGGGACGGTCAACGTCCTCGAGGCGTCCAAGCAAGTCGGCGTGGAACGCGTATTACATACCAGTACAGAAAGCATATTGACTTGCAACAAGCCCAGCGGGCCCATCACGGAGGACGTTGAGGTGGCGCTTGCCGACGCCGTGGGGCCCTATTGCCTCTCGAAGCTCTTGGCGGAGAACGAAGCCTTTCGGAGGGCGCGGCTGGGCGAACCGGTGGTCGTGGTCAACCCGACGATGCCGGTTGGGCCTGGGGACCGAGGCCTCTCCCCTCCCACGCGTCTGATTCGCGATTTCTCATTGGGGAAGCTCCCAGGCGCTCATCGATTGCACGCTCAATCTCATCGACGTGAGGGATGTTGCCGAAGGCATGGTCAGGGCGATGGAGAAAGGCATTCCAGGCAAGCGGCACATCTTGGGTGGAACGAACCTGAGCTTGATCCAGTTGTTCCAGCATCTCTCGGAGCTGACCGGCGTCCCGCCGCCGCGCGTTCGAATTCCCTACGCACTCGGTCTGGCTTTTGCATATCTAAGTGAGGCGTGGGCCGATTGGGTGACTGGAAAATCTCCCCAAGCCACTGTCACGGGGTTGCGGTTGGCGCGTAGGACGATGCACTTCGATTGCTCGAGGAGCTGGGACGTGCTCGATTTTCATCCTCGCGCGATCAACTCTTCTCTGGTCGATTGCCTCGAATGGCTGAGGAATCACGGACGCATTCCGGCTCTCTCGGCCGTCGAAGTCTAGGCGATTGCAGAGCGAGATCATGCCAACACCCACGCTTTTGCTGGTTTCTCGGGCATAACGGTAGGCATGCCCGTCGCACAAAGTTTGGCTATCTCGACAATTGGTAGGCGAGTTATTACTATTCTTAGCAAGTCAGAGATGACGCAAATTCAGGTCGTCGCAATTTCAAGACGCGCCGCGCCCCAAAGGCTGAATCCCATTCATTTTGTAAAAATGGTTGTGGTTTCAGTGTCAAGGATCGATCTACAATAGAAAGGGATGTTCTGGGCGCGCGATCGGTCTCTGCTTGGGTTTGCAAGGTCATTTGACCCGCCTTCGCGGGTTCGAGGTTGGCATTCATGGCCAAACGCCTGGTTGCAATTGATGAAGGCTCCGACATCCTGCTCGATCGAGCGATGATGGTCATCGGCCGCCATCCCCAATGCGACGCCCGTCTCGATTCGCTTCGCATCTCGCGCAGGCATTGTTGCATGGCCCAAGACAACGACGACGTGGTGGTTCGGGATCTCGGCAGCACCAACGGCATACGAATCAACGGTCAGAGGGTGGAATCGGGGCGACTGAGAAAAGGGGACGAACTTTCGATCGCTCACATTCGGTTTCGTTTCGAAAACGATGCGCCCGGCCAGAAAAGCAATTTAGAGGCTCGAGCCACGGAGCGGAACGAAGGCCCACTGAACCCCGTCTTGGCGGCGGGCCTCGCCGTTGGCTCTCAACACATGGGCACTCCGTTCCCAATGCCGATGCCTCTTGCCACTCCCAGGCCCTCGGCCATTCCCATGGCCACCCCACGCCCGGCGCCGATGCCTGTCGGCACTCCAATGCCCCTGCCGCTGCCCGACGGCGTGGTCTCGCACGAAATTCAGGCCTCACGAGACAACTCCTTGGTTGCCGCTTTCCGTAAGGCGTTGCCGCCGGATTTGAACGAACGCGGGATCGAGATCGTGGTGCGAGTCCCTCCCGCCGCCAGCGCCAACGGAACCGCGGGGGAGGATGATGCGGCATGCCCGCCCGTCTCGTCCCCGTAGTCCCCGGCGCCGCCCCGACGATCCCATTGCAGCGCCCCGTCGTGCTCATTGGCAGACATTCCGAATGCGACGTCCGAATAGACCTTCCGCAGATATCTGAACGCCACTGTTGCGTGGCGCAAGTCGACGACCGCCTCATTCTGCGCGATCTGGGAAGCAAGAACGGCGTGCGAGTCAACGGCCAGTTGGTCGACGAGGCACGAATCTCCACCAGAGATGAAGTGGCGATCGCCCACGTGATTTTTCGGGTCGAAGGGGAGGTCGATCGCCCTCGCGGCGGTGCATCTCCGGTCGTTGCTCCTGCCTCCCAGGCAAGGCCAGTGCAAACTTCCACAACCGCTCCGCCGCCAACCCAACGTCCAGCCAAGCCGTCTTCTCAACTTGCTCAAAAGCCGCTTTCTCTGGTGAAAAGCGGAGAGAATCGCATCGACGACCAAGGGCCCGCAAGCCTTCCTGATCTGCCGATCCCGCCCGGCGACACCGACCTCGTGCCGATCGACGACATCTAAAACGCCACGTTCCGAACCCCTCGGCGCGGGTTTCGCATATTGTTTTCGCCCTGTTTCTCTTCCCGGCTTCTGCCGATTTTGCGGGCTATATCGGCCGCGACGGGGAAATCTGGCGAAAATCGAACATCGGATACAGTCGATGCTTGCGTGATTAGCCAGTCCATTTATCCTAGAATAGAGAGAACATGCTTCCCGAGTCGGCCTCCCGGTTTTGGTTCGTTGCGTCAACGACTGGATCTGGACGAGGGGCGGATTCCTGGCGTTCGTGAGGAGTCACTCATGCTTCGATCCATCATTTGGAGCGCCGTGGTCGCCGCCGTCCTCGGTCTCGGCGCGCCTTCGGCGTTTGCTCAGTATTACAACAGCGGCTATGGCTCGTACGGCTGGGCCGCGACTCCAGGCGGAGACATTGCACGCGGAATGGGCGTGTATGCCATGGGCCTGGGTCAATACAACCTATCCAATTCCTACGCCCGGTCAGTCAACACCGATACGGCGATGCGCTGGAACACTTACCTCTGGCAGGCTGAAACTGCGCAAAACACTGTCCGTTACGAGCTGGCCCGCAATCGTCGGCTTACGATCAAAGCCGCCAACGAGTCGATTGCCGAGCGGCTCAAGAACAAGCCAACGCCCGAAGACATCATTCGCGGCGACGCTCTGAACGTCATCAAGATGCAGCTCACAGCGCCCAAAGTTCGGATCACCGCGCTCAAGACGGCGAGCATGCCTTTACCCAGCCGGACGACCAGTGAAATTCCTTTCCAGTACGCTTCAGAAGCCATCGTCATTTGCCTCCAGCAGCTCACAGTCGAGAATGGCTGGCCTCTACCTCTGCGGGCCAAGGATTTCGAGGACGGTCGCAAGGCGTACGAAAAGGCCATCGACGACGCCCTCAAGCTGGATTTGAACGGCGACCTCACTCCCGAATCGGTCGAAGCCGTAAGGTCCGCCGTCAAAGACCTTCACGACTCGCTCAAGGCGAATCCCCCCAAGGACGAGAAAGATTACATCCTTGCCGACGACTTCCTCAAAGGTCTCGCCGGCGGAGCGAGAATGCTCCGAAGCCCGACCGCCGAAGCCGTCATCGCCGAGCTCGAGAAGAAACCGGTGACCACCGTCGGCGACCTCTTGGCCTTCATGGAGATGTTCAACCTCCGGTTCGCTCCCGCCAAGACCCCGCAACAGAAGGCGCTCTACGAAAACCTCTACACGGTATTGGTCGCCCAGCGCGACGAGCTGATGACCAAACTCAAGGACGTCGACAATGACGAACTTGCCGAAATGCCCGAGAGCATTCAGGAGGGTTCGCCGTCTTCCGTCTTCCAACGGATGGAGTGGGATCATCTGCATCACAATATCAAAAAGCAATGACGGGCTGATCCGCTCGGCGAGCAGTCGTCCGATCGACTAAACCTTCCACGCCCCGCTCGGCGCAATGCCGGGCGGGGCTTCTTTTTGCCTCGGATTGCGAAAGATGAGCGACCCTCGCTTGCAGACCCTGCTCGATCTGATCGACCAGGCTTATGACCGCAAAGCCTGGCACGGGACCAACCTCAAAGGCTCGATACGCGGGCTTGCCCCCAAGCTCGCCTGCTGGAGGCCTGGCCAAAGTCGCCGCAGCATCGCCGAGATCGTAGTCCACTGCGCCTACTGGAAATACGCTGCAAGACGCAGAATCACCGGCGAGAAACGCGGATCTTTCGTGCTCAAAGGGAGCAATTGGTTCCCGATCGAAGCCGCTCTCGAAGAATCGGAGTGGCGGTGCTACACCAGGCTTCTCGAGACCGAACACCGATTGCTCGTTGAAGCGCTATCGACCATCACACTCGCCAGACTTTCCGAAACGCCGATCGGCGGCAAATTCACCGTTCAAAACCTGGTTCTCGGCGTCGCCAGCCACGACCTGTATCACGCCGGGCAAATCCAATTGATCAAGAAACTTGCAGGGTCTATGCAACGTGGATAAGCGAATTTGTCGGCGATTCTCTTGCACGGAACTCCATTGCGATTGCCCTTTCGAGCCAAGGAAGCGAAAATTCAATCATCGCCCGGCAAGGCGTTTGCGTTTTTTGGAGTTGGACGCTCGCCAGGGCCTGTTCAAGGTTCATCATCAATGAATTTCGCACTGATCATGAGTGTGGGGATTTTGGGTTTCGCCGTTCGAGACGATCCTCCCCAGGCCGCCGCCAAGCCCGACTCGTCGGCAGCGGTCGTCGCGGCGCTCGAGGACGCATTCACCACGGCCATCGCAAAAGCGGAACGCTCGGTGGTGGCCGTGGCGCGGACCAAGAGCGAAGACGGAGAGACCCGCGCAATCAAGGGTCTTGCACCCGAGCGGCAGGTCCAGACCCAGGTGATGCTCGACCGCCAGATGCGGGACATTCAACGATTCAATCAGTTCCAGGCGCGTGCTTTCGAGCTCGTGGAGGATCCCGACAACCTCGAATTCGATTACGGGTCGGGCGTGGTCGTCGGATCCGATGGGCAAATTCTTACGGCCTATCACGTCGTCAAAGGCGCCAAATCGCTCACTGTGCGGGCCGCGGGGCATCAGGAATTCGAGGCCTTGATCATCGCGGCGGACCCTCGAAGCGATTTGGCGGTCATCATACCGAGCACGCCGGCGGGAATGGACAGGCCCAAGCTCGAGCCGATTCCCCTGGGCGATTCGACCAAACTCCGCAAGGGCTCGTTCCTGATCGCCCTGGGAAATCCCTACAACGCCGCTCGCGACGGCAACGCCTCCGCAGCCTGGGGAATCTTGGCGAACTTCGCGAGGAGGATCGAGCTTCCGAGGTCCGAAGCACAGGCGCAGCAATTGACGAATTACCCGTTGCTCTTGCAGCTCGACGCCAAGCTCAACCTTGGAATGAGCGGCGCCGCGGTCATCAACTTGAAAGGCGAGCTCGTCGGACTGACAACCAACGCGGGCGATCCCGAGGGGTTCGATCCCCAGGCTGGCTACGCCTTTCCGATCGACCGGCTCGGTCGGCGGGCAGTCGAGGCGCTCATCGACGGCAGAGAAGTGGAGTACGGCTTCCTGGGCGTCCGCCTGCCGACGCTTGGTCGCGGCAGCGTTTTGGGCAAGACCAACGTCGTCAGCAACATCACGCCAGGAACTCCAGCCGACCTTGGCGGACTGGTCAACCAAGACGAGATCGTCTCGGTCGGTGAATACCCAGTCTACGATTCCGACACGCTCATCATCGCCGTGGGCTCGTACCCCGTCGGTTCGCTTGTGAAAGTGACGATCATGCGCGACGGCAAGAAGCTCGAGAAAATGATCCCGCTTTCCAAGTTTCCGACCGAGGGTCCAATCATCGCCACAAACAGGCCCAGGCCATGGCGGGGAATTCGCGTCGATTACACCAGCACTCTTGCCAAGGGCGTCCTTGGAATCGAAGCGTTCGAGGCCATGGCCAAGAGTCCCGTGGCGATCGTGGAAGTGGCTCCCGACAGTCTCGCGGAAGCCGCTGGGCTAAGGAAAGGGCAGATCCTGCTCCGAGTCGGCGGCAAGCCGGTTCGCACTCCGACCGATTTCTCACGAATCGTCCAGAACCTCGAAGGGGACGCCACTGTCACAACGGAAATGGGAGACGTCGTCATCCACGGCGAAGCATCCCCCAGGCGCCCCGCGAACGCGCGTTAACCTGGTCGATTCCGCATCTCCTTTGACGTTGACACGCACGCCCGGAAATCTTCCCATTGGACTCGAGGACGAGCCTCCCAGCTTCGTTCCATTTGAGAGCAGCTCCTACTTATGAAAACCGACGAGCTCAGACAAGCGTATCTCGATTTCTTCGTGTCGAAAGGCTGCGTTCAGAAGCAAAGCGATCTGCTTGCGCCCGAAGACCCCACCGTCCTCTTTACGCCTGCCGGCATGAATCAGTTCAAGAGGGAGTTTCTGGGCCTGGGAGACCCTTCGTTCACGAGGGCGGTCACCTGTCAGAAGTGCCTGCGGACCGGCGATATCGATAACGTGGGCAAAACCCGGTTCCACGAAACGTTCTTCGAAATGCTGGGCAACTTTAGCTTTGGAGACTACTTCAAGCGAGAGGCAGTGCATTGGGCCTGGGAGTTCCTGACCAAGACCCTGGCGCTCGAGCCCGATCGCCTGACCGTCTCGGTCTACCTGGACGACGACGAAGCGTTCAACCTCTGGCGGGATGAGATCGGACTGCCCGCAAGTCGCATCGTCCGCATGGGAGAGGACGACAATTTTTGGCCCGCCGGCGCCCCCACGCACGGGCCCAACGGCGTTTGTGGGCCTTGCTCGGAAATCTTCTACCAGGGAGAAGGCTACAAGGAAGTCGAGATCTGGAACCTCGTCTTCACCCAGTTCAACCGCACGGGCCCTGGCGTGCTCGAACCGCTGCCCAAGAAGAACATCGATACGGGCATGGGGCTCGAACGCGCCGCCGCTTGCCTTCAGGGCGTTTCTTCAGTTTTCGAGACCGACGTCTTCAAGCCCATCGTCGCCGCCGCCGCGGACCTCCTGGGCGTGAAATACGATTCAGGAGAGCCTGGAGTTCGCATCAGACGCATGGCAGACCACGCCCGCGCACTCACGTTTTGTATCCACGAAAACGTGCGTCCTGGAGCTCAGAAACAGGGCTACGTCGTTCGCAGGCTCTTGCGCAGGGCCGTGCTCGACGCCTATCGCCTGGGCAGGCGCGAACCGATCTTGGCAGACCTCGTGCCCGTGGTCGTCGAGCAGATGAAGAAGCCCTATCCCGACCTCCTCGAGAGCGTCGTACGCGTTCAGGGCGTCGTTCGCGAGGAAGAAGACCAGTTCCTCACCAACCTCGAGAACGGCCTCAAATACCTCTCAGACACCTTCAAGAAGACCAAAGCCGCGGGCTCCGACGTCGTCGCCGGAGAGTTGGCCTTCGACCTCCACTCCACCTACGGAATTCCGATCGAAATCACCGAGAGCCTCGCAGCCGAGGAAGACCTTCGAGTCGATCTTTCAGGTTTCGAGGAAGCCAGGAAGAAATTCTCAGCAACGTCTCGAGGAACCTCCGAGGCCGCAGCAGTCTTCTCTTCGAGCCCGCTCGACGCCCTCAAGCAGACGTATCACTCGGGTAACGAATTCCTGGGATACGAAACCACGGAAGCCCCAGCCAAGATCATCGGAATCTTGGCCCAGGGCAAACTCGTCGACCACGAATCCGAAAGCCCTCCCGGGTCTCCGCCGATCGCCCTCGTCCTCGATCGCACCCCGTTCTACGCCGAGAGCGGCGGCCAGGTTGGCGACGTTGGGCTGATCACGGGCGAATCGTTCGTTTTCCAGGTTCTGGACTGCCGCAAGGAGAACGGCTTCACGATCCACGTCGGCCGAGTGGAAAAAGGAACCGCAAGGGTTGAATCCCAGGTACAGGCGAAGGTCGATTCGATCCGCAGAGCAGCCATCCGGAGAGCGCACTCGGCGACGCACTTGTTGCATCATGCTTTACATGTTCATGTCGGCAAGCACGCACAGCAGGCTGGCAGCAAGGTCGAGGCGGACAAACTCCGGTTCGACTTTTCCAACCCCGAGGCGGTTGGCAAGGAACGGCTGCTAGCGGTCGAACACACCGTCAACAGCTTGGTGCTCGATGCGCATCCCGTCTCGTGGACGTTGATGCCCATCGCCGAAGCGAAGAAGTTGGGCGCGATGGCGCTCTTCGGAGAAAAGTACCCGGAGATCGTTCGCGTCGTGTCGATGGGCGAATTCTCCAAGGAACTCTGCGGAGGAACGCACCTCGACAACGTCGGTAAGGTGGGCCTCTTCAAGATCGTCAGCGAGGAGTCTGTATCGTCCGGGACCCGGCGTATCACCGCCCTCACGGGTAAGGCTGCTCTCGACCACGTCCACGACGTCGAAGCCGAGCTTGCGACCGCAGCCTTGGCCTTGAAAGTGCCCGTTTCCGCCGTCGGTGAGCGCGTCTCGGCGCTCGTGGAAGAGGTAAAGGCCCTCAAGAAACAGGCCTCTCAACGAAAGGTTGAATCGGCGCCGCAGACCTCGGCCGAAGACTTGCTCTCCATTGCTCAGCTTGTCGGCGGGGCGAAGGTTATTGTCGCCAAGATCGAGGGCTCGACTCCTGATTCGCTTCGCCAGCTTATCGACGTCTTGCGCAGAAAGTCAGGAGAAGGGTTGGCAGTGCTTTTGGCATCCGAACAAGAGGGAAAGGTGACCCTCTCGGCCGGTCTTACGTCCGATCTTGTGAATCAAGGCCATCACGCCGGCAACTGGCTCAAAGAGGTGGCTCCAGTCGTTGGCGGCGGTGGCGGAGGTAGGCCCGACATGGCCCAGGCCGGCGGCAAAGATCCAGCCAAGATTCCTCAGGCGCTCGAAAAGGCCCGCCAATATTTCGCCGAACGTCTCGCGCCAAGCTGACGGGCGCTTCCACACGCCCTAAGCCTCCTCTATAGTAGCCTCTGTCGCGCGAGACAGGTCCCAGGCAAGCCTCCGTCGTCCACGGGCGCAACCGACCTCCGGGAGTTCATGGCGTGAAATATGTGGATTCCAAGATGGTGTTTCGCTGCTTCAGAGTCTGCGCGGCAGCATTGGCCGTTCTGGTCTATGCTGAGAAAAGCTCCCCTGCCCAGGTTGGCGGAACAGCCACCTCAGTAATCGAACCCCAGCCCTACCGCGTCTACCAGCGAGATCGACTCGGGTTCGCTTCGGTTCCCGTTGTCGTCAAAGACGCCGAAGGGAAAACGATCGAAGCGACCAGTTGGTCGGTCTCTGGGCCCGAGGATACACCGGTCGCTGGCCTGGCGTTGGAAGACGGGGCGATCAAGAACCTGCCGACCGGTGGTCCTTACAACATCAGCATCAACAATCAACCAGGCATCCCCGTCTATGTCGGCGACCTCTGGATCCTGGCGGGTCAATCGAACATGGAAGGCGTGGGAGACCTTGTCGACGTCACTCCGCCGCACCCGCGCGTGATGCTCCTGGGCATGGATGGAGAATGGGGCGAAGCCAAGGAACCCTTGCACTGGCTTGTCGATTCTCCAGACCCTGTCCACTCGGGAGACCCTGCCAGTCGCCAGGAACGCTCGAAAAACGAGCACAAAACCCGCACCAAGGGCGCCGGACTTGGGCTTTCGTTTGCCGGCAGTATGACAGAGGCTCTGAACGTCCCCATAGGCCTTATTGCCTGCGCCCACGGCGGCACCAGCATGGGTCAGTGGAGCCCAGATCAAAAGGGCGAGGGAGGCAAGAGCCTCTACGGTTCGATGCTTCGCCAGTTCAAGTTGGCTGGTGGAACGGTGAAAGGCGTCCTTTGGTATCAAGGAGAAAGCGACGCCAACCCGGAGGCGGCTCCAAAGTATGCCAAGACGATGGAAGACTTCATCGCCGCCGTCCGCAAAGACTTCGATCAGCCAGGCCTGCCGTTCTACCTCGTCCAGATCGGCCGATGGGTGCGCCCAGGCGACGGCAAAGAGTGGAACATCATCCAGGACGTCCAACGACAGATCCCCTCGCGAATCCTCCACACAGGGGTTGTTTCGGTCGTCGACCTCGAGCTCGACGACGGCATCCACGTGGGAACTCAGGGACATAAGCGGGCAGGGCATCGGCTGGCGAACCTTGCCCTCCGCGAGCTTTTTGGCCATAGCGGCGGATCGACCCCCACCTTCGACCAAGCTTTCCGGGACGGCAATTCGGTGGTCATCGCATTCAAGGGCGTGAATCTGATTCAGGAGGAAAACAAGCTCAAGGGCCTTCAGCCCAGCCGGCATATCGCGGGCTTCTCGATCCGCAAGACCGACGGATCAGAGCTCCCACTCATCTTCGACGCGGTGGTCGGACCTGGGCCCGACCACGTCACGCTCAAGCTCAACGAGCCTGCTCCCGAAGGCTCGTTCCTTTGGTACGGGGCGGGTTTCAACCCCTACTGCAGCTTGACGGACCACTGGGACATGGCCGTGCCCGTCTTCGGACCAATACCTCTGGACTCACACAAGTAAAAGCCAAACCAAGGTTCATACCTAACGCGGCGTAGCCGCAAGACGAGTCTTCTGAGTCCTAGCCCTGACGGGGCGACTTAGAGAAGCCCAGGGCAACGCCCTGGGATCCGATGAGGCGATTGCATGCCGTATTCCCAGATTTTAGCCATGACAGGGCGACCGGACCGAGGAGATCGAACGCGGTGCACGGACTTCTCCGTTAACCCCAGGGCGTTGCCCTGGGCTTTATTGAATCGCCCTTTCAGGGCTAAGAACCAACCCTCTGCTCACAACAAACTTCTGCGCATTGCGTGCCGAAAGAAAATAACGTCAACAGCTCAACTCTCCAGGAGAAATCGCATGTATATTCGTCTACTATCTTGCCTGCTTACGCTCGCCTGCTCGTGTCTCGGGCTCGCATCCTCGACCTTCGCCGAAGACAAACCGATTCGGGCTCTGGTCGTCACGGGCGATCAGGTGAGCGCCCACGATTGGAAGGCGACGACGAAGGCGCTCGTCGATTTCCTCGAGACGCGATCGAAAGGCAAAATCAAGGTCGACGCCACATCGACTCCGTCGAAAGACCTGACCGACGAAAACCTGGCCAAGTACGACGTTTTGATCCTGAATTACAAGGACACGAAGGAAGGCTCCGCCGAATCGCGTTGGTCGAAGGAGAATAAGGATGCGTTCCTCAAAGCGATCAAAGGGGGTAAGGGGCTTGTCGCGTACCATTTTGCCTCGAGTGCGTTCACGAATCCGAAGTGGGAAGAGTTCGAGAAGGCTGTGGCAGGCGGCTGGCGCACCCAAGGGTTTCATGGACCTGCGCATGAGTTCAAGGTCAAAAAGACCTCGGCCAAGCATGTGATCAGCGACGGTTTGTCCGAGAGCTTCGACCACCCCACCGACGAGCTCTACCAGAATTCGGTGATTCCTGACGGCGCCACTATCCTAGCGACGGCGTATTCCGACCCCAAGAAGCCTCGAGGCACAGGCAAGGACGAGGCTGTGATTTGGGTTCATACGTATGGAAAAGGCAGGGTTGTCGAGAACGTTCTGGGGCACGACGTCAAGGCGATGTCCGACCCGAACTTTCAGGAGTGGATGACGCGCTCGGTCGAATGGGCGGCGACCGGCGAGGTCGATCAGTCGAGTCGTTGAGCAGGCGATCGGGCTGATCCGCCAAACTCGGCTGCACTTCCCTCGCTTGCCGTTTGGAGCGTAGAATCCTAGGGAGTGGTCGTGGTTTGCTCCCATAAGCCCGCGCCGGGTTCCTGGAGCGGACATGCGTAATCGGAGAGGTGTATCGATGAGCCGTGCAATTTTGGCGGCGTTTCTTGGTTTGGTTTTCGTTGCGGGTTGCGAACCGCCCAGAACCGTCCAACTCACTCCTCCAGGCATTCAGGCCAAGGAAACGCTGCCCAACGGGTCGACCGATGCCTTTGCCAACGGCGAACAGGGGACCGACATCGACGTCGAGCCGAAACAGGCGCCCCAGGCCACGAGTACGCCCGACGAACAGGGTAAGAAGGCGAAGTTCGGTACGACCAACGTCGGGTTCGACTACACGATCACCAAAGAGGGCTCCGGCGCAGAGGTTCGTAAAGGACAGTCCGCCACGGTCCATTACGTGGGTTATTTCACCAACGGCAAGAAGTTCGACAGCTCTCGAGACCGCAAACAGCCGCTCACATTCACATTGGGCTCGGACGATGTGATCGAAGGCTGGAGTTACCTTGTCGAAGGGATGAAGGTTGGAGAAATTCGCAAGGCCGAGATCCCTTCGAAATACGCCTATGGAGAAAAGGGCAGGCCGCCGAAGATCCCGCCCAACTCTCCGCTCATCTTCGAAATCGAGTTGCTGGGCGTCAGGTAATCCTTGGCAAGAGCCTATTGGCTGGCTGTTCCGGTTACTCTCCGGTTCCCGTGCTGCTCTTGCCCGATTCGGTCTGTTTGCATACTCTTCCGGCCGCGCGGTCGCTCATCTCCAGCGGCCACGGTTCCTCTCGCGAGAAGGGTCGATCGGCATGGAAGCCGAAAGCAAGCTCGTATCCAATCGCTCGAGCGCGCAGCCTCGAACCGCTCTCTCAGGGCTAAGGGTTGCCCTGGTCCATGATTGGATCACGGGTATGCGTGGCGGGGAGAAGTGCCTCGAGGTTCTCTGCCGACTCTTCCCCGAAGCCCAACTCTTCACGCTTCTGCATCAGAAGGGCTCGGCAAGCCCGACGATCGAACGGATGAGTATTCGAACTTCTCCGTTGCAGCTTGTTCCTGGCATCTCCAAGCATTACCGCTATTGGCTTCCGCTGATGCCCACGGCTTCCAGGTTCTGGAGGGTTGGCGAAGTTGATCTCGTCTTCAGCCTCAGCCACTGCGCAGCCAAGGCCGTGCGCGTTCCGCAAACCATACCTCACGTGTGCTACTGCTTCACACCCATGCGTTATGCATGGCAGACTCGCGACAAATACCTGGACCGACTGAATCGCAAGCCGGTTCGAAGTTGGCTCGCAAGGACGATGCTCGATCGGATGAGGGAGTGGGATCGGTCGGTTTCTTCGGGCGTCGACCACTTCATCGGCATTTCCCAGACGGTCTGCAAACGCATCGAAGACTGCTACGGTAGATCCAGCAGGTTGATCGCGCCTCCTGTTGACACGGAGTTTTACACCCCCGGCGAAGTGGAACGGAACGGTGCTTATCTGTGTGTCTCGGCGCTTGTCCCCTACAAGCGAATCGACCACGCGGTCGCGGCCTGCACCAAGCTCGGCCTGCCTTTGGTCGTCATCGGCGGAGGCCCTGAGCAGGCAAGGCTTGAAGCGTCGGCAGGGCCCACGGTCAAGATCCTTGGCAGACAGAGCGACGAGACGATTCGCGACCATCTGCGTACCTGCAGGGCGCTCCTCTTTCCCGGCGAGGAAGACTTTGGCATCGTGCCCATCGAAGCCCTGGCGTGTGGAGCACCCGTTATTGCGTTGGGAAGAGGGGGCGCCGCGGAGACGATCGATCAAGAGGTCGGTATGCTTTACGAAGACGAGTCGCCGGAAGGGCTCGAACAGGCGATTCTCGAGTGGGAGTCGCTTGGCAGGCCTTGCGATTCCGCGGAAGCCAGGCGTAAGGCGGAGGCTTTTGCAGCGCCTTTGTTCGAGCAGAGAATCGTCGACATGCTTGTCGAGGTTGCTGGCAAGTCGACCCGGGAATCCGGACTTCGTGGCCCGCACGCCGGAGTCCCACGGAGCGTCCAACGGCGGTTTCGCCAGTCGCGTTCGGGTTCCCGACCAGCCTGAGAGGCTGGGAAAACCGTTTGAAACTCAGCGTTGGCGGCTTTAGGATGTCCAAACTCATTCCTTCCCGCGTGCGTTTGGCGCCGAGCCCGACCTTTCATGACTGTAGACGAGATACGCTCCACGAGCCCTGACCCGGCGCCCGAAGAGGGACTTCAGGAGCCGCCCAAGAGGCTTCTCCAAGCCCTCGGACAGATTGGCCCAGGGCTGATTTTGGCTGCGTCGATCGTCGGCACAGGCGAGTTGATCGCCACGACGGGCCTTGGCGCCAGCGAAGGCTACGTGCTGCTCTGGCTGATACTCCTCAGTTGTATCATCAAAGTCTTTGTCCAGGTTGAACTGGGCAGGTATGCGATTACGCATGGAAAGACCACGCTGGCCGCGCTCGACACTCTGCCGGGACCCAGGCTTGGCGCGTCTTGGATCTGCTGGCTCTGGCTTTTCATGATGCTTGCCACGCAGGCCCAAATCGCCGCAATGGAGGGCCTGGTCGGCCAGGCGGCGGACATGGCCTTTCCAGGCGCGGCCAAAGGTCTGGCAAAGGCGATCGCTCCTTATGCACCCGGCCTCTCGGCCTTCTTGGCTGCGCATCCCGATTACTTCTGGGCAAGCCTAACCTGCCTCGCAGCCATCGCTCTTCTGCTTTCCGGTGGATATCATCGACTTGAAAAGGTGACCACGTTTCTTGTAGCACTCGTGACGGTTCTCACGGTGGCCTCGGTTGCGTGTCTGCCGTTTACGCCATATCCCATCGACGTGCGGGCGCTCGTGAACGGACTGTCTTTCAAGCTGCCGGCGGCGGGCGCCGCGCTTGCGTTTTCGACGTTCGGGATCACCGGCGTCGGCGCCAGCGAACTGTTTGCCTACCCCTACTGGTGCATCGAAAAGGGTTATGCGAAGTATGCAGGCACACGATCCCACGACGACGCCTGGGCACGCCGAGCCAAGGGCTGGCTTTGGGTGATGCAGGTCGACGCTTGGTTCAGCGCCATCGTCTTCACGATTGCCACGGTCGCCTTTTACATTCTCGGCGCGGCGGTGCTCCACCCACAGGGCTTGCATCCCCAGGGCGTAGGAATGCTCAAGACGCTTTCGGGCATGTACGAAGGCTCCATTGGCGGTTGGACCAGGCCTGTGTTCCTGGTCGGCGCATGGGCAGTGCTGTTCAAGACGCTTTATGTCGCCACCGCGGGAAATGCTCGACTGACGGCCGACTTCTTGGACCTTGCACGGATCCTCAACCTTCAGTCGCCCGCCGCTCGCGCTCGCGTCATCCGGCTTTGGATGGTCCTGCTGCCGCTGGGCTCGCTCTTGCTTTACTTCTACAGCCGAGAACCCAAGGCCCTGATCACGGCCGGTGGGTACGCGCAGGCTCTGATGATTCCCGTGATCGCGGCGGCGTCGCTTTACCTCAGGTACCGCGACGCCGACCCGCGCGTAGCTCCACCAGCGTATACCGACGTCGCAGCCTGGCTTGCTCTTGTAGTATCCGCCGCAGTCGCAGTTTACAGCCTTTACGACCTGGTTCGGCCCCTGATTCAACCCTGGATTGTTGGGCTCCTGAGAGGCTAATCCAGGCTCGAGGGCTCGACTTCTCCAGGGACTGCAACTACAAAAGAAGCTCGCAAGGCTGCTTTTCCATGAGCCCATTGGCGGCTCCGCCACGCTTGGAGGCAAGTTCTCGTCGTGATCTCCTACCTCATCCGCGCCCGCTGGTTCCACTTCGCCCTCGTGCTGCTGGTGTTCATCAGCCTTTCCGCCGCTGGCAAGAAAGTGCGGTACGAACAGTCGATCCATTCGTTCTTCAGCGCCTCCGATCCGGATATCATCAACTATCGTAAAGCTTCCGAGGCGTTCGGCAACGACAACGTCGTCTTCATCTGCTACGACGATCCCGAGCTCTTATCTCCAGCGGGGATGGACAGGATTCGAGAACTTGCACAGGCGGTTGGTCCGAAAGCGATTCCGGGGATCCTGGACGTCCAGAGCCTGGAATCGACCCCAGTGCTTTGGCAGGTTGACGAGGGCCTGGCGTCGATGTCCAGGCTGCCCAAATTTCTGCGCGATCGCGCGATCAAGACCTTGAAGGCAAGCGTTGGCGCCATGGGGTCGAGTGGGGCCTTCACGATCGGCGCCGCAATTCGAAGCGCTGCTCCCAAACCGCTTGCCGATCTGAAGCAGCGGATCCTCGCGCACCCGCTTCTCGCGGGAACTCTGGTCGACGCCAAGGGAAAGACCGCGGCGGTCGTCGCCAGACTCCGTAAGACCGATGAATTTGACATGAAATCGACAGTCAAACAGTTAAGGGAGGTCGCAGACGCGTTTGGAAGTCGGCATGGTCTTGGCAAGCCCGCGGTTGTTGGTCCGCCAGTTCTCCTGGCAGATGGTTATGCCAATATCGAACTCGACGGCAGGCGGCTGGCGATCCTGGGCATGGCGTTGATTGGGCTTGTGACTTTCATTGCCACGCGCAGCGTCTGGTGGGCTCTGGCGCCGATCCTCGCGGGCTGGGTGGTTTGGCTGGCAACCGAATGGCTTCTCGCCAAGCTTGGGCTCAAGCTTTCGCTCTCGGGAGGTCCAGTCGTCGCGCAAGTTATTGTCTTGACCATGCCTGCGGCCAGTCACTTGGCCATCCACTTCCGAGAGGATTCGAGGCGACTGGGAGCAACCGTGGCCGCAGCGCGTTCGACGCTCGAGGCTGTATCCGTGCCCATCCTTTGGTGTGCAGCGACGGGAGCCTTGGGTTACGGGGTGCTTTTGACCTCGAGCCTCGTTCCCGTCCGTCAGTTTGGTGCGATCTTGGGCGGATGTACGCTCTTGGCGGCCCTTTTGACCATGGTTTTGGCGCCATTCGCGATGCTGCCGCCGTTTCGCCTTGGCTTGTCCAATCTTGGAAAGCCTCGTACCGAGCCAAGACCCGACGCGGCCGTTTCTCCGGAAGCCGCCCAAGGTTCGATGAACCGGCTGACCGATTGGGTGACGCGACATGCAGGCGCCGTCGTCCTCGGCGTCTTGTTGATCGCTCTTCCCGCGGCTCTCGGAGTTCCCAAGCTCGAATACGAATCAAATTATATTAATATCTTCCGAAAGAACGCACGCGTGCTCAAGGACTATCATTTTGTCGAGAGCAGGCTTGGCGGAATTGGCCTTTTTGTTCTGGGCGTTCCCTTGAAAGGAGGCCTGAACCCCAAGAACCTCGAGAAGCTCGAGCAATTCCAGGCAAAGCTTGCCGAATCGGCAAAGGCTGATCCAGCCCTTCAGTTCACCAGCGTGCTCTCCGCGTCGACCGTCCTCGACCCTGACAAGAAGCTTGCGAAGGAAACGCCCGAGAGACGAAGCGAGATGCTCTCGGCGAAGCTCGATTTGATCTCAGGATCGAGCCAGGCCGATCTTATGAAAGGGTTCTGGAATTCGAAACTGGGCATGGCGCGAATCATGATTCGCATTCCCGAGCAGCAGTTCGCACATCACAAAGAGGCAGAGTTCCGGACCGCGCTCGTTTCCGCGCGCGAGCTTTTTGGCCCAGAATCGTACCTGACGGGGCTTTCTTTCTTGATGATGCGCACGGCCAGGAGCGTGGTGTCCACGCAGTGGTCGACCACCACGGCCTCGGTCCTCGGCATCGTCCTGATGCTCGCCCTGGCTTTGAGGGATCCAAGGCTGGCGCTCTTGGCCATGTTGCCTTCGTTGTTGGCCATTGTCTTTGTGCTTGGCCTGATGGGCTGGACCGGCATCAAGCTGGATATCGCAACCGCTTTGGTGGCCAGCGTGGCTCTGGGACTATCGGTCGACGATACCTTCCACTGCCTGCTCCAATTCAAACGGCAGCGGCGTACATGCTCGTTCGAAGAGAGCCTCCGCTCGAGCTATGAATCGACAGGGCCTGGCGTTTTGCTCTCGAGCCTGGCTGTCGCGGCAGGATTCGCGGTGCTTTGGTTAAGCGAATTCGTGCCATTTTCCAACTTCGGTCTGATGGTTTGCATCGCCACGGCTGGCAGTTCGCTGGGCAATCTGGTCCTCTTGCCTGCGTGCCTGGTCGTGGGGGAAAGGTTGCGAAAAATCCAGTCGTCCGAAACCAGCCAGAGCGAGCCCGCGGCAGCCTTGGGAGAGCTAACCACAAAATCTTGAAAACTCGCCTGGACCCTTTCTTGACGATCGGCTATCGTCCCGACCGCCTATCTCGAGTCCATGTCTGGACCCGCTTTCGTGCCTTCCCAAACGTATCTTGAAGTCGACGATCGACTCCTGCCGAAATTGGCTGGGCTCGAGCTCGACTTCAATCGTTCAAGGCGTCTTGCAAACCTGTCAGAATGAGGGGCGTCGGCCATGAAACCCGTAGCCAGGATGGCTCTTCTGCTCGTTCTTATCGCTGCCGAGCCCATCGCGGCTCAGGCGCAGTTGTTCCGCCGCAACAAGGCGGCAAACCAAGTGCAAGGCGACGCGCCAACCAACCCCAGCTTTGGTTCCAGCGCGTCAAGCTCCTCGACCGGAAACGGTCAGCCGGCACAAGCAAAGCCGGATCCGAACGTCCTTCAGGTCGGTCAGGCCACGCCCGACCTCACTCCGGTCAACGAGCTCAAAACCCCAAAAGTCGACCTGCCCGCCGAGCCCGTCGACCCCTACATGCTGACCAAGGACGCTGGGCCCTTCATGGTGATGGCCAAGACGTTCCGCGGGCCCGATGCAGTAAAGTATGCTCAAATGTTGACAATGGAGTTACGTCAGAAGCATCATCTTCCTGCATTTGTTTACTACCAGAAAATCCATCCACGTCACAGCAATATCAGGGGCATTCCTCCCACGGCGCCTCCCGAGCAAGAAGTCGGCCAGCTCAAGGGTCAAGAGAAATACAGACTCTACGACGAAGCGGTTGTGCTTGTTGGCAATGAAAAGACCATTCAAGGCCAACAGAAGTTGCTGCACTACGTCAAATCGCTGCACCCTGTGTGCATCGACGGCATGCCCAGTCCCTTCCCCTGGAGAAACGGAGAAGGACTGCGCAGGGCCTTGGCCACGACCAATCCGCTGGTCCCTGCCCAGAAACTGTACCCAGCCAACGCCGACCCGATGATCCTACATATGAACTCCGGACAGACCAGCGTCTACAGATGCCCAGGCGCCTACACCCTCCAGGTGGGCTACTTCACCGGCAGGACAACGCTCGACCCCAACGATCGCAATTTCCTCAGACAAGAGACAATCGACTCCTCGCCGCTTCATGGCGCCGCGGATCAGGCGGATAAGCTAGCCGAAGAACTTGCCAAGACCGACGACATCCGCAGGGCTGGCTATAAGGTTTATACATACCACGATCGTTACAAGAGCGTTGTGACCGTGGGCTCGTTCAACAGCCCCAACGATCCTTCAGCCGACAAATTGAGGGCGCTTGTCAATCGGCTGGCCACCGAAAAGTTGAAACAAGGGAAGCTCGACGTCGCCTTCGGCCCCCAGCCCGACCTGATGCCGGTGCCCAGGCCGCCTGGAACCAAGTACGATATGGGAAAGATGGATTGAACCCCGGCGGAAGCAGTCCAATCGAGGCGCCTCGGTCCAATCGCTCCTAAACGCACCAAACCCGCCGTTTCCTCACGGGGAACGGCGGCTTCGTTTTCCTTGCGGCTTCATGAGATCGTTATGCGAATATCTGAGCAAATATCACTCACTCTGATCCTTGGCACTCGGAACCGGAAGAAGGGCCAGGAGATGAGCGAACTGATCGCTCCGCCTTGGGAAGAGCCCTCCGTCCTGCACAAGCTTTCGATTCATACGCTTGTCGACAACCCAGACGCTCCCGAAGTGGATGAGACTGAGACCACGTTTTCGGGCAACGCCCGCAAGAAGGCGGTTGAGCTTGCTCATGCGCTCGGTTCTTGGGTTCTCGCCGACGACTCGGGTCTTGCCGTCGACGCGCTCGGAGGCGACCCTGGGGTCTACTCTGCTCGTTACGCGGGGACCCACGGCGACGACCAGGCCAACAACCTGAAACTGCTCTCCGAACTTTCGAGCGTGAAAGATGAGGATCGGGGTGCGGCGTTCGTGTGCGTTTTGGCATTGGCAGACCCCAGCGGAACCGTCCGAGCCGAGGTCGAAGGCCGATGCCGAGGAGTGATCACTCGCAAATCCCGCGGCGAAGGCGGATTCGGCTACGATCCACTCTTTCTCATCCGTGAATACCACAAGACCTTTGGAGAACTGAGCGCATTGGTCAAGCATCAGCTAAGCCATCGAGCATGCGCATTTGCGCGGATCAGGCCGGAGCTGGCAAGGATCTTGGGACTAGAACTCTCCAAAGAGTATGGGGACGCCAAGCCAGACTCTAACCAACCCCGTTGAGTAGCGAGACTTGCTCGTTCGACATGGAGGTCGCTCCGCCGACGGTTTCGTTGTCGGGGGCAATCAACGCCGCGTCAATCGAGTGAGTTCGACCAACGCGGCGTTTCGCGGTCTACGCGATCATTGCAAAGGATTGCTTAAGCGACTATTAAGCGTTTCTGGCCTTCATCCGCCGGAAAAGCCCAAAAGCCCCAGCCCCGCCCATACCGAGCAAGGCAAGCGAAGTGGGCTCGGGAACGGCCGCGGCCGTCACGAGCACCGAGAATGATCCGATGCCGCCTCCCACGGCCGGAGGCGTCACGGAACTGTCCGACAGCACGAACGAAGCTCCGCCTAGAAGGAACGAGGAAACGCTCGGCGTTGGGGTCGAGAAATGCAGGTTTGTGCCGTGGCTGCCGACGATGCCGGAATAGGTGCCGGCGAAGTCGACGTCTTTGGTGAAACCACCGACCGTGAACGTCACTGTGAAATCGTACGATCCCGAAAAGGTGTCCTTCTTCGAGTTCGTACTCGTGATCTCGGAGTTTCCATAGGTGACGTTTGCACCTCCGGCGCCGTCGACTCCGGTCACCGAGTTGGCACTCAATTTAAACGCGTTGCCGTGAGTACCGCTTACGGTTCCCGAGGGCGTCACGCTGGTGCTATAGTCGAAAATTACATCGGCAAACGAACTGGCGCCCAGGGCGAGCACCGTCGTCGCCGCGATGGCGAGAGTTCGGAAAGCATTCTTCATAAAGTAGCATCCTCCAGGCTGGAGTACGTGGGCCTAGAGCAGGCTTAACACGTCGTCCGAGCGGAATGAGTTGAAGATCCAAAGTGTGGGAAGTATTCAGACTGGCCAAATCAGGAAGATCGAAATTGGCCAAGAGACCTTGAAGCAGAACTCGATTCTTACGACGCACCGCCGTCGCTGTGAACTTCGATTTCTCGAATGGTGCGATAGAACAACCTCCAAGACTTTTCGGTCCCGTAAGATCAACTTACGGAGCGCTTTGTGTCTTTCCAAAGCCACGTCGCTTACCAGACGTTCACTCAACGCCACATCCCGCTCCAATCGACCTGGTCGATCTCCCGATCAGACCCGCGAAGGGCGAGGGTTCCGCATAATTCGCTCGGCGAGGCTTTTGGAACTCGCATTCTCAACGCTCGTTGCGAGGCGGCTGGACTTGTTGAAGAACTCGAGCGACGACGTCGTCAGAGGGAGTCCAGAGAACCTGACGTCCACTGCATAGAATGGGGGGGTCGATCGGTTGAGGATTGCGGACGATCCAGCACCAGGGTCCGACCGACCAAGCGTCGCGTGGGAGATCTTCAACGCGAACGCAATCGATCAAGTCCACAACCCCAATAATGGCGCCACGTTCGAGCTGTTCTTCGGGAGGCGCCCAGGGATAGCTCGCACGTCGCACGCGCTTGGATGCGTGTATCAACAATTTGCCGCGGTAGCTTGTCTGCCTGGTGCGGTTTTCGACGCGTCTGTTCGAATGGATCAGGGCCCAGGCCCAGGGTTGATGAATTGTTAGCGCCTTCATGAAGCCTCTCTCGATTGAACTCGCCGCGACGTTGAAGGTCGAGATCTGAGAATCGAACCAGATCGCCGTCCTAAAACCTTCGCCGAACGCACCACGAGCCTGATCGACGGATATTCCTAATGAACTAATCGAAGTCGGCGTCGTGCAACGCCGTTTTACGACCAGTCGGTCGCTGATTGGCTTGCTGCCGCCATTCAGAGGCGGTTTTGAGCCGACTCGAGTCTTTCTCGGTCACTGCGTCCTATTTTGGTTGCGTTCTGGGTTAAATAAAGGTGTTCATCAGTCAGGTTGGACAGACAGTGGGTAAGCTGCGGGCTTGCGATTGTTGTGCCTTTATTGGCACAGTTCGCTTGTACAAGCCGGAAGCCGATAAGGGCAGGGGGTTGCCCGCACGGAGGGCCTGGGTAGAGTGTCTGGGACCAACGTCTTTTGGGACCAACGTCCAGGAAGCCTGCTTGTTCGAAGTGTGCGATGGCGGACGAAAGCATCAACGATTGGGGGACCCTTGGCCTCGCTTATGGATTACCTCTTCGGACGGAGGTTGGCCACCTACGAAGAGGGGGAGCAGAGGGTCGGCGTGATTGCCGGCATCCCGATGCTGGGGCTCGACGCGCTGGGTTCGGCCGCCTACGGTCCGGAGGCTGCGCTTACGCTGCTGATTCCGCTAGGCGCGGGAGGCGTCTGGCACATCGGTCCTATCAGCACTTTGATTATACTTTTACTGCTGGTCGTCTACGTTTCCTACCGTCAGACGATCGGGGCGTATCCGAACGGCGGTGGATCTTACACCGTGGCCAAGGAGAACCTGGGGACGACTGCGGGGCTTTTCGCCGCGGCGGCGCTGATGTTGGACTACGTGCTTGTGGTTGCCGTCGGCGTTTCCGCGGGGGTCGGGGCTCTCGTCTCGGCCGAGCCCAAGCTTCAGCCGTATACTCTGGCGCGTGTGCCTTCTCATGCTGGCGATGATCACGGCGGTCAACTTGCGTGGCGTGCGCGAGTCGGGAGTGGCATTTGTTATACCGACCTACTTATTTGTCATTTCGATGTTTGCCGTACTTACGGTGGGAGTGATAAAGGCGGTTCTCTCAGGCGGCGGTCCCACGCCGGTGGTTGCGCCGCCGACCCCGGCCGCGGCCGTCGCGTCGTCGAGCGTTTGGCTCTTGATGCGAGCGTTCGCCAGCGGCTGTACGGCGATGACTGGGGTCGAGGCTGTGAGCAACGGGGTGGGCGCCTTCCGCGAACCGACGGTCCTGCACGCGCGACGCACCTTGACGGCCATCATCACGATATTGGCCGTGATGCTCGCGGGGATCGCCTACCTTTGTCGGGCTTACGGCATCGCCGCGACCGAGCCTGGAGCGGCGGGTTATAAGAGCATTCTCTCCCAGCTCGTGGCCGCCGTCGTCGGCACGGGCGCGTTCTATTACATTACGATCGGGTCGGTCTTGAGCGTCCTGGTGCTGTCCGCGAACACGGGCTTCGCCGATTTCCCGCGGCTTTGCCGAGTCATCGCCCAGGACGGCTTTCTGCCCAGCGGTTTCGCTCATAGGGGCCGTCGACTCGTTTATTCGCAGGGCATTGTGGTGTTGGCCGTTCTCTCCGCGGGGCTCTTGGTGATCTTTGGCGGCGTCACCGACAGACTGATACCGCTCTTTGCCGTGGGCGCTTTCCTGGCCTTCACGCTGTCGCAAGCTGGAATGGTCGAACACTGGCGTCGAGAGGGGGGCGCCCACTCGAAGAAAGCGATGGTCGTCAACGGATTGGGCGCTCTATGCACGGCTGTTACGCTTGTAGTGGTGCTGATCTCTAAATTTGTCGAAGGGGCGTGGGTGATGATCCTACTGGTCCCAGCCCTCCTGGTTCTCTTCAGCGGCGTCAAGGCGCATTATCAGACGGTGGCGCGGGAGGTGGCTTCGGACGAGCCGTTGGACGCGGAGCGTTTGAAACCCCCGCTCGTCCTGGTGCCGATAAGGGGTTGGAGCACAATTACTCGCAAGGCGCTGCGGCTTGCTCTGAAGCTCTCTCCGGACATCTACGCCTTGCACATCGCCGGCGACGAACACGCAGTGGCGAACCTCGAGGACGGCTGGAACCGGCTTGTGAGAGAGCCTGCTCAAAAGGCCGACCTTCCCACCCCGAAATTGATCGTGATCTATTCCCCTTATCGACGACTGTTCGCTCCGCTGAAGCAGGTGGTCGGCGACCTCGAGCACGCGAACCCGGGCAGGGACATAGCCGTGATCGTGCCCGAGCTGGTCGCAACGCGTTGGTATCAATATTTGCTTCATAACCAGACCGCGGCGCTCATCAAGGCGTATCTTCTAATCAGCGGGTTTCGCAGGGTGGTGGTCGTCAACGTGCCTTGGTATCTGGACGGTTAGAATCGCCTCTATCCGCCGACTGGGAGAGTGAGCAGGGGCCCTGCGGATTTGCCGTCGGATTCTTGGAGGGCGAAGAAGACTTCGAGGATGGCGAGCACGGCTCTCGAGTTGACGTCGTTGGTCGGGATATAGAACCAGTATCCACGATATTGCACAGCGACCTCGGTCTTGCGAGGCCTATGCTTTTGGGCGTGGACGACGAAGTGGCCGGCGGTGACGTGGGTCCAGTCGAACGGCGTTCCGTCGGGGCCAAGGGTCGTAGGGGCGACTCCGGCGAGAACGTGCTCCTCGGGAACGCAGACGCCCTTCGAGAGGAAAGTCATGATCTGCAAGACCGAGCGGAGGTTGAGGTAGAGCGTATCCCCCTCGATCGGCCTGGGTGGGCCGTCGTTGGCTTCATCCATCAGCTCGGATTTGATCCGGTATTTGTTGAGTCCGGGAGTCAGATGAAAGATATGAGCAATTTCCTCCATCTCTTGTGATCTTACGTACTGCGGTCTGATTTTGAGGTAGAGCTCTTTCTCTCGCTTTCGCAGGGCCATTTTGCCGTCCGCCTGCGCTCGATAGACGTAGCCGTCTTGGGCTGCGTTCAGGACGTCTCGACCCTGGACTGAGCCAGAAGGGATGGGATCGGAGACGATCTCCGACACTTCACTCGTCCCAAAGCCAAGCTCGGTGGCTTCGCGATCGCGGAGCGACGACATGAGCTGGATTCCCCGGAGGAACATCGCGTTGTCGTCGGGCGTTTTCGCAATGAGGGCGGTCGCTCGTGGGGCGTTGGGAACGTCGTTGGCGTCGTTGATGGTCATCAATAGCAGTTGTTCGAGGTTGGCGCCGGCGTTGACCACGATGAAGAGGTCTGCTGACAGAGGCGTTAACATCGCCTTGGCGATCTCCCTGCCCTCGCGTGGATGGTAGCTCAAGGTAGGAGTGTCTCGCAGCGAGAGCTCCCCAAAGCCCAGGCTTGCAGGCGCCTTCACCTGGTTGCCATACCCGCCCAAATAGTTGCCTCTGCCCGAGGCTTCGAACTGACTTGTGATATTGGGCAGATCGATGAACACGGGGGAGTCGGCGTAGCGTAGCCTGACGATGTTCAGGAGCAGTTGCTGGTCGTTGGTGTCGCGCATCACTTCGTTGTATTTCAACCTGGTGTAGCGGATGGCTTTAGGCCCGACGCAGCCGCAGAAGCACGAACCCAGGGCCAGGATCGCCACGATCCTTCGCAGCGACCGTTGTCTGAGCGTTCTTGCCCGACCCCGATCGTTCATGCAAAGGTTCCGACTCGCCCGCCAGCGGGGCGCATCGCGGCGGAGCGAGCGCACCAGTCCTCGAGCGCCTCCTCAGTGTTATCGTCGGCTCAACCGTCAAACTTGACACGATCCGCAAAATCGACCAACGGATCTTTGAGGAGGCTTGCATGATTTTCCATTCTCGAGAAACGAGCGAGCTGGCCTTTATCGTTCCGGCCGGTCTGTTGAATTTGCATCCAACCAGGCTGAGGGTTGCAGGAACCCTTGGCCGCGTCGGCTTGAGAACTTGCGGTTCCAGGCGTAAAGTTTGAGTGGTCCAGGATCTTGAGATGTCAGCCGAAGTTCGATTTAGGGTTAGCCTGGACCTTGCGGAGCCGCTTCATGATTTGCGTTACCCTGGGTCGAGGCAGGCACTCGGCTCTGATCCAAGAGTGGAAAGACGCCGCCGAGGCCGGCGCCGAGCTCGTCGAGCTGAGGCTTGACTGCCTGCGCAGAGAGCCCGACCTCAAGCGCATCCTCAAGGAACGGTATACGCCCGTTCTCATCACGGTGCGCAGAGGCGTCGACGGCGGCATTTTTCGAGGCGACGAGGAGAAGCGTCAGAGGCTCTTGCGCGAGGCGATCGTGTCGGGCGTGGACATGGTCGACCTCGAGGTCGATATTGCAGGCAAGATTCCCAGGTTTGGTAAGACAAAGCGGATTGTCAGCTATCACAATTTCAAGAAGACGCCCACCGAACTGCCCGAGATTATGCAAAAGGCCAAGGAGCTGAACGCGGACTATTTCAAGTTCGCGACCGCGGCACATTCTCTCGACGACTCCATTCGCGTGCTCGAGGCCGTCGAAAGCGCCAGCATCCCAACGATCGGGATCGGGATGGGAGAGAAGGGGTTCTTCACGCGGATCTTGAACAAAAAGTTTGGCTCGCCGATGACGTTCGCTGGGTTCAACCCGGATCGGACCTTTGCTCCGGGCATGCCTTCTTTCTTGGACGTCAAACGAGATTACTTCTACGACCGAATCGACGCGAACAGCGAGATCTATGCCGTCTTGGGCGATCCGATCGGCCATTCGCTCAGCCCAGCCGTTCACAACGCCGCATTCCGACATCTGGGTTTGAACAAGGTTTATGTGCCCATTTTGGCGTCTTCAGGAGAACTGAAGGCTTCTCTCGAAACGCTTTCTTGGTTGGGTGCGAAAGGCTATAGCGTGACGATCCCGCACAAGGAAACGGTTGTGCCGCTTCTGGACCGCGCCGAGAAGGCCGTCGACGTGACCGGCGCATGCAACACTCTGCTTGTCAACGACGGCAAGTTCTACGGCATGAACACCGATTGCGACGCGGCGATCGAGGTTCTGGAGGAAAGGCTCGGCGGCTTGCAGTCGGGCCTGAGCCCTCTCATGGATAAGCAAGTGCTCATTCTTGGCGCCGGCGGGGTCGCCAGGTCGATCGCATCGGGACTGGTGCGTCGGGGGGCTGGCGTGATGATTAGCGCCCGCGACGACGAGCGAGCCGGGAAGCTGGCCGCGACGTCGCAGTGTCGAAGCGTCAGTTGGGCGATGCGAGCCAGTACGATTACCGACATTTTGATCAATTGCACGCCGGTGGGCATGCACCCCGACGTTGACCATTCGCCCACTCCTCCGGCGGCGTTCAGGCCCGGGATGATCGCCTTCGATACGGTCTACAGGCCCGAGAACACCATGTTCATCAAAATGGCCAGGGTGCGCGAATGCCAGGCGATCACGGGAGTGGAGATGTTCATCCGCCAGGCAGCGCGGCAGTTCGAGGCCTTCACCGGACTGCCCGCTCCGGTGGAAGTGATGACCGAAGCTCTCAAGCGCAAGACGGGAACGGTTTCGGCGTGAAGCAATCACTTGACGCACGCGGCTCGGGTCTTTCTCTCATCGGCCTGAGGGGCGCCGGCAAGACCACCCTGGGCAGGCAGGCGGCCGAGCTTGCTCGGAGGCCATTCCTCGACCTGGACCAATGGATCGAGCTTCACGCCGGCAAGACCATTACGGAGATCTTCGCAACCGAGGGTGAAGCGTCGTTTCGCCGCTGGGAGGAGCGGGTTCTCGAGGAGCTTGTTGGGTCGAATCCGGGCGCCGTGATCTCCACCGGCGGAGGCGTGGTGAAGAGCGAGAGCAACCGCGATCGTTTCGCCGACACGGCGTCGTCGTTTGGCTCCAGGCCCGCGTTTCGACCCTGGCCCAGAGGCTGAAAAGCCAGGAGGGGGGCGTCCAATCCCGACCCGCGCTCTCTCCCTTGGGCGTCCTCGCCGAACTCGAACAAATCTCAGGCGAGCGCGAAGCGCTTCACCGCGCAACGGCCGACTTTACGGTCGAGACCGAGCACGCCTCCCCTAGCCAATGCTCCAGGAGGATCGTTGAGCTCTGGATCGAGGCGGGCCCGGCCAAGCTCGAGGTTGCCCCATGATGTGGACAATGATGATCCTCATGGGCGTCGCCGCCGCGCTGATCGGCGCCGTGGTAGGCAGCTTTCTTAATGTGTGCATATATCGAATTCCTTGGGAAAAGAGCCTGGTTTGGCCCGCTTCGCACTGTCCCAAGTGCCTGGAGCCCATCGAGCCCAAGGACAACATCCCGATCTTGAGTTGGGTCTTGCTGGGCGGAAAGTGCAGAAGATGCGGCTTGCCGATCTCGTTTCGATATCCACTGATAGAGCTCTTAACGAGCGTGATGTTCGCCGCGGCGTTCATGGTCTACGTGGTTTTGCCGAACCTGAGCCGATACGGGACGGTTCCTTCGGAGGATTTGCTCCGGTTTGGATATCACGCGGTTCTGATCGCGCTTTTGATCGCTGCTTCAATGATCGACGTCGATCTTACCTTGATCCCAGACCAGATCACCGTGACGGGGATGATTCTGGGTCTGGCGGTCGGGGCGATTTTTCCGGAAATTCGCCCCGGGCCTTCGACGGCGCTTTCGCACTGGTCGGGATTTTGGGTGGGACTGAAGGGCCTTTTGGTCGGGGCGGCGCTGCCGCTATCGATTCGCACGGTCTGGCGTCTGGTGAGGAGCCGCGAGGCGATGGGCCTGGGAGACGCGACCCTCATGGGGATGATCGGAGCTTTCCTGGGCTGGCAGGCGGCGATCTTGACGTTCTTTCTGGCGGCTTTTTTGGGGCTTTTCCACGCGGCGGTCAAGATTGCCGTGCTCGTGGCGAAATTACTTACTGGGGCGAGGCGGCGACAGTCCGACGACGAGCTTGCGTTCGGTCCGTATCTGAGCCTGGCGGCGGTTATTCTGATGCTCTGCTGGCGAATCGTCTGGCTTGGGGCCGCTCAAACCTACTTCGAGGGCTTTTACGTGGTATTCTGGTATATGCTGGGCTATGACCCTTGAGGTCGGCGCCTGGCCTTCCGCGGACGCTCTCGCCGTAAGAACCGGAACAACCGGCGGAGTACGATCGGAGCAATTCATGTCGACTTCACCTTATAAACGTCGCAGGCCTCGGGTCTTGCGCAACCTGTGGATCTACAGGCGGTTGGTTCTCCTGGCGTTCCTGGTGGGGTTGGTCTTCTGGTTCATACTGGTGAACAAGACGCGGGTCGAGGTTGCGTTCCCCTTCGGCTTGGGCACAATCAGCAGCTCGACCGGGGTGTTGATTCTGGCGAGCGCGTTTTGCGGGTCGGCCGCCACGTTCCTGGCGACGACGATCGCACGAGCTCTCAAGCGGGACCAAGCGGCGCTCGACCGGTCCGAACCCGCGGCGGCCGCGAATCGTCAGGACGAGGAGCTCCCTCCCGCGGATTACGCAGCCAAGACCACCGAGGGCTTTTCCCCCGTGCGCTGGAAATGAAAACGTTTGAGCCCGGAGGGCGAACGATCAACAAAATACGGGGCGATCGATCCGAAGCGAGTATTCAAATGATGATCCGATCTTTCCGAAAGAAGCTTGTCGGGGTGACGCTGCTTGCCGCGGCGGCGGGCTGCGCGAATGCGACGGACCTGACCGGCAGGCAGACTTCGATTGGAACTCTGAAGGCCAGCGTCAGCCAGTTGCACGCCGAGAAAGACAAGCTCGAGCAACAGGTGGCCGGCATGGAGGCCGAGAATCGTCGGCTGGAGAACCGTCTTGGCCGCAGCGAACAAGAAAACGGCGTGCTCCAGGCGAGGCTCGAGGACAATCGGCGCGGTTTTGGCGGATCGACCGAGCTTGGCTCTGGAAACGCCGAAGCGCTGGGTTCGAATGATTCGTCGAGCGGCTCGGCCAAGGCTCAAACGCGGAAGACGCGGTCGACTCGCAAGGCGCCGGTGGCCGCGATACCCGGTCGGATCGCTCCGGCATCGCCTTCCGATACGCCCGATCGCGACGATTCCGGCGAGAGCGAACCCATCGATCTGAACTCCCAGGGTTATCTCAACAGCGAAGGGTGGCAGGCCGGCGCCTCCGTCGCCCGATCCTCCTGGCAATCGCCCAACGTCGTCCGCTAGGCGAGACCGAAGCAAATCCCCCCCCTAGGCAGTCGGTCCGAACCTCGACAAAGCCTGGATTGTCGGTCATGCTGTTCGATCAGTAAGACCGGCTTCCCGGAGAGTTCGAGCGCATGACGCTGATCGTCGATTACGGCATGGGCAACCTGCGATGCGTCCAGAAAGCCCTCGAGGCCGTTGGCGACGCCGCCGAAATCAGCTCCGATCCAGAAGCTCTCCGCAAAGCCCATCGCGTGGTGCTTCCCGGCGTAGGCGCCATTGCCGACGCCATGGTCGAGCTCGAGCGCAGCGGCCTGGGACAGGCCTTCAAGGAAGCGGTCCGCTCGGGCAAGCCGTGCCTGGGAATCTGCTTGGGCCTACAGTTGCTCTTCGACGAATCCGAGGAAGACGGGCTCCATCAAGGCCTGGGGCTCATTCCTGGACGAGTCGTCCGCTTCACGCCCAAGCCGGGCCTCAAGGTTCCCCACATGGGCTGGAATACGCTCAGAATCGCCAAGCCCGATCCGCTGCTCGAGGATCTGGGCGAGGACCCTTCAGTTTATTTTGTGCATTCCTATTATGTACAAACATGTGAAGATGCGGACGTTGTTGCATGGTCCGATTATCCCGATCCCTTTCCGGCGGTGGTCCGGCGGGAGAACCTGGCGGCTTGCCAGTTCCATCCCGAGAAGAGCCAACGGGTGGGTCTGCGGATCTACCGCAATTTCGTGAAGCTCGATTGACCGCGGGAGCAACGGCTTCACTCCGCCGGCTCGGACTCAGAGAGAAGCTTTTCGAGCTCCCCCTTCCAGATCGCCGCCAGAGTGTGCGTTCCGTGCCCGCGAGTCTGGTCGCTTGCTGGGAAAACCACCGCTCTTCCCTTGGGCGCTCGCTTGATCTCGCGCTCGAGAATCCCCAACTCGGGTGGATTGATCAGATCGTCGGCGAAGTTCACTGCCAGGAGCGGGCGCGGATCGATTCCAGCTTGGGTCCAGGATCGTAGTCGCTGGAGCTCTCGATCGCATAAAGAACATCGTTGGCGTCCATATTTTTGATCGACCGATCGATAAAGGCGTCGAGCGCGACGTCGGTCTTGGCGAGCGTTGGGGATTCTTTCTGCCTTTCGATCGGGTTCGAAGACATGAAGAAGAGCCAGTAAGCGGCCGTCCTCAAGCTGACGGGCTGGGTCTGGTAATCGCCGTTCTTCCAGGTTGGGTCGTTTCGAATGGCGTCGGCCGCGGCCCTCCTCCATGCGCGATTCCTTCCTGAGATTTGCGTCGGCAGACACGCCAGCGGCAAGAGAGCGTCCATGAACTCAGGGTGCGTTTCTCCCCAGAGCCACGTGTGCATTCCACCCATCGAAGTCCCCATCACGAGCCGGAGGTGGTCGACCTCGAGCCCCTGGGTCAATAGCTCGTACTGAGCATGAATCATATCTCGATATCCATAACGCGGAAATTGAGAGTGCAGGCCGTCGCTGGGCTTGCTCGATTTACCGTGCCCAATGCCGTCGGGCAGGATGAGATAGTACTTTGATGCGTCGAGCAGTTGGCCCTTGCCGAAGAGCACTCCGGAGAATTCGGGCCTGATGAAGTTCGCCCCACTGCCCGTGGTTCCGTGCAGAATGAGTACTGCGTTCTTCACCCTGCCCTTCGCGTTTCGATTTGGCTTTCCCAAGGTTCGATAGTGGATCTTCAGTTCGGGCAGCTTCTCTCCCGAGACGAATACAAAGTCTTTGGCGATGAAATTCGACTCAACGGGTATGGGGGCGGCTTCCTGTGCCGGCGCAGATCCAGCCAGGAGGAACGTCACGGCGAAAATCAGGTCGTTCACGACGAATCTCCAAACGCTTGGGGCGCGGTCGGGGTTTCCCATGCTCCTTGAGACTTTGGCCCACCCCCGTTACCTTTTCAAGCAGGCGCTCCCTCAATCCTGGATTCGCTTCATCGTGCTCAAGATACTAAAACGTGTGGATTGGGTAACCTTAGTGATGTTGGTCGCGGCGGTCGTCGTGGTCTCGATCTCGGTTTGGCTGTGGCTTGGGGGTTTCAGGAGAAAGATGATTGTCGTCGGTTCCAAGGCGCCAGCGATCCAGATTCGCGAGCTCGATTCAAATGAGCCAGCGATGCTCCTCGGCCAACGCGGCAAAATCGTTTGGTTGGTCTTTTGGTCGGCTCAAGACCGATTCGCCATGGAACGGTTGAAAGAACTCGACAAATCTCGAATTCGCCTCCAAAGCAGAGGTCGGTTCGCATTTGTGATCGTTGAATCGTCAGGCGCCGAGTCTGAAAGGATTAAACGCTTGGCTCTTGAAGAAGGGTTTTCGGCTCCCATCTATCGGGCCGAGCCTTCGAGCCTCGACCAGTATCGTACGCGCGGCAGGTCTCTGTTGGTCTTGATTGACGAGTCGGGCGTGGTCGTCGAGCTCGAACGGACCCTGACGGCGGAATCGATCGGCCGATTCGAGAAGGAAGCCAAGCGAAGACTCGACGAGCTCGATCCTTTGGGCGGTCGCAGGTTCGCTTCGGTTCACTCAGGCAGCCGCCGAATAAAATCGGTGAATTTCTTCGTGTCTCTCAAGGGCGCGCCATGGCCAAAGCAGACGATCGCGGGCTCGAGCTCGGCGAGCCTTCTGGCGGACCTCCTGTTCTCCGCGGGATCCGCCGAAAACGCGGCCAGAGGTTCCGAGAGGCCAGGCATGCCGGTGTTCAGATGGATGTTGCTGACCACATCTCCTATGATCAAAACACGATCCGACTCGCGCCAATACGACACATGGCCGACGGTGTGGCCGGGAGTTTCCAGTACCTTGAAGCCGGCCACCTCGTCCCCCTCGACGAGCCTTTTAGAGACGGGGTGTCCTGGCCCTGCGAAGTGCTTGTCGACGAAACGTTTGGCCCAGGGGGAGACGCTCAGCGTTTCGGTGGTTCGACCTTGTTCCATCGCGTCTGAATCGCGAAGCCCGCAATAAAGCGGTATCCCGTGGGCCTCGCACACGGCCTTGCTGGCTCCTTGATGGTCGGGGTGGGCGTGCGTGAGAGCGTGAGCGGAAAGCTTCCTACCCTGGAGCTGACGAAAGATCCGTCGCTTGGCCCATCGAGCCCCGGCGTCGATGAGAACGTCTTCCACCAAATAGATGTTGATGGCATGTGTAGGGAATTGCTTAAGGATGTGGACGTTTGTGGCAATCGTTTTCATGTGCGTCCTGCGAAGGCGTGGTCGAGCAACGAGCGGAGCCGTTTGGCCGCCTCCTTGGGCCGTTCCGCGGCGGCGATGGCGCTCGAGACGGCGATCCGCGTCGCCCCTGCCTCGAGGACGGATGGAAGATTGGCCTCGTCGATTCCTCCGATGGCGAACCAGGGCAGGGTGGTGGCTTCCGCCGCCGCGCGGACCAGCGACTCGCCCGCCAGGTCGTCGAAATCTTTCGTCCTGCTGGAATACACGGGTCCCACGCCCAGGTAAGAGGCGCCTTCCAAAATGGCCTTCTCGATCTGTTCCGGCGTGTGCGTTGATACGCCAATAACCGCGTTGGGGCCCGACAATCCGACGAGCGTCGCGGATCCGCACCTCGTCTTGACCCAGGTGCACTCCGTCGGCGCCGGCAAGTCGAGCCAGGTCTGGTCGATCGTTCATGATGAACCTCGCGTTGGCCTTTGCGGAGAGGATCCGGACCTCGCGGGCCCTGGAAAGCACTTCTCGGTCCGGCAGGTGCTTCTCTCGAAGCTGGATCACCTGGGCGCCGCCTTCGAGAGCCTCTCCAACCAGCCAGGTCAGGTCTCCCAGGGTCGGAGTTCCGCCGACCAGAAAGTAGAGCCTTGCATCCGCGATCTTCCGCCTTGATCGCACTGCCTCGAGCGTGAGTTTCTCGAGCACGTACGTATCGTAGCGGAGCACTTCGAACCTGCCCGAAAGCCAGAGGTCGACAAGCTTGGTGTATTCCTCGAGCGAGCGAAGCGCTTCCTCGGACCGCTTGAAGTTCGCCGCCAGAACCTCGCGGTCGTTGGCTCGGGTCTTCCCAGAGACGGTCATGACGTGGGCGCCGACGTCTCCAATCGTATCGCGGGCACTAATGAGCATCTGCTCGTCCATGCCTCGGATCGCGGAGCCAAGCCTATGCCGCACGTCCTTGATCCGCTTGGTCAGCATGGGGTCGTCGAGGACGAAGCGGATGTAGTCCTCGCAGACCCTCAAGCCTTCTTGGGCTCGGTTGGCCGACGCGTCGAGGACGCGTGCAAGGTCCACTGCCTCGGCGGGATCGACGAACTCGAGCGTCGGCATATCGGCCGGGAGAGGGATCGGTTGGTCGTCGGGCTCGATCGTTTCAGCAAGCCTGCTCACCAAGGACTCGAGATCAAGGCCAGCCTGAACGAGCGCGTCGGTGATGTTCGAGGGCTGGTCCAGAATGGCCGCCAGCAGGTGCTCCGTTCCCGTCGACGCTCCTCGGTCGGATGTTCGCGCCCTGACGGCTGCGTCGCCCACCAATTGCTTCAATTCGCCCGAGTGGACGGGTTTTCCGACGTCCGATTGAGGCACGGGAGCGGGGGCGGATCCAACGTCCGACTCTTGGAGATCGTTCGGAGCAGGGGCCAATCCGAGGGCTTCGAAAAACACGCCTGGCTCGAGCGAGTGCTCAATTAAGAGGACCGCTGCTCGGCTCTCCGCTTCGTCGACCAGGGCGGCAATCAGGTCGATTGGCTCAACGAACGTGGACCTTCGTTCGGTACGCGCGTTTGGCAGCGCCCGCGAGAACGCGGAGTGCGCCGGCGGTCATCGACTCGTGCATCGGCTGGCCCAACTCGAACCATCGAAATCTTGAACAAAGGAATTGTGCGACGGTCCGGGAGCTAAAGTCAACCGCGGCTGGGCCCAGGTTTGACCTTGGAGGGGTCTGGACGTGGGAAGTTTTGGACGTTGGAGATCACTTGCTCGCCCGGTTCGACTCCGGAGAGGACTTCGACGTAAGCCAGGCCGATGAGGCCGACTTCGACCGACTTCCATTCGAACCCCTCTTTGGTCGAGCTCGGGACGGCAGCGTAGGCGTGCTGATCGACCCAACGCAGAGAATTGAACGGAAGCCTCACAACATCGGACCGCATGTCGCAGGCGAACTGAACCTCCGCGCTCAAACCAGGGCGAAGGTTCGCGGAGGTTGTGGAATCGATGTTGACCATCGCGTAGTAGACCTTGACGTCGGAGATCGGTCCATTGGCTGGAGCTGGGATTGCCGTCACCTCGGTAACTGTGCCCATCAGGACGTCGTCCGGGAAGGCCTCGACAATGATCCGCGCCTTCTGGCCGGCGTGGATGAAGGCGATCGAAGATTCGTTGATTCGGGTTCGCACCCGCATGTGCTTGGGATCGGGCAAATTCAAGATGGCTTGGCCCTGACGGACGGTGGCGCCCTCTTGAATTTGCGTTTCCACGCGTCCCCAGCCGTTGGCTGTGTTCGCGTAAACCACGATCCCGTCCTCGGGCGCCCTTATGGTGCAGTTCTTGACGTTGTCCTCGAGCCTGCGCAGACGATCGCTCTCGATTTCGAAAGACGCTTGTTGGGCGAACAGGTCGGCCTTGTTCGCTTCGATCTTGGCCTCGAGCGAAGTAAGAATTTTGGGACCTGTGTATTTGATGAGCCGATTTTCCATGAGCTCGGCTTCGGCCTCGAGCAGCAGAGCCTGGCGGTATTGATCCCTGTCGGCGCTCAACTGGGCTTTGGTGCGGAGCTTCTTATCGGCGAGCGCGAGCGACCATTCGAGGTTTCTCTTGGCTTGGTCGGTCGCGACCGCGCACATCTTGCGATAGCTCTTCAACACCTCGACGTCCAGCGGATAGGTTCCGTTCTTGTACTCGTTATAGGCGATCTTGTTCACCTCGAGCATCGAGGTTGCCTGCGAGACGGTGGCTTGGGCCTGGATAAAGCGAATGCGTTGCGAACGGAGCTCGTCGTCGAAAGTCGAAGCGTCGAGTGTGCAAACGACGTCTCCTGCTTTGACGGGCGTGCCTTCTTCGAGCAGCGTGACGATCCGAGTGGCGCCGGGCTTCTCTTGTTGGTTCTGCGGACCTCCTCCACCTCTGGAGCCGCCGCCCCCTCCGCCTTGCCCACCAGTTTGGGCCTTGGGGGTGGTTGTCGTGGCCGCGGCCTTGGCCGCGGGCTTGAGCGGAGTATAAGCCGCGACCTGGTAGGTGAAGCTCTTGATCGCTGGCTTGGGGTTGTTAGTCGCCGCGCCCGTGCCGGTCGCGCTCGAAGTGGAAGAGCTGGTTCCCCCGGTGGACGACCCCGTGCTGGTTGCTCCACTCATCGAGTTGCTGGACATGGACGTCGAGCCGGTGTTGCTTTGCGTGCTTGAAGAGCTGCCGCCGGAGGTCGATGCTGTTCCGGTCGCGGGGAGCGTGCTCGGGTTGCTCTTGACGGAACCGACCTTACGAATCGAAGACTTTCGGCTCGAAGTGGTCTTGGACTTCGCGCTCGACTTGCTGGCCGTGGCCGCCGCGTCGGCAGTGGCTGTGGTTTGAGTGGCTGCCTGGCCGTTGGCTGTCGTCGAGGCGGCGCCGCCTGCCGCCGTGGAGGCCGTCGCCGCGGTCCCTCCCGTGGCGCCCGCCGCTTTGCCTTGTGCGTTCTGCGTCCCGCCGACCACTCCGGTCAGGGCCTCGACCTTGCAGAGGATCTTTGTATTGTTGGCGCTATCGAGCGAACCCAATTCCGAAACGTAAAGATAGACGTTGCCGCGATCGACCGCGCTGGTCGGGTAAACGGTCGGCTTGGCCTTCCAAAACCGATCCCAGCCCGACGAGGAGGCCAGCAAAGTCGCGGGCACCACGACCAGAACCGCCACGATGATGACCACTATCTTCGTGGCGCCTCGGCGACGGTCGCTGGATTTCTGGCTCTCTCTCGCCAATTCAACTGCCGATTTCATCGATCCACCCCTCGTCGCGGCCATGATCCACGCATTCAATGCAAGGCCCTCGCTCGCACGCCGAGTAGGGCGGGGTTCAATCTGTTTGCGCACAACCCTTTATCATCGATCTTTCGGAGGACTTGCCATCATAATACAGTCGGACGCTCTGGGGAATAAGTGGGCGACAAATTGGTTGAAAGGCGGGCAGCGTTCGGGTCTGCTAAGCTCGACTGAAAAAGCCCAGGTAGACGTACTAACTGGTATAGGCGTCGTTTACCGTACGGAATACCCCTGAATTAACAAACAAGTCAGGGCGATCGAACGCAGTTTTCTCCAAGCAGAGAAAGTCGGTCTGGGTCCGCGCCGGTTCCTTCCGCGCCTCGAGCGCGTTCCTTGCCATCAATGGCCCCGGCTCTCACGAGCGGGGGCCGATTTCTATCGTGCATCCGGGATGTCAAAGAGCATCTGCGAAGCCGAAGTCAAAGGTTAGGCCGAGGCGTCTATCCCAGTCGGTGTAGGCCCTTGTACGACTTCTAGGCCGTCCACAAGATCGTCCACGGAGGACGAGGATAAGGCATCGGGCCTACAGGAATCGGAGTCTGAGGGCGACGACAGGGCATCGCCCCTACGGGATTCGGAGTCTGAATGCTCGACGCAAGTTGTTAGCTCTGAAGCGACTTGCGCCGCTGGAACAAACGAACCCAATTCTTCGTCGCTGGCCCGTGGCTGGTGATCGGCGGCCAGGACCGATTCCGCGCCCAGAATCCGCCGACGGCGGAAACCCAAATCCCCATTCTCGCACTCGACCTTCGTCACCACCGCATCTTCGGTCATGTTGAACCACTCGTACTCGGGATGTTCCTTGTCGAGCTTTTCTTTGCCGTCGAAGAATCCGTTGGTCCGGTACTCAGGGCCAGCCAACTTCGGTTCGAGCCTTTCGTCGACCTGCTCGCACACATCCACCTCGCTGGCGTCGAGCTCCTGAACAACCCCCATCGCCTCGGCCACCAGCTTGGCTCGGTTCTCTGCCATCGCCTGCCTACGCTTGCGCTCCTTGTGGATCTGCCGCACTGCCTCCTGCTCAACCTCTTCGAGTGAGTCGTCCTTCAGCAGGAACGCGATGTCGATCTCGTCGAACTTGTCAAACTCTTGAACCGTCGTCGCGAGCGTCGGCGTTCTGGGCATTTTGAGCGAGTCTTTCCAACGCTGGTACTCGAGCCGCTCTGCGCGCTCGACTTTTTTCTCACGTTCGATCCGCCTTCGCTCGAGCGCATTGAACGCCTTATAGAAGCTGCCTTCGAGCTTTTGATGGTAGAGCTGGAGGGTCTCGATCGATCCGAACTCGAAATCGATCTTGAGCCAGGCTTCGCGGATCGATTCTCGGCAGATCGCGCCACCGTCCAAGGCCACCTCGCGAAGCTTCTGGAATCCCTGCGCGATCCAAGAACGAAGCTGGATGTCGCCAGGCGTCTCCCAATCGTCGTAGATCATCTTGAACCCTTTGGTCTCGATCTGCACGTCCTGGGCGATCGAGATGATCAGCTCAGCCCGCGACTGAAGCCACAAGCACATCGCTGCCTTCTCGGCGAGCTTGAACTCGATATCGCCGACGGGCTTGGCGTCGTCGATAAAGGTCTTCAAATGGGCTTTCCAATCCTCAGGATTTTCGAGGGTTCGAAGCACCGGCTGGCCCGAGCGCAGCCCGTGCTTCAATGCGTTCTGCGACGACCTGGCTTTACCCTCGGGGGTCGTGGGGCCTTTGGATTTCTTGGCGTTTTGGGCATTGGCTTTCAGTTGAGCTTCTGTGGCCATTTGGGTGTCACTTTCATTGATGGATTTACAAGCGGGATCCAAGATTTTGGGAGAGAGGGTTCACGCGGAGCCGCGGAGGAGGAAAGGGAGACGAGCGAAGACTGGAGCGGCCGTTTGCCGCTTTCTGAGTGGGAAACCGGCACGCGCAAGCGAGCCCAGACGCCAGGCCTGAGAGCGAGCCGAACCCAATCGAATTTATGACTTTGACCAAGGTAAAAGAGGACCATGGCTGATGGACGCGTCTGCGATTGCGATGGGATGCTGAACTGGCGTCTGGTCCTACGTCTTCGTCCTTTTTCGCCCGCTTTCGCGCTAACTGAGATGGGTGCAATCGACCAAGCCATCCTTATTATGCAACATCTTCAGGCCTTTGTCAAACGGATTACCCTCTTTTTCGCAGAAAATCCGCCACATAAAGGAATCGAGAATGGCATTAGGCGGTAAGGCTGCCGCTTACGCAATTTTGGCAAATTCAGAAAGCTGGGGAAACCTGGCGAAGTTTGAGGGCAAATGTTAATGGGCGTATGAACACAGAAGGCCCGAACACCCGGCCGAACACCCTGACGCACGAACCGATTTCCCAGACTGTCTGTAATCGGCCGCTATAACGCCCAGGGCAACGCCCTGGGGCCAACGGAGAAGACCGTCCGCCGCGAACGATCTTTTCGGCTCGGTCGCACTTTCAGAGCTCAAATGTGGGATTCCGGCTTTCGATCGCCGGAACCGATCCCAGGGCGTTGCCCTGGGCTTTTCTAAGTCGCCCCTTCAGGGCTAAGAAACCAATATCGACGTCCGAAACGTTCTTGTATAAGAGGCCAGGAAAGTAGTATCGCCGGAACCGATCCCAGGGCGTTGCCCTGGGCTTTTCTAAGTTGCCCCTTCAGGGCTAAGAAACCAATATCGACGTCCGAAACGTTCTTGTATAAGAGGCCAGGAAAGTAGGCTGTCTCATTTCGCGGACCTTGTTTTGCGGACCTTCTTAGCCCTGCAAGGGCGATTCAATAAAGCCCAGGGCAACGCCCTGGGGCCAACGGAGAAGACCGTCCACCGCGAACGATGTTCTCGTCTCGGTCGCACTTTCAGAGGTAAAATGTGGGAATTCGGCTTTCGATCGCCGGAACCAATCCCAGGGCGTTGCCCTGGGCTTTTCTAAGTCGCCCCTTCAGGGCTAAGAAACCAATATCCTCGAAGTTAGACTGTCTGAGATCGGGGATCCTGAGATCGGGGATCCTTTCGATCGTCGCAACCAATCCCAGGGCGTTGCCCTGGGCTTTTCTAAGTCGCCCCTTCAGGGCTAAGAAACCAATATCGACCGCCGCAACCAATCCCAGGGCGTTGCCCTGGGCTTTTCTTAGTCGCCCATTCAGGGCTAAGAGGCCGATCTCATCGTCTGGAACACTATTGGAAAAGGGGACAACGCAGGCCCATCAGCCCAATTAATTCACATATGGCATGAACAGCGGCTGGGTGGGTCTGAGCGCCAGCTTTTCGACGACGAAGACCCTGCCGGCGGCTGCGCGTTCGAGCTTCTCCGGCAGCTCGACCCCGGACTCGGCGAACACTGCCTGGGCCGAGGTCGAACCGATGCGTCCACCCTTGAAAACGAAGAGCGTCGAGCCGCCATGCGAGGCGACCCCGCCTTTCTGTACTACGACAAACTGGGCGGAACCCCTGTTCGAGAATCGTCCTTTACCGACGACCTCGAATGTGACAGGCGAGTAACCCGCGGGGATCGGGTACCAACCCTCTGGTGGAATGGTCACGCATGCGCCCTTGGCGTTGATCGCGACGACCAGCGTTTGAGACCGTTGCACGCCCGCCTTGGGCGGGACTTCGACGCGAATGCGCGTATCGGAGGTCACCTGGAAGCCTGCACGCTCAGGCGCGCCTGTTAGCGGGCTCAGAAAGAGAACCTCGGAAACGCCGCCGAACCCGGAACCGACGAGACTTATCACTGATCCCGCGGTCGCGATTGGCGGATCGATCCGGTCGATCGCCGGGATGCGTTTGGCGTCGAGATTGGCCTGGTTGGGCGCATCGAAGAGGAACGGGTCGACGCCTTCGCTGATGCTGATTTTGGGAACAAAGAAGTGGCGGATCGCGCCCTCGGTGTTCTTGAAGGAAAAGAACTTGGGCCCGAAGATCGCGCCTGGCTCTTCGATGATGAAGCCGCCGCGATGGGCGTAATTCTCGAGCATGCCGCCGCGTTTGACCATGTGCAGAGGCGCAGAGCCTCCGTCGACGACGAGCCCGCCGGATTCGATCAGCGACGTTCCGCCCGCGCTGGAGAACTCCATCCGAAAAAACATGGACATATTTTGCATTAGCTGCGTTTTGCTCGTTGAGGCGGCGAACTTCGAGGATCGAGGGAGGGGCGGTGAGCGTGGCTCCGCCCGAGGTGACGACCGCTATGGTGGTCGAGGTCCCGGGGGTGAAGAACTCTGGCGCTCGGACTTTGAGCTCTTTGCTCGTACCGGTTTTGAAATCGGCCTTTTTGGCGATCTGGGGACTGACGAAGAGGACGGCCTTGGGATTGTCGAGGTTTCTCCCCTTGATGGTGATCACGGTCCCGGCAGGGCCTGAGTCGGGTTCGATCGAGAAGACTTCGGGAGGGGCGCCGGCAGCCAGCCCCGCGAGCGTCCAGGTGAAAATGAAAACCGAGGCAACGACCATGTCGCGGAGCATCACTTCTTCCCCAAGGTTGAAGATCGCGTGGACGACTCTTTCTTTTGACGAGTTGGGCGAGGTGTGGGCAAAGCCTTGATTTCGCGAGGCAGCTTAGGATCGAGTGCTCTGAGCTTATTGGCCAAGGATTTGAGCTGGTCGGTCGACCTTGGCCGTTCTTTAGCTTCCTGGATCAGTCCCTTGAGCATCGCGGCAGAGAGCTCGCTGGGCTTGTTCCATGTCGTCACGGCTGTGAGCTGTTTTCCATTCGATCGCGTGACGACGAACAGAGGTCTTCCGCGGTCGGGCGCTGCGAACGGTCGCAGCTTGAGCTTGCTCGAAAGGGCAGGGGCTTCGTCGAACGGAAGGGCGATGACGGCGTAGGTCTCTGCCAATGCACCAAAGGTCTCGGAGTCTTCGGCAACCTGGCGTTTCCAATGCTCGAGCGATTGCCCGCTGGCCTTCGCGTCGTCCAGGATCCAGAGGATGGGCAAAGCGCGTTCCTTGGCGGATTCGAAGGCTGCGGCGATGTCGGACACCTGGGTGCCGATTGGTTCGATCTTCTCGTTGAGCAGTTTGGTGAAGATCTCTCCCGAGATCGAATCCCAACGTTCGAGCGGATGGTTGGCCAGAAAATCGTGGACTCGGTTATTTTGACCACGGCCGCGTGAACTGGGGTGGTTGCGAGCCTCTTGGTGCAGTTCGGCGATCGAGCGAGCGCTGGCTTGTGCATCGGCTGTAACATGCTTGGCGGCGTCCAATGCCCACTGGGCTTCATCCAGCAGGACGTCGGCTGCGACGGGCCCGAGCACAAGGTGGATTACCCTTCCATCGGCAGTGCAGAAACAGCTTGCGACGTTGCCGCCTTGTTTCTGGAGCACGCCATGGTTGTCGACGACGTCGAACCGACCGATTTGTTGATGCGTCGCGATGAATTGTTTGGAGAGGAGACGTCCCACACGAAGGTCCGACAGAGCGCCCGCCCTGTATGCTTCTGCGTTGTTTCACGTGAAGCCTGGACGTTCGAAGTTGCCTGAGACTTCGATGAGGAAGACGAGTTTGTGCTCGGCGTCGGCTTGGGTAAAAGCCTGGGACGGGTTGCAGGCCCATTTGAGCGCAGTGCCCAAAGTGCGGTCCGCGGAACAGTTCGAGGGGAGCTCTCCAGCCTTCCTGGCTTCGGGGTTCTGCACAAGGCGAACCAAGGCTCGGCAGGCAGGACGAAGGATTGGGAAGCATCAGAGGGAGATTGCTTCGAAAGCGAGTCTTGAGCCAATGCTGAGGCATTGACCGCGATTAGGCAGGCGAGGATCGGAGCGCCAGTGCGCCTGACTTCGGGGAGCAGCGACATCGAGACCCGACAGGGAAACCTTTGCCAACAACGCATGGTCGTTCCCTCCACGGAACGCAAAGCTTCGAGACTCCGTTCATCATATACGTTGCGTTTGGAGAATGCGTTCACTTTCCAAGACAAACCAGGACCGCATCAGATGAGTTGGGTTCGAGACGGCTGAAGAGGGGTGATTCTCGAAACCTTTGGGGGATGGTTCCGAAAAAATCCGCAATTGATGCGTCTCGTATCTCTGGGACTCGAAAAATGGACTAGGGTTCTTTTGTTCTCGGAAAGGCCCTCCGCCCTCGCGCGAGAGTTCACCGAGCGTCTCAGGTCGGTGGAAGGCGCTCGGTCGAGTCGGATCGATCCGGCGGGGCTTTCCGTTTCTTGTGGAATTCATCGTTGCCGGCGGGGAGTCGTCCGAGGGAGTCTCGGGCGGACTTGGAGTCGTCGGCTGCGTGTCTTCGAAGCTATCGACGAATTCCCTCTCGGATGGGAGGGGCGTCGCTGCCTGCGCGCGGAGGTTCACACACCGATCCGCGATGGCTCCCGGTTCACCTTAGAGAATGCACCCCATGCTTTTCCTCTTCGAGAGAAGGCGGACGCGACTCTCGACAAAGCGGCGTCCGCGCTTCGAAAGCCTCGAGGACCGGGCAGTGCCGACGGGCCCTGGGTATACGCTGGAGGGAACGACCTGGCCGAGCCCCAGTAAAATCACCTTTAGCTTCGTACCCGACGGAACGGTCTGGGATTATGGCGTGAGCAACTTGCAATCAACGCTCAATGCGGAACTGGGCCAGGGCGCGTGGGAGTATCAGATCGCCAAAGCCCTGGCGTCCTGGGAGTCGGTCGCAAACATCAACATCGTTCCAACGACCGATTCCGGCGCACGATTCAACTCTAATGGAGCCTTTCAGGGGGATCCCAATTTCGGCGATATCCGCATTGCTGGATATGATTTAGGCAACCGGACCACGCTTGCACAGACCTATCCGCCGCCGCCTGGCGGATGGACCGCGGCTGGAGATTCGGAAGTCAACACGGGGATGAACTTTTCGATTGGCGGGTCGGGCGGTTACGACCTCTATAGCGTGATGATCCACGAGATGGGGCATGCCTTGGGCCTGGGTCATTCTCCAGACACCCAGAACGTCATGTTCGAATCGTACCAAGGCGTGAGGACCGGTCTGGGCCCTGGGGACGTCGCGGGGATTCAGGATCTTTACGGCGCAAGGACGCTTGATGCCTATCAGCAGCAGGGCGTGGGGATATCGACTGCGAGCGCCATTTCGACGAACTCGTTGGTGAACGCCCAGGGTCAGGGCGTGGTGCAGGGCGTGGAGCTGGCGACGATCGGCGACGTCGAGTATTTCCGCTACACAGCCCCCAACCTTAGTGGATTGACGCTCCAAGCGACCGCGCAGGCTGGCGGGGTGAGTCTCTTGAGCCCGATGATCCAAGTCCTCGACGCCTCGAGCGACGTCTTGGCTCAACAATCCCAACCGGGCTCTTACTCGACGAACGAAACCGCGTCGGTGACGCTGACGCCAGGAGAGACCTATATCATCGCGGTTTCGGGCGCGAACTCACGACGTCTTTGGGGTGGGCGGCTATCAACTGGACTTGAACGTGTCTGGGCTTCCAAACCCAACGCCGCCAACGCCTTCGATCTCAAGCAATGGTTCAGGAGGATCGCCGGCAGGCGGTGGCGGAGCGGCTGCTCCGATAACGGCTCCGATCGTCAATTCGCCGCAAACAACGACGAGCGTTGGGACCTCGGCGAGCTCCGAGGCTGGGACGACTTTGCCACAGGCCGGCGTCAAGGCGAGCAATAAATCCGCCAAACGCTTGATGCATCCGCGCCCCGTCGTGCACCAGAGAGTGGTCTCCGCGGCGGAAAAGCCCCATTCTCAGACGTCCAGCGTACGGACTGCGAATCCCGCGGCTCATGCGAGCGTTCACAGCCTCGGGGTTTTCGCGAATGGTTTGACCAAGCCAGCGAATGGACGATCCTGAGTCCCTTGGTCCGAACGTGCGGGTTATTAGGGTCGGGCCCTCGGACGGACAAACCTGGCTTCTTCGTGTGTTGATCGATGAGAAGCCCACTTGAATTTGCCCACCCTCCGGGTTTAGCTTAATGTATCTATTTTGCTCCGAGCCGTTGCTCCTGGCTTTTCTGGATTTTCTGGTTGGCAGGCCGTGCGGTCCGCCCGGAAACGATCCTACGGAAGGTCTTAAGCCCGGGTTTTCGCGAGCGGACGGGAGTGTCCCAGATGTCTCAACCCCCACGCCGTCGCCTCCGATTGGAGACCATCGACGGAGTTTCGGTCGTCAGCTTTGTCGACAAGCAACTCATCACCGACGAATCGATCCAGGAGGTCGGCGACCAGCTCTACAGCTTGGTTGAGAAGGAAGGACACAAGCAGATTCTCTTGAATTTCGGCGACGTTCAGTTCCTTTCCAGTCAAGCTTTGGGCAAGCTGATCAACCTGAAAAAGAAGGTGAACGCGGCGAAGGGCAAGTTGAAGCTCTGCTCGATCCGTCCCGACCTTCTAGAAGTGTTCAAGATCACCAGGCTCGACCAGGTGTTCGAAATCTACGAAGAAGAGCAGCAAGCGCTCGACAAGTTCTAATTCCGGCATTATTGAACACGTTTTCTGATCACGGACGGGCGTTGTGTGCCAGCGCCTGTCCGTCTGTTTTTCCCACCCAGTCGATGACGAACGAACCCTCGAACACGCCGATGATGCAGCAGTATCGCGAGCTCAAGGCGCGCGATCCCGAAGCGCTTCTGCTGTTTCGGATGGGCGATTTCTACGAGATGTTTTCCGAGGACGCCGAGCGTGCGTCGGCACTTCTCGGCCTGACTCTGACGACCAGGGACAAAGGCCCAAACGCCGTCCCGATGGCAGGTTTTCCACATCCAGCACTCGAGACCTACCTGGCCAGATTGGTTTCACTGGGCGTGCGCGCCGCGGTCTGCGAGCAAGTGGAAGACCCAAAGCTCGCCAAGGGACTGGTCAAGCGAGACATCGTGCGGATCGTCACGCCCGGAACCTTAACCGACGAAGCTCTCTTGGATCCGCTGGCTTCGAACTACCTGGCGGCGGTGGTTGAGGTCAGGGGCAAGATGGGCCTGGCCTGGGTGGAGCTCTCGACCGGCAAGTTCTCTCTCACCTCGGCTTTGAAGCGAGAGCTGTTGGACGAGCTTTGCCGCATCGGCCCCGCGGAGGTGATCGTCAGCGAGCTCGCCCTCGACCAAGCCTGGTTGCAGGCGATACGCGAGCAGAGCCGCAAGACCGCCGTCACCACGAGGCCTTCCTGGGACTTTCAACCCGAGCAAGCGAAAGCCGTTCTCTTCGACCATTTCCGCACCACCACGCTTACGGGCTTTGGCGTCGACGATTCGGCTGTCGAAGTCCAGGCCGCGGGGGCTTTGCTTGCGTATTTGAGAGATACTCAGATGAGCACGCTGGCGCACCTCGTGCGGCTTTATCCGTATAAACGCGATCATATATTGGCGCTTGATGAGACGACCAGGCGCGGGCTCGAATTGACGAAGACGTTGAGGGAAGGCGTGAGGGAAGGTTCGCTTTTGCACGTGATCGATCGGTGTTCGACGGCGATGGGCTCGCGACTGTTGGCTGAGTGGTTGGGCGCGCCTTTGGCGGAGCTTGGCGAGATTGTGAAGCGTCAGGACGCGGTTTCGGAGCTCGTCGAAAAGCCCGAGCTGAGGAACGCCTTGAGGGAGCGTCTGGAAGAGGCCAACGATCTGGAGAGGTTGGCGGGCAGGGTGGGGACGGGGAGGGCTTCGCCGCGCGATCTGGCCGCCTTGGCCAAGACGCTTTCGCTCTTGCCCGAGTTGAAGGCCACGCTCGCGGCAAGGTCCTCGAAGCTCTTATGCGAGCTCGAGGAAAGCCTCGAGCTTTGCACCGAGGTGCGCACGTCGATTGAAGCGGCGATCGTCGACGACCCGCCGCTGGCCATCAAGGAAGGGGGGCTCATCCGTGAAGGATTCCACGAGAGCTTGGACGAACTGAGGCAGATTGCCAAAGGGGGCAAATCGTGGATTACGAAGTATCAGGCCGAGCAGATCCGTTCGACGGGGATCAACAACCTGAAGGTCGGGTTCAACAAGGTTTTTGGCTATTACATCGAGATCACGCACGCCCAGGGTTCGAAGGTTCCCAGCGATTTTATTCGCAAGCAGACGGTCAAGAACGCCGAGCGGTACATTACGCCCGAGCTGAAGGAATATGAAGACAAAGTGCTGCGGGCAGAGGACCGAGCCAAGGAGCTCGAGTACGAACTATTCACGACGCTCCGCGACCGCGTTTCAGCCGAGGCGCCGCGGTTGATCCAGGCAGGAGGGGTATTGGCTCGGGTCGACGCATTGGCATCGCTTGCGGAGTTGGCTGTACGTCAAGGCTACATCAAGCCCGACGTCGTCGCTGACCCGGTGCTGGAAATCGAGCAGGGCAGGCACCCCGTGCTGGACTTGCTGCTGCCGCCGGGCGCCTTTGTTCCGAACGATACGCACCTGGATCCGGAGACAGGCTCGATCTTGCTCATCACAGGTCCCAACATGGCTGGCAAGAGCACGTACATTCGCCAAGTGGCTTTGATTACGCTCTTGGCGCAGATCGGCGGGTTTGTACCAGCCAAACGTGCCAGAATCGGGGTAACCGACAGGCTCTTCGCGCGAGTGGGCGCCACCGACGAGTTGGCGCGCGGGCAGAGCACCTTCATGGTCGAAATGACCGAGACCGCGAACATCCTGAACAACGCAACCGAGCGGAGCTTGGTGATCCTCGACGAGATCGGCAGGGGAACGAGCACGTTCGACGGCATTTCGCTGGCCTGGGCGATTACGGAGCACATCCACGACGTCGTGGGTTGCCGTACGCTTTTCGCCACGCATTATCACGAACTGGTGGACCTGGAGAAATCGAAGCCCAGGCTCAAGAACGCGAACGTCGCCGTCCGCGAGCAAGCGGGCGAGATCGTGTTCTTGCACAGAATCGTTCCGGGCGGCGCTGATCAGAGCTACGGAATCCACGTCGCTCGGATCGCCGGCGTGCCGACCGCTTTGCTCGAGCGAGCCAAGACGATATTAGCCTTTCTCGAGAAGCAGCATCAGGACCAGCCGCCAGCGCCCACGACCGCGCCCATCCGCAAGGTCAAGTCGGCAAAATCGCTCCAAGGGAGCCTTTTCGCGGCTCTGCCCGATCCGCTCGTCGCGGAGCTTCGCGAGCTAAACCCGGATCAGGTCACTCCGGAGACCGCTGTGGATTTGATCAGAAAGCTCCGAGAGTTGGCAGGGTAAAGACGAACAGACGCTGTTACGATCGTGCGAATGAACTGCGTCTTCCGCGAGCATGCGAGGCATCGGCATGGCAGACAGAATCGAACAACGCGCCTCGGAGATTGGGGACGCGGCCTGGCAGCGTAAGCTAGGCAGAATTCGCCTGGGCGCCGAGCCTGTCGAGGATCAGCTCAAGAAATATCGAGGCTCTACGATCGTATTATCGATCGTCATGGGTGTGGTGGGCCTTATGCTCTTCGCGCTTTTCTCGGCGTTTCGAAGCCCTGGGATCGGGGCGCGTCACCGCGGTTGCTATCGCGGGCCCGGTCATCGGTTTTTCTTATCTGGATTACGCACGGTTGAAAAGCAGAGTGAACAGCTATCTGTCGGAACGAGCTGCCAACGAAAAGAGCGCCGAGGCGTCAGGCGATTGATCGCCCGGCCGCCCGGCGCTCTTGGGTTGGCAGGTCTCGTGTTTAACCGACGAGCATGGCGTCGAGCTCTTCCTCGGACTCTTCAAAGGGGGTGGGGTCTTCCCACTCGCCGAAGGGGGAGTCGGAGGCGAGCTCGTCCTTGAGCCGCTTTCTCGCCACGTGAAGCCTACGTTTGATGGTACCGACGGGCGCCTCGAACCGCTCTGCCATTTCCAGAAGCGATTGCTCCTGGATGTAGAAGGCAATCAGCGTTTCGCGGTCCAGCGGCTTGAGCTTGCCAAGGCCCTCGTAGAGCTTGGCAGCGCGTTCGCGGAGGATCAGCTCGTCGAGCGGGTCCTGGCGCTCGGCGCCGACTCCCTCCAGAACGTCGATCTCGACGCCCAGAGGGGCCTTTCTACGCGTGGCCTGGTTAATGGCCATGCGCGCGGCGACCTGTCGCAGCCAACCAGCAAAACGCTCAGGGTCGCGGAGCTGGTCGATCCGGTTCATCACGTGCAAGAAGACCTCCTGGGTCAACTCGAGCGCCTCGCTCGGGTTTCCCAGCCGCCGCAAGCAGACCGCGTAAACGGTCGGCTGGAATTGGCTTACGAGTTCTCCAAAGGCCTCGCGATCGCCGTCTTGCGCGCGCACCACGAGTTCCGCCAGTTCTCCCCAACGCCCATGCGTCTCGGTCTTCGACTCCACAAAAGCCACCACGGCGCACTCTCCCATCTTCTTACGCTGCCCCCTGCGAGCTCGATAGAACGCTCGCGGGTGTTGGAATCCACATTCAGGCCAACGCTTTCGGGCCAAGCCTATGTCTTTGCGATAGACGAGCGGGCGAAGCCGTTCTCGACGCAAATGTTTGGCTCGGGCCAGCGCGAATCGTCGGCCGACCTGGTTTCAATTGGGGCGCGGTGAACGCGTCAGACTTCAAACGTTCTGACGGTCGCCTTCCGCACTTCGGTTTGGTGAGCGTTTCGGGGCCTGCCAAGAACCCGCTTCATGAGTGGGTTCGACCACGAGAGACGCCGCCAGGACCGATCAACCGCCGGTATTGGGGCGGCCAAACGCCGCCCGTCCTACCGCTGGGCTCGTCAAGCCCGCCACGCGCCAGACCTGGCGCTTACCGACCGAATTCATGGTCCTGTTCGACCTCGAATCTCGATCGGCGACGGATTGAACTTGACGTTGATAGCCAGCCGGACGTTTGCAACGACTCGAGACCGAGCAATCGACGTAACGAAGTCGATCGGTCCCAAGCCATAGCGGGTTCCTGCGCCTGAGTGTGCTCTCGAGCGAGGCTAACGCCGGGCGTTCGTGCGATGCATGTTCAAACGAAATGGGAATCGAATGCTCTGGGCGTATGCGCAGGGCGGAGGTTCCCATGTTACCGTTCGTCATGACGACGAGCGACCGCGCGCTATTGTTCAGCCGGTTTGCCTTGGCCGATCGCGTCTGGGTCATACGGTTCAACATGGCTTTACCCTCGCTTCCGCCCCATCGGGCAGTGATGTCGTGTTCCGCAATATCCTTAATCGGCCTTCGGGACGATCAAACAGGAGATTGCGACGGCTGCCGGTGCTACTCCAAAATCAGACCACCGAAAAAGAAATCTCGAGTCTCGTCCGAAGCGGCCAGCCTCGAAAATGACAAAACCCCCACAGCGACTATAGGTCTAACAACCGCCTTGGACGCTCGAACGATCTTGTAGGTTCGCGCCCAGGGTCCTTATTTCTCAACAGATTCTACCGACGTCGGGGCCTGTGATCAAGTATATAGTTGTGGAGAATGGGCCGGCGGCGGCTCTTGGGCTCCCAACAACTCCCTCAGCGTCCTCGCGCGCAATTACCTTCGGCTCCACGCGTAGACGTACGCTTCGGCGGCGATTGCAACCATACACAGGATGTAAACCCATGCAATGACCTGGATTGCGGGCGTTGGTCCGCGCAGTAGACGCCGCCTGCCGAGCCGCCTGCGCTCCTCGGAGACCGGGCACGTATGGCGCTTCCATTTCGTCAATCGTCCAGTCCCTCCGCAGTCCAGGCAATGGTATTGGTAGAACCTCCAGTGCAGGAAAAACGCCAAAACGAAAGAGAGCGGAATGATCGTGTTCTTGGTACTGCTGGGCGGGGCCAGAGCCGACACAGCCCAGAGGATCCCCAACGCAATTACGACAACAAAGAACGCGAGAAACGGGTTGGCGACGATGCGAAGGTAGTCCTCCGGGTCGTGATCGAGGACGAACGGCCTGGCCAACCAGGGTTCTGGCAAGTCGGTAGAGAGCTCATCGGCGGCGGTTAGCAACGACTCGGCCGGCTGAAGCGGAGCTTGGGCCTCTGTCGGCTCGTTTGGCGTGGTCACGTTCGGGTCCGATTCGCTGCCAGACATTGTACGGTCCAAACTTGGCTTCGAGAGCGTAGCCCAGATCCTCGAAAGTCGCCTCGAGCCCTGGCGCGTTTTGTCCAATTCTCTGTGGTGAAACGATCAACCGAACCCTTCCCAGAGCGAGCTCCGGCTCGAGCCAATTCCCGAGCGGTTCAACTTTTTCGAGCGTTTCATAAGAGTGATAGAGCCAATCGTCGTAGATCAGGTCGGTTCTGCCATACATCCGATTGTATTGCGGCAGTTGAGCAAAGAAACGCTCGGAGCGATCGCTCGCGCGAACGCGGTCGTCCGCCAAGAGTTCCTCGAGAGCGTTCGACTCTTCGATTCGCGCACGCACGGCTTTGACTGTCAACCGCGCCTCGTGTGCCGCGAGCAAGACGACGGCCAGCGCCACGAACGAAAGCCGAAGCACGCGCGCTCGACTAACATCCAATGCCGCCAAACCTCTTCCCGCAAGCACGGCTCCGCAGATCACGGCTTGGAGTGCATAGTTGTACCATGTGCCCGAGCTGCCCAAGCAAAGCACGACAAACTCGGCGAGCTCGAGCATCAACCAGAGCAAAAGGACCATGTCCGTGGTCATTGGCTTTCCTCGAGGTCTGATTGCCAGGGCGATCACTCCGCCGAGAACCGCCAAACCTGCAGACCGCCTGAAGACCTCCAGAGAAGCCGAGGCCACGTGCCCCCAAGAACCTCCACTGATGGCCTTCAAATCTCTGGGAATCTGGAGGGTTGACTCGAGAATCATCCCATGTGTCGCGATCGATTCGCTCGCGAAAATCACGAGCACCGCGGCGATCGCGGCAAGCTCCGCCGCCAGTACTTTGGACATCGAGATTCGCTTATGGATCCAGCTCCATGCGAGCATAACCGTTCCCGAAGCCCATCCGGCGACGAAGTGCTGCTTGACACACATGGCGAGCCCGAAGAGCAAGAACGCGGGCAAGAGTCGTCGGAAGTGAATTTCTTGGTTGTCGATGCCCGCAAGAGCATCAACACGCCCAAGCTCTGAATGCAAACGCCGAACATGTCTGGCCTAACTGTGACGGGAAAACCTGCCAGAAGGGGCGACGCCGCGACCAAGAGTGCAGACCAGACCCCAGCGCACGAAGCCGCACCGTCGCGGCTTGCCAGTTTCGCCGCAATCAACAGGCACCCCAGAAAACTGACGAACGAGATCGCCCTTCCCGCGAGGAATACTGCGTCGATGGGTCTTGCACCCACCGTAACCATTGGCGCGGCCAGAAGACCGGTCAGACGAAAGTAAACCGGCGCCTGAATGAGGACGAACGGATTCGAGCGCGAGAACGGTCCGTAGAGAGATCCAGGACCTCGGTCGAATTGTCCGGCAGCCGCATAGGCGAGGGTGGTCTCGAGGTTTCCCGAATCGTCGAGGTCCAGGCCGATCCAGATGTTGAAGGCCAAGCCCGCGAGAGCGCAGGCGCCCAATGCAAACCAAAGGAGGCGGTTGTACCAGAGGTGAAGGCGCGAGTTCGGGGCGGGACTGGGCATTCGCAACGACCTCCATGTCGGACTTTTCGCGAGAAACTCACTTTACATTCCATCTCGCTGGCTTAAGAATAACGTTTTGCAAAACTTCGGGACAAGGGGTTTGCGCGAGTGTATGAAGAAGAGATCCACAAGGCCGACGCCCTGATCGAGGCGCTCTGGTACATCCGTCAGTTCCGCGGCAAATACACCGTCATCAAGCTGGGCGGTTCGGTCATGGAGGAGGTCGAGGCCCTCCGTGCTCTGTTGGTCGACATCGTTTTCATGCAGACCGTGGGCATGAGGCCCGTCGTCGTACATGGCGGCGGCAAGGCGATTTCGGCCGCGATGGAAAGAGCTGGAATCGTGCCGCGCTTCGTGGCCGGCAGACGCTTTACCGACGACGCCACCCTCGAGATCGTCGCCAGGGTGCTTGCCGAGGAAATCAATAAAGACATTGTCGGTCACATCAAGAAGTTTGGCGGGAACGCCGCCGGCTTGCATCATAAGACGACTCAGTGTCTCTTCGGCAAGAAGCTCGAGATGTCCGACGAGGCAGGCAATTTGCTCGATTTGGGCCGCGTCGGCGAGGTGACCGACGTCGAGGTTTCTTTGATCGAAAACCTTTGCCTCGCGGGCGTCGTGCCGGTGTTGCCTTGCCTTGCCGAGGACGACGACGGTGTGCTTTTGAACGTGAACGCCGATACCGCGGCCGCGGCGGTCGCCCGAGCGATCAAGGCCGACAAGCTGGTCTTTCTCACCGACACGCCGGGCATCTTGCTCGACCGCAAGGATCCTTCAACGATTCTCTCGCGCTTGGTCCCCGCGGAGTGCCGCGATCTTATCGAGCGCGGAGTCGTCGACAAAGGAATGATCCCCAAGATCGACGCTTGCTTGGAGAGCCTCGAGGCTGGGGTTGGTAAGGTTCACGTCATCGACGGCCGATTGAGCCATTCGCTGCTCTTGGAGATGTACACTCACAGCGGAATTGGCACCGAGATCACGCTCGAAAGGCCCATTGTCAACGGACATGCGAACCGGTCGAAGGTCCTTGCTAAAAGCTGATCCTCTCGCCAACTGGGTTTTCGGTATGAACCTTGCGCGGCTGTATTGAGTCATCGAGTCCTACTTGCTTTGGAAATTGAACCCCCCCCGACCTCAATCGGATCTTGTGATTGAAGGGAGAACCAGAAGTGTCCACGGTCGCAACGCTATCCTCCGCCGAGACGATCTCCCTCTACGACCGTTATATCATCGCCAACTACCGAAAGTTCCCAGTATGCCTGGCCAGGGGCGAAGGCTCTTGGGTCTGGGACGCCGAGGGGAACCGCTATCTCGACCTTTTCAACGGCTGGGGCTGCAATCTCTTGGGCCATTGTCCGCCGCGCGTGGTTGAGGCTGTGCGTGACCAGGTCGGTCAACTGATTCATGTGCCCAACACCTGGTACACCGAGCCTCAAGCCGCGTTCGGCAAGGCTTTGTCCGAGAGGTCGTTCGGCGGCCAGTGCTTCTTTTGCAATAGCGGTACCGAGGCGATCGAGTCTTCGATCAAACTCGCTCGACTGTATGGCAAGCCGAAGGGCAAGTTCAAGATCGTCAGCGTCGAGGGCAGCTTCCACGGCAGAACCTATGCGGCGATGACGGCGACGGCTCAGACTAAGTATCACGCAGGCTTTGAACCGATGGTCCCCGGTTTTAGCTACATCCCCCACAACGACTTAGCCGCCGCCGAGGCCGCGGTCGATTCCGAGACCGCGGCGATCCTGATCGAGCCGATTCAAGGCGAAGGCGGAGTGCGTCTGCCCGCTCCCGGCTACCTATCGGGCCTCAAAGAGATCTGTCACAAGAACGGCGGCTCTCCTGATTCTTGACGAAGTGCAGACGGGCATGGGCAGGACGGGACAGTGGTTCGCACACCGCTATTACAACGTCGAGCCAGACATCCTGACCTGCGCCAAGGCTTTGGCGTCGGGAGTGGCCGCGGGCGTGATGATCGCCAAGCCCGAAATTGCGTCGCTGCTCAAACCTGGCACTCACGCCTGCACGTTCGGAGGAAACCCGTTGGCTTGTCGAGCCGGCCTGGCGACCATCGAAACGATCGAAGATGAGAACCTTCTCGATCGCTGCAAACAGGTTGGAGAACGCTTCCGAGCTGGGTTCGAATCGATCCGATCGCGATATCCCCGCTTTGTGAAGGACATTCGGATCGCCGGCGTGATGATCGGCGTGGAAATCGAAGGCGACGCCTCGCGCGTGGTCGAAGAATGCCTCAAGCAAAACTTGCTTGTCAATGCGACGAATGTGAATGTCGTTCGACTCTTGCCCGCGATGAACATCGAAGACGATCAGATCGACCAGGGCTGTGCGATTCTATCCAAGGTGCTCGGCAGTCTCGCAGGCGTATGAACCGTGGAGGAATCGAACGCAGTGGTTCGTCATTTCGTCGATCTTTTTGATCTCGAGCCCGCCGAAGCCGAGGGGCTGCTTGAACTGGCCGAGAGGCTGAAGGCCAGCGACGATCCACGACGCCGGCCCCAGGTTCTCGCGGGCAGGACCCTGGGCTTGGTTTTCGACAAGCCATCGCTCCGGACCCGCGTTAGCTTCGAAGCCGCGATCGCACAGCTTGGCGGATCCGCGTCGTTCTTCAAAGGCAAGGACGTCGGCCTTGGCGTTCGAGAAACCGTCGCCGACTTTGCCAGGGTGGTCAGCCAGTACGTCGACGTTCTGGCTGTGCGCACCTTCGCGCAGACGGTCATCGAAGAGCTCGCTCGCCACGCAACGATTCCGGTCGTGAACGCGCTTTCCGACTCGGCGCATCCATGCCAGGCGATGGCCGACGTCCTGACGATCAAGGAGGCGTTCGGATCTCTTGCCGGTCGCAGGCTTGTGTTCGTGGGAGACGGCAACAACGTCGCGCGGTCGCTGGCGCAAGCGTCTGCCCTCTTGGGGCTCGAATTCACCTTGGCTGCGCCTTCGGGCTATGGGTTTCCTGCCGAATTCGAGGCGAGGATGAAGACCCATTTTCCCGGTTTTTCGTACGAAGTACGGACCGACCCGCGTCGAGCAGTCGCCGGGGCGGACGTGGTCTACACCGACGTCTGGGCGAGCATGGGGCAAGAGGCCGAGGCGGAACTGCGCAGGAGTGCGTTCGAGCCGTTTCGCGTCGACGCCGACTTGATGTCCCGCGCAGGACCAAAGGCCATATTCCTGCACTGTCTACCTGCACGTCGCGGCGAGGAAACGACCAGCGAGGTCTTGGACGGAGCACAAAGCCGCGTCATACCCCAGGCGGCCAATAGGCTCCATTTCCAGAAGGCGCTTTTGCTCGATCTCTTGGAAGTGGACGTCTAGATGTTTGGATTGCTCGGTTCGGTGGCAATCCGAGCGGCCATTGATCAATAAAGAAGAGCACCAGCATGTCGAGAAACGACGGACGTTCGGCCAGCGATCTTCGTCCTGTGACCTTCGAGCGCGGGTTCGCCAGGAATAGCGCTGGCAGCGTGCTCTACAGGGCAGGGGGCACCACCGTTTTGGCTACGGCGCAGATCGTCGACAAAGTGCCCCCTTTCCTCGAAGGCAAAGGGGTGGGCTGGCTGACGGCCGAGTATGCGATGTTGCCTGGCAGTACGCCAACCCGAAAATCACGCGGCAGCGACGGCCGATCGACCGAGATCCAGCGTTTGATCGGCAGGAGCCTGAGAGCTGTGATCGACACAAAGGCACTTGGCGCTTGGACGATTCACGTCGACGCCGACGTGATCGAAGCCGACGGAGGCACTCGCACCGCGGCCGTGACAGGGGCGTTTGTGGCTGTGGTCGACGCGCTCAAGACGCGAAGCGAAATACCGATTGGCTTGGTCCTCCGGGACAGCATCGCGGCGATCAGCGTGGGGATCGTCGACGGAGCGCCACTGGTTGATCTCGATTACTCCGAAGACTCGCGAGCGGATGTCGACTTCAACGTCGTGAAGCTCGGCGGCGGCGGATTGGTTGAAGTTCAGGGCACCGGCGAGGGAGGGGTTTTCTCGAGAGCCCAGCTCGGGACATTGCTCGACATGGCCGAAACCGCCACCGACCAACTCAGAGCGCTCCAGCGCCAGGCACTTGGCGAGGATTGGCCGTTTTGAAGTGGGAGAAAGACCCGACTTTTGGACGCTAATGTCACCCGGCTCGTGCTGCCTCGATGATGCAAACCGCTGCCCCGTGAACTGAGATGATCCGGCGAAGCGCGAGACCAGCCGAAGAAAGGAGCGAGGTCCACTCGGACTCGCTGCGTTCACGACCTCCCGTCACCACCATCATGTTGAGATCGGCCATGAAGACGCCCTCGAGTCCTGTATCCGCCTCGGCGACGCGAGTGGGTAGAACGGCCTCGACGACCAAGAGCCTGCCTTCGGCATTCAAGACGGATCGACAGTTCTGGAGTATGCGCAGAGCATTGTCGTTGTCGTAACCGTGGAGCACATTCTTCATGATATAAAGGTCCGATCCAGCGGGAACGGCCTCGAGGACGTCGCCCACGATCAATTCGCATCGCTTCGAAAGCTCAGCCTCAACCATCCTGAGTTTTGCTTTCGCCACGGCCTCTTCGCGGTCGACGAGCATTCCGCGGACGTTCGGATACGTCATCAGGATCGCGGCGATCAGGCCTCCTCCAGCGCCTCCAAGATCGGCCACGACTCGGGAAGTTGAGAAGTCGTAGGCGTCGACGATCGGAGCCATGCTCTCAGGGCTTGGTTCGGCGAAGACGGCGTGGAAAATCGACCTGGCGTCGGGTTCCAGAGACCAACGCGACTTCACGCCTTGCCTCGCCCTCTCCGCGTCGGTTCCGAACTTTCCGCCCGCGCGTACGGATTCCGCAAGATAAGTCCACGAGTCGGCGAGCAGGTCCGCCCAGAAGATGACCGAGGCCCAAACTGAATCGGGGGCGTTGCGCCTCAGCGGTTGACCAAGTGGAGTCAGCACAAAACGACCTGGCGCCGTTTCTTGGAAAAAGCCGACGCTGGCCAGGGCCCTGAGGAGCCGATAGAGCGCATCAGGATTCGCTTCAACCACTCTGGCCAGTTCTTCGAGGCTCATCTCGCCATCTTCGAGTGCATCGGCGACGCCGAGGCGAACGGCTGCGCAGAGGGCTTTTCCCCTGAAAAAGCCCATCGACGTCTCGACGATCTTCTCGGCGTCTGTCACCGGGTGCACCTCGTCTCGACTCGGTCCGACTCAGAGGCTTCCGATCCTTTCATGATGACGGGTTCTTCGGCCGGCGGAAACCAGGTCGATTGATGAGGTTTCCTCTCCCATGTTCTTCGCCGCGTTAGCCAGCGTATAGTGTTCGCTATTTCCAATCGCGAGACTGCCTACGATCTGGGAAATCGATCATCATCATGCGGGCGCCATTTACAAAGAACAGACTTGAAGCCTTTAGCGACGGCGTTCTGGCGATTATCATCACGATCATGGTTTTGGAAATGAAAGCTCCGAGAGCGGGGGAGTTCATCGACCTGAAACCGATTCTTCCCGTATTCCTCAGCTACGTTTTGAGTTTTGTTTATGTCGGAATCTACTGGAACAATCACCATCACATGCTGCACGCCGCCCACCAGGTAACAGGCGGGATTCTCTGGGCCAACCTACATTTGTTGTTTTGGCTTTCGCTAATTCCCTTCGTCACGGGCTGGGTGGGCGCAACCACGTCGCGGCGGCGCCCACCGCGCTGTATGGAATTGTGCTGCTCTTCTCAGCATTCGCATATCTGATCTTGCAAACAGTCATCGTCCGAGTCCATGGCAACGAGTCCGTGCTCAGGCGCGCCGTGGGGAAGGATCTCAAGGGCGTTCTGTCGCCCCTGTTGTACATTGCGGCGATTCCGCTTGCCTATGTGAACACCTGGTTTTCAGAGCTCCTCTATGTACTGGCGGCTTTACTCTGGCTCATTCCGGACCGGCGGATCGAACGGGCTTTGGCGGAGTCCAACACCACTCGAGCCGATCAGGACGCGAAAAGCTGAGGGAGGAACGAGAAGCACACTCGAGCGGTTCAGACAGGCTTCGTCTTGGGCTAGGTTGCCGCAGCTTGCATCACTTGGCGATCACTGCATTTCCTTCACAGCTTCTTCGGTTGTCAGGACCCGGTTCGCCAGGAATCCATAGTTGACGACCGCTGCTTTGTAGCCGTCGCCGATGTCAGGGTGTCGGGGGCCAGCGGTCGCGTCCTTGACCACTGCGACCTCGAATCCTTGCTCGAGCAACTCTCGGAGGTGACTCTCAACACACAGGTTGGCCAACATTCCGGCAAGAATGATCTTGTTGATCCGACGTTTGCAGAGCTGAAAGACCAGGTCGTTGGTTTGAGGCGCCCACAATTTGTGAGGACTGACGACCACGGTCTTTCCGTCCTCGATGAAGGGCTTGTACTGTTCGAGCCAATCATCGCCCGAACCCGCGAAACCCTCGATTCCGAGCGGACTAGGACGGAAGAATTCCTTGCTCTCGAGCATCGACTTTTCCACGACGCCGCCGAATTGCCAGGCTTGGTCGTGCGGGTAAAGGTAATGCGGCGAAATAAAGACGCCGAAGTCGTTGGCTTTCGCCGCCATGAAGAGGCGGGCCAAGTTCTCAACGGTGTTGTTCTCCTTGACGCTTGCGCCGACGAGGGCCCAGGAGAGTCCGGCCTCGCTCAAGACGTCGTTCTGTGGATCAATGACGACCAGTGCAGTGTCGCGTTTGTCGAATTGCATTGGCATACACCCGTTCAAGCTCTTTGCCGTTCGAAGGTTCTTATCGGAGGTGCACGAGTTCGGACGGGATCAATCGATCGACGCCGCCGGGCCAGCACAAGTTGCGCATCCAAACCCAAGAGGGATATTGCATCGACCATTCAGGCCGGCTCTCAAATCCTCGAACTTAGGTTGTATGCTCATCCGACTTGGAAGAACAGCGCCTTCTGGTCATCGGCAAGACTGAGTCGCAGGCGGCTCGACTCTTGAACCAGCAATTAATCCGCCTTCAGAGGACTTGCTCTACCGATCGTGGCAACGAGCCAGGCGCGTCCCACGCCAGACTTGAGCCATTTCTCGCATACCATCGGCTCTGCCCGCGTCTGGAACTCTTGCGAATAGACCAGGCGCTGTGGACCAAAGTTCCGCAAGGTATGCTTCCGCGGGTTTAAGGTCGCGTCGTGATACTAGGCCTGTCGACGTTCGAGGTCGTCGGTTTGGCTGATGTCGCGGCGACCTGTCGTTTCGCTTATGAGGACATAAACGTAGTAACTCAAGCTCCCCGACAACCTTGAACCTAGCGGTTAATCCGCCTTCGGCGGACTCGCTCTACTGATTGAGCGATCGAGCCAGGCGCGTCCCACGCCAGACTTGAGCCATTTCTCGAGTTTCATCGCCTCAGCCCGCGTCTCGAACTCTTCCGAGTAGACCAATCGCCATGGACCTTGATTCCGCGACGTATGCTTTCTTGGATTCAAGGTGGAGTCGTTATGTTCTGCCAGTCGACGTTCGAGATCGTCGGTTTGGCCGATGTAGCGACGACCGGTTGTGTCACTAATGAGGACGTAGACGTAGTAACTCAAGCTCCCCGACAATCCGCCGAAGGCGGAGAACCTTGAACCTAGCGGTTAATCCGCCTCCGGCGGACTCGCTCTACCGATTCTGGAATAACCACCCAAGCTCCCCGACAAGGACTCGAACCTTGAACCTAGCGGTTAACAGCCGCTCGCTCTACCGATTGAGCTATCGGGGAATGGACTCTCACTAAAATCGAGCTATCGGGGAATCTTACCTGCAAATCACCTCACCTTGAACCTAGCGGTTAATCCGCCTTCGGCAGACTCGCTCTACCGATTGAGCTATCGGGGAATGGACTCTCACTAAAATCGAGCTATCGGGGAATCTTACTTGCAAATCACCTCACCTTGAACCTAGCGGTTAATCCGCCTTCGGCGGACTCGCTCTACCGATTGAGCTATCGGGGAATGGACTCTCACTAAAATCGAGCTATCGGGGAATCTTACCTGCAAATCACCTCACCTTGAACCTAGCGGTTAATCCGCCTTCGGCGGACTCGCTCTACCGATTGAGCTATCGGGGAATGGACTCTCACTAAAATCGAGCAATCGGGGAATCTTACTTGCAAATCACCTCACCTTGAACCTAGCGGTTAATCCGCCTTCGGCGGACTCGCTCTACCGATTGAGCTATCGGGGAAACGCATGAGAGAGAACTTAGCCGCTTGGAGCTGCGGTCTCAATAGCAGACGCACTGCCCCGGGCGAGAGTTCACGAGCGACGGTCGGAAATCCAGAACCACGGACCATAAGCGGAAGTGGATTTACGTTTTTGCCGCCGCCTTGTTCTCGTGCTGCTCGATCGCCTTCTCTAGAATCCCCACGATGAGCGCGTTGAGCGAAGCCTTGTCTTCCTTGGCCCAAGTCGCAAGCTGCTCATGAAGAGAGGGAGGCATCCGAATTTGGAAGTGGACCACGGTCTCTGGCATGGAAGAGTCTCCAAAATCAAGCCAGGCACGTTTTCGCCGGCAAGATTGTATGAGAGTGTGCGATCAACCGCTCGTTCGAAGTCGCTTCCCGCACTTCGATAGTTGATTGTAACCCGTTATTCACCAAGGAGGCTAGTTTTTTCCTGAACTGTGTCAAGCAGGCAACTTGGGTAAACACACCAAGCCGCAGGTTTTGCCATTTTTCCTAAGATCCAACGATCTTAAAGAGGTGTATCGGTCGAGGAGTGATGCATGGAGCGACCCATCTTCGGTATACGATTCAGTGATTGGGACGAACGCATCTCGTGGTTCTGAAGGGAGTTTCTGACTCGTCGAGCCAGGGCTTGAATCGGGGAGTCCGAGCTGTTCAAGATAAGAGGCTCGTTCCATTCTCCTGAAATCTCGCATTCCAGCAGTTGGGGAATTGTCATGCTTACGAGCGGGTGCAATCGATCGCATGCGGACGTGGAGATCGATGGAGCCATCGCTTGGCCTTTATAAGCATTGACTGAAACGCGAGGCTCGAGCCGGCTTTCTCTGGGCGAATGAGCGAGGTCGTGCGCCTTCCATGAAAGACTCTGGGTTGAACAAACCTGACGATCAGCCGTTCGCCGACCAGAAGGTCGTGCGCGAATTTGTGGAGCACTGGGGCGTCATGGCGCGGTCGTGGGGCATCAATGCGACCATGGGAGAGCTCTTTGCCCTGCTTTACATTACCGGAAGCGATTGGACCGCCGACGAACTTTGCATGCGTCTGAGGGTTTCTCGAGGCAATGTCAGCATGAACCTCCGCGAGCTAATCTCTTGGGGCGTCGTGCACAAAGTCCACAGGCAAGGAGAACGCCGAGAATTCTTTCGGGCAGAGACCGACGTCTGGACGCTTTTCCGGCGAATTCTGGGTGAACGGAAGCGTCGAGAGCTCGATCCTACACTGTTGGTTCTTGCCAAGACGAATCAGACGATTGAGCTCGACCCTGCTCTGGAACCGCTACGACGTCGCGTCCAATCTCTTCAGCAATTCTTCACGCTGATCAATCTGCTCGCAGGCAAGCTGGGCGGCTTGAGTCCGGAGGAACTGGGAGACTTGTCTCAGTTGTTTCAGTCCCACACGGCGAACTGAAGCGGCGTCGAAGCTCTGTTCGTGAAAAATCGAACAACCCCTTTCCGGCGAAGGATCGTCCACCTAAATCACAAAGAGTGATTCAGCGCGAAGACGACCCCGCGAGCATGTCCGTGCAGTCTGGGCGGAAGGTACGGGCAACTCGCCTCGTAGGTGAGTGCTCGTCGGGGCCGTTATTTCAGGCGGGGGCGAAGCTCTGACGAGCTCCGCCCCCGTCATGGTTTGACGTAGCCAGAGCGATTCTGACTGTCGCGTTCCGAAAAAAACCTTCTTCGTCGATGCCCCATTGCGTGCAACACGCGATAGAATAGCTTAGAAGTCTTCCCCCACTCGGCGAGACAAAGGTCTCGACGCAATGCCTCCACGCGCACAGCCATTCAATCGGAGTAGGGCATGAGTACGGAATCGACCGATGACAAGTATTATCCTGGTCTCGAGGGAGTTATCGCCAGCGAAACGTCCATCGCCAGCGTCGAGGGTAGGGGAGGCGAAGGGGGGCTGGAATACCGTGGGTACAGGATCGAGGATCTGGCTGAGACGGTTTCGTTCGAAGAAACTGCGTATCTCTTGCTCCGAGGCGAGCTTCCGAACCGCTCGCAACTGAAGGACTTCGAGGCCAGGCTGCGACAAAATCGGCTCATCCCTGAACCGCTTGTCGAGTTGATGCGTTCGATCCCGGATTCGGTCCATCCCATGGACGTTCTTCGGACGTCCGTGAGCGTTCTTTCCCACTTCGACCCGGACGTCAACGCTCCGCCCTCCGACCACGCCGCGAATTTGCGCAAAGCGGAGCGCGCGATTGCGAAGTTCGCCACCGCCGTGGCTTATCGCGAAAGGATCAGCAAGGGGCTTACACTGGTGCCGCCGCGCGACGACCTCGATCACGCCGCGAACTTTTTGTACATGATCAATGGCAAGGCGCCTTCGGAAACGATGCGAAAGGCGTTCGATTTGTCGCTTGTTTTGTACGCCGAGCATGAATTGAACGCATCGACGTTTGCTGCGCGAGTGACTGTCTCGACGCTCTCCGACCTCTATTCAGGGCTCGTCTCGGCAATTGGAACGCTCAAGGGGCCGCTGCACGGCGGCGCCAACGAAGAAGCCTGGAAGGTTCTGGAACAGGTGGGATCGCCTGAAAAAGCCGAGCAGTGGATCCAAGACGCCCTTGCACGCAAAGAGCGAATCATGGGCTTTGGCCACAGGGTCTACAAGACAGGGGATCCCAGGGCGAAAATCCTCAAAGAGCATTGCAAGATGCTCGCTGCCGAAGTTGGTGAAGACCGCTGGGAGCGGATGGCCGAGCCGATCGAGAAAGCGGTTACAGCGCAAAAGCACCTACCGCCGAACGTCGATTGGCCCAGCGCCCGGCTCTATCACTACATGGGCCTCGAGACCGAGATCTATACGCCCATTTTCGCGATTGCCCGCGTCTCGGGTTGGTCTGCTCATATCATCGAACAACTCGAGCACAATCGGCTCATGCGGCCGAGGGCTCGCTACATCGGCCCCCCCAGCCGGAACATCAAGCCGCTGGCCGAGCGCACTTAAGCACCGTCTTCCTCGAAGAGCTAGAGCCGCTCGCGAAGTCGCCAAGACCTCCGCGCCCAGAGCCAGGGCGTCTTCTAGCGGTTTTGTTCCCCGAATCTCAGCCAGTCTTCTTGGCAGAGGAGGATCGACTTCGTACGGTCCCATCTCGAGCTGCCACCAGGCGACGTTGTGCCAGGCGCCCGCCTTATAGCCGGCGTTTCGGTAGATCCCAACCTGCTGGAACCCCATTGACTGGTGCAGCGCGACGCTTCCAGGGTTGGGAAGGGTGGTCCCAGCGAACGCGCTTTTGAAACCTTGAATCCGCAGGAGCTCGATCAAGGAGGTGTAAATCGCCCTTCCCACGCCAGATCGACGCAAACCCTCCTTGATGTAAACCGTGGTGCTGGCCGACCATGCGTAGGCCGCCCTGGGATTGAACGTCGAAGCATAAACATAGCCAAGTATCTCTTTTTCGCGAGTGCAGACAAGCCAAGGATGGTGCTCGAGCGTCTTCTCGACGCGTTGCCGCATCTCCTCAATCGAGGGCGCCGCGGTCTCGAACGAGACTGCGGAGGTCTGTTCGCAAAACGGGGCGTAGATCGCTAGAATCTGGGCCGCGTGGGATGGGTCCGCAAGATGGATAGCCGTTTCCATGGTCAGGGTTTCCAATTTTGAGTTTCCAATGAAGACCTGAGCGCGACTCCTCATCGTGAATTTGACCACGAGCTTCCGTCGCTTTTCCAGCGTCAGTATGAGTTCTCCATCTCGGGGGCGCACTTTGCATGTCAGTCTCACTGCCGATCGACGTCCGCTATGAACTGACCCACGACCTCGCCAAAACGATCTACTGGCGAAGGCTTCGCCAGGCCAGGGCTCTGCTCGTCGTCATGGCAATCATGAACATCTCGACGGGATTGCTCCTTTACGTGGGACGGGAGGGAGAAGCCGCGTTTTTCAGAGGCGTACTTCTCGGGTTCGTGCTCGGGATCGACCTACTTGTGTATCGAGCGTTTGCGAATAGTTATGGCGCCATCCTCAAGAATGCCGACACACTTTCTCACATGAGTCCAGTCATGAGGATCGATAAAGACTCGATCTCATTCTTACTCGACGGTTCTTCGTCGAGTTACCTCTGGAAACATGTGACGGGGATCCAGCGATATCCCGAGTTCTGGTTCATGAAGACTCTTTTTCGACCCAACGAAAGCATGCACGTGCCTGCGAATCTGCTCAGCGAGGACGCCCAACGCTATATCGAGGCCATGGTCGAAAGCAACGGCGGCAAAGTGGTCTGAGCCTGATATTTCAGCGCCCAGGGGTTTGGTTACGAGGCTTCAAGCAAAGATGCTGCGATCGAGCGCTCGATAGCCCACTGCCTCGGCGACGTGGTGCGGTTTGATGGCGTCTGAGTCTTCCAGGTCGGCCATGGTGCGGGCAACTCGAAGGACCTTGTCGTGAGCCCTGGCGGAGAGGCCAAGCTCTTCCATCGCGGCTTTGAGGATCGACGAGGAGTCGGGGCTCAGAATGCAGAATTTGCGGATCTGTCTGGGAGTCATCCGGCCGTTAACGCCGGGGCCCTTGGGTCCGAAACGCTCCGCCTGGCGTTTTCGGGCCCGAAGCACCTCGGCCAGCAGGTCGGCGGAGGTCGGTCCAGGCGGCGCCTCGGCCAGTTGGGTAAAAGGGACGGCGGGCACCTCGACGTGCAGGTCGATCCGGTCGAGCAATGGCCCTGAGATCTTGCTCAAGTACTTCTCAACTTGAGGGGGAGAGCACGTGCAAGGTCTGCGAGGGTCGCTCCTGTACCCGCACGGGCAGGGGTTCATCGCGGCGACGAGCACGAAATCGGCTGGGAATGTGGTGCTTCTGAGCGCTCTACTGATGGTGACGTAGCCTTCTTCGAGCGGTTGACGAAGCACCTCGAGCGTTTTGCGATTGAATTCGGGCAACTCGTCAAGGAAGAGCACTCCCTTGTGCGCCAGACTGATCTCGCCTGGCTGGGGCGTGCTGCCGCCGCCGACCAGTCCCGCGTCGCTGACGGAATGGTGCGGAGAACGGAAGGGTCGAACGGCCATTAGCGGCTGCTTGGCCTTGAGCAGTCCCATGGCACTATAAATACGCGTCGTCTCGAGACTTTCAGCGGAAGTGAGCGCGGGCATGATCGTCGCCAGCCGCTTTGCAAGCAGCGTCTTGCCCGTCCCTGGGGGTCCGATCATCAGGATGTTGTGCGCTCCCGCGGCGGCGATGACCAGCGCTCGTTTGGCATAGTCTTGGCCCTTCACGTCCGAGAAATCGTCTTCGTAGCGGCAGAGACGATGGAAGACGTCGTCGAGATCGACCGACATTGGCTCGAGATCGAGCTGACCGGTCAAGAATCCGACCGCCTCGGCCAGGCTTCCTATGGGATACACAGGCAAGCCTTCGACGACGGCAGCCTCTTCCGCGTTGTCCGAGGGAACCAGAAGCCCGGCACGCCCTTGCTTGGCCGCTTCGAGCGCCATGGCCAGAGCGCCTTTGATGGGCCTGGTTGAACCGTCCAGGGCCAGTTCGCCGACGACCGCGAAATCGCCAGGCCGGTCGAACGACACCTGCCCACTGCCAACCAAAAGGCCCAAGGCGATGGGCAAATCCAGGCACCCTGCCTCTTTCTTGAGGTCGGCGGGCGCAAGGTTGATGACCACGCGATCGAACGGGCGAAGATAACCAGAGTTCACAATCGCCCGCTCGACCCTGTGCGTGCTCTCCTTGACGGCGGCTTCCGCAAGCCCTACGAGCACGATCTTGCTGAGAGACGAGGCGGAAACGTCGACTTCGACTTCGACCGGGGCCGCATCGATCCCGACGAGCGTGTAACTCAGAAGTTTGGCAAGCATGGAGCGTTCGCGCCAGACGCGTTCAGGCGGGTCTGGCCTCGGGTTTGGAACATTCCAGATCTTCGATCGTCGAACAACCCGAAGGGAGCTCGGCCTCTTGGATAAGCATGTTTGGAATTCCGTCACGTATGGCGTACTTTGTTCCGCAACGCGTGCAAACTAGCGTCTCGCCTTCGAGACGAAGCGGCGCCTTGCCGACGGGGCAGACCAGGATCGAGAGCAGTTCTTCAGTGATCATTTCTCAACTTCCCACACCCAAACATGCTCTCCAGCATCATTTTTCAACGACCAATAGTCTCTATGAAACGCGTGCTTCGGTCAACAGGGTCTAGTCCCGTCGAATTTCGTTTGGCTTAGTGGACTTGGGGTTCGCGGGGATGGACAATCTTGGCTTCTCCCTGCCGAGTCCGCCCAACACCGAAGATCCTGTCGACGGCGACGACGGATCCGGACCGATCGGAGTCCTTGCGTTCGCCGCTCTTGGTGGAGACGTCGTGGTCCAGGTTCTGCTCGTCGTTTCGAGGGATCCCGTCCTATTCGTCTCTGGGTTCTGCGAGGATTCGTGGCGCCAAGACGACCGGCGGCATGGAATTCGTTGGTCGTAATGAATCCGACGGGGAACTCGGGGCAGATACGGCGCTCGACGAGGTTTATAGAGACCGCAAGCTTCGAGGGACCAAAGAGCTGGCCTGCAACCTAGAATGAAGTAAGAACAAATAGCTTGAAATCAACGGGTAAATCCACCAGTCCGCAGTTGCAATCTCCAAGATCGCCCCGAAGGCAGCCTCATGATCGATTTCTTGGCGCATCTCTTCGATACTTCGGGTTTCCCGCCTAGGTGGTACTGCGGCGACTGGTCGGCGGGCCACGGCTGGCTGCACATTCTTTCGGACCTGGGAGTATGGTCGGCCTACCTGGCCATCCCCTGCGTTCTTGGGTATTTCATCCTGAGGCGCAAGGACATCCCCTTCAGGGGCATTTTCCTCCTCTTCGCCGGGTTTATCGTCGCCTGCGGGACGACGCATCTGATGGAGGCGATCATCTTCTGGTGGCCCGGTTACCGCTTGGCGGGCGTGATCAAATTGTTCACCGCGGTCATCTCTTGGGCGACGGTCTTCGCGCTCGTGCCTGTTGTACCTAAAGCTCTCGCGATGCGGAGCGCGGATGAATTGGAGCGCGAGATCGCCGCGCGAAGACAAGCCGAGGACGAGCTGCTAAAGGCCAATATAGAGCTGGAACGGCGAGTCGACGAACGGACGGTCGAATTGACGCAGGCCGTCTCGGCTCTCAGGGACGAGCGGGAGTTGCTGCGAACGACTTTGGGGAGCATTGGCGACGGAGTGATCGCAACCGACATCGACCAACGGGCGACCTTTCTGAACCCAGTGGCCGAATCGCTGACCGGTTGGAGGAACGACGAAGCGGTTGGCAGACCGCTCGACGAGATCCTCCACGTCGTCAACGAGACCACGCGTCTGCCTGTCGACAACCCCGCGGCCAAAGCGATGACCGAAGGAGTCGTTGTTAGTCTCGAGTCGCAAGCGCTGCTGATCGCCAAGGACGGCGCCGAGCGGCCGATCGACGACAGCGCCGCTCCCATTCGAGACGAGCAAGGCGGAGTCTCCGGCGTGGTTCTCATTTTCCGCGACGTCGCCGAGCGTCGCGCCGTCGAACTGAATCTCAGGCGCAACGAGGAAAGGCTCCGCCTCTTCGTCGAGCACGCGCCCGCCGCGGTGGCCATGCTCGACAAAGACATGCGTTACCTGTTGGTTAGCCGCCGCTGGCTTGCCGATTACAGGCTTTTGGGCGAAGAGCTCGTAGGCCGCAGCCATTACGAAGTGTTCCCGGACGTGCCGCAGCGATGGAAAGAGATCCATCGTCGCTGCCTTGCCGGCGCAATCGAGCGGGCGGACGAAGATTCCTACATCGCGCCCGACGGGTCGGAGGAATGGCAGCGATGGGAAATCCGACCCTGGAGGGACGACAGTGGTGAAGTGGGCGGAATCATCATATTTTCGGAGATTATTACCGAACAGCGTCTGAACCGTAAGGTCGTGCAAGAGCACGCCGAGGCCCTCTCCGGCATCCTGGGGGCCACCGTCGACCACATTTACCTTGTGGATCGGTCGGGGCGTTATCGATATGTCAGCAACGGCGCCGCTCGCGTATTGGGGTTTGAACCAACCGAAATGGTTGGAAAACACTGGGCCGAACTGGGGCTGCCGGCCGAGCTCATGCGCTCGTTCGACTCCCAGCGCGAGGAAGTGCTTCTTTCAGGCCTGCCGGCTCAGCATGAAACCCATTTCGTGACGCCGGAAGGCGAGCGACGAGACTTCGATTATACGATCGCACCTGTCTCCGGAGCGGAGGCCGGCGCAGACGCGGTCGTGGTGGTTTCCCGCGACGTCACGCGGCACAAACTGACGGAGCGGGAGAGGCTGGAGCTCTTGCGCGAGCTCGAAACTCAGAATGCGTTCATCAACGCGGTCTTGGCGCAGGTTCCAGCGGCGATCGTAGTGGCAGACGCCCGCACGGGAAAGCTCATGATGAGCAACGAGGAATCCCACCGCATCGTCCGGCACGATTACCATCCAGGCAGCCGCTTGGAGGACTACGGCGATAATTACATCTTGGATGCAGTCGGGCCCGACGGCAGCGCCTACACGGCCGGCAAATGGCCGCTGGATCGCGCTCTCAACGGCGAGTCGATCTCGGGGGAGGAGATCGAATTGTACCTGAGGGACGGATCTCGCGTAACGATCCGAGTGAACGCCGGACCGATCCGCGTCGGGGAAGAGTTGGTGGCGGCGGTCGTCGCCTTCCACGACATCACCGAACGTAAAGCGGTCGAGCAATCCGCTCGATTCCTCGCCGACGCCAGCGCCGCGCTCGCCGGCCTGATCAATTACGAAGAGACCTTGCAGAAAGTGGCGAGTCTGGCGGTCCCGACTTTCTCCGACTGGGCCTTGGTCGATATCGCCGAGGCGGACGGTTCGGCGCGTCGGCTGGCCGTGGCCCACTCCGATCCCTCCAAGGTTGATCTTGCCCTCGAATTGCAATGCCGGTTCCCTTACGACCCGGCGGCAAAGAGCGGGCCTATCAACGTCATTAGAACCGGCCGATCGGAATTCGCACACGAGATCACCGATGAGATGCTGGTGGCCGGCGCCAAGGACGAGAACCATCTCCGTATGTATCGCGAAATGGGGCCCAAGTCTTACATGAGCGTGCCGCTGACCGTGCGAAACGAGACGTTGGGCGCCATGACCTTCTTGTCCGTGAAATCCAGCAAGCTTTTCGGCGAGCACGACCTGGCCGTCGCCAAAGACTTGGCCTCCCGAGCCGCCATCGCCATCGAGAACGCTCGGCTCTACGCCGAACTGAAAGAAGGCGATCGTAGGAAAGACGAATTCCTGGCGACTTTGGCCCACGAGCTCCGCAACCCCTTGGCGCCGATCAAGAACGGCCTCCAAGTGCTCAAGCTCGCCGGCGACGGCGGAGAGCGGTTGACCGAAGCCCGAGTCATGATGGAACGCCAGCTCGGCCAGATGGTTCGGTTGGTCGACGACCTGCTCGATGTAAGCCGAATCACCAGAAATAAACTCGACTTGCGCAAGGAACGCGTCGATTTGGCGACCGTCGTGGAGAGCGCCGTCGAGACGAGCCGTCCGCTGATCGAAGAGTCGAGGCATGTCTTCACGTATGCGCTCCCGCAATCACCTGTTTTTTTGAACGCCGACCCGATGCGTCTGGCCCAAGTTTTTTCGAACTTGCTCAACAACAGCGCCAAATATACCGAGGAAGAGGGGCGCATTTCGCTCGAAGCCGAGGCCGAAGGGAACGAGGTGGTGGTGTGCGTCCGCGACACCGGCGTGGGGATCCCCGCCGATGCGCTGCCGCGCATCTTCGAAATGTTCTCACAGGTGGATCGCAATCTGGAGCGAGCCCAAGGCGGTCTCGGAATCGGCCTGACTCTCGTGCGGCGGTTGGTTGAGATGCACGGAGGGACCGTCCAGGCCAAGAGCGAAGGGGTCGGTCAGGGGAGTGAATTCGTGGTCCGACTGCCCCTTGCCAAAGGCGAGACCGAGGTCTCGAAATCGGCAAACGTCGAATCCTTAGCCAAACCCCGCAGGCTCCGCGTGCTGATCGTCGACGACAACCCGGACGGCGCCAAGAGCCTTAGTCTCATCCTTTCACTCTCCGGCCACGACACTCGGACGGCGTTCGACGGACTTGAAGGGATCGAGCTCGCCGAGTCTTTCCGTCCCGACCTCATCCTGCTCGACATCGGCTTGCCCAAGTTGAACGGCTTCGAAACCTGCCGTCGCATTCGCCAAAAGCCTTGGGGAAAAGACATGTTCATCATCGCAGTTACGGGCTGGGGCCAAGAAGAGGACCGCCGGAGGTCCGAGCAGGCGGGGTTCAACATGCACACGGTGAAACCCGTGAATTTCGACGAACTGGAAAAGATCCTTACGCGCATGAAATCGCAGGAATGACGATTGGACGCGCCTTGCTCAGGGAAGCACAATCTCCCAGTCGCCGGAACTCGAGCCCCATAGTAATTTCAAAGTGGAACTATTTGGCTTTGGAATAGGAAAGGTCTATCATGTCTCGCGGGTCAATGAAGGGCAAGGACGACGCCTGGGGGGTTCTGGTCAAGCTTTGGCGATTGATGCAGGGTCTGATGGACGACTCCGAGCCGTTGCTCGACGACCTTGGCTTGGGGCTTTCGCCAAAGTCGTTTTTCCTACTGGCCTCGGTCGAGGAGCATCCGTTTCCGGCGGAGCTTTCGCGGTTGATGCACCTTCCGCCGCCGACGGTCACTTATCTGCTCAAGCAATTGGAGGCCAGGGGCATGATCGAGAGGCGCGCCGAGCCGGGCGACCTGCGCAAATTCCGCCTGGTTCCCACGACCGCCGGCAAGCGTGCCATTAGCCAGGGCAAGCAAGCCTTCAGCAGGGTGGTGGCCGAACGGATCGTCAGGCTCACGCCCGACGACGCTTGCGAGTTCGACAGGCTCGTGTCGATCCTCGCGAAGAATCAAGAAAAGTGACGACGGTTTTGCTTGAGAGGCACTTTTGGGCAGGACCGTATCAGAGCCAACCTCGGAACGAACGAACCCAATTTCAATCTGCGGGGCTTTGCTAAAGTAGATGAAACCGGCTGACTTTTCCGGCGTTCAAGCTTCGCACAGCGTGTTGCTTTGGCCGCCGTCTGAAACGTTTTCGTTCACTGGATCGAACGAACCCAATTTTCAGCTTGGGAGGTGGCGTCTGGAACCTCGGAGGTTAGGGAAATCGCGCCGACAGACTCCGCAGGTCGCGGAATCTCGATTTCAATTTGCGGGCTATGGTGAAAATGAATCATTCCGGCCGACCCTTCCGTCTCGAGGTTCTACGATCCGGTCTGCCCTCGTGATCCGCGGTTAACGTCTCAGCCTTCCCAGACCAAACGATGCCAATTTCTCATGGAGGGCAATAACAAGGGATGGTGATTCGCCATTCGCGACAGGGGATATAATCCGATGCCGGACCACGGTGGGCTCCGCCTGGAACAAACGAACCCAATTTCACCCGAGCAGAGCCTCACGGCTGGCTCGATTCGCTTCAGGCTCCCTCCGCGCGTGGAACGAAACGCGCTTTCCTGCCGCATGCCGGGTTGCCAAAGAACATCAATCGAGAAGTATACACCATAGAATTGAGTTTGGGTAGAGCAAACAACAATTTTTTCACGATATCACAATGCGGAAGATGCGTTGAGTCTGAGGCCGCCTGGCGAGACGGGCTCGATGTCGCTGCGATTTGATCGGCGTCCGATTTGTTTATCCCCTGTCCTCGAAGGCTATCTGTACCTTGGCCTTGATACGATCGTCGAGTGGGACCATCCGCAGATGGGGGTCAACCTTAGCTACATTAAGCAGACGGGCGATACCAAATTCATCAATGACGGCGGCGACCAATATGTTGGCCTGGATCGCTTCGGACGCGTGATCGACCAGAATTTGTGGGATCCAACGACAAAGACGTCGACCGACCGTTTCCAATACGGCTACGACCGGGTCGGCGACGTTCTTTATATGAACAATCTCGTGAATTCGAGCGAGAGCGAGCTTTTCCACGCCAATAGCACGCAATCGGGCGATAACAATACGGCGTATGACGCGCTGGGCAGGCAGACCGGTTTCGCTCGCGGAACGCTGTCATCTTCTGGCAACAACGGGACATCGCTCGACACGGTTTCGATCCCATCGCAGACGCAGTCTTGGAGCTTGGACGCGCTGGGCAACTGGAGCAGCCAGACCAATAACAGCACGACGACCACTCGCACGTTTACGGCACAGAACGAGACCAAGACCGTCTCCGGCGGGACCGCGCCAACGTACAACAATAACGGCGATACGACGGGCGATGCCGGTTTGACATACGTTTACAACGCTTGGGACGGGCTTGTGACCGTGAAGAGCGGTTCGACCACCGTCGCGGCGTACACGTACGACGCCCTGGGCCGAAGGATCACCGAAACTTACGGCAGCACCGTCAACAACCTGTATTATTCGCCGCAGTGGCAGGTGATCGAGGAGCGGCAGAACGGGACAGGCACAACGAACGTGACGTATCAGTTCGTCTGGGGCGCGGGCTACATCGACCAGATGGTCCTCCGCGATACGTACGCGAGCGGCGTCGAGACCCAGCGCCACTACGCCAGTTACGACGCGAATTTTGACATGACGTCTCTCGTGAACACATCGGGATCTGTTGTCGAGCGGTATATTTATGACCCATACGGAAATATCACCGTTCTGACGGCGACCTGGGGCACGGTCTCGGGCAACCAGAGCCAATTTGGCTGGCGTTATCTCTACCAAGGCGGCCGCTTCGATACGACGACGAGCTGGTACGACTTCCGGAACCGGGATTACATCCCCGCCGAAGGCCGCTGGGCGGAGCGGGATCCGCTGGGGTTTGGGGGAGGGAGCGACAGCTTTTACCAGTTCATCGAGTCAAACCCTTCCAGTAGCACCGATCCATCTGGGCTGAGGGAAAATGAGGGGTGGTGGCTTGGGGTATCAATCTCGCGTACGGCGAAACGCAGAGAGGATGGAAGCTAGACAAGCAGATCGAAAACATGGAGATCGCCCGAAGGAAGAACCGCACTACTGAAGAAATGACTGAAGACGTACTGCGCGGGCATGATACCGCACTCGGCAATGACATGCGGATGCACCCAAGCAGACATGTTGATTCCTTAAGAACGGAAAAGAACGTCGATGACGCCCTCGACGGTGTAGTTACTGCGGCCGTTGTAGGTTCTATCTTTCTCCCTGGCCCCGAGGACTTTGCCTTCTCCGCTTTCGTTGGAAAGAAAGGAATTGACATAGTGCTCTCAGGGGGCAAGAGGGTACTCTTTAAGGAGGGCAGGCAACTCGCCGAGGCCGAGACCAAGGCTGTACGTGATGAATACTTTCTTGCGAAGAAACTGGAACAAGAGGCTTGCGAGGCAGCGGCTTCGAAGGCCGTGCGCTCGGCTCCAAAAGTAGCGACTACCTCCACGAGCCAGTTACAGAAAAAGTTCAAGCACGCAGGCGATTTTGGAGTCGCTGGCAATCCAAACAAAGCGAATTTGGAAGCATTCGACAATGCAATTCAAAGTCATCTCCAGAGCCCTGGTACGCAGAAAATTGCTGGAACTTATCGAGGTGATCCGGTAAACATTCATGTTGATCCGACAACAGGATTGGCGGTCATAACTGATCCAGCAGGGAACTTTATCAGCGGGTGGAAGTTGAGTGCACAGCAGTTGTGGCATGTCCTCAACGGTGGCAAGCTTGGGGGTGGTTGACGTGGAAAATGAGGGATTGACAGCCTACATCGATTTAATCAAGAAATTCTTGGAGAACTCAATCGATGCACAACAATTCGAGGTCCGCTTTCTCGATAGATTCAAGAAAGAATCGACAGTATTTCCGAACGACAAATTCGAGATACTAGATGAATTGTTCGCCGCAATAGATGCTTTCTGCCCTGATCCAGAGTTATGCGATGACAACGACCTAAATGAAGAACAACTGCGTATCAAGGCTGCTGAATCGTTGGCAAGACTTACAAGCAAGTGATAAGTCTTATGCTAAGCGCCGCCTCTTGAAGACCTCCAGTCGCCCCGTCCGCCCCTCGCCCCGCCACCTCCGAGAGATCTTCCCAGACACCCCACCATTGGGGTAATTTTTTCGTCGCATCTTGACTGTCCATTCGTATTCTGTATGCTCCGTTCGCTGAACGTCTGAAGACACGATGGAATGCGCCTCGTTCCATCTTCCGAGGTTGCTTCCCAGACACCCCGCTTTTGTGGTGGTTTTTTTGTCACCCATTGACTGTTCATTCGTCATCTGTATGACCTGTTCAGTTGACGCCTGATGAGGGGATCTTCACAGCCACCCCACTTTTGGGGTGTTTTTTGGTCGCTCCTCGACTGTTCGTACGTCTTGTGTACGATCTTTTCAGTTGACGCCTGATAAGATCTTTCCAGAGATCTTTCCAGAGAGATCTTTCCAGACACCCCACTTTTGGGGTGTTTTTTTGTCGCCGCTTGACTGACCATACCTAATGGGTATGATCTGTTCACTGAACGCTTGATGAGGCAGCCATACGAGCCTCTTTGCTACCTCGCCGCCTCGCGGAGATTCCACTGTGCCTTCGTACGCCCGCAAGCAGATCGTCGACGACACGCAAATCGGCGTTTACCAGTGCATTGGCAGGTGCGTACGGCGTGCCTTCCTTTGCGGCAAGGATGCCGTTTCCGGACGAGACTTCAGCCGCCGCAAAGTGTGGCTCCAGGGCAGGTTCGAATCGCTCGCAAGTCTTTTTGCAGTCGGGGGATCTTTCCAGACACCCCACTTTTGGGGTGTTTTTTTGTCGCCCCTTGACTGACCATACCTAATGGGTAAGATCTGTTCACTGAACTCTTGATGAGGCAGCCAGGGGATCTTTCCAGACGCCCCACTTTTGGGGTGTTTTTTGTCGCCCATTGACTGATCATTCGTCTACTGTATGATCTGTTCAGTAGACGCCTGATCGGTAGCCATCCGAGTCTCTTTGCGGGATTCTTCCCAGACACCCCAACTCTGGGGTGCTTGTGAACACGTCGGGATCCGTGGTCGAGCGGTATCTCTACGACCCTTACGGGGACGTCACATATTTGACGTCGATGTGGACGCCGCTCTCAGGCAGCCAATATGGCTGGCGCTACCTCTTCCAAGGCGGCCGCTTCGATACGACGACGAGCTGGTACGACTTCCGGAACCGGGATTACATCCCCGCCGAAGGCCGCTGGGCGGAGCGGGACCCCATTGGTTTCGGTGGTGGGACGGCGAACCTTTTTCAGTACGAGTCGAGCAACACAGGCAGCCAGGTCGACCCATTCGGTACTTATGGCAGCAACTGGTATGACAACGATTGGACAGATTGGATCAATCCGTTTGCCTATGCTGCGGGGTATGGCGATCGAATCGGTAAGGGAGTGGGTGCCCTTGGAAGAGACCCCAACACTGCGTTCAAGATGAACGAGCTTCGTCAAAAACGGATTATGGACGGCGTGCTCGACGGCACGGTTTCGGCGACGGATGCGGGGCGGAAGCGATTGCAATCGGCGGGGCAGGCTTTGTCAGAACTCGGAGAGCAAGCTTCGGACATCGTCGACGGGGCCATGGCTGCGGTGGACCTGGCGACTGAAGGGATGGTCGTCGTCGAGGGTGTTGTGTTTGCCAAGAACTTGGCAACAGGAGCGTTGAGGAAGATTGGGCGGGTTCCGGCCGCGAAAGCCTCAGGAGAGGCCGGCAGCACCGGAGCGGCCGCTATGTGTCCTAATAAGGCTTTAGAAGGGCAGGTCGTTTCAGCCGGGCGCAGAGGGTCAGCGTACGGTCAAACTCGGCCACTCACCTCGAGCCAGAGAGCGCTTCTCGATAAACTGAGCACGAGTGAGACGCAAGTTATGGTTCCAAAGGGTTCCGTTTCAATGAACGACCTCCGGAACCTGACCCTTCATACAGGCGACGAATTTGCCATGCTTACGAACGGTGGACGGCGCATGGTCTTTAGGGGAGTAGGAGGTGCGCATGGCGCTCTTCCCTCCGTTCCCCAACTTTCAGTGGGGAGCGCGGAGATGTTTTCCGCCCAAGGATGGCGCTTTTCGGGGCATACCCACACTCCAGGTTTCCAAGCGCTTGGGTCGCCCGGCGATAAGGCTGCGCCAAGAGCCTTTGGTCAGCAGAGGAGTGGGGTTTGGGGAGCGGAATGGGGATCACAGCCAGGTATCATCTATGGCAGTCTCGCGGACGAACTCAAAGCTAGATTCGGACTTCGATGAGGGTTAATCCATGATAAGTCAGGACGAAGGACTTACGGTTGGACTTCGGAAATACCGAGAGTTGTTTCCTCTGGGCACACTTCCCACTGCACTTGAAGATGCTGCAATCCTCACCCATTATCCGGGCATGGCGGAATCCGTGGTACTCGTGACTTTCGGTCTGCGCGGCCAGACCCTACCGTACGTACTGTTCAAGGCAAGCGTGTCGAGAGAAACCGGGAAGGTTACTGTTGAGACTCTCGGCGATTGGCACGAGGTACAAGTGGCCCAACTCGACGATGCCAAGAGTCTGTGAGCAAGGTGAAGAGCAGGGCCGAATTCCAGGCCGAATCCCAGGGGCCGAACTTGAGAGGGCCGAACTCGGGGCCGAACTCGAGACACCCTACAAATGACGGCCTTCTCTAACGCGGCTTGCTTGGTCCTGCACTTTGAAGGATCCCTGTCCCTCACGCCGCACGATCTGCGAGCGTTTCGGCAAAATGGGATCTTTCCAGACACCCCACTTCTTGGGGATCTTTCCAGACACCCCACTTCTTGAGCCCCCACTTCTTGAGCAATTTTTTTGTCGCCGCTTGACTGACCATACCTAATGGGTATGATCTGTTCACTGAACGCCTGATGAGGCACCCGTCTGAGCCTCTTTGTTCCTACGTCGCCTCGTGGAGATTCCACCGTGCCTTCGTACGCCCGTACAAGGCTTCCAGACACCCTACTTCTTGAGCGTTTTTTTCGTCGCCGCTTGACTGACCATACCTAATGGGTATGATCTGTTCACTGAACGCCTGAGTACTCAGTGATCCGAGCCTCTTTAGTCCATCGCCGCTTCGTCCCAAGGCTTCCAGACACCCTACTTCTTGAGCGATTTTTTTTCGTCGCCGCTTGACTGACCATACCTAATGGGTATGATCTGTTCACTGAACGCCTGAGTACTCAGTGATCCGAGCCTCTTTGTTCCCTCGTCGCCTCGTGGAGACACCACAGTGCCTTCGTACGCCCGAAAGCAAATCGTCGACGAAACGCAGGTCGGGGTTTTCCAGTGCATCGGCAGGTGCGTGCGGCGCGCCTTCCTTTGCGGTACGGACGCCGTTTCCGGACGAGACTTCAGCCACCGCAAAGTATGGCTCCAAGGCAGGTTCGAATCGCTCGCAAGTGTTTTTGCAGTCGAGATTTGCACATTTAGTGTGATGAGCAACCATTTTCACGCAGTTTTGAGAATTCGGCCCGACCTTGCGGCCGCCTGGTCCGATGAAGAGGTCGCCTACCGCTGGGCCTGCGTCCGAGCGATTTATCGCAAGCACAAGCGAACCATCCCAGAGCCGAATCGGGCGCATATCGACGAGCTCTTGAACTCGCCCAAAGAGCTGGCCGACCGTCGCAAACGGCTTTCGAGTTTGTCGATGTTCATGGCGCTGCTTTGCGAACCGCTGGCGATTCTTGCGAATAAAGAGGATCGGGTCTCGGGTCGATTTTGGCAGGGTCGATTTCGGTCGCAGGCGCTCCTCGATGAGAGTGCGATACTGGCATGCAGTATGTATGTCGATCTGAATCCAATTCGCGCCGGCGTCGCGGCTACTCCCGAGCAATCAACGTTCACTTCGGCATTTACTCGCATCAAAGGGCTCGAGGCGAGATCGAGGCGGGGGAAGCGCCGAGAGATGCGGCAAGCGAAGCGACGTAAGCGATCTTCGATTGCGAAAGGCCAGCGCATTCTCTCAGTTCTCGATCGACCGGCTGATGCGTGGCTCTGCGAGTTCCAGTTGGACGAGCGACCGGGCAAATCGCCCTTCATGACGCGGACCATAGGAAAGGCGCCAACTTCCCAGCCGAAAGGCTCCGAGGCCGTCGCTTCCGCTCTTGCGGTTGAGCTCGGGCCGAGGGCGTCGGACCGCGGCTTCTTGCCGTTGACGATCCAGAAGTACTTGTCGCTCTTGGATTGGACGGGCAGGGAAATCCGCGAGGGCAAGACTGGCTCGATCCCGCGCAACCTCAAGCCGATCCTCGAACGATTGAACCTGAATCCCGAGGCCTGGGTCGACCTGATCGCGAACTTCGGTCGCTGGTTCAAGGGGGCGGTGGGTAGGATCGAATCGCTCAATGCCGAGGCGAAGAAGACAAACCGAAGTTGGTATCACGGCCGAACCCGCGCCGCTGCTGTCTTCCTGTAGCTTCCGTAGTAGCGGATCATCACGAATTTAGTGTGAAGCGAGCGTTCGAAGTCGAGCGTTCCTTCGGTGCTGCGCCTGAGGTACTCAGCAAAGCCGCCTTGGGCAGATAATTGGCTCGAAGCGGGCGTTTTACGCTCGCCCAAAGGCCTCAATTCGACGATTCCGAGACAATGACCCGAGAAATCCTCGGACGATACGCCTACTCCGACTAAGATGGAAACTTGGGGTGTCTACGATCTGCGCCCCTACGATCTGCGTCCCCTGTCAGGTGGTGACCTCGACGCTTACACCCACTTTCTGATCGAGTGAGATTCATGCAAAACTCAGAATTGTTTCGTCGGGGTATCGTTTCGCCACTGGATGAGCGAGCTGAGTTAGAGATCCGTTCGAATGTTGTTGATGAGACGACTCAAGTGGCGCACTTAGCTATTCAGGGCGAGGCACTGTTCGATTACTTGTGGAGCAGTGGATTGTTTCGCGAAATTAACCGGCGCTGCGGAAGCATTATAGATGATTACGAAGAGGAGATCATTGATGCATGCGAATTGCCAAACTTGCTAGCAGCCGTCAAATGGGTCGCAGAATGTGAGGACTCCCCTGAGGCTATGCGGTTTCTTGAGCAGTTGAGCATGCTCGCGTCAAGCGCTCTCGCGCTTAATCGGCCGGTTCTTTTCGTACTATGAGTTCCCTGGTGGCGCGGATTCCAGGGACGAGGAGGGGGGGGGATCTTTCCAGGGGAGGGATCTTTCCAGACACCCCACTTTAGGAGTGTTTTTTTGTCGCAGCTTGACTGATCATACCTAATGGGTATGATCTGTTCACTGAACGCCTGAGTATGCAGTTATCCGAGCCTCTTTGGTCCATCGCTGCCTCGTGGAGATTCCACCGTGCCATCGTACGCCCGCAAACACATCGTCGACGAATCGCAGATCGGCGTTTACCAGTGCATCGGCAGATGCGTGCGGTGCGCCTTCCTTTGCGGTACGGACGCCGTTTCCGGACGAGACTTCAGTCACCGCAAAGTATGGCTCCAAGGCAGGTTCGAATCGCTCGCAAGTGTTTTCGCCATCGAGATTTGCACACTTAGTGTGATGAGCAACCATTTTCACGCAGTTTTGAGAATTCGGCCCGACCTTGCGGCCGCCTGGTCCGATGAAGAGGTCGCCTACCGCTGGGCCTGCGTCAGAGCGATTTATCGCAAGCACAAGCGAACGATGTCCGAACCAAATCGTGCGCATATCGACGAGCTCTTGAACTCGCCCAAAGAGCTGGCCGACCGTCGCAAACGGCTTTCGAGTTTGTCGATGTTCATGGCGCTGCTTTGCGAACCGCTGGCGATTCTTGCGAACAAAGAGGATCGGATTTCCGGTCGATTTTGGCAGGGTCGATTTCGGTCGCAGGCACTTCTCGATGAGAGTGCGATGCTGGCATGTAGTATGTACGTGGATCTCAATCCCATTCGCGCCGGCGTCGCCGCTACTCCCGAGCAGTCGGCGTTCACGTCGGCATTTACTCGCATCAAAGGGCTTGAGGCGAGATCGAGGCGGGGGAAGCGCCGAGAGATGCGGCAAGCGAAGCGACGCAAGCAAGCTTCGATCACAAAAGGCCAGCGCATTCTCTCAGTTCTCGATCGACCGGCTGATGCGTGGCTCTGCGAGTTCCAGTTGGACGAGCGACCGGGCAAATCGCCCTTCATGACGCGGACCATAGGAATGGCGCCAACTTCCCAGCCGAAAGGCTCCGAGGCCGTCGCTTCCGCTCTTGCGGTTGAGCTCGGGCCGAGGGCGTCGGACCGCGGCTTCTTGCCGTTGACGATCCAGAAGTACTTGTCGCTCTTGGATTGGACGGGCCGGGAAATTCGCGAGGGCAAGACGGGCTCGATCCCGCGCAACCTCAAACCGATTCTCGAGCGATTGAATCTAAATCCCGAGTCGTGGGTCGACCTGATCGCGAACTTCGGTCGGTGGTTCAAGGGAGCAGTGGGCCGGCTCGATTCGCTCGACGCCGAGGCGAAAAAGACAAACCGAAGTTGGTATCACGGCCGAACCCGCGCCGCTGCTGTCTTCCTGTAGCTTCCGTAGTAGCGGATCATCACGAATTTAGTGTGAAGCGAGCGTTCGAAGTCGAGCGTTCCTTCGGTGCTGCGCCTGAGGCACTCTGAAAAGCCGCCTTGGGCAGATAATTGGCTAGAAGCGGGCGTTTTACGCTGGCTCGAAGGCCTCAATTCAACGATTCCGAGACAATGGCCCGAGAAATCTTCGGACGATGCGCCTACTCCGACTAAGATGGAAACTTGGGGTGTCTACGATCTGCGTCCTACGATCTGCGTCCCTACGATCTGCGTCCTACGATCTGCGTCCTACGATCTGCGTCCTACGATCTGCGTCCTACGATCTGCGTCTCTACGATCTGCGTCCCTTGAGGAAGTGCCATTCGTGTCTGCAATGAATCTGGAATGAAGGAATGAATGATAGGAGGATCATGCGGCGTCACTACGGAACAATTTGCTCAGAGGTTTACGACCTGACGAAACCCATCGGGGGGACTTACCCCGACGTGCCCTACTACCTGCATCATCTTGTGGGAATTCGGGGTTCCATTCTGGAAGCCGGCGTGGGGACCGGACGTTTGCTGATACCTGTCTTGTGCCGGCCTTCGGGTCGAGGGCATAGACAATTCCGGCGAGATGCTGGCATATTGCCGTCGCAGCTGCGAGTCCGAGGGCCTGGCAGCCACGCTCCATCACGGGTCCGTCGAGGCGTTGAGCCTTCCGGGTCGCTATGAGGCGATTGTCATGACCTTCGGCTCGTTCGGGCTTCTCGCCGGCCCGGGCGAGGCAGAGGCGGCGCTCGATGGATTCGCGCGCGATCTCACCCCCGACGGACGACTCTTCCTCGATGTGCAGGTCCCCGACCTTAGGCTCCAAGAGTCGGGAGTGCGGAAGCTGCTGAGGGTCGTCGATTGTCCGGACGGATCGACGATCTTGGTCGAGGGTGCCACCACCTACGACATGATCGAGCAGGTCGAACGGACGATCTTGTCCTACGAGAAGTGGAAGGATGGGGTGGTCGTCGTGCGCGAACTTCAGGATCTGCCACTGCGTTGGTATGGCAGACGTGAGATCATGATTCTCCTCGCCGCCGCCGGATTCTCCGACATCACCGCCTGCGCCGATTACGCGGAAGCAAAACCACCAAACGCCGCTCGGGATTGGTTGTGTTTCACTGCTCGACTCAGAACGGCGAGCTCCTGACCTCCGATGCGCCAGATGGATTTCCGATCGGTTTCTCTCAGCGGGTTCCGCCTCCGGCGGACTGAGCTTTGCCGTTAAGCCCCAGGGTGACGTTGGCCCCAGACTTAGCCCAAGTTACGGAGCTTCGATTGGAGAATAAGGACTTAGGTCGATTTTCGGCCAAGGGCCGCGAAAGTAGTCTGTCTGGGATCGGCTGTCGGCCTTCTTGCCGGCCGCCGCGACGGCTGTCTAGCAGGGGCGGAACTGGTCACTCAGGCCGGCGGCGCGGATCAAGGTCGTCACCGTCCTTCGGCCACGGGCCAGGACCGCGCCCAGGAACAGCAAGGCGAGGCGGGGTGCGGACCGCCGGTTGAGGGCAGAAGCGAGGCGGGCGAACCACTGGCAGGGCGCGAGCATCCGATGCAAAGATGTCATGGCCGGCTCCATCCGGGGTGATTGGCTGGTGTGGTAACCGCCATCGTCCCGGACGGACCGGCATCCGTCTACCCGACGTACCCTGAGCCGCGCCCGCCGTGCCTGATCAACGGACCATCACCTTACGAATCGAGCGCGAGCTGGCGGCGATTCATGACCCTCTGCTCCTCGACCTTGTTCGCAAGCTCCTGGTTGAGCCCTATGCGGTCGAGCGGGAGTGGGACTACGGGGCCCCGGGGCAGACGTACGTGTGCTGGACAGTCCTCGAGCATCAACCGTCCGGCACCGGCGTCGCCTATTGCGAGGAGGGTTTCGGCCCCGACTACCCGTGGGGGCTCGTGTTCCTCAGCAGGCCGCACATGAACATGGGAATGGATTCGGCCTGGTTCGCCACGCTCGAGGATGCGGTGCGGGAAAGCCAGGCATGGGACGGCGGGAACCCCGCGGACTCTGAAGTGTCTTGAGCCGGGCAGGCTGGGCAGGTCGCGAAACTCCGCGCCTCATCGATGAACTGCCGAGCGTCTTCAGTGCATGAAATCCCGGAAAGTGCAGCTTGAAGCGAGGGCCTGAAAACCCATCCCAACGTTTCTAAGTAATTCCACAATTGAACTATTTGACTTTAGAATAGACGACGTCTATCATAACTCCCGGCGGCAAAGAGGAGATGTTCGGGAATACGGGCCGCTTCTCAGGCGGTCTTCAGCGAATGAGACGTTCAGCAGGGTGGCGGCCGAACGGATCGTCAGGCTCACGCCCGACGACGCTTGCGAGTTCGACAGGCTCGTGTCGATCCTCTCGAAGAATCAAGAGAAGTGACGCGCGTTTGGTGCAATCCGACACAAAAGGTTCGAAGATGCGTCGGGCGACTGCGCGATTCCGGAAGAGGATTCTCACGCTCGTTTTCAAAGGAGGCTTCGGATGGTGCTCAAAGGGAAAGTTGCGGTCGTGACGGGAGGCTCGAGGGGCATCGGCAGGGCGATTGCCGAGGCTTGGCCAAGGATGGGGTGCTGGTTTGCGTCAACTTTCGCAGCGATGCGGATTCCGCCCGATCGATTGTCGAACAGATCAAGTCGTCCGGCGGCGATGCCTTCGCGCTCCAGGCCGACGTCGGCGTTACTGAAGAAATCCAAAAGCTGTTCGAACAGCTCGACGCTGAATTGACCAAGAAGCGCGGCGATCGCGGCTTCGACATCCTGGTCAACAACGCGGGGATCGGCGGCGGAGGACCGTTTGCAACGTCCACGGAAGCGGATTTCGACAAGGTTTTCGCAACCAACGTGAAGGGCGTGTTCTTCACCACTCAACATGCTCTTCCCAGGATCAAGGACGGCGGCAGGATCATCAATGTTTCGTCGAACCTTTCGAAGCATCCGATGGCGATGATGCTCGCGTATTGCATGACGAAGGCCGCGATCAACAACTTCACCGAGGGCCTGGCGGCTGAGGTGGGCAAGCGCGGGATAACGGTCAATACGCTGGCGCCTGGCTTGACCGAGACCGATTTGACCGCTCAGCTTCGTGGCAGTCCGTTCGAGCGGGCTGTGGCCGAGTCGACCGCGCTGGGAAGAGTCGGACTTGCTCAAGACATTGCATCGGCGGCGGCTTTGTTGGCTTCTCCAGACTCGGGCTGGATTACAGGACAATACGTCGAGGCAAGCGGCGGCCTCGGGCTTGTTCCCCCTCGGATCGGTTGAGAAACGCATCTTCAGGCGACGATTCGATAGGATCACTTTCCATTAATAGGAAAAGGAGTGCTTCGAATGATGAGGTATAGGCTGCTTGGCAAGTCGGGTCTGCGCGTCTCGGAGCTTTGCTTGGGGACGATGACGTTCGGAGAAGAGTGGGGCTGGGGGTCTTCGAAAGACGAGAGTCGAAGGATCCTCGACGCTTACTTGGAGGCCGGAGGGAATTTCATCGACACGGCGAATATCTACACCAACGGCGCGAGCGAAACTTTGCTCGGCGAGTTCTTGGAGGGCAGGCGGGATTCGGTGGTGCTGGCGACCAAGTATACGAATGCGATGCCGGGCAAGGACGCGAACGCCGGCGGAAACCAACGCAAGAACATGATGCGGTCGGTCGAGGCGAGCTTGAAGCGGCTCCGGACCGATTATATCGATTTGTATTGGCTTCACATTTGGGACAGGATCACTCCTCTCGAGGAAGTGATGAGGGGTTTTGACGACCTGGTTCGCCAAGGGAAGATCTTGTACGCGGGGGTGTCGGACATGGCGGCGTGGGCCGCGGCCCGGGCGAACACGATGGCCGAACTGCGCGGATGGTCGCCTTTCGTGGGGCTTCAGATCGAGTACAGCCTGATCGAGCGGACGGTCGAGCGGGAGCTTTTGCCGATGGCCAAGGAACTCGGCATGGGCGTGACGGCATGGTCGCCGTTGGCTGGCGGGCTGTTGACTGGGAAGTATCAGAAAGGGAACGCCAAGGATGGTCGTTATGCTTCGGAGATGATGAAGTCTTTTTTCACGGCGACCGAGCGGACGGAGAGGATTGCCGCCGAGGTGGTGGCCGCGTCTGAGCGGATCGACCGATCCCCTGCCCAGGTGGCCTTGGCCTGGCTGAGGAGCCGGCCGACGGCGATCATCCCGATCATTGGGGCCAGACGGATCGATCAGTTGAAAGACAACATGTCCTGTCTCGACGTGAAGCTTGACGCTCAAACGCTCGAGCGATTGGACTCAGCCAGCAAGATCGAACTCGGGTTCCCACACGACTTTTACACCCGAGACATGGTGAAGGCCATCATGTCCGGCGGCATGGCGGACCGGATCGACTCATAACGACAAGCTTGATCTGCTCCAACGGAAACTTGGCTGGGAACCTTCGGATCATTGCCAGGATTTTCTGGCCCGAGGGTTCTTGGCTTTTTCCTGTTGAGCAGGGGGGGTCAACTTGCAATTCTAAGGATGCGGAGAAAGATGTTTTGGAGCACGACCATTCGAATCGGCTAAACGATTGCTTTCGTCGGAGTTCTCGAGATGAGCCTCAAGCACGAACTTTCGCGGGTGGTGGCGCGGGACGCTCGTTATCCGAACGATGCGTATCTATTCGCCCTGGAATCTCTGGAATACGCACGAGCACAGAAGAAGCTAAGAGCTTCGAAATCAAGGGGCAGGGCGCGGACGCGGGTGGCTGCCAACCACGTGACGGGCGGAGAGCTTTGCAAGGGCGCGTGCGAGCTGGCGTTGAGCCAGTACGGTCTGCTCGCGCGTTCGATCCTCTTCGGCTGGGGCGTACGAAAGACGGCTGATTTGGGGAATATCATTTACAACATGATCGATGCTGGTGAGCTCGAGAAAACCGAGAGCGACTCCCAGGCCGATTTCGACGACGTGCTTGACCTCGACGAGGCTCTGCGGATCGATCAGAATCTCCCTACTGGGGATTTGTGAGGAAGAGGCTTGGAGGGGTCGATGGACGATGCTGCGAAGGGCAGGCGACTGAGGTTGTGGTTTCTTGGCGCCTCGCGCTTTATCTGTTGTGGGTGGCGTTTCTTGGTTATATGGCCGTGGTCTCGAGCAACAGGCCCAAAGAGGCAGGCAAGACGATACCTGTGGAACGGAATTGAACGCCGAGAGTTGAACGGGAAATAGTCGGTGTTTTGGATAGTGTATTATCTGCGCAGGCCTGGCTCGCTGGCTCTTGGTTTGGGAGCAACCCTTGGCGAGGGCGCTGGCTCGTAGAGTCTGAGGTACCGGTAATAGACTTCGAGGGTGAGTGTGGCCATCGCGGTTGTGTAGATACGACCACCGCGGATGCCCCAGGTGCCGTCTTCGTCGCGGTCCCAGCTTCCGGAGGAGTGCCCCTTCTTGATCTGCCGTTCGATAAGGCGATCGCGGAGCACGGAGTTCCAGCGGGCCCATTCGGGACCGCCGTTCTGGTACATCGCGAGGGTGCCGTAGTACCAATAATAAAAATTCGCATCGCCGCGGTCGGGCGCGTTCCTCAGGAGATATTCCGAGGCCTCGCGGCTGGCGGCGCCAGGACCTCCGACGCCGAGGAATTGCCTGCAAACCCAAGCTTCCGCCGTCATTGTGGGGGTGATCTTGTTGCCCGGAGCGTAGATCGCTAGTCCCGCGTGATCGCCTTCCGCAACCTTTTCCAGCCATTTGAGCGCGGATTGACGGGTCGCCTCGGGAACATCGATGCCAACTTCAGATGCGGATTTGAGCAACATCACCACCCATCCGAGCACGCTGGTGTCGGCGTCTGGCCCGTTAGGCAGATAGCGCCAGCCGACGCCGGTTGAAGATTTGCCTTTGATAACGAACTGGACCGCCCGCTTCACAGGGTCTTTGAGCCGCTCGTCGCCGGAAAGCGCATACGCCTCGCAAAGAGCCAGAGCCGCCATCGCGTGGCAATACATCCCTATCGAGCGGCTATCGCCCCTTAGGCTTCCGTCGGGCTTCTGAATGAGCAGGAGATAGTCGACGCCGTCGCCCACGACCGTTGCATATTTTCCATCAACATGCGTATAGCCTGCGCCAAGGAATGCGAGCAAGGCGAGTCCGGTCATGGCGGAGTCCGCCTCGGCGTAGAAGCAGGGACCTGCGCAGATTTCTGCTGGGGGACAATGGTTGGTGAAATCGAACTGACCGGGCAGGATCTGTCCGTCGTTGCCTCTTTGGGCGCCTCCGTTCCAGCGTCCGTCGGCGTCTTGGTGCCTGGCGAGCCAGTCGAGCGCGCGTTCCACGGCAAGCTCGCTTGCGTTGCTCGCGCCGCTTTTTCGGGCAAGGGTCGATCGGTTGGGATCGAGGCGGGAGCGGTAGACTTCCGGGATGTCGGCTAGAGGTCGGCCGCCCATCACACCAGGCACGTCCGGCAATGGTGATACACCCTTCGGCGTGGCTCTCGCGATCGGCACGGCGCCGCCTGTGCTTCGGACGCGCTTGGGTTGATCGGCTAGCGAGGTTGAACGCAGGCTCGAACTTGCTCTGCCTCGAATAGTGGCCTCGGCGAACGAGGGCAAGGGATCGGATGCTGAAGCTCCGGAGGGCGTCGAAGTTGCACTGGCCGAGCCCACCGTCTGCGGGTCGGTTGGCATCGCCTCTGAGGCCAGTGCCGTGGCGTCTGTCGCCCCCTCGCGGATCTGGTTTTCGCCGCCGCTCGAACCACTTCGCTGAGGGTTTCCAGCTTCCGCGGGTGTGGGTTCGGGCTGGCGATTTGTCGCCAATGGCGAGTCTGACCCGCGAACCTGGCGCCTGGGTGCATCCGAGCGAATCGCACCGGTCTGACCTCGCATGGTCTCGGAGCGAAGTCTGCGGTTGGGGATGGCAGCAACTTCGTCGGAGCTCGAGATGGTCGAAGGCGTCCGATCGACGGTTCGGTTGACGTCGGGGTCTGCCTCGGGCTTTGCGGCGAGCTGAGGGTCGGACGGCTTGAGGGGAGATTCGATTGTTGGCGTTTGCGTGGGGTCGGAGACGGTCGGAGAGGCATCCGGAGGTGCGAGCGGCTTGGGATCCGCGGCGGTTCTGCCTGGCGCTGCTGCGTCGTTGGCGGGGGATGGATGGTCAAGAGGTTTGATCCGAGCCTCAGCCAGGGCCAGCGGGGTCTGAGGCTGATCCCAGGGCGCATTGCGATTTTCCAGGCCCGAAGCGGACGCCGTCTTTTTCGTTTTGTCCGTGGGCGTGGACGTGACCTGGATGCTCTGGAGATGTTCTTTCTTGTCGTTTTCCTCGCCGCCGCCGATCGATCCCAAGGCTCCTACGAAAGGCAGGGTGCTTCCGTAAAGCGCCAGGCCAAGATGAGCAAAGATCGAAAGCACAAGGCATTTCCGCAAGGCGCGGCGCGATCCCCAGCTTGTCCAGACCAGCAGCGCAAGCACCACGACGGCCAATCCGAGCGCAGCCCACGCGCCCAGGTCGGCTCTGAGCAGTTTCAGGAAGAGTTCGAGGTCTAGTCCGGTCATATTCGCCTGCCTCGAAGGTTAATCGACGAACGTCGCGGTCTCATTAGACCGATTCTCGCAAGATCCCTCAACACCGATAGACGGGTCCGAGCGGGAATCGACGATGCACCAATTCTTAAAGATATTCGTATGTATCATTCTTCGTCCAGATAATCGGTCCGGCTGATTCGCTCGCGGGACTGCGTTCGAGCATGGGGTCGATAGACCTGTCGGGGCGTTGCCTCCGGCGCCGGCCGATCCGTGGTGGTGGGAGTCGGCTGTGTGCGCTGGGGCCGTCATGGCGATGACGTCGACGGTTTCCGCGGCGAGCTTTTCGAGCGATCCGGCCAGCTTCTCGGCCTTCGCGAAGAGTCCGTCGAAGAGCACCAGGGCGAAGGTTCCGATGGTCACGCCGGCGATCAGCGGGGATAGGGCCTGCGCAGCGACGGCCGACCAATCGGCCTTCGCGGCATCAGCCAGTCGCAAGGCGTGGCTTGCCGTCAAAAGCGCTCCCAGGAGCCCGACCAGAGGGGCCAGGGCCGCGATCCTGCGCAGCGTTGAAATCCCTTTTCGGAGTTGCTCGGACTCGACCTTGACCGAGAGCGCAGCGGCGCGTTCGAGGTCGGCCGTCGATCGACCCCAACGGCGGACGACCGCCAGAGTGGCCCTGCCTGCCGGACTGGGGGAGAGCTCGCAAAAATCAAGGGCTTTGCCCGCGTCGAGCTTTTCCTGCGCGATTCGCTCGATGAACGTCGCTTCGAAGATCCTGGGGATGACGCGGCGTCGACGTAGATGGAGGGTCCGTTCGATGCAGTCGCCAGACCAAGAAGCGAACATGCCGCCAGACCACCCATCCAGATGCGATCATGCGAAGGGGTGCGGTTGTATCGATTTCGAACCGACTCGAATACGATCCCCAGTTTCTTAAGGATGGGGCCTGCGGCGCCGGCGGCCTTTTCTCCCGCCGTCTCTGGCGCCGCGCCTGGGAAATCCAAAGGAAGAGGCAGCCGCAGAGGGAGAGCAAAAGCCGCCGACAGAGTCTGTTCGAAGCTCTCATCGAGTGAAAATCCCTTTTCCTGAGTGAGGCGCGTACGGGTAGGCGACCCTGCGCCTGCGTTCGATGCACGCGGAGCGCGTGGCCGATCGCCGCAATTAGCGTGGGACGGTTTCGTCGCCTGGGCCCATGCGCTTGAGTGCGGCGGTCTTGCGAGTTTCCGCCTCGGCCGCGTTCTGGTCCTTGGGAAACTTCGGCGCAGTCTCTCATAAGTTTCGGCGGCCTCGTTCCATTGGGCGAGTTGTTCGTGGACTTTTCCCGCCTCGAGGAGCGCCGCGGCCTGCCAGGTCGGACAATCCTCATAAAGGATTTCCACCTTCAGGAACGCGCAAAGCGCATCTTTGTAAGCTTTTTCGTGATAGTACGTCTCGCCGATCATGAACTGGGCTTTGGCTGCCAATTCGCCGCGTTTGCGGCTGGCGATCGCGGTTTCGTACGCGGTTCTCGCTTTGTCGAAGAGCGCTTGGGCCTGCAGCGCGCGTCCTTTGGCGTAAGGGGCCTCGGCGAACAACGGGTCGAGCTCGAGCTCCTTTTCAAGCTTTTCGGCGAGCTCGATCACGTCGTCCCAACGCTTTTGCTGCACGAAGCATTGGAGCCTGCGAACTTTCGCTGTCGAAAGCCAAAGGGCGTCCTTGGCGCCGTCGTCGTCGATGAGCGCGGCGAAGCCTTTCTCGGCGGTCTCGGAGTCTCCCTTTTGGAAGGCGGCCTCGGAGCGCCAGAAGCTGGCTTCCTTCTGGAGGCTTCCGCCGGGGGCATCCGTCAAAAGCTTGTCAAATGTGGATTCAGCTCCCGCGAAATCCTTGAGCTCGACGAGCGTTCGTCCCAGGCGAAAGAGAGCGGAATGAACGATCGAGGGCTCGGCTTTGATTCGGCCTTCGACGATCGGCGCCAGGAGCTTTTCAACGGCGTCGAACTTCTTTGCCAGGAACGCCGATTCCGCCAGGTTGAGCCTCGCGTCGACGGCCTTGGGGCTTTCCGGGAACTCGTCGAGCAGGCGCGTGAAGATCTTGTCCGCCGATTCGTAATCGTCTGCGTCGACGAGCGTCCATCCCCACTCGGCCAGCACGAATTCCAGGGGCGCCGCGTCGATGCTCTTGGGGTGGTCGCGAATGAAATCGGCGTAGGCGCGGGCGGCGTCGACGGACTTTTTCGATTTGGCCAAGAGCCTCGCCCTGGCGAGCGCCGCCGGACCTGCCTGATCGGTTTGCGCATAACGCACGATGACAAGAGCATATGACTTGCCGGCTTCTTCAAGTTTCCCGGCCGATTCAAACGCCAAACCGCGCATTCTCGCGGCTTCCGCCGCGGTGCGTTCATCGGGCTTCGCGGCGAGGCATTGCTCGAACGCGGCGGCCGATTTTTCGAACTCCTTGGATTCGAAATAAGACCAACCCAGTCCTGAAAGCGCTTTGGCCTGGAGATCGGTTCCCGCGGAGGTCGAGGCGGCCTGGAACCAATTGGCGGCTTTGGCGAAGTTTTTTTGCTCGAACGCGGCCTCGGCGAACCGAATTGCCGCGGGTGCGATCGCCGGGCTCTTTGGGAAACGAGAGCGGAGCGATTCAAGGTCGACCGCAGCCTCGTCGTTCCGGCCGACCTCGGCCTTGGCTAGGGCAAGGTAGGCGAGAGCATGGTCCGCGACGTCTCCGTCTGGGCGTTCTTGGAGATATTGCTGGAGCGGTTCGATCGACTCGGCGTATTGTCCGGCGTCGAACCTGCTTTGGCCAAGCAGGAACCTGGCGTCGTTGGCCACCGAAGCCGCGGGGGTCTTGGCAAGCGCGTCGAGGATCTCTTCTGCCTTGGCGTGCTGGCCGTCTTTCTTATAAGCGAGCCCAAGATAATAACGAGCGCGCTGGCCGATTTCGGCGGTGGGCTGGTCTTTCTCGAGCAGAGCCGCCAGCACGATCACGGCCTCTTTGGGTTCGTCGTCGGCGAGCGAGGCCCTGGCCTGGATTAGATGCGATTGTGCGATCAAGGGGCTCTTGGGATAGCGGCTCGAGAGCGACCCTGCGAGGTTTTTTGCGACGCCGTTTTCGTGGGCGTCGAGCGCAAAGACGCAGCCTGGTAAAGCGCGTCGTCGGCCCATGCGTCGTCGGGATGCTCTTTCACGATCTCCAGAAATCGCCGCCTCGCCTCTTCCGGTTTGCCAAGGTCTTTGATCGCCTCGGCGGAATGAAAGACAAGCTCTGGAGCAAGCGCAGTGGATGCGAAGCGTATAAGTGCTTCGTCGAAGATCTGGACGGCCTTCTCGGGGCGTCCCGCGGCCCGCTCGACCTGACCCAACACGTTGGAAGCGCGTGCAGCGACGCTGGGCGAAGGATCTCCCACGAGCGGCTGGAGAATCGACTCCGCCTTATCGAACTGCTTCAACTGGCCGAAGGCGACGCCGCGGTCGATTCGCACGGAAGCGATCAGACGGCTCTTCGGCGCCGCTTTTTCCAACGCTTCCCAGGCCTCGAGGGCCTCGGCGGGTTTACCGCGAGCGAGATTGATCCTACCGATCTGATACCACGCCCGATCCGCCCATTCCGCGGCGTTTTGTTTGGCGAGCTCGTGAAGCAAGGAGATCGCGCGATCTCCTTCCCCAAGCTCCGCGCTGGCCAGGCCTAGACCATACCTGGCTCTTTCCCCGATGCGACCCGCGTCCGTCGTTTCTAGAGCGCTTTCATACGTTTGTTTCGCGTTTGCGAAGCGACCTTCTCGGTAGTCGACGTCTCCCAGGTTCACAAGCGCCGCGGGGTGAAATCTGTGTGTTTTGAAGCGGCCGATGAAGTCCTCGAGCGATTTTCGTGCTCGAGGCAGGTCTCCCAGCAGCACCGAGGTCTCTCCCACGCGATAGAGCGCAGTCGGCCGAGCGTGGATCGTTCGGGCAGCGATCGAGAAAGTCCTCAAAGCCTTTTCGCGCTTCTTTGTATTCGGAAATCATCAACCGCGCGCTGGCGAGGCCAAAAAGCGCGTCGGCCGAATCGACTGCGCCTGGTCTCGTTGCCAGGAATTTTTCGTATTCCTCGGCGGCGAGGTCGAATCTCCGCGATCGATAGAGTCCGTTGGCAAATTGAAGCGATTGCGAGACGTTTCTGGCTTGTTCCTTTTGCTCGGGCTTAGCGCGGCCTGCCAGGGCTTCCGTTTCCTGGGCGTGGGCCTGGGTAGAGAACAGTATCAACAGCACCCAGGCCAGGAGAGGCCCTCGAACGCATCGATCGAAGCGACTGGGCTTTCTCATCTTCTCGGTTCCCTCCAAGGTGGAACGTCACGCGAGCTCGGCGCGTCCCAAACCTCCAAAACTGGATTTAGAGGACTTTCACCCTTTGTATATAATGCCTTTCGGCTCGATGGCTCAAGTCCGTCCAACCCGCTTGACGGTTCGGAACGGTCGAGCAGAGTGGAAGTCCGGACAATGACGAAGGTTCGGACCATTCCGTGCCCTTGACCGGCGGATGCACGACTTCTATGATGTCGACAACACAATAAGAACACGCTGATTCAGGTGGTTTCGCCAACAATTTCAGCCTTCAAGAGCCAAGCTTAGGGAAAGGAGCCAGCGAATGGCGCATGTGGTCGCCGAGCCTTGCTTCGACTGCAAATACACCGACTGCGTGGTGGTCTGTCCGGTGGATTGCTTCTACGAAGGCGCTCAGATGCTGTTCATCCACCCAGAGGAATGCATCGATTGCGAGGCCTGCGTTCCCGAGTGCCCCGTCGAGGCCATATTCCTCGAAGACAATCTGCCCGAGGAGTGGAAAGAGTTCACCGCACTCAACGCCGAGGAATCGCCCAAGTGCCCGGTGATCACCGAGAAAAAGGACGCCCTCGAGGGCGAATCTTGCACGCCCAAGAAATAAGCGGCCCCCCCTTCCCAGCCCCTTACTTCTAAAGCCCATTAAGCTGGTCGGGGCTCTCGCGCTCGAGAGCCCTCGATCCCGATCGCGATATCAAATGGCGGTTCCGACGCTCAACAGGGCGTTTTGAGGCGCAGCGGATTGAGCCTGAATTAGCGGAGATCCGACGCCGAGATCGATTCGCCGCCCGCTCTGGTCATCACTTTGACCAAGACCAGTTGGTTGACTTGATTGGTGATGGGCCTAACGCTGCCGTCGCAGAAAGCGAAGTTGACGATGCCCGGGTGCCTGCTCATCCAGTAAGTGTAGTAGTTCAAGCCATTGTAGACGATGGGCTTGTTGAGATAACGATCTGGAGTTGTTCTGACGCAGCAACTTGGTGCATCGGCCCAATAGCCCTGAAGCGATTCTCCAAAGAGCGCGGTATAGGTTGTGCCGTCGGTGATGTCGGCAATGCTTGTCGTCGAGTTTTGATAGGTTATTCCATTGTTATAAATATTGCAGACCCCCTGGTTGTTGGGGTCTGTGCAACCCGGAACGTAGCCTGCGGCCATATTGCCGCGATAGTCCGAGGGGCCGAGCTTCCAAGTGTAGCCCTGGTTTTGAACAGTGAGCGCCAATGGCTTGCGGTTTGACGGGCAAACCAAGATGTCCATGGTGCGTGAGATGCTGGTGACGTTCGAAGGGTCGTAAGGCGGGTAGCTGAAGTTGATCTCGTTGTAGAGGTTCACGTTATCGAGCTTGGGAAGCAAGCCCGTGGTCCCGCTCCACATGTACCAATACGCAAGCGACGGCAGGCAATTCTGATCTTGTTCCGAGCAGTACCAGCCGGATGGGAAGCTGTTGAAGGTGTCGTGGTACTCCTGGGCAGCGAGTCCGAGCTGGCGGAGGTTGTTTTGGCACTTGGAGCGGTTGGCAGCCTCTCGGGCTTGTTGAACCGCCGGCATGATGAGTGCGGCCAAGACGCCGATAATGGCAATGACCACCAAAAGTTCGATGAGCGTAAAGCCGTATCGAACCGCTCCTCGCCTAAGCTTGCAGCCCATGGGTTGAACCTCTGATGAGGGAAAGACCTCTGACGATTGCCTTACCTGGATTGTATGGCGCGAAGTAAATCAATGCAATCATTATCGGAGAAAAGACGAGCCGCGATCACTTGCGTGCAAAGTCAACTCGGGGCGTCCAGAAGTGTGACGACCGCGTCGGCGACCTGGACCGTCGTGTTCTTACCTCCGAGGTCTGGCGTCCTTGGCGTCTTCGAGCTCAAGACGTCTGCGACCGCCCGACGGATTTTGTCTGCCGAGTGGTTCTTGCCGAGATGATCGAGCATCATCGCGGCGGACAGGATGGCGGCCAGAGGATTGGCGACGCCCTTGCCGGCGATGTCCGGGGCGGAACCATGGACAGGTTCGAACATGCTGGGGTAAGTCCGTTCGGGGTTCAGGTTGGCGGAAGCCGCCAGTCCCATGCCGCCCTGGAGCACCGCGCCCAAATCCGTGATGATGTCGCCGAACATGTTGGTGGTGACGATGACGTCGAATCGTTCAGGCGCAACGACCATCCGCATGCAGCAAGCGTCGACGTGTTGGTATTCCGGCTTGATCTCCGGGTATCGCTGGGCCATCTCAACGAACGCGCACATCCAGAGGTCGTGCGCGTAGGTGAGGACGTTGGTCTTGGCAACCATGGAAACCTGGCCGATCAAGCCGTTTTTCAGGTCGGTCTGGAGGAGCCCTGGGAACGTCCGCTCGCGAGCTCGTTTTCTCGCCAATTCAAATGCGAACTCGAGGCAGCGATCGACGCCCGCTCGGGTGTTCATCGAGGTTTGGATCGCCACCTCCTCGTCGGTGCCCTTGCGCAGAAAACCGCCGGCCCCAACGTAGAGGTCCTCGTTGTTCTCTCGGACGACGATCATGTCGATGTGCGTGGGCAATTTGCCCACGATCGGCGATTCGACTCCGGGATAAAGCTTGATGGGCCTGAGATTTACGTATTGCTGAAAATCGAACCTCAGTTTCAGCAAGAGACCCTTCTCCAGAACTCCGGGGGGGACCGACGGGTCGCCGACTGCGCCAAGCAAAATGGCGTCGCAATGGGCAAGCGCCGCCAATTCCTGCTCGGGAAGGACTTCGCCAGTACGGTTGTAGCGGTTCGCGCCGAGATCGAATGCGCGGAATTCGAGTCCAATCGAGTCCGATCGATCGATCGATTCGAGAACGCGTATGGCATGCCGCACGACCTCTGGGCCGACTCCGTCCCCTTCGATCACTCCGATGATGGGCAAATGAGGATCCTCTGAGCAGAAAAAAGACGACAAAAGCCTTTGGAAACGTCAATCCAGTGTCACACGAAAAGCGATTGTGAAGTTTAGCTAGGTGCAGAGTGCCTGACAACAAACGCGCACCACCAGCACCCCTAGTCTTTTCCGATATGCCGAGACGGACGAAACCTCTCTATCGATTGGCTCTCGCAGCCGTTCAGACTCGCTACCCGACGTAGTTTTCGAAAAAAAGGCCTAGAATCTCTGGTGGAATGCATTCCTGGTTGATTCGGGTGTTGCCTTTACGGAATTGATATTGAAAAATTGTTGACAACGACTTTGCCGGAATCATACTGGCCACCGAAAGATTCCGGTGGAAGGTTCTGCTTTCAATTCTCGGCCTGAGTTTTCGCTCTGGACGACCGTAGGTTTTTGAGCGAGTAGGGTTTGTGCCCGAACGCTGAAATCGTGCTTACGGCTCGCGGAGAGACGCAGAGATGGCGAATTCGATCGAAAAACCGAGCCAATCGCCGGAACGAGCCCCGGATAAGCCTGCTTCCGCTGGGGGAGTGGTTCCAAACGCCGCGCCAGTAAAGCCAGTCGATCCGAAAACCGTGGCGCAGGCGGCGGCTGCCCCGGTTCGCACGTCGGCGACGGCCGGGGGGAAACCTGCCGCGGCGCCGACCCCCGCGGCAGCCAAACCTACAGCGCCCAAGCCCGCGGCTCCGCCGCAGCCCCCGGCGGCCCCTTCGGCCGAGAAGAAGTCTTCGGAGAGCAGAAGAGACTCACGGGGGCTCTCTTCCCTCAACGAATCCAGCCTCGAGCGGACCATTCTTCGAAGAGGGCTCGCCACTCCCCAAGAAATCGAGATGTGCAAGGCCAAGCGGGCCAGCAAAACCGCAGGGGACGATCCCAAAGGCTTGCTTCAGTTGATGGTGGAATCTCGTGTACTAACAACCAGCCAAGCGTCCAGACTGCTCAAGGAAGCCGGCGAGCCGCAAAAGAAGCTGGAAATCCCTGGTTATCAGATTCTCGAGCGGCTTGGCAAGGGCTCGATGGGGATGGTCTATAAAGCCCGGCAGACGAGCGTCGACCGCATCGTCGCGGTCAAAGTTCTGCTAGACGCCTTGGCCCAAAACAAAGAATTCATCAAGCGATTCGAGCGCGAAGCCAAAATCGCCGCCAAGCTTTCACACAACAACATCGTCAACGCGATCGACGCCGGCGACGTCGACGGCCACCACTATTTTGTCATGGAGTACGTCGAAGGAAAGACCATCAAGGACGAGCTCGACGCAGGCAAGACGTACGAGGAACCGGAGGCTTTGCGAATCGTCCTGATGATTGCCGAGGCTCTACACCACGCCCATCAACGTGGTCTGATCCACCGAGACATCAAACCGGAGAACATCATTGTTACTCCCGACGGCGGCGTGAAATTGGCCGACCTTGGCCTCGCAAGGCTGACCGCGGACGAGAAATGGGCGATGGCCGAGGCGGGCATGGCCATCGGCACTCCCTATTACATCAGCCCAGAGCAGGTCCGCGGGCAAGTCGACGTCGACATCCGCAGCGACATCTACAGCCTAGGCGCCAGTCTCTACCATATGGTCACCGCGCAGGTTCCCTTCAGCGGCGACACCCCTTCGGAGGTGATGCAGAAGCACGTTGATCGCAACCTCCAGATCGTGCCGCCGGACCACATCAACACTCGTCTTTCGAGCGGCGTCGGCGAAGTGGTCGAGACGATGATGGCCCGCAATCGCGAGAACCGTTATCGCTCGCCGGACGACCTGATCATCGATCTCAAGCGGCTATTGAACGGAGAACGGCCGATCATCGCCGAACAAAAAATCGAAACGCTCGCCAACCTGGGCGAGGGAGAATCGGTCGACGCGGAAGAATCCGGCGGCCGGTTGAGCGAAGGAGAGATGATCCAATGGGCAGGCTATGTTAACAGTCGAAACAACCTCATTGCCGCGCTTGCCGTTTTACTTGGCGTATCGGTCATCTCGAACGTCGTGATCCTGCTCGTCCATTAGGTAGACGCCCGCCCATTCGCCAAGCGTCGAGCGGCGATCCTTCTCGATACGGCGACGTCGAATAGATCCCCGAAAGTTCGATTCAATTCTTGCTGAAATCGAACAGCCTGCTCAGGTCTTTGCCAAGTGGATCCTTCAGGAATCGCGCGTGGCATTCTGGGCAGAGGTCGAACCGAAAGCTCCTCGAAAGCCGAGTGTCGGTTTCCTTGAGATCGCTCGAGTCGTATGTCTTGAGCAATTCGGCAAGCGCCTCCATGTGGTCTTCATCGAGGTCGTCTTGGGTGATGACGGTGGGGTCGAAGCCGGCGTACGCCTCGATCTTGACCACGAACCTTTGTTCGTCGGCGGCGTTCAAATCCCTTCCACATAGATCACACGTGAAGTGGACCATCAGCGTCTCTTCCTTTGGGAATTAGCCGGAAGAAAACTCCGGGACGAGATTACAAAATCCATTCTAAACCGATTGTTCACGAGGTTCCAAGGCCTGATACGATTTTTTTGACGCCGAGAACAATCGGGCCTCCCACCCAAAGGGAGCCCGTCGCGAAAAGAGCCGCCAACGAGCAAGCGCAGGCGATCCTCATCTCGATTGGGTCATAAACAAGTTCGATCTCTCGAGCCTTTGCGTCAAGACGAACTTTCATGAAAGTTTGACGAAACGGTTTGATGGACGAAGGATTGCCGTCCACTTTGGCGCGCCATCCGGAATCGAAGGTCTCGAGCAACACGACGTCTCCTGGACCTCCAGAGCGTCTACGCGCGACGATTTTGCCGTTGCCGAAATCGACCTGGATTCCACGGGAATCCGCCGGAAGCCGTACTAACGGTTCGCTTTGCAAAAAGGCCGCCCAACAACGTCCGATCTTGCGTACGGATTCGAAGCCTTCGATATTGGGCGGAGGGGTGCTCGAGACGACGGCCCGAACGCCGGAGGATTCCAGAATCCAACGCGCCCTCGAGACGCCTTTCCAGGAGATCGTTCGCCGACTCGAGTGATCGCCCCGACTCGGTTCGTAAAGTTCGTCGAACCATCGGCCGAGGCGGTCGAGCTCGATCGAATCGTAATTCCTGGGATCTTTCAGCCCATACCTTGAAAGCGTGTTCGGAGGCAGTTCGGCGCCGATCCCTAGAATTCTGCCTTCGGAGCCAACCGTTCTCCTTAGCTCGTTGATGAGCTTCGATTCCGGCAAATACAGGTCCGGCGCGATCGCCGGGTTCATTCCGAAGCCGAAGAGGAAGAGGTCGCATACATTGAGCGAGATCAGACCACAAGCGATCGCCGTTCGCGACGATTGGGTTTTGGCGATGGCGGCCGACCACGCCGTGAACCCGACGCCGAGCAAGAGCGCCGATTCCATGAAGAGAATCCTGCGCAAGAACGTCATAACAATGTCGACCTTGCGATCGAGAAATGCAGCCGAAGCAAAGCCTGCACTCGACGCTCCAGATTCGGGAAGCGTTTTTTCCATGAAGCTCGCCTCGATCGTTCTTCGAACCAGCGGTCGCGTCCGCTCGACGAACGGAAGGGCGGCGGCCGCGGCGAGAGCGGCGAGGACGAGCGCTTTGCCCAACACGCTTCTTCGTTTGCGTCCGATCCCCTGGGCGATCGCTTCGAGTCCGATCGATCCCAGCATCACCAAGCCAAAAGCAACCCAGAGCGTCCAGCGCCTCTGGTCGATCACATTTACCACGGGGACGATCCGGAGCAGATTGGGAATGGGAGGGATGTCAAACGCGGCCAAAAGTCCAAAGAGCGTGAACCAACCGAGAAACCGAGACCTTGAGGCGTGCTTGCTCCACAGCCAGGCCGAGGGCGCCAAGACGACCAAACAGGCCAGGCCCGCGTATCCGCCCGCGGCCTCGTTCAAATTCCGAACGCCCAACGGCCGGGCCAGGTTCGGGTCTCCCTTTCGTTGGCTCCCATAAAGGTAAGGGATCGCAGTGCAAAGCATGTCCTTGATCTTTGGTTCTGTTATCGTCGCGAAGTTTGCTCGCTCCTGGGACCTATCGTTCCAGACCCTGCTTTTGGACAAATAGAAGCCCAGAGGGATCACTTCGACCGCCGCAACGCCAATTCCCAGCGCCAATCCAAGGGCGTAGAGTGCGGGCGTTCTGGGCGAAGTCGAGCCCTTCGTCGGCTGCACCCGCCAAACGAAGTAACACGCCGAGGCCATAAGAACATGCGCGGATGTTTGGATATGACCTGCAAAGAGAACAAGCCCCGATACGAGAGCAAGTTCAGCAACTCTTTCAGAGCTGGGCTTTTCGAGAATTCGGTCGGTCGCCCAGATCATCCAGGGCAGCCAAACGGCCGCGGACGTGACGGGGAACAACAGCCAGACGACCAGAAAGCCGCAAAAGGGGTAAGAGAGGCCTGCGAACCATCGGCCAAGACCTCCGAGACCCCATCGAGAAGCTAAAACATAGGCTCCAAGCCCCGCGATCCAGAGCCGGGCCGCGGCCATCCAGCCAAAGGCTTGGGGCAGGGGGCCAAGGTAGGCGATTAGATGGAACGGGTCGAAGACCGCCGATTGACCGTTTGCCAGATGAGGCGCTCCGCAACCGACCGCGCTGTTCCAGAGCGGAAGCTTGCCGCTCCGGATCATCGCCTTGTTGAACTCGAGCCAGGGCTGAAATTGCAGGGCCGAGTCGATCAGCAGCTTATTCGCCGGCTCGAAACCCTCCGGCCGAGAATCGCTGAAGGCTTCTGTTGCCAGCAGAGTGTCGGCGGCGCTCAGCACCTTCCCGCCGAAAAGGCAGTCCGCGAGAAACAAGGCGATCAGAATCGCGAGTGCGAATGAGAAGGTGCAAAACTCGCCGCGCCGAGACATAGGTGCGGATCCTCCCGCGCGTCAAGGACGTTGCCCAGCGACGTCCCTTCGCCCCGCTTCCTTGGGGTCGTGCCAAATGCGTCATTCGAGCCTAGCGGAAGCTTCGATTTCGGGCTAGGCCGGATTCTCGAACGAAAAATCTGAGCTTATGAACAGTGGCTTTCGGCGTCTCGATCGAGCCTTTGATCCCGGGTGAATCGCTGCAAGCCGGCGCCTCGACTCGCTAGAACGATGCTCCAACGTTGAACGAGAAGAACCGCACGACGTCGCCTGGTTGCTTGACGACGGGGAATGCGAGGTCCAAAGCTAGAGGCAATACGGAAAAGCCTGGGATCTGAAGTCTGAGCCCTGTGCCAATCGTCGCCCTGAAGTTGTTGATTGCGTAGGATTGGTTGATCGTTCCAAAATCACAGAAGAAGACCTGGGCGATTCGATCTCCGGCGGTAAGCGGAACCATATATTCAATCGAACCCAAAAGTTCGGTGAATCCGCCGACGTTGGCGCCGAAGACGTGCGGTCCGACGCCTCGATACCAGAATCCGCGGAAGCTGCGGAAATCGCCCGCGAAGAAGCGCTCGTAGACCGGCGTGTCCCTGCCCGTGGCACCGTAGACTCCGCGCAAGAGCAGGGTCCGTTTGCCAGACCCGTCGGCTCGACTGCCGGTCGTGAAGTACTTTCTGCCCTCGATCGTGGCCTGGGGAAACGTAAAGCTTCCCCAAGCTTGCATGAAAGTCATCTCGACATATTCACCGCTTGATGGATTGAAGGGGTTGTTTCGGTTGTCGTAGCGGAGAGTGGGTTTGATCGAGGTCAGGAAGGTTGTTCCCGAAGCCGCCAGGTATGCCGCGGGCGTGGGCGTGCGATAACCGTAGAAGTTGATCGCCTCCGCGGTGGCCGACACGTCGGCGTAGATCGAGGTTCCAAACTGCCTGCCAAGCGCGATCTTGGGGCCGATGCGCCGCTCCAGCCAGTCGGGGTAGATTCGGGTAAAGGCGGATCCGGCGACCGTGCCCATGACCGGCAAATCAAAAAGGTATGGGTCGGTCAAGGAGACCGTGCCCATGTTGATCAACGTGCCGGCCTGGATCGTGATATTGAGTTGTTGTCCGGCGCCACGGAATGCGCGGCCGTTGAACAAGTCGTCGAACGACGTTGGAACCTTGAAAAGGTTGAAGTTGTTTTCAAAGATCGAGACCTGAGCGAACAACCCGCCGTAGCTGGAGGCGCCCAGGCTGACGCGAAAGGCTCCCGTCATCATTTCGTCGAGCTGGACCAGGACGTCCGCGATCGACCTGTTGGCGAACGGATCCTGCCGGTCTGGCATGGGGGGGCTCATGTTTGTCCCTGGTAGGGACGGAAACTGGGTGGGCGGAACCCCCTGATCAACCGGCGGGGTTCGGTTTTGCGGCGGGTAAGGGGATTGATTGGGGTTGCCGATTCCCGGTCCGATGACCGGCGGTTGGGCTCCCTGGACGTCCGGAGGCAATGGCTGGGGGAACGTGTCGACGGGAGGTTCGAAGCGATCTCCCAGGCCGAACGGAAACGCGCCGCCTGCGCTGCCGGGCGCGGGATCGTCGGACAGAGGATCGGGCGCCGAGGCCGCCGGCGGCTGGTTTGCCCCAACGCCTTGGTTCTCGAACAACTGCGCTGGGGGATCGGGATCCTGGCCTCGAGTGAACGGATAATTCTCCGCGAGCGAAGTCTTTTGCTCGGCGAAGGGGATGCTCGCGGGCCTTTCGTTGATGATCTGAATGTCGATCGGCTTGCCCTTCTCGGGATTGTTTTGAAAATATCCTAAATTGGCCAGCCTTTGGCGAAAGAGCTCCATCCGGTTCCGGTTGAAGGGTTGTTGGGGAACGAGCCCTGCCATGTTGGCCTCGCGGCGGATCACCCTGTCTTGCGTCCGGTCGTTGCCCCTCACGATGATCTCGCCCAGGTCGAACGGTTCTCCCTCCTCGATCCGCCAGATGATGTCGACCAGACCCTGCTTGTTGTCCGTCGCCTTGCGCGTGGGCACGACTTGCGTCTTGATGCAGCCAATCTCGTTGTATTCGATCTGAATGCTCTTGAGGTCGAGCTCCTTGATCGGTTCGTTGTAGGCCATGCCCTTCTTGAGCTTGAGCACGCCTTCGAGCTTGCTGGTGCTGATTTTCTTGTTTCCCTCGAAGGAAACGTTGTTGATATGATACTGAATGCCTTCTTCGATCACGAACGTAAGCGTCAGGCTGCCGAGCTTGCCCCCTTTAGTGGGCCTGACCATCCACGAAGCCTTGGAGATGAGAAATCCATTCCCCTCGTAATACTCCCTCAGTTTGCGGACGTCTTCGTCGATCATGTCTCTCTGGAACGACCCAGGCAAGATGCCCAGCCACTTGCGTTTGTTGGTCACCTTGGTCAACAGCACTGCGTCGGAAACGAACGCGTTGCCCTGAAAGTCGACGTGCTCGATTTGAAATTTAGGGCCTTCGAAGATGCTGAAGATGACTTCGTTTTCTTCGGGGAGCCCGCCCTTGAGAAGCCGGACTTCGGCGAGATCGAACCCCTTTTCCCTGTAGAGGTTTTGGATTTGTTGGACCGCGGCGCGATTGCGGAAGAACTCGAAGCGCTCGCCTTTCTTGATCCCTGTGTTCTTCTCGAGCTCTTTCTCGCTGATGCCGAATCGCGTCCTGCCGCGCCATTCGACGTTCGTGATGAACGGCAGCTCCAGAACCTTGAACACCAAGATCACGCCCTTGCCCGTGGGATCCTTGTCGAGTCTGTGCTCGACCGAGGCAAACCAGTTGGTCTTGGTAAGGGTTTTGATGTCCTCATCGACGATCTTGTCGTCGAGCAGCCTGTTGGGACGAGATTTGATCTTATTGCGGATCTTCTCGGCGGAGAGCGACGTGTTGCCTTCGATCCTCACCTCGGTGACCAGGACGTCGACTTTTGCCTTGGCAACCGTTTGCAGAAGAAACAAGAAGCCGAAAGCCAGTGCAAAGCCGCGGACGAGTCCCAAGGAACCGGACCTCCGACGGCGCTCCGCGGGCTTTGCCGAGCGCCTCGTCGGGCTCGGTTCGAACAGGGTTCCTGGTTCGCTTGGGGGCATGCGGGAACGATTCCTGTGGCGTCGTTCGGCGGAGGGGTCCACGGGGCTTTTACCCTCGCGGATGCGCCTGCGACGCACCTGCTACGAAGAGACGAACGGCTGGCCTGGGTCCTCGCTAACGCGACATGACGAGGGTGAACGCGAAAACCAACTGGGGACCCTTCCATGGGTCCTTTCTCGAGGGTTTGCTTTCGCTCAGGCGGGCGGTTTGTACCGAAGATAAAGGGAACCCGCAAGGTCGGAAGTTCCCGCATCGAATCTTGAAGAATTCGTGACGCCGAATCTAACTCCATGCTGGCCAATGGATTAAAGTCGAGAAGCCGTAAGGGACGATCCCCTGGTCCGCCCCTGAGTTTCGTGTGCCTTCTTACGAAGGGAAGGCAGCGTCCGCGGAGCCGCCCCACAGTGAATCGCGGCGATGCATTGCTAGGCAAAAAGGCCCCACTGGACGAAGCTTTTCGTCCAACAGGGCCCTGGTTCCCCGAAATCGATTTCTTGCCTACCCCGCAGCCGCTTGGCTTACGTCAAGTGCTGCTTAGTTATAGAGGTCGCTCGTGCTCAAGGTGAGCTGGCGTGCGAAGAACGGCAGCGTGCTGCCCGCTGGCGTCAGAGCCTTGGCCCAGACGGTTCCGTTCACGGTCTTCGAGATGAAGTGCACCGAGCCATCGCAGAACAGCACGTTGACGCCCGTCGAGTGCCCCGAGTTGGGGAACGGGAACACGCCTTCTTCGGTGATGCCGGCGTTGTAACCGTAGTTGATCGACTCAGGCGTGTTGGTGTTGTTCGCCAGACTCCAGCCAGCGCCGTCGAGAGAACCGCCCGAGGACATCAGCAGGTTGACGCTGCCGCTGCCGCCGCCGGTGCAATCGTAGCTGTTCGAGGAGCAAATCAGTTGCGAGCCCCAGAACGAGACGAAGTTGGGGTGAGGGGTCGCCCAGGTGGTGACAACGCCGGTGGTCCCGAAGAAGGCCGAGCCGCTGGAGTAACCAGCGTTGACGTTCTCGGAAGCCAGTACGGTGTTGCTGGAACCGTCGACGATCGAAGAGGGCGTGGTTCGTTGATCGAAAACGCCGCTGCCCGTGAACGAGCCTTGCAGCATGACTCCGGTCTTGGCGGCTGTCGCGAAGCTGCCCCAGTTCATCGAACTGCCGGTGTTGTAGGCTCCGCCGATTTGAGAGCCGACCCAGACCGGAGTGCCGGTGTTCAACCCCGTGACGTGCCAGGGGCCGAAGCCGCTGTTCACAACATAGGAAAGCGCGCCGGTGCTCGGCGTTACCGAAATGTCGTCCGGGCAGGTGAGGAACTTCAAGTAGGTGTTGGCCATAGCCGAGTTGGTCGGACGCGTGGGGTCGTCTCCGCTGCGGCCTGAGTCGAAGTAGACCCGGTCGTAATGCCAGTTGTTCGTGATCTGTTGTTGTTCGAGATAGGGCAGCAAATCGATGATATAGCTATGCAAAGCCCCGATATCGTTGTGAGGATTGGTGGTTCCGCCTTCGGGCGTGAACGACGCAATCGACCCGGGATTCGTAAGCGCCTGCGAAATGACAGAACCCGAAGGTCCGTTGCTGGCGATATTCGTCAGGTTTTCTCCCCAAGTGCCCGCATAGGGGTAGACGTTTTTGGTGCCGATGAAGCTCTGCATGGCGATGCCAAGCTGCTTCAGGTTGTTGCTGCATTCCATCCGGCGGGCGGTCTCACGCGCGTTTTGGACGGCGGGGAGCAACAGCCCGACGAGAACGCCGATAATGGCGATCACGACCAACAGTTCGATCAGGGTGAAGCCGCGTCTCTGGCGGCGATGTCGGGAAATCATGGAAGCTCCTTTGAGAAATCGAAAGAGGGGAACGATACCATCCATTCTAACGTGTGAACTGACGAAAAGTGACAACAACGCTTGACCAGGCGTCTAGAAGTGCTATAAGCCGGTCCCGAGGAGCCGACTTCCTTCCATTCTAGGGAAGTCGGCGTCGTTTGATCCAGTCGTGCGCCTATTGAATTCGCCTCCGATAAACGACGGCGTCGTGGAAATCGACCGGGAAGAAGGCGTCTCCAAAGCCTGCCAGCTTGGTTCGATCGACGACAAAGAAAGAGCGATAACGGACGTTTCTGCCCTGATACAGATCGAGTTCTGGGCCAATCTGGTCCGGAGCAAAGATGCTTCCGTTGCCTTGTTTGACGACCTCGAAGAACCCGACAGTGATCCAGACCGCGAACTGGTGGGTTCGTACCGTGGTCAGGTTCATGATCTTCTGCATCATTTCGATGCGGTAGACGGGGTGCATGCGCTGGTCGCTTGCACCACCGGCCGCGGCCGTTCCCGCGCGAAGAAAAGAGTAGGGAGGGGCCGTTGCGGTAGGAGCGGTATACCCCTGGCCAGGTGCGAATTGGCTTTCGCTAAACAGGTCGCCATACTGGTTGGTCAGGATCGCGTTGGTCGAAACGGGGTCCGTGTCGACGCCGATCGAGTTGATCGACGTCACTCCCGCGCTCGTTCCGCCCGCTCCGATACTGGGATTGGCGCTGGCGTTGCTCCAGTATTGAGGCGGAGTGGTCGCTCCTGGGGTGTTTGCGTAGGGGTAGCCATAGTCGGGAATTTGGAACAGTCTTCGCGGTGGTATGGGTGGAGGCTGCGGCGCCAGGGGCGCCACGCCGGAGACCGACGACGAGAGGTAGGGATTGATCCACTGGCCCGTGACGTTGCTGGGATCGGGTAAAGCCCATGTGATGTATGGGTTCTTCCAGCCTGGGTCGGCCGACCAATACGGCGAGCTGGCAAGTCCCGAATTGAACTGCCATGGCTTGCCCACCGAGGGCTGGGCGACGGAAAGCCCGTTGGTCGTCGCCGATCCAACCGTCTGGAAGGTGCTGATCGTCATCGGATTGGCATTGCTCGTTCCGGCGATGATCGTCGGCGGCGGCAGCGCCGCGGGCCTCATAACGGTCAGGTCGATGTCTGGGTGCGAGAGACTGTGGAACCACCGGTCGGACCACGTCTGCGGAGTGTAGGTTGGTGGAGCTGGATTGATGCTGCCCATGCTCGAGCCGGGGGTGGATCCCACAAGCGCCGCGCCGTGGCCGAAGAGATAATTCGATCCTCCCGAGCGGAGCTTGAGGAAATCGCTGAACGCACCATTGAGTCCGGCGACGGAGTACGAGGTGACGGGGAGTCCCGTTGAATCGATCTGGGTAACGACCTTCGGCGAAGTCGTATCGCCTTGGGTGTTGATCCGTGGGTCGTCCAGCAGGCCCAAGAAGACTTCCTGGTCGATGATCAGGTTCAAGTTGAGAAGGCCTGGCTTCATGTCCTGCCGGTACCAGTCGAGATTGACTCCGGCGGATACGGGACCGATCGCGCCGTTGGCCGAGCTTGGCACCTCGACCAGCTCGAGCATCCTGTGCCAACCCGCCGAATTCGCACCGCCGACGACCGGCCCGGAGGCCGTGCCGTTGGCGTTGTAATTCAAATTCGGGTCAGGCGCGGCGGTGTAGAAGAAATTATCGACCAAGTAAGGATAGGTACGAGGATAGTCATATGTAGATCCTGTTTTATTGAACGGCACCGCCGCGCTGGGGTAACCCGGCGGGTTCGATCCAGGCGCCACGATGTAGGGCGTGCTGGGGAAGCCCATGGGATAATTCGGGTTTGGCAACGGCGGCTGCATTTCGACGAATTGTTTGGTGAAGAGGCCCGGTGGGCAGCCTGGCACGAGCGTCAGCTCGGCGACGCTGGTGAAATCGCGATCGAAGAACGGCAAGTGGTCCCAATTGAGGTCCAGGCTGTCGTTCTTGGCTCCCAACGTGTGATTGACGTCGGGTTTGGTTGGGTAATTGTAGGTGCCCCAAAGGAGGTTGTAGCTTCCGGAAGTGCGGTTCGCTGGGTCGGTCTGTTCCGAGTAGCCGTATGCGTATGGGGGAATCATCTGGGTGTTGGCCGTGGTCGCCGAAGCCACGGCGTGTCCGCCGCGGAACGGCTGGAGCCGCTGGAGCGAGAACAAGCCCTTGGTCTGAGCTTTGTTCTGAGTGTCTTGACCGGTGACCGGATCCACCTTGCCCGAGAATCCACTCTCGACGTACATGAACTTGAACGCATCGACCACGACCTTGCCGTCGTAATAGGCGGCGTAGTTGGGGTTCAAGGTGTTGAACGGATTGGTCTCGGTGTTCGTCGGGTCCATTGGATTGACCGGCCTACGCAGATAGAGCCAATAGTAGACCGGCTGCGCGCCGGTTGTGAGCGTGGGCAGTTGGCTGTTGACGGCGGTTGGCAGAGTCTGCACCGGGGTGGGGGGATTCGACTCCGCGCCGGTGATCTGCGGCGTATTGCCGAAGACGTAGTAGGCGTTTGTCACTCCCGATGCAGGCGCGCCTCCCGAGGTAAGCGGCAAGCTGGACAGCGCCGGAATGGGCGTCGGCAGCGGCACGTCGAGGAGGTTGGTCCCTGTAGCGCCCAAGGGGATGCGTTGTGGCACCGGATTGAAGCCGGCCTTCGCCACCAGGTTCATATAGATCTGTCCGGTGATCGGGTCCGGCTTGCCGAGCGTCGAGGTGTCCGGGGTGATTACGAAATCCCAACCATTGAGGTTGAGATCGGTGCTGAATGGCGCCGCAGTCGCGGTTCCATCCTGAGTAAGCGTATTGACGAGCTCAAAGAAGAACCGTTTGTTCGGACTGTCGGCCTTTGTCTGGGGGTTCTTGGCGTTGAATTGGAAGGCGAGCACCTCGTTGATGGCGATGGGCTGGTACTCCATTCCGTATTGGACCAATGGGACCGAGACGGTGTTCGCTCCGCCCACGTTGATGGCCAGCCGCGCTGGCGTGCCGCCGGTGGGAGGGGTCCAGATCAGATCAGGGTTCTGGAAGACCGTCACGGTCGAGTCCGGGTCGCGGAAGTCGATCACGTTCACCAGGAACTGAGAGAGCTGAGCCAACTCATACGTTGTGTCCGTCGCGGTCTGCGGCAGCATCTGCTTCATGAGCTGGTACGTTTCGAAGATCCACTTCTGTCTTACCGGCTCCATAGGGTCGTTGGACACAGGCAGAGGGAAGTTGAGGTTGATCCTCCTGTTCCTCTGCGCCAGCGGAGGCGTGGTGAGATACACGCCGCCGGTATTGGACATTGCCTCGATGCCGCCGTTGCTGGTGGTGTTTCCAATCGAGCTTGTGTACAAGTAACTGACCCCGCCCATGGAAAGCGAAGGCGGGCTCAACGTCGACATCGAGTATGTCGTCGGCTCCCAGGAATCGACCGAGAACAGCCGCCGGTTCTTCACGCCGTTGGCCAGGAAGCTGACGGGCGCGAGCTGGGCGAGCCGGCTGTAGAGGTGCTGGCCGTCGACGTCTTGGTAGCGATAGAGCCATTCGAGATCTTCGTTGCCGAACGGGTCGTCGTACTGTCCTGGATGGTACAGGTTCATTTCGTCGGCTTCGTCGCGATTCAGACTGCCCAGCATGTAGCCGTTGGCCACGATTTCGCCGCTGCCATTGCCGAACGATCCCCCGGACGTCCCGAAGGGATAAGGCAAAGCCGCGGGGCTGTCCCAATCGATATACTGATCCATCGTTGGCGGAGTGGTCGGGTACGTGGTCGTCCCGGTGGCAGTGACCTCCGCTCCATTGTTCATGTTGTACGGCATGAGCGCGAACTGAGAGTAGCCTGGGGTGGCCTGCATCAAGGTCGGCGAGAACTGGTTCCTGGCGGCTTCGTAGCCGTGGTAGAGGTTGTTCGTCAGGTCGGGGATCGTCGGCGTGTTCAAGGTTGGCTGGTTGAAATTGGTCGCCGCGTAGGAAACGGTCGCCGGCATTCCCGGGGGCCTGAAGTAGCGGAAGAAACCGATCCTGCCGAACAGGTCGAAACCCATTCCATAATCGTAGGCGTTTTTGGGAAGCGTGCCGTAACCCATCAACCTGCCGTTGCCCGAGGGATCGATCGGGTCGTGGAACCGGCGAATCCGCTCGACGGGCAAGAGTAGTGCTCCGGCTGGGTCGTAGAAATCGGGAGGTCCTCCCAGTCCGACTTCGGCCTCTCCGGCGGGGTACATGTCGTAGGTGTCGAAATCGTCGTCTGTGCCGGACTGTTGGTATGCGCCGAAGGCGTGTAGTTGCCCGAGCTCAATTCGCCCCATCCCAGGCTCGCGGGCGAATGTCCAGCGCGAACGTAGTTGTTGAAGGCCAAGAACGAGGGGTCGGTCGACGCGGGCGTATAGAGCACCGTCGGTACGTTGCCTTGTTCGCCCCAACGACCTTTCACAGCCGGCACGTTGCGGATGTTCGACGCCACCAAAAGAGACACGTTCGTGCCGTCGGTGCTGTCGACGATGTTATTTGGCATGTAAATCGAACCGACGGAATTGCTGTCCCCCAAAAGCGGACTTGGACTGTATGGGTTGGGTTGGGGCCTGGTTCCCGTCAGGAGGTTTCGAAGCTGGGTGACGGCCGCGTTCGAAGCCTGCATGTCGGTGACCCACTGGTCCGTCGTGTCCGCGCTCGAATTGTCGGTGCTGTTGGGATTGAGCGCGTACTTGGGATTGATCTCATTGACCGAAAAACCGATGTGCGACGCATGATCATAAGAGGGATTTCCATTGAAATCCCGCGCCTGAATATTGCCCGCAGTGTTCAGCGGCAGCCGGCCGTTCAAGCCCAGCACCAGGAATGCGTAGAGCGGCTTGTAGGCTCTGCCCTGTGCGTCGCGCTGGACGGGATAGCCAAGGTCCAGCCAGACGGAATCGGTCGTGCCGTCGCCGTCGTTGTCGACGTCGTAAGTGATATTGCCCCCGGCGTTCGGTACAAGGTCCGGAAAAGTGCCCGTCGGATGGTCGACCGCTCTTGGCCTCAAAATCTTGGCCATCGAGAGCGTGGCCGCCAGGCTTCCGGCGTTTGCAACCGTGTTGGTCCAATCCGCTCTTGTCAGGATCCCAGGCCTATGGAACGACGGAATCATAACTCTGCCGTCGGCGCTTTGGAGAGCGAGGAACCAGTTTTCCAGATCGGGCGCGTCGTAGTCTTCGTCGAGGCCGATGGACGTGGGGTGTCCAATCGAGGGAATGGACGCGTTCGAGTTGGCGTTTGGCGTGGGATTCAGGATGCCGCCGTTGACGCGGTAGTTGGCGTACATGCCGGCGTGAATGTAGAGCTGGTTGTTGCCGTTGGCGTCCATGTTCTGCGAATCGAAGTGGTTGAGCCCCGCGACGCCCGTGCCGTTGAACGCTCGGAGGAATCTACCGTCGATCATAAACGGAACGGCTGCGCCGCTGCCGCCGATCGGCGGAGTGGCCAGATAAGAGTCGACGCCTGAACTGGGGTTGTAAAGGTACGAGCCCGCGTCCATTCGGCTGACGTGGAACACGCGCATGCCTGGGAAGTCGGTGTCGCTTCCGGAATTGTCGTCGTACACGATCTCGAACGATTGCGCCACTGGCGGGATAATCTGCGCGATCGGCGTGCCGTCGGCGGCGAAGCCGTTGCAGTAGGCGATTTTGACGACCCAGCGGGTGAAGTTGTATCCGTAAAAGGCTGGGTCGCCCGCGGTGATGTTGGTGGCGAGCTTCGCAGAGGGGGGCGGGATGTTCACGCCGTTGACGCTGCTGTTGGTCGTATAGACGATCGAATTGGTGATCATCATCACGTTGCCGTTGTCGGGCCGAGCCACGAGCATGCCGACGCTGCCATTCGAACCGCCCGTGTCGTTGCCGTACATATCCCTGGCCAGGTCGTGCCCACGGATCGCCGACATGGGATTGCGGGTGCCGCTGATCAACTGATCGAGCGCGAAATCCATCACTTCGTCGGAGCTTGGCGAGTAGTACGCCAGAGCGAAGTTGCGAGCTCCAATCTGCGCCTGTCCGCTAAAGGAGGCGAAGGTCACTCCGATCAAGGCCAAGAGCGCCAACATGCCCAGGATCAGGATCAGTACCACGCCTCGACGCTGTTCTTCGATCCGGCGAACTTTGAACATGGCTAGGTCTCCCTTGTCTCTCGTCTCGATCGTCGCCTTCTCTGTGGCGAACTGAAGCGTATGTATTCGCTGGCGCCGGCGCTCTCGAGAGGCTGGGGCCGTCTTGTTAGCGGATCTGGTCCGAGAAATCCTCTCGAATGGTCAACGACTTGATATATTTGCCGCGCGGATCGGTCATACGGATCTGGATTTGGATCCCCCTGAGCGGCACGGGGTAGGGGGCTGGATAAGAAGGATAAATCGGTTGCGCGAACGGCGGACCGTTGACGACGTTGTTGATCGGCACGTCGGGGGCGTTGGTGTAATCGGTCGACCAGGTGTCGTAGGTCCTGCGCATCCGCAGGGTGCCGCCTGAGGTGTCGTTGTCGCCAATGACGCCGTTGTTGGCTTGGAGCGCCGGCCACTGAGCGTCGAGCCTGTTGTCGCTCTGCAACGGCGGCATTCGGCCTTCGTGTCCCAAGGTCAGAAGCGTGGCTGCGTTCGTGCTCGTAAGGTTGCCGTAGGCGTTTGCGGGGTTCGAAAACAACGCGGGGTTCGACGCGTAGCCCAGGTCGTAGTACCCAGGAGTGAAGAACAACTGGACGTTGGCGTCGTTTTGGAAGACCGCCGCGTAAGCACGCGCGTTGGGGTCGTACGCTTTGATATCGAAGCTGCGGACGTTGGTGGCGATCAGGTCGTCTTCCCAGATGTTGAACCAAAGGGGGTGCGCCAGCGAGTTGGTGCTCGCAAACGTGGTCCCCGCGTTGTCCGTGAACGGCTGAGCGGTGTTTCGATAGGCCAGCGTCATCTGAGGCGGAAACGCAAACGCGGTGGGCGTCTGGAACAACGTGTGCCACGAGAGCCCCGGGCTCTGGAGGCCAGGGGTGTTTTGGTTGTTCAATTGATACACGGGGTCGGTCCATTTGACCGACATCATCTCGCGCCAGGTTGGGAAGCCCCACCACGTTTGCAGGTCGCCGAGGGGCGGAGTGGGCAGACTGTCTCCCGCGGGCAGCGGCGAATGGTTGGCGTAACTCACAGTCGATCCGTTCTGTGTCGCCAGCATCAGGCTCTGCGGGTCCATCGTGTGGATGTGGCCCACGCCGAGCGTCGCCTGCTCGGCCTGCGAATAGGCGCCTGGATAAATGAACGGGAAGGGCAGAGTGTCGTAGTTGACCGTACGCGGCGGAGCGCCCGCGGCCTCGTTGATGAGGTTCGTATTGAAGACCTGCGGATACAGCGTGGGGTAGTAATCCGCAGCGCCGTTGCCGTTGATGTCGTCGTCGATCCCATCAGGCACGCCCGTCGCCGTATTCCCCGACGACAGTGCATTGTTCGAATAATCGCTGCTGAACCTCGGTTTGCAGAACCGATTTTGCCGATTCGTCACGTCGCCAAGGGTGTTGGGAACCGGAGGAAGGTAGGCGCCGACCGTCGACGAAGGCAGTGGATTCGGATGTGCCGAAACGTCGTTCATCCCCTGCCAACTCACGTAAGTTGGGGTTCCAAAGATACCCGTTGGGAGGGTTCCATTCCAAGGTTGCAGGTTGAACAGGTTGTTTAAGTTGACGGGTACAAGCGGCAGATTGCTCATCGATTTCATCCGGTCGGGGACGATCAACAGCACGCGCCTGTAGAGGTTGCCGTTCCGGAGGAAGTAAATGACCTCGGCGTAATCGCTCGTGGCCGACACGGGGTACGCGGGAGGACCAATGCTGCCTGGAATAGAGTTCGGGTTGCTGAATGGCGTAACCCAGATCCTGCCTGCGAACGGCTTGCCCAAGGGCGCCTTGACGGTCATGGCGATGTAATCGTCTGTGTCCTCTCCTTGGAGGTCCGCGAACGAGTTCTCGCCGTACTCAAAATAACCTTTCATGTCGTCGGGATCGATCGGCGGATTCAAGGGCGCGGTAATCCCTTCCAGATCCTGGCGGAAGAGGACGTCGAGCCGGCGCAGCGTCTCGTCGATTTGCTGGTATTGTCTGCTGGCGCTCACGGCCTGCCCCGCGTACTGGAAGACCGACACCAACGTCGACATGATCAAGAGCAAGAGCCCCACGACGACGAGCATTTCGACGAGCGTGACGCCTCTGCGCCTCCCCTGTCTTGTTCTCGACGTTTTTCTCATGGCTTGGGCTCCGGAATCCAGTGCGTTAACGAACATAGATCAACTTGGGGAAGACGTTGACGACCGAGGGCATGATGAGGGCGGCGTTGATCTGCATCGCGCCCGTATTCGAATTGAACGCGGTTTTGGCCTGAACTGGGCTGTCCAGAACGACCGTCATGAATCTGTAACCAGGGACGACGGGGTCCGCCGCCGCGGCCGACTTCCGCACGACGCGATACCAGTAGCATCGCTGTGCAGGGTAGCGCGATCCGGCAAAGCGGGTGGGCAGGTTGCCCGAGTAGCGTTCATAGGTGACGTCGGCGATGAACCCGCCCGAGCGCACCTGAGGGTCGGTCATCGCCGCGGGCCAACGCAGGAGCACCACATTGTCTCCGCCAACGGCGTAGTACAGTCCAGTGCCCGAGACCGACTGCGAGAAATTGCCGTAACCGAAGATTGCTTCGACCACCGTCTCGCCGCTGGCCACGGTCATTGGCCCAGTGCCCAATGGAGACGGCATGACGTCGAACGCGAACGGTCGGCTTTCGCACACGACGATATTGCCGGTGAACACGTCTGGGCTCGGGTCCGTGGCGTCGACCTGATAGCCCGTGAAGAACCAGGTGTATTTCCAATCGTTCAACAACCCTCCGCCGGAGAGGTCCGGTACGGTCGGGTTGCCCACGCCAGTGGCGTAGGGGTTGAAAGCGGTCGACTTGATTCCGTCGGTCTGCCAGACGATGTCGTCGAGCGAAGCAAAGACCGCCCCGGCGACGTCGGGGGCGTTGGGATACCCTTTGGGAGCGTAGACGAACGGCCAAGACGCGACCGCGGGCGACCAGGGGAAGAAGTTGGTGATGCGCTGGAGTCCAAACGCGCTCGGGAGGCCGCCGTCGCCTGGGTCGTTGCGAAGGTAGCCAATGCCGTTGGCAAACCGGGCCTCGATGCTCGGGTTCGGGTACACGCCCACGCCGTTGGTCATTCCCAGCGCGGGGTTCGGTTCAGCATGGGCGCGCCAGAGCGGGTCGTAACAGATCGGCAGGCCCGCGCCAAACGTCGAGTTCACGCCCGTGACCGTCGGCGTCATGTTGTCTTGCCAATTGGGGTCTTGCGTGAATGGGTCGAAATAGAATGGGAAGTAGCCTGGGTTGTTGGGGTTGTACCAGGAGATGAAGAACGATCGCTTGTCGAGCAGGTTCCGCACGCCCAGGTCGCTGACGCCCGACTTGCCCAAAAGCGTCGATCGCGAATTCCTGTTCGCGTCGCGAACCCGCGAGAGCGAAAGCGGAAAGAGCGTTGCCAGCGAAATCAGCCCGATGGTCATGATCAATAGGCTGATCAGAATCTCGGTGAGTGTGATGCCGGCGCGGCTTTTGGGATTGGAAACCATCATTTGAGTTCCCTCGTTCCGAGTTGGGCGTCGCCGTACGGAGCGTTCAAGTTCGTAACCGAGAAGTTCTCGATTGCGTTCGTGACGATCAGCCCGCTCTTGGGGAAAATCGTCAAGAGCCGTCGCCCGCCTTTGAGCACAGATGTTCCGTTGTAATTGATCGCGCCCGGCGGCATTGGCAGCAGATTGACCGCCGTTGGTGCGTTCGGGTTGGGGTTGAAGTGGTTCTGATTTGAATTGTAGCCCCACATCGCGGGATAGACGTCCTCGCGCTCCGCCAACCAGAAGTGATAGAAGGCCGTTTGCGGGGCGGAGGTCGCCGAGGCGTACTGCTGAGTCACCTCGCCAGAAGGATTGAACATAATATCAACGTAGCCTGTGTAAGCGTCGACCGGCAGTCGCGAGCGTTCCGGGGCGGTGATCGTCGAGTTGATCGTCGTCGCGTCGATGACGACGCCGGCGGGCAGGGTGACCTCGGGGTTTCCGCTGGCCACCGGATAAGGTCTGCGTTTGATGAAATAGGGCTGGTTGCCGGTGCGCGCCGGTCCGATCCACTGCTCTTGTTCGTATTCGCCGCCGGTATAGCCATTGACCGACCAGAGCAGTTCGTAAGGGTCGTCGATCCAGCCGTCGCCGTTGTTGTCGATGCCGTCGAAACCTGGGTCGGTCACGCCGTCGCCGTCGTTGTCGACGCCGTCGAACGATTCGTCGACGAAGCCGTTGCCGTTGTCGTCGTGGCCATTCACCAGGTAGAGCACTTCGGCGCCTTGATTGAACGGGTAGGGCAAGTTCACGCTGACAAACGGCGGGCTCTGATAGGTCCAGCCCGGCAAGTAGGGCGTTGAGCCGCTGGTGGGCGCGCTGGTGCCTGGATTCGGGCCAAAGTTTACGTAACGCTCGGGATTGAGAAGCCCCGATTTCGTATCGTTGCCGGCGATGTTGGGCCCTGCGATCGTATAGAACTCGCCTGAGTTGCCGAACTGAATCTGGTCGCCTTGTTTGATGTTCCAATACCAACCGGTCGGAGCCAGCGGAATGTCCACGCCGCCGATGGTTTGGTATGTGAGCTGATAAACCTGCAAGCGAGGGTCGCTGGGCGGGCTCAGCGGCAGGCTCATCGGACTGACTGGAAAAATGAGAGGGTTCGAATAGGGGTCTGGAAACGGGACGGTGTAAGGGACCGAGACGACCGCGTCAATTCCAACAGGTATCCAGGCTGAGCCTTCGCTGTAATTGGGCGCGGGCTCGATCATGATCATCCGGCTAAACGCGAACGGTCTCGGCGTCACTCCAGCGGCGGGGCTCGCTCCGTTAAAATCGAAGTCGGGCAGCAGTCGGACGCCGCGTGGGGCGTTCGCTCGAATGGCTGCATCTCGGGCCTGCTCGAGGTAGGCCTGAAGGGCGCGGGCGGCCTCGTTAATTCTGCGCTCGCGGACCGCGCCAGGGATGGCGGCTGCGATCGCGACCGACAGCAAGAGCACGATCACCAGAACGACCAGGATTTCAACCAGCGTGAATCCGCCCAAGAGCCGTCTGCGTTTGGGAATGGCGAGGTTCCGAGGCATCAGTGAATTCCTCCCCCGTAAGCTTGGAGGTTCTGGTTCGAGATGTCGTCGGTCGAGGCGATGTTCGAGAGGAAAGCGTCGGTGAGGCTGCCGGCCGGAGTCAGATAGAACGGAGCGTTCATTCGACCGTTGGGGTCGACCTGTGCAGCCTGGTTCTCGAGCATGATCAAGTTGAATGAATTGTTCGCGGGCAAGCTCGGCAGGCCGCTGCCGTCGGTGAGGTTTCCATTGAGCGCTGGGTAGTTGATTCCCAGAATCCCCACCCCTGGTATCTTGTCTCGTCCGCCCGAGAGGATCAGTGGTTTGGTGAAGTAAGCGCGTCTGCCTAGCCCCGCCGAACGATCCCAAGTGTTCGTCGAATCGACAAGGACGTGGAAATACTGTTGGAACGCGGCGGCGCTGGCGCTCAAGTTGCCTTGCGGGCCCGGAGGAAACAAAGACTGGGTGTTGACCTGGTTCCACCACCAGGCAGGGTTCAAGAGCTGCTGGTTCGGGTCGAGCGAGTCTTGCTGGCGGGTCTGCGCCGGGGACGTGAACGCCTGGGTGCCGAACTGAATGTCCGAAGGGTAAAAGACCGGCCAACGGAAGAACTGGAGCGGTTGACCCCAGGCGTCGACAAACTCGTTCAGTCCGTCGTTGTCGGTGTCGGCCACTTCCTTGCTCGTCAGGTCGTCCGGGTTCAAGACGCTGCCGAACGCGCCCTCGGATTGCGTCAGGAGGGCGTAGAGCATTTCCGATCGCGCGGTGTTGTGCGTGTGATTGGCCACGCATTTTTGGACGTTGATGAGGACGGTTGGGTCTGTGCCGAGCTGGCTGCCCTCGTGGAAATCGTCGACGAGTCCGTTGTTGTCGTTGTCGGAGCCGTCGTAACCGATGGGGTGGTAGCCGAGCTGTTTGTAGATTCCACTGGCTGCGCTGTACGAGGCGCCCATGATCCCGCTGCCGGTCAGGTTGTACGAGACGTCGTAGAGCGGATTCACAACGCCGTTCAAGGTTGGCGGCTGCCAGGCGCCGAAGCTCGAGTTTGAACCAAAGAGCGCGTACGGATCGGCGGCGACCGCGGCGCCTAGGGGCAGTACAAACGGCGCCAGCGGAACTGCCGACCCGCTCGAGGGAAAGAGCCCTGGGGTCCAATTGCCGGTCAATGGGTACGGTTGGGCGGCGAAGTTGAAGGGATAGCTCGGGGCGATGTTGGGATCGAGCTCGGGATAAAACACGTCAGGAATCTCGGCCTTCATCTTGTCGAACATCGCGATCACATACGCGCGTTGGACGGCGCCTGCCCCTGAATGGTGTCGAGCGCGATGAAGGGACGAATTCCAGCCGGGTCCGGAACGTAGATCGACGCCATGGCCAGATGCGCGGCGTTCGGGTCGACCTGGCTGCTCATCACCGCCTGCACCCGATCGTTGAGCGCGTTTTCGAGCTTAGAGATCAGCGACTGGGTGGCCCGGTCCTCGGCCCTGCGGATCCCTTCCTGCGCGGCGACCATGATCAGGCTGATCAAGAGGCCGATGATCACCATCACGATCAACAGCTCGATCAGCGTGAAGCCCGACTTCCGGCTCGTCTTCAGCTCGATCATTGGTCCAACCCTCGGAGAATCGATAATACGATTACGCATAAGATCTGAATACTTTTCCGGTTAGGCGTTCTTGCTCATTGCAGCCGCCCGGTCGTGAAGTTCGTGAGATTGTCCTGTTCGCGGTTTCGGATCTGGGGGTCGCCAAGAGGCGAGAGCGTGGTTCCGTTCAAGATGCCGATGTCGAGCGGGATGTTCGAGCCGGTGTTGGCGGCGCTCGACGACCACTGCCCGCCGAGCCCGTAGAGCCGGTCTCGGCCGGCGGAGATGAGCTGGAACGAATTGGCGTTGTAGAACGCGGGAACTCCGGACGTGGACACCGGGGCTCCGCTGGTGTAGGGATTGGGCGCGGGCGAGTTGATGGTGGTCGTGGTGCTGCCGCCGGAGGTGACGGCGTAGTTGCACGAGAAGAGCCGGGTGACGGGAACGCCGGCGTAATTGGCGTTGTCGTCGGTCAGGTCGGGCCCGCTGTTGACGTTGTTGTCGTTGGGGTCGTAGCCGTTGTTGCCGTAGGCGCTGAAGTAGGCGATATAGCGACCGCCGTTGACCGTGGTGTCGAGGCTGTCGATGTAGCCTGGGTAGCCGTTGCCGTCGAAGTCGAGCAGCCTGCCGGGCTTGAACTCATAAAACGGTTGGTCGTGGTTGGCCAGTACCAGCGCGGTCGCCTGGGCGGTCGCGTTCGTTCCAAGGTAGGGGAACGGGTTGACAGGGTTCTTGCCGAAACCGGTCACGCCCCATTGCAGTACGCCGTTGGGGTCGATCGTCTGGCTTGGCGTTCCGCCCAAAAAGAACACAAGACATTCATACCCTTGAAGGATGTAGGGCGGGTCGAACTTGTTGTTCCCGTTGAAGTCGTAATAGTATCCGCCCGCGCCGTCGCCGGGTCCCAACAGAGCCATCCTGGGCCAGAATTTCTGGAGATAGGTCAGCGAACGCGTGGCGAGTTGTGCGTAGGTGATGTCGGTGGTCGAGAGCGTCGAGACAGGGTTCAGGTTCGACGCATATTGGTAGTAGTTGCCGGTTTCGTCGAGCAGGATCCGGCTGGGTGGATAGTCGCCAAAGCGGTCTTTGAACGAGCCCATCGCCTGACTGATCTGCGAGAATTCGCCGACCACGGCGCCCTCCTGGGCCTTCTGGACGGCGCCCATGATCGCCGGAACCAAGATCGCGATGAGGACGGCGATGATCAGGATGACCACCAAGAGCTCGATCAACGTCAAGCCGCGGCGGTTGAGCGGACGGCGGCCGAGACGATTGAGAGTGCCAGCAGAGCGAATCATCGGTTGGTCTCCAGAATCTCTTGATCTCGCGTTTTCACGGCTTGATTCCACTTTTGTCGGGCGCGAACCTTCCAATGTAGGCTTGGCTTGGCGAGCCCAGGCCCTTGGCTTCTTCACGCAGCCGGGGTCGTATTTTTCGGACCGACCCCGGTTTGTTGACCGATTGGAGAGTTTGACGCGGCGTTTCTTTGACCCGCGCGGTTTTTCTGCGCGGCCAGTCCTCACGCCGAGAGGCTGGTGATCAGTTTGATGAGCGGCAAGAAGAGGGCGATGACGATGAAGCCGATGATGGCGCCCAAGACGACGATGAGCATCGGCTCGAGCAAGCTGACCAAACTTTCGACCAGCACCTCGACTTCTTCATCGTAGTTGTCGGCGATCTTGTTGAGCATGGTGTCCAAGTCGCCGGTTTCCTCGCCGACGTCGATCATGTTCACCACGATGTCGTCGACGATCCGCGCCTCTCGCAAGGGTGCTGCGATCGTTTCGCCTTCGCGAATGCTCTCGTAGACCCGCGTGAAGGCGCGTTCGAAGACCGCGTTGCCCGCGGTGTCTCGGACGATGTTCAGCGATTCCAGGATCGGCACGCCCGAGGCCACCAGGGTGCCAAGGGTGCGCGTTGTCCGCGCGACGGTCGATTTCTCGACGATCGCGCCCATCACGGGAATCATCAGAAGGATCTTATCGCATATGAACGCGCCGAAACGCATGCGATACATCAGCTTGATGAAGATCCAGAAGATGATCGGCGAGAGGAAGCAGATCCACCAATACTTGACCACGAAGTCGCTCGCTTTGAGCAGGAAGATGGTCATGTCGGGCAGATCGACGCCGAAGTCTTCGAAGATCGATTTGAACTTGGGAATGATGTAATAAAGGATGAATCCGACGATGCCCGTGGCGACCAAGATGACGACGATCGGGTAAACCATCGCCGACTTGATCCGCCGTTTGAGCGTCTGCGCCTTCTCTTTGAAATCGGCGAGCCGCTGGAGAATCACCTCCAGGGCGCCGCCCGCTTCTCCGGCCTTGATCATATTGCAGTAGAGCCGATCGAACGCCTTGGGGTGCTTGGCCAGCGCCTCGGACAGCGTGGCGCCGCTTTCGATGTCTTCGACCACGTCCTCGAGCGAGTTCTTGAGCACGCCGGGCTTGCACTGATTTTCCAGGATCTTGAGGCTCCTCAGGAGCGGCAGGCCGGCGTCTTGGAGCGTCGAAAGCTGGCGAGTAAAGAGGCAGAGTTGCTTGTTCGAGAGCTTGCCGATCGTGAACGACTTCTTCTTTTTCTTTCGCCCGCCCGATTTCTTGGTCGCGGACTTCTTGACCGCCTTGCCCTTGGCGTTCTCAGAGATCTTGGTGACGAAGAACCCCTTCTGACGGATGAGCTGTTGGGCCTCTTGCTGGGTGGCGGCGTCGATCGTCGCCTTCACTTCCTTGCCCGTGTGGTCCATCGCCTCATAGAGAAAAGTCGGCATGGCTAAAGCTCTCCAGCGGCTCTTTGGGGTCTCGAATTCGGGCCTGGCCCGTTCGTGTTGTTCGCGCTTCGGTCGAGAGGGTTATGGTACGAGTAAAAAGGTCTTGATCGAGCCTCGAAGGTCTCGGTTGCAGTTTGCGGCCGCGGTGCTACTCCTCGAGCATGGTTTCCCGGACCACTTCGTCGACTGAAGTCAGTCCCGAGTGGATGGCGATCATTCCGCTTTCGCGGAGCGTCCGCATGCCGAATTTGCGGCACGCATCGCGGAAGACGTCGAGTGAAACCTCGGCGACCACCAGGTCGCGAAGCTGGTCGTTCATGACGACGAGTTCGAAGATGCCCATTCTGCCTTTGTAGCCGGTGTTGTTGCACCGTTCGCAGCCGCGTCCGTAGAAGAACTTCTTGGTCCTGCCTTCCTCGGGAGTCAGACCCAGTTCCATGAGGATCTCGGCGCTGGGGGTGAACTCCGTCTTGCAAACCGTGCAGATCTTGCGCACCAGCCGCTGCGCCAGCACCGCCTCGCACGTGGCTGTGATAAGGAACGTGGGCAGACCCATATCGCGGAGCCTGGTCACCGCCGAGGGGGCGTCGTTGGTGTGCAAGGTGCTGAAGACGATGTGCCCCGTCAGCGACGCTTGGACCGCGATCTCGCAAGTTTCCAGGTCGCGGATCTCGCCGACCAGGATCTTGTCCGGGTCTTGCGGCAAGATCGGTGCGCAGGCAGGCGGCGAAGGTTACGCCGATGTCCGGATTCACAGGCACCTGGATGAGCCCGTCGATGTCGTATTCGACGGGTTCCTCGGTGGTGATGATCTTGTCCTCGACCGAATTCAGTTCGTTGAGCGTGGCGTAAAGCGTGGTGGTTTTGCCCGAGGAGGTTGGACCCGTCACCAGCACGATGCCGTTTGGCTTGTGCACCACCTCGCGCCACTGGACCAACAGGTCGGCGGGCATGCCCACTTTCTGGAGGTCGAGCTGGACGACCGTGCGGTCCAGGATCCGCAAGACCACGCTCTCGCCGAACATGGTGGGCAAGGTCGAGACCCGGATGTCGACCGAATTGCCGCCGATGTTGAGCTCGATTCGGCCGTCCTGGGGAAGCCTGCGCTCGGCGATGTCGAGGTTCGACATAACCTTGATGCGGCTGGCGATCGCCGGCGCCAAGTGCCTGGGGGGCGGCACCAGTTCGTAGAGCACGCCGTCGACGCGATAACGCATCTTGTATTCGTCTTCGAACGGTTCGAAGTGAATGTCCGAAGCTTTGTCGCGGATCGACAGCAAGAGCACCATGTTCAAGAGCTTGCGGACCGGCGCCGCCTCGGCCATCTCTTCGATGGCCTCGAGGTCGATCGTGCTCTCGTTGCGGCCGGAGAACTGCGCCAGCCCCTTGTCCATTTCGATCTGCTTGACGACGTCCTGAATCGACTCTTGTTTGCCAGCGTAGAGCCGTTCGATCGCCGAGAGCACGTCGGATTCGGTTGCCACGGCGCCCTTGATCTCGACGCCGCCAAGGAAGGTCCGCAGACTGTCGAGCGTCGCCGGGTTCTGCGGCTCGGCCATCGCCACCGTGATGCTCTTGTCTTTCTTATGCTGCGAGATCGGTACGACCTTGAAGGCCTTGGCCATCGCCTCGTTGACCAGATCCAGAAGCTCGGCGGGGATCGTCAGGTCCGAAAGCTTGACGACCTTCATCCCCAGCTGCTCGGCAAGCGCCTTCAAGACCTGGTCTTCGTTGACGAACTTCATCCGCACGGCCACTTGGCCCAAGAGCTCGGCGCCCCCTCTGGACTTTTGCTCCTCGAGAACCTTCCAGAGGGTTTCCTCGTCGAGGTATCCCATGTCGACCATGATGGTTCCAAGCCGACGCGCCATGCTGGATCAAACCTGCCTTTGAATCAAAGTGCGATCAATCGAACGCTGAGAGACTTCAAGAGAAAACGGGCCGAACGACCCGACCCTCCGGCCGACTGCCGGAAAGCCCGAAACCACCCCCGATGAATACGTTTCTGTTCTTCCGCCGTGACGCCCCAAACCGAAGGGGCGCCTCATTTTCCTCCGTCGTCGCCGTCCTCTTCGTCGTCGTCCTCGATAATTCCCTTCTTCGCCTTTTCGATCCGTTCCAGCAGTTCATCCCGTTTGCGGGCCTTGCCCAGCACCTCGTGTTCTTCGACCAGGCCCTGCCGCCAGAGGTTGAACAGGTTGTCGTCGAGCAAAATCATGCCGTGTTTGCGGCCGGTCTGGATCGACGAATCGATTCGATACGTCTTGTTTTCGCGGATCAGGTTCGAAATCGCCGGGGTCACCACGAGCATTTCGTAAGCCGCGATCAGGCCTTTGGGTTTTCGAGGCAGCAGCGCCTGCGCCAGAACGCCGATGATCGCCACCGAGAGCTGGGTGCGGATCTGGTCTTGCTGTTCCTTGGGGAACACGTCGATGATCCGGTTCACCGTGCCCTCGGCCGAATTCGTGTGCAGGGTGCCGAACACGATGTGCCCGGTCTCGGCCGCGGTGATCGCCGCCGAGATCGTCGGCAAGTCCCGCATTTCGCCGACCAGGATGATGTCTGGGTCCATCCGCAGGGCTCGGCGGATCGCCTCTGGGAAGTCCGGCACGTCGATGCCGATTTCCCGCTGATTGATCAGCGACTTTTTATGTTTATGGTAGTACTCGATCGGGTCTTCGATCGTGATGATGTGCCGGTCCATGTTGTCGTTGATCCAGTTCAGCATGCTTGCCAAACTGGTCGTCTTGCCCGAACCCGTGGGTCCGGTCACCAAGATCAAACCTCGGGGCCTCTGGATCAGCGTTTCGATGACCGCCGGCAGGCCCAACTGTTGGAACGTCAGGAACTCGTTGGGAATCCGCCGCAGCACCAACCCAATACAGCCGCGCTGCTTGAAAACGGCGACCCGGAACCTGCCCATATCGCCAAACGCAAACGCGAAGTCGGTCCCGCCGATCTCCTGGAGCTCTTGCTGGCAACGCTCAGGCGTAATGCTCTTCATGAGCGCCGCGGTGTCCGAAGATTCCAATACCTTCGTCGCCAGCGGCCTCAAGTGCCCGTGCAAACGGAGCATCGGTGGACTGCCGACTGTCAGGTGAAGGTCGCTCGCTTTCTGCGTGCAAACCGTCTGCAGCAACTTGTCGATCAGAAGCGTGCCCATGAATCCCTCGCATTCCCATCAATCAAAAAGATGCGCACGGACGACGTTTGAACCCCGACAAATATCGGGGGGCTTGACATTGTCTTACGAACCAGGTGTCCGAAAGCATCGAGTGACGGGAGCTTGACTTACGACAAGCTGCTCTCAGCCCTTTCAGGCACTGCATTATTCCCCCGTCGCGACTCTCAATCAAGCTTTGCACCTGTCTGGAAAACGCAAAAAACTGTGAAAATGATGCCAGGCTGGAGCCAAGATCGTGTCAATTTATGTTCGTTTTCGGACAGGCTGTCCGAAAACATACGAGGCGAACCCTGAGCCTTCCCCCAGTGGATTGGCGATGCATTGCTTTAGGCTGTGATCTCGCTGGCGGTCTCGTGGTGGGTGATCCGGAGCACCTCGTCCACGGTGGTCAGACCTTTCATGGCTTTGATCATTCCGTCCTGGAACAAAGTGCGCATCCCCTCTTTACAGGCCACTTTACGAATATTTTGGGTGGGCTCGTTCTTGAAGGTCATTTCGCGGATGTTGTTCGACATGAGCATCAACTCGTAGATGCCCATGCGGCCTCGATACCCCTTCTTGTTGCAGAAATTACAGCCCTTGCCGCGCATGAAATTCGCCTTCTTGGCAATCTCGGCTCGGATGCCAATGGACTGAAGAAGCTGCGCTGAAGGCTCGTATCGTGCTCGACACTTTGGACAAACCTTTCGCACAAGCCGTTGCGCCATGATTCCCATGACCGAACTGGCAACCAGGAATGGTTGAACCCCGATATCCACCAAACGTGTAATAGCGCGCAGGCGCATCGTTCGTATGTAATGTACTGAAAACCAAGTGCCCAGTCAGCGACGCCTGGATTGCGGTGCTCGCGGTCTCCTCGTCGCGGATCTCGCCGACCAGCAGGATGTTCGGATTCTGCCTCAGCATGGCCCTGATGATCCGCGCGAAGGTCATGCCGATCTTGGCTTTGACCTCGCACTGATTGATGCCTGGCAGGTAATACTCGACGGGGTCTTCGGCGGTGATGATCTTGGTGTCTGGCCGGTTCAATTCGTTGAGTGCAGCATAGAGAGTGGTGGTCTTTCCCGAGCCGGTCGGACCGGTGACCAGCAAGATGCCGTTGGGCCGTTTGATCAGGACCGAGAATTTCTTCCAGTCCTCTTCGCCGAAGCCGAGGTCGCGAAGCCCGACTTTGATATTCTCTCGGTCGAGGATCCGCATGACGACCGACTGTCCATGGTTGGTTGGGAGGATGCTGACACGCAGGTCGATGTCTTTTCCGGCGACGTGGATTTTGATTCGGCCGTCTTGGGGTCTTCGTTTTTCGGCGATGTCCATCGACCCCAGAATTTTGATACGGCTGACGATCGAGCCCAAGAGCCGCCTGGGCGGGGAGTCGCGTTCGACGCACACGCCGTCGATCCTGTAACGGATTCGGATGCGGTCGGCGAACGGTTCGATGTGGATGTCCGAGGCGCGGCTGTTGACGGCCTCCTGGATGACGAGGTAGACGAGTCTGATGACGGGCGCGTTGCCTTCCTCGAGACCCAGGTTGCCAGCCGCCTTGCCGCTGACGTCGTCGACGTAGTCGATTGCGGTGTCGGTGAACTCTTGGAGCATGGAGTCGACCGATTCGGTCTCTTTGGTCGAGCTGCCGTAGTATTTGTTGATCGCCTCGACGATGGTTTCCTTGGGCGCCAAGGCGACGCCGATCTCGCGGTTCAGGACGAACCGGAGCTTCTCGATGGTTTCGAAGTCCATCGGGTTGTGCATGATCACTTTGATGATGCCGTTTTCCTGCGAAAGCGGCATCACGATGTTTTCCCTGGCGATCGATTCGGGCACAAGCTCGATGACCGACGCTGGGATTTCGATTTCGCGGAGCTCGACGAAGTCCATGCCGAACTCTTCGGCCTTGGCCTTCATGATCTCTTCGGGCTCGGCGTAGCCGAGTTTGACCAAGGCCTCTTCGAGGGGGATGCTGCTCATCCGCTGGCCTTCTTTGATTTGATCGGGCCCGACGACTCCGCGTTTGATCAGGATTTCGGTCCAGCTGCGTGATTGCTTGGCCATGGAAACGAATGCTCCGAGTTCAGCCAAAGGAAAAGCGAATCGACTTCCCAGTGGGATCGACGTCAACGCCGGCGCGGCGAGCGGCTTTGGTATGGGCGAGAGTGAGAACGACTCTGGTCACGAAAGCTCAGCCCGCGGTCTTTACGTAAGAGGAGTTCGGTCAAGAGGCGAGTATAACTGGGAGATGATCGCTATCGATCTTTCTAAGCTAACATGACCATTCCTCGCTCGCAAGCCGCTGTTTCAAGTTTAGAACCCAGACGGCGGCACACGCCGAGACTTGTCTCCAGAGACGGGTTTTCCGCGTCAGTCGAGGTCGTTCTTGGTCGGCGGGTCAGGACTTTCGAATGAGCTTGGCAACGAACACAGCGTCGCCGTCGGTCTCGATTGAGCTGATGAGCAGCATCCCATCCTTCGCCTCGACCTCTGGGTGGAGCGGATTCGCGAACGCCTCGACCCCGAAGTTCGGGTGTTTCTCGAGCAGCTCGGCGACCATACCGGTGGTCTCGACAGGGTTCACCGTGGCAACGGTGTAAAGGATCGATCCACCTGGCTTGACCGCCGCCGCGGCCGCTTCGAGCGAGCGCTTTTGGGCTTCGACCAACTCGGGGATCGTGCTCGGGTTGAATTCCCAACGCGCCATCGGTCTTCGACGCCACGTCCCCACGCCCGAACAGGGTGGCTCAACGATCACGCCGTCGTACTTGCCTGCTTTGCCCGCGACGTGCTTCCCATCCCAAAGCTTGGGGCTTATGTTGCAAAACGGATGCGCCCGAGCTCGCTTGGTGATGCGCTGGAGCGAAAACGCTGATTGATCGCTCACGTTGACGACGCCTTTGTTTCTCATGGCGTTCGCGAGGTAGAGCGTCTTTTGTCCGTCGGTCGCACCAAGGACCCACCAGCGTTCGCCTGGGTCTGGATTCGCCAGTGAGCAGACCGCTTGCGACGCGAGATCCTGGATCTCGAGCTTGCCATTCCGATGGCAGTCCAGGTGGAGGATCTTGGCGTCGAGCGGCAGCCGCGCGGCGTTCTTGAGTTTTCTTTGGATCCAGGGCTTTTGCCCGCCGGCGGCTAGCTCGGTCCAGACCGGCTCGGGATCATCGGGGACGGCTCGAACCCAGACGCAGGGGGTCGTTGGAGCGAATCAAGGAAGCCAAGGGTCCGAAATTTGGCTGAGCCTTCGCCTGGCAAGAGAGGAATGCAGTCGCGGAGCCAGCCAGGGAAGAGGAGCCAGGGGTCGGCGTTCACAGCCCGACCGCCGTTGAGCCGCCTGAGTCCCTGTCCACGCTCGCCGAAACCGGGGGCGTCGCCCAGAGCGATCAATCGCTCCGCCGGCCAATCGAGCTTTCGAGCCAGCGCCATTATGAGCGGGTCGAGCTCGAGAGCATCGAGCAGAAGTGCTGTGAGCAGTTTCTCCTCGACCCTTTCGATACGCAGCGGTTCAACCCAACCCCTCCACCGAGGCACTGCGGATCTGACCCTCGCAAGCATTGCCTCATCCGAGGCAGGCCCCAGCGCCCTCCAGTCTGGTCGAAGCTCCCGCGGCCCTTCGGGTTTCGCCTGGCTCCCAGCGGCGGCGTTCTCCAAGTCGACCGCGGCAGTCAGCGCGAGTTCGATTTGGCTTGACGTGTAGAACGACCGCTGGGCGAAGCCTCCTGTTGGGCTTTGATCTTCGTGCGGTCGAGGCTCGCCTCTCGTGATCGCCAGGCTTCGTGGCGATCCTGGTCGAAACGTCGGAGCGGGTTTGATTGAACTTCGAGGGCTTTGGGGACGCTGACGGTTCTTCTTCATGTTCCTGGTCGATTCGAGTCAAGCGGGATGATCTTGAATCCAGTTTACTCGAAACCGAGGCTAGCGGGCGAATGGGGCGTCTGGGCGGTCATACGGTTACCCTGAAAGCGACCGTTCCAGATCTCTTATGAACTCGCGGGCCGAGGCGTGCCGCTTCGATGGGTCGCGATCCATGGCCTTGGCGACGATTTCGTCGAGGTCCTTGGGCAAATCGGGTCTGAGCTCGCGAACTCTGGGCGTTTGGAGGGTGGCCAGGTAGCTGCCCCACATCACTCTCGGCAGTTCTTCCGGCACGACGAAAGGTCGGTCGAGCGTGAGGGCCTCGAAGAGCGTGGCGCCGAGTGAAAAGACGTCGCAGAGAACCTCGTTGGTCGTGGTTTTGAGCAGCCGCTCGGGCGCCATATAAGCGGGAGTGCCGGCGCCGTTGCGCAGTTGTTCAATGGTTGCGACGTCCAGGTCCCTGCCCAGGCCAAAGTCTCCCAGATACACTTCCCACGCGCTATTGTGCGAGAGCAAAACGTTGCCCGGCTTCACGTCCCGATGCGCGATCTGGTTGGCGTGCGCCTCGGCGACGGCGCGAGCGATCTTGGCGACCATTCGCACCACTCCGTCGTTATAGTCCGACTCCGGAGCGATCGCCAAAGGGTGGCAGGCCGCCAGGGGTCTGCCGCGGAGCCAAAGCTTGCGTTGGCGGATCACGTCGGCAAGCGTATATCCATCGATGAAAGGCATCGAGAGGAACACGAAGCCGTCGGCGATGCCAAAATCGTACACAGGTAGGATCGAGGGACTGGCGAGCCTTGCGTAACGCTCGCCTTCGCGACGGAGCTGGGCGACGCGTCTGGGGTCTGCGACGAGTGTTCCGGAAAGGATCTTGAGCGCCACCACGTCGACGAAAGGCTCGGTTTGGAGCGCCTTCCACACCGAGGCCTGGCCGCCTCCGCCGAGCCTGCGGATCAGCAGATACCTGCCGATCCAGCGCGTCTTTTTGACTGCGCGCGCTCTGGTCGTTGGGCAACTCGGCCTCGAGCGCAACCTTGCTCTGGCCAGCCGCCAGCGGCTTCGTCACGCTCTGAGTGACTTCCGTCGCCGGAGCGAACCCAATCCACGATTGGCGGTCGCAGTCGGCCCATACGTCCGACGCCAAGAGAACGTCCTCTTCGGACGTCCCGCGCGCGGCCGAGGTCGTCGATCTCCGAATCCATGGTCTGCCGCCTCCAAACGACTCTTCCCCTCGTCACGAAATCGCGACCGCCCCCTGCGACCTCATCGCAAGGGTACGCCGCAACTTCGAAAGACAATGTCCCGGCCGACACACGTTTCGTATTTCCGACAATGTGGTCACGTCCGTTGTATCCGCTCAACATTCCGAAGCGTCTTGATTCATCGACGCCGTTTCATTGCGAAGTTTGGGTGCGGTCTCAGCAAATACCGTGTTCTTTCTGCAGATCGCTCCCTCTGCGGCCGGTGGACGAGACTCGCACTTTGTGTCACGGCCGTGCGAGGTACCTTCGAAACATGATTCAGTCGGTCCGGGAAGTTAATCCGGACGAGTTGCAGTTCCCCCCGATCGGACCAGCGGGGCCGATCCCTGGAAGCTGCACCAGCAGATCCGCCAGTTCGGGTCTTCGATTACTGGGATGCCTCCCATCCTCGTCTACGAGGAAATGGACGGGAACCTGGAGCTTTCTGACGGAGTCACTCGAGCAACCCGAATTGCCAAGCTGGCGCCCGGCCAGATGGTCCCAATCGTGGTGGTTGGGAAGTATCCACGGAGGCGAGCCGGATCACCTTGTGTGAGGGATCGGTTGTGAGCGCAAGCGACATCAGAGTGGGTCTATTCTTGGCTCTCCAGGAACTGAGCGAGATCATCCCCGAGATGCGGGCAGGTCAGCTCGCGGCCGCAGTCGGGGAGTTGTGCAGCGATCTCCAAGGGCGAGGCCTTTGGGACGCCGCCGACGAGGAACTGCTCGAGGCCGCCTGGCAATTCCGCAGGAACTACGAGGCCGCCGCAGCCCCTATTTCAGAGGGGAATGGCACTTCCTGAAGCTCTTAAGCCGCTGCCCGTAATCTTTTACGCGCGGCCTCACGAGGTTCGAGCAGTATTCGACTCGGCTTGGGTCGTCGCTTCACGGCGCGAGGTTCTACTCGTCCGCGTCGGTGTCCAACTTCGTTGGCGGCGGCCGCCTCCAGCAGGCTGAGACGCAACACCTCCCGGCGGTCCTCCGGTGCGTAGGTCGTCGCCTCCGAGTGGCCCGGATCGCCTGCATAGCGCTCTTGAAGCTTAGTTTCCTCGGCTCGGTCCCCGTCTGAATCGCGGCCTCCGCCATCAACGTGCGAACAATGTTATACACCAGCATGTGCATCCATACCTCTTTCTCTACCATGTCAGGTGTTTTGCAACGCAGGACGTTCATTGAGAGCTCGACCTTGATCGTTCTCAGGTCCACTTCGACGTTCCATCGCTCGAAGTAGAGTTCCGCGAGATCATCCGAGCTGTATTCGGTCGCGTCCAGGAGAGTCGTTGCGAGTATGACAAAGCTAACCCGGAATCCCGGTTGGCTGACGCGGAAGCCAATCTCGCGAATCTCCAGTTCCTCTGGGAAAGCATTATACGTTTCAATGTCCATGTCTTTGGGCCGCTGCGGCCTTAGCCATTTCACGATGTGATCCAAATCTGTAATGCACTTGCCAAGTTTGAAATCGATCTTTCGTCCTTTGTGAGTCCGGCACACCGAATGAACGCCCCGAGCGAGCAGGCCCGCAATGCCGAAAAATGAGCCAAAACAGCGGTCCCCAAGCACGACGCTGCCTGCTTCGAACTCGTCCTCGATGCGTCGAAGCAGAGAAGGCTCGCCGGTCCCTTTGCCCTTGTAAGGACCCATCGCCAAACGACGAACCGCGCCGGTGGCAAGCGAGATCACGACCACCATGCGTGCGATTGGGAAGCCCAGCCCGGGTTTCTGCGCCCGATGCTGAGGGAACGCTTTCTGGTTTTCCGGTGTGTCGGGCATCGACACGGTCGTTCCATCCACGATGTAGACGGAACGCCCCTTCCACTTCCAGGAACCAGGTGAGGTTTCCTCGAGCCTTCGTCCAGTTGTGAGCACCAAACGCAAGATCAGTGAAAGCGGCAGCCGACGACGAGCCTTACAATACGGTCCGGTATTGATTGAGCACCTTCGAGCGCCGATGGAAGTCAAGTAAGCGAACAGTCGCAGGACCGCCGCTTGACAGGAATGGTCGGGATCCATGACCTGGCAGACGAAGGTCCACAACGTGATGAGTGGAGTGTACACACAAGCACGACACCGAATTCCTTCCTTGGCGAGCGCCTCCTTTAACGACGTTGCGATCGAGCAGCCCCTCGAACAACTCCTCTGGTCGAGAACGAAGTCGATTGATCTGGTCATGGACGGTGGAACGGATACCCTGACCCATTGTCGGCCTCCTTGCCTTTGGATTGGGTGGTTGGTACCTGCCCAAAAGATCGGCAAAGGAGGCCGATTTTTACAACTTTAACGGCCACTAAGAGTTACGCTTGAGGAAGTGCCATTCATTTCAGAGGGCGACTCATCGGTTGAATGTTGAGGTCCGCCGAGGCGGCCGATCAACTTTCATCGACGCCGTTTCTTGGCGGACTTCCGATGCGGTCTGTATCCGGCGGGCGGAGGTACAGATGAACTCTGCGTTGCCGCTTCGGCTTCGATCGCGTGGACGTACTTGCCTTCGGTCACAGCCCGATTGGCCCGCTTCATCCGCGCTTGGACGGCGACCTTGGGAGGCCTGGCTGGAATCAGCGAATCGGGCCCTGGACCGATCAGATCGCCCCGGCCGGCCTGGAGCAGAGCCTCGCGAACTTCGAAGTAATTCTCGGGCTTGAAGAACTGCAAGAGCGCCCGCTGCAGCTTCCGATCCTTCAAATGCCTGGCGATGAACACCTCTTCGCCGGTGAAAGGATCGAAGCCTGTGTAGTACATGCATGTGGCGATATCGAACGGCGCCGGGATGAAGTCCTGCACCTGGTCGGGCCTGTGGCCGTTGCGCTTTAAGAACACCGCCAGGTCGATCATTGCGCCCAGATCGCTCCCAGGATGCGAAGCGATGAAGTAGGGCACTGTGTATTGCTTGGGCTTGCCCGCCTTCTTGCTGGCGTCCTTGAACGCCTTTTCGAACCCTGCGTAGTCGTTGATCTCGGGTTTCTTCATGCGCTTCAAAACTTCAGGATCGGAGTGCTCCGGCGCCACCTTCAAATGCCCGCCGACGTGGTGCGCGTGCCAGCTCTTGCATGTACTCCGGAGACTGTTGCGCCAGGTCCATGCGGACGCCAGACGCGACGAACACCTTTTCGATTCCCTCGACCTCTCGGCTCTTCTTCATCAGTTCGACCAACGGGCCGTGATCCGTGCCCAAAAGCTTGCAAACCTTGGGATGGACGCACGAAAGCCGCTTGCACTTCGCCTCGACCTCGGGCTTCAAGCATCGCATCTCGTACATGTTGGCCGTCGGCCCGCCGATGTCGGAAACCACGCCCGAAAATCCGGGCGCCGAGGCCATGTTCTCGAGCTCTTGGAGTATCGACGCCTGCGAGCGCGATTGAATGATTCTGCCTTGATGAGCGGTGATCGAACAGAACGTGCAGCCGCCGAAACAGCCGCGCATGATCGTGACCGAGTCTTTCACGGTTTCGTAGGCAGGGATCCGCTCCCCCTTGTACATCGGATGAGGCAGACGCGTGTAGGGTAGCCCGTAGATCCGATCCATCGATTCCGAACTGATCGGCAGCCAAGGCGGGTTGACCACCACCGCCTGGCGGTCGTGATATTGGACCAGGCGCTTGGCGTTGTGCGGGTTCGTTTCTTGGTGGATCGTCTTCGTCGCCTTCGCGAACAATCTCTTATCGCTTTTCACGTCTTCGAACGAAGGCAAGACGAGAGCGTCCTCGGGGGCAATCTCCTTGGCGCCCAAGACGTATGCGACGCCCCTCATGTTTCGAAGATCTCTCACGGTCTCGCCGGCAGCCAAGCGGCGAGCGATCTCGACGATCGGGTTCCTCGCCCATTCCGTAGGCAACGAGGTCTGCCTTGGAATCGAGCAGGATCGATCGTTTGACGGTGTCGCTCCAGTAGTCGTAGTGCGCCAGTCTGCGAAGCGAAGCTTCGACGCCGCCGGCGACGACGGGTACGCCTGGGAAAGCCTCTCTGGCCCGTTGGCAGTAAGGCATCGTGGCGCGGTCGGGTCTGAGGCCGATTCGCCCGCCTGGACTGTAGGCGTCGTCGTTGCGGACTTTCTTGTTGGCTGTGTAGTGGTTGATGAGACTGTCCATGTTCCCAGCACTGATCGCGAAGAAGAGCCTGGGCCTGCCGAAGGTTCGCCAGGGTTCCGCACTTCGCCAATCGGGCTGGGATAGGACGGCGATCCGAAACCCCGCCGCTTCGAGAACCCTGGTCAGGATTCCCATGGCAAACGCGGGATGGTCGACGTACGCGTCGCCAGTCACGAACACGACGTCAACATAATCCCACCCGCGAGCCTCCATCTCGGCTCGGGTGGCGGGCAAGTGCGGCAGGGCTCCGCGCGCGGATGCTCTGGGCGCAACTCCTATGGATACGACCTCCGGGACCGTTGGGCGCTGCGAACATGGCAAATCGATCAGACTCGTCGCTGTCTTATCCACTCACTTCTTCTTTCCCGCTCTGCCAACAAGCTTGGCGCTCTCGCCAGCGTCCTTGGAGAACACGACTGGTACGTTCCAAATATAGCCTTTGGGAATACAAAGGCCCGTTGCCCCATCCTTGCAGACCACTGCGGAGACGCCGACCTTGATATTCAGTTTGTCCCCGTCTTGAAAATCCTTGGCGAGGGGGATGCTAATCGAAAAATCGCCGCTAGGCGGATCGATCCTACCGGCGGCTGCACTGGGATCGTCGGCAAGAGCGTCGGCAGGCTCCACAGCCTCGGCAAGATAACGAAACGCATCGGCCTTGTTAAATTTGAAACCCGAGGGAGGTTCAATTGTTACGTCGAACGTCAAAGTTTTCCCGGGAGCGACCTTGACGGCCGTCGCCTCTTGGGTTGTGGCGTTGACGAATTTGAATGCCCGTTTGGTCGGTTTGGGCGGAGTAAGCCCCTCGAAAGCAAGCGTGGTCGCCTGCTTGGTCTTGAGGTCGACCACTTTGATTTTGCCGTTGTTGGTGTCGGCGATATAGAGCTTGTCTGCCGCGAAGCTCACCCCGCCGGGTTGGTAGAACTTTGGCGGGTCGTCCGAATCGCCGTGCTCACGCGATCCCAGAAAGCTGTTCACGGTCTTCTTGTCGGGCTCGCAGACCTTGATCTTGTTGTTGTAAGTGTCGGCTATGTAGAGCTTGCCGCCGCCGAACGTGACGCCAAGGCAATGTTGCAGGCGAACCTCGGCGCCTTGGCCGTCGACGTCGCCGAAACCAAAGAGGCCGACGCCGACGATCGACGAGACCATGACTGGTCGTTTCTTGAAGGCGACTCTGCGGATCGCCGAGACCTCTGAGTCGGCGACGTAGAGGTACGTTCCGTCGGTCGCCAACCCGCTCGGTTGGGCGAAGTTGGCTTCGAGGGCGCTGCCGTCAGTAATGTTTTCCCGAGAGGTTCCCGCGAACACTCCGACGATGTTGGTCTCGAGGTCGAGCGTCCAAAGCTGATGTTGGCCCGCGATTGCAATGGCCAGGAGCTTGGTCCCTGGCAGAAGGAGGACGTCCCAGGGGCTCGAAAGCGCTGTGCTCTTGGCTGGTCCTCGGCCGGTCCGTTTGTAACCCTGGACCCCGGTGCCGGCGACCGTTGCGACCGTCTTCTCCTTGAGATCGACTGCTCGGATCGCATGGTTCTCGGTATCGGCGATATACAGCGTTTCGCCAACCAAACAGAGGCCTTGGGGTCGATTGAACCTTGCCTTTTCAAACGCGCCGTCGAGGAAGCCCTGTTGGCCGTCGCCAATGGTCTGGGCGTTTTTGCCCTCGAGGTCGCTCATGACGATCCGGTTATGGCCTGTGTCGGAGACGAAAAGCCTGTTCGATTCTGCGTCGGCCGCGACCTTGCCTGGGTAAAGGAGCGGCGAATTCGAAGGTTTTTCGCTCTCTGGAAAGAAGGTGACAGGGGTCTCGTTGAGCGTGCCTTTGGCTTTGCCTTCGCGGACGAGCTTGGCGATTTCTCGGTCGAGCACCTGGCGATTGCCTTCGCCGGGGGCAGCGCCGACAAACTTGCCGGTGGGGTCGATGACGATCAGCGTAGGCCAACTGGTCACCCCGAACTTCGTCCAGAGCACCTGGTTGGCGTCGTTGATCACAGGGTGCTTGATGCGGTACTCGGCAACCTTGCGACGGATGTTCTCGCTGTCGGCCTCCGCCGTGAATTTGGGTGTATGGACGCCGATGACGACGAGTTCGTTGGGGTATTTCTTCTCGAGGTATTCCAGATCGGGGATCACGTGATGGCAGTTGATGCAGCAATAGGTCCAGAAGTCGAGCAGAACGACCTTGCCGCGGAGTTCCTCGATTTTGATCGGGCCTGCGACGTTGATCCACTCGACGCCTCCTTCCAGATTGACGCCCTCCTGTTGGAGCTCGAAGGAAGCAGGTACGAATTTGTCCTGACCGAGTCCGCCAGCGTCACTGTGAAACCAAGGACCGTCGCCCGTCTTGGCAGCGACCCAGACCACCCAGATGGCTACGAGTGCGAAAAGAAGACCAAAGAGAGCGTTGCTCCGGAAGCGTGGTCTGTTCATGATTCGTTGATCCTCGATCCACCGATTCGCGACTTTGTTGAATTGCGAAATCCTAGCGTCCCTGGGCCCGCTCCCGCCAGGACCGGTGCGCACGCCTTTCGCAGTCTGGGAGAATTCATTATAGCCGCCTTCAAACCGCGCCGCACGATTCTTCCAGCGTCTTCGTCATCCGAGCACGTAGGCGCGGCAACCGACCCCTCTGTTCGTTCATATGACGCGCCAGCTCGCAACCCTTCGACCAAGGCCCGATTAGCGGTCTTTGTGGTCCGAGGCGGCGCCGCCGCGAAGTTCGAGTTCGAGCAGCGACACAGCCTGCCGAGGCAGCACGAGTTCCAGCGACGCCTTACCCTGTTTGACAGGCAGCGTCTTGGGCGCGTCCAGGAGCTCGAGTCGTCCCGAGCGAATAAGCTCTTCGTGCTGCTTTTCGCTGGGCGCCTTGGGCGAACCCATGCCCTTCCAGGTCTCGAACGCATTGCTGTGGGTTTGATCGATTCGGTAGTGCGAGACACGCACGTTCCCGCCGGCCGACTTCAGTCCGCTGAGTTCGATTGAAACCTTGGCCTCGGGCCCTGGCGCGTCGTCGTCGTGATAATGCCAGGCCAGGATCGATAGTCGGTCGCCTTGAAGCGAAGCGATCGCCGAAACGTCTGGGCTTTCGCGGACGCCGTTGTTGATGATGTCGTCGAGCCTTATGGCTCCGGAGCTTTTCACGCTCAGTCGCTTTCCGCCCATCCTACTGAACATTCTGAAGACGTTCATTACCGGAAGGTCGATTCCGTTCGTGGCCAGGACGCGAAAGCCCGCGAAAAAAGGTTGATCTTCGAACTCGAACGCCCACGTCAGCGCGCCCTCGAGATTCACCCCGTGGCGGTCGGCAAGGTCGAGCTTGCGGGCGAAGCTCGCGGCCGTATAACTCGAGTACATTGTTCCGTTGCGGTAGCCAAGCTGGGGTCCCTGGCATGCAGCGCAGCCGTCCGGGTCCGATTCGCCGATGACGATCGGCTTGGCCTTTAGTTCGGGGAATGACGCGACGATCCGGAATCCGTCGTCGATCGTCCGGAGCTGATTGGCGATTCCCATTCGGACGCGTCCATCGACGAAGCTTGGAGACCCTTTGGCATGGAACGAGATGAAGTCGATAGGAGTGCCAACCTTGCCAGTCGCATGGTTCGTCCCTCGAAGACAGTGTTCGAGAAAGTCTCGAGTGAACTTTCCGCCGCTGCCGGCGGTGTCCGCTCCACCGACTCGTGCGGTCGGCAAGGCTCGACGGACTCCGTCGATCGCATAGTCGTGGAGCTTGCGGAATTCTTCGGGGGTGCCATGCCAATAGCCGATGTTGGGCTCGTTCCAGGTCTCGAAATACCAAGATTCCACTTCCGCGCGTCCATACTTCTCGATGCAATGCTTGGTCCACTGATACGCCAACTCGCCCCACTTCGCATAGTCCCTCGGCGGATACGACCAGCCCGTGAAGATTTGGTTGTATTTCGCTTCCGGCGACCAGTGATGCTGGTACGGGTCCGGGTTGATCGACATCTCTTTGGGCATGAAACCGAGCTGGACGTAGGGCTTCACTCCGCGTTCGTGGTACGTATCGAAGATCCGATCGACGATTGCCCAGTTGTAGACGGGGCTGCCGTTGGCGTCTTCGCTGTAGGCGCCGGTCGAGCCCCATTTGAGGGCCGGGGTTCCGTCGCCGGAGGTCAGGAGGTTGTGCGTCCGAAAATAGACCGACTTTGGCCGAAGCTCGCCGAGCTCGGCGATCAGTTTCTTGCCGTCTATCATGTACGCATAGTTCGGCTCGTCGGCCCCGAAGAATCGCCAGATCGGACGAAGCTCGCTTGTGACCTTGGATGCATCGACCTCGATTGCGACAGGGAACGTCGCGGGATCGCCGGCGATCACGGAGCCCCTTTCGGAGAGGCACAGTACGAAGGCGACGAGGGCAAAGAGCATGAAGCGCCGGCTGCTGCAAATCGTTGGGCGATGCATCGCGTCCGACCTTTCGGATTGGGTAAGCCTGGCGTGCTGGTTTGCTGCGTTCGCTGAAGCCCTGGACCAACCGACGAAGCAGTCGATCGACAGATCTCTTTCGCTTCAAATCTCCAGAGCCTTCTTCAGCTTATAAAACGTTAGCAGCCATGTGGAGGGTCTGATGAAGAGTCGACGAGTCAGCCAGTCCAAAATCCCCCAGCCCATGAGAGGGATTTCGTCGGAAATCGCGACGGCTTGATTGACAAGGATGCTCCTGAGCTTCTTTCGCGATTCGACCGGAGTCGCCGAGAGCGGATCATTGGGAAACGTTTCCCAGCCGGGCTCGAGGTCGTATTTTTGGAATTCGGCGGGTCCTTGCTCTTTGGGATAATCGCCGAAAACTTCCTTTTTGGTCAATTCCTCGTAGGCGAGCGACCTTCCCACCCGAAAGTTGTATTTTCGATAGTCCTCTCTGAAGAACCCACCAAAGGCCTGAAGCTGTTCGCCTGCCAGATTCGTGCCCATTGGCGGAGCAATCGCATAAAGCTCGATTTGCCCGCGGCCTTGGAGGTCCGCCACAAGGTCTAGGGCGAGGAAAATCAGGTCGAGAACCTTCTTCGCGGGCTCTTCGATGGGTCCCACCTCTTTTGATTTTTCCTCGTACCGCTTTTCGTACTTCTTGCTGGCCTTGTGCTTGAGCGCTTCGACGCCCTTACTAACGGTACGCTGATTGAGCGTTTTGTCCTTGCTCTGAACGATGTCCTGGACGAGCGTTTGAAGCTTTTCGAGCAAGAGTGGGGTATTGGAGACGGTCGTCATATTGACGATCTCGATCAGCTCGTCGACAAGCTTGTCACGGTAGGTGATCTGATCGTTGATGAGGATGGCCTTGATAAAGTCCGAGGTCCGCGCTTCGCTATAGACTGCGTCGACGACGCGCTTGGCCACCGAGGCGGGTTGGCCTATGTTCTTCGACAATACGTCGTCGCCGATGAACATCGAATTGTCCGAACTAGCGTTGACGAAAATGTACTTGCGAGGTTGGTCAAGGAAGTCTTGGTCGATCTCGCGCGAAAGCGCCACGGCTTCGCCGATCGGCTGATTGTTGAAAGCTCCGCCGTCGATGTAGGTGTTCCAGGTTCCGAATTGTGTGATCAGATCCGGGTCGTCGTATTCGTTTTTGTTGCGTTCGAGCCTCATCGGCGCAAAGGCGAATGGAAAGGCGCCCGAAGCGATTGCGAAGCTCCTGACGACCGCCCAGGTCGATTCCTTGGTGACGCTCGATGGACTGTTGGGGTCGGCGTCGAGATGGAAGACTTTCCGGTCGTCGAAAAACGTCGACGTGAATGCCGGGCCCACCACGGGTGCGATCGTTCGGTCGTATCCATTCAAGTTCGATACGGTCAGCGCCATGCTCAGTTTCTCGGGGGCGAAGACCGCCTTGCCGGTGGTTGTGAACGGTGCGCTGATGCACGTCTTGGCGATGTTCTCGATTGGCGCCTGAGACAGCAACGAGTTTGTTGGAGGGTTTTCGAGAAGGGCGTCGATCGTCACCATCTCGACCCACGCCTTGTAGAGGTAGCTTCGTTTGTTTTCGTAATCGTTCATCACGATATGCGAGACGAGACCGGCCGTCATGGCGCCTGCGGAAGCACCGGTCACGACGTCGAGGACGAATGGCGGTTCCTTGGCGCCCTCTTCCTTCGCCTTCTTGCAAAAATAATCGATCGCGTAAAGAACCTCGGTCAAAACGCCCGCCTCGAACGATCCCAGCGAGACGGCTCCGGTCATCACGAGCGAGATTTTGGTTTGCATGGCTTCCCAATACTTCCTGGGTTTAGGGCGTGTTGGTTTTCGAAGTTGCCTTTGCGTTCGCAGCGAGCGTTTGCTCTGCCGAGGCCAGGATCATGTCGCTTGCCTTTTCGCTGGCCATGTAAACCGCGGAGACGATGAAGAATCCTGGGATTCTGGGAAAGATCGAAGCGTCGACGACCCTCAGGTTCTTCGTTCCACGGACGCGGAGCTGGGAATCGATTACGGAAAGATCGTTGGAGTCGATCGGGGCGTCGATCGCAGCCGAGCCCATTTGGCATGTCCCGCAGGCGTGATGGCCCCAAGCCTCGCGCTTGACGAAGTCTTTCACGCTCTGGAGATCGTCAGGATCGACCTCCTGGCCTTCGGCGCCTGGATCCGTCTTCGAGATGAACGCAGTACGCACAGACATTCCTGAGAGCTTCATCACTTTGTCGGCGAAGAGAATGCCGTCGACCACCGCGTCCAAGTCGTCTTCCCAACCAGGCGTACCTTCGTCGAAATAGTGGAAGTTGACGTCGGGCCGATCCCAAGGCTTGTCGGAAACGAGCGAGACCACGCCAGCCTGGTTGACTGTGTGAGCCTTCAAGATCGCCCAGGTGAAGTGCTGGTGGTCGCTCTCGACCAAGTCCGCGTAGGCAGGGAAATAGCCCTTGAAGTATCCAGGCAACCCAAAAATGAAAAGATCTGGATCTTCGTTGTGCTTTCGGGCCTTGGTCGACTTGCGAATGATGCAGATGACGGCGCCGTTGGTGGTGTAAACGCCTTCGCCTTGATCGCGCCACTGGACGAACGCAGGGTCTTTGTCCTCGGACCCAGGCTCAGGGGTTTGGAACGTTGCTCCTTCCAAGAGATTGAACGGCTCTTGCATCAGGCTGACGACCCCTGCCTCGTAACGGTCTTGAAGATTTTTGCCCACTCCTTCGAGCGGGACGTCGCAAGCGATTCCAAGCGCCTCGAGTCGGCTCTTGGGGCCGATTCCCGAGAGCATCAGGAGCTGGGGCGTGCTGTAAGCGCCTCCCGAGAGGATCACTTCTCTGCGAACGAAAGCCGAAGTGAGATTCTCAGGGGCTGGCAACCCTCCCGAGTGCGGGTCGGCTTTGTAGACGTTGGCCTGTTTGTAATACGAAACGCCGATCGCGGTTTGATCGTCGGAGAACAGGACCTTCGAGGCCAGTGCCTGGGTTTCGATCGTCAAGAATTGTCCGATCGACTGATCTTGCGCCGATCTGAGCAAGTGGTCTCTGACGCCGCTCCTGCGGGCGCCGTCGGTGGCCATGGGGATGGTGAAGACGCCCTCGAGGTGCGTATCGTGCGACCAGAGCTCGTTGGGGTCGAGCACGTGGTTGAAGAGTTCGAAAAGATGGCCGAGTTGGTCGCGAAGCTGGCTCAGGATCAAACGCCTGACCGGCGGGAGCACTTTCGCGAGCAATTTCTCGGCGGCGTCTCTGGCGGCGGCGACGACGTTTTCGATCAGCTCGAGGCCGTGCTCGAGCACGGGCTCGGCCTTATCGACCTTGGCCTTGAGCGCTTCAACCAAGCTCTCGACCAGGCCGATCGGATCGGGGACCTCTTCGAGCAGAGTTCCAGCCGCGGCCGAGAACAGCACCCGCAGGAGCTCGAGGTCGCCGACTGCCTGCAGCGGATCGGCTGTATGCGAGCCAAGCCAGGCGAGCATGCGATCGAAGTAAGCTCGCATGTTCACGCTTTTCCAGGTTGGGTCGTTGGTCGCGGCGGCGATCTTGTCCCAATCGCTGTTATGTGGGTAAACGGTGATCATAGCGTTATGCGCGGTGCATCCGCCCAGGCAGCCGGCTCGTGGATACCAGATTCCGCCGCCGTCGGGGTCGTACTTGCTGTCGAGTTTCTGCCGGGCAGGATCCGTGTAGTGCTTGACGAAGTAGTCCCAGCGGAAGCCCGCGTCGCGGGTGGCCCTGGGGTGCAGAGCTGGGATGGCGTAATCGTAATAGTGCGGTTCTTCGTCGGGCTTTGGTTGGCCGGCCGCTGGGTCGCGATAATCGTAGGCCCGCCCGCCGGTCCCAGGATCCCCGCCGGCTTCGAGGACCAGGACGTGAAAGCCCGCCTTCGCCAGGTTCACAGCCAGCGGTCCGCCGCCGGCGCCGGAACCAACGACGATGTAATCGTAAACCTGCTGTTCGGGCACGTTCTTAACCCTCGACTCGAGGCCTTGAGGCGAACAAAGATCGATCGACCAATCACAATGTTTTCAAGTACTCGGTCAACGCCTTTTTGTCTGCATCCTGAAGCTCCGCGCCAAACGTATGCCCACGGTTTTCCAGGAGATCTGGGCAGTCGGAAAGATCGAGCAGCGCCTGGGCAAGCTTCGTTGGATCTTTCTTGAATTTCACGAACGCTGCCAGCGCGTAAGGCGCCTTCGAGATGTGAATGTTGAGGATCAGGTTGAGCGGAAAGCCCTTGGGAATCGTGAACTGGTTGAGCGCCACTTCGCCCAGGTCGTCGATCTTCGAGGAAATCCCAGCCTCGAGCTTCGCGTGGATGTTCGCCAGCGATCCAGCCAGCGCTGGGTTCTGGTCTACCTTTTCCTTCACTGCGGTTTCGACCTGATTCTTGAGCTTGGCCAGGAGCTCGAGCTTGGATTTTGCAATGTCTTCCAGGCTCTCGAGCTTCTTCACTTCGGGCTCGAACCTGGCTTTGACGCTCGAGAACACCTCGCCAATCTTGGCTTTGACGGCGGCTGGTGGATCGAGCGCCTTGGCGAACTCTGCCTCGACGTCCTTGAAGACGTCGACCACTGCCTCTTTCGCGGCGGTCTCGAGTAAACCAACGACCATCCGCTCGACGCCCGGCATGCCTTTGACAAGGCTTGAATCGGCGGTCGTCAGTTTGATATATGGCCTGCGCTTTTGCGGGTTCAAGAGTTGATCGACGCCGTCTTCAAACAGCGCAAGCCTCCCTTCGATCGTAATGACCTTGGGGTCGACCTTGCCGTCGGCGTCGAGCGGAGGATTGCCAACCGAGTTGTTGTGGAGATAAGGCGCCGTCGCCCACATGCTGTTGAGCGCGGCGGTTCGGTAATAGCCTCTGCCGCCGCCAGGCGCGACGAATTCGGTCGTCATCAGGGCGCCGTTGGGCCCGAGTGGGTTTTGGAAGGTGATATAGCCCAAGGGCGGAAGCGCTTTGTAATCCATCGACGAAAATCGCGCCCAGATGTCTCCGTCGATCGCGTTGGTCGCCAGAGCCCTCGCTGCGTTGATTCCAAAGCCTGGGTAGTCGACGGGATAGCGAACGTCGTCGGACAGCGTGTTCCCTGGCAAAAACTGATCGGAGCCGACAAGTCCCCTGAAGAACCGAGTTTTGTCCTCTTGGCTCGCAAGTGGATAGAACGGCTGTTTGTTTGAATGGCAAGTTGCACACTTATCTGCGAAGACAAGCTTGCCTCGGTCGAGAACGGCTGGATCGTTCGTGATGTATTTGAACGAGCCGTCCTGGTTTTTGATCGACCCGAGTTCGTACGGAGTGTAAGCAGCCAAGTAGCTCGCAAGAAAGGGAATCCTGCGCTCCGATTCCATCCACGCGTTGCCAAGATCGGGATAGAGCTTCAAGAGCTCTGCTTTTCGTGCCGCCTCGGCTGGCGTTTTGGGCTCGACGAGCCCCGCGGCCATTCGCACTTCGCTTATTTCAAAAGGCTTCTGCGTCGATCCCGTGGCTGGGTTCCAGAGCCTGTCCGCCCAGTAGTCGCCTTCGGAGCCAATATTGATATAAACGCGAAGCAGGGCTGCGTGGATGCCGATGCTGTCGGAGCCGTCCTTGAGGACGTGGTTCGTTATCTGCTTCAGGCCGGTCGGCGTGGTCTCGCAAAAGCCGGCGCGGCCGCCAAGATTGAAGATCTGATTGATCGTGTTGGGGTTGTTGATGAAGTCGTACGAGAATCGGGAAGTTTCCGAAGTGCCCGGCTGTTGGGTGTGGCCGTACTGATAGATGAAGCTCGAAGGGTCCAGGCCTCTCGAATCGTAAGGATCCTCGGGATAGTTTTTGCCTGGGTTTGCGTTTCCCGCCACAACCCTTCCTGCCCCGAAGAACAGGTCTCCCTCGCGGAAATACTGGTTGCCCATATTCGCTGCCAAGTTTTCCCAACGCGGCTTGATCGGGTCCGCTGGGGGGTTCAGTGGATCGAACGCCACATGGCAAAGGGCGCAGGTGATGCCCACGACATACGGCGGCTCGACTTTGCCTGGGTTCGAAAAATAGCGCTTGACCGCCTCGGTTCTGTTCGCTTTCCACTCGGCGGCCATCGCGGGCGAAAACGCTGGATTGGGAAATTTGCGAAGACCGATCACGCCGGTGGGCATTCCGTAGAGTTGGGGATCGGTCGGATACGCTCCAGGCAGCGGATCTCCCTTCCAGTGGTCGACAATGAATCCATATTCGTCCACTTCCTTGCCCTGAAAGTTCGGTTCGTTGACGAGGCCGATCTCGCGGAAGCGAACCTCTGGCGTGCTGGCGAACAATCGGAAGAAATCGATCGAAACGCCCCCGGCGCCGCCGAATCGCGAGAGGATCCGATAGAATTTTTGATTCCCGCCTGTGTAGAAGAACCAGGTGTTCCTACCTAGTTTTTGACCCTCGGTCCACTGATACCAGAGCCCTTTTGGGCCGTAATACTTGAAGCTGTCGGGCAGCTTCGATCGATCATACTCGGCGGGCCGCGAAGCGGGCTCTTGGCGGGCATGTGCGGACGAGCAAAGCCAGACGCCTCGAGTGCACTCGAGCCCAAGAAGCAAAAACGGAAGACACGCCGCCGAGGATAATTTGAGTAAATAGTGGCGCATGTGATCAATCTTCCCTTACGAATGAGCGCAAGACTTCCAAACAGCCGCCCTGGCACGACAAGGCGCACGAAAATCTTGCCCAACCCGCCTGCATGGTTTGACTGCAAAGTCAACCACGAACACAGCACTCGAGCGCGGTCTCCCGGACCCGACGCGACGATAAAAAGCCGAAGTTCGAAAAGCAAATCAAATAAGCGGAAAGTTGCTTAAGATGCCGTCGGCTCCAAAAAAACCAGCCCGGCGATCGATTCGAGTTGCCAAACCTCGCTCTTATTTCATCCGCATGCGCGTGTTGGAATTCCCGAGCGTGATTTTCCTGGCTGGGCTTGTTAAGATCTTTTGAAGAGGGGGATGGCCGTCAAGGTCGTGCACGGTCGTCCTTGATCGCACCATTCTCGGCGCCATAATCCTACTAGCAACAAGGACGAGCCCGCTCATGGATCAATCGCTGATCACTTCCCCCAAATGGACCGATCCCTACGGCGAGCTCAAGGTCTTCGCGGGCAGTGCGACCAAAGACCTTGCCTCGGCAATTTGCGAGCTCTTGAAGATCGAGCTCGCCAAGTCCGAGACGATCTTCTTCAGCGAAGGAAACGTCTTTGTCCGCGTGCTCGAGAACGTCCGAGGTCGAGACGTGTTCATCATTCAGGGCACTGAATTTCCCGTGAACGACAACTTCATGGAGCTCTTGTTCTGGATCGACGCCTTCAAACGCGCAAGCGCCACCCAGGTGACGGCCGTCATTCCGTTCTTCTCTTACGCCAAGGGAGATAAGAAAGACGAACCACGGGTTTCGATTCGAGCGAGGGTCTGCGCGGACATGCTCGAATCCGCGGGCGCCGACCGCGTGCTGACGATGGATCTGCACAGTGCTCAGATTCAGGGCTTCTTCAAGATTCCGGTCGACCACCTCTACGCGGCGCCCGTCCTGGTCGATTATTTCCGCGAGAAGCGCATCCCCAATTTGGTCGTGGCCTCGCCGGACGTTGGATTTGGCAAGCAAGCTCGGAAGTTCGCCAATATGATGCGAGCTCCGCTGGTCATCGGCAACAAAATGCGCAGCGACCACGAAGAGCACGCACAAATCCTCGAGATCATCGGTTCGGTCGAAGACAAGAACGTACTGATCGTCGACGACTTCACGATTTCCGGCGGCACTCTTATCGAAATGGCGCACGCCTGCAAAGAGCGCGGAGCCCGCGACATTTACGCGTGCGTCTCCCACGGAGTCTTCTCGAAAGGCTCGGGGACGAAAATCGAAAGAAGCGCTCTCAAAGAGCTCGTCGTTACCGACACGATCTCGAATCGCCTGGAGCCCTTGGCCTCTTGCGTCCGCCAGGTCAGCGTCGCACCCCTGTTCGCCGAGGCCATCCTCTCGATCCATCGTAGGGAAAGCGTCTCTCGGCTGTTCAGTTTTTGAACGAAAAAGAGCAATGAGCCTCTCGCAACACCTCTCTACTACGGCCATCGTTATTCGATTGCGCCTTCCATGCTGTTGGTATTCACCGCCCTCTTTCTCGCCGCAGTCGTGCTTGCCCTGGTTGTACTGCTTTTACGATCAAGAGCTACGCGATCGCGGTAGGACCAGTTCCGCTAGTCTTGCAATTCTATAGAATCTCGCAGCGGTTTCTGTAGAATGGTTGTTGACTCCGTGGTCATGCGCCTTAAGAATAGATACATTCGTGGTGCCTGCTTTGAGCCGGATTGCCCCGCCAAGTGACTCCCGCCTAGCGTCCTGAAGGTCAAGTGCATGCCTTCGCTATCGAAATCAATCCTAAACGAATCCGCTCGCGTGCTGACTTCAACTCCTCCCTCCCTCGACTGTGATCACGGTCGTCGGCGCCAGGCAGTGGTCGCCTCGCTCTTGTCCGATTTGTTCCTTGGACGGCTCGAAAGCGGCAAGCATCTGATCACACGAGAACTCGCGGAGCGTTTTGGGGTGAGTCACACTCCCATTCGCGAGGCGCTTATCGAGCTGGCTGGCATTGGGGTGCTCGAATTGGTGCCGAACCGCGGCGCCGTGGTCAAGACGTTCACTCCCAGGCTTGTACGCGACATGTTCCAGGTGCGCAGGTCGCTCGAATGCGAAGCTGTGCGTTCGGCGTGCGGCAAGATCGATCGCAACGAGCTCGAAGCACTGAAGGTTGAGTTCAAGGCCATCATCGAAAACTGGAGCCCGGGCGACGTTCGTCAGGTGGATCTTTCTCGTCGGCTCGACAGCAGGCTCCACGACCTGATCGCTGAAAGCGGCGGCAACAGCTTCCTGTTCAATGAAATCAGCAGGCTCAAGATCCTGTTCCGGACGTTTCGCGACTTCTGCTGGGAGCAGGACCTGCACCTGAACGATCTGCGCAGAATCGTCGACGAATCCCAGGAGCACTTGGCGATCGTCGAGGCCCTCATCGCGGGGGATAAAAAGGTCGCGATTCGCTCGATGTCCGTCCACATCAACGGCGGGGCTGTGTATTGGAACCTGGCGATCAGGGACGCGATCCAGCACTTTTCGCGTTCAGACGCGGTCGAGAGTCCGCGACGAAAGGAGCCTCGTAAATGACAATTTGCCAGCGCATTGGGGACGTTCGCTCGCATTGCTGGGCGCTCTTGTTGGTCGTCGGCTTCGGGCTTTGCACCGGCGGCTCTTCGACTGCGTGGGGCGAGGATCGAAAGATCGAGTATAACCGCGATATCCGTCCGATCCTTTCGGAGTATTGCTTCCGCTGCCATGGGCCTGACAGCGCCTCGAGGAAAGCCGACCTGAGACTCGACAGACGCGAAGAGGCGGTCAAGGCCGGCGCGATCGCCCCTGGCAACCTTGACGAGAGCGAGATCGCAGCGCGGATCACGTCGGAAGACCCCGACGAAATGATGCCGCCGCCGTCGAGCAAAAAGACGCTTGCCGCCGACCAAAAAGAGGCTCTCAAACGCTGGATCGCCCAGGGGGCCGAGTATCAGCCGCACTGGTCGTTCATCGCACCCAAGAAGCCCGCCCTACCGGCTGTCAAAAACGAATCGTGGGTCAGGAATCCGATCGACCGCTTCGTGCTGGCCAAGCTGGAGGAGATGGGCCTTTCTCCCGCGCCCGAAGCCGATCGCCGCACGATCGCCCGCCGCCTCGCCCTCGATTTCACCGGCCTTCCACCCAAGCCGGAACAGGTCGAGGCCTTCGTCAACGACACAGACGGCAACGCCTACGAAAAATATGTCGATTCTCTGCTTGCTTCTCCGCATTGGGGAGAGCATCGCGGCAGATACTGGCTCGACGCCGCCCGATACGGCGATACAAACGGCATCCACTTCGACAACTTCCGTGAGATGTGGACTTATCGCGATTGGCTCATCAAAGCCTTCAACACGAACATCCCGTTCGACCAGTTCACGATCGAGCAATTGGCTGGAGACTTGCTGCCCAACCCCACGCCCGAGCAGCGCATTGCCTCCGGGTTCAATCGATGCAACATCACGACTAACGAGGGCGGGGCGATCGATGAAGAGTACCTTGTGCTCTACACCCGCGACCGGACCGAGACGACCAGCCAAGTCTGGCTCGGTCTCACCGCGGGCTGCGCCGTCTGCCACGACCATAAGTTCGATCCACTCAGTCAGAAAGAGTTCTATGAGCTCGCCGCGTTCTTCAACAACACTACCCAGAACGCGATGGACGGCAACATCAAAGACACGCCGCCGATCATCTTCGTGCCGATGGAGAGCGATCGAACGAGTTGGGGCCTGATCGGCGGGCAAATTGCCGAGGCCTCGAAGAAGGTTGAGGAGCGCAAGCAAAACTCCAGGGCCGAGTTCGATATGTGGTTGGCCACGCTCCAGCCGGAGTCGCTTGCATCGGCAATTCCCCAAGATTCGCTTTGGCTCTTGGCGCCTCTCGACGAGGGCTCGACGTCCACCGTGAAGGTCGTCGTCGACAACATGCCGAGGAATATCGACCTCACCTCGGGACTGGCGTGGAAGCCTGGTCGGCTCTCGGCGCAGGCGCTCGAAGTTAAGCCTGGAGTGAACCTCGAACTCGCCGACGTTGGCGATTTCGAGCGTGACAAGGGCTTTTCCTACGGCGCCTGGATCCAGATTCCTAAGCCCGACTCGGGCGGGGCGGTCTTTGCCAAAATGGACGAAGCCGACGCGCACCGAGGTTGGGACCTTTGGCTCGAAGGCGGAAGAGTGGGAACGCACATCATCAGCCGTTGGCCCGAGGACGCCCTGAAGGTCGTTTCCAATGCTCCCATCAAGCCCAACGTCTGGACTCATGTTTTCGTCAGCTACGATGGGTCGAGCAAACCCGAGGGGGTCAAGATCTACATCGACGGCAAACCCGTCGCCGCGACGCCTCAATCGAACAGCCTCAAGGGCACGATCAAAACCAAAACGCCTTTCAAGCTGGCCCAGAGGTCCAACAGCGCCCGCATCGACGACCTGGTCGTTCAGGACGTCCGACTCTATCACAGAGCGATCACCGAGGCCGAAGCCGTGGCGCTGGCCAAGGGCTCGCGTTTGAAGGCTCTGGTCTCCAAGCCTGCCGACAAGCGCAGCCAGGACGAAGTCCATGAACTCTTCGACTACTGGACCAGTTCGGTCGACCCTGTCTACAAAGCCCTTGCAGAGAAGCTCGAAGAGCTGAAGAAGGATGAAGCGGGCATCAAGGCGCGCGGGACCGTGGCTCACGTCATGCAAGAAAAGATGCAAGAGCCAGCCGCTTTCATTCTCTTCCGTGGAGACTACGACAAACGCAAAGACCAGGTGAAACCCGCCACGCCTTCAGCCCTGCCCGCGTTTCCGAGCGATCTGCCCAAGAACCGCCTTGGGTTCGCCAAATGGCTGCTCTCTCCCGATCATCCTTTGACCGCGCGAGTGACGGTCAACCGCTTCTGGCAAGAAATGTTCGGAACCGGCATTGTCCGCACCACGGGCGATTTTGGGATTAGCGGAGAGCTCCCTTCGCATCCCGAGCTGCTCGATTGGCTGGCAATCGAGTTCCGCGAGCAGGGCTGGGACGTCAAGCGTTTCTACAAGTCCATCGCCATGTCGGCTGCCTATCGCCAATCCGCGCTCAACACTCCAGAAAAGCTCGAGAAGGATGCGGCGAACCGCTTCCTTTCTCGAGGGCCCAGGTTCCGGATGGATGCGGAGATGGTTCGCGACTACGCCCTGGCCGCCAGCGGACTGCTCGTTCCCAAGATCGGCGGGCCCAGCGTCAGGCCCTATCAGCCCGAGGGCGTGTGGGAGGCGGTGGCGATGATCGGCTCGAACACGCGAGACTACAAGCGCGATACGGGTGAAAATCTTTATCGCAGAAGCATGTATACGCTTTGGAAGCGGGCGGCGCCGCCGGCTTCGATGGAGATCTTCAACGCCCCCAACCGAGAGGTCTGCACTGTGCGTAGGGAACGGACCAACACGCCGCTGCAGGCTCTGGCCACGTTGAACGACCCGCAGATGGTCGAGGCCGCGAGGCATTTGGCCGAACTGGCCTTGGTGCTTCCAGGAGACCAGGCCGGCGCCGAGCTCAAGATCGATTTCATGGCCAAGAGGCTGTTGGCGCGGCCGCTCTCGGTCGACGAGACCAAAGTCGTCGCCGATTCCTTGCAAGCTCTGCTCGATTACTACAAAGGCAAGCCCGAAGACGCCAAGGCGACTCGTCGCCGTCGGCGAATCCAAACCCTATCCCCAGCTCGACCCAAGCGTACTGGCCGCATGGACCATGCTCGCCAACGAGATGTTCAACCTGGATGAAGTCTTGAACAAATAATCGTTCGACGAAGTCGAATTTCCCTCGAGCCGATCAAAGCGAGGCCCGCCGATGACTCCTTTCGAAGAATACGTTCGGTACGAGACGCGCAGGCAGTTCTTCAGTCGTGGCGCAAACGCAGTTGGGGCCGCGGCTCTGGGCTCGCTTTTGGGCCAGGCGTTCGCGGGTCGCTCGGCCGCCGACGGCGTCCATCACGAAACCGCGCCCGGGCCTCACTTCGCGCCCAAGGCCAAGCACGTCATCTATCTGCACATGGTGGGCGGGCCTTCGCAGATCGATCTCTACGACTACAAGCCCAAGATGAACGAATGGTACGACAAGGATCTGCCCGATTCGATCCGCCAGGGGCAGCGGCTGACCACCATGACGTCGGGACAAAAGCGTTTCCCGATCGCCCCTTCGAAATTCAAGTTCGCCCAGCACGGGCAAAGCGGCATGTGGGTTACCGAGCTTCTCCCCAAGACGGCAAGCATGGTCGACGACATGTGCTTCATCCGCAGCATGCAGACCGAGGCGATCAATCACGAGCCAGCCATCTGTTACATGCAGACTGGCAACCAGGTGACGGGCAGACCTTGCCTGGGCGCGTGGGTGTCTTATGGTCTGGGTTCGCTCAACAACAACCTGCCAACATTTGTCGTGTTGGTTGCCAAGCCGACCAACACCGAGCAAGTCCAGGCGATCTCCGGAAGGCTCTGGTCTTCGGGTTATCTTTCAGGCGAGCACGCGGGCGTTTCGTTCCGCTCGGGCGGGGATCCGATCCTCTTCATCAACAACCCCCCGGGAGTCGACCTCAACGTGCGCAGACGCACGCTCGACGGCCTTCGAGCGCTCAACGAGCTCAATTACAAGACCGTCGGCGACCCCGAGACCCATACGCGCATCCAACAATACGAGCTCGCCTTTCGCATGCAGTCGAGCGTGCCCGAGCTGACAAACATCGCGGGTGAACCGGAATCGACCTACAAACTCTACGGAGACGAGGCCAAAAAGCCGGGCACGTTCGCGCAGTCGGTGCTCTTAGCCAGGAGGATGGTCGAGCGCGGGTCCGCTTCGTGCAGATCTATTTGAACAACTGGGATACGCACTCGAACGTCTCTGGCAGGCTTCCAGACCAGTGCAAAGACGTCGACCAGGCGTGCCACGGCCTCATCCAAGACTTGAAGAGCAGGGGGCTCTACGACGAAACCCTGGTCGTCTGGGGCGGAGAGTTCGGCAGGACGATCTACTCCCAGGGCGGGCTCTCGCACGAAAACTACGGCCGGGACCACCACCCGCGCTGCTTCACCATGTGGATGGCCGGCGGTGGTTCCAAACCAGGGCAAATCTACGGGGAAACCGACGACTTTTCCTACAACGTCGTCAAAGACCCCGTGCACATTCGAGACTTCCACGCCACCGTGCTGCATCTGCTGGGCTTCGACCACGAGCGATTTACCTATCGCTACCAGGGCCTCGACCAGAAGCTGACGGGAGTCGAAGCCGCCAAGGTGATCAAAGAGCTGCTTGCGTAACGTCGGCCGACACAATGATCGCTCTGCCCTTACGCGGCCTGGTCGACTGGATTGCCTCTTCGAGGTCCGCCCTGCGCACAGGCTTGGCAACATAGCCGTCGAACCCGGCGTCCAGGCAACGCTCTTTATCCCCCTTCATGGCAAACGCGGTCAAGGCGAACACAGGGGTTCGAAATCCATGGGCGTTTTCATGCTCTCGTATCATTTTGAGAGCCTCGAATCCGTCGAGCTTGGGCATCTGGATGTCCAGGAAAACGAGGTCGAAACGCTCCGCTTGGAACGCCTCCACGGCCAGGAGGCCGTCTTCGACAATCTTCGCGTCTTGACCAAGCGTCTCCAGGAAACGGATCGCCACGCGCCGATTGACAGGGTGGTCTTCTGCCATCAAGATCCGCAGCTTGGGCAGGTGAAATCTCTCCGAAGGGGGCGTGCAGCCGCCTGACCCTGAAGGTTCCCGGGACTCCGCCGGCAACCTTTCTTGCGCGAATGCCGTTGTCATGGCTTCGATGAGCTCAATGGTTCGAACCGGCTTGAACAGCCGTCTGTGAATGCGCAACCGTTCATCGGCGGCAGGGTCTCGAGATTCTCCGGTGCTCAAGATCACAATCGGCGTCTCGGTGAGGCCGAGCTCGCGGCGGACCATTCCCGCGAGTTCGATTCCGCCGATCCCGGGCATCACTCCGTCGGCGATGATCGCGTCGATCGGAGCTGAATTCGCGCTCGACCGTCGCAAAACCTCGAGAGCCTCTTCTCCCGACGAGGCTCCCACCGTGCGCATTCCGGCGATCTCTAAAAGCTCTCGAACGATCGATAGCGAAGCGTCGTTGTCGTCGACCACCAGCACCACTTTTTGCGAAAGAGACTCCTTGCACGATTGAAGAACCGCGTTCTCGACGCCGGTTTTCACGCCCAGTTTGCAGGTAAACGAAAAGGCGCTCCCCACCCCAGGTTCGCTCTCGACCCAGAGCCAACCGCCCATCAATTGGCACAACTGTTTGCAAATCGTAAGCCCAAGACCAGTCCCTCCGTGCCGTCGAGTAAACGACGAATCGGCCTGCTCGAACGGCTGGAAAATGCCCTCGAGTTTTTCTGTGGGAATGCCTATGCCTGTATCTTGGACGCTGAGGAGCAAAACCACTGAATCCCTGCTTGCCTGTCGGAGAGAAACCTCGACCTTCACCTCCCCTCTCTCGGTGAATTTGATCGCGTTGCCCACCAGGTTGATCAAGATCTGCCGAAGTCTGCCAGGATCCCCAACGACGACGTCCGGAACATCCCTGTGGAATCGACAAGTCAACTCCAGTCCCTTCTCTCGCGCCTTGATCGAAAGCGTCTGGAGAGACTCTTCGACCATCTCTCTCAAGGCGAACGTGGTCGACTCCAGCGCCAACTTGCCCGCTTCGATCTTGGAAAAATCGAGGATCTCGTTGATCACCCGCATGAGCGACTCCGCCGAACACTTGACGAGGCCCAAGTATTCGCGTTGTTCGCGGGAAAGCTCGGTGTCCAAAGTCAGCTCGGTCATTCCCAAGATGCCGTTCATCGGCGTTCGGATCTCGTGGCTCATGTTGGCCAAGAATTCGCTCTTGGCTCGGCTGGCCTCCTCGGCCGCGGCGCGGCTCGCTTTGAGCTCTTCCTCCGCCTTCTTGCGCCCGGTGACGTCCCTGAGAATCCCCGTGAACACCCGCCGATCACCCAGTTGAACCTCGCTTACCGAAAGATCCACCGGGAAGCTCGAACCGTTTTTCCGCTTGCCGACCACCTCCCTGCCCACGCCAATGATCGATTTCTCCCCCGTTTTCAGGTAATGAGAAAGTTTGCCGGCGTGAGTCTTTGCGTATGCGTCTGGCATCAAAAGCTCGATGCTTTGACCAATCATCTCCTCGCGTCGCCAGCCGAAGATCTTCGACGCGGCGGGGTTCACCGATTCGATGATCCCTCGCTCGTCGATGGTGATCACCCCGTCGTTGAAGCCCTCCAGAATGCCCCTCGACCGCGCCTCCTCTTCGCGCAGCCGCTGTTCGGTCGAGTTCCGCCGCGTGACGTCGACCGCGACGCCCACCCCGCCGATCATCTCTCCCCCGCGCCCCGCATCACGTTCACACTCAGCTCGACCGTCAGTCGGGTACCGTCTTTGCGGATGTAAGTCCATTCCCGCGCTTCCACCAATCCGCGTCGAGCTGGCTCGAGGAAAACCATCATCGGGTCGGTGATTGGGATCCCAAACCGTTTGGACAGCTCCTCCCCGCGCTCCTGCACTTCCGCTTTATCGTGGATGATCAAAGGCGATTCCTTGCCCACAAGCTCGTCCCTCGTATACCCAAGCATCCGTTCGGCGCCGCTGTTGAAGATCGTGATCTTCTTCGAATCGTCGACCGCGATCAACGAAACGTGCGACGCGTCGAGAACCGCCGCAAGGTACGATCGCAAGCGATTCTTTTCGGTTTGCGCCCTGGTCCGTTGGGCGAACTGGCCGAGCTGATGAGTCAGCGTCTCCAAGGCGGGAAGCATCGACTCTTCGGCGATTGCCGACCCGCGCGTGTAGAAGCAGAGGACTCCGACCACTCCGGCCTCCGAGGTGATCGGCACGCCCATACCCGACTGCAACGCCTGCTCCCGCGCCAATTCCATGCGCGAGAACTTCGGATTGTTCGGTAGGTCGGAAAGCCACTCCGCTCCTTGGCGCCATACCCTCCCAGGAATCCCCTCGTCGGGTAAGAACTCGCGATCCATCCAACGCTCGACGAATTCGGGGTCGACGCCAGACCGCGCCCAACAACAGGCGCCTGGGCCTGGTCGAAGCGCCATGCGTTCCTCGTCGACGATCCACGATTCCCCTAGGTCAAAATCGAGCCCCTCGGCGATGATTTGGACAATCCTCGGCGCAGCTTCGTCGAAGGTCGGAGATTCCACCATCACGATCGTTGCCTCGTGCAACACCCTGCGAATCGCTTTCGCCCGCTTTTCGGCCGTCACGTCCCGCTCGATCGCGATGAAATGCCTCAGCACCCCAGACTCGTCGCGGACAGGACTCCCCTCGATCGCAAGCCAATACGGTTTGCCCGATTTGTGATAGTTGACGAGCTCGACCTCGAATCCCTCCCCTCGCAGCACCGCTTCTCTCATGAACTTCGAGGTCTCTGGATCGGTCGCCGGACCTTGCAAGAACGACCCTGGCTTGCGTCCGCGAATTTCCTCGAGAGCGTATCCCGTCACTTGAGTGAACGACTCGTTCACCCATTCGATTCGCGATTCCGGGTCTGTAATCACGAGCGGGGTCTGCAAACGGCTGGCTGTAAAAGCCAGAAGCCCGGCCATCTCGTCTTTTTTCAATTCGTGAAACAGGCTCACCCGCGCGTGCGGGGATCCGTACTTGGCCAAACTGACGAGTCGGACAATCACACAGGCTAAACCACATACGGCGATCGAAGCCAAGACCGCCGCCAATGCGGCCCAGTTCGTCGTTTCCTGGATCGCTAAAACGGCGTTGGCAAGAACGATCGAGCGTTCCATTGGGAACTCCAAGATTGGGGCTGGTCCGCCCCGAGATGCACGATCTCCCGCCCTCACCTCGAATGACAGTTCGCCGTGGAACGCGGTCTTATTGGTTTCTCTCGAACCGGTTCGTGGTCCTTACCGCCTCTTCAAGTCTAGAACACAATCGGGCGTCGTCGAATCAATCGAAGAACGAGCTTTTTTGGCGGGCCAGACCGACCTCTCTCGACCGAATATCATACGGCTCTTCACCTTGTGGACGAGTCTAAGCGATCTCCAATTCCGAGCGAGGACTCCATCGCATCGATCTCTGCTTTGGCTTTTCGCTGGATTCGACGGATGTCGCCGATTATCATGAGTACTCGATCGAACGCGGCTCTAGTTCGCGCGCGGGTTCCATAAAAAGTCGTCAACGACGGCGTTCGAACGATTTTGGACCCGAGGGTTTCGTCCATGTCCGCCGGATCAGACCAAAACCTGCTGTTTGGCGTCCTCGCCCTTCAAATGGATTTTATCCAGCGCGACGAATTGATCGCCGCGTTGCACTCCTGGCGCTCGCCAAGACGAAACCCCTCGGCGAGATTCTCGTCGATCGCGGGGCTCTCGACCCCGCTGCCCGAGCAGCCCTCGACCAAATCGTGCATCTTCACACTTTATCACATGGCAGCAGTGTTGAAAAGAGTCTAGCGTCATTAACCGTCAACGTTCCCTTGACAGAGGATCTCCGAAAGACCATCGACGATCCCGACGTCGAGCGCTCGATCGGACTGCTCTCGGGACCAGCGACCGAGGTCGACGACACCCACTCGTTTTTGCCTTCGCAGTCGTCGGACTCGATTCGCTATCAAAAGCTGCGCAACCACGTCCAGGGCGGGCTTGGCGTTATTTTTATCGCGCGAGATTTGGAGCTCAATCGCGAGGTCGCGCTGAAGGAAATCAAGCCAGCGTACGCCAAGGACGGCACGAGTCGGAATCGGTTCGTCGTCGAGGCGGAGGTGACAGGCGGGCTCGAGCACCCTGGCGTCGTGCCGGTCTACGGGCTCGGCCGCTACGAAGACGGCAGGCCCTATTACGCGATGCGTTTCATCAAGGGGGAAAGCCTCAAAGAGGCAATCGACAGGGTTCATAAGAGCGATGAAGGAATAGACCTCGACCCAGGCCAGCGGCTCCTGGCTCTCCAAAAACTGCTCAGGAGATTTCTAGACGTCTGCAACGCGATCGAGTACGCGCATAGTCGAGGAGTGCTGCACCGCGACCTCAAGCCCAAGAACATCATGGTCGGCCAATACGGCGAGACGCTGGTTGTCGACTGGGGTTTGGCCAAGGCTGTGGGCAAGTTCGAGGAAGAGGAAGATTCTCCCGAAGCCACCCTTAGGCCCACCTATTCCAGCGGCTCAACCGATACGATTCCAGGTTCGGTGCTCGGCACCCCTCAGTATATGAGCCCTGAGCAGGCCTCGGGACGCTTGGATCAACTCCGACCCGCCAGCGACGTCTATAGTCTCGGCGCCACGCTCTACGCCATCCTCACTGGCAAATCGCCGTTCGCCTCGGAAAAGCCCGAAGAGGTTCTCCCCAAGGTTCAGAAGGGGGAATTTCCAAAACCTCGGCAGATAGTCAAGTGGATCGACCCAGCGCTTGAATCGATCTGTCTCAAGGCAATGGCTCTCAAACCGGTTGATCGCTATCCGTCTGCCAGGGCTCTGGGAGAAGACCTCGAGCGCTGGATTGCCGACGAACCCGTAAGCGCCTATCCCGAACCCTTGGCCAGACGCACCCTTCGCTGGGTCAAGCGCAGACGCACAGAGGTCGCCGCGACCGCGGCCTCGCTGCTGATCATCGCCGCAATTGGGATGGGAGGTTTGTGGTGGCTGGGCAGGCAGCGCGCTCAGCGAAGCCTGCAAGCCAACGCAAGCGTCAATCGCGCGCTCAACGAGGCCCGGATTCGCTGGGGCGAGGCGCGGAAGGCGCCGCCCGAGGCGCTCGCTCCCTGGCAAGTGGCCTTGGCCTCGATCAATCAAGCCAACGAACTCGCGGCGCAGGGCGACGTCGACGCCGAAACGTTGCGACGAACGAGACTGCTCGATCGGGATTTCGACGGAGAGTATCGGGCGGCGGTCGATCGAGCTAGACAAGCCGAGGTCGATCGAACCCTCCTGGCCGAGCTCGAGTCGATTCGTGGCGCCCGCTCTGACGAGAGGACCCCAAGTCGCGCCGAGGCCCAATACGCCGCGGCCTTCCGCAAGGCGGGCCTCGATTTGGAGAAGATGGACGTCGGGGCCGCGTCGGCGTGGATACGCTCTCGAGGCAACCCTGTCGAACTTTCCTCCTACGTCGACGATTGGTGGTTCGAGCGATACCTCGACCGTCAACCCGAACCTTCGCGCAGGAAGCTCGTCGAGATTGCCAAAACTGCCGATCCCGACCCCTGGCGCAACGACCTTCGTGATCATCTGGGTTCGAAAAAGAAGGATGCCGTGGCAACGTTCGAACGCCTGGCCGACGACGCCAAAGCGCTAGACAATCAACCCGCGATGAGCCTGCTCATGTTGGCCCGGAGTCTCATGGGGCTCGAAGAACCCGTTCGCGCCGAACGCGTACTGAGACGCACTTGGGCGCGGAACCCCGGCGATTTCTGGGTGAACTTCAACCTCGCCCTCGCTCCAGGGTCGCCTGGGGAACCCTGGAGACAGTTTCCTCGGCCCCAAGAGGCCATCCGGTTTCTCTCGTCCGCCGTGGCGCTTCGGCCCAAGAGCGTCGTCGCCCGCCTCCAGTTGGCCGCGGCGCTCCAAGCCAACGACGAGTACGCACCAGCACTCGAGAATCTCCGCGAGGTCGTTCGCATCAAACCCGATTACGTGGAAGGTTATCATTGGCTTGGACATTGCTTGAAGGCCATGGGGGATGCAAAAGGCGCCGTCGAGGCCTGGCGCAAGGCGGAATCGATCGAGCCCAACCAGCCCCATTTAATCATCGATTCAGCTTACTTGTCGCTCGAAAATGGTAATCCCAAAGCGGCTCTTGTCGCGGCGAAAAAGGCGGTTGCCATCAACGCCAAAAGCCCCGGCGGCCACGACCTTATCGCTCAGGTGCTTCTCCTCGAGGGCGACTACGACGGGGCGATTGACGAGTCCCTCGCTTGCATAAGGCTGGCGCCAGGGTACACGAACAACGCATACGCTCGTCTTGGCGAACTGGCTTGGCGAGGTTCGCAGTCGCAAAGAAACAAAGCCTTCGAGGCTTTGCTCCAACTGGCCAAGGACTATCCAGAAATCCCGGCGTATCAGTCTCGCGCAGCACTCTTGATGCTGATCAAGAAGCCCAAAGGCGAAGGCTATCTTCAGTCAGTCCGGTCGATGAGGCAATTCTTCGGCCGCTCTCAAAATCCTGGCGAGGTCTACGAGTACGTCAGGACCAGTCTCTTGGACCCGCGTGGCGTGGAAGAACCAGCGGATCTGGTCAAATCCGCGGCATATGCATACTCGGCGCTCAGGCGCGGTTGGAACCTCTACCTTCTCGGCCTCGCACATTACCGCGCAGGCGAGTTCCAGAAGGCGATTGGCGAGCTCAACGAACTCCAGTTGAACATTTGGCCTGGGAAGACGCTGGGCTGGCCGGTCCTCGCCATGGCCAACCACAGACTAGGCCTAGACGGCGAAGCCAAGAATTGGCTCCTGAAAGCCGAGTATTTGAACCCAAAAACGATCGAGCTCTGGTGGGATCGAGAAGAATTCCTGCTCCTCCTCAGCGAGGCTGAAACGCAAATGAAGGGAGAGTTCGATGGTTTGATGGCGGCGATCAACGATCTGTCGCGGACGCCCGATCCCACGGCCAGGATTGGTCTGGCCCAAATTGCTTATAATAAGAATCTTCATGTGACTGCAAATCGGATATGGAAGGGAGTGTTCGCTTCGAGCCCAGACCTCGCCGAGAATCTGGACGCCTTCCATCGCTATAACGCAGCTTGCGGCGCAGCCCTTGCCGGCTGCGGACTGACCAAAGACGACCCTCCGCCAGACGAAGCGACAAAGGAGTCTTTACGAGCCCAGGCTCTCGAGTGGCTCAAGGCCGATCTGGCTGCGAGAACCAAACTCCTGGATCAAGCCGACACAGTAGCCGCTCCCCAAATCCACAAATCTCTGGCTTACTGGAAAGAAGACCTCGACCTCGAGTGTATTCGCAATCCCATCGAACTCGCAAAGTTGCCCAAGGCCGAACAGTCTGTCTTGCGCAGCTTTTGGTCCGAGCTCGACAGAGTCCTCGTCAAAGCCAAGGACAAGGAAAGGACCGACCAATCCAAGTAAACCTACCAGGGTCGCCGTAGGGACTTCCGGGTTTCTTGACCTCCATCCTCGTTTCGCGGACCAAAAGGGCCCATCTCTCGGCCGCTTCTTCGATGATCTTCGTCGACGGCTTGCCGACGCGAAGGTTTGCACGCGATCTCCACGCCGGCGACCTGCACTTGCTAGGGTTTGATAATAAAGAACTCACTTATCGATATCAGGGACTTGACCAGAAGCTGACGAGGGTCGACCCAGCCTAGGTGATCAACGAGCTGCTGGCGTAAGCCCGGATTCGGTGTTCGAGCCCTGAAGACGCGATTCGATCTCCGCGCGGCGTTCTCGGACGTCGGGTAGTCGCTCGCGCTCTTCCTTGGGTAGAGCCTTTGTTTCGACCTCGGCCGCCGATTATCCTGAACGCTCGACTTGATGCTGCCAGATGCGAAACCATCGGGCTGGTCGGGTGGCAAGCCTCCCGATCCCTTTAGGACTTGGGGGTCGTCAATGTCCGTCGGCGCCGACCGTAATCTGCTCTTTGGCGTTTTGGCCCTGCAGATGGATTTCATCAAACGCGACGACCTGATCGCGGCGATGCACGACTGGGCCTTGGCGAAATCCAAGCCTCTCGGCGAGATTCTCGTCGAGCGTGGAGCGCTCCAACCTCAGGCGCGAGACGCCCTCGATCAGATCGTTCGCATACATATTTTATCGCACGGAAGTAGTGTGGAAAAGAGCCTGGCGTCGCTTACCGCCGACGTTCCCTTGACAGAGGATCTCCGAAAGACCATCGACGATCCCGACGTCGAGCGCTCGATCGGACTGCTCTCGGGACCAGCGACCGAGGTCGACGACACCCACTCGTTTTTGCCTTCGCAGTCGTCGGACTCGATTCGCTATCAAAAGCTGCGCAACCACGTCCAGGGCGGGCTTGGCGTTATTTTTATCGCGCGAGATTTGGAGCTCAATCGCGAGGTCGCGCTGAAGGAAATCAAGCCAGCGTACGCCAAGGACGGCACGAGTCGGAATCGGTTCGTCGTCGAGGCGGAGGTGACAGGCGGGCTCGAGCACCCTGGCGTCGTGCCGGTCTACGGGCTCGGCCGCTACGAAGACGGCAGGCCCTATTACGCGATGCGTTTCATCAAGGGGGAAAGCCTCAAAGAGGCAATCGACAGGGTTCATAAGAGCGATGAAGGAATAGACCTCGACCCAGGCCAGCGGCTCCTGGCTCTCCAAAAACTGCTCAGGAGATTTCTAGACGTCTGCAACGCGATCGAGTACGCGCATAGTCGAGGAGTGCTGCACCGCGACCTCAAGCCCAAGAACATCATGGTCGGCCAATACGGCGAGACGCTGGTTGTCGACTGGGGTTTGGCCAAGGCTGTGGGCAAGTTCGAGGAAGAGGAAGATTCTCCCGAAGCCACCCTTAGGCCCACCTATTCCAGCGGCTCAACCGATACGATTCCAGGTTCGGTGCTCGGCACCCCTCAGTATATGAGCCCTGAGCAGGCCTCGGGACGCTTGGATCAACTCCGACCCGCCAGCGACGTCTATAGTCTCGGCGCCACGCTCTACGCCATCCTCACTGGCAAATCGCCGTTCGCCTCGGAAAAGGCCGAAGAGGTTCTCCCCAAGGTTCAGAAGGGCGAATTCCCAAAACCTCGGCAGATCGTCAAGTGGATCGATCCGCGCTCGAAGCGATATGTCTCAAGGCGATGGCTCTCAAACCGGTTGATCGCTACCCGTCTGCCAGGGCTCTGGGAGAAGACCTCGAGCGCTGGATTGCCGACGAACCCGTAAGCGCCTACCCCGAACCCTTGGCTAGACGCACCCTACGCTGGGTCAGGCGCAGACGCACAGAGGTTGCCGCGACCGCGGCCTCGCTGCTGATCATCGCCGCAATGGGGATCGGCGGGTTTTGGTGGGTCGGAAATCAACGCGCGCAGAGAACTCGTCGCAACACAGCGGGCGTCAATCGAGCGCTCAATGAAGCCCGGATCCGTTGGGGCGAGGCGCGAAGAGCGCCTGCCGACGCCGGGTCTGCCTGGGCAGTCGCAAAGGCTTCGGTCAAACAGCGCTCGAACTCGCGGGCCAGGGGGAGGTCGATCCTGAGTTGATTCAGCGGACAAAGCTTCTCGAGCACGATTTCGAAAAGGAATATCAATCGGCCGCCGAGCTCGCCAAACAAGCAGAAATTGACCGCACGCTGCTCGCCGAGCTCGAGACCATCCGCGGCGGCCGAACCGAGGAACGAAGGCCCAACGTTGCCGAGGCTTTCTACGTCTCCGCCTTCCGCAAGGCAGGCCTCGACTTGGACAAGATGAGCGTTGACGAAGCGGCGGCTTGGCTCCGCGCCCGCGGCAATCCCGTCGAGCTTGCAACGTATGTTGACGATTTGTGGTACGAGAGGTTCTTGGACCGACGTCCCAAAGAATCTCAACAAAAGCTAATGGACGTCGCGAACGCCGCCGACCCCGACCCCTGGCGCGTCGAGCTTCGGGCGAAGCTCGGATCCAGAGACGCCGCCGCGGCTGCGGCCTTCCAGCGCCTGGCAGACGATGAGAAAGCGCTCGACGAGCAACCCCCCATCAGCCTCCTGATGCTGGCCCGAGGTTTGATCACCGTTCGCGACCCCGTACGCTCCGAACGCGTGCTGAAACATGCTTGGTCTCGCAACCCTGGCGATTTTTGGCTGAATTACAACCTCGCCTTGGCTTCAGGAACTCCCGATGGCGGTGAATTTGAACTCTGGCGCATTTTCCCTCGTCCCCAGGAGTCGATTCGATACCTCGCCACGGCCGTGGCCCTTCGTCCCCTGAGCGTCATCGCGCGGTCTGAACTGGCCATGGCCCAAATCGCCAATGAGGAGTACCCAGCGGCGCTCGAGAACTTGCGAATTGCCGTACAAACCAAACCCGATTATGCACCCTCCTATCACATTTTGGGAAATTGCCTCAGAGCCTCCGGAGACGTCGACGGCGCGCTCAAGGCATGGCGCAAGGCCGCCCAACTCGATCCGAGGGATACCGGCTGTCTTGTTTCGATTGGCGGCGTTTCGCTCGATCGTGGCGAGCTCGACGCCGCGCTCCAGACCGCCAGAGACGCCATCAGCGCCGATCCGGAGAACGTGGGAGGGCACGAGCTGCTCGGTCGAGTGCTCCTGAGAAGAGGTGATTACGACGGCTCTCTTGAATCGTGCCTTGCCGCGATTCGGTTGGCCCCAGGCATTACCAACAACAGCTACGCCTATCTCGGCGAGTTGGCCTTCCAAGGTTCGGATGAGCAAAAGGCCAGGGCCTGCGAAGCGATGCTTCAGATCGCTCGAGAGTATCCCAATATCCCCGAGTATCAGGCGCGCTCCGCACTTCTTTTGCTTGTGAAGAAACAAGACGCTCAAGCCTATCGCAAGACGGTCCTTGCGATGCGCAAAACCTTCGGCCGTCTGGCGAACCCCGGAATGGTTTATGAATATGTGCGAGCTTCCCTTTTGGATCCGCGCGAGTCGACGACGCGGAGGCTCTGGTGAAGCTCGCGGAGTATTCGCACTCCGCGACCAAGAGAGGATGGTCTCAGTATCTCCTGGGGCTCGCACGCTTCCGAGCAGGGAAGTACGGAGACGCCGCACGCGAACTTTCCGAGCTCCAATCCAACATCTGGCCAGGCAAGGTGTTGGCCTGGCCTGTCCTTGCAATGGCCAACGACAAATTGGGAGTCGCCAACGAGGCCAGGAATTGGCTGATGAAAGCCGAGTATCTCGACCCGAAAACGATCGTGCTCTGGTGGGATCGCGAGGAATTTCGCTTGCTACTTCGCGAGGCCGAGACGCAATTGAAGACGGATTATGAACACTTGAAGGCGACGATCAAAGATGCGTCGGGTCTGCCGACCGCCATTGCCAAAATCGGCATAGCCCAAATCGCGTACAACAAGACTCTTTACGCCGCTTCCACGCGTATCTGGAGCGACGTCTTCGCTTCGAACCCGGATTTAATGGATAATCTCAACGCATCCTATCGCTACAACGCAGCCTGCTCCGCAGCCCTTGCCGGCTACGGATGGACCAAAGACGACCCTCCGCCAGACGACGAAGCCCGGAGAGCGCCGCGTTCCCAGGCGCTCGAGTGGCTCAAGGACGATCTGGCCGCCAGATCCAAACTCCTCGAGAAGGCCAATCCGGCGACCACTGCCAACGTCGCCAAGGTTCTTGCCTACTGGAAGGAGGACCCAGACCTCGCCAGCATCCGCGATCCCAGCGAACTGGCCAAGCTGCCCAAAGCCGAGCAGTCGGCGCTTGGCAACTTTTGGTCAAACCTCGACGCCGTCATCGCCAAAGCCAAGGAGAAAGTACAGACTGGCAAGGCGAAGTAGACGAGGAGGGGCGCGGCGGTCTTTTCCGTGTAACCGATCCCGGCGAGTTTCCGACGCTCTCTGCTCCTGACTACGAAGTGATATCCCGTTGGATCGAACACGGGGAAATCAGATGTCAGCCATTCGGAATACGATGATGAGGACGTCTCGCTTCAAGAAGATCATTGTATCATGTCTTGTGGTGCTTGGCGTCGCGTCATTCTCTATCGTTTTTCTGAACTCGCTGCGTTGTCGATCCTTGCCGCGCATCCGAGCTGCCCTGCATGGTGCGGTGTCACTCAAGATAACGACGACTCACACCTTTGGTAACAGCCTGCGGTCGAAGGTATTGACGGACGTTCATGCGATTAGCTTTCTGGAGAGCCTGATCGACTTCGAAGGATCGCCCTATGCTTTTCCGTATGGAGAAGCGATCTCCGCAGGCGCGCCTTTTGTGCTCGAGACAACGTCGGCGACGGGTGCGACTGAGCGGTTCAATTTGGTGATGAATAACACGCTCCACTATGGACCCCGGTCTGATTGCGTCGTTGAGCTAGGTTCCAATAGGTTCCTAACCAGAGTCATGGAGCTTATGGAGTTCCCGACGTCCACCCCAGACGATCAATAGCACCGATCCCAATCGGCCGAATCTCGAGCCCCGACCGCAGACTGGAAATAGCGAATGCGGGAGCGTCAAGGTCGGGAAGCAGGCAAGTCGATTAGCGGGCGACTCCCAGTCCGGGCGACTCCCAGTCTGTCTGGGATCGGTCCTGGGATCGTTCTGCGGTCCTCATGGTACACCCGGACCCGGGGGACCGTCTGGGGCATCGACTTTCTCGACGATCGCCTGCCAGACGTCGAGGTAGCCCAATTGCGTGGCCCAACGTTCGATTTCGGCGCGATCCACGCCGTCGCCGGTCACTCGAAGGATGCCGGCAATGTCCCGCAGGTGACGATCGCCGCCCCCTTCAGAGTAGTACCACAGCTTGCCGAGGATCACATCTTCGGGGGCTGCCGTCATGACATCACGATCGGGCAGCAACCGTACCGGTCGCCGACGTGCCATGCGAACCTTCGCCCAGGCGTCGTTCCGAGGCAGGATGAAATCGATTTTGTTCCCCGATTCGGGATGGATGACGTTGAATTGGAACGACAAGCGAATGGCGGCTTCCATCGCGGTCTGACTGAGGTAATAATCCGGGCGAGGAAATGCGGCGATCAAGCCGGGAACGTGCTTCAGCTCGAATGCAGCGACGATGTCGATATCCTGCGTGAAACGGGCCTCGCCGTAAGCGATGCTGGCACACGAGCCGACGACAAGATACGCGACCTCCAAGGCTTCTAGGGTCTCAGCCGCGTGCCTCAAGATCTGCGACTGTTCCATGGCCCAGGAGCCTCCGGAGGTATTCGTGTCGTTGCTTCTCGGGGGCGGCGTCGGGGAACAGCTTGCCAACCCGATCGGCCAAGAATCTTCGCGCGTGGCGATGCAGCGAATCCATGATCGCGACCCGTTCAGCGGGCGTCTTCGCCGCCAGGATCGCAGCATACGTCCTGTCGATCACTTCCACGCGATGTTTCAGCATCGAAATACTCTCCACGCGATCTTACACCTGCGGCGGCAGCTCGACGAAAGATATTTCCTCTCGGCCGGCTTGGTTTCGGGCCGATCGCGGAAACTCTACGTGTGTCCACCGACACGAGCGATGCAGAGCTCGACGCAGTCGCCCGCTTGTCCAAACCCAGGGTTTTAGAATTTTATGGGACCGACTCTCAGGCTGTCTGGGATCGGACCGCATCCCCTACGTAGCCTTTGAGCAGCATTAGCTCAGCGTCGCTTACATGCATGGCGTTATTGCACCAATCGACGCAGGGATTTCGGTGTGTCCGTCCAAGCCTGAGTGTACGTCTCTTCCAGCGGAACCAGGACATGGGCCCCCGGGGCGATGAAGAGAGGCATGGCCGGCAGCGGCTCTCCGACGGCCAATGTTTCGATGAATGCCGTGGTCACTCCATCCGCTTCGTACGAAGCAAATACCCGGTTCTGCTGCCCCGTCAATTCGAACGAATCGTCTTCCTCGAAGTGATCCCAAATGGCCTTGTGAATACCAAATGGGTCACGACGACTTGGGGGAAACAAATCGATGACCAAGACGTGCACTCGAGCCCGAATGGCTTCGACGATCTTCTCGCAGAAATCGTCGTACGAATTCTTGTCGTGTTTGTTCCCGGGAGACACGATCTCAATGAACGCCACGACCCGACCCAAGTGATGGCGGATGACGATGCGGCTGGCTTTGTCGGCGTAGTATTCCTTTTCTGAGACTCTGACGAACTTCGCTTGGGGTTTGGAACGAACCACGATCCCCCCTTCGCCCATAGGTTCGGCCGGAGAGCGTTCCTCGATTGCAAGCAAATCGGCTTCTTTGGTACCGCTGCGTTGCTCGACAAGCGCCGTATAGCCTTCCGGCAGCGGACCACGATTCAAAACTCGGCCGATTTCCCAACACCATCCTTGATGAAAGTGATGAAACAAACCTGAGGTCACCGTGGTCCAGTCGTGCATCGGCATGATGAAAACCTCCCGCATGGAATGATACCATGCCAAGCACTTCACTTCACCGCATCTCGTGGCGCCGGCCCTTTCTCGAGAGGCACCGGAGAGTTCGCCCGCTCGAGCCCAATCGCTGCTCGAGCCCAATCGCAGACAGACTGAAACCCCAGCCGAAACCCCAGCCTTGAGTCGATGGCCCTTCGTCTTCGACCTCGATCCTCACTTCGGTTGGCTTGGTTCCGGAAACGTCATCCGTATCCGCCAAGGCCACTCGTGTTTGATGAAGCCGTCCGCAAGAATTCTCCAGATTGCCTATTGTAAAATTTCAAATATTCTTGCGAATTGTGCACGCAGGTAGCTAATCATGGTGTATAATTCTTGGTTGGGATGCTCTTTGGCAATTCGTGCGACGGTGGGAATGCGCGGATCGTTCCACGCGCGGAAGGAACCTGAGGCGAATTGAGCCAACCGCGCGGTATCAACTCGGGCTAAATTGGACTTCCACATGCGGCGGACTTTGGCGTCTCTAATCCGACCCTCAATTTCCCCCACCGACCTCTTGGCTTCTGCGACTGATTGGGTTCGTTTGTTCTGGGGAGCAAAATCCTAGCCACGGGAGCATCGCGGAAATGCCCGGATTGCGGAGAGCTTGCCTGGAGGGTCGGCCCAGAGCTCGCAGATGAGAATTGGGTTCGAACGCTTAGGGGATCAGAATCTTTGCAATTGAGTTCGAAGATTCGCCTTTGGCGGAACACAGAATGACACGGACTCGGAGAAGACGTAGGGAAGACAGAGCTTCCGAATTCGACTTGGGTTCGTTTGGTAGTTTCGTTGGTAGGGCTTTCAGGGCAATGGTTTCGGACGGTCCGGGAATCTGATAGCGGACTTGGACAGGATGAACATGATTCACAGGATAGACTCAGAAGTCAGTTTGATGCGCCCGGCATCCTGATCATGGTGTCCATCCTGTCAAAACTCGGCTCGGAGTCCCTTCTGTTCTGGCTCCGTGCACAGAAGCGCTTCGGCGGCCGAGTGCGATTTGGGTTCGTTTGGTAGTTTCGTTGGTAGGGCTTTCAGGGCAATGGTTTCGGGCGGACAGTCCGGGAATCTGATAGCGAACTTGGACAGGATGAACATGATTCACAGGATAGACTCAGAAGTCAGCTCGATCCGCTCGGCATCCTGATCATGGTGTCCATCCTGTCAAAACCCGGCTCGGGGTCCCTTCTGTTCTGGCTCCGTGCAAAGAAGTGCTTCGGCGGCCGAGTGCGATCTAGGTTCGTTTGGTAGTTTCATTGGTAAGGCTTTCAGGGCAATGGTTTGCGGCGAGCGCCGTTGGATCTGGCAATCGGATTTGGGTTTCGCCTCAGGGGGATTCTGGGGGCGGAATCGTTGCCATGAAGGTTGAAGATCCGCCTCTGGCGGAACACGGAAGTCGAAGCTCCGTCGCGGCGGGACACGGAACTTGGGGAATACGCGGGATAGGAGAAGGATGGCAGGGGATCCGGAATTGGGTTCGATCGTTCCAGCGGCGTGAGGGCTACTATCTAACTCGCGAGGCCTCGTTCTCGGCCTTTGCTTACTCCCGGGTCCCTTCCCCGGTCGTGGGGCAGACGATGCGGGTTGGTTCGCGTCGGTGGCGCTGATCGCGGGTGAGGAGTCCGCCCATGCGGCGGTCGAGGGCGTCGATGGCGGAATCGAGCACGCCACGGGCAGCGTCGAGGTGATGGGGCCTCAGGGCGTAAGGGTCTCGAGGCAGGCCTGTGCGTGGGAAGACGATCTGGTCAGGGGCGAGGTCGAGTTCGGCGGGAATCTGATGGGCAGGCATCGGATCGAACCCGCCGCTCGATCGCCGGGAAAGGTAATAGGCTCGGCGGGAAGCCGGCGGGCCTGGATAAGTCCAAAGCGCCTTCAGAGCCAAGAGCTCGGCGAATTGAGGCCAGGGTGGAATGCGTGGGTCGAAGCCCGTCGTCGGGCTCGTGGCCCAGAGTTCGTCGCAGATCGCGGGCAAAAGACGCCAGGCGTCGGCCAAAGGCATCGGTCGGCTTGGATCACTGAGCAGTCCTGAGAGCTCGTATTTGCCGAGCTCGGCGGCGGCCTGATGGACCAGCGCCTCGGCGCTTGTTAGATAGAGGAGGAGCGAGGCGCGAGCCAGCCGGCTTGAATCGCCTTCGGATTGAGTAAGCTCGAGCCGGCTTTGGGTGTGGAACGCTAGAGCGTCCTGGTAGAAGCAGCGGAAGGGACTGATGGTCGTTTCGATGACCCTGAGGATCGGGCCCGATGGGCCATCGGAATCAGGTTCGGGAGCCGTATCGCGTAAGGTCGGCGATCTCGCGTCTCCGCCAGGGCCCATCATCGATCCTCTACCTCATCGGATGCAGTGCAGGGTGTTGGAACGCCGAGGCCGGATCGGGCTTAGAGAGCCGCGCCGGCCTGCGGATTGTTGCGATACTGTAATCGAACTCGATTTCGTATGCGACGGAACTTGCGCCCAGCACTCAGCTTCGGCCGCGGCGCTGGCGACGGCGATGCCAGGCGCAGGCGGCCAGGGATCCGCCGAACGCCAAAAGCGAGGCGGGCTCTGGTACGGAAATCATCATGCCTTCCACCGAGGTAATGCCTTCGCCGGACGTCGAAGGAACGATCGCAAGGGCTGTGGGAAGCTCGAGGACGCCCAGCGGCGTGACGACCGAGAGCAGCGGCATATTCGGTTGCGGCGGCAGGCCCCCTGAATTCGGAGGAAAGTTGGGCGCGATCGAGTCGAAGGTCGCAACCACCGACGACTGGTTGGGACCGCTGAAAGCGCCGTTGAGCCTGCCGTAGATGATGTAGCTGTAGCTTGGTTCGGCGGCGCCGGTTGGAGAAACCTGTTCCATCGTCAGGCTGATCGAGAACGGCACGTTGACATAATTTGCTCCCACTCCGACGCCCAGGGCGGCCGAGGTGAAGGAGCCAAGGCCCAGGCTCGAGGGGACGACGAATTCGCTCCCGTGAACTCCGACGAAAGAGACGGGGCTAAAGAGCGGAGATCCGCTGGCGTTGGACGCAGTGGCCGCGCCAACCCAACCGCTGGTGTCGAAATCGACCACCACCGGCATCGATCCAGCGCGTGCGAGGCCCGCGGCTCCGATCAAGAGGGCGACCGCGGCCGCCAGGCGAGTTCCCTTATAGAGAATCCCAATGCCCCGCCAAAATCCGTTTAGAGCGTGCTTCATGGAACACCTGTTAATCAGGGTGAGGATTCATCGTCACGATCGTTCGACCCATTGGAGAAATGGTCGTGGGTGACGAATCAAAGGGAACACGATCGGAAAAAACCGAGCTCGGCCGGCGATACGAACCTCGAGAGTTCGCACGCCGACCGAACCAGTTCTTGAAGATATCCAGAAATCATGATCTTTGCGTCTCGCGGACGGACGAGTCGGGTTGCGGTTCAGGAGTCGTTTCGTCCCACTCTGCGGATTTGCCTGCGGAGGCCCAAGCCTCCAAAGGCCATGACAAAGACGGCGATCGTCGCGGGCTCGGGAACGGGCACGCCGGAGAGGCTGCCGGTCGTGGCGATCTCGGCTTGGGCTGTGGTGAGGCCGCCGTTGGTGGTCGAGGGAACCAGGGCCAGCGTCTCACCCAGGATCTGAAGCGAGTTCTGCAACCCGCCGGTGTTGAAGGTGATCGGCGGAGACGTGCTGAACGTCGCCGTGACCCCCGACTGATTGCCGCCGGTGACCGTGCCGTTCAGAACGCCCTTCAGGACGATCGGGTTCGACGTGGTCGGCATGACGCCGTTGATCGAGTTCGTAAGATAAGTGATCGTAAACGGAGTGTTGGTGTACGTGGTGCTCACTCCAGCGGGCAGACCCGCCATCTGGAACGAGCCAAGGGAGAGCGACGAAGGCGCCGAGAAGGTGCCGTCCATCACGCTGTTGAAGCTGATGACGCCGGGACCATTCACTCCGGTCGCCGTGTCGATCGATCCGGAAGTGCTGTAGTTGATCAGACTGTTCAATGATTCGGCCTTCGACGTCGATGGGGCGGCGAAGACCGCTCCGACCAACGCCAGCAAGCCGATGACCGATGCCCGCGGCCCGGTCCAAACGCTTGTCATTCGCATCACGTTCTCCTGATATTCTCGTCGAGGCTTAGACTCACGAAACCCCGGGGACTTTGGGACCGGCCGACCTGCCATGAGGGCGACTTTCCCGGTTAGAAACGCCGCCAACTAGGCGGATCCAAAGCGAAGCCAAAACTAGCTGACCGACCAAACGGGAAGACCCGCCGGCAAGCCCGCCTTTCCACCAAGGTTGCGTCTCAGGAGGTGTCAATCGAATCGCGGACAACGGACCAAGCTTGGCGGAACTTCCGCTTTGCTAAACGTCCGTCTGCTCGGGAAGGGAGGAACGTCCTCGCCATCGGCCGCAGGGCTCCGGGGATCCGTAGCTTGCGGAATCGGCGAAACGTGAACCGACGAAATGACGAACCGAAAGGGTGCGATTCAACACGTCGGCCTCCATGCCAGAACAGAGTCTAAAGCCAAGAACGATCAGCCTTTTGAGCAACCGTCCGGATTCAAACCGGGCGGAGAATACCCCAACCCCCACGATCGTGTAAACCTCAATTCCGAACGAATTGTCGATTTTCTTTCAAGTTCCCCAGGGGCAAGATACGACACGATTTTGAGCTGCGGTGAGCAGGCTTTATTGCATGCTGGTGGGGTCGACGTCGACCAGGAGTTCGACGTCCTTTGGCAGTCGCACCTCGCTCAAGTGTCTCAGAAGTCGGCGGCGAGAGCCTGTGTCTGGCGACTTGGCCTGGATGTGGAAACGAAAGAGTCCGCGGACCTTGGCGACCGGAGCGGGCGCTGGGCCCGCTAGTACGACGCCTGCCGGCGCATTTCGCTCTCAGTTCGTCGGCCAACTGCTGGCTAAGCTCGAGAACTCTGCCCTCGTCAGGACCCCTAAGGATGATCCGAGCCAGCTTGCCATAGGGCGGAAGGTTGTGTTCCGCTCTCGTGGGCGCCTCGAAAGCGACAAACATCTGGTAGTCGTGTCTGCTGGCGGCGACGATCGCGGGATGGTCCGGTGCATAAGTCTGGACCAGGACGCGTCCAGGTTTCTCCCCCCGGCCGGTCCTGCCTGCAACCTGGGCAACGAGTTGAAAGGTTCTTTCCGTGGCCCGAAAGTCGGGAAGGTGCAAGGCGACGTCGGCGTTCACCACGCCAACCAGATGCACATTTGGAAAGTCGAGTCCTTTGGCGATCATTTGCGTGCCCAGGAGAATGTCGATCTCGCCCATGCGGAAGGCTTCGAGGGTGTGTTCATGGCTGCCAGGAGCCGCCATCGAGTCGGAATCCATCCGAGCGATCCTGCGACCGTGAAAGAGGCTCGCCACGTCCTGTTCCAAACGCTCGGTCCCAGTGCCTCCGTAGAAGAGCCTGGCGCCTCCGCAAGACGGGCACGTCGAAGGGGGTTCTCGCTCGTCGCCGCACGTGTGACAGACGATCGTCCTCCGTTTTTTGTGGTGCGTCATCGAGGCGTCGCATTGACCGCACTGCACCGCCTGGCCGCAAGTGTGGCAAATAATAAACGTATGATATCCTCTGCGATTGAGCAGCAGCATCACCTGGCCGTTTTCCGAGAGCGTATCTTCGACGGCGGTTTTGAGTGGTTCGGAGATGGTTGAAAAGGGTCGGTCCTTGGGCGGTTTTTGATGTCTCATGTCGACGATCGCCACTTCGGGCATCGGCCTTGCGAGCACACGATTGGCAAGGCTCAGCAGCTTGTATCTTCCGGTCTCTGAGTTCTTCCAGGATTCAAGAGACGGCGTGGCCGAGCCAAGAACGACCGGCACCCCCAGCAGCCTGCCTCTCATGACCGCCACGTCGCGGGCGTGGTAACGAGGCACCGTTTCTTGTTTGAACGTGGATTCGTGCTCCTCGTCGATCACGACGAGCCCCAGCCTTCTGGCGGGAGCAAAGACGGCGGAGCGGGCGCCGACCACCACCTGCACCTCGCCGGAGGCGATCGAACGCCAGTGCCTGTGCCTTTCGGAGTCGGTCAGGCGGCTGTGTAGGACGGCGACGCTCTTGAACCTTTCCCTGAATCTCGAGATGGTTTGGGGAGTGAGGCTGATCTCGGGCACCAGGACGATGGCCTCGTTGCCCATGGCGACCACTTGCTCGATAGCCCTCAGATAGATCTCGGTTTTGCCGCTTCCCGTCACTCCGTGAACCAAGAACGTCGAGAACGTCCGGGCGACGATCGCTTGGCGGATCTGCTCGAAGACATGGGTTTGCTCTTCATTGAGGTTTGGGCGTAGGCCGGCTGGAGTCTTTGCGAGCGAATCGGACGATTGAACGGGATCGCGAATCCTACGTTTCACCGCCAAAATGAGGCCTCGCTTTCGGAGCGCTGCGACGATCGCCCTGCCGCACTCGGCCTGACGGCAGAGCTCGTCGACTCCAATGGGTTTTTCGGATCGACAGATGATTCCAAGTGCAAGCGACTGCTTGCTGGGCAGCGGGAGGGTCTCCCACGTCTCTCGGATTTCGTCCTTGGCGATCAGTTCGACTGCCAAGCGAGTGCCTGCCTCTCGCTTGACCCCGGCGGGAACGGCGGCGTCGAGGGCTTGTCCCCAGGTGCAGTAGTAGTAGTCGGCGAGCCAGCGAGTGAGCTCGAGCATCGAGGAATCGATGAGCGGAGGGTCGTCCACGGCGCCCAGAACGTCCTTGATTCGAAGCGGGTCGACCTCCGACTGCTGGTTTGCTTCGACGACGCTGACGCAATATCCCAAGACCTGTCGGTTGCCCTTGCCAAGAGGGACGCGCACCCGCTGGCCTGGCCTAACGGCGACTCAGTCGACGCTCGGGCACGCGATAATGAAAGACTGTGTCGACCTGGCGATTGACCAGCACACCCGCAAGCACGCCGCGGTCCTCGCCGAAAAGCGGCAGATTCGCCGATTCATATCCTGGAATCATAAATACGATCTCGATCAACTCGGTCGGTCGTCGTCTTGGGGGTCTGGACTCGGCCTTTGGCTCTTCGTACGCTCCTATTTCAACGAACGCACGGGGGTTTTCGGTAAGTCGGCCGACGCCCAGGCGCTTTGGAGGCTCCAGCGGTCAAGGTTATGCGACTTGGGCTTTTCGGCGGAACGTTCGATCCGATTCATATTGGGCACCTCGTCCTGGCCGAGTGTTCGAGGGAAGCCTGCAAGTTGGACGAAGTTTGGTTTATGGTTTCGGGTCGGCCGCCGCACAAGCCTGGCGAGCGTACCTCGGTTGATCATAGGCTCGAGATGGTCCGGATCGCGACGGCCGGCAACCCATTTTTTCAGGTCGCCGAGCACGAGGCCAAGCGGCCTGGCCCGCACTACAGCGTCGAGACGATCGAAGCGGTCCGAACGGAACGCCCGCGCGACGAGCTCTTCTTTCTCATCGGCGCCGACGTGCTGCCGGAGCTCCCGACGTGGAAGGAGCCCGAACGCATCGTGGCGACGTCCAGGCTTGTCGTGGTCAACCGGCCTGGAGAGGCTTTGCCGAGTTCGAGCCCTTTCGAATACGAGACGGTCGAGGTTCCAGCCATCGGCGTCGCGTCCCGGGAAATTCGAGATCGGGTCCGCGGCGGGAGAACGATTCGCTACCTGGTCCCAAGGGGGGTGGAAGCCTACATTCACGAATGGAAGTTATACACAGTAGCGAATCAAGTCTAAATGCTGGTTATTTGACTCGCTCGACGTACTCCCCGGTTCGGGTATCGATGCGGATCTTCTCGCCAGGCCCGATGAAGGGGGGGACCTGGATCTTCAGGCCGGTCTCGAGCGTGGCCTCTTTGTATTGGTTGGTCACGGTGGCGCCCTTGATCGCGGGCGGAGTGTCGGTGACGACCAGGTCCATAGACGCGGGAACGTCCAACGAAACGGCCTTCTCGGCCACGAACATCACCTGCACGCGGCTGTTGGGCAGCAGGTATTGCATGGCCGTGCCCAAAACTTCGGGTTGGAAGCTGAACTGGTCGAAAGTCTCCGTGTCCATGAAGACGTGCTCGTCACCAGATGAATACAAATATTCATAGGTTTTTGATTCGACGTAAGGCACTTCGATCTGGTCGACCGACCGCAGTCTCTTTTCGACCAAGGCGCCGCTGTTCATGTTTCTGAGCTTGGTTTGAACCATCGCGCGGAGGTTTCCCGGCGTATGGTGGGCGAAATCGACGACGACGAAGTTGATTCCTTCGATCGTAACGACCATGCCTCGTCGGATGTCGGTGGCCTTGATCATCATGGCGTGTCGGAAAACTCCAATGCGTGCGAATCTTGGGAGCGGAGCGGAGGCTCGCGGCTCGAGGGTGAAAATCTCTGCACGACGGGCGGGCGGACCGCCTTACGTAGAGGCTTGAGGGTAACCAACACCCAGGCCGTCTGGCCAGTCCAGTTGCGTCCAAGCTCGTGGCGTCAACCGCCGTAGAAGCTCTTGAATTCCTTCGAAGAGAGCATGCTGCTGATCACCTGGCCATTGTAGGATCCGCCGGCAAGGCTCCTGGTGAAGAACAACTGGCCGTTGTAGTCGGAGGCTCTGCCAAGCACGTTCTGGTAATCGGCCTGGACCAGGATGGTTCTGGCTGGGGACGAGTTGACGACCTCCAGAACCACGGTCGACCGAGGCGTGCCGCTTTTGAGCTGGGCTGTGAGGCCGATCTGCTGTAGCGGCGTAAACGATGGAACGCCAAGGAAATTGCTGGCGAGAGCATTCAGGAACGATGCGTCGGTGCCGCCCGACGCGTCGTAGTAAGCTTGGGAGCCAAGAACTTGCGCGGTTGGCGAGATGCCCTTTGTGTTGAGCGTCTCGAGAGCCTGGTCGACCTGGTTCGTCGTTGGCATGATGCCGAGGTAAGTCATATACACAGCTTCGATCGCTGCGATCTTGGACTCTTTGCTATGCACGATCGAACTGACAACGACCTTATCCGGAGCTCCTTTATCCAAGGCGCCACTCCAGAAAGTCAGTTCCTTCGGAGTGGGATCGCGATGCAGGACCGTCACAAACACTTGCTGCATAAACAGTTGGTTCGTAGTCCCTACGGGAAGAACCAGCGGCGCGGAGGTGCTGGGCAGCGAGTTCGTATCTCCCGAATAGACAGCGGTGATCTGGTTCGTGCCGATCGGAAGCCCCGTCGTTGTTACACTGGCAACGCCGTTCGAGAGCGTTCCGGTTCCCAGGTCGGTCGTTCCGTTCAAGAAGAACTCGACAGTCCCGGTTGGAGTGATCGTTCCTGCGTTCGGGGCAACCGTGGCGGAGAAGGTCACCTGGTCTGTCGACGTCGGGTTCGAGATCGAGGACGTGACGGTGGTTGTTGTCGAGACTTGCTGGATGGTCTGCGTGATCGCTGGGGAATTGCTCGCAAAGTAGTTGGTCGAGCCTTGGTAATCGGCCGTGATGGAGCTCGCTCCGACAGGAAGCGTCGAGTCGTTGACGACCGCGACTCCACCCGAGAGCGTGGCCGAACCGATCGCCGTTGTGCCGCTGAAGAAATCGACAGTGCCGTCGGGACTTCCCCCGCCTGGCGATGTGGCTGTTACGGTGGCGGTGAACGTCACGCTCTGTCCAAAGGGCGCAGGCGTAAGGCTCGTCACGACGCTCGTGGTCGTGTTTGCTTGCAGTACGGTGATCGATTGTGCAGTTGAAGTGCTTGTGGTATAGTTCGTGTCGCCCGCGTATTGGGCTGTGATCGAGTTCGAACCGACCGTCAAAGCCGTCGTCTGCAGAGCCGCCGACCCACTCGAGAGCGTCGCACTTCCTAGGACATTCGTACCGTCAAGGAACTCGACCGAGCCTGTTGGCGTCGGCGACCCCTGGCTGCCGCCGGTGATTGTGGCTGTCAGCGTGACAGTTTGCCCGAACACGGGACTCGTCGGCGAAACCAGCAAAGTGGTCGTGCTCGAGATCGCGGTGCGAGTGATCACGACGTCATGACCAGTGGTTCCACCTACATATGAAATTGTATAATTTTCTCCACCAATGGTTAGCGAGGCGCCTTCGGCCAGTCCGTTGAACGTGCCGCTGACCGCCGAGCCGCTGGTGTTGTGGATGAGCGTGAACTGCGTGTTGAGCGGGAAGGTCGCGCCTGAGGCGGCCGTGACGTTGAGCGTCGCGTTGGCCAGCGTCACCACGCCGGCGGCGTTGTTGGTGCTGAACTCGGTGGTGCTTGTCAGTTCCGCATTGAAGGTCGAAGCGGAATCGAGAGTGAGTACGCCGCTGTCGGTAAGGGTTCCAGGTGCAGTCCCGGAGTTCGCGTCGATGATACCTCCGGTCGAGTTGATCGAAGCCACAGTGCCAGTGCCGCCGAACGTGGCGCCCGAGGAAACGTTGATCGCGCCGAGATCGGCAGTGCCTCCCACGACGCGGAGTATGCCTGTGGAAACAGTCGCAGGGATGGCTGAACTGTTTGAGGTGACGTCGAGCTCTCCCGAGCCCGTTTTCGTAAGGCCCGAGCTGTTGCTGAGCACCCCGCCCAGGATCAACGAGGCCCCGCTGGTGCTCACGTCGACACTCGCAGCGCCGCCTCCAAAGGCCAGCGGCAGATCGACCTCGGAGACCCCCGAGGCCTGGCTGGCGCTCACGCTTCCCGATAGCGTGATTCCGGTCCCGCCGATTGTATAACCGCTCGACTCGACGTTCAGGCTCCCAAAGCTCGTCACGCTGTAATCGTTCGTGTTCGTCGGATTGGACGTGCTCGACGGAAAGAACAGATTGTCTCCAGAGACCGGCAGCGTGCTGCCCTGCCAGTTCGTTGCCACCGACCACAATCCGCTCGTAGTCCCCGCCCACGTGCTGTCCAGGACCAGCCTGTCCTCGAGCGATTCCAGGAACAAAGTCCTCGTGCGAACACGGACTCGATAAGACCGTTGCGATCCCAGTTTGCCTCTGCGAGTTCCGGACCAGCGCATGGCTGTCATTCCCCCACGTCTCTTAGGCACACGTGACAATGTCAGATTGTGAAGTACAAAGATGCTAGCGAGATTTGTCGGTCAGAGCCGACGGGTCCAACTCAATTTGACAATAATAAATCGGCAAGAGCACGGTAAAAGGGGCAATCTGGTGAAAATTTGCGACTTATGACGACTTTGCGTCGTTGCATCGTCGGAAATACGCCTTACGGATCTCATTCGGCGTTTACGCGGGCTTGGGTCGCGGGCAATTCGTGATCGGCCGGACCGGTCCCATCGATTCTTTCGCAGAGGACAACTGGGGCGATTATTTCCGTGGGCTTGGCGACTCGAACTGAACGCCCAAAGGCGACCCGATCGAGAGGACGCAGTACGACCCGCCGGAAGCCTGGCGATCGCAGGCGATCGCCAACTGGTTGGGCCCTTCATTGAGTGGCAGGTGTACCAGCGTGCGCCTCCGCGTTAAAGCTCTTGGCGGGAGCGGATCCCGCGATCTTCTTTCCGTTGAGATAAACCCGCGATTCGCCCTCGGTTGCGTAACGAAGGACGGCGTCTTGAGGCTTGTCCGACTTAAGATCGACGACAAGCACCGCGGTGCTGGAAGTGGAATCGAGCTGACCCCTCAGGTTAAGCAGTTTTGCACTATTGGCCGCGAGCCGGGTCGAGGCGACGCTCTTGCCTCCAACCTCCCTTTGTTTGCCTCGATCGAGAGCAGACATCATCCCGCTCGAGAACAGCACTTCTTCCTTGCCGCGAGGCAGCGGCCCGTACGCCTTCACTAATTCGACTGGTTGGGTTGTCTTAAGCGTCCCCTGAGCGGGTTTACTCCTCAGAAATGCGATCAGGTCGGCGAGCTCTTGAGGCGAGAGGTCGTTGAGCAACCCTACTGGCATCAGCGAGACAGGGTCTTTGGCTTGCTCTTCGATGTCTTCGAGAGAGATGCGAGTTTCCTGGGCATTGGCGTCGCGAAGGACAAGGACGTTGGGATCCTGGGAGACTTTGACCCCCGTCAACACACGGCCGTCCTTCAGAGCTACTCTGTAAGATTCGTAGCCCTCCTTGATTTCCTTCGACGGCTCGAGCACGGCTTCTACCAGCTTGTCTATGGAGAGAGCCTGTTCGACGCCCGTAAGGGCAGGCCCGACGTTGCCGCCGAAGTTCTCGATTTTGTGGCAGGTATAGCACCTCGAGCCGTTCTCTCGAAGGAATACGGAGAGGCCGTTCCAGGGATCGGAGCCCTGAGCCAAGCGATCCTTGACGTCACTTGGGGTCAACTTGGCGAGCCCCTTCGCCAGCGCTTGATCGATGGCCGCGAGGGTCTTCGCGTGCTCGGGCGAGGGATAGCGTCTGACAGCCGCGAGGACGTTCGCCAGATAAGCTCGATCGAGCTTGCCCGAGAGGAAGTCTTCGCCAAGCAAGAGCGCGGACTGAGGGGTTTCGCTCAAGATCTGAAGGGCCTCTCGCTTCAGCTCGGGGGTCTTCGCCAGGAGCGCCTCTCGCGCTATGGGTTCGGCTTTCGCTCGATCGCAATCGACAAGAGAGCGCAGGGCTCGTGGACCGAAGTTGGGGTCTTTACCAAAGCTCTTATAAGCCTCGAGGAGCGGATCGAACCCTTCCGCGCCAACCCCACCCAAGGCACGCGCCACGGCGATGCGCTCGGTGAGGGAAAGATCCGGTCGGATGACGCGTCGCTTCAGTATATCCACCCCGCCCTCGGGGCGCGTTTCGCTGGCATAAAGCGCAGCGGCGGTTCGCACCGTCTCGTCGGGATCGTCCAACAGCTTGACGACCAGGCGCCGGCTGGGTTGCCGCCAAGCCGGCAGACTTCGAGCACGGCCGTTTTGGTCGAAGCGTTGGTTTTCCCGAGGCGTCCGGCGAGCCAGTCCGCCAATGCTTGAGTTGGTACAGGTATGTCCAATGGAATATCTTTAAACATCCGAACCAGAGCGATGCGACTCTCAGGGGAGAGCCCCTCCAGTATTGCCAATTCCGGCAGTTTCTTGGCCGCGGCCATGGTCCTGAACCGGGTGAAGACGTTCACCGCCTGATCCCGTTCAGCGTCTGTCTTTTCGCGGATCTTGGCTGCGACGTAGTCGACGCCTGGCGCGCCTAGCCGTTCGATCGCCCTGACGAGCCCGTCGAGAACCACGGGCGCCGAGGACTCTTCGGGAATGAGCTTAAAGAGCATCTCGGCCGTTGGAAGGGGCTGCGGTATTGCGTGGGTCGCCGCCGCCAGCGCGAGGTCGCGTTTGACGTAGTCGTCCTCTTCCCGATCGAGCCTGTCCGCCAGGACCGAAACGAGGTTTGGCCTGGGTTGTTTGGGTTCCCAAGAAAGCGCCTGGGCCGAGAGTCTTCGAACCTCCGGCAATGGGTCTTCGAGAGCTCGAACCAAGGCCTTCTCGACGGTTTCGCTCCAGAGCTGCCTGGCGCCCTGAAGGCCCAGGAGCCTTGCGCTTTTGGGAGCGGAGCGGTCGCTCAGAAGCGAAAGCAGCGGCGCAGTGCGATCGCCCGGTCGCGAGACGTACTCACGCAAAGCCCTTCGAGCCTCGGTCTGGTCTTCGCCTTTGATCATGGACCAGAGATCTTCGTCTGATCCTTTCAGCACGCGATTCCAGTTGTTGGGCTTCAGCGGTAGAGCGGGCGTTTGACCGTCCCCTTCCCATGAAAGCTTGTAAAGACGTCCGAACTTTCCGTCGCCCCAGAGCCTGCCGGCGCCGCCGGAATTGCTCCTCCAATCGAGCACGTAGATCGCTCCATCGGGCCCCGCGACCGCCTGGCAAGGACGGAAAAGGTCGTCGTCGGCGGTCATGATCGGAACCGTCTCGACCAGGCTGTACGTTCCACCTTTAGGGGTGACGCGATAGCCTCGCACAAGCTTGCGGAAAACGTCCGGATAGATGCACAGATCGCGATAAGTTTTAGGCAAAGAGGCGCCGTTGTAGACGAGCAGGCCGGCAGGCGCGCCTCGTCCGGTTTTGGCGATGATGGGCAGTTTGCCCGGCAGCTCTCCATCGACGGCTCCCCGATCAAAATCGGGCTGGCAGCAGGGCGCGCCGGGCAAGAGCCGCCAGCCGTAGTCTCCTTCCTCGACGGGGTTGATCAACCGGACGCCCTGGAATTTCGACCCGTCTTCGTTGTCGTTGTCGACGTGGAATGCGTCGAAGGTGCTGTTGAAAGCAAGATCTCGATACGGGTTTCGAAAACCCATGGCAAACAGGTGCATATTCGTGCCATCGACGCGGCAGCGGATCACGGCGCCGCAGCGGGAAACCTCGACTCGCGATCCGTCTGAGCCGACGACGTGGTTGTCGTTGTCGCCGGCCGTCAGGTAAAACCAGCCGTCGGCCGAGAGCGTCATTCCGCTGAGCCAGTGGTGATAGAACCCACAAAATCCGTCGGCGATCACGGTTTTGAGCTCAAATCGGCCGTCGCCGTCTTCGTCGCTCCAACGCTCGAGCTTGCCGACGCAGGTGAGGTAGAGGCTGTTTTTCCATGGGAAGATGCTCGAGGGCATTTCAGCGCCGTCGACCACGATTTCAGACTGTTCATAGACGCCGTCGCCGTCGGCGTCCCGCAGACGCTTGACGACGTCGGTGGTCGACTTTCGCCGACGCATCACCCGCGTCACTCCCCCCTCTGGCAGTTTGATCGTCTCCCATGTATCAAACATGTGATCGGCGTTCTTCCACTCGGCGACATAAAGGTTGCCCTGATCGTCAAACGCCATGGCAGTGGGATCGACGATTGTTGGCTCCGCGGCGACGATCTGAACCTTGAAGCCCTTGGCGCGTAGTGCCCTTTCAGCCTGGCGTCGTCCTTTCCCAGTTCGACGAGCCCTTCTTTTGACTCCGCTGGGCCGTTTTGTGCTCGCGACGGCTGCGTTGAAGTCAACGCGAGAGCCAGCAAGAACAAGCCCAAGGCAGATTGCCGTGAAGCGTGCATTCCGTTGCCGAATCGTGGTGAAAGCATTCGAGGTTGATCCAAGCAAGAGTGCTCTTGGGATGTAGCGCGAGGCTTTCGCACCTGGACCTCGCGGGCGGAGCAGGGAAGGACCGTTGAATCCTAACCGGGAGTCACCCAGGGCCGCAACTGCCGGCGCAAATGGCTTGGATTCGTCGGGTCGAAGACAAATCTCGAGCAATACGCTTGGAGACTTTGGTCGAACCTGGCAAGATAAGTTGATCATTCAACCTGGATTCAACTTCTTAACACAGACGCCTTGAATCCAAGATCCGCCGACCGACCGTCCTCATTCGATTCGAGGTTCGACCGCCATGGGGTTCTTGAACGCGCTGAAGCAGCTTTTAGGCAATCCGCCGGCCGTCCCAGAGGACTCGGACGCCAGGCCGAAGGTCGACGACGACTTGGAGATGACCATCGCCGACAAGGGAGACCTTGTCGGCTTCGACCGCGAACAGTGGCGCCGCAAGCTGAGAAAGGTGGTCGAGGACTTCCCTGAATCGAAGCCTGAGCTGGCATTGATCGAGTCCGAAGCCCGGGCTCTGGGGTTCGAGCCCTCCTGGACCAAAGCCTGTTGCTTGGAGGAGTTCACGTGGATGGTCCGAAGGGCCGTCTGCGACCGAGTCGTCTCTCCGGCCGAGCACCTGCGACTGGACGAAGTCCGTGGGTTGTTGGGCATCTCTGAATCCGAAGCCACGGCAATCCTCTCGTCGATCGTCGACGAGGCCGAGACGCTCTTCGACGGCGGCGTTCAAGGCGTCTGAACCAAACTGCCTGGGCCGCCTTCACTCTCCTCTGAGCGATTCGGGTAAAGCCTGCGGCCTGCCGTCCTTGTCGACGCAGGCCAGGGTCGACCGCCCAAGAGCCAACACCTGTCCATCACGCACAACTTGATATTCATGTTCAATTTTAACATGTGTAACGCGTAAAACGCTGGTTCGTATAATGAGAAGCTCGTCGTAATATGCGGGCTTTTTGAATTTGCAGCCGATTTCGACGACCACGAGAAAATGCCCAGAGTCCTCGACGTCTTTGTAGGAGAATCCCTTGGTTCTGAGCATCTCGGTCCTGGCGAGTTCGAAGTAGACGAAATAGTTGGCATGATGCAGCAGGCCCATGCGGTCGGTCTCCGCGTAACGCACTCGGACCTGGGTTTCGTGGCTTTCGAGCATGCTTCGGATCCTTCATTCGGTGCTTCGCGACCGGGCGAACGCCGCTTCACGTCACTCGAACCTTGTTCCATTGGGCATGGTCACGACCCGGATGGGGTAGGGGTCGTAGGGCCAATCTTCTCGGGAGGGATGCCGAGGGCGATATTCGAATTGGATCCAATCGCGAAAGACCATTGGCGAATGCTCGAGTCCTCTGGCTTTGAGCCAGGACTTGTAAAGCTCGAGGTGCTTGGCTGTGGTCACGCCGTCTCCGTAGGGGAAGTACAAGTGCCGCCAAGAGAACTCCGACTCGGCGTCGGCCAGTTTCGCGTCCTTGTTCAAAAGCTGGCAGAACGCCGAGACGAGCCCTGTGCGTTCCGCCCCTCTCCAACAGTGGATCAGTACGGGGTATCGGCAAGTATCGAGCGTCTCGACGAGAGCCATTGCCTGCTTTCGCGAGAGCCATTCGCTCGATGAAAGCGCGATGTCGATCTGGCTTGCGCCTGAGCTCAACGTGGCTTCGCGTTCGTCGCGATACCAAGACGTTTCGGGATGCTCGCCTCGGAGGTTCAAAACGGTCTTGATGCCATACTCGCGAATGAAGCGTTTGAGCGTCTTGGCGTCGACCTGAGCGCAGCGATAGACGCGATCCGGTTGGACCTCGTCGAAATTGCCCTGGGAAAATTTGACAGCCAACCACCAGGCTGCGATGCATACGACGCCGCCGAGGAGCCAGAGGAATCCGCGAATGGTACGGCGGATTGGGCGAAGCCGAACCTTTGCTGTGGCGGTTGCGTCAGGAGAGGAGTCTTCAGGTTTCGAGCCGCGATCCATCGCAGGGCTCCTTTGGCGTAACTTTGCGAGAATGAGCTTGATTCTTCGATTCTACCTGGACGTCGAAACGCAGCAATCCCAAGTCGTTTGCCAAAGGACGCGTATCGACCGAACGCCTGTATAGGCATTCATGCTCCGACCTTGACACCCACGCTCACGGGCCGCTAAAAGAAATGATTGAAGCATCCGCCATTTGGGGATTGGTGTAACGGTAGCACGACTGACTCTGGATCAGTTAGTCTAGGTTCGAATCCTAGATCCCCAGTTTCCCTAAGTCCTTTGCCAGCAAGCACTTGCGGCAGAAAACGAAAACGGATTCTGCACTATTGCTGCACACGTGGCCCCTTTGGGAATGCCTTTTCCTGACCCTGACCGAAATAGACGAGCTACTGGCCTTCCTTGCGACGCGCAGAGCCCCACCCTGGTTCCGCCAGATGATTCTGTTCGCCGCCCACACCGGAGCGCGCCGCTCCGAGATGATCCGGGCAAAGGCCGAGGACGTCGATCTGGCCAACCGCGTCGTGACGCTGCACGAGAAAAAGCGGGTAAGGGGCAGCCTGACTACCCGCCGCGTCCCGCTCAGCGACAGCCTGTCCGAAGCGCTGGCGGATTGGTTGCCCGGCCGCAGCTTCTTGTTCGGGCAAGGCGACCGGCCGCTTTCGGTGCAGGCGACGCAAAAAGCCTTCGCGCGGGCATTCAGAGACACCAAATGGTCGGTGCTCAAGGGCTACCACTCCCTGCGCCGCAGCTTTATCTCTGCTCTGGCCAGCAAGGGAATTGACCAGCGGCTCATCGATGAATGGTGCGGTCACTGCACGGAGTCGATGCGGCGGCGCCATCGCCACCTCTACCCGTCGGTGCAGGCTGACGCGATTAGAAGCGCGTTCGGTTGAAGGCATGTATTAGATATTGAGATGTTATGAATCATAATGAACTACAAGGCTAACCTGCCTCGGAAAGCTCGCTCATGGCTGTCGCGCCGGACTCAGAATCCGGTGGGCTAACACCCGTGTGGGTTCAAGTCCCACGTTCGGTAATAGGGTTGTGCGTAGAATTGGTGGCGACGCAAGACTCGTGGCTGCTGCAATTCTTCTGCAGACATTCAGGCTCAGCACGGGGGGGACGCAGGAGCAACTTTTCGGCGTGGTGGACATGGCGATGGAGAGTTGGCCGGTGCGATCCCGCAAGCGACGATAAATGCACCGGCGGGACGAGTCCTAACCCGCCGCCCCAATACCAAGAAGATGATGATTCAATAGATGCGGCAGATTGGCGGCCGGCCTGATCAAACGAATGCGTTCGCCGCGACCACGAACGAACGCATTCGCCGGGAAAGAGGCCCGAGGTCGATCACGTCACTCCTTGACTCTCGTCCAGCTCGATTCAACCTGCTGACGGTGGTCCTTCATCTTGAAGGTCGTGTCGCTGATCTCACCAATGGTCAGCTCTTTCGTCTTGGGGCTGCCGTCAGGTGGGTTCTTGGGCGTCAGAACGAGACGGTTTTCAGTCACCTTCCACGTACCATCTTCGTCGATCGGGATCTCCTTGTCCCCCTTTTTGAGCTTCCCCTTCAGGGTGTAGGTGCCGTCCTTGACGAATGCGGATTCAAGCTTGCCCGAGACCTTGGGCGTGTTCACCTTGCCGACCCACTTTCCCGGAAGCAGCTTGGTGATCTCGGCTTCACTGGGCTTTTTCTCTTGCCCGAAGGCGTGTGAGGCCCCGGACAGTGCCACTGTGCTCACCAACGCCAACGTGACGAAACGGTTCATCGAAAGGTCCTCCTTAACGGGATGAAAAAACAGTCATGGGCGAACCAAGCCTGCCTGCTGAAAACCCGTTACCACTTCAGCAAGGCCAGCCCCTGCGATGGGGATTTCTGAACCGAACGGTTCGAATAGTACGCGGTTGAAATCCGCATGTCAAGAGGATATCGTACCGTTTGGTAAGAAAAGCTGTAGAAGTAGCAATGGAACAGAAAACCGGCGTAAGAATTGTTGCGCCGAATCCTCCGTCTTGGTGAAGCGTGCGGAGTGCACTGCATTTCAGAGTTGCGACCAACCCCCGTCGACCGGAAGTTCGGCGCCGGTCGTGTAGGTCGCGTCGAACGCGAGGAAGAGGACGGCCTTGGCGATTTCCTCCGACGTTCCCCAGCGCTTCATGGGAACCATGCCGGTCATCTTCTCCCTGATCTGGGCGACCGCGTCTTCATCGCCAAATGTTTTGCCGAGGATCGGCGTGTCGATGGGGCCGGGCGTCACCGCGTTGACGCGAATCTCGCGAGGAAGCAGCTCGGCGGCGAGCGTCCGGGCGAAAGATCGCAGCGCGGCCTTGGCGGCGCCGTATGCGGCGTTGCCGGCCATCCCCTTGACGTTGGCGATCGAGGTCGTGAGGACGACAGAGCCTCCCCGGTTGATCAGCGGCGCGAGCTTCTGCACCGCGAAAAGCGGCCCCTTGGCGTTCAGGTTGAACATCTCGTCGTAGACAGCCTCGGTCATGCTCTCGAGAGGCGCTCGGATGCTGAACCCGGCGTTGACGAAGAGCAGGTCGAAGGTGTCGAACTCGGCCTTCACCCGAGAGGCGAGGGCGTCGATTTCCGTCAACGAACGCGCGTCGCTCGAAACCACGAGGGCGCCCTCCCCAAGCTCTTTCTGGGCCGATTCCAGGCCGGCCTGCGAGCGACCCGTCACCAGGACGCGCGCCCCCATCGAGGAGCATCTTCGCCGTCGCGAGCCCCATGCCGCTCGTGCCGCCGATAATCACCACCTTTTTACCTTCGTACCGTTCCATGTGTATTCTCCTTGCGAGGTTAGGGTTGCTTTGCTGATTTTGAACTGTTTGGTATGATAATCAGACGCGGAGGCTGCGGTCAAGACATTTTTGAACTAGTTATTTCAAAATACCGTAAGCCCCCGTGGACGAGCACGCAGCTCCGCAATCGCATGCTGATGCTGGTCGCCGCGACCATTTCGCCGCGACCGGCGCTCTTATCAGGACACAGCGCTCAAGGATGCTGGGTAAGACAAGTCGACGCCGGAGACCTTGACGACGGCCTGCCATGCGGCTTCCTGGCTGGCACGGTCGTGGAGGTGTGGGTGACGCTGCACCTCAATTGGGCCTGAGAACTTCCCTTGAGCCGAGGCGAAGAATTGCCCTGAGACGTCGGTCCCAAATTCCGATGCCTGGAGGTAGCGACGGGCCGCGGTCTCCGGCGTCTGATTCATGCCGGGAATGAGGTTCACGATTGGGATAAACAGATACTTCAACGCCGGGCCAGCGCTTCGCACCGCCTTGGTGTCGGTCGCGCCACCGGGCGACACGGCGTACACGGCCATGCCGGAAGGTAGCCGGCGGGCCAGCGCCGCGGTCCACCAAGCGATGATGAGCTTCGCGTCGGCATACGCGTTGTTCGGCACGTACTTCACGTTCGGCCCGTTGCGTATCAGGGCTTCAACAGCGGCGGTTCTGTCGCCGTGGTGGTGTTTGGCCGCGAAGGCTGGCAGATCGGTGTATTTGAACATGGGTACGCCCCCTCGGGCAGGTTCTGCACCTGCGATAACGATCCGCGCGTGGGGACTCAGCAAGTTGGCATTGAGCAACCCAACCGTCAGTTGATGATGCCCGATGAGCGGGGCCTGAGAAGATTCGACGCCCGCCGCGGTGAGCACGCGCTGCTTAAAGGGAACCAACCCTGCATTGAGCAGCAGGAAATCGATCGGCCGATTTCGCTTGACCAGTTCGGCGAGGGCGGATTGAACGCTGGACGGCTTGTCCAGATCGAGCTCCAGCGGCGTGAAGACCTGTTTTTTGGTATCAGCCGCGAGCTGCGCGGCCGCTTCCTTGGCACGGGCCAGGCTGCGACCGGTGACGATGACCTCCCGGCAGCCCTCGGCGGCGAGCAGGATGGCGGCGGCATAACCGAGCCCGGAGGTGGCGCCGGTGACGAGAGCGATTGGATGTTTCGTGGGCGTCTCGGTGGTGAAGGGTTAAGGTCAAGTCGTGAGGCCCTGCGAGGCCAGGGCGAACTTGCTAATTTCGAACGGTTTGGTTATATTATTGGTGCCATCGAGTTTGTCAAGGAGTTTTGAACTAAATGGTAAAAAATGCCGCTAGACCGCGTGGACGGCCGCGCAGTTTCGACGAGAGCGACGCGCTGGAAAAGGCGACCCAGGTATTCTGGTCGAAGGGCTACGACGGAGTGACAATCGAAGATCTCGTCGCCGGGATGGGCGTGGGAAAGCCGAGCCTGTATGCCGTCTTCGGCGACAAGCGAACGATATTCTTGCGCGTCCTTAAGGCGTATGCAGAACGGAAGGGCGCAGGAGCCGCGAAGGCGCTCCTCTCGCCACAGAGTCTTCGCGACTCGATTGCGGGGTTTCTGAGATACGCCGTCGAAAGTGCGACGGAGAAAGGCTCCGCGCGGGGCTGCCTTATGGTGTGCGTCGCACCGGTGGTGGACGACGCCGAGGTCCGGCAGTTCCTGCAAAAAGCGGCCGCCGGTGGCGCCGCGTTGGTGGAAGGTCGTTTCCGGGACGGGATCACCGCCGGCGAAATCCCGGCCGACTTTCCGGTAGCCGTGCGCGCGATCCAAGTCACGGATTTTGCTCGTAGCCTGACCATGCGTGCGCTGATAGGCACGCCTCGCAAGGCACTTCTCAGGGATGCCGAGGAAGCGGCCGACTTGGTGCTCCTGCCGAGCCTGAAGGCCATCGGCAAGCAGAAGTTATAACTTTCTCTCGCCACCGAAAGCCTTCTTGAGAACTATGATCCAAGTTAAAGCATGCGATACTTATTGCAAGGATATACCTGCCAGCAATCCAATTTTTAAACCAACTTTCTGGTCCAATGATTGTGAGACCCCAAAAAGTACAACGGCGACGACTCCTACCAGTTCCCATTGGGGCCGCCTACACCATCGATCGCGATGCCGTGATTCGCTCAATATTCGCCGACGTCGACCCTTCGAAGCGGGCCGAGCCCGCCGCCGTGCTCGCCGCCCTTCGAGGCATGAAGAAAACGCATTGAACCGAAGCAATTCAGCCCCGCAAAAGTCGCGATAACGATCGCTGAGAGGCAGGAAAGTGGATCGCTGACAGATCCGACCATTCCGCCGATCTTGACCGCGCAAACATTTTTGACCTAAGTGGATTGTTATTGCGTATAGGTGGCTAGCAACAACGTGTTAATTAACATCTAGAGTTTAAAAAATTATAGAACAAATTTATGAAAAGATATTGTCATTCAGTGGATGCAAGTACAAATTGGCTAACTCAGTCGCTCCAGTCGGCAGTTATCGGAGCGGTGGCGAAGGTAACGGGGAGAATAATCGACCATGGTTGATATACTTACTCATAATTCTTATATTCGTGGATCAAAGAAATGGCATCGCTTAGGCATGGCCCGACTCGGCTTCTGGACCGGTCGGTACGGGAAGGTACGTCAGCTCTACCTTGTAGATCAAGTGTCATCTTCAGGCTAATGGACCGTCTTCACCCGTTTTCTCTATGAGTGTTTTCAACGATCTTTTCAGCGCCTCCAGACGCTTTTCGCCGAGAATCGCCCGGTATTCGTCGTCTATCTCCTTCTTGACCTCATTGCCGTCCTCGATGAAGCGTCTTCCCTCGACCGTGAAGATCACCAGCGTTGGTCCAAAAGAAACAGAGGCCATGCCGAACGGCTCATAAAGGCTGGGAAAATGAACGAAGCCGGGCCTCAAGCGGTCGAGGCAGCTAGAAATGACGGCCGCTGGGAAGCCGCTTACGACTCGGCCCAAAAAATGGTGATTCCCGATGATTTTCTGAGAGAGCTGGTCAATAACTCAAAAGCCAAAGCTTTCTTCGAAACTCTAAACCGAGCCAATGTGTATGCGGTCGTTTGGAGATTGCAAACCGCGCTGAAGCCTGAAACGCGGCAAAAACGCCTCAAAACAATCCTGGCGATGCTCGCTGAGGGACGTAAGTTTCATGATTGAGTGACCTGATCGTTCGAACTCGGCCTTTCCGTTGCAAACGGACATGAACCTCTTCTTTGGGCCGCAGTTGCACCCTCGCCGATCACGTCGTTTGAAAGAATTGACCATGACCTCTGCGGGTAAGGGAATTCGTCAGACACCCAGGATGGGTGGATGAGTGATAAAGCGTGCATGAGCAGTAGGCGTCTGGAACTGCTAGGTTTCGGCCTGGCGTCCCCGGAACCCGTCGCTGGTCGTTGACGACGACATCGAGGGCATCCGTTCGCGGAATCGGTCCGGGGTTCGCACGTCCCCCGAGTTGGCCGTCAACGCAGCAGGCCGGGACTTTGACCGGGTCAGCACCGTCATCGAATCATGAATAAATCGTGTAATGTCGCTCTGGTCGGGGATGTACCGCGAATCGACACTTGAAGTCGAGAAGTCCACGGTCGGGCCGCAAGCGCCGGTGCTCGCAGGAGCGAGTTGCGATGTGCAGGCGCCGACGCTTGGAGCGGTCGCCGCTCTGCGTTAGTATTGCGTGGCATCTGCAATCGTATGGTGCAGCAGCGATCGGGGGGCGCGATGAAGGACGAAGTGACGTCCATCCTCTCAGCCATCGAGCGGGGCGACTCGCGGGCAGCGGAACGACTTCTACCGCTGGTCTACGACGAATTGCGCAGGCTGGCCGCCCATCGGCTCGCGCAGGAGAAGCCCGGCCAGACCTTGCAGCCGACCGCCCTGGTTCACGAGGCATACCTCCGGCTCGTCGGGTCGGGCGCGCCTGCGCGCTGGGACGGGTGCGGCCATTTCTTTGCAGCGGCCGCCGAGGCCATGCGCCGGATCCTGGTCGAGCAGGCGCGGCGGAAGGGCAGCCTCAAGCGCGGCGGCGGACGGCGGCGCGAGCCCGCCGACCTCGACGCCCTGCTGGCCGGCCGCCCCGCACCGGAAGTCTTGGCTCTGCACGAGGCCCTGGAGCAGCTCGCCGTGCACGACCCCGTCAAGGCCAAGCTGGTGGAGATGCGTTTCTTCGCCGGGCTGACGCTCGATCAGGCGGCCGAGTGCCTGGGCATCGCGCCGAGAACAGCCGACCGCGCCTGGAGGTACGCCCGGGCCTGGCTCTACAACGCCATGGCCGGGCCCGATTCCGGAGAAAAATGAACGGTTGGTGGCGTTTTCTTCGCTTCGACTTCGCATAGAAGGGTGAAAAGGGCCCGCTCCGCGCTCGGCGTCGACCATTTTCGCCCGCGAGAATTTGCCTGGAGCCGTGGCGCAGACCCGGTCCCAGGACCGAAGTAAGGGCGGCAGCGGCAGCGTCCGGGGCGATGGAATCGTCCAGAACCGAGCTCGGTGGAGGTCTCGTGCTATGAGTGACGAATCGATCTTCGCCGCCGCGCTCCGCAAGGTCCCCGGAGTCGAGCGGTGCGCATTCCTCGACGAGGCGTGCGGCAGTGACCACGACCTCCGCGGGCGCATCGAGCGCCTGCTCGAGGCCGACTGCCGCACGGCCGGCATCCTCGAGCGCGGGCTCGACGGACTCACTGCGCCGCACGTGCCGCCCGGCGAGCGGCCCGGCGACCGCGTCGGCCCGTACAGGCTCCTCCAGCAGATCGGCGAGGGCGGCATGGGGGTCGTTTACATGGCTGAGCAGACCGAGCCGGTTCGCCGCAGGGTCGCGCTCAAGATCATCAAGCCTGGGATGGACAGCCGGCAGATCGTCGCCCGATTCGAGGCCGAGCGGCAGGCTCTGGCCATGATGGACCACCAGAACATCGCCCGCGTCCTGGACGTCGGAACGACCGAGAGCGGCCGGCCCTACTTCGTGATGGAGCTGGTCCACGGCGTGCCAATCACTCAGTTTTGTGACGACGGCAAGCTGACTCCGCGCGAGCGGCTGGAACTGTTCGTGCCGGTATGCCAGGCAATCCAGCACGCGCATCAGAAGGGGATCATCCACCGCGACGTCAAGCCGTCCAACGTCCTGGTGACGATGTACGACGATCTTCCGGTGCCTAAAGTGATCGACTTCGGCGTGGCCAAGGCTGTCGAGCAACGGCTCACGGAACGAACGATGTTCACCCAGTATGGGTCCCTCGTCGGCACGTTCGAGTACATGAGCCCCGAGCAGGCCGAGATGAACGCCCTCGGGGTGGATACGCGCAGCGACATCTACTCGCTGGGCGTCGTGCTGTATGAACTGCTCACAGGGACGACGCCCTTGGAGCAAAAACGCTTGCGCGAAGCAGCCCTGGCCGAGATGGTGCGGATGATCAAGGAAACGGAAGCGCCGCGGCCGAGCGTGCGGCTCAGCAGTTCGAACAATCTGCCGAAGATTGCGGCGGCGCGGAATACGGAGCCGGGCCGGCTGTCGGGAATAGTCCGTGGCGAGCTCGACTGGATCGTGATGAAGTGCCTGGAGAAGGACCGAAGGCGGCGGTACGAAAGCGCGAGCGGCCTGGCGCGGGAGATCCAGAGATTCCTCGCCGACGAACCAGTAGAGGCGTGCCCGCCGTCGACGGGGTATCGACTGCGCAAGTTCGCCCGCAAGTACCGGGCGACGCTGGCGACGGTCGCGGCGTTCGCGTTCCTCCTGGCCGCGGGCGCCGTGCTGAGCATAGTCCTGGCGGTCTGGGCCACGCGAGCCGAGCGCGCCGCGCGGAGGGAACAGCGCACCGCGGAGGCGGCCCGAAAGGCGGCCCTGCAGGCGAAGGCCGAGGCGGACGCCCAGCGCGACGAGGCCCGTCTCGCCGCGTATGCGTCCGGGATCGCGGTAGCCCAGCGTGCCTGGGAAGAGGGTAATGTCGTCCGCGCCCGCGAATTGCTGGCGGAATTACCCAGCGAGGCGGGCGGCAGAAACCTGCGTGGGTTCGAGTGGTTCTACCTATCCCGTTTGTGCCATCCCGATGAACTGGCCACTCTTGTAGGCCATACCGGAGTAATCATGAGCGTGACGTTCAGCCCGGACGGCCAGCGCCTGGCGTCGGGGAGCTGGGGGGACCAGACGGTGAAGATCTGGGAAAGCGCCACCGGCAAGGAGTTGTCCACTCTCAAGTGCCATCCCGGTCGTGTCCTGAGCGTGGCGTTCAGCCCCGACGGCCAGCGCCTTGCGTCCGGGAACGACGACCGGACGGTGAGGATCTGGGACACCGCCACCGGCAGGAAGTTGTTCGACCTGAGCGGCCACGCAGGTCGGGTCTACAGTGTGGCGTTCAGCCCGGACGGCCGGCGCCTGGCTTCGGGGAGTTCTGACCAGACGGTGAAGATCAGGGACGCCGCGACCGGCAAGGATCTCGTTGTCCTCAAGGGCCATGTCGGTACGGTCGAGAGCGTGGCGTTCAGCCCGGACGGCCAGCGCCTGGCTTCGGCGAGCGCGGACAAAACCGTGAAGATCTGGGACGCCGCGACCGGCAAGGCCCTCTTCGCTCTCAAGGGTCATACCGACGGAGTCGTGTGCGTGGCGTTCAGCCCGGACGGCCAGCGCCTGGCCTCGGGGAGCACGGATCAAACCGTGAGGATCTGGGATAGCGCCACCGGTGCCGAGCAGCTCACCCTCAAAGGCCTTGACGGCCCGGTCACGAGCGTCGCGTTCAGCCCGGACGGCCAGCGCCTGGCATCGGCGAGTCACTACGACCCTGTGAAGATCTGGGATACCGCGACTGGCAAGGCTCTCTTCGCCTTCAAGGGCCATACAGGCTGGGTCAATAGCGTGGCGTTCAGCCCGGACGGCCAGCGCCTGGCGTCGGCGAGCGATGACCATACGGTTAAAATCTGGGGCGCCACGACCGGTAAGGAGGAGCAGTTCGTCCTCATCGGCCATGCTCATTCGATCGGGAGTGTGGAGTTCAGTCCGGACGGCCAGCGCCTGGCGCACGGGAACCAGGACCAGACGGTGAGGATCCGGGAAAGCGCGACCGGCAGGGAGCTGATTGCCCTCAAGGGTCATTCCAGTTGGGTCAACAGCGTGGCGTTCAGCCCGGACGGCCAGCGCCTGGCGTCGGCGAGCCTTGACAAGACGGTGAGGATCTGGGACTGCGTGAAAGGCAAGGAGCTCGTCACTCTCAGGGGCCATGCCGATCAGGTGACGGGCGTGGCGTTCAGTCCGGACAGCCAGCGCCTCGCGTCGGCGAGCATGGACCAGACGGTGAAGGTCTGGGATTGCGTGAGCGGCAAGGAGCTCTTCGCCCTTAAGGGCCATGTCGGTCCGGTCGGGAGCGTGGCGTTCAGCCCGGACGGCCAGCGCCTGGCGTCGGCGAGCCTTGACAAGACGGTGAGGATCTGGGATGCCGCGACCGGCAAGGAGCTCATCGCCCTCAAGGGCCGTGCCGGCTATATCTACAGCGTGGCGTTCAGCCCGGACAGCCAGCGCCTGGCATCGGGGAGCTCAGACTCGACGGTGAGGATGTGGGACAGTGCGACCGGTAAGGAGCTATTCGCCCTCAAGGGCCATTCTGGTGAGGTCAACGACGTGGCGTTCAGCCCGGACGGCCAGCGCGTGGCGTCAGCAAGTGATGATCGGACGGTGAGGATCTGGGACAGTGCGACCGGCAGGGAGCTCATCGCCCTCAAACATGCCGGTTGGGCCACGGGCGTGGCGTTTAGCCCGGACGGCCAGCGCCTGGCCTCCGCGAACTTTGACGGCTCTATCCATCTATGGGAGACAATGAGCGTCTCTCGCGAAATCCAGCACCGTCGGGCTACCAATCAAATGATTGCCGATCTGTTCGGACAGATGCACCTGCGCGCCGACGTCCTCGAACGGTTGCGATCTCTGCCCGGAATGAGTCCGTCCCGCAGGCAGGAAATCCTCGCTATCGCCCAGACGCATCCCGAAAATGCAGACATACTCAATGGCTTGGCCTGGCAACTTGTGAAGTCGCCTGGCGGCGAAATGTCGGACCAACGCAAGGCCGTGCGCTTCAGCGAAGAAGCCTGTCAGCTTGAACCCGAAAATGGCGACTTCCAGAGCACGCTGGGCGTGGCCTATTACCGCATAGGCAACTACGAGAAAGCGCTGGACGTGCTCGCGCGCTCGGACAAGATCAACGCGGTTAAAGACAAAGGCTCTCGCCCCAAGGACCTCGCCTTCCTCGCCATGACGCACCAGCAACTCGGCCACGCCAAGGAAGCAGAGGCAACGCTTCAACTCTTACGGGAGCGTATGAAGGATCCGCGCTGGGTAGAAGACGCCCGGGTTCCAGTCTTCCTGCACGAGGCGGAAGAACTGCTCGCAAAATCCAAGGCTCCCGGCAGCAAGTAAACCGGTGGTGGCGGCCCAGGAAGGGTGCGATCGCTTGTGAGTGAGAGGCCCGAAACGAGCGGCGAACGCGAGTGCGGACGAGCCTGGTCCGAAGGCGAGAGGCCGACCCACTGTGCGAGGCGGCGCATGGCGTTGTCCTTGGAAAAAATGACGCGCCCTGGCGCTCATGGCCAACGGATTTCGCATTGGATCGAGGGCGGCGACCGCCAGTTCTTGATCCGCCGCTGATCCACGACAGGTCGAACTTCGTGTTCGGAGGAATGACCCATGACTCTTGCATCCTGGTTCTCTTCCATGCGGCGCAACCAAAGGCGAATCAAATCGACCGGGGCCCGCCGCAACCGCTCGCGCACATTCAATCGACGGGCGTCGTTTGAACCTCTGGAAGACCGCCGACTATTGTCGACAACGGTGAATTTCGCCAGCGAGAGCGAGGTTGTCGACGAGCGCGCCGGCACGTTCAGCATTCCGGTCACGCTCTCGAGTCCGCCCAGCGGCGCCCCTATCGTCACCCCCTTGCCCACCACGTTCGATCAGCCCGCAGCTCTGGCCTCCGACTCCGCCGGCAACCTCTTTGTCGCCGACTACGGCGCCGACAAGGTGTATAAGGTGCCGGCCGGGGGCGGGACGCCCACCACCTTCGCCTCTGGGCTCGACGAGCCCGACGGCTTGGCCTTCGACTCCGCAGGAAACCTCTGGGTCGCCAGCTTCGGCGCCGACACGGTGAGCGAGCTGTCGCCAGCGGGCTCGACCATCGCCACCATCTCCGACTCCCATTTCGACGACCCCGACGGCCTGGCCTTCGACTCCGCAGGCAACCTTTACGTCGCCAACGTAGGCGACGGCACGGTGACCAAGGTGCCGGCCGGAGGCGGGACTTCCACCATCGTCGCCTCGTTGTTCTCGGAGCTCGCGGGTCTGGCCTTTGACTCCGCAGGCAACCTTTGGGTCGCCAGCTACGGCGCCGACACGGTGAGCGAGCTATCGCCCGCGGGCGCGACCATCGCCACCCTCTCCGGGTTCAGCGCCCCCATCGGCCTGGCCTTCGACTCCGCCGGCAACCTCTACGTCGCCAACTCCGCCGCCAACACGGTGAGCGAGGCGCCGGCCGGAGGCGGCGCGCCGACCACGTTCGCCACCGGGTTTAGCCGACCCTTCGGCCTGACAATGAACGAAGGCAAGCTCTATGTCGGCAACTTTGACAATGGAACGGTGAGTAAGGTCACCCAATCCTTGGCTGTGCCGTTCACGATCAGCGGGTCCGCTTTCTCAGGCGTGGACTACAGCGGCCTTTCGGCCAGTCCGCTGGCGTTTGGGATCGGTCAGACCACCCTAGACATCACCGGCAAACTCCTATCCGATCCCGGCCCCGCCCCGACGCTGACGCTGACCTTGGGTACGCCCACTGGAGGCGCCATCGTGGGCCTTACGTCGGTCAACACGCTAACGATCGCGGAGCCGGCAGCCGTGCAGTTTGGCACAGCCGGCGAGACCGTGAACGAGAGCGCCGGAACGTTCAGCATACCCGTAACCGTCGCGGGCGCTTTCAGCGGCGCCCGCTTCTCCTCCGGGTTCGACGATCCGGTCGCCCTGGCCGCCGACGCCGCCGGCAACTTCTACGTTGCCGATGCCGGCGACGGCACGGTGATCGAGGTTGCGCCGAACGGCGACGGCGTCCCCATTGATTCCGTGTTAGCTGCTCCATCAGGCTTGGCCGTCGATGCCGCCGGCAACGTCTACGTGGCCGACCAGGGCGCCGGCAAGGTGTACAAGGTGCCGGCAGGGGGCGGGTCGCCCACGACGTTCGCCTCTGGGTTTAATAGTCCCACCGGGTTGGCATTTGACTCGGCCGGCAACCTCTATGTCGCCAACTACGACGCTAACACGGTGATCGAGGTGCCGGCCGGGGGAGGGTCGTTCATCACATTCGCCAGCGGGCTGGACGAGCCCGCCAGCCTGGCCTTCGACCCGGCCGGCAACCTCTACGTCGCCAACCTTGGCGACGGCATAGTGAGCAAGGTGGCGAAGGCGGGAGGGACGCCCAGCACCTTCGCTTCCGGGTTCGACAAGCCCGTCGGCCTGGCCTTCGACTCGGCTGGCAACCTCTACGTCGCCAACTTCGCCGCCAACACGGTGGACGAGGTGACGCCAAAGGGCGTGGTCAGTATCTTTGCCACCGGGTTCGCCGGCCCAGCCGGGCTGGCCATCTTCGCCGGCCGTATGTACGTCACCAACAGCGAAAACGATACGATGAGCGAGGTCACCGAGACCTTGGCAGTGCCGTTCACACTCGCCGGTAGTGCCGCGTCGGGCGTGGCCTATAGCGGCCTCACGGCCAGTCCACTGACGTTCGGGCTCGGGCAGACCACAGAGGACATCACCGGCAAGCTGCTCGCCGACCCCGGATCCAACCAGACAATGACGTTCACTCTGGGCACGCCCACCGGCGGCGCGGTCCTTCGCAGTCCTTCCAAGAATACGCTTACGCTCATCGAGCCCCCGACGGTGCAGTTCAAGACCGGCAGCGAAACCATCAATGAGGCCGAAGGCACTTTCAGCATTCCGGTAACCCTTTTGGGAGCCGTCGACTCGAATGTGACCGTCCCGTTCACACTCGCAGGCGACGCGGCATCGGGCATAGCCTACAGCGGCCTCACGGCCAGTCCGCTGACGTTCCCGATGGGCCAGACCACAGAGGACGTCACCGGCAAGTTGCTCGCCGACCCCGGTCCCGACCTGACAATGACATTCACTCTGGGCGCGCCCACGGGCGGCGCGGTCCTGGGCAGTCCTTCCAAGAATACGCTCACGCTCATCGAACCCCCGACGGTGCAGTTCAAGACCGGCAGCGAGACCGTCAATGAGGCCGACGGCACTTTCAGCATTCCGGTCACGCTCTCGGGAGCCGCCGACTCGAAGGTGACCGTCCCGTTCTCACTCGCCGGCGACGCCGAGTCAGGAGTGGTATATAGCGGCCTCACGGGCAGTCCGTTGACGTTCCCGATGGGGCAGACCACCGAGGACATCACTGGCAAGCTTCTCTCCGACCCCGGCCCCAATCGGACGCTCACATTCACCCTGGGTACGCCGGCGGGGGCGCAGTCCTGGGCAGTTCCTCAGGCAACACGCTGACCATCAACGAACCGCCGACAGTGCAGTTTAGCGCCGGCAGCGAGACCGTTGATGAGGCCGCGGGCACGTTCAGCATTCCAGTAACGCTTTTGGGAGCCGCCGACTCGAAGGTGACCGTCCCGTTCACACTCTCCGGCACCGCCGCGTCGGTCGTGGTCTTCAGCGGCCTGACGGCCAGTCCACTGACGTTCGGGCTCGGGCAGACCATAGAGGACATCACCGGCAAGCTCCTCGCCGACCCCGGACCCAACCAGACGATGACGTTCACTCTGGGCGCGCCCACCGGCGGCGCGGCTCTGGGAAATCCGTCCGTCAGCTCGCTGACCATCAACGAGCACCCGACGGTGCAGTTCAAGACCGGCAGCGAGACCGTCAACGAGGCCGCCGGCACTTTCAGCATACCCGTGACGATCTCGGGCGCCTTGAGCGGCGGCGGGACTGTGACAGTGCCGTTTGAACTCGGCGGCACTGCCGTCTCTGGCGTCGCTTTTAGAGGCGTCACAACCGGTGTGCTGACGTTCGGGATCGGGCAGACCACCCAGTTCATCACCGGCACGCTACTTTCCGACCCCGGCGCCAGCCAGACTCTGACATTCACCCTGGAGACGCCCGCGGGTGGCGCCGTCCTGGGCAGTCCGTCAGTCAACACGCTGACCATCGACGAGCCGGCACACGGGTCAACGCCTCCACCCACAGGCACGACAACAGGTTCGTCAGTGCCTCCTGTGTTCCTTGGCGAGGAGCGGGTCTATTCAGGCAAGGGAAGGCATAAAAAGTTGGTCGGATTTGAATTTCTATTTATCAGTGCGCTCAACATAGGAGCCGCCCAATCGACCGGCAACTATCGCGTGACCCAGAAGCTCGGTAAGAAGGGCAAGGTGCTCGGGATCAAATCCGCTCTGTATAATCCGAGCAATTTCAGCGTCACTATCTCGGTTGCCGGCTTCAGTACCGGCAAGGCGGCGCAGGTCGCCATCACCGGTTTGGAGGGAGCCGACGGGGCGGCAATTCCCCAATTCGAGTCCCGACTCTGAGCATCGGCCTTACGTTACCAGTCGAAGACGAGCCTTCAGAAAGTCACACTCATCGAAGGCGCAGACCGATGGCTCTGCCGAACTCTCGCGGGAGACCGATCTGAATCGCCTAGCCCGATGTTGGTTCGATGTTTCGAAGGATTTCGCGTGCCGCTGCTCGGATTGGCTCTGAGCCTTCGGATGAGGCTAGTCTCAGCGGGCTCAGCGCCAGGTCGCCCATACTGGCAAGGGCTTTAGCCGCCGGGGTACTCACCGAGGGATTTTCGTGGCCCAGAAGGTTGATGAGTGATTTAACCGCAATCGGATCCTGTATGCACGCGAGTCCCTGGGCCGCGATGATCTGAATCTTGGTCCGATTGTGGATAAGTCGGTCGACGAGGAAAGGAACAGCCCGGGGATCACAGTACTGAGCGAGCATCTCGATCGCTTTCTCATCTTGGTGCGAATCAGACACATGATTTGATAACGAGGCAAGGAGGGTCTCGAAGGCGCGAGGATCCCCGAAATGGCCCAGAGCCTTACTCGCTTGGAATCTCACAATCTCAGATCGGTCGCGCATTGCTCTGGCCAGAGGTTCCTTCGCCCGGATCTGGCCCAGGAGGCCAAGGGCTTCGGCCGCGCTGGCTCGGACCGCGGCCTTGCGGTCGGACAGGGCCCGGATTAGCGAGTCGACCATCGGGCCGCCGCCCAGCCGGCCGAGGGTCTGGGACACGTGGGCAGTGGCGGCAACCACTTTAGCGGAGACGGATCGGAATGATGGTTCTGCCGCACCAACAATGTCTAGCCGACCGAGGCTTGTCGCTGCGCTCACGCGGACATGCTCTTTGCGATCAGAAAGGGCCAGGATCAGGAAACCGACAGCCCCGGAGCCGTACCTGGAGACGAGCGTTTCGCCGGGATTGGAATCGTCGAAGCGAAGCCTTTCAGGTCCAAACCTAGGCTCGCTCAAGTATCCTCGAAACCAGTCGTTGCACCGCCACGCCAGAGCCTTGGCAGCGCCTTCGCGCACGCGCCAACGCCGGTCTGAGAGGGCTCGGATCAAAGGCTCCGTCGCCTCGACGCCGTCCAGATCGCCAAGTGCTTTGAAAGCGCTGCTCCGGACATTTTCATGACGATCGGCCAGCGCCCGGATGAGCGGCTCGATGACTTGGCCTCCACCAACGTGGCGCAGCGCGTCGACCGCGTGAGATCGGACATAATCGTCACGATCGGCGAGCGCACGGGTAAGGGACAAAACCGCCCTCTCACCGTGCAGAAAGCCGATTGCCTTCGCAGCCTCCGCACGGACCCAGTGGTTTGGATCGCTCGCCAGGAGTCGGATAAGCACCGGCGCCACATCTTGCTGGTTCAACAACCTGGTGCATTTCGCAGCGCCAGCTCGGATCGCAGAGTCAGGGTCGCCGAGCAAGTCCGGCCAAAAGCGGCTTGTCCATTGGGGGATCCGAAATTCCTTCTCTTGGCCGACCAACCTCGTACTTTGTACCAGCGTCGCGATCGTCCTGGCGAATTCTCGAGTCTCAGGAACGTTGGCGAACAACTTCGGCACCACATTCTCCGTGACGTTAAGGTTCATCCGGTAATCCATCAGCACTTCGAGCAAGGCCGACAGGACCGAAGGATCCTTCTCTTCGATCATGACCAGACTGAGACGCCTCTGGTCGTCCCCTCTCAGGTTGAGCAGGTCGAGGACGCCGGCCTTACGCACTGTGGGATCGGTATCGGCAAGCGCGAGCTCGATGAGCGGCGGCGACTCCGGAGATGCGATCATTCCCAGCCCAGAAGCTGCGGCTGCGCGGACGAGCGGGTCCGTATCGTGAAGCAGGTCTGCCAGCCAAGGCAGCGACGACTCCCCCTGGTAACCGAGACTGCGCGCCGCCTCGAGCCGCTGCGCGTCGGACGCGGCGTTAAGTCTAGGAAGGATTTCGCGCAGCGCGAAGTAATCGCGAAGCGTGCGATGCATGAACTCGACGTTGCCTGCCGATCGCTTCAAAAGCAGGGCGTCGGTCGCGTACTCGAGGAAGGATCCGAATCGGACGGGGAGCTCACCGGTCAGAGAGACCGCCTTGGTCGCAATAGGGCTGAGCAGTTTACTCTCGCACAGGCCATGGACTGCCGGCTCGGTCGAATTCTCGAAGAACTCCCATATATTATTGATACTATCATGCAATTTAGTCCATCGCGATATTGCCATGATCATGAGCAGGAATGCGCCAGCCGCGAGGATCGATCCGGCCAGGCCGCCGGCGAAGTTGCCAGCCGCCGCGGCGAGCAGAACGCCGCAGTAGAGGGCAGAAGATTCCTGCCGGAAGAATAGCGAGCCAAGTGCGACCGTGGTCAGCGCCGCGAAAGTCCAACGCCAGTCGAGGGTCGTTACCGAGATCGCAAGGCAGAGAAGCGCCGACCAGATCAGAAATAGATCGCCTCTTAGCATCTCGTCAAAGACGATTTTCTTCTTGAAGATGTGCCGGGCCAGCCACCATATTCCTATGGCGGACGCCATCACCGAGGGCACTGCCAAGCGCATTTCCAAAGGCAGGAAGAACTGCGCAGACAGGACCCCGGCTGGGACGCTGGCCGACATCAAAAGAAGTAGGGCAGAGGACCATCGTTTCGAGCCCGCGTTTTCGACGCCCGCCGCTAAACTGGCCACCACGAACAATGTCAGTGTGATTCCGATCGCGTAGGGGTTGCTTTCCCCAGGGATCGTAACATCCAGAGCCCGGGCGAAGACGCCCAAGGCTAGCAATCCCATCGCGATGGCGACCCAAGCCGCAATACGGTCAAGAATGCCTCCAATCAATGACCGCGCGTTCTCTGTCTGGGCGAGCCGATCACTGATCACGACTGCGACCAAGATGGAAACGAAACCAGTCGCGCAGGCGAAGCGCACGGACTCGAGGGTTCGCGGCACGACGAATGCGGACAAGAGGCAAATACCAAGCAAACCGAGACTCGCGCGGGCGATTGCTAATCCGAAGCGTAGGGAACCCCGATGGTCGCGTTCGACGTCTTCGCTGAGCAAGTCGTAGAAATGTCGCGGGGAAAAGGCGTTCCGCATACGGACGCTGAGTCGTACGGCAAGCCAACCGAGATAGCGCTTCACCCGGGTCGGTGAGTAGCGGAACGCGCTCTCAGGAATTTCGAGTTTTGAATCGTCATCGAAGGGGCGGTGAGGGTGCTTGTCGCGCTGCTCCTTGCGCTGGAGCATTTTCGCGACGTAAGCTTCCATGAGGTGGTGGCGGCGTCCGGACAGCGGCAGCCCGGGCGGGAAATTCGAGGCGTCAATGCCGCTATATGCCAACGTCATCATACTCAGGGTCAAGGGGGTCTGGGCCATCTCCTGAAGGGCAGAGTCCCCGGGTAGCGCCTCGCGCAAGCCGATGGCCCTCGCGGCGTGCAGGTAGGCGTCGACCTGCGCCGGCGAGAGCGGCTGGAGGACTACGCCGCCGCTGAGCCTGGATTGGGTGATATTGGAATCTTGGAGCGGAAGGTATTCATTGACCCTACAGCCGACAACGACGACCGCATGGGGTTGCTCGAAGAGGAAGACCTCGTTGAGGTGGGCTGCGAGCTTTGCACGGTACGACTCGTGTACCTCGTCGAGGCCGTCGAGGAGGAACGCGATTCCTCCCTCTGTGATCCAGCGCCCGGCGACGTCGCGCCTTACGCCCGCGCGTTCGGCAACAGTCCGGATGAGCCAATTCTCGAACTGGCGGTGGCCTGCTTCGGTCGGTTCTTCGCGTCGGCCGCGTAGCCTGTCGAGCCAGGACGATCGAGGCGGATCGGCGTGGAACTGTGAAAGGTTGATAAGCAAGGGGATGGGCGAGGCAATCTCGGACTTGGCCTCGGCAAGCAACTTCTGAGCGATGAATAGGAGCGTTGTCGACTTGCCCGACCCCGGCTCGCCGAGTAAGAGCATCCGGCGGCCGAAAAACTCGAAGGCCTCGCCGACTGTCTGATATTCCCGAGACGAAGTGAGGTCCTTGTACTTCCAGCTCCATGTGGCCTCGGGCGCCGGCCTGACGCCGAGTTCCATGGACCCGTCCTTAACCTCGAGAGCGACCCGATGGATCGAGGCTTGTAGCCGTCCTGCGACGTCCTCCTCGACGTCGTTCCGAAAGCGGGTGCGTTTGATGGCATCGGCGGAGGACCTCGTTTCGTTTCGTCGCCTGCCTTGGTCCGGCCTCATTAGCGAGTTTGCGCTCGATGATTTCGGAGTGAGCGAAAGATTCGGCCAAACCTCTCGTAATACCGCCGTCGGGATTGCATAAGCGAGTCCACTCTCGACCTCTTCGCGGTCCTTGGTCACGACCATTCCGACGAACGCCCCTAGGCGCTCGGACAACACGGGTGCTCCGCTGTAACCTGGCGCGATCCTTGGTTCGATCCCCTGCGGGCCATACAGTTGGATCTCGCCTCGAGCCAGTACAGGTCCAAACTTGCCGCGGGTCTCGCGCTCTGCTCCGTCCATGCTCCAACCGCTGCAGTACCAATTCCCACGTTGCACAGCATCTTCGCTGAAGACGGCCACGCCCGCCTCCCGTGGCGCGTCCTCTTCCAGTTCAATGACTGCAATGTCCCTTGTCGGTTTGAGCTCCAGTCCCCAAGCGACGAGCGTGCCAGCTCTGCTTGCATCATCGAAATAGGGGAACCGAACCAAAAACGACGTTCCCTGTTTCGGCCTTTCCGGTTCAAGGCGTTGACGACTGAGCGCATCGTTCAGCACGTGGCAGCAGGTCATCACATGGCGCATGCCAAGGATAATTGCCATGCCGATGTGTTTCTCTCCGATATTATCCGGACCAGGAACAACGATCCTGCCGATTCCGAGGGCGTTACGTGGCGCGGGCATATGAGACCTTCAAGCCTGCGGAGCTTGCGGGATTCCGTAGCCGACGTCGGCCTCTTCCAAACCGGGTGAGAGCTGGGCGGATTGCTTCAGCTTGTCGATGATCCTTTCGGCGGTCGTGGGGCCTCTGAGCATCAGTTTCTGGGCCCAAAGGGCGGCCAATCCGCTGATATGTGGGGCGGCCATGCTTGTCCCACTAGAGGCGCGCAATCCGCCGCCTGTTACAGACGAGAGCACCTCAACCCCCGGCCCCGCGAACTTCGCGCCCGAGTTCGAGAATCCAGCGAGGCGGTAAGGCGACGAACGATCGCGTGTTTTCTCCACTGCCCCCACAGAAAGAAAGTCTTCAGTCGCGGCTGGAAAATTGGCCCTCACCACGAACGGCTGTTCGCCATATCGGTCGCTCTCGTTGCCCGAAGAGGCCACGATCAAAACGCTGCGGCCGAACGCCGCTCCGGAGCGGAGCATGTTGCCGAATTTGTCGAAGAATCTCACGTTGTCGATCAGCACGCGCATTGCGGTCGAGCTTGCCTCCTTGGGGTGCACACCTTCCGCCTCCAGTCGATCACGATAGCCGACGAGATCGATGCCAAGGGACATCGAAATAATCCGGGCGTGGTTCTCGATCGCCCAATTGATAGCGGCGACTAGGGTTCCGGAGGAGCCGTCGCCCGGACCCAGCACCTTGCCGATGACTGCCTTGGCCACGCCTGGGGCCACCCCAATCCTGGTTCCGTTGACTGCCCTGCCGAGAATTGTACCCGCGCAGTGTGTGCCGTGGCCGACGACGTCGCTGAAGTCGTCGGGCGCCCCGGTTGTGAAGTTCCTGCCGATGATTTCCACGCCTGAAAACGCTGGATGGGTCTTATCGATTCCCGTGTCGAGTATCCCTACCGTCACTCCCATCCCCGTGTAAGGCGACGTCGACGCCCCAACCGCGTTGACGCCCCATGCGACTTCCGTCTCGCCCATGCCCGCCTCGAGGTTCCCGGTATAAGAAACGGGCTCGATCAATCTCAGCGGCATCGACGCAGCGGCCCCCAAGACGTTGGCGTCTCGCCCCAGGTCACGAACTTCACTGGGCGGGAGATCTTGAACAATGGCTTGGACTTCCGAACTTGTACCCACCGGTATGTGGGCGCCTCGCAGCCCGGTTGATCCTCGACGTCGCAGGATCATCATCTCCATCGATGGTCTCCCAACGAGCAAATGGAAAATCGCGGCATCAGGTACGCCGTCGACCGCAAGGCAAACGCGAGACTCGGCGGAAGTGGCGTGAGGCGTAGGCGTACCGAGTCTCAAGCGTCTGAAAGGGTCGTGTCAAGAAGCTCGGCTTGCTTCGAAAGGGGTTGCGGCGAAACTGTAAATTGGCGGAGAGCGCCGATTACGCACGGTCTTATCTCAGTTCGAACTTTCGACCCGCCTTGCGCCGCTCAGCGAATGCCGTCTCGAGCAGGCTCAGGTGTCATGAGTGTATTGAGATCGGATTCGACGGCTTCGGCCCAGATCTCATAGCCTTTGCTGGTCGGATGGAGAGCGTCGCTCATCACATCCTTGGGGATGTTCCCATCGGCGTCCAAAAACTTGGCGCCAATGTCCAGGTAGTGAATCGTTTCTCCGTCGTTGAGCTTGGAAATCGTCTTGTTGATTTCGCGAATGGTCTGGCGGGCCGGATCGTTGGCCGAGCCTCGAGGAAAGACCCCAAGTAGGAGGATTTTGGACTTGGGGAAACACGTTCTTAACTTCAAAACCACGGCACCAATACCCTCTGCAATTTCTTTAGAGGTGTTTCGTCCAATATTATTTGTACCGATCATGAGCATGACGACCCTGGGAGAGATTCCTTCTCCTTCGCCGTTTTGAAGTCGATACAGGACTCCCTGGGTCGTGTCGCCTGCGATGCCGAAGTTGGCGATGTTCCACTTCCCGAAGTGTTTCTCCAGCACCTGCTTGCCGGCGAATGGGCCACGTTCGTTGCGCCAAAAGTCGGTAATGGAATCGCCCATCAGTAGAAGGTCGGCTTTCCCAGCTTTGGCTATGGATATGTTTGCTTCGTGTTTCTGACGGAAAAACGGCGCCAAACTGGGAACGATCGCTGAATTCGGTCGTGGAACCCGGATTTCCAAGAGCGAAGGAAACGCTTTCAGAACCGCCTTGGTCCGGGGATCCGCGGAGTCTTTAAAGCTTACGAGCGCTTTCTCGACGATGGCAAGTTCTTCTTCGGTGGGTCTCGGGATTCGGACGGCGTCCGGGACCTCGGCTCCCCCGGGCGTGGCGGGCCGGGATACGTCGTCTTTTGCCGCCGTTTTCGCTTTGCTTGGATCTCCGGTGGGAGGCGGCGCGTGATCCTCTTCGGCTCGCGGCCCCATGATCTCCGTCAGGATCGGCTGAAGGGCTTCGGCCCAGACGTCGTAGCCCCGCTCTTCGAGATGCAGACCGTCGGAAGACATGCCAGCAAGCAATTGACCTTCTTCGTCGGCTAACTTGTTATTAATGTTCAGAAATCGAATTCGTTTTCCATCATCCAAAGCGGAAAGCTGCTTGTTGATCCGCTCGATCGTTTCTTTGAGAGCAGCGTTTTGGGTGCGAGGGAAGAGTCCTGTCAGCACGACGGCGGCGTTGGGCGCCTTTTGCTGGAAAACCCCAATGATTTCCTTGACGCCCGTCACAACCTCGTCGACCTTGGCTTCGTCCGCTGGGCCTGTCCAAGGCAGGTTGTTCGTGCCAGCTTGCAAGACGATTACCTTCGGCGAGACTCCGTCAAGTTCTGCGTTTTGCAGCCGCCAGAGAATGTTCTGAGTGGTATCCCCGCCCCAGCCAAAGTTCGCGGCGTTCCAGCCGAAAAAGTGCTTTTTCCAGTTCGCGAGGAATTTGGGATAGTCAGTCGCGCCCCAACGTCGGGTGATCGAATCGCCTTCGAAGTAGAGGTCGATTCCGCCATGCTTCGCTTTGGCGAGCAGTTGCTCGTGGGCGGCGATTGAGTTTGGATCGGTTCGTTTGACGGCTTTATGGCGAGAGGCTTCGGAGAGGCTGGCGGTTGATTTCGTTTCACTGACTTTCGCAAAATGGCGATCGGCCCACTTGATGAAGTGCTCGACGTTTGGCTCGTCCGTGTGGCCTCCATCGTGTTGTCGCCATGCGAGTTCGCCTTCGAGCATATCGACGTTGACCGATGGCATCTTTTCGGTCTTGTAATCGTCGCTGCGACCAAGATCGCGAGCGCCGAGCAATCGGAACACGGGCTGAGCCGCAATCGCGGCCATGAAGCTGCCCTGGTGGTCGAGCCACTTGGCGTCGCCCTTTTCCGGAATTCCGTGGCTGATGAACGTCAGGCGAGGAGCGCAAAGGGCCAGGGTCATATGAGAATCAACGGGGAGATCGTCGGCGGTTTTTCGGCCGAACGAGGCTTTTTCGGCGGAGTACTTCAGGTAGTTGCCAGCCATCCAGTGATAACCTCCGGAAGAGGCGAGGTTCTCCAGGCTTTCTCCAAAATTACGACGATAGAGCTTTGTCCCACCCGCGCCGCTGGATGCAATCAATCCCATAGCAAAGCGTTGATCGAACGCCATCGTCAGGAGCGCTGCCTTGCCGTAGCGGGATACTCCGGCAACGCCGACTCGTTTGGCGTCGACGCCAGGTTCGGTTTCGAGGTAATCGAGTGCTCGCGAGGCGCCCCAAGCCCAGGCTCGCAGCGCTCCCCAGTCTTCGGGCTTTCGGGGCTGGCCGAGATTTGTCAGCCCGATGATACCTCGCGTCAGGCCGGCGCCGACTGGCTTGTCGTCCGCATTAGCGTTTCTTCCGAATCGATTGCGCTCGAAGCCGCCCGAATCGTCTTGAACCGTCGTCGGATTCAAGACGGCGGAACCCCAACCCGCCGCAATCAGCCTGTCTTCTTTCGACGGCGGACGTGGACCGCCTTGACCGCCTGGGCCTCGTCCTCTAAAGGCGAACGGAGAAGGTTCAAACGGCGTCCAGCCGAAGCTGAGCAGAACGGGCGCTCTTCCAACCGCGTCCTTGGGCAGAGTCAGCGACATCGAGATATTGACTTTGATCTCGGGGCAAGCCGCATTGTCCACGACTCCGACGATGTGCTTCTGGACCGCAGTCTTCCCGCCTGCTTGGATCTCGCGGGTCTCGCGAACTTCCCATTTGACCTTGGGGACGTTGCTGGGGATGCGGCCGTAGACCTCTCGTTCGAGCAGTTCGACAATTTCAGGACGGCGGGACTTCCACCACTGTTCTGGCGACTTTACGAATCCGCCATTTGCAAACTTCATCACGTCTGGCAAATTCGGATAGGGATTTGCTTTTGACTCGTCGTAGTTGGCTGGGTTCGCGGCTTTTTCGTTGGCGTTCTTGCCTGGCCGCAACTCGACGATTCCGAGCTGAAGGAGCATGTTTTGGTGGTCTTGCTGCGTGGTGAAAATTACCAGCTTCGCGTCGGCTTCCCTCGGAGCCTTCTCGACGGCGGCGACCGCCGAATCCTGCGCAAGAGCCGTCTGGGACGACATCAAAAGACAAACGAAGAGCAGGGATGGCGATGTTCCGAGGAAGAGTCGGGGCATGGTTTCACCTTCCTGATCCGATGGATTTGAGTTCAATCTTTGCCCTTTGAACCTGGTTTTTCGCACAACCGGCAAGAGCAGCTTATGGAAATTTTCATCCTATAGAGCGCCGCGACCCTATACAAGCCGGTCCGCCGCTCCGTTCCCCAAAGATTGGATCAACTTGCATGTGATGCAAACCTCCCATTCCTTCGAATACGAACCGCGCAAAAAATTCGGGATTCCAAAAGTATGCAACTCGGCCGCTCAAATCCCGCTTCCGCGTACTAACCTACCTAACACGCGATGCGCGATGAGCTGCGCGACGAGAAGTATGGATCTACGGGATGTCCAGGGATCGGCGGCATACCCAAATCTTTCAGAGATGAACGGGGCGACAATGAAGCGCGAAAGCCGGCGATCGGACCGAGCACGAGCTCGCAATTTGAAGCGGTGCGTGCTGCTGGATTTCGACCGTCTGGAGATCCGACAGCTCCTCAGTACCACCTATACGGTCGTTAACACCAACTCGAGCGGGTCCGGGTCGCTTTACGACGCGATCACTCAGCTCGATATGGATGTAACGACCCCTTCCAGCCCGAACGTCATCCAGTTCGACATTCCGGGCGGGGGAGCGCAGACGATCACCCTGTCCCAGCAGCTTCCCGATATCACCCAGCCGACCGACGTCCAGGGCTACACCCAGCCGGGCTCGTCGGCGAACACGAATCCCCTGACGATGAGCGACAACGCGGTCTTCACGCTTATCGTGAGCGGAGGCGGTAGCATGTCCAACGATGGGCTGATCTTCGACGCCTCGGCGTCGGGCAGTAGTGTCGAGGGACTGGACCTCGTGGGGTTCACGGGTGGCGTGGCCATCTCGGTCAACAGCAACAACACGGCCGTCACTGGCAACTTTATCGGCGTGGGGGTGAACGGCGTGCCGACGTCGTCGACGACCAACTTCGACGGCGTCGTCGTGAGTGGGGCCAGCGGCGACTCGATCGGCGGTACGGTTGCCGCCGACCGCAACGTGATTACGGGCAACACCTTCGAGGCCGTGACTCTCGGTCCCGTCGGCGCGGTGTATTCGTCTAACGACGTGATCGAAGGGAACTTCATCGGCACCAACGCCGACCTTTCGGCGGTGACCAACCCGAGCCTGGTCAATGATTTTGGCGTGTTGCTCTACCCCAGCGCTGGGAATTCGATCGGCGGCACGGCGGCCGGCGCGGGCAATGTCATCTCAGGGAACACCACCTACGGGGTCGGCACCCAGAATGCGACGGGGCTGGTCTTGGCAGGCGATGTCATCCAGGATAACGGGACCGTCGGGGTGCTTCTGATCTCCACTATTGGCGCGTCGATCACCTCGAGCACGATCGGCGGCGTCACGGCCGGACAGGGCAACCCGAGTTATGGGATCTACTTGGAAAACTCGACCAATACGACCATCGGCGGGACCGTAACCGGGGCAGGGGACCTGATCGCTGGCAACGGCGGCAATGGGATCACCGTCGACGACACCTCCAACGGCACGATGGTGGCGGGATCGACCATCACTGGCAACACAGTGGTGGGCGTCTCCTTCAACGGGCAAGGAGGCTCGTCGCTCTCTGGCGAGGTTTTGGTCGGCGATGTGATCCAATCGAACACGATCGGCGGAGTGCTGATCACCGACGCCCCAGGCACGACCATCACGTCTTCGACCATCGGCGGGACGACGTCGGGGCTAGGCAACACGGGATATGGAATCTCGGCGTCGGGCTCGGCGAACGTCAGCATCAGGTCTTCGACCATCAGTCACAATACAGCCGACGGCGTCGACTTCAACAACTCGCCCAACGCGATCATGGCCAGTGATACAGTGCAGACGAACGGGGGTCATGGGGTCGTGGTAACGACCTCGAATGGAACTTCTATCATCTCGAGCACCATCGGCGGCACGACGGCCGGCTCGGGCAATAGCACCGGGGGGATCTCGGTTGTGGGCTCGTCCAATGTGACCATTGGTGGGACGCTCGCCGGTGCTGGCGATTCGATCTCGGGCAATACCGGCATCGGGGTCAGCTTCAATGACACGTCTTCCTACGGGCTGGCGGCGGGCTCGACGATCTCGGGCAATACGAGTGCGGGCGTCTCGTTCAACGGGCAATCGGGCTCGTCGCTCTCGGGCGAGGTTATGGTCGGCGATGTGATCCAATCGAACCTGAGCAGCGGGGTGCTGATCACCGACGCCCCAGGAGCGATTGTCACGTCCTCGACCATCGGTGGGGCGACCTCGGGGCTAGGCAATACAGGAGATGGCCTCTTTGCGTCGGGCTCGGCGAACGTCGGCGTCATGTCTTCGACCGTCGAGAACAACACAGCCGATGGCATCGACCTCCACATCTCACCCAACGCGATCCTGACGGCTGATACAGTCCAAACGAACGGGGGTCATGGAGTCCTGTTGTCGATCTCCAATGGAACTTCGATCACCTCGAGCACCATCGGCGGCACGACGATGCAGGGCAATGGACTCGGCGGCGTCTCGGTCGCGGATTCGTCGAACGTGAGTATCGGCGGGACGATCGCCGGTGCGGGCGATTCGATCTCGGGCAATACCGGCATCGGGGTCAGTTTCAACGACACTTCCTCCGACGGGTTCGTGGTCGGCTCGACAATCTCGAGCAACACGGCGGCGGGCGTCGGCATCTCGTCCTCTGGCAATACCATCGGCGGGACGACCGCCGGCGCTGGCAACGTGATCGCGTCCAACTCAGGAGCTGGTGTGGGACTCGATGACTTAGGAACAGCTCCCACAGGCAACTTGATCAGCGGGAATTCGATCGTCTCCAACGGAGCGCTCGGCATCGACCTTGACAACTATTCCGGCGTCCCGCTGCCCAACAACTCGGGAAACCCTAATAACAATGGCCAGAACTATCCGGTCATCACGTCGGTTGGCGTCACCACGGGCGGTGCGACTGCCAAGGGGACGCTCGAAGCCGCCGTCGACGCGACTTACACAGTCGAGTTCTTCTTAAACAACGCCGCGGATTCCAGCGGCTATGGCCAAGGCCAGACCTTTCTCACATCGAGGACTGTGACGACCGATGCCACGGGGAACGCCACCTTCAGTGTCTTCCTCGGCAACTCCGTGACCCTGGGCAAGTTTATCTCGGCGACAGCGACCGATTCGAACAATAACACGTCGGAATTCTCACTGGACAGCGTGGCGATGCCAACGACGATGACCGTCGTGACCTCCTCGGCCAACCCTACCGTCTATGGCCAGTCGGTGACATTCACCGCCACTGTAACCGTAGTCTCACCTGGAAGCGGGACGACGACTGGGACCGTCGCCTTCTTCGACGGAGCGACGGACCTTGGCGCCGGGACCTCTGCTGGAGCCGGCGTCTGGACTTTCGCAATCTCCTCGCTGGCCGTTGGCACTCATGGGGACATCACTGCCCAGTACAGCGGCGACGTCAACTTCCTGGCCAGCGTCTCCGCCGATTTCTCCCAATCTGTGGACCAGGCGGCCAGCCTGACGACAGTCGCCTCTACTCCAAATCCGAGCACATATGGTCAATTGATCGCATTCACGGCCACTGTGTCGGCGGTGTCGCCCGGCTCCGGCACGCCGACCGGAACCGTTACCTTCTTCGACGGCGCCACCAACCTCGGCATCGCGACTCCGGACGGAGCCGGCGTCTGGACGTTCGCGACCTCCAGTCTGACCACGAACGCATCACCAGGCCATTCGATCACTGCCGTTTATTCCGGCGACGTTGACTTCGGAACAACGACTTCGTCCCCCTTGAGCGTCGTCGTCAACGCAGCCCAGACGAACGCGGGCAACGTCGTCTTGTTGGCGGCGCAGACCTACTATGGGCAGACCGTGACGCTCACAGCCGCCTTCTCTGCGACCGGCAACGGCTCGGACCCCATGACCGGTACGGTCGCCTTTTACGACGGCGCCACCTATCTGGGGACCGCGTCCCTGGTTGCCAATGGCGCATCAGGCGGATCCGGTCAAGCCAGCCTGGCGGCTCAGCAACTCGCCGTGGGCAGCCAGATCCTCTCGGCCGTCTATTCGGGCGACGTCAACTACGCACCGGCCCTTTCAGAGACCACGGTCTCGGTCGAGATGAGTTCGACCGCCTCGACGACGACGCTCGCGGCCGCGACCACCGGCGAAAGCACAATGCTGACGGCGAACGTCGTCGTGACCTCGTCGGGCAATCCGCCGCTCGGCGGCATGGTCGCCTTCTACGACGGCGCCACGAGCCTAGGATCCGAGCCGCTTGCGAACGGGGTGGCCAATCTGAACGTGAAAGGGCTGGCCGCCGGCTTACACAACTTCAGCGCCGTCTTCACAGGAGAGGGGACGATCTCCCCGAGCCAGGCGTCGCTGGACGTCTCGACAGCCAATCCAACGGTGTTGAGCGCGTTTCGCTCCGGAGTCCGCAACCAGCCGGGCTACCTGTTCCTGAGATTCAGCACCCCTCTCAACCCTGCGTCGGCCGAGGATCTGTCGAATTACTCGCTCGTCGGACCGAGCTATCACAAGGGCGGTCGCCGTTACCCGGTCAGGATCAAATCGGCTGTCTACGATTCGGTCACCCAAACTGTGATCCTGTCGACAGCCGAGCGTTGGAGTATTGACGGGCTCTGGCAGATCAGGGTCAATGGCGCCACGAGTGGCGGGGTGAAGGGAGCCTCGGGTGCGATGCTCAACGGGACGGCGCGCCGGCCGTTCCCGCTCATCACTACAGCGGGCAGTAATTATGTGAGAATGATATGATGACGTCCCTTGCCGCCCGCGCGACCAATCTCCCGATTCTGCGATAGGTCGGCGAGGCAACGTTACCAAGGTTACACTCTGTCTGCGATCGCCTTCTGCGATCACCGGGATTTCACCTCATCGTAGCAACACGGCGAGCGAGGCCGGTTCTTAGTTTACAACTTTTTCTCCCGTGACTTAGCCGCCGCCTTTCGATCCTCCAGCTCCTTGCGCCACTTCGCCGCGTCGTCGGGCTTGTTAGTGGCTTCGAGGAGTTGGACGAGTCGTTCGAGGGCTTCAGTGAGGCTCTCCTCACCGTCCGGCGGGATCGTCTTCTCGCGGTTTTTCATCCCTTCGTAGCCGGCCAGCAGTAGCGATGCCGCCTCCTCGTATTTCATTTGGCCGAGCAAGGATCCGCCAAGCATCGATTTTGTATTGAATGTCGTCCAAGCGTCGGGTTCCGCCTTCTCTCGGATGGCAAGGCACTCTCGTAATAGTGGCTCGGGGTCAACGAACTGGCCAGCCTTCAGGAATTCACGAGCGACGTAGTCCAGTGCGCCTGCAAATCTGGTCGAGTTGGCGCCCAGCCGATTTCTCTGCAACGGAACGAACTCCGCGGCGTTGAGACGAGCCTGATGCAATCGATTCGTGAGCAACTGGGCGCGCACTAGCAATGCCTGGATTCCCAGCGTCGTCATGTTGCTGGATCCGTATTTGGACTTCGCGAGCCTAAGGTTTTCTTCGAGCATGGCTGCAGCCTCGTCGAGTCTGCCGACGGCTTCGTACGAAGTGGGCAGGCACAGCATGGCATAGATGCACGAAGGATGATCGGCCCCGAATTTAGACTTTGCAAGTGCGAGCGTTGCCTCGTACAGCGGGATTGCTCGGTCGATCATTCCAGCGTCCTGATAGGTGGCGGCGAGATTTTGCATCGTTACCAAAGTCGCTTGGTGGTCGGCTCCTAGCTTGGATTTCTGGATGGAAAGCACCTCTTCGAGAATGGGAATCGCCTCACGTCCCTTGCCGGTCGTCTTGTACAGAGCGGCAATGTTCCTCATGCTGACCAACGTGTCGGGATTGTCGGCTCCGAGTTTGACTTTCTGAAGCGCGAGCGCCTGTTCGAGGAGGGGCCGGGCTTTCTCGTACTCTTTCGCCGTCCAGTAGGCAACGCCGAGATTGCCCATCAACTGCAGAGTCACTGGATGGTCGATCCCGCGTTTGGCCTTTACCAGCGCAAATGACTCCTCGCAGAGTCGGAGCGCCTCCTTGATATGCCCCAGCGCGAAGTGAGCATTCGCGACATTGTTCAGGCTCGTTATCGTGGACGGGTGATCCACTCCAAGCGTGGCTTTCTCTAGTGAGTAGACTTGTTCTTGAAGGGTCAGGGCCTGGTCGAGCTTTCCCGCTTCTCGGTAGGCGTTCGCGAGGTTGCTCATTGTAGCAAGCGTCATAGGATGGTCGTGCCCGAGTTTCGCTTTCTCAAGAGCGATCGTCTCTTCAAACAGCGGAATCCCACGATCGAACTGACCCAAGTTTACATGGGCCGATGCGAGGCCGTTCATGCTTTGGAACGTGTCGAGGTGGTCGGGGCCGTGCTTCGATTTCCGCAGTGCGAGAGTTTGCTCGTGGAGCGCCAAGGATTTGTCGAACTTGCCGACGTCTCGATAAGCATCGGCGAGATTGCTCATCGAGATCAACGTTTCGGTATGATTGGGTCCGAGCTTCGCTTTCCGTAGGATTAACGTCTCCTCGTAGAGGGGCAAGGCACGATCGTACTGGCCGACGGCATGATAGCCGGCGGCGAGATTGTTCATGGCTCTGAGAGTCGCCGGGGCGTCGGGCCCGAACTTCACTCTCATGGCGGCGAGGTTTTCCTCGAATATTGGCACGGCCCGAGCATTCTGACCCGCGTTGACATAACTGAGCGCGAGATTGCTCTTGGCATTATGAGCCGCCACGTGGTCGGCCGGCAGATTGGCCTTCATGCGAGTCAGCGCTTCCTCAAAGAGGGAGATCGCACGATCGAACTTGCCGACGCCGTCATATGACATTGCGAGGTCGTTCATACTGATCAGCGTCTCGACGTCATTCGGGCCAAGACGATCAGTGAACGTCGCCCGCGCCTTAGTGAATAACTTCATTGCCTTTTCGGGATAACTCAGGGAGAGCAACGATTCTCCGAGTGTTATCTGCATCCGCGCCACGGTCAGCGGGTCGCCGATCGCATCGCTCTCGATTTCAGTCGTCGCCTGGTCGAGACGCTCGCCCAATATAGCCGCGAGCGGTTTGTCACCCTTCCTTTCGTTGAACGGGTCCATGTCTTTGAAAATGGAGCCTAGGATCGTGTTGGCCTTCTCGACCTGGTCCAGCCGTTTCTCGGCTTGAGATCGGGCTTTACTCTCAGCCTTGACTGCCGCGACAGCGAGGTTTCGCTGCCGTCTCGCTTCGATTAGGCCGAGAGTCGTCCCCACGACTCCAACGATAAGCGCAAGCATGACCAGCGAAGCGGCAATCACCCGGCCGCGGTTACGGCGGACGAATTTCTTGAATCGATATCTGGCCGAAGGCGGTCCGGCCGTCACTGGTTCATGGTTGACAAAGCGCTCGATATCCTGCCCCAAGGCAATCGCGGAGTCGTACCTCCGCTGCCTCTCCTTGGCCAGCGCTTTCATCACGATCCAGTCGAGGTCGCCTCTAACGAACCGACCCAGCCGCGACGGGTCTATGTGGCGGCTCGCGGCGAGGCTCGGCAAAGTGGCCGAAGACCCGATGCGGTTGCTGGGAATTGGAGGCTCGACTTCGCGAACGAGGCGAAGCATCTCGTCGATCGCCGCTTTCTTCATCGTCTCACGGGGAATCGGCGTCGACCCGGTCAGGAGTTCATAGAGGATCACGCCGAGCGCATAAATGTCGGCCCGGGTGTCGATATCGAGCGCGTTGAACTTTGCCTGCTCAGGTGCCATGTACAACGGCGTTCCGGCCATGGTGCCGAACGCGCTATATAGACTGTGCTCGGTCAATTGCAGCCCGGTGATGGCTTTGGCCAGACCAAAATCAATGACTTTGGGCACAGGTATGTCGTCGTGGTTCTCGACGAGGAGATTCGTCGGCTTCAAATCGCGGTGGATGATCCCCTTTTGATGCGCATGCTGCACCGCCGAGCAAATCTGGCGGAAGAGATTCAGGCGTTGGGGAAGGCCCAATCGGTGGAGGTCGCAATAGTCGGTCAGCGGGATGCCTTTGACCAACTCCATTACGAAAAAAGGTCGGCCTTGCTCGGTTGTACCGGCGTCGAGGACCTTGGCGATGTTAGGGTGGTCCATCAAGGCAAGGGCTTGCCGCTCCGATTCAAACCGCGCCATCACCGTGCGCGAATCCATGCCAGCTTTGATCAACTTCAAAGCGACGTGGCGTTTGATGGGTTGTGTTTGCTCGGCAAGGTAGACGCTGCCCATACCGCCTTCTCCAATGATCTCGCGTAGCTTGTAGCGGCCAGCCACGATTGCGCCGGGAGCCACGTGCCTTGGGGCGGCGGGCGGTTCGGCACCCGGTTGAGGATCAAAATCTACCGTTTTGCCGGACGCTCCGAACGCACTTCCGGCTCGTTCGTGGGCTGCCAGGAGTCCTTCGACGCGCCGACGGAGATCAGGGTCGTCGAGGCATTCGCGCTCGAGGAAGCTGGGGCGTTCGGCCGGTTCGAGTTGCAGTGCGGCGATGAACAGGTCGCGTTCGGTCATCGTGGATCTCCTCCGCGAGGATTCTGAGCCGCCTATCCATGCGAAAACCACGCGGCAATCGTGCAACTGGTCCGGCTATTTTTCTAATTCCGCCGCCAGCCAGGCCTTGGCGTAGGACCAATAATTATTCGCAGTACGCGTCGCAACGTTAAGAGCGGCAGCTGCTTGTGGGATGGTCATCCCCGCAAAGTATCGTAGCCGCACCAGTTCAGCCACCGCAGGATCAACGGCTTGCAGACGATCCAGTGCCTCGTCCAGTGCCAGTAGTTCGTTGCACCTATCGGGTTGGGCGATCGAATCGGGGTTCAGCGCCAGCCTTGTGAGTTTCCCTCCTCGTTTACTACTCACCCTGCGTCTTGCGTTCTCGACCAGGATACGCCGCATGGCCTCGGCGGCCGCGGCGAAGAAGTGCCGACCGCTGCCCCAATTCTGTTGGCTTTTGACGTCGACCAGCCGCAGATAGGCCTCGTGCACAAGAGCGGTAGCCTGAAGAGTCTGATCGGGCCTCTCTTGGGCCATTTTATGAGCCGCCAACTTGCGCAGTTCGTCATAGATCAGCGGCAAGAGTTCGCCGGCCGCCGCTCGGTCGCCGTGCTCGATCGCGGCCAGGATGCGTGTAACGTCGGACATCGCGGCGCCTATGGAGAAGCTCGGGGGAATTCACCACGGATCGGAATCAGAGAGGGAATGTACCACGGATCGGAATCGGAGAGTTAACCACGGATCGCTCGGATAACACGGATAAGAGGGAGATTTAGGATCAAATTCTCTTGATTAGCCCATCAGTGATATCCCTGTTCCACCACGGCGGATCTTCGTCCCGCCGGAGGCGGATCTTCGTCCCGCCGGAGGCGGATCTTCGATATCCGTGGGTAAAACTCCGCCTCGCCCTTCGAGGTTCAATCTCCGTCATGTGATCCACAAATCATGACGCGCCTGAGGATAACTTCGTTCCAAATCGAGCGGAATGACGAAATCGCTCAACCAGAGCGGCAACGTCGACAATTGCTGGCCGAGGGTCATGGTGTTGGACCAGGCTTCCAATCGCGCCCGAGTACCCGTCGTCACCCAGCGGCATGAGGCCGCATAAGTCGCCGGATCGTCCGCTGTTTGGTTCCGTCTCGACCGCAACCGTGACGCGCGGCTCCGCGACGAAACCAGGAGGAAGCAGGGTCCGTAATTGCTGGACAATGGAGATTGGCTACATGCCGTGGAAGCCTTCCCACGAACTTTGCTTGCTGACCGGAGGCCGAAAATGGTCGCGCAGCGGCATGTGGAAACTCCCTCACTACCATTGTATCACCCTAGTCCCAAACAAATGGACCCCATCCCAGGACCCAATCCCAGACAAACTAACATTACTGTTAGATAGACTAACTTTACTGCTACCGCGAGCGTCGAGCGCGGACTATCGCGGGTCGCTGGCCTTAAGCTCGTCCAGTTCCCGCTGCGCTTCGTCCGCTTCTTCGGAACTGCCGAGCTCTTTCGCGGTTTTGACGAGCAAATCGAGGTGTATCGCCAGATATCTCCTGCAAGTTGGATGCGTGGGCGCTGTCGCCAGCGCCTTCTTTTGTAACGCGACGGCCTGGCGGAGTCGGTCGCGGGCTTCCTCGAAGCGCTTCGCTGCGATGTCGAGCTCCGCCATGTTGCTGAGCGCACCGGACAGAGCGCAGGCGAATTCGGGCGACTCGGGATGGTTGCGCGTCAGACGCTCGCTGATCACGCGACATTGCTCGTACGAGTCCATCGCCTCGGCCGGCTTTCCCAGGTTCTGTTTCAGTGTGCCGATGTCGTTGTGGTAATCCGCCAGTATCTTGAGGGAACCTGTATCGGCAGGGTTTTGGTTGTCAAGCTTCATCCGAATCGCCAACGCCCGCTCGCACGATTCCAAGGCCTCGGCCGGCCGGCCGGTCTCTTGCAGCAACTTGCCGATGGCCCAGTAGTGGTTCGACAGATTCACTTGAGCTGGTACGAGAGCGCCGTAGGCGCGTACGGCCGCCTCCGAGTTCGACCGGGCCTTCTCGTAAAGTGCCAGAGCCCCCGACTTGTCCCCGTTCGACCTCATGGCTCGGGCCATGTTGTGCTGGATGGCCGACATGTTGGTCAAAACGCCCGCCATATTGTAACGGAACGCGGTGACGGTGGGGTTGGCGTCGATCAGCTTGTTCCAGATCGCTGCTGCCTTCTCTTGCGACGCCAGCGCCTCGGTCCCATCTTGCAGACGGGCGATGAGCATATGGACGCTCGCCAGGTTGTTCTGGAATTCGGTGTTGGTGGTGTTGGCGTCGGTTAGCTTCCGCCAGATCTCCAAGGCCGACTCGAGAGACTTCTTCGCCTCGGCCGACTTGCCGGTATCGATCTGGAGGGTGCCGATGTTCTGGTGTATACCTCCCAGGTTGCTCTGAGCTTCGACGACGTCCGGGAAATCCTGGCCAAGTTTCTTCCAGATCGGCAGCGCCTTCCCGAAGGACTTCAGAGCCTCGTCTGGTTGACCCATTTTCCTCTGCAGAAGGCCGATGTTCATGTAGATGCCTGCAAGGTCCGACTTAAAGTTCAGCAAGTCGTTAAGGTCCGTTGGCGTGGCTTTGATCAGGTTTTCGATGATTCTCGCGGCCGACCCGTAGGCCTTCATCGCTTCGATCGGCTTGCCGTCGTCCTCGAACATGACGCCCCGTCTGACTTGGCTGAGTGCGAACTGATTCTGGAGATGCGTGTCGCTGGGGTCGGCGTTGGTCAACTCTTCATAGATCGCCACCGCCCTATCGTACGACTTCTTCGCCTCGCCGCGCCGGCCCGTATCGCCCTGCAACTTACCCTGGCAGAAGTAAACCTTCGCCAATCCCGCTTGGAATTCCCTGTTCTGGGGTTGATCTCTCGTGAGACGCTCCCAGATCGCTAGGCTCTCGGCATGCCCCTTGAGGCTGTCTTCCTTGTCACCGATCTCTTCGGTGATGTGGGCGTAATCATGCGCTGCATCCGCCAGACGAGCGATGGACGCGGGTTGGGTGTCTGCGTCGGCCTGGAGGCTGGCGCGGAGGGATCGGAAGAAGGCGAGGGGCTCCTTCAGGAGGCTCTTGCGAAGGGATTCGAGGGCGGGATTGTTCTTCAGTTCGGGGTTGTCTGCCACGGCGTCGCGGAACTTCTTCACGGCGTCAACGGCCTGCTGCTCTCGCTCTTCGGCTCGACTACGCTGCTTGTTGGCCAGAGCCTCGGACGCTTCGGCTTTCGTTTTCTCCTCGACCGCGATTCCACGTTGCCGCTTGGCCAATGCTTCGGACGCAACAGCTTTCTTTTTCTCCTCGACAGCGATTCTTCGCTGCTTGGCTTCAGCATTACGAGCCCGATCGGCGCAGTACCAGACCAATCGACGTGCCAATGATGCCGCCGAAGAGTGTCAAAAGCACCACGCTCGCCGCAATCACTTGCCCCTTATTCCGACTCACAAATTTTTGGAAGCGATAGCCCGCGCTCGGAGGCTTCGCTTCGACGGCCTCATCAGCGAGATAGCGCTGAACGTCGCGAGCCAACGCGTTTGCCGTTTCGTAGCGCCGTTCGCGGTGCTTTTCCAGGCATTTCATCACGACCCAGTCGAGCTCGCCGCGAAGCATCGTCATCAGCTTGCGGGGCTCCGTTTGGCGCATCGCCGCGAGCGAAGGAAGCGAGGCGTCGGTGGAGAGTCGAGTTGACGGCTTAGAGGGTTCCTCCTCCTGAATGATGCGAATCATCTCGGTTAGCGCGGCTTTCTTGAGCCTTGCTGCATCGATGGGCCTTAGGCCCGTGAGAAGTTCATACAAAATCACGCCCAGCGAATAGATATCGGCTCGCGTGTCGATGTCTTCACTCGAGAAGCCGGCCTGTTCCGGAGACATATACTCCAGCGTCCCTACCACCGCGCCAAACTGCGTGTTCATCGACTCATCGGTGAGTTTCCCCGATGTTGCTTTCGCCACGCCGAAGTCGATCACTTTGGGCACGGGCCTTGCATCAACAGTGGCGATCAAGATATTCGCGGGCTTCAAATCGCGGTGAACAATGCCCTTTTGATGCGCGTGCTGCACAGCCTGGCAGATCGGCACAAAGAGCTCCAGGCGCTCTTTCGGCGTGAGCTTGAGTTCGTCGCAAAACTTGTTCAGCGGCAGTCCGTTGACCAATTCCATCACGAAAAACGGCTGGCCGGTCGGCGTGATCCCAGCGTCCAAGACCTTGGCGATATTGGGATGGTCCATCATCGCCAAAGCCTGGCGTTCCTGTTCGAACCGCTGCAAGACGGCTCGGGAATCCATGCCCGGCTTGATCAATTTCAAAGCGACTTTGCGCTTCACCGGTTCGGATTGCTTGGCGACCCAGACTTCGCCCATGCCGCCTTCGCCGATTTTTTCGAGCAGGGTGTAGCGGCCGGCGATGAGGACGTTTGGGTTGGCGTCGGATCGAAATTCCACGGTGGGGTTGCCGTTCCTTGGATCGCCGTCTGGCCTCGGAGTATGCACTCCGGTGGCTTCGGACGCTGGACCTCCGGACGGGGAGTCGATGGTTGCGCCGATGTCTTTGGGTTCGGCAAGCGGACGTTCGAGGCCTAGATCGGTCTCGAAGTGCGCACGTAAAGCGCCTCGATCCGTTTCTTCAGTTCTGGGTTTCCTGCACAATGTTGATCGAGGTAAGCCGTGCGCTCTGTTTCGTTCTCGATTTGCAAAGCGGCGATAAAGAGTTCGCGTTCGTTCATTCCGTATTCCCCGGTCAGGATTCTGAAACGTCTACCTACACCATGCGCCGTGGATGGCGAGTTCGCGCAAAGTCACTGGATGCTTTTCGAAGGAGTTCAGCTTCGGAACCTGTTCCAAGAACCTGTTCGAAGACAGCCTAAGGTAGAACTTCCGCATTTTCAAATCTCTTTCGTTTTACCCAGTTTTCAATATTTAAGATCTCTTATTTCTTTGATCTGCTTATCAACGTTCGCCCAAAGTCGTTCCCAATCCTTGCGTTCGGCGTCGGGAAGCTTGACGAGCTCCTTCTCCTCGCTAATGCCGACGAGATCTGAGTCTTGCTTCCAGCGTCGTGGACCAGCGCAGTCGGTTGGAGCGTCTGGCCCAGGCGATCGTCGGCCATCTTCCGCGCCGCGAGTTGCGCAATTCGTTGTAGATCAGCGGCAAGAGCCGGCGGGCGGCGGCTGCGTCGCCCTGCTCGATCGCCGTGAGGATTCGGGTCACGTCGCTCATGGCGAGGTCCCGCCCTGATCCGGCCGCCAGGATGCCGGATCATTGTCGGGCCGGATGAGGCGAGGGGCAAGTCCGGCTCGTCACTTTGCGAACACGTCCTCGGGCAGGTTAAGCGGGCCGAGTCTGGCTCGCCATTCGGCGACTTTTTCGGGCTTTCCCGAAAGCTCGTAGAGCTGCACCACCCGCTCGGCCGCCTCGGGGAGGTTGAAGCTGCCGCTCTTCGGGATCTTCGCCTCGCGGGCCTTCAACCCCTGGTAGCCGGAGACGACCAGCGGCTCGGCCTCGGCGTAGCGGCCCCTGGCCATCAGCGCCGCGCCAGGAGGCTGGCGGCGTTGTATCGACGCCAGTCGTTGGGCATCACCCGGACGCGGATCGCCAGGCACTCTCGCATCAGAGGCTCGGCCTCCGGGCCTCTTCCCTGCTTGATCAGGTTGCGGGCGAGGTTGGAGAGGTCGCCGGTCAGCAGGAGGCTGTCGGGCTTCTCCCGCTTGCGGCGACGGACCACGATGTCGCGCAGGAGGGTCTCGGCGTCGGCCCATCGGCCCGCGTCCTGGTAGGCGGAGGCGAGGCCGTTGAGGGTGATCAGCACGGAGGGGTGGTCGGGGCCGAACTTCGCCTGGAACTGCTTGAGCGTCGCCTCGAAAATCGAGGTCGCCTCGACGAGTCGGCCCGCGTCCCGGTAGGCGTGGGCGAGATTGGCGCGGGTGGTCAGCGTGTCGGGGTGGTCGGGGCCGCGCCTCCTCTCCTGCCGCCTCAGCGTCTCCTCGAAGATCGGGGTCGCCTCGGCGAGGCGGCCGGCGTTCTGGTAGGCGAGGGCAAGGTTGTGACGGACGGTGAGCGTCAAGGGGTGGTCGGGGCCGGGCTTCGACTCCAGCAACCTCGCAGACTCCTCGTGGAGGGCGATCGCCTCGCCGAAGCGGCCGGCGGCCAGGTAGGCGCTGGCGGGGTTGTTGCGGGGGATGAGCGTGTTGGGGTGGCCGACGCCGAGCTTCGCCTCGCTCACCTTCAGCGTGGCCTCGAGGAGCGGGATCGCCCGGTCGGGGTGGCCGGCGGAAAGGTAGGCGACGGCGAGGCTGTTGCGGGAGATCAGCGTGCCGGAATCGTCGGGCCCATTCTTCGCCTCGGACCGTCTCAGCGTGGCTTCGAGGAGCGGGATCGCCTCGTCGAGGCGTCCGGCGTCCTGGTAGGCGTTGGCGAGGTTGTTGCGGACGGTGAGCGTGTCGGGGTGATCGTCGCCGAGCTTCGCCTCGCGCACCTTCAGCGTCGCCACTAGGAGAGGGATCGCCTCGCCGAGGCGGCCGGCGTCGCGGTAGGCGCCGGCGAGATTCATGCGGGTGAGGAGCGTCTCGGGGTGGTCGTGGCCGAAGTACGACTCCCGCTGCTTCAGGGCGGACTCGAAGAGCGGGATCGCCTCGTCGACGCGGCCGGCGGCCTGGTAGGCAGCGGCGAGGTTGCCGCGGGCGGCGGCGATGTTGTGGTTGCCGGGGCCGAACTTCGTCTCCTCGGTCTTCAGGAGCCGTTCGAGGATCGGGATCGCCTCCTTGACCCGACCGTTGAAGGTCAGAAAGTTGGCCAGGTCCGACCGGCTATTCTGGGTGTCCCGGTCGTCGGGGCCGAGGGCCTTCTCCTGCCGCGCCAGCGTGTCCTGGACCATGGCCAAGGCCTCGGCCCGGCGGTCGAGCTTCCACAGGGCCACGGCCTGCCCGGTGGCGCTCTGCAGGGTGGCGCGGTGGTCCGGCCCCAGCGCCGCCTTTCGGACCTCCCTCGCTTTGCGGAATGCCTCCTCGGACTTCGGGTAGAGCCCCAGCCCTTCGTACGACCGGCCCAGCGCCTCGAGCAGCGCCCCCCGCGTCGCCTGCGACCCGGCGTAGCCGCGGTCCAGCGTGGCCAGGGCCTGGTCGAGAATCTGGGCGACCTTCACGTCCTTGCCTTGCACGGAGGGGTCGGGCTTGCGGAAGGTGGTGATCAGGAACCGGCTCACCGCCTCGGCTTGCTTGAGCGACTCTTCCGACTGCTCCAGCGCCGCAGCCGTCGCCTTCTGCGCCTTCTGGGTTTCGATGAGCGCCAGATGGGTCTCGTTATTGGACTTCTTCAGCCTGGCGTGGGCAAGCGACTGCACGGCCAACACGGCGGTCAGCCCGCCCAGGACCGCCAGCAGGACCAGCGCCGCCGCCAGCGCCGGACCCCGGTTCCTCCGCAGGAACTTGCCCATACGATACCCCGCGCTGGGAGGCCGCGCCTCCACGGCTTCATCGGCCAGGTAGCGCTGGATGTCCCTGGCCAGGCCGTTGGCCGTCTCGTAGCGACGCTCGCGGTGTTTTTCCAGACACTTCATCACCACCCAGTCCAGCTCGCCCCGCAACAACGCCATCAGCTTGCGCGGCTCGACCTGGCGCAAGGCCGCCATCGACGGCAACGCCTCGTCGGTCGAGAGTCGCGTGCTGGGCTTCGACGGCTCCTCCTCGCGGATGATGCGGATCATCTCCGTCAGCGCCGCCTTCTTCAGGCGTTTGGCGTCGATCGGACGAAGGCCGGTGAGAAGCTCATAAAGAATCACGCCCAGCAAGTAGATATCGGCCCGCGTGTCGATATCTTCGCCCGAGAACCCGGCCTGCTCTGGACGCATATATTCCAGCGTGCCGACGATGGCGCCGAACTGCGTGGAGAGCGATTCGTCGGTGAGCTTGCCGGCGGTTGCCTTGGCCACGCCGAAGTCGATCACCTTGGGCACGGGCTTGCCGTCGATGATCGTGATGAGGATGTTGGCGGGTTTCAAGTCGCGATGGACGATGCCCTTCTGGTGTGCATGCTGCACCGCCTGGCAGATGGTAACGAAGAGTTCGAGTCGGTCTTTCGTCGTGAGCCGGGCCTCATCGCAGAACTTGTTCAGGGGCAGGCCATTGACCAATTCCATCACGAAGAACGGTTGGCCAACTGGTGTGAGGCCCGCGTCCAGAACCTTGGCGATATTGGGATGGTCCATCATCGCCAGCGCTTGACGCTCCTACTCGAAGCGCTGCAAGACGGCTCGGGAATCCATGCCCGGCTTGATCAGCTTTAAAGCAACCTTGCGCTTCACTGGCTCGGATTGCTTGGCGACCCAGACTTCGCCCATGCCGCCTTCGCCGATTTTTTCGAGCAGAGTGTAGCGGCCGGCGACGAGCTCGTTTGGCTTGGCGTCGGATCGAAATTCCACGGTGGGGTTGCCGTTCCTTGGATCGCCGTCTGGCCTCGGAGTATGCACTCCGGTGGCTTCGGACGCTGGACCTCCGGACGGGGAGTCGATGGTTGCGCCGATGTCTTTGGGTTCGGCAAGAGGACGTTCGAGGCCTTGATCGGTCTCGAAATGTGCGCGTAAGAGCGCCTCGATCCGTTTCTTTAGTTCTGGGTTTCCTGCACAATGTTGATCGAGGTAAGCCGTGCGCTCTGTTTCGTTCTCGATTTGCAAAGCGGCGATAAAGAGTTCGCGTTCGTTCATTCCGTAGTTCCCGGTCAGGATTCTGAAACGTCTACCTACGCCATGCGCCGCGGATGGCGAGATCGCGCAAAGTCGCCGGTTTTTTCGAAGAATATCAGCTTCGGGATCTGTTCCAAGACAGGCTAAAGGAGAACTCCCGGAATTTCAAATCTCTTGCGAGTTAACAAGTTTTCATAATTTCGGTTCTTGAATTTCTTTGAGCTGTTTATCCATGTCCGCCCAAAGTTTCTGCCAATCCTTGCGTTCGGCCTCGGGCAGCTTGGCCAGTTCCTTCTCGTCGCGAATGCCGGCGAGGTCCGGATCTTCTCGCCAGTGCTTCAGGGTCTGGACGATGAACGGCTTCGCCTGGGGAGGGCCGGACTCGACGATCTTGGACCATGCGTTTAGCTCAGCCTCGAGCCAATCGAGAGCCTGCTTACGGAGCTCGGCCTTGGTGGCATGGTCGGGAGGCGGGTCGTCCTTTCCTTGACCACATGCGGCCAGCGCCGCACGCACACGGCGTTGTAGCGATGCTGGACTTTGCGGTCGTCGCCGAGTTTCGAGTCGGCCGCGAGCGCCTCGGACCAGAGCCGCGCGGCCGTGGCAAACAGCGCTGTGTCGTAGGCCCTCTGCGCGAGTTGCAGCCGTTCGGCGTTGTCTTTCGGTTGCTGATCTCCCTTGATGACGGCCGACAGTCGCCGGTCGAGAGCGAACATCGCCGGGTTCGAATCGCGCAGCTTCGCCAGCTCACGTTCCGCCTCGGCCACGCCCTCGACGTCGCCCAGCCCTCGTGCCGCCCTGATCAGGTGGTCCAGGTGGATGGACAGGAACCGCCGATAAGTCGGGTGCGCGGCGTTCGAGGCAAGGGCCTTCCGCTGACACTCAATGGCTTCGCGGAGCCGGGACTGGGCCTCCCGGAATCGTCCAGCATTCAGGTCGATAATCGCCAAAGTATCGAGGACCATTCCGACAGTGCTCGCGTGATTTGCCGAATCAGGATGCTCGCGAGCCAGCTGCTTGCTTATGGCCAAGGACGATTCGAGGGGTTTCATCGCCTCGGAGGGCTTCCCGTTCGCGGAAAACGCGTTACCAATACTGTTATAGGTGAGCGCCAGGGAACTCTGGTACTCGATAACGTCCGGGTAGTCCTCGGCGAGTTTCTTCCAGACAGCCAGCGCCCACTCGTAAGACCTTAGTGCCTCGGCTGAGTTCCCGGACTCGTAAAACAGGTTGCCGATGCTGAGGTGGCTAGCCGCGACGTCATCCTTGAAGGCAGCGGTCGGATTGGCTTCGGCCAGCTTCTTCCGGATCTCCAGCGCGGACTCGTGGACCTTCAGCGCCTCGGCCGGTCTCCCGGTCTGGTTGAGCAAGTTGCCGATGTGGAAGTAGCTGAACGCCAGGTTTCTCTGGTACTTGATAAACGTGGGGTTCTCCGCGACCAGCTTCCGTTCAATCGCCAGCGCCTTCTCGTGGGCCTTCAGCGCCTCGGCCGGCTTTCCCGAGAAATTCAACACGTTCCCCATGTTGTCACAGGTGGCCGCCAGTGCGCTCTTGAAAGGCGGCCGCCGTGGGGTTCTCGTCGGCCAGCTTTTGTTGGATGACCAGCGCCGCTTCGAAGGCCTTCCGCGCCTCGGCCATGTTGCCGTTCGTGCCATGCACATGGCCGATGTTGTAGTGGGTGGCCGCCAGATCCGTCCGGAGCTTGGTGTCCTGAGGGTTCTCGTCGACCAGCGTCCGTAGGATGACGAGCGCCGACTTGTAGGCCTCCATCGCCTTGGCCGGGTTGCCCGCGAAGTCCAACACGTTCGCGATTTCGATATGGCAGGCCGCCAGGGCCGCTTGATACTTGCTGTTTGATGGGTTGTCGTGAACCAGCTTCCGGCAGATGGCGAGCGACGCATCGTGCTCATTCAGCGCATCGTCCTCTCGGCCGATCGAATGTAGGAGGCTGCCGACGTAGTGGTGCGCTCGCGCCAACTCCATTTGGGCGCCGTGATCGGAGGGGGCGGCCTCGGCCAGCTTCCTCCAGATCGCCAGGTTTTCGCGGTGAGCCGTCACGGCGTCACGCTGGTCGCCGATTTCTTCGGTCAGCTCACCCAGATCGAAGCTCGCGCGAGCCAGGCGTTTCAGAGAATCGGGGCGGGTGTCGCCGTCGGCCTGGAGGCGGTCGCGGAGAGCCTTGAAGAACGCCAGCGGCTCGTTCAGCAGGCGCTTGCGCAATCCTTCCAGCGCTGAGCTGTTCTTCAGCTCGGGGTTGCCCGCCACGGCGTCGCGGAATCTCTTCACGGCGTCGATAGCCTGCTGCTCTCGCTCCTCGGCACGACTTCGCTGCGCCTTGGCCAGCGCCTCGGATGTTTCCGCCTTCTGCTTCTCCTTGACGGCGATTCTTCGCTGCTTGGCTTCTGCATTCCGAGCCCGATCGGCGCGTACCAAACCAATCGACGTGCCGATAATGCCGCCGATAAGCGTCAGGAGTACCAAACTCGCCGCGATCACCTGGCCCTTGTTGCGGCTCACGAATTTTTGGAAGCGATAGCCCGCGCTGGGGGGTCGAGCTTCAACCGCTTCGTCCGCGAGATACCGCTGGATATCGCGAGCCAAGGCGTTGGCCGTTTCGTAACGGCGTTCTCGGTGCTTTTCCAGACACTTCATCACCACCCAGTCGAGCTCGCCGCGGAGCATCGTCATTAGCTTGCGAGGCTCGGTCTGTCGCATCGCCGCAAGCGAAGGAAGCGAGGCGTCGGTGGAGAGTCGAGTTGACGGCTTGGAGGGTTCCTCCTCCTGAATGATGCGGATCATCTCGGTAAGGGCTGCCTTTTTGAGACGAGCGGCATCGATAGGCCTCAAGCCGGTGAGGAGCTCGTACAGAATGACGCCCAATGAGTAGATGTCGGCTCGCGTGTCGATGTCTTCACTCGAGAAGCCGGCCTGTTCCGGGCTCATGTATTCCAGCGTCCCGACAACCGCGCCAAACTGCGTGTTCATCGACTCATCGGTCAGCTTGCCCGCCGTTGCCTTGGCTACGCCGAAGTCGATGACTTTCGGCACGGGCCTCGCATCAACCGTCGTAATGAGAATATTCGCGGGCTTGAGATCGCGATGCACGATGCCTTTTTGATGCGCGTGTTGCACGGCCTGGCAGATCGGCACGAAGAGTTCGAGCCGCTCTTTCGGCGTGAGTTTCAGTTCGTCGCAAAACTTGTTCAGCGGCAGGCCGTTGACCAGCTCCATCACGAAGAACGGCTGGCCGCTCGGGGTGAGGCCCGCATCCAAAACCTTGGCGATGTTGGGATGGTCCATCATCGCCAAAGCCTGACGTTCCTGTTCGAATCGTTGCAAAACGGCTCGGGAATCCATGCCTTGCTTGATGAGCTTTAAAGCCACCCTGCGCTTCACCGGCTCGGTCTGCTTCGCGACCCAAACTTCGCCCATGCCGCCCTCGCCGATTTTCTCTTGGAGCGTATAGCGCCCGGCAATCAGGAAGTTCGGCTTCGCGTCGGTTAGATATTCCACGGTGACGACGCCGTGCTTGGGATCGTCGGCTGGCCTTGGCGTGTGAACGCCTATGGCCTGGGTTGGCGGGATTTCGGACGACGCATCGATCATTCCGGGTTCGACGAGGGGACGTTCGAGGCCTTGATCCGTCGCGAAATGGGCGCGAAGCAACGCCTCGATCCTTTTCTGTAATTCAGGCTTCCCCGCGCAAACCTCATCAAGGTAAGCCGACCGCTCAGTATCACTGTCGATTTGCAAGGCGGCGATAAACACTTCGCGTTCGTTCATTCCATAGTCCCCGGTCAGGATTCCGAGACGTCTCCCAACTTCATGCGCCGTTGTCGGAGGCATCGCGCAAAGCCTCTCGAAATTTTTCCAACGCGATCAGGATTTCAATTCCTCGCGGAGCCAGGCCTTGGCGTATTTCCAGCGGAAATCGGCGGTCCTGGGCGAGATCCCCAACACTTCGGCGGCTTGCGGAATGGTCATGCCGACGAAGTATCTAAGCTTTACCAGCTCGGCAACCGGCGGATCCATTTCCGCAAGTTTCTTGAGCGCTTCGTCCAATTCGACCAGGTCCAACGCGGGTTTCGGGGCGGCGATGGCCTCCGGGTCAAATTCTTGTCGATCAAGTTTGCCGCCACGCTTCTGCCTCGACTTCTTGCGGGCGTTCTCGACCAGAATCCGCCTCATGGCCTCGGCGGCGGCTGCGAAGAAGTGGCCTTTGCCGTCGAACTGCTGATCCCCGACCAACCGAAGGTAGGCCTCGTGAACCAGGGCGGTGGCGTTCAAAGTGTGCCCTGGGGATTCGGCTGCCATGCGCGCGGCCGCGAGCTTCCGCAGTTCGTCATAGACGACCGGGAGCAACTCCGCGGCGGCCTGGCGGTCTCCTCTGCGAGCGGCGTCGATCAGACCGGTGATGTCAGACATGACTTCGGAGTTTACAGGCATCGGGAGCGCGGGTCATCAGTCGGTCAGGCATCAGTCGGCTTGGTCGCGTTGCCGGTCTGGTCCAAAATCGCATAAGATAGAATGTGTGGTGGTTTCAAGCGAATCCGGCGTTAGGGAGGCAGAGCCCATGGGCGCGTCGACTTCCCAAGCGGCACCTGTCGAACCTACAGATGCGCCAAACGACTCCGAAGTCCCGCTCCTGGAAAACGGGGACCGTCTGACCCGCGATGAATTCGAGCGGCGATACGAAGCGATGCCCGAGCTCAAGAAAGCCGAGCTTATCGATGGAGTGGTTTACATTGGGTCGCCTGTTCGGCATCGGTATCACGGATGGCAACATGCCCACTTGATTTGCTGGTTGTGCACCTATGAAGCGAGCACTCCTGGCTTGGAGGTCGGCGATAACTGCACTGTGCGACTGAATGTGGACAACATCCCTCAGCCGGATTGCCTCCTCTTGATCCGCCCCGAAAATGGAGGCGGGTCACGAACCAGCGAGAAGGGTTATATCGAAGGCGCGCCGAATTGGTCGCGGAGATTGCTGCCAGCAGCGCGAGTTACGACCTTGGCGCCAAACTCGAGGCTTACCTGCGTAATGGCGTACGAGAGTACGTCGTCTGGCGCGTCGCCGAGCATCAAATCGACTGGTTCGTGCGACACGAGAGTCGATATGAACTTCTCCAAGCCGCAGACGACGGACTCGTGCGCAGTATCGCATTTCCCGGCCTTTGGCTCGATCCCGCTGCCTTGATTCGAGGCGATCTCAATTCCGTATTGGCCGTCGCCCAGAAAGGCTTGAACTCTCCAGAGCATGCCGCATTCGTTGCCGATCTCGAGCGAGGCCGCATTCGATGAATCCCGCTCGTCCTCCCAGAATTAGACAAACGGATCGACCACCGAGACGTCTGCCTTTCGGAAATCCTCGACGTTGTACGTCGAGACCGTCAGGCCGTGAGCCAAGGCCGTAGCGGCGATCATGCTATCGAGCAATGGAATGGTTCGGCCCTTCTTCCTGAGATTCGCCGCAAGATCAGCCCAGCGGCGAGCAACTGTGGCGTCCCACGCCAGGCATTCAATTCGCTCGGCGACTTCCTCGAACCAACGCTCGAGCCGTTCCCGCTTGCGCCCCGCGCTAAAACGCGCATGCTAAGAGCAATTTCTCCAAGGATCACGGCGTCCACGACCAAGTGGCCTTCGTTTGAGGTCAACCAAGCGACGACCTTCGGGTCGGGTCTGTCTTTGGTTGGCTCGCACAAAATGTTCGCGTCAACAAGATAGGTCATCTAAGCTTTGGCAACGGAACGTCATCGGTCGTAACCGAGCGATCCGTTGGATGGAACCAATTCTTCACCGGACATGCGAGTAGAAGTTGTACCAAGCCTTCGTTTGGACGACGTTTGGTTCGTTTGAGGAGATACTCGCCTTCGTCGATGCGTTTGACTTCGAATTCTTGGCCAGGCTCAACGCCGTCCTGCCTACGGAATTCAACCGGCAAGACAATTTGAACTTTGCTCGAGAGGACGGTCTTCATATAGCGTGAGATACCGTTTTACCAGCGGAATGTCAAAGACAACCTCGAGCCGCGGCTCGAGGTGCTACATGGCGGCGCCTAGAGTCGAAGGATCCTTACTACCCGATCTCCTCGAGGACAAGAGCGGATTTGTTGAATTAGCTCGCCGCGTTTGCATAATAAGGTGTCCGCACACGTCTCACTCGGGAAGAATCGCTCGAGCGTGCGCGAGCACATAGGGAGCAACTTATGTCCAAATCGCAGGACGTCAGGGTCGTACGGATCCGTGGTCTCAACTCGCCTAAGTTCGCGGCGAAAGCTCATACCAAGTCGCCGGTCCTCACGTACAACAACGGCCCGCTACTCGCCAACGTCGAGGTGTTCACCGTTTTCTGGGGCGGAGATTGGAAAAATCAGCCCGCGCTGGCGAGCCTTGCGCAGAGCATCAACGGCTTCTTCACCTTCATCCTTACGAGTTCGTTGATCGACCAGCTTAGCGAATACAATGTTCCTGGCTTAACGATCGGGCACGGATCGTTGGTAGGCACGAAGACCATAACGGACGCCGAGCCTGGCAGCACGATTGACGATTCGGCCGTCCAGACCACCTTGCAAGGCTGGATCGCCAACGACCCAGATTTCCCGCAACCGAACGCGAACTCGCTTTATTTCATCTACTTTCCGCCAGGCACGACGATCACACTCCAGGGGAGTTCGTCATGCCAGACGTTTGGCGGCTACCACGATTCGTTCGCGGACAGCTCAGGTACGAACATCTTCTATGCAGTCGAACCGTTCTGCATGCCCTTCGACAGCAGCATGACCCAGCTCGATTTCTTCACTTTCACAAGCTCTCACGAACTTTGCGAATCGATCACCGACCCAATCCCAGGCCAAGGCTGGTATTGGTTCCAGGACCAACAGAACCAGGGGGAGATCGGCGATATCTGCGAGGCGGCACCGAACGCCGAGGAACGGATCGGCAGCTTTCTGGTCCAGCGCGAGTGGTCGAATAAGCAAAAAAAGTGCGTTTGACCGGCGATCCCGTCGTTGAGTTCAAAGTTCGATTTGGACCGTGAACGACGAAACCAAAACGCATCCTCAGCCGGCGCCGACTTTTAAATTGAGGAATGCTCATGATTGGAAAGGTTTTGATCCTTTCGGCCTCCTCTGGCGCGGGACATCTACGGGCTGGGGAGGCGATCGAACGCGCCTTTTTGGAGACGGGTGCCGCCAAGTCCGTCACACATCTGGACGTTCTCGAGTACACAAATCCGCTCTTTCGCAGGCTCTACTCGAAAGCGTATATCGAGACGGTCAAACGGATGCCCGAGGTGCTCGGTTGGCTGTACGATTGGCATGACAATCCCGGCAAGAGCGATCCCGTCCAGATCGCATTCAACAAGCTGAACACCATGCCATTCGTGAAGATGCTCGAGGAGCATCAGCCCGACGCAACGATTTGCACTCATTTTCTACCGGCCGAAATCGTCACGCGACTGGACGGGAATCCCCGCGTTTCGACTCGAGCGACGACGGTTGTTACAGATTTTGACATTCACGCCCAGTGGCTCTCGCCTGGCACCCTTCATTACTTTGTAGCCTGCGACGAGACCCGCGCGCACCTCGAAGCGTTGGGCGTCTCGGGTGATCGGCTGACCGTATCAGGCATTCCCATCGACCCGGAATTCTCTCGCCTTCCGGATCGCGAGTTGATGAGAGCCAAGCACGGGCTTGATCAGCACGGTCCAGTGCTAGTGATCTCGGCCGGCGGCTATGGCGTTGGGAACATTCACTCTTTGATGAGCTCACTCTTAAAACTCCAACACTCAGCACAGGTGGTTGCGATCTGCGGCCGGAACGAGGAACTGAAGGCCCAACTGGAGACTCTTGCAAGCGAGCAACCAGACGGCTCTCGAGTTGAGCTCAAAGTGATTGGTTATACGACGGATATTCACGAGTATATGGCAGCGGCCGACCTGATCGTCGGCAAGCCTGGTGGTTTGACGACGTCCGAGGCCTTGGCCTGCGGTCTCATTTTTATCGTGGTCGATCCCATCCCAGGTCAAGAGGAGCGGAACTCCGATCATCTCCTCGAAGAAGGCGCTGCCTTGCGGTGTAACAACCTGCCCGCGCTCTCGTACAAGATCGATCGCCTGCTCGACGACCCAACGCGGCTGGCGGCGATGCGCGAAAACGTGCAACGGATCGCTCGGCCAAGGGCGGCGTTCGACGTCGCCGCCAAGGTGGTCGAGCTTCATGAATCGTGGGTAAGATCAATTTGAAGTCGCTCGCGACGAACGTCTTCTCAACCTTGTATCGAGCGAGTTGCGGGTCAAACGCAATCCCTCAGGCAAGCGGTTGGGCTCTAGCCGTCGATTCGCCGATCAAACCCGCGAGGGCCTTTTCGATCATGTCTCTGCGAGCCAGTCCTGAGCGAAGCGCCGCTGGGATGTTCGATTCTCCCCAGTAGGCGCCTGCGAGTTGCCCGCAGACCGCCCCGGTGGTGTCGGCGTCGTCGCCGAGATTGACGGCCTTGAGCACTGCATCCTCGAACGAGTCGGCGTCGTGAAAGGCCCAGAGGGCCGCCTCCAGGCTCTCGACGACCCACCCGGAACCTCGGACGTCTGGCGGCCGCTTCCGCTTGAAGCTGCCCAGAGCAACCTCCTGGACGGCTGGGTGCAAGGGCTCGAGGTCGTTGAGTTCCGCGAGCGCTGGCCAATCCGGCGAGAGGATGAGCTCTGGATCCTCGCCCTGGATCAGCCCAGCCAACACCGTTGCAAGATACCGACAAGCCGAAGTGCATTGTAAGCTTGCGTGAGTTGGCAAGCTCGATTCCTTGGCCAGGATCGAAAGCGATTCGATGTCGTTGGGATACAAGCGAGCGTACCTGATCGGCACAGGCGCCAAGCGCATGATCGATCCGTTGCCGCTGGCTCGCTCGGAGCGTTCTCCCGAGGCAAGGGCGTCTCCTCCGGCGACAAAGTTCCCAAGCGCTGCTCGGGTGGTGATTCCTATGTCGAAGCAACGCCCGTTGACAGTGTATTTTCCAGTCTTCCACCAAGCGACGTAACGCTGAGCCTGGTCATTCAAATCCCATCCTTTGGTTGCGATGCTGTCCGCTAGCGCAAGCGCCATGCTCGAATCGTCGGTCCACTCGCCGGCTTCGAGCCGGTGCGGTCCGCCGCTTCGATAGCCAGTTACAGGCGCGAAACTGCCTGGCTGTCTGAATTCCACTGCAGCGCCGAGAGCATCGCCCACAGCCAATCCAACCAGCGCGCCTCTGCCGCGATCCTTCATCCGCTTTTTCCTCCTCGACCCTCGAGCCTTCCTTGAAGACGCTCAGGAGAGCCAATTGGTTCGGAGCGAAGCGAAGGGCGGAGATCCCAGAAGGGGGGTTCAGCCGTCGCCCGAGCCTAGCAAAAACTGACGCCCATACTTGAGATGTTCGGTCATCCTGCGCGCGGCAATCTCGCCATTTGAACCGCGAATTGCCGAGAGAATCGAGGCATGGTCTTGCTGACTCTTGCGGAGTCTGCCAGGCGCAAGGCGGTTGATCCTAAGAATCGAGCGGTGAAGCTTGTCGAAACACTTTTCGAGCCATGCCAGAATCTCTCGATTTCCAAGCGATTCCGAGAGCAGTAAATGGAACTCGACGTCGAGGTGGGTGGAAGCCAGTGCGTCGCCCGCCTTCGCCGCGGTCTCCTGGAGCTTCAGATTTTTCTCGAGGCTTGCGAACGCTCCCGCGCCGAGATTTCGCTTGCCCAGACTCATGACGACAAACGGTTCAACAGCGGTGCGAACATCGAAAAGTTCCGTGATCTCTCGCGCGGAGAGATCGGTCACCACGATCCCTTGCTGCGGAGAGACGATCACCAGGCCTTGGGCTTGGAGAAGCTCGAGAGCCGATCGAATCGGCGTCTTGCTCATTCCCAACCTTGACACAAGTTGGCGCTCCGAAAGAAACGTGTTCGGTGGAAAATCGCCGGATTGAATGAGCGCCTTCAGCTCTTTGTAGGCTTGATCCTTGAGCAACCCTCTACCTTGGACTGGCGGGCAAGTTTCGACCCTCGACGATGAACCCTCTCGAACGATTTTAGACATCCCTTCATCGTAGTCGAGAGGTGTTGGATCTTCAAGATACGATTGACATCTGACTGAGATCTCAGTAGAGGTTGTTGGGGTGGATTATTGAATTTCCGAGGAGCCAACGGCTCCCAGCCGGCTTTGAATCGCCATGGAGCAGCAGTGCTATGAGAACAGTTCTTGCGATGATTGTGCTTTGCAGCGTCTCTCCTTTCGATGGACCTGCCGAGAAGATCATTCCGCTCGAGCACAGGACGAGCTGGGTCGGCAACTCGTTTGCTGGGGCGGGTGAGAACGGCTTTGGCGAGTGGGTTCAGAACGGCGCCGACGAGATTGAGGTCACGCCCGACGGGACCGTGTTCGCAGGCGTATCGTGGGATGAGGCCGGCCGCTGTGCTGGTTTGTACAAAGACGGAAAGGTCAATCGCGTGCTCCTCAGGGAGCACGACGGGAAGGGCAAAGAGACGGCTTGGGGCTGGGGCACGGCGAATAACGCCTTGGCTGCGTGGGGGGATTATCTCTACATCGCGAACGCAGGCAAGAAACTGCTCCGTTTTCGCTGGAAGCCAGGCGAGCTCGACTCGGCAAAGTTTGTCGACGAGGTGGACTTGGGCGAGGAGGCCGTCGGCCTTTCGGCTCGTGAGGATTTGATCGCGGTGGTCTACAAGAAAGCGATTGAGACGCGACGAACGACCGATCTTTCGACGTCGGGTAGGTTCAAGCTCGAAGGCGCCAAGGACGCGGCGATTGGGGCAGATGGTTCACTCTGGGTGCTCGAGGAAACCAAGATCCAACATCGGACGGTTGACGGCGCATCCCTTGGATCGGCGCTCGAGGGCGTCGATTTGCCGACCAGCGTGGCGATCGATCCCAAAGGACGTCTGCTTGTTTGCGACGATGGACCTCGTCAGCAGGTTTTGATCTACGATATCGCGAACGAACCTCGATTGGTCTCAACCCTCGGCGACAATGGAGGTTTGCGTTCGGGCGTTCCCGGAAAGGTTGAACCGAGAAAGCTTTTTGCACTACGAGGCGCGGGCGCCGACCGGGAAGGTAATCTCTACGTTGCGATGGGTTTTGGCGGCAGTCCATCGGGCAACTTGGTTCTCCGTTCGTTCACGCCAGAGGGAAAACTGCGCTGGGAGTTGATCTCGATTGCGTTCGTGGACACTTTTGGATTCGACCCCGATACGGACGGCAGCGTGATCTACGGTCGAACCGCGATCTTCGACCTCGATCTATCAAAGAGCGAGTCTGTTTCTCAGTGGCGACTGAAGGCGTTCACGGTGGATCCGAAGAATCCCCAAGAGGCCGAGCGTTTGCAGCATGGATGCTCGGTTCTGTTCAGAAGGCTACAAGGTCGTAGGTTGCTGTACACGATCGGTCAATACGGCGGAGGCTATCGGCTTTTCACATTCAACGAGCCCGACGGACTGGTCGCGAGGCCAAGCGGCGCATCTCGGCGAAAGGAGAGACCTGGGCTTGGGACGTCGACGACGACGGCGGCGTCTGGCACGGCGACGCACCAAACAGGACGATTCACTACTATCCTTTTGGCGGATGGACCGACAAAGGCGAGCCGATTTACAATCGTGACAGTCCACGAAGTTCGCCTTGGCCGGAGGACTTCGAGCTCATCCGAAGGATTATTTACGATAAGCCTACCGACTCGCTTTATCTGTTCGGCTACCTCAAGGGGCAGGCGATCGATTCTTGGGGCGTTGTAGGTCTGACGGCTCGGCGTTACGACGGCTGGTTGGCAGGCAAACGGCTCGAGCGTTGGACCAAACGCGATATGCCTGTGAACCCGAAAGGATCGGACAATGGCACTTCGCTCACTCCTTCCGGAGTGGACATTGCGGGAGACTATATCTTCGTCGGCATGGTCAAACCGGAGGACGGCAAACTGTATACCCACGTCCTGAGGATTTCCGACGGTTCGTATGTTGGTTCGCTGGCGCCAGGTCCCGAGGTTGGCGGCAACGCCGGCTGGCTTGACATGCCGTATTCGATCCAAGCGATGAAGCGAAAGAACGGCGAGTACTTTGTGCTGACCGAAGAGGACTTTCGAGGCAAGAATTTGCTGTATCGCTGGAGGCCCAAGGATTCTTCGGAAACGACGCACGCCGAGTGAACTAGTAGCAACACGCAAGGAAACTTGCGGGATTGAATGAGCCCGGAGGCTTTCGAAGCAAAGAGTACTAAGCGTCCGAGGGCTTCGAAACCGCGGTTTCGCGTCTCGCCCAGAAGAGGCTCTGACCCGCCCAATCGCGAATGGCCCGTTGGCATTTTCTCTCGAAAAGCTGAAAACTGCCTAGCGAGAGCGGAATGAGAACCACGAAGAAAAGCAGCATGGAAATCGGCTTGTAGAAAAAATTGAAGTCGAGCTTGAACGTCCGAAAAAGGGCGACGACGACCATTTGAAGCGGGAAGTGCAAGAGATAGGACGAATAGCTCAGGTTTCCCAGGAACGCGGTTCGTTTGGCGAAAGCGCCGTAAGAAGTCTCCCAGAGGGCGAGCGTGACGATCGAAAGCGGAAACAGCAGACCCCGGTACGCATAAAGCGTGCAAAACTGGATAAACTCGCCTGCCAGGTCCCTCCCGAACAGCTCGAAGTTTTCCCGCCATACATGAGCACGATAAAATTTATAAAGAATGCTCATGTAAAGATTGAACGTCTGAAGAGCCCAAAAAAGGAGTAGACAAAAGGTGAGAACCTTGAGGGCCAATGGAGAGATCCCGCGCGACGCCAGAGCCTTGTAGAGATAAAACGCGGCGCCGCCGATGAAGAACGAGAAAATTCCGCGGCCGACGAATGCGGGCCCGTAGGTCGCCACGACGTACCCAAGGCAAATCATTGCCGCATGCTGCCACCAGCGCAGCCAGTTCAATCGGCAGACGAGGAAGAACGCGGCGTAACAAAGAACCTCTACCGACACCGACCAGATCGGCCCGTTATACGACAGTCCTTTCTCAAACCCCCAGTCCGAGGCAAAAAACAGTTGGAGAACGAAGTGGTAAAGGTCGTTGTTTCCGTAGACAAAAAAGGCGCCGTAACGCCTAAGCATGAACATTTGCCAAACCGTGACGAAGATAAGAGTTAAGAAGTGCAATGGATAGAGTCTTGAAAATCTAAGCAGAAAGAATTCTTTTGTCGTTGTTTCGCGTTTAGAAATTTTGTGGCGATAAAGCCAGAAGAAGATGAAGCCGGACAAGCAGAAGAAAAGGTCGACCGCCTCCCAGCCTTGCGTGTAGCAAAGCCTCAGGACGCGGAAGAAGGGCAGCCGCGTCAGGTCGATCGACGGTTTCGCCGTGCCAATATAGAAGAAGTGGTTCCAGTGGTAGACGACGACTCCCAAAGCGGCTATTCCCCTAAGAGCGTCCAAAGAATAGAAATGCTTTGGGACCACCGGATTTGTTGAATGGGAACGGCCGCTCGAGGCATCCATTGGGGTAAGGCTCGTTGCGTTGTGGCGGCTCGTTAAGCCAGTCGTCCGAACGGTTCGATGTTGCCCGTTCAAAAAAGGCTATAGAAGAAGCGAATCAATAAGCTAGGTTGGCATGCCGGGCCGCCGGCAACGGCAATGCGTTAGTCAAATCGATCATGATGAGCCGAGCCATTCGCACTGCCTGCGCCAAGGATCGGACTCGAGGTCGGCTAGCTCCATGAGCGCAGGAGAAGACGCTTCGTCAGGCGATCGACGCTTCCCCCACCGATGAGGCGGCGCCCGTCGTTGTGACGAAAACTCGGGAAGTCAGATCCTAGAGCCTGAGCGAAGCCCTGAAAAGACCTCTTCGCGAAATCACGTTCAAGAAGGATAGGGTTGGCTCGCGCTCGGCAGGTTTTCCGAGACCCCGCGAGAAAATCGGCAAAATCGCTAAAGTCCAACTCATTGTGAATGCGATGAAACCATTAGGAGTTGGGTTCCCGCGCGCGGATACGTCGACGGGCCTGACCGAAAGAGAGGTTCTGGATGACTCGCAAGCATTCTCTCGAATTCGAACCGCTCGAAGCGAGGAAGCTTCTGGCGCACGCTCATGCCCACCATGCAGTTGTGCACGCAACTGCGGTCGCGGCCGCCCCTTTGGTGATCGACGGGACGCTCTCGGTCAACAATCGATCCGCTGTCATGACGACCAATCCCGACGGCAGCTCAACTTCGGAAACTCCCGTCTCGGGCGTCCTTGGCTCGATGGGCAAATTCCAGGGAACCTGGTACGAGAGTGTTGACGCATACGGGAGTTACCAAGGACCAGACACGATCCAGCTTCACAACTCAAAAGGCGCGATTCTGATCGCATTCAACGACCAAAATCCAGTAAAGGCCGGGTCTTCGAGTCAGAGCGCACTTGCGCGTGTGTATTCACAAAAAGTACTCGGAGGAGCAGGGGCCTACGCGAAGGCTACGGAAACCGGCACGGTCGAGGTGGTCTTGAACCCTGCAAAGACCGGTGTCAAAACCATGGAGCTGCAAAGCCAGAGCTCCTAGGCCCGCAACCCTGTAGAACTGAGGGACAATTCGATTTCGCATCGACGGTCGCCTGCTTGCTTGGCGAATGAGCTTCCTCGCGCTAATTGAGATGCCAAGCCTCGTTAAAGTCCGCCTCGCCTGGGATTCGATGAAGATCTCGAGAGTCGCATCCTTATGATGCGCGAGCAGTCGGCAGGCCTGATCCCGAAGAAGGCGTAGGAATGACTCGCAGCCGTTCTCTCCAGTTCGAGCCCCTCGAAGTGAGGAAGCTCCTCAGTCGCGCTCACCTCGCTGTTGCAAACGGCACGGTCGCCGACTTTGCGACTCCTGTGAATCTAGACGGCGGCCTGGCCGTGGTGAATCGTGCGGCAGTTGTGATTCCAAACAACGACGGAAGTACGACTTCTGAGACCCCAGTCTCGGGAATGCTGGGTTCACTCGGTAAAGTCCGCGGCATCTGGTTCGAGACCGTCAATTCGTTGGTCCATTATCAAGGACCGGACACGATCCGGCTTCGCAACTCGAAAGGCACGATGGTTTTGGCGTTCAACGACCTGAACTCGCTGAGAGTCAGTTCACCAGTGCAAAACACTTCGTACACTTACTTTCAAATGGGCTATGGCGGGTCGGGGGCCTACGCGAAGGTTTCGGAGTCCGGCTCGCTCGAGGTTGTCCTGAACCCTGCAAAAACGGCCGTAACGTCGATGGTGCTGCAAAGCCAGAGTTCGTAGGCGTGCTCCACCGAGGAAAAGAGAATCGCAACGGCCGCGCGTTGGCCAGTCGCTGGTTCGCTTGACGAAGCAGCGGTGTGGCGTCCATGTTAACGGGCGACCGGGGGGGAACCGACCCAAGCAGGGCTGACGCCGCTGCTTGGCGTACGACTGCGAACTCTTGCTTCAAGGAGGATCAACGTGTCAAAGGCCGTCCGAGTATTCGCTGTGGTCTCTTTGGGGTTGGCCCTGGGAACCTTGCTCTCAACTGCTCGATCTCAAGACGAGGTTGCAGGCGATAAGAAGGCGAAGGTCAGTCTGACTTTCGAGACGGATCCGCAGGTCGACTGGCGGTTCGTGTTCGGTATTTCGAAGGACGCGAAGCCCTTCCGCCTCACACTCGAAGATGCGGTTGGCCTGGCTATTATTAAACACCGACGTATGGTCGCCGGGGAGAAAACTGCCGAGCCGATCGACCTCACAAGATTGGTGGCTCTCAAGGATCGCTATCATGTGAACGAATTTGTGCTATTCGAGCGAGATCTCAGGGAATCCAAAGGTGGAAACTCCGACGATGCATTCCAGGATCCGACCGAGCAGTATCTAAATCTGCTGGCCGAGTGCTCAGAGATCGAGAGGCTGCATTGGGAGTCTTCGGCCTGGGAACAGATCGCCAAAGGCCTGAAGGATCACCTTGGGCGACTGAAGGATCAGAGCGAAGTCCCGCCCGTCGGGTTTTTTCTCGGGCCGGCGCCCCTCTCCATTGGTTGGGCGCCGAAACGCGCCGATGCGTTGCAAAGCTTGCTCGACGAGTTGAAGGTGCATTTGGGGTTGCCAGTTGAGGCTCCGATCGAGTTGGATCAGGGACCCCTGGAACTGTTTCAGAAGCTCGATCGAGTTGCGTTCAGGCTAGAGGTCGAGACGTCGGACACACAGGTCTTTGAGGCGATTCTCAAAGCGCTCCCCCGAATTCAAGACGTCATGATCTCGGGAGAGTCTTTACTTAATGCAAGTCGCACCGAGCCGACCGAGCTGAATCGATTCATGGAAAAAGCATGCTCGAGTGTTCAGCCAGGCTTCCCTAAGCGGACCGAAACGTGGAAGGCAATGGTCAGGAAGCGTGTAAGGCTGCTCCGCGGATTGGCACTGGACTACAACCTGAGCTCTCAAAAGGCAGCCAGGGCAATCTTTAGACTTCGAGGCCAATGCGAGTCGTTGGCGAAGTCGTTCGAGAACGAAGCGGTAATCCCGACGGTCTTGATTCAGTACGAGATCACTATGTACCGGTTGTCCGCAAACGATTACGCATCCGCTCGCTACGATTCCGAACGAAAGTGGATCGACTACCAAATCGCCCGGGCCGCTTTTTTGCTTGAGCTTGGGACGATCCCAGGGGAGAATTGGAAAGATTACTGGCAGAACTTCCACGCACAACCATGATCAGCGGAGAGTCCGATGTCCGAACACGACCTCCAAAATGAGAGCGATAATTCAACCGGCGTCGACGCTCTTCTCACCAGGCACGGCGGCCTCTCCTACTTGGAGATCCCCACGGATGACGCTCGCAAGTCCGCCGACTTCTATGCGAGCGTGCTCGGCTGGTCGATCGAACGTGCAGACACCGATGATCCCAGATTCCACGACGCAGCCGGACATCTGATCGGACGCTGGACGACCGACCGAAAGCCCGGTTTGGATTTTGGACTCTTGGCGTACTTTTACGTCGAGGACGTCGACGCCGCCGTCGAACGAGCGATCGCTTCCGGAGGCGAAATCGTCAAACCGATCCAGGCCGAGGGAAACCTTTGGATTGCGACAATCAGCGACCCTGCAGGCAACGCCATAGGCCTATGGCAGGTAGGCCTCCGCTCAGGCTAAAGGCGGAGGCTCGAGCCAATCGATTTCAATCCGCCTTGGGCTTTGCCGTCTCCTTCTCGGACTTCGGCTCGGTCTTGGGGGTTTCCTTGGGCTCGTCTTTCTTTGCCTCGACCGCCTTGACCGGGATTTGCACCTCCCAGAGACGCTGGCGAACCGGCGTCATGGGTCCGTGATATCCCAGTCTTCGCGGCGGACCGTCGGCAACGTATTCGGTCTTATGTTCGTCAAGCCACTTGTGCAGCCGATCGACGCTTTGGGTCAATTTCTTGTTGGTCATCGACCCTTGAACGCCCAGGCACACGTACTTCGCGCTAGGGTGGTCGACGACTTTCACCGTTTCTCCGTCCTTGCCGAGCTTGCCGATTTTTGACGAGCGATAGACGAACTCCATAGTCGCTTCGCCTTCGGAACCGGGCGTTTCGATGAGCGTTGGCTCGTAGGTGTTGATGACCGGCGACGTCATCTCGATCTCATTCCGCTGGATATGGTTGAAGAGACTGAAGAACAGAAAGTCCTCGAGCCCGAGCTTGGCTTTGGGGTTTACCGCAACTGCGCCGCGATAGGCAGGGTATGTTTTCACTTCGATCTCGTCTGGCGCCGTCGACTTGGGCCAGCCCTCAGCCAGGGGTGCATCGGCGTCGGCAGCCTTGGGCGGAATGCTCTCGGCTGGCTTCGATTTTGGAGTCTGTGAAAACGAACGACTGCCAAACGTAAGCGATATCAGCACAGTGCAAAGAAAGCAGATTTGGTTTCGCATGTTGACCAGTCCTCCCGATCGCGAAAATGCTGAAGCGTATACCACCTCTCCATTTATGCGAAGCGTCGGAATCGTCAAGCTCTCCGTTAACTGGGAACGTGCGACAAAAGATCGCTGGTTGACGCGAGATATGGGCTCCATTACGTTGATGCGGCTCGGTCGTCGCGAAGGAGATTTTTGTCAATGACTCCGATTTTGGGGCAGTCCGCTCTCGTTACCTATGCATTGATGCTGGGCGCCGGCGGATTTATGGGTTATCGCAAGGCTGGCAGCAAGCCTTCGTTGATCGCTGGAACAACGAGCACCGTCTTTGCGTGCGTTGCGACGGTCTTATCCGTCTTCAATACGAAGTTGGGGTTCTGGCTTGGCGCGGCTCTGGGCGTCGTCATGCTGGGCTTCTTTCTGCCGCGATTCGTCAAAACCAAGAAGATGATGCCCGCCGGCCTCATGGCGATTGCAAGCATGCTGGTGATCGGCTTGCTTGTGGTCAATTTGCTTATGCTCGATCTCTAGCTCCTAACGACTGAGCTAGAATCTGTTAAGGGCGAAACTGAGAGAGTCGGAATTGGGCCGATCGGCGGTTGAGCGAGGCGATAGGCAGGATCAGTTGGTCGCGAACATTGTCACAGCCAAGTGAGACGATTCTGGAGTCGCTTTCGATACCAACCCCTTCCTCTGGGGTTGAACATCTAGGGAGTTGAGCTTGGAGAAAGATTAGCACCAGCGGGCGCTCCTCGAGCTTCTTTGGGATGTTGGCGAAAGGCGTAATTCGATGAGAGCCGTTTTGCGAACGCAAATGTTAGCGGCATTGGCGGTTGCTGGGAGTTTGATCTTGGCGGCGGGGTGGGCGTCTATAGCCGCCGACGATGCCCCGAAATCGGCTCCGGAGACGTCCCCAATCGCATCGACCACCAAGACCAACAAGGGTCAGAAGAAAGCGGTTTTTGCCAAGAAGGCAGGGGATCGCGAAGCGCGAGAGGTTGCCAAGGCGTACCGCGAACTGCAAAAGGCTGTCCGCAACCGCGACGGCAATCCCGGCAGCAAGACGACTTATAAACTTCCCGAACGGCTCAACAAGACCATCCAAAAACCGACGATCGACGCCAAGGCGCTCGACGGGCTCGTCGACAAGACGCTCTCCGAGGCCAAAGTCGCACCAGCCAGACTGACGACCGACGAGGAGTTCGTCCGCAGGGTCTACCTCGATGTCACAGGCGAGCTTCCCGACCCTGCCCGGATCATTGCTTTCTGCCGGCTCAGAGATAATTCGAAGCGCGCCAAACTGATCGACGAGTTGCTCGAAACCAACTCCTACGCACGAAACTGGGCTCGCTATTGGCGCGACGTGATCCAATTCCATTCTAGCAACGAGAATCCCAACCAGGTCCGTTACGATCAGTTCGAAACATGGATGACCAAAGAGCTGGCCAAGAACACGCCCTGGGATGAGATCGCCACCAGAATGATCGTCGACACTGGCAGAAACGACGAGGTTGGCTCGGTCAACTTCTCGATCGCGCAGGCTCAGGCCCAGCCCGTGGAAATGGCCGGCGAGGTTTCGCGGGTGTTCCTGGGCATCCAGATCCAGTGCGCCCAGTGCCACGACCACCCCAATGATTCCTGGAAGCGAACCCAGTTCCACGAATTCGCGGCGTTTTTCTCCGGCTCGAAGGTTCGCCGCGAGCTCGACGTACCCAAGAAACAAGAAGCGTCGCTCAAAAAGGAGCTTGCCAAGACCAAAGGTCAGGCCAAGGCGGCCATCGCGATGATGCTCCGCCCCAAGTTCGTCCTCGAAGACGCCGGCGGCAAAGCAAGGTACGGCATGCCCGATCTGAAAGACCCCAAGAAAACCGTTCCCGTCGCACCCAAGTTCTTCCTGGCCAGTTCCGAAGAGACGATCCCAGTCGACCTGCCTGTGCGTCAGCGGAGAATTCTGGCTGCGTCTTACGTCGCCAGCCAAGACAATCCTTGGTTTGCCAGGGCGTTCATCAATCGAATCTGGTATGTGCTAATGGGCGATGCTTTCTATATGCCCGTCGACGACCTGGGCCCCGGCCGCACTCCGCACGCGCCCGAAGTGATCAACGCGCTTGCAGACGAATGGACGAAAGGGGGCTACGACGTTCGTTGGCTCTTCAAGACCATTTTGAACACGCACGCCTACCAGCGCGAGATACGCTCGGTCAACGTCGCTTCGGGCAGGACTCCCTTCGCCGCGAATTGTCCCAGCCGCCTCCGCTCAGACCAGATCTTCGACGCCCTATCGCACGCTCTCGACTTCCCGCTCGAGGCGATCAACTTTCAAGGCAAGCTGGCCAAGGCCGTCGCGGGAACAACCGGCGGAGGCATGAAGCTTGGCCGCGGCTTCACCACTCGCGACGTGCTCCATAAACTCTTCGGCGTGGACCCTTCCACTCCAACCGACGACGTGATGGGCACCATCCCGCAGGCTCTGTTCCTGATGAACGGACAGCAAGTGAACAAGGCCGTCGAGGCAAGACCCAACACCATGCTCGGCAAGCTTCTGCTCTCCACCCAGGACAACCGCTCCGTCTTGAACGCGCTTTATCTCAAAGTGCTCGCAAGAACGCCGACCACGAGCGAAGTTGAGACTTGCGGACAATACCTCATGATGGTCGGCGACCGCAAAGCCGGGTTCGAAGACATCTTGTGGGCCCTGATCAACTCAACCGAGTTTGTCAGCAGGCGTTGAGATCCGCCTCGGCCCGCATGGTTGGTTCGCGGTTACGTTTGAGGAATCGAGGCCTGCGATGAGTAATATGCTGAAGTCAATCGTCGACGTTTCGGTTAATGGTCAAAATGTGTTCAATCGGCGGGGCTTTATTGGCCGCGTCGGCCTTGGCGCCGCGGGCGTCTTGGGCCTTTCGTTCCCAGACCTATTGGCGGTGCACGCAGACGATTTGAGAAAGCGGCAGATGGCGTGCATCTTGCTCTGGATGCAGGGAGGCCCGAGCCAGCTCGAAACCTTCGACCCCAAGCCCGGCCAACCCCACGGCGGCGGCACTCAGGCCATCGCCACGGCGGTTCCGGGAATCCAAATCGCCTCGTCGTGGGGTCGAACCGCCAAGGCCATGAAGGAGATCGCGCTTGTCCGTTCAATGACCAATCGCGAGGGCAATCACGAACGTGCGACGTACCAGTTGCACACGGGCTATTCGCCCTCGGGGTCGGTCAAGCACCCCAGCTTTGGCTCCGCGGTTTGCAATGAGATCGGCGACCCCAAGTTCGATCTGCCTCACATGGTGAGCGTCAACGGAGGTACGATTGGCGCAGGAATGCTGGGCGTACAGTTCGAGCCTTTTGTCGTGGGGGACCCCACCAAGCCGCCAACGAACGTGATCCCTAGCGTCAGCGGAGATCGCTTCGTCCGCCGGCTCAAGCTGATGAGCAAGCTCGAAAAAGAAGGCTACGTTCGCGCTGGCGGGGTCGACCGCGTCAAGGAACATTCCGCCATTTATAAGCAAACGGTCGGGATGGTCATGTCGCCAAGGCTCAAGGCGTTCGACCTCGATCAGGAACCCGCGCCGATCCGCGACGCTTACGGCAGGACCCCCTTCGGCCAGGGCTGCCTGCTGGCTCGTCGGCTCGTCGAGACGGGAGTGACGTTCATCGAAGTTCGTTCCAACGGTTGGGACACGCACCAACAGAACAACGAGCGAGTCGACAAGCTCGCAGGCGCCGTCGACCCAGGCTTCGCGACGCTTGTTGAGGACTTAAAAAAGCGAGGTCTTCTGGGTCGCACGTTGGTCATTTGGATGGGCGAATTCGGCCGTACGCCGAAGGTGAATCCCAGCGCCGGCAGAGACCACTTCCCAAGGGTCTTCAACGTTGCCCTCGCAGGGGCGGGGATCCGCGGCGGTCAGGTGATCGGCGCTTCGTCAGACGATGGGACTGAAGTGAAGGACAGTCCCGTCGCCGTCAACGACTTGATGAGAAGCTTCTGCCAGTGTCTGAATATCGACCCAGCGAAGGAAAACCTCAGTCCTCAGGGCAGGCCGATCAAGATCGTCGACGGCGGCAAAGTCGTCAAGCAGTTGTTCGCCTGAGTCGAATCTCAAGTAGACGATCCTCCGGTTTAATCAATCGTTCGATTCGGGCGTCGGCTTCTCGACGTCTGGTTGAGTCTCGGCCTGGAGCTTGGCCGCCACTTCGCCCGACTTCCTCAGAGCACGCAGCACGTTCTCGCCCAGAATTTTGTGGATGTCGGATTCCGAGTAACCACGCGAGAGCAACACCTCGGTAAGACGTGGATACGACGACACGTCGTCGAGCCCTTCGGGCCACTGCGTGATGCCGTCGAAATCGGACCCGATGCCCACATGGTCGATCCCCGCGACCTTGACGATATGGTCGATATGATCGACCACTTCACTAATCGTTCCCCTCGGCAGCTTTGCGGTCATAAACCACTTTTGGAACGCTTTGCCGAATTCCTTGGGGTCGTGATGTTTCGCCTCGAGATTGCGCCTGGCTTCGTTGACCAGCTTCGCAGCCTCCGGTGAAACGAAGCCCGAGTAGAAATTGACCATGATCACCCCGCCGTTCTGGGGGAGCATCTTCAAGATTTCGTCAGGAACGTTCCTCGGGCTCGGGGCGATCGCGAACGCGCTCGAGTGGCTGGCGATGATCGGCGCTTGCGAGACTCTCAACGCGTCGGCCATCGTCGCGGGCGATACGTGCGAGATGTCAACAAGAATCCCAAGTCTGTTCATCTCGCGAACCACTCGCTCGCCGAACGGGGAAAGTCCGTCGTTCGTAAACGGACCAATCGCACAGTCCGCCCAGTCGAGCGTCTTATTGTGGGTGAGCGTCATGTAGCCCACGCCCAGAGCGCGATAAATACGCAGCATCGCCAGATCGTTCTCGATCGCGACGCCTCCTTCGATGCCGATCAGAGAGGCGATCTTGCCCTCCTTGACGATCCGCTCGACGTCGTCGGCCGACCTTGCCAGCTCGAGATCTTTTGGATAGCCGCTTGACCATCCGATGAACCAGATCGATCTGTTCCAAAACCGTGCGTGCAGGGTCGGGATGCTCGCTGGGAATGTAAACCGACCAGAACTGAGCTTTGAGTCCGCCTTCGCGCATACGAGGAATGTCGGTCTGGCCTTTTGTCGACCGCTGGGCGATGTCGATTGTCTTGAAGCTCATGTCGCCCGCGGACCTGAGCCGCCAGGGCAAGTCGTTGTGACCGTCGAACAAGAGCCCTGAGTGGTGGATCTTCAAAGCTCGCTCGGAAACCGCGGGCGGGCTCGGCGATTTGTCGTCGGCGAAAACCTGAACGGGCGGTTGGGAGGCCAGCGCGAGGCCGAAAGCAAATGCAGAAACCAAGACAAGGCATTTATGCATGGCGTCATTCTCTCGAGATAGGTTCATCTGCGCGGGTTGCGACGGCTCGATTCGCACTTTACACTAACTCAATTCTTACAGGGATGGTCCGCATTCCGAAAAACGCGCAAAAGGGGCTCTTTTGATGGTGAGCATGCGATTGGCGTCTTGTCTGGGAGCAATCGGTTTTATGAGCATCGCAGCAGGCTCTGATTCGCCTGGCACGTACGACTATCCCAAAGCTCCCAAGGCCGAGGTTGTCGAGAACTATCACGGCATAAAGGTCGCCGATCCCTTTAGGCCGCTGGAGGATCCCGATTCCGCGGAGACCAAAGCGTGGGTCCAGGCCGAGAACAAGATCACCTTCGCTTACCTCGAGTCGATCCCCGAGCGCAAGGCCATCAAGGACAGGCTCACCAAGCTCTGGAATTACGAGAAGTTCAGCACGCCCAGGAAAGAAGGGTCTTCTTACTTCTACAGCAAGAACTCTGGCCTTCAGAATCAAAGCGTGCTCTACGTAACAGTGTCGCTCGACGCCGAGCCTCGCGTGCTCTTGGACCCGAACACGCTCACCGCGGACGGCACTGTGGCGCTGGCAGGGACCTCGATCAGCGACGACGGCAAGCTGATGGCCTATGGCCTCGCGGCCGCGGGCTCCGACTGGAACGAGTGGAGGGTTCGCGACGTCGAAACCGGCAAAGATTTAGGCGACGTCCTCAAGTGGATCAAATTCTCGAGCGCCTCCTGGACAAAGGATGGAAAGGGCTTCTACTACGGCCGATTCCCCGAGCCCGAGAAAGGCGCCGACCTCAAACAACCGAACTTTTATAACAAGCTTTACTATCACGTCCTGGGCGCTCCTCAAGATCATGACAAGCTTGTCTACGAGAGGCCCGACCAGAAGGAATGGCAGTTCCACGGCCAAGTTTCCGATTCCGGCGATTACCTGGTCATTACCGTCAGCAAAGGCACCGACGACAAATACATGGTCCTCTACCAGGATCTGAAGAAAGCAGGCTCGCCGATCGTCGAGTTGATCGGCACCCTGGAACATGAATACACGTTTTTGGACAACGACGGCCCGGTCTTCTGGTTCAAGTCGAACAAGGCGCTCCCAAAGGCAAGGTCATAGCGATTGATACGAGAAAGCCCGAGGAGACTTCTTGGAAGGTGTTGATCCCGGAGGCAGCGGAAACGCTCGACAACGTTGGAGTGGTGGGCGATCGTTTCATCGCGACCTATTTGAAAGACGCGCACTCGGTCGTGAAGGTTTTCAAGCTCGACGGTTCGCTCGATCGCGAAGTTGCGCTTCCGGGCCTCGGGACCGTGGGCGGGTTCGGCGGCAAACGCACCGACAAGGAGACCTTCTACTCGTTTAACTCCTTCACAGCACCTTCGACGATCTACCGTTTCAACCCGGTCACCAGCGAGAGCAAGCTCTATAAGGCGCCAAAAGTCGATTTCGATCCCAACGACTTTACGACGATCCAGCAGTTCTATACGAGCAAAGATGGAACCAAGATCCCGATCTTCTTGAGCTACAAGAAAGGGATTGAGAAAAACGGCAACAATCCCACGTTTCTCTATGGATATGGCGGCTTCAACATTCCGCTTACGCCTTCTTTCAGTCCAGCGAACCTGGTCTGGATGGAGATGGGCGGAGTTTACGCCGTGGCCAACCTGAGGGGAGGGGGGGAGTACGGAGAAGCTTGGCACCAGGCCGGCACCAAACTGCACAAACAGAACGTGTTCGACGACTTCATTTCCGCGGCGGAGTGGCTGATCCACGAAAAGTACACTCAGTCCGCCAAGCTGGCGATCGGCGGCGGATCGAACGGAGGGCTCTTGGTCGGAGCATGTCTCACTCAGCGTCCAGACCTGTATGGCGCAACTCTTCCCGCGGTCGGAGTGATGGACATGCTCCGGTTCCACAAATTCACGATCGGATGGGCCTGGATCGACGACTATGGGTCTTCCGACAACGCCGACCAGTTCAAAGCGCTTTACGCCTATTCGCCCTTGCACAATATCAAATCAGGGGTGCATTACCCACCGACGATGGTGACCACGGCGGACCACGACGACCGAGTCGTGCCCGCGCACAGCTTCAAGTTCGCCGCGACGCTCCAAGAAGCGCAGTCGGGAACTTCGCCCGTGCTGATCCGGATCGAAACGCGGGCCGGCCACGGCGCTGGCAAGCCGACGACGAAGATCATCGAAGAGGCCGCCGACAAGTGGGCGTTCCTCGTTCGCGAGCTGAAGATGGACGTCAAGACGCCGTAGGGCAAGCGGGATTGGGCTGCTGAGCGTCTGGGCGAGGTGGAGATTTGAGTCCGTCGACGTCAAGATCGCTGTATGCGCATGCCGCGGAGTCGCTCGGCGAGCTTGTTGTGTTTGCTATGCTCCGCCCAATCCTCCGCCAGCTTTTGAATCTTTGTGTCTCGAACGGCAGGATCGGCGCCGTGACGCAACAAGAGCTCAACCATCTCGGCACGACCTTGGAAGGCGGCGTAATGTAGCGGAGTGCCAGAGTAATCGAACCCAAGCGGAATGAGATTAACCTCGGCGCCCACGCTCATCAAAAACGTAGCAACTTCGCTACGTCCCCATGACGCCGCGTAGACGACGCGCATTTCCGAGCATTTGCCGACGGTCGCGTCGCAAGACTTCTGGGATAGAATTCTGCTGAAACGGCCAGGCGATTTCTCCGGCGGCCGGCGTCAAAGAGCCCTGTGCATCAAAATAACCAGCGACTTTCTCCAGATCTCCCAACCCCGCGGCTGTGCGAAGATTGTTGGCGACCGCGCCCTGGTTGAGCAGGAGCGAAACGACCGCTTCCTGTCCGAAATAAAGCGCCTCCTCGAGCGACGACCAGCGGCCGTTGCCTTCGATTTTGGCTCCGAGATCCAGCAGTTTCGCGACCGCTCTTGTGTTGCCAATGCCGCAGGCGGCGACGAGCGGATCGGTCAATTCGGCGCCATGGTCAGCGAGAAGATCGATCAACTCTTCGAGTGAATCCACTGGCGGCATTGTCAGTACAAGGCATTGCACAAGCGTCGGATGGTCGTTCGCTCCAGAGACAGCGGCAGCCAACCCTGGGTCAGCCTCCAACACCGAGGCTAAACCCGCAATGTCGCCAACGGCGAGCGATTCTTGCGCGGGTTGAAATCGCTTATCCACACCTGTGCTCCTTCAGAAAAAGTGAACCAACGAGCCTGGGTCACTTCTCTGCTTGCACCCTGACGGAGGGCTTGTCCTGCTCGCCCATCAATTTCAGCATGACTTTTAGAGCGGCAAGACATCGCCGAAGGTTCTTATCCCACAGGAAACTCATCGCGAGTTTGAACATCCCCGGCGGTTCGCTCTCGAGATCGATTGCGTTGATTGCCGAGGGAACGCTCTTCGTGAAGGCAGAAAGCTTCTCGGGTTCGATTGCTCCGAGCATATTGACCATGAGCATGAGGTTTCGAAGACCCCTTATCGACTCAGGAGCCTTCGCCGCGTCAACCGCAATTTCGAGAACCTTGTCGCTCGAGCCCAAAAGCCCGCGGAGGATTTCGAGCAGCCCTCGATCGTGCAGGCCTTGAAGAACCTCATAGGCGGCGAGCATCGCCTCGGCGTGTTCCGCGGGCGCGAGCTCGAGTCGAGAAAGCAGCTCGGTGCGTGGATCGCGTGGAGGCAGGTCCAAAAGAATCGGGCGAGCCATTGCACTTAGTCCTCTCTCTTTTCGTCTCGACTCTGTACCAGATCGGCGCCTGGAGGTGAGTAATCCCCTCTTTGCCATTTCTTCTCGACCTCGACGCCTGGCCTCGGCGTCGGCTTGCCGTTGCGATGGTTGATGCGCGGCAGCGGGCTTTCGCCGGCAACGTCCAGAACGACCATTCGCACCGAGGCCTCTTTGTAAGCTGGCGTGTGCGTTACCGCGTCGGTGTTGCCTCCAATCAACCGATTCACGGCCGATTCGCTCGAGTTCATCGGCATGAAAAGCTGCTTGCCGACAACTCGATTGGTCACAAGCACTCGAACCCGGACCCGGCCGTAACGGGAGACGAGCTCGACACGGCTGCCGCTCTGAACGCCGCGATCCAAGGCAAGCTCGGGAGACACTTCGACGAAAACGTCGGGGGTCTTCTCGGAGATGCCCTCTACTCGATACGTCATATTGCCCTCATGAAAGTGCTCGAGCAGGTTGCCATTGTTCAAGTGGAGGTCGTATTCTTCGTCGGGCTGCTCTGTTGGATTCGACCAAGCCAGCGGGTAAAGCCTTGCCTTTCCGTCCGGGAAAGCGAAGCCTTTGGTGTAAAGCAAAGGTTCGTCGGTACCGTCGGCCGCGACCGGCCACTGCAGAGACTTATAGCCCTCGAGACGATCGTAAGAAACTCCCGCGTAGAGTGGAGTAAGCGAAGCCATCTCGTCCATGATTTCCGAAGGATGCGAGTATGACCAGTTGGCGCCGAGACGGTTCGCCACGTCCTGGACGATCCGCCAGTCGGGCCTGCTGTCCGCGAGCGGTTCGAAGACCTGGTACAGTCGCTGAATCCGCCGCTCGGTGCTCGTGAAGGTTCCCTCCTTTTCCAAGCTTGGTGAGGCGGGAAGTACAACATCCGCGAACCGGCACGTGTAGCTGAAGAAGACCTCCTGGACGACGAAGAAATCCAGCTTGTGGAACGCGTCCTGAACGTGGTTTGCATTCGAATCGACGAGACTCATCTCCTCTCCAAACAGAAACATCGATTTGAGCGCTCCCGATTGGATCGCCTCGACCATCTCGTGGTTGTCGAGACCCTTCGTGGTCGGAAGTTTCACACCCCACGACGCCTCGAACTTGGAGCGAACCTCAGGGTCTTCGACGGCCTGATAACCGGGTAGAAGGTTCGGCATCGCGCCCTGGTCGCTTGCGCCCTGAACGTTGTTGTGTCCGCGCAATGGATACGCGCCCGCCCCGGGCCGCATGTAATTCCCGGTGATCAAAAGCAGGTTGGAAATGGCCGTCGAGGCGTCCGAGGCCATCGTATGCTGCGTCACCCCCATCGCCCAAAGGATGCACACGCCGTCGGCTTCGGCAATCATATGCGCGACGTCCTTCAAGGTTGTAGCGGAAAGCCCGCATGCGTTCTCCGCCGCTTCCAGGGTGAACGGCTCGAGACTCTTGCGGTAATCGTCCAGACCCTCGACCCACTGGTCGAGGAAGTCTTTCTTGGCCAAGCCTGCATCGAGGATGTAGCGGCTGATCGCCGAAAGATAGATCAGATCCGTGCCCGGACGTGGGCCGCAGGAAGACGTCGGCTCGACTTGCCATCTCATGCTCGCGCAAGTCGGCGACGATCAGTTTTTGGCCTCTCAGCTTGTGGGCGCTCTTTACCCGGGTTGCGAGCACGGGATGGCTCTCCGCCGTATTGCTGCCGATGATCATTACCAGGCCCGCACTGGCGATGTCGGTAATCGACCCTGAGTCGCCGCCGTAGCCCACGGTGCGAAACAGTCCCTGCGTCGCAGGCGCCTGGCAGTAGCGCGAGCAATTGTCGATGTTGTTCGTGCCGACGACCGCTCGGGCCAGCTTTTGCATCAGGTAGCTCTCCTCGTTGGTGCATTTCGACGAGGAGATGAAAGCGAGAGAGTCTGGTCCGTCTTTTGCCTTGATTTCCAACATTCGACGGGCAACGAGCCCAATCGCTTCGTCCCAGCTCGCCTCGCGGAACTTGTCCCCCTCTCGGATCAAGGGCGTTCCGAGGCGATCGGAGCTGTTGACGAAGTCCCAACCAAACTTGCCTTTGATGCAAGTGGAGATTCCGTTGGTCGGGCCGTGCTCGGGCTCGACCTTGAGGATGTGACGGTCTTTCGTCCAAACGTCGAAGCTGCAACCGACTCCACAGTACGTACACACGGTCTTTGTCCGCCGGACGCGGGACGAACGCATCGCCGACTCGGCTTCGGACACTTTGAGGATTGTCCCGTAGCCAGCCTCGGGCTCGATCCCTTTCACAATTTCGATCATGCCTTCGAGCGCGGGTTTCGGGATGCCCGAGAGGAACCCAGCACGTCCCAACATCGATTTCTCCATCAGGGCGTTGCAAGGACATACGGTCACGCAATGTCCGCACGAGACGCAGCTCGATTCCCCAATCTTCGATCCACCGTCCCAAAGCACGCGCGGGTTTTCGTCTTCCCAGTTGATCGAGAGCGTTTCATTCACCTCGACGTCCTGGCACGCCTCGACGCAACGCCCGCAGAGCAAACACTGACTGGGGTCGTAGCGGTAGAAAGGATTGGAGTCGTCGACCTCGTAGGGTTTCGGTTTGAACGGAATCGCCTGATGTTCCACGGCAAGCAACTTCGTCGTGTTGTGGATCGTGCAGTTGCCGTTGTTGTTGTCGCAAACCGTGCAGTACAGCATGTGGTTCGAGAGGATGCGGTCAAAGGCCTCGCGCTGAGCCGCCGAAGCCGCGGCGGTGTTCGTCACAACTCTCATGCCCTCGCTCGCCGCGTTAGCACAAGCTCTGACGAGCCGCCCGTCAAGTTCGACCATGCACGTATCACACGTCTCGAGCGGGCCCAGCTGCGGGTGATAACACACCGCGGGCAGCTCGATCTCCAATCGCAAGATCAAGTCGATCAGACGTTCGCCCGTTTTGGCTTCGCGAGCGGCTCCGTTGAGAAAGACGGTTGCCATGTCGGTTCTCACGAGAGATATAGTAAAGAATGAATATATAAGAATTCATCGTCCGCAGCGCAAGGGCTTAAGCAAGCGTCAATTTCAACGAGAACGCCTTCCTGAACGACTCTCGCAAAAGTCGACCTAGATCGTTCCAACGATCCACCATCGCAAAGCAATTCGCAATCCTCAACTCGCCAACTTTGGGTCGGGGGAAACGAGTTTTGGGTGGATCACCGCAGATGGAACGACGGCCGTCGCTCGTGGTCGAGTTGGAAACCCCGATGCCTTGAGTGGCCGCTTCTCGAGCCATTGCCTCGAAATGGATCTACGCAGAAGAAGAGCCGCGATCCGACGCCCCGCCTTGGCGTCCGACCGTTTCGTCCCTTAAACTCTTCACCTGTTTCGATCTACAATGAGAGCGCTAACGCTGGACAGCGCCAACCCTCTTGGGAAGAACTTTGACAAAACGAGACTTCATCCAGGGGTGAACTCGCGTGGACGAGAACGACACGACGGCGTCCATCCAGCGATATCTCGACGAACTGGCGAATCTCGAGAGCGATTCGCCGGTCGAGCCGGTCGTCTCGACATTGTTGGCGCGATCCGCGCAGCGGCTCCATATGCTCTGCGCCTCGGTGCTCTATCGCAGCTATCCACGATTGACAAAACCGCCGTTCAGCATCGAAGCCGAAGATTTACTCGGCGCGGTCGCCGAACGAATGATCAAGGCGCTGCGCCAAGCCCGCCCCCAAACCGTTCGTCAGTTCTTCGCGATGACGAATCAGCACATACGGTGGGAGATGAATTCAATAGCTCGCCGACTCGACGAGCAAGCCAAAAACGTTGAACTCAACAGCGCCCTTGCGCCATCGCAGGAGAGCAGTGGAGCGGAGCTCACTCCCAACGCCCGAAGGATCCTGGAAGCCATCGAGAATCTCTCGGACGAAGAACGAGAGGTCTTCAGTCTGATTCGAATTCAGGGAATGACTCACTCGGAGGCGGCCGCGATCCTGGGCGTCTCGACCAAGACCATTCAGCGTCGACTCAATCTCAGCCTGGTTTTGCTTACGGAGACTCTTGGAGACCTGAGGCCGAGCCTTTCGAAGCATGAAGAAAGATGACCACGCAATCCGCTTAAGACCTTCGCGCAATGGGCGGAGCCGAGCAACCTTGTGTGGACGAGGGCCTAAACATGGAAGCCGAACCCCGCATCCGTCAACTCCTGGTGGAGATCCTCGATTCCAATCGAAGCGCCCAAGAGGTCTGCCAAGACTCTCCGGACCTGCTTCCGGAGGTACTCGATCAACTGCGGCGAATGCGCGGGGTCGAGGCGGAACTTAGCGCGCTATTCACGGGCTTTGAAGCGGCGCTCGGAACGGGCGATCGGTATGCCGTCGATTTGTCCGCGGAGCTTCCCATCGTTCCTGGTTATCAAGTCGAAGAGCTGATCGGTCGCGGTGGGATGGGCATGGTCTACAAAGCAAGGCATCTCAAGCTCGACCGTACGATCGCTCTCAAGATGATCATTTCAGGATTATATGTCGGTAAGTCAGACAATGAGCGATTCCTCCGGGAAGCGCGAGCGATGGCAAGCTTGAGACATCCTCACATCGTCCCGGTTTACGACGTTGGAGAATTCGACTCTCGACGTTACTTCACGATGGAGTTCATGGAAGGAGGGAATTTGGCGGAAGCTCTGGCGGGGGCGCCCCAACCTGCCCGGGCGTCCGCCGATCTCGTGTGCACGCTCGCGGGCGCCGTCCAGACCGCCCATGAAAGCGGCATCGTCCACCGCGACCTCAAGCCCGCAAATATTCTCCTCTCACGGCAAGGCTCGCCAAAGATTGCCGACTTCGGGCTCGCAAGACGTTTCGAGAGTGATCCGATCCTGACGCTCTCGGGAGCAAGAGTGGGCACGCCCTCTTACATGGCGCCCGAGCAAGCGGTTGGCAAATCCGAGGAAGTCGGACCGGGCGCGGACGTCTACTCCCTGGGCGCGATTCTCTACGAGATGCTCACCGGCCGACCTCCGTTTCGAGCGGAGAACGCGATGGAGACCGAGAGGCTCGTTCTTACGGAAGAGCCCGTGCCTCCTTCGCGACTGAACCCCAAGCTCCCTCGAAACTTGGAGACGATCTGTCTCACATGTCTGCACAAATCTCCTCTGAGACGGTACGCCTCCGCAGCCGAGCTCGAGCAGGAACTTCGTCGATTTCTCAATGGCGAACCGATCAAGGCTCGCCCAATCGGATCTCTGGAACGATCGACGAGGTGGGTCTTGCGACGACCCGCCGCTGCAACGGCCGTCGTCGCAGGCCTTTTGTTGGCCCTCACGCTGGGCGGAGGCGGCGTTTGGATCGCCTCGGAGCGCGCGGGAGCCGCTCGAGGGGCCGAGCGCGAATTGAACGCGGCAACCGATTTCCAACGACGTTCGGCTTGGACCGAGGCGAAAGCCGCGCTTGATAGGTCGAGGGTCCGTCTTGGCGAAGGAGGACCGGTTGAACTACGTCGGAGGCTGCTTCGAGCGGAGAGAGATCAGGAACTCGCCGGTCGCTTGGAGGCGATCCGGCTGGACCGCTCGGGACAGGATTTCAGCGAGTTGGGCTACTGGAGAAATCAGTACGAGCATGCCTTCCAAGACGCTGGGCTGGGAACCTTCGGGGACGATCCGAATGTTGTCGCACAGAGAATCCGAGAATCGAACATCCTACAGGCGTTGGTCGCCGCGCTCGACGACTGGACCCTTTGCAATAATGGAAACGGCGAGGACGTCAGACTGGCGTGGCTTCTCGAGGTCGCCAGAAAAGCCGACTCGGACCCGACCGGCTGGCGCGACCGTTTTCGAGATCCTAAAACATGGACCGACCGGGCCGCGCTTGACATCCTTTCCAAGTCGGTGAACGTCGAGTCGTCATCGGTAAGCGTCATGGTCTTGCTCGCGGAACGGTTGCGTCGGATGGGCGGAGACCCTATCCCCCTTCTCGAACGCGTCCAAAGGGCGCATCCCGACGAGTTCTGGGCGAACTATCAATTGGGCTACTCGCTGCTGGGAGTCAAACCGATTGACGCAGTCCGCTATCTTCAGGCGGCTTTGAGCCTTCGTCGACATGCCATGCTCTATAACCAGCTCGGAGTCGCCCTACGATTGAGCGGTCGAAACGAAGAATCGATCCCCTATCTTCTCGAGGCGGTGGCGCTTGACCCCCAGGAGGCCGTCCACCGTCACAACCTTGGAAACGCTTTGGCGCGAGAGGGCAAGTTCGTCGAGGCTCTCGAACAGTTCAACCGGATGCTCGAACTCGAACCCGAAAATATCCATGGTTTGATTGGATCGAGAGATGCTTTATTTCTCTCAGGGCGAGCGGACGACGCGCGGAAGATCTGGCGCCGTATCGTCGAGCTCGATCCAGTCAGCCACCAAAACCGCGACGGCTACGCCGAGCTTTGCTTGTTTCTGGGGGAAAAGGAGGAATATCACCGTAGCTGCCGCGACTTGTTGGATCGCTTTTCCGCTACGACGGACTCCAATATCGCCGAGAGAACTGCCAGGGCTTGTCTTTTGTCGCCCGCCACGGACGAAGTTGCTCGTGGGGCGGCTGCACTCATCGATCGAGCTTTGGCCGACGAAAAAGCAAAACTGAACGGCTCATACCCCTATTTTTTGTTCGCTAAGGGGCTCTCGGAATATCGTCAGCGTCGGTCCGAAAGCTCGATCACGATCTTGACGGGAGAGTCGGGGCGGGTCATGGGTCCCGCCCCGCTTCTTGTTCGATCGCTGGCGCTGCACGATCTCGGAAAGGAAAATGAGGCGATCCGAACCCTTGCAGTCGCCGTGATTTCGTTCGACTGGAGCGCAACGAACGCCAATAATCAACATGCTCTAATTTATCATATCCTCAGGCGCGAAGCCGAGGCCGCGCTGCTGCCTCGCCTGGCGGAGCTTCTGGAAGGGGGTCGGCAGCCGCAGTCCAACGCCGAGAGGCTCGCGCTACTGGGAATCTGCCAGTTCGAGGGTCGTTGGCTCGCGGCCGCCAGCCTCTATACGGACGCCTTCGAGGTAGAGCCGAAACTCGCCGAAAACCCGTCCACGCGAATCCGAGTGTTCGCCGCTCGATCGGCTTGCCTGGCGGCGGCGGGCCATAGTGTTGATGCTGCAAAGCTTGGCGACCTCGAGAAGGCTCAGTGGAGATCGCATGCACGAGCATGGCTTCGCGCCGAATTGGAGTCGTTCAAGAAACTTCTAGATCGCAACGAAGCAACGAATCGTCAGTTCGTTGAACAGACCCTTTCGAGCTGGCGGCTCGACGACGCCCTGGCTGGGATAAGAGACGCCGACGAGATCGAGAAAATGCCGGAAGTGGAGCGGCGGGAGTGTCAGGTTCTTTGGAGTGAGGTTGAAACCGTTTGGAACTCGAGTAAGGATGCGAAGTAACTCGATCAGAACCGTTGTCCACGCGGAACGCTTAGTGTGCGAGTCTCATGAGGACGACCCCAGAAACGGTCTCTCGAACCCGCGCCGTTGGTTCTTTACCTACCGAACAAATGCATGAGGGGAACCTTCCAATGCACAAACCGGAATCGAGCACCAACGTGCCCGCGGATCTTCAGAAGTTGCTTGCCCCCCCGTTCACGCTCGAGACGGCCGCGCTTAAAGTTCGAAAGGCCGAGGACGGCTGGAACTCGCGTGATCCCAATCGAGTGGTGCTGGCCTATACGGAGGACTCAGTCTGGAGGAATCGAAGCGAGTTCATCGTCGGACGCGACCAGATTCGAGCGTTTCTCGCAGGCAAGTGGGATCGTGAACGCGACTACCGGCTTGTTAAAGCCCTTTGGGCGTTTACCGACGACCGGATCGCTGTACGATACCAATACGAATGGCATGACAACGTCGGTCAATGGCATCGCAGCTACGGCAACGAGCTTTGGGAGTTCGACGAGCTTGGCCTGATGCGCCGCCGCGAATCCAGTATTAACGACGTGCCCATCCTCGAATCCGAGCGCAAGTTCTTCTGGCCAGCGCCAGGCCCTCGTCCCGCCGACCACCCCGGCATCCCCGACGTCAAGTAACCATATCTTTTCTCCTCGAATCGGAGACCCTACGATGATCCGCGCCTGGAAATTCGCTTTTACTTTCTCGACTCTAGCCGTTGTTGCCGTGACGGTTGGCCAGACTAATTTCGGCGCGCGCAGCATCCCACACCCGCCGCTCGAGCCCACTTGAAGACGCTGCACAAGACCGTCAAAGTTGGCGACCTGGAGATCTTCTATCGAGAGTCAGGTTCCCCCGACGCCCCCGCCGTTCTTTTGCTCCACGGCTTCCCGACCAGCTCGCAGATGTTTCGAAACCTAATTCCAGAACTTGCTGACAAATATCACTTGGTGGCGCCGGACTACCCAGGCTTTGGACACAGTTCGATGCCCGAGCACGACAAGTTCAGTTACACATTCGATAATCTGGCGAACGTGATCGACGCGTTCACCGAGAAACTTGGGCTCAAAAGCTACGCCCTTTACGTTCAAGACTACGGGGCGCCAATTGGTTTTCGCCTGGCAGTGAAGCATCCGGAACGCATCACCTCCATTATCGTGCAGAACGGAAACGCCTACGACGAGGGGCTCGACAACGACTTCTGGAAGCCGATCAAGGAATACTGGAATGCTCCCAAAAGCAAAGAGAAGAGAGATGCAATCCGTGGCTTCGTCGGTTACGAAGCGACCAAGTGGCAATACACGCACGGAGTGAAAAATCCGGAGCTTGTCAGTCCCGACGGCGCAGCGCACGACCAGTTCTTGCTCGACCGCAAAGGGAACGACGAGATCCAACTCGATCTGTTCCTTAGCTACGGCAGCAATCCTCCGCTGTACCCCAAATGGCAAGCGTACTTCCGTAAGTACCAACCGCCGATGCTGATCGCTTGGGGTAAGAACGACCAGATCTTTCCAGCCGCGGGTGCGGAACCTTACAAACGAGACCTGAAGACGTTGGATTACCATCTACTCGACGCAGGCCATTTTGCACTTGAAAGCAACGGCGATGAAATCGCCGCTTTGATGCGAGAATTCCTTGGCAAGCACGTCAGCAAGAAATAGCGCCTGCCTCAAGAAACAGCCGAGAGCCAGCCGATGGTTTTACGATGCGCCCTTGTGCGCACCAGAGATCTCTCAACCACCGACTCGCACCCGGAGTACTCCCCATGCGTAAGTGCACCAGCGCAAGCGTCTTACTATTTCTGGCGACGGCGCTTTCGACGACGATCGCGAAGGGTCAATCCATCGCTTCGCTTGACGATCTGGCGCGTCTGAATCCCCAACAATTGAACGGGCTTTATATCTCGGCAAGCCCCGGCGCAATCCCTTCGGGAAGCGTCCGAGGGCTGCCTTTGACATCTCCTGGATCGCGTCTGGGCGTACCGCTTTCGAGGTCGGGTCGGCTGATCTGGCAAGGTAAGATCTTTAGTCCCGAGCAAGGGACTGCCGTCAATCGGTTCGCTGGTGTGCGAATCATTCGAGGCAAGGTCGGCTACGGCCGCAGCGTCCTAGACGGCAGGACTTCGATCATCCTCGATTACTCCACCACCTCTCGCCTCTACAGGCGCTATCGTGACGAGATCCGCGAAGTAGCCCCTGGGATCTACCTTGGACTCATGTATGACCGCGCCGACGGGTACTCCAACCCAGTTCGCTATTTCGCGTTTCAATCCCGATGAATGACTGCCAAGATTGCAGTCCGGCTGGTGTCCCTAGTCTGCGATAGAACGACGCTCCGCCGTTATGGCAGCCAAGGGAGGCATGCCATTACGGCAGTAGCGCGACCTAAGTCCCAACGCTTGTTAGGCTTATATTTTTCCATTTGTTCTGGCACACCGTCTGCTGTATTTGTGCTCCGGAATAAGTGGCGATTCTTGGAAGTCGCCAGTGAAGTTGGCTGCCTGGTAACAACAAAGGGTCGATCGAGACGAACGACTTTTGGAGAGTTCCCAGGTCAACATACGAGGAGAGATACCAATGGTCCCTGTTCTTCGAGGCAATGGTTGGTTGGAGAGTGGTGCGCATCAAGTCAACCGGTTCCGAAACGAGTTCGAGCATTTGTTCGACCGGATCGTCGACGACGGGGCTGCTTTGACTCAGTCTTGGGCGGGGGCGCCCACATCGGTGTGGGAAGATCGCGACCACGTCTTCGTTTACGTTGATCTGCCGGGCGCCTCGAGCGACAACGTCGATCTGACGGTCCATAACGGCGTGCTCACGATCAAGGGCGAGCGGAAACAGCCTGTTGGGGAAGACGTGAAGTACCTGTTCAATACCCGCCAGTTCGGTGCGTTCGAGCGGTCGATCAAGCTGTCGAGCGCGGTCGATTCGTCGAACGTCAAAGCGGTTTTTGAGAACGGCGTATTGAAGATCGAGATTCCCAAGGCAGAGATTTCCAAGCCGAGGAAGATTGAGATTCAGTCGGTCTAAGGCATTTGACCGACAACGGTTTTCGATCGCTTGCAGGCCTGCCTGGCAGTCGTTGATCGATTGAAAATCGGCAGCAGAACAAACAACCCCGGTTGAGGCATGGTTTTTGCCTTGACCGGGGTTGAGTCGCGCAAGGGTTCGATTGCGAGGGCTTGGCTTGGCTGATAAGCTTGAGCTTTGGAATGGGCCTCGCTGCCGCCAATCGCGCGCTTTGACGGATCGAATCCATGACCGACCCCTTCACTTGGTCGATACGAATTGGGCGATGGACTTCGCCGACGATAAGGGTCCATTTCGTTTTTTTGTTCTTCGTGGCGGGGAAGCTTCTGTTTACCCTCCGCGGTGGGGAAAGCGCCTTTCTCGAAACGCTCGCCTGGGTGGGCTTGTTGGTGTTGGCGCTGGCGCTACACGAACTAGGTCATGCGTTGGCCGCGGTTCGTTTGGGGCGAGACCCTGATGATGTTTTGTTGTGGCCACTGGGCAATTTGTCGAGGCCCGGGTCGGTCGGGTTTTCGAGCAGTTCCTCCTCGGACGTGGTCAAGATCGCGGTCTCCGGCTTGGCCACTTCCGGGATCCTGGCAATCCTCGCGGCTTTCGCGCTAAAATTCACCGACGCTCGATTCATCTGGTACCCATTCGGCAACGACGTAGGCGGCAGCGGCGCACCGATCTTGGCTTCCGGGAAGCAGGCCGCCGCCTTCTCGGCCGCCTGGGCGATTGGCTGGTTTGGCTATCTCAATTGGGTGATCTTTCTGCTGAATCTGGTTCCAGCCCCTCCACTCGACGCCGGTCGCGTCGTTCGCACTTTAACGTCCAGTTCGCTTTCGCTGCATCCACGCGACAGCCTCATCGCGCCCCTCTTAGCTCGCGGGTGCGCCATCGTCATGGGTTTGGTCGCTTTCGTCCGTATCGCTTGGGCTGGGCAGACCGAACAGGGCGTGGCGCTCATCCTTTTGGCGGTCTTGATCGAGTTGGTCGTGCGGTACGAGACGCGTCTGTTCGAGGAGGGAGAGTACCTCGACAGCGGTGTTTTCGGGTACGATTTTTCTGAGGGCTATACCAGCCTCGAAGGCAGCATGGCCAAAGTGAGGCCCAGGCGCGAGAGCGTACTCAAACGCTGGCGGAGACGCCGCTCCGAGCTTCGTCGCGAACGACGCCAGGCCCGCGAGGCCGCCGAAGAGCTCCGCATGGACGAGATCTTGGCCAAGCTGCACCGCGAAGGCGCTGCGTCCTTGACCGACGAGGAAACGCGCTTTTTGAGGCGGGTGAGCCTCAAAATCCGCAACCGCTCCAAAACCCAGGGCTAGGCGAACTCTCGAGAACACAATCAAAATCTATGAACAAGCGTAAAATCTTCAGACGCCAGGATCTTCCCAAAGGGGAATGCCTGTGCGACCACTGCACGGCGAAGTGCTGCCACTACTTCTCTCTGCCAATCGAAACGCCCAAGACCTGGGACGATTACGACATCATTCGCTGGTATCTGGCGCACGGCAAGACAACGGTCTACGTCGATAAGAACGCCTGGTACATTCTGGTCTTCTCGGTTTGCCAGTATTTGTCCGCCGATTTCCGCTGCGGAATCTATTTGAACCGGCCCAAGATCTGTAGCGACTACACCACCGACGAATGTGAATTCGACGACGATTGGACCTTCGAGCAGGTGTTCGAGACGCCCGAGCAGATTTGGGAGTACGCCGAGGCCGTGCTGCCGCCCAGGCGAAAAAAACGACCCAAGCCAGGCGCCTTGCCAATCCTGAACACATCCGCCGCCGGGCTCGAGTTCTAGAACATCAAGAAAACGGCGGACCGGCTTTGGGTCGCCTTGGAACCGTCATTGTGTTATAAAAAAAGGGTCTGAGATCGACCGATCCGCGGGCGAGCCATGGCGAACCGTTCGAACCATTACGAAGCGGCTTTTGAGGCGTACGTGCGTTCGCTCAAGGTTCCGTGCGTAGCGATCGACGAGGCCAAACGCGCCATCTTCGGCGACGGCGACGTGAAGAACCCAGACTTCCTGCTTTACCCGCGATGGGGCCCCAACCTGGTCGTCGAGGTAAAAGGCAAGCGGGGTCGCGATGCACGCGGTCGTAGACCTTGGGAGAACTGGGTGACGACCGACGACGTCGAAGGCTTGACTCACTGGCAGACGATCTTCGGGCCAGGGTTTCGTTCGATCTTAGCTTTCGCGTATGCCGAAATCCCCATGCCGTTTCCGCTTCCCGAAGGCCAGCAGTGTGCGTTTGCATTTCGCGGCCGAGATTACTGGTTCTGGGGCGTAGGGCTCGAGGACTACATGGCGCACCTGCGGTCGCACGGGCCCGCCTGGCGCGGCGTGGCGATGGCCCGGACGGAGTTTCGGCGACGCGTCCGCCCGCTCCGTGAGTGGTTGCCCATGACCATCGAATCACCAAAGAGGCCCAAGGCCCTCAGGGATCGACTCCGATGAATACGATTCGCCTATTTCGATCGACGACCTTCGCTTCGCTACTGATGCTGGGGTTGCTGTTCACTGCCCCCGCGTTCGCTCAGAAACCCCCGCCCCCCCCTCCAGGGGGCGAGCCAGCCGCGCCTTCCAGCGGCGGCAGTTGGGATCCGGTCTACGGTTACGTCGCAACGGCCTTTCTCGCAGCCGGCATGCTCTTCGTGGTCTGCAAGTCGGCCCGAAGGTAACGGCGGCGGGTGCATTTGCCCCCTCCACACCCCTTCTTCAAACTCCGTTTTCGAGTATTCGCATGCCTCAGGCTCCAGAACTGTTGGATCGAACGAGGTTCGTCACCCTCGAAGATGTTGAAGTTCTTTATCAATCGCCCTTGATCGAGCTCATCCGCAGAGCCTCGGCTGTCCACGCCGTGAACCACAAGAGCGGCGAAGTGCAGGTCTGCGTGCTGCTCTCGGTCAAGACCGGCGGGTGTCCTGAAGACTGCGCCTACTGCCCGCAGTCGGCCCGGTTCGAAACGGCGGTCGACGCGCAACCGCTCATGGCCTTGGACGAAGTCCTCCATGCAGCGCGTATCGCTCGCGATTCCGGCGCAACGCGATTTTGCATGGGCGCCGCCTGGCGGGAAGTGAAAGACGGTCCAGGGTTCGACCGCGTCCTCGACATGATCCGCGGCGTCAAGGAACTGGGCCTCGAGGCGTGCTGCACGCTCGGCATGCTGAACGCCGAACAGGCCTCCAGGCTCAAAGAAGCCGGCCTCGACGCTTACAATCACAACCTCGACACGTCGGAATCCTATTATAGAAACATTATTCACACAAGGACGTACGAAGACCGCCTCCGCACGCTGGACTCCGCCCGCAAGGCCGGCTTGACGCTTTGCTCCGGCGGAATCTTGGGCATGGGCGAAAGCGATACCGACCGGATTGCCATGTTGCACACGCTTGCGAATCTGACTCCTCCGCCGGAATCGGTGCCGATCAACGCGCTCGTCCCCGTGATCGGCACCCCATTGGCTGATCGCCCGAGCGTGAGCGTTTGGGAGATGGCTCGAACCATCGCTTGCGCACGCATTCTGATGCCTCGATCGATGGTCAGGCTCTCGGCCGGAAGGCTCTCCATGAGCCCAGCCGAGCAGGCGATCTGCTTCCTCGCCGGCGCCAATTCGATCTTTGCCGGCGACAAGCTTCTGACGACCCCGAACCCTTCGGTCGATTCCGACGCGGAACTGTTCGATACTCTGGGTTTGACCCCCAGGCCGGCCGAGGCTTCTCGCACCCCAAGCGGTTAGCATGTCCGACCCGCTTTCTTGGATTCCCGAAGAGGCCTCCGCCTGGCGAGCCCGAGGCCTCGAGAGAAGCCTCGACCCGAAAGGGCCCTCGGTCGACGGACGAATCTGGTCGTATGGACGCTGGCTCGTCAATTTCGCATCGAACGACTACCTCTCTCTGGCGAACGATCCGCGAGTCGCCCTAGCCGCCGTCAAGGCCGTTGAGCACGACGGTTGGGGCTCGGGCTCGAGTCCACTGGTCAGCGGCTGGCGTACGATACACGAAGAGCTGGCATCCGCGCTCGCCAATCTGGAACGCGCCCAAGCCGCAGTGCTCTTTCCCACGGGTTATGCGGCGAACCTTGCTGCGATAACCTCGCTCGTCTCGAGAGGTGATGCGATCTACTCCGACGCGCTCAACCACGCCTGCATTATTGATGCTGCCAGGTTATCGCGAGCAGAGGTGCGGATCTTTCCTCACTCCAGGACCGATGCTCTCGAAGAAATGCTCGAGGCCGATCGCGGTCGCTTCCGTCGGATACTGATCGCGGTCGAAGGCGTCTACAGCATGGATGGGGATGAAGCGCACTTGGCTGAACTGGCCGAACTTGCCGACCGCTTTGGAGCGATTCTCCTGGTCGACGAGGCTCATGCGACGGGGTTGCTTGGGGAAAACGGGCGCATCGGCGGAGTTTGGAGAAAGGGTTCATGTTCGCGTCGGCACGCTTTCAAAGGCTCTTGGTTCCATCGGCGGTTATGTCGCGGGTTCGCACAACCTGATCGACTGGCTGATCAATCATGCACGATCGCTGATTTTTTCGACGGCTCTTCCGCCTGCAGCGTCCGCCGCTGCTCTTCAGGCGCTTGAGATCTCGATCAAGGAGCCATGGAGGAGATTGCGCGTGATCGAACTGGCCGGGAGGCTCCGCGACGCTCTCGCAGACCTAGGCTTCGTTATCCCAAAGACGAACTCAGCCGTCGTGCCGATCATCCTGGGAGATCCTTCCCGAACGCTCAAAGCCGCGGAAGAACTCCGCCGCAGAGGACTCCTTGTCGGCGCCATTCGCCCTCCGACAGTCCCGGAAGGCGGCTCGCGGCTCCGCGTAAGCATCCAGGCTGCTCAGACGGACTCCGACCTCGAGCAATTGATCGATGCAATCCGAAAAGAGGTTGGCTGCTAGACCTCGGACAAATCATTGCCGCTTTTGGGCTTGGCCTTAGTCCCACGCAGACTTGTCGATCCAGCCCTCTGGAACGGCGCCCAGAATCCGATCGCCCCGCCCAGGCATATCAGGATCAAATGGATGGGCATGACCTCATAGATGTGCCGGACAAAATAACCGAAGCTGTCGTCGGCAAGGAATGGAAACGCCTTCCACTCGGAATAAATCCCAAGCGTAAGCGCCGCTACTCCGAAAATGATCGCCATCCAGCGATTAGGCAGCTTGCCCAAGCACGCGCCCAACGCCAGAAACCCTCCCGGCCAAACCGCCGGGTAGAGGCCCAAGTTCATGATCTGTGGAACCAGAAAAAGCCCCAACGCTCCGCCAGCCGCGGCCCCCACAATCGCGATCAACGTTTGTTTCATCACGGTCCTTTCGCATGTAGGAACAATCGACCCAGAGACCGACCCGCGTCAATCGCTCCGACGACTGTAACATGCCGGCTTGTTCGTTCGCCAGCGACGAGGCTTGTCTTGCTCGCCGAGAAAGGCAACGATCAAAGAGGCTCGCAGTTGCTGAATGACTGGGCATTACCCTCGACGACCGAAGGACCTTTAGCACGTGATCGAACCCGATCCGGTCACAGACGGCGACGCAGGAGATTTGCAGGCCCGCGAGGCCGAGGCGTTCGCGAAGTGGGTTTCCATGAGGACTCCCGCAAGGCTCTTCGTCGGCGGAGCAGGGGCTGGGTATCGGATCGAGACCCAGCTCGGTCTTTGGCGCCGACCACGCCCTTGCGGCCGACGCGGTCCGAGCGGAAATCGACTTGGACCGCGATCTCGGTCAAGAATTCGTCGCGCGTTTCGATCTTTTCGAAGTTCAGACATGCGCCAAAGATAAGCGCGAATATCTCTTGAATCCAGAGCTTGGCAGGAAGCTCGAGCCGGCTTCGTCGAAACGGCTCGTCGATCGGCGGAAAAGCGGCGTCGACCTCCAGATCGTCGTTGGCGACGGCCTCTCCGCCGCGGCGGTCCGCGCCCAGGCGCCTCGGCTCGTACCGCTCTTGGAGGCCGCGATAAAGGCGAGGGGGCTTTCGTTTGGTTTGCCGTTCTTTGTTCGCTACTGCAGGGTGGGGGTCTTGAACGATATCGGCGAGCTCTTGGACCCGAAGGTCGTTGTGCTCTTGATTGGCGAAAGGCCAGGTCTGGCGACTTCGGAGAGCCTCTCCACGTACATGGCGTATAGGCCCAGAGTGGGTTGCACAGACGCCCACCGCAACCTGATTTCGAACATCCACGACAGGGGAACTCCGTCGGAAGCCGCGGCAACCCGGATTGTGGAACTTGCCGTAAGAATGATCCAAGCCCAGACCAGCGGCGTTGCGATCAAGGAAGAGAGCATCGGCCAGACTCCAAGGACGCTTCTCAATGGATCTGAGTGAGCCGCAAGAGGTGAACCAAGCGGACGAAGCCGAGCTCTTGGGCTTGGGCTATCGACAGGACCTCAAACGGGCGATCAGCGGATTCTCGAACTTCGCGCTTTCGTTCTCGATCATCTGCATCCTCGCTGGCGGAGTGACTTCGTTCCACTTGGCGCTCTGTGGGGCAGGGCCTGCGGCGATCGTCCTGGGCTGGCCGATCGTCTGCTTGATCGTGCTTGCCGTCGGCTTCACCATGGCCGAGATCGCATCGGCTTTCCCGACCGCCGGAGGTCTCTATCACTGGGCTTCAATCTTGGGGGGTAAAGGCTGGGGCTGGGGCGTCGCCTGGTTCAACATCCTTGGCCTCGTCGCTGCGCTCGCGGCGATTGATTTCGGCGTCTGGACGTTCGCCTCTCACGCCTTCGGATTGGCCGCTGGTTTGGAAGCCGACCTCTCGACAAAGGGTGCGATCCGCGCAGCGGGATTGGGCGCCGTCCTGCTCTCGCAGGCGCTATCAACGCCAAAGGCGTCCGCGCGGCGTCGTTTCTTACCGATTGTTCCGGATATCTCATTATCATAATAACGATTGTATTATCTTTAGGGATGCTCGTCTATTCTGAGAAGCTCGAATGGTCTCGGATGTGGACGTTCGTTAATCTCAGTGGGGCGTCGGGCGGCGGCGTTTGGCCCAGGCGCGAGAGCATCGCCGAGCTTTTCGTCCTTGGTTTTCTCTTGCCTGCGTACACCCTGACCGGATTCGACGCATCCGCGCACGTCGCCGAGGAAACAATCGACGCCAGCGGCAGCGTGCCCAGGGGAATCGTCAGGTCGATTGCCGCGGCGGCCGTGTTCGGCTGGTTCATGCTGACCGCCGTGGTCGTTTCGTCGCCAAACCTCGACGAAGCCGCGAGTCGCGGCGAAGGCGCGTTCGCATGGACGCTCGAACGCACGCTGCCGAGTTGGCTTCATGCTCCGATCGTGTTCGGTATCGTAATCGTGATGTACGCCTGCGGACTTGGCGCCTTGGTCTCGGCGTCTCGGACTGCGTACGCCTTTGCACGCGACGGCGGACTGCCGTACTCGAACGTGCTCAAACGCGTGCATCCTCGGACTCAGGTGCCGACGCCGTCGATCTTGGCGTCGGCGCTCGCCGCTTGGCTTTTCACGCTTTGGACGCCGTTTTATGCGACGATATCGGTCGTCACGACGATCCTGCTCTACATTTCCTATGTCACGCCTACAGTGCTCGGCGTCGTCTGCAACCACGGACGCTGGCCGAGGGAGGGCGGGTGGCGACTGGGCAGGTGGAGATGGCCGTTGGCGGTCGTAAGCGTCCTGGGCTGCGGTTTGCTCGTCATTTCCGGAGTCCGACCACCCAACGGGCGAGCCTTATGGGTTTTGTTAGGACTCCTGGTCGTACTTCCCTCGGCATGGTTTTTGGGGATAAGGCGCAGGTTCCAAGGCCCGCCGAGCTTATCGCTACCGTTTATTCCAGAAACACAGCCTCTCGCATACCGCTCGAAAATATGATCAAAAGCTCGAGAGGCTCGTCGCCGATCGCGGAAGCGTTGTGTACGACGAACCTGGGGACGAGGATCTTCTCGCCGGGCCCAATCTCGACCGTCGCGTGGCCGTAGCGGTGGGCGCAGCGACCGGAAAGCACGTAAAGCGTCTCTTCGCAATTGGGATGATAATGCAGGGGATTGCAGCACCCGGGCCTGATGTGGCAGATACCGACCGTCGTCTCACTGGACCGTGCCGATCCGCCTGTGAAAATTTGCAAATGCCCCCAGTCGAAGTCGGTCCGAACGCCCTCGCGAGTGACGTAAGCCTCCTCAAAAGTTTCGAAAATCGGCTGGCCTTCGGCTCCCATCTTCGCTTTGCTCCTCTTGTGGGCGACTTTATGTGGTTGACGTAAAGTCATGCAGAAAAAGGATTTCGGAGGCAGACTGCGGTATGTTGGCGGTAGGAATCCAGGTTGACGTTACGGCGAACTTGGGTTACTTTTCGCGTTATTCCTATCTTCAAACGAGCTCGCGTTCGGTCCGGCATAGCTTCCGCACAGTGGAGTTCGTTGCGCGCGCTATCGCGCTCGAGTACGAAGTTTACGAGTTTGGCTTGGCACGCAAAAGGGAGACCTGGGTGATGGCGGAAGCGGTCTTCGAACGCGCTGGTCAGACTCGGACCCTTGCTATGGTCTTGGCAGCGCTCCTTGCGGCGCGGGCTGCGGGACCACGAAAATGTCGGAAACCCCCAGAACCGGAACCGAGCAACTCTTGCTCACAAATGCATGGGATAGCGCTCTCAAGAAGATCGACTTCAGGCCCCTGACGGGCGTGCCGGTTTATCTCGACGCACAGTATGTGAGCGCCATCGACCAGGGCTACGTCGTCTCGAGCCTGCGCCAGGCGCTTTTGTCAGAGGGGGTTCTGCTGAAGCAAAAGCCCGAGCAGGCGCAGTGGATCGTGGAGGCGCGCGTCGGCGCCTACGGCACGAACTCGCACAGCGTCCTCTTTGGCGTGGCTCAGACCAACATTCCGCCCACCGTGACCGGAATGCCCACGGGCACGATACCCGAGCTTCCCGTTATCAAACGCTCGAACCAGGAAGGCGTCGCCAAGCTCGCGCTCTTCGCCTACGACCGCACCAGCGGCCAGATCGTCTGGAAATCGGGCAGTTCGACCGCGAAGTCGAACGCCAAGGACGTCTACGTCGGCGGCTTTGGTCCGTTCCAGTCGGGATCGATCCGCAACGGCACTGAGATCAGCGGCGTGACCATTCCGCTCACCTCCGACGGATCAGGAGACGACGGCGAGCCCGCCGGCGACAAGGGACCAGTGCACGCGCCCCCGGCGATGTCGATGCCGCTCTCGAACGCCGATCGCGACGCGTTCTACCCTTGAGAACCGGCGCGAAAACCGCGAACATGAGTCGCCAAGAGAATGGGTCCCAAGCCTAGGGGGTACGTCGGTAGATATGAGCTCAATTACAATCAAACCAAGCGATTTCATCCGCGACGTGCCGGATTTCCCCAGCCCAGGGATCCTGTTCAAAGACATCACTCCGCTCTTGGCCCACCCCAAGGCCTTCCAGTCGACCATCGATCAGCTCGCCGCCAAGGCCAAAGAGCTGGGCGCCCAGGCGATTGCAGGCCCCGAGGCGCGCGGGTTCCTCTTTGGCGCCCCGTTGGCGTTGGCGATCAACGTTCCCTTCGTCCCAATCCGAAAGAAGGGGAAGCTGCCCTGGCAGACCTACTCGATCGAGTACCAGCTCGAGTACGGCTCCGACGTCCTCGAGATTCACAAAGACGGGCTCGCCGCTGGCCAGCGCGTGCTCATCGTCGACGACGTCTTGGCCACCGGCGGGACGGTCAAGGCCTGCTGGGACTTGGTTCAGAAGGTCGGCGCCGTCCCGTTGGGACTGCGCGTTTGTGATCGAGCTTTCGTTCCTTTCAGGCCGCGAAAAGCTCGCCCCCGCCGATGTGTTTAGCCTTGCGGTTTATTGAAACCTTCATATAAGCAAAAGAACCTCCCGAAGGGCCGGGAGGTTCTCTTGTTTGGGGTCGAGCTTACCGAGAGCAAACTCACGGGCAAGGGATTTCGCAAGGAGACGGCGGGCACACCGGCACCTTCACGCATACCGACACCGGAACTTGCTTGCAGATGGTCTTGGGCACGCAGACTGTCTGGCACTCGGTGACCTTTCGGGTCACACACACCGGGACGCAGGTGGTCGTCGTCACCGGCACCTGGTGTGCAACTTGCTCGCAAACCCGCTTGACGCACTGGACCGTCTCCATCTCGCAGACGGTCGTGGGGACGCACTTGTACCGGGTCTCGCAGACGGTTTCGCAAACCGTCTCGCAGACCTTCTTGACGCACGTCTCCTGGACCAGCCTGCACGTCGAGACCGGCACCTGGCACTGACGCGTTTCGCTTACGAGCCTGCACGTCGTAACCGGAACCTGCTTGACGCATTGCTCGGGCACGGTTCGGCAGATCGTAATCGGAACCCGCTTGACCGCGGTTTCTCGAACATAACGCGTCACGGTGCAGGGCACCTGGTTCACAACGTCCTGTCGGACCATGCGAGTGACGGTGTAAGGCACCTGCTTCACAACCCGCACAGGGTCGTTGATCGTGACCGTATAAGGCACTTGCTTGCAGACCGTCTTGGGGACCATCCGCGTGACGCAGACAGGCACCTTGCGGACGCACGTGCGAGGCACCATCTCGGTCGTAGCGTAGGCGACCGTCTTGTAGCAGGTGGTCGCGACCATGCGAGTCGTGCAGACAGGAACCTGACGCACGCAAGTCTTGGGGACCTGCTCGCAGATCGTCTGAGGCACCATTTTGACGCACGTCTCGGCGACCATCCGGCACGTTGTGACCGGGATCGTCTTGACGCACGTTTCAGGAACCAGCCGACAGGTCGTCACCGGCACCTGCTTCGCAACGCACACTGGCACCTTCTTGCAGATGGTGACAGGCACTTGCTTGCAGACCGTCTGCTTCTCGTAGACGGTGCAGCAGACGTTCTCGACCTCGGTCCTCGGGCACCAGACCCGCTTGCAAACGTATGTGCCTGGGCACTGAACCAAGCAGCCGTCTACGCAGGTGGTCTTGCCGGGGACGAAGATCGTCTCGTTCACCCAAGAACCCGTCTTATGGACGACTTGCTTGGTCTCGACTCGAGGGACGCAGACCGTCTCGCTGACCTGCCGGTAGGCCGTCTCGGTGACGTCCTGGTAGTGGGTCTCGTTGACGGTGACCATCGAGGTGGTCTGCACAGGCCGGCAGACCGTGTAGGAAACCTGCTGGTAAGAGGTCTCCTGCACCGGCTTCTGCACGGTGTACCGGCATTCCCGCATGATCGTCCGGCGAACCGGGACCATCACGGTGTATTCCTGGGTGGAAAGGGAGGTCTCGCGGACGGCCTTGTTCACTGTGTAGGGAACTTGCTGATAAGAGCATCTCTTCACAGGAACCATCTGGGTGTACGTCTGGCATTGCATGACCGTGCTTTGGACCGGCACGCAAACCGTCTCGGCGACGGTTCGGTAGCAGGTCTTCTGAACGGCCCTGGGGATCCACTCGACGCAGTTGCGGTAGGCGGTCTCGCAGACCGGCTTGCAAACGGTGTGGTGGACGGTCCTGTAGACCGTCTCGTGGACCGGCTTGCACACTGTGTAGACGCAGTCTTTGAAGGAGGTCTCGCGAACCTGCCGGTTCACTGTGTAAACCTGGGTTGTTAGCGTGGTCTCGCGGACCGGCTTGGTGACCGTGTAAGACCGTGTCTCGAGATGAGTCTCGCGCACCGGCCTGGAAACGGTGTAGACCTGGTCTTTCCAAACCGTTCGGGAAACAGGTCTCTGGACCTGGTAGGGAACGGTCTGATAGACGGTGTGCGAAACGGGCCTTTGGACGGTGTAGGGCACCTCTTTGGCGACGTTCTCGTAGACGGTCTGCATCGTCGTCACGGTGCGCGGTTCCATGACGGTCTCAGTGACGTCGCGTTCGACCGCGACGTTCTGTTGCTCGTAGACCGTTTCTTGAACCGGCATCAAGACGGTTTGTCGCTGCCAGACATAAGCGACGGGATCGACGGCGGCGTCGACCGGCGCGGAGCTGCTGCGAGTCGCGGCCCCGCCAGCGTAGCTTGCAGCATTCGCATGTTGCGCGGCGACCGTTAGCCCGAAGAGGGCGAACAGAGAAGCCGTCAATGGATAACGCATGGACAGATGCTCCTGGATGACAATCCCGATTCGATTCAATGCCTACCGGCCCCATTACAAGGCCGAATCCTCCGGCACGGGACCGTCAATGTCAGAGACTTCTTCGGCCACTCGGCAAAAGCCCCTTCAGCTTGTTTACCTAAATCACCTAACCCTCCAGTTTTCCCAAACCGGATACTTTCCCTAGCCGTCAGGACATGCACCTCCAAGCCCCATCGAAAAGCGCAAGTCGAGCATCGACGGGGATTTCGGACAATCCCTCAGAACCGGACAAGTTTACCGGACTGGCGCGAACGGTCGGAATTGGTCGCGGTGCTGGCTGATTCGCTCAAGCGTCGAGGGTCGGTCTGTTCTCGTAGCGCGGCGTATCCGCAACCACCCATCTTGCCGCTTGTAGAGCGTCCGAAAACGGTCTTGGCCCCGGCTGGGGCCTGGGTCCAATAGCCAGGGGCGACGTCTGCGGATGCCCCTGCAAAGGGGCATGGCGCTCCTCATATCGAATCCTCTTGGCCGCGGCTGGGGCAGAGATCAATAGCCAGGGGTGGTCGCCGCCCCTGGGATGGAGGATCACCGAAAGAAAGTCGCCAGCCCCGTACGTGACGACCCTCTGACACGGTTCCGGCTTCGCGAAGGCAGACCTTCACGATCGCAGAGAATCTGCAATTGTGTCTCACGCCATTTGTGTAAAGGAACCCGGAGCAGCCGAAGTTACCGCGGTTACGATCTCTGTCGTCATCGTACTGAGAAGCGACAGTCGATTGGTCGGAAGTTCGACAATCGCGAGGCTGCGTCCAGCGAGGTTTTGCTGATCCCGGAGATTCTTATCGGCCGTGACGAAGACGTCATGGTTGCCCTCCAGCCTCGCTAACAGGACTCCATTGAACATCCCGGCAAGGCCCAGATCTTTCACAGTCGCAACCTGATGACTCGAGCCGAAGATCCGCGTCAGCGGCTTGGGCACGTTCTCGTCAAGTACGATTCGCATCGTCCTCGCCCAGGGCCAGGCGTAGGAACTCCGTCGCGTCAGAGCGTTCCACTGTAGGGAACATCTCGATGAATTCCTCGAGCGAATAACCGTCGTCGAGATAGTCGAGCAAGGTTTGGGCAGGCACGCGACTCGCGCGAAACACGACCGTCCCTCCCATGACCAAAGGATCGGAATGTACAGGACTGCGATTGAGCGTCACCATAACCAAAGGCTAATGCATCGGTCTACTGTGTGTCAAACGCCTCAAAACCCCTTGGCGATTCGAGTTTCGCCCAGGATGCTCAGGTTCTTGGTTGACCGGGTTATGAAGTCGCCGCGCATGTTGATATATAAAAAAGCATTTTCTCTTTCCGCGCGATGAACTCCAACTGGTATGAGAAGGCGATTCACACGAAATCCCATGACGCCGCCGGCCTTCTTTTCGGGTTCAAAGAGATCGGCTTCTTTTTCAACGGATTTGTTCTTGAGATCGAAGAGGAGCAGCCTCTCCTTCGTGCAAACGATCGCATGCTCGTCGTCGAGAGGGACAAATCTCTCCATGCCTTCTGAAGGTTGTAACAGTTTCTTCGGCTGGTACTCGGGACCTTCCAAGGAATGCACGGCCAAGCCGGTTGTTGCGTAGGCTTTCAGCCAGCTTGGCGTCCGCGTGAATGTGGCCCGTTTCTGCTCGATCTTGTCCAACACGCTCTTTTTTCTGTTTGCGACAGAGACAAGAAAATACTTATTGTCAGCATTATGTCCCGAAATAATCACGCCATTCTCGATCGCCAGAATGTGGTCAATTTCCTCCAAAGGACACTCACCTTCCTCGGCCAAGTCGATTTTATCCTTCAGTACTTTGTAACGCTGGAATTTTCCGCGAACATTTATGTTCCATACGTAAATGCTATGATCGAGACCCCACGCGAGATAAGTTGGGCTTCTTATCTCGCCGACCAACTTTTTCGAGGCGGCGTCATACACCTGAATGAACTCGTAGAACTCCCTTTTTTCGCCGTATCCTTCGCCCGAAATCGCAAACAGAGTATGGTCTTTGGAGAACTCGAGCTGCGCGATTTTCATGAGCTTGCTATCCAGCGTCGAGGATACCTCCAAGGAGTCCTTCATTCGAACATGCAACTCACCTGACATGTCCGCGGTGATGAGTTCGCCCGTCTCAGGGTTCTTGTCGGATGCGGAGACGGGCCATTTGTGAAGGAGTGGATCATCAGCTATAGCGGGATTCTTCCATCCATGCGCCGAGCCTAGAAGGATGGCGGAGATCATGATGAGTGTAGAAGGAACGGCCCGTAGCTTCGAGGTCCTTGTAATCATTGTCGCACTCCTCCTTGTTGATCTAATCGATCATCGTGAACCGGAATATCGTTCCTGGCGTCGTCTTCTGATTTGTCGACCTAAGTTGATCGATGAGTTTAACACCTCGTTCTCCAATCCCTACAATATAACAAAACGCTGATTCGACGAGCCAACTGTTGATTTGTACGGCTCATCGGGTAGTAAAAATTTGGGGCGAAGTGGTAGTGATCCACAGTGCGAAGCCGCCTGATCACTCTCTGCCCAAAGGAAGTCCTTGGCCCCCCGAGGAAAAGGCTGCCGCGTCATTCGCCCCGGAACCGCCTGTCCCCAAAGTCAGTTCCCGAGTATTTTGGCAAAGACTAAAGCAGGCGATTCCCTGGGACTTGGAGTGCATCGATGAGCGTTCTGGATCGGTTTCGGCTTGACGGCAAGGTCGCGCTGGTCACGGGCGGAACCCGAGGTTTGGGCAGAGCGATCGCCGAGGATCTTGCCTCGGCAGGCGCAAGCGTTGCCGTTGCTGGAAGAACCCTCGAAAACGCAGGACCTGCCGCAAGGGCGATCGCTGAGCGTACGGGTAGCAAGTGCGTCCCGGTCTCAGGTGAAATTTCCTCCTCCGCCGAGGTCGAAGCAATCATAGAGGCAACCGCGAACCAACTCGGCGGAATTGACATCCTTGTGAATAACGCCGGGGTCAACGTCCGAGGTCCGATCGAAGAACTGACCGAGGCCGACTGGGACCTTGTGATCGATGCCAACCTCAAAGGCCCCTGGCTCTGCGCTCGTGCGGCTGGCAAATTTATGAAAGCCAGAGGCTGGGGCAGAGTCATCAACCTCGCGAGCATATTGGCCGAGGTGTCGATGCCTGGACGAACCCCGTATGCCTCAAGCAAGGGAGGCCTGGTGATGACCACCAAAACGCTCGCTCTCGAATGGGCCAAGCATGGCATCACCGTCAATGCGATTGCTCCTGGCCCGTTCGCGACCGAAATGAACAAGCCGCTTTTGGAAGACCCCGAGCTCAAAGCGTCTTTCGAAAGCAAGATTCCGCTGGGCAGATGGGGCAGGCTCGACGAGATCGGTCCGCTGGCGGTCTTCTTGGCATCCGAAGCTTCAAGCTTTATAACGGGCTCGGTCATCGTTATCGACGGCGGATACACAGCCCAATAATTCAAGAGGTTCTTAAGATCACGATGTCCGAGAATGTTGACTTTCAGGTTCCCTTGGGTTTTCGGGCTTCGGCCGTGCGGGCAGGGATCAAGCCTTCGGGTTTGCCCGATCTCGCTCTGTTCGTCGCCGACTCGGAGTGCCACGCCGCGGGGCTGTTTACAACCAACCTAATCGCGGCAGCGCCTGTCAAGTGGGACAAGGCCATCGTCCCTTCGGACAGGGTTCGCGCAGTACTCGTCAACGCCGGCAATGCGAACGCGGCGACTGGAGAAAAGGGCTTCGAGAATGTCCGCATCGCGGCTGCGAAGGTCGCGGCTGCTATCGGCTGCAAGCCCGAGCAGGTGCTGGTCGCTTCCACGGGAGTCATCGGCCGTCAGCTTCCGATGGAGAACCTCTTGGGAGGCGTCGAAGAGGCGTATAAGCGGCTTTCGGACGCGCCAGAAAGCTTCCGGGCGTCCTCTCGTGCGATCATGACAACCGACACCAAACCCAAAGTCGCGTATCGCGAGATCAAAACACTCGGCGGCCCCGTGCGACTGCTGGGCCTGGCCAAGGGCGCCGCGATGATGGGCCCGCGGATGGCGACGATGCTGGCATTCTTGTTCACAGATGCAATCGTCGATTCCTGGAGTTTGCAAGAGATTCTCAAGGAGGCTGTGGAGGATTCGTTCCACTGCATATCGGTTGAAGGGCATACGAGTACGAACGACACTGTGCTACTGGTCTCGTCGAACAAGGGCGGGGCACTGTCGAATCCCGAGAAGCGGGAGTTCTCGGAGGCCGTGAAGGACGTCTGCCGGACCCTTGCGCGGATGATACCCGAAGACGGCGAGGGTGCGAGCCATTTGATCACGATCGACGTCCTTGGCTGCGCCAAGAGGTCCGATGCGCACAAGATCGCCAAAACGGTGGCTGAGAGCGCGCTTGTAAAGACCGCCGTCGCCGGGGCGGACCCGAACTGGGGCAGAATCGTCTCGGCCGCGGGCTATGCGGGAGTGCCGTTTTCGGAGAGCGAACTCTCGCTTGTCTTGAACGGCTTTCCACTGTTCGAGTCGGGAGGCCCCGTCGATTTCGACGAGGCGGAGGTCTCGGCCTCGATCAAGGCCAACCGCGAGACGACGATCAAGCTTTCTCTCGAGCAAGGCTCCGAATCGATCAAGTTTTGGACCTGCGATCTGACAGTCGATTATGTGCACATCAACGCCGACTACACAACCTGATTCAATCACTGTTCGCCGCAGACTTCGCGGGCGTTCTTTTCGAACCAGTTGTCGAGGTAGTAGTGCTTCCCCCTGGCCCACGCGACCACGCTGGCCATGAGATAGACCGGGATGAAAAAGCCTCCCAGCCACTCGGCCTGGCGCACGTGGGCCTGCTCGTGGTCTCGGCAGACGTCCAGGCATCGCTCGTCTCGGCCGATAATCACATGACCAAGTGTCATGGCCGAGGCGTGCACGTGCTTGCTTTCGAGGAACTTCCGAGAGAAGCCGCCGTGGAATTCGAGCGCGCCTCGGCGGACCTGCGCCTTGCCGCCGGTGGCCAAGGTGAGAGCTCCCGCCATCAGTCCCACGGCGCTTGTTGGACCCGTCCAAAGATAGACCAACGGACGCAGTAGTCGGGCGGGGGCTGACCTCATGGCGACCTATCAGAAGTAATCCCATCGAACGGGGCGGGGAAATCATGTCGGGGCGGTTGCCGCGACGAGCGTCTCGGCATCGGCTTCGGCCATCATCGCTTTGCGGATCGAGACGCGTCAATGGCCTTGCCCCCGCCTGGACCTTCCGCTCAAAACAGCTCCAGGCGGAAAATTCCAAACCCTCTTGACGCCACTTTCGTACAGTATATGCTTTTGTACATGAAGACGATGGTGGTGGGTCATCTCGACGCCGACTGTTTCTACGTTTCGGCGGAGCGCGTGCGGGATTCGTTTTTGACGGGCAAGCCGGTGGGCGTGCTGGGCAACCAGGGCGCCTGCGTGATCGCCAAGAGCTACGAGATGAAGCAAGCAGGCGTGGCGACGGCCATGACGATTTGGGACGCGGTCGGATGTTGCCCCGACGGGGTTTACGTCAAGCGGGACTTTCGCTGGTACGAGGTTCTGAGCAAGCGGATGCTCGAGGTGGTGCGTGAGTATTCTCCGCAGGTCGAGTATTACTCGATCGACGAGTTCTTCTTTACCTTGCAGGGCTATGCGCCTGGCGATCTGCAAGCCCTTGCTGAGAAGCTCCAGCGGGCGATCTGGGAGCGATTGGGCGTGCCGACGACGATCGGGATCGCCCGTTCGCGGATGCTGGCGAAGCTGATATCCGATTCAGCCAAACCCTTTGGGGCGAAGGCGGTGGTGGACGTCGAGGCCGAGCGCCGGTTGCTGGCAAGGCTGCCGGTCAACGAGATCACCGGCATTGCGGGCCGGCGGGCGCGTCGGCTGGAGCCTTACGGCATCAAGACGTGCCTGGACTTTGTGGACGCCGATCGGCGGTTGATTCGCTCGCTGTTGACCGCAACCGGCGAAGCCTTGTGGTGGGAATTGAACGGGGACCCCGTGCAGTCGGTTCAGCCGAGCAGGCCGGCGCACAAGGCGCTTTCCCGAGGCGGGAGCCTGGGCGCGGCGTGCACCAGCGACTTCAGGGTCATCCACGCCTGGCTGGCGCGGAACCTGGAACGATTGATCGAAGAGCTTCGCTACCACCAGGTGGCCGCGGGCAGGCTGACGGTTTGGCTTTCGTATCGCGACGGTCGGGTCGAGGCCGCCCAGACCAACCTTTCGATTCCGGCGGACCGGTTCGACCTGCTCTTCGACGCCGCCCGTCCGTGTCTCGAGCGCGCCTGGGCGCCTAAAAGCGAGGCTGTGCGGATGCACCTGATCGCCGAACGGCTCACCCCGCGGTCTTCGCGGCCTTTGAGCCTGTTCGAACCGCCTGGAGAAAAGGCCGAGGCCTTGGCCGACCTCAAGGAACGGATCAACGCCCGCGTCGGCCGGTTCGCCCTCCGCAGCGCCGCCACGCTGTACCTGCCCAGCATCTATAGCGACGGCGCCAACGGTTACGACATTTGCGACGTCCGAGGGAAAATGTGTTTCTAAGCGAGATCTATCAATGTGTGCTGGACTTGCCTTGGCGGAGAGCGAACTGCCTCGGGAGCTTCTTGCGGCCGCGCCCGAGCTCCGGGGTCGGATCCACCAGCGCGGCGGAGAGGCCGAGTTCCGCTTTCTGTACCGCCAGAAGAGGCCTTTGCTTCCGGTCTGGCACGAAGGCGCCCTGCGGATCGTCCGCTGGGGCAACCGCGAAGGCGAGAGCCGGTTTCTGCCTCCCACCGGCTGGACCTGGCTGGCCACCGTCCAAGAAGGAGGCTGGCGGAACGCCAAGGCCGAGCCCGTCGACGTCCCTGCAAGCCTGGGGCTCGAACGCGGAGTCTGGTATCGCATCCGCCAGGGAATCCGCGCACTGCTCGTTCCCGACGAACACGGCCGACAGGTCGCCTATATGATCTGCGAGCCCGCCTCCCACTATTACCGCATCATGACCAGGTCCAGCCGAATGCCCGTGCTCATCGAGGAGAAAATCTAAGAAGCCGCTCAGTGATGTCACAAACTGAAGAGATCACTTATCTTCGAGAGCCTTGATGCGATCCTTGGCGGTCTTGGCTTCCTTGCTGTCGGCGTGGTCCTTGACGATCCGCTTGTAGTAAGACAAGGCGGCGGCTTTACGGTCGGCCTTCTCGAGCGACTGCGCCTGCCGCAAGAGCGAAGCAGCCTTGGTCGCGGCGCCCTTGGCGACGGCTTTCTTGGCGACCGGCGCCGGATCCTCGGCCTCTTCGGAATCGTCCTTGGCGGCGGTCTTCGCGTCGGCCTTCGAGGTCTTTTTGGCGTCCGAAAGCGCTCCCTTGGCCTTCGGGAGGTCGGCGTCCTTGGCGGCGGGCGCCTCCGCCTTCGCCAAACCGTCGCCCGATTCCTTTTGCATCCTGAGGGCGTATTTCTTCAAGTACTTTTCAGGGTTGTCCTTGAACTCGTCGATGCAACCCGAACAACAGACGGGATAGGTTTGCCCGTTGAAACTGACAGTCAGCGCGGCCGATCCGCCGGTCACAATGCACTTGGGCAGGTCCGCCGACGCTCCGCCGGCCGCGAACGCCTCTCCTTCCTTCGTAAGCCCTGTATCGATCTCCCGCGTATAGTCGGGCGACCCAGCCGGTTTGCGATCGACCTTCATGGTATAGCGAATCTTGTTGTCCAAGAACCCGAACACCACTCGCTCTCTGCCGCCGCCGGTCGCGCCCGCCTTGCGATCGAACTTCAAGACGTCGCCAGCCTCGTTCAGTGTGCCGGTGTACTCGTGCTTCTCCCCCTTGGGACCCTCGGCTTCAATGACATAAGTCTTCGTCTGAGCGTTATAAGTGAGCAAGCCTTTTGAAAAAACCTTGCTGTCCTGCATCGTAAACGCCATGCCCACCGGCTTGCCCTTGGCGAACTTCCAGGACCATTGATGCTTTTCAACCCAGCCCCTCAGTTTGTTGGCAGTGGGCACCGAAGTTCCCTTCCAGGCGCCAAGCAGGTACTCGAAGGGCTGAAATTCTTCGGGCGTCGTGCTCTCGGGCTCTTGAGCTCGCGATGCCGCCAGACTCGCCAGAACCAACAGAATCGCAGAGCAAAGACCAACAGAGACGCGTCTCGACATCGCTCCACCCCTCCCAGACCGGCTGAACGTCGCTCGAAAAAGTCGCGATACAAACTCAATCCATCCTAGCATGTTCGACAATCTTTTCCAGAGCTGTGAGAGGCCCCCTCGGTCGACCGCGCCGACGCCAACGACGTCTGGACGCGGCTCGACAGTCGTTCGAGATATCCCGTACCATGCCAAGGTCATCTTGAAGGATCGTTCGTGAAAGGATCGGGACGTGGCTGCCAAAATCAAAACGATTGCCGGAACGACGATCGGGGTGATTGGGTTCTGTTGCCTGGCTTATTGGCTGGCAAGAGCAGGGGATGATCCTGCTCTGAAGAAGGTCGAACGTAAGCAGACCGAGGTCGCTCACGAGCAGAAGAAGGAACCTAAGAAACCCCTTTCGAACCGACTGGCCCGCGAATCGAGTCCGTATTTACTCTTGCATGCGCATAACCCCGTGGATTGGTATCCCTGGGGCCCTGAGGCGTTCGAGAAGGCCAAGGCCGAGGACAAACCGATCCTCCTCTCCGTGGGTTACAGTTCCTGCTACTGGTGCCATGTGATGGAGCGCGAGTCGTTCAGCGACGCGGAGGTTGCCAAGTATCTGAACGAGCACTTCGTCTGCATCAAGGTCGACCGCGAAGAGAGGCCCGACGTCGACCAGATTTACATGGCTGCAGTGCAAGCGGTTTCTGGCGGCGGCGGCTGGCCCATGACCGTATTCCTGACGCCAGAGGGAAAGCCGTTTTACGGCGGCACCTACTTCCCCAAGGAAGAAAAGCCAGGAATGCCGACCTTCACCACTTTGATCGAAGGCGTGCACAAAGCCTGGCGTGATCGCCGTGAGAAGGTGAACGAGGCGGCGGACGAGCTGACCGACGCAGTGAAACAGGCGACCGCGGGCGCCTCGACCCGCAAGGCGCCCCTCACTCGAGCACTCGCAGCCTCGGGCGTTCTGGCCTTGGCAGAGCAGTTCGATCCCAGCTATGGCGGGTTCGGGTTCGACCCGGCGAGCCCTCGCAGGCCCAAGTTTCCAGAACCGCCGAACTTGGTCTATTTGCTCGAGAGGATCAAACGCGACCTCAAAACCGGAGGGCCCGCCGCAAAACCCCACACCGACCCTGAACCGGCGACTTACGACGCCATGGAGATGGTCCTCAAAACCCTCGACGAGATCACCCGTGGCGGCGTTCGCGACCACCTCGCCGGCGGCTACCACCGGTACAGCACCGACCGGAAGTGGATCGTCCCGCATTTCGAGAAGATGCTCTACGACAATGCACAATTGGCAACTGTACTTGTCGAAGTTTCCTCGATGTCAAAGAGTCCGCGTTGGAAGCTCGAGGCAAAGGCGACGCTGGCGTTCATCGAGCGAACGTTCTTGACCAACGAGGGCGGGTTCGCAAGCTCCTTGGACGCGGAAACCGAGGGAGTCGAGGGCAAAACCTATGTCTGGTCTCGCGAGGAGATCAAGAAAGCACTTTCTAGCGAAGAGGACTATGCGTTTGCGAGTTCGATCTTCGGGCTAGGAGGCCCTCCCAACTTCGAGAATGAGAGCTACGTCCTCCGCAGGCCCAAGACGCTCGAGGATGAGGCCAAACTTGTCGGAATCACTCCCTCGGAGGTTGAAACAAGGCTGGAGAATGTCCGTGCGAAGCTGCTCGAAGTCCGAAACAGGCGACCCCAGCCGGCAAAGGACGACAAGGTAATCGCCTCCTGGCAAGCCCTGGCGATCTCTGCCTTCGCCAAGGCTGCCAAAGAATTTAAAGACAACCATTACCTCGAGGTTGCCAACCGTTCAGCCGATTTCGTTGTCGAGCATATGTTTGATAAACAAGGCAACTTGCTTCGAACGTATCGCCTTGGCCAAGCGAATCTGCCTGCGACCCTCGAGGATTATGCGCTTATTGCGTCCGCCTTCTTGGACCTTTACGACGCCGGTGAAGAGCAAAAGCGATTCGACCTTGCTCGCGAACTGGCGGATCAGATGCTCAAACGCTTCGAAGATCGCAATGCGGGCGGATTCTTTTCGACCGAGGCGAATAGGAGCGACCTGATCGTCAGGCCCAAGGATGCTTACGACGGGGTCATGCCCAGCGGCCTGAGCGTCGCTGTCAGCGTGCTGGTTCGACTTGGCAAAGGGACAGGCGAAGCACGCTACCTCGATTCAGCCAAGAAGGCCCTTCAGGCCTCGAGCGGCCGGCTTGCCGCTCGGCCAACGGCGTCGCCGATGCTCTTGTCAGCGCTCGACCTCTACCTAGACGCCAGGCCCGAGGATCCTTCCGAAGCAAAACCCGAAGCGGTCGATCGGAGCCGCGCGGACGACGTCGTCTCCGCGACAACCGTTCTCAAGCAAGGCGCCGTTGGCCCGAACGACTCGATCACATTTGAGGTTCATATCAAGATCAAAGAGGGATGGCATATCTACGCGAATCCGAGCGAGAGCGAAACAGCCCCCGCGACGACGCTCGCGCCGGCCAAGAACGCTCCCATTACACTCACCTCCGTGGACTACCCCAAGGGAGAACTGAAGAGGCTTACTGCAAGCGGCACGGAGGCTGTCGCCGTCTACGAAGGCTCGGTGGTTCTCAAGGTTGAGCTCGCTCTCAAGGAATTCTCTCCAAAGACCGACTCGGCTCGAAGACCTCGATTGGTCCTGAGATACATCGCCTGCGACGACCAGAAGTGCCTGGCGCCTGCCGAGCTTGCCATTGATCTCGAGCTCGAGCGGAAACCCTGATCGATGGCAGAGCACCTATCTGGGTTTCTCAACCTGAACAAACCTGCCGGGGTTACGTCGCGAGACGTTGTGAACGTTGTCGCTCGGCAATTCAAAGGTCATAAGGTCGGGCATGCCGGAACGCTCGACCCGCTGGCGACTGGGGTGCTGGTCGTCGCGGTTGGCTCGGCGACCCGACTTGTCGACTACGTCCAACAGTTGCAGAAACGCTACACGACCGTCGTTCGACTAGGCGCAACAAGCGATACCGACGATTCCGACGGCGAAGTACGGATTAATGATTCCTTTGAGCCTCTGGAACTGCACTGCATCGAGTCCGCGGTTTCGAGGCAGATCGGACCGCTCGCGCAGGTTCCACCGAATTACTCGGCGATCAAACAAGCGGGTAGGAGGGCGTACGATCTTGCCAGGAATGGGGCGAAGGTTTCGCTCGAGCCCAGGATCGTAAACGTGTATAGCATTCGTATCTTAAATTACGAATGGCCCAGGCTTGCGCTCGAAGTGGAATGCGGCGCTGGGACGTATATTCGCGCCATTGCTCGAGACATTGGTTTGGAGCTGGGCTGTGGTGGATTGGTCGAGGTTCTCGAAAGGACGTCGATAGGCAGTTTTGCGATCGCCGATGCGATCGACCCCCAGGGACTTTCGAGGTCCGAGCTCGAGGCTCGGCTCATCGAACCATCGTCCGCGGTCCAACACTTGCCCAAGAGAACCCTCGACGCCAGCGAATGGATTGAAATCCAAAAGGGTAGGGCTATCAGCCTGAAGGAGCTAGAAACCGCTCTGCAGGAATCGGCCTCTGAAGCTGTGCTACTTGGTGCGGACGGCAAGTTGGTCGGTATCGCCGAAGTGGATGTTCAGGCCGGGCTTTTACGGCCCAGGCGGGTTCTCGCGAACCAAACCCTCCCGCCAAACGTCCAATAATTGCGAATTGACGTTTACGAATCGCCATGCCTACAGTCTATTGACGGGGCGTATTCACGTCTTTCCGCCTTCTCATTCGCGAGGGATTCACGAAACTTGACGCCAAACAGACCGACCGAGCGGCTCCATCGTCGCGAACGCGCCATCCTGGTTCGGCGCCCTTCTGCCCGATGGAGATTACTCTCAAGCGGACCCCTTGGACGAGATCCGAGGGCTTGCCGAATCCGCAGGTCTGATCGTCGCCGGCAGCATGCTGCAAAAGCGACAGAAAATCGACGTCGCCACTTACATTGGCTCTGGCAAAGTCGAGGAGCTCAAGCAGCTCGTCGAAGCCAACGACGCCGACTTGGTTGTCTTTGACAACGACCTTGCACCCTCGCAGACCCGCAACCTCGAACGCGCTTTGGACGCCAAGGTCGTCGACCGCACAGAGGTGATCCTGGACATCTTCGCCACCCGCGCACGCACCCACGAGGCGAAGCTCCAGGTCGAGCTCGCCCAGCTCGAATACGCGATGCCCAGACTCAAACGCATGTGGACTCACCTTTCGCGTTACAAAGGCGGCATCGGGGTTCGAGGCCCTGGCGAAAAGCAGCTCGAGGAAGACAAGCGGCTGGTTGGCCACAGGATCCAAGATCTCAAGGCCAAGCTCGGCAAGGTCCAGGCCCGCAGGGAGCGAGAGGTTGCAGGCAGGAACGAAACGCCCACGGTTTCGCTCGTCGGCTACACCAACGCAGGCAAGAGCACGCTGATGAACGCGCTCACCGACGCAGGCGTGCTCGTTGAAGACAAGCTCTTCGCCACGCTCGACACCCGCACTCGCCGTTGGAAAATGCAGGGCGGAGGGTCGGTCCTGCTTTCAGACACTGTCGGATTCATCCGCAACCTGCCTCACTCACTCGTGGCTTCATTCAAGGCGACGCTCGAAGAGGCCACGCAGGCCGATCTGCTCCTGCACGTCGTCGACGCGTCGAGCCCAGAGGCTGAGAAGCAGATCAAAGCGGTGAAGTCCGTGCTCGACGAGCTAGGTCTCGCGGACCATCCAACGATCCTGGTTCTGAACAAGGTCGATCGCGTCGTCGACCATTCGTATTTGGCAGCACTCACGAATCATCATTCCCGAGCGATCGAAATTAGCGCCTCGACCGGCAAGGGGCTCGACGAGCTTCAGCGGGCCGTCAGCGAGTTCGTCAGAAACGAATCGCTCGAAGCCGAGATCGAAACCGGCGCAGGCGACGGCAGAGTGCTGGCGTACTTGGCGCAACACGCCTTGGTCTCGAGCCAAACCTACGACGACGACCGTGTGCTGCTCCATTGCAGGCTTCCGAGGCACTGCGTCGATTTCCTGACCGAGCACGGCGTCAGCGTCAGGGCGAACGGACATACCACGACATTCTGACCAGGCTGATTCTGCCAAACGAACCCAAATGAACGTCGGGGCCGAGGCCTTTCCGAAGCGCCGGTTCAGCCTTAGCCGTTCCAGTAACCCGATTGGACCAAACGAACCCAAATCCGGGATGATTACGCCTTGCGTGTCATCTGCAGGAAATGTTTGGGTTCGGCGAACAGCCGTAGCTGGTGGTGCTGAGATTTTTGCCACGAGGCTCCCTCCGCGCAGGGATCGATCCCGCGCGTTCCCCCAACGACCTGGTTGTCAAAGAGCGTGCCAGGAATTGCCTGGTCTAATACAGTCGCTTTTCCAAGCCAAAACCGGCAAGAATTCCTGAAATTTCACAATGGGCGGATTGGGGATAGATTTTGGTCTGAGACGTACACCTCTTGAGTCTCAAACCTGAGCCTGAATCGAGGGAAGGATTACAGGCAGTCGATTCGGGCCGAGGTTGATCGCAGTTGCCTTCCTCTTTTCCTGCTTCTGCTTGAGCCTTTCTTCTTTCCAGAGCTGCCTGCGATGGGCCCGGGTCATCTCGAGCGAGTATCCGTGCTTATCCAGGCCCCTCGATGGGGCCGAGGGGGCTGGGTATGGAACCGGCGCTTCACTTTGCTCGGACCCCGAAGTCGCTTCTGGAGTGACAGTTGCGTCGATTTTACCAAACGAAGCCAACTCCGCGGCGGAGTTCAATACCGTGGCCACTCGGACGTGCTCGACTACGGCTACGGGAGCTTGGATCAATGACTCGACGACGTTTGGGTGGGGTTCCGAAACGATTGCTGGAAGAGCAGTTACGTCATTTTTACCAAACGAATCGGTCTCGCGCTCTGGAATTGGCGTAGTCTCGACAGTTTGCTCGATCGACGCCTCAGTTGGCTCGTGGACGACCGAAAGGCGTCGTCTCGTCTTCGTCTCATTCCTTGCTCGATCAGCCTGTCGGCGTTCGAGATCTGCATGCGTTTGCCTGAGCTCGCGCTTCAGTGCCGAGCGGTAACGAATGACGAGGTTTTGGATGTTGACTGGGGCGATCGAGTGACGGGCGAGCTCGGAGAACATCTCGTGAACCACTGGGTCGTTGTCGTACGCCCCGGCTTCGAATTTGCGGATGCGAGCCTCGACGTCGACCGAGATTCGGGCATTGGCGTCGGTCGAATTCTGCTCAAGCTTGGTCAGAGAAGGTTCCGCCGCCTTGCGGATGCTGGCAGAGGTCTGTTCGCGCTCGAAGCGGTCGACTCTCCCGAGCCTCCATTTGATGGCAGCGGCTTCCTCGGCCAGCGCTGTCTCGATGGGACCTTCGGGGTCGCAGTCCTCGACATAGGCTTCCCTGTGCAGCTCCCACTCCTCTTGCGATTCGAGTTCGGGGATGACTGGGCATTCCGACCGGATGCCGTGTTTGGTCGCGTTTCGCGAGGAACTCGCCTTGCCGGGCTTCCTCACTCTTTTGCAAGACGTTTTGGCGCTGCGCAAGGCGCAGCACCTTGTGTAGATGCGTTCATGAGAAATACTTACCTCAACGTTGAGTAACAGTCGTTGTTGGAAGACCGTGCTGGATCCGCAGCGTTGCGAATCTGGGCAAATTTTGCCGGTTGGGAAAACCAGGCAAGATCCCTGCGGTATCGAGACATCAGGAAACCGAGTGGACGTCGGGCATCATACGTGAAGCCGCTTAGTATCGCAAGTGAGTCTAGAAAATCTTTAGCATTTGGGCTTTGGATGGCGTGAAGTGCACTTCATTATTCTCTTGTGGGCCCGGCTTTGTTGCTGCTTACACCGGCGATAGGTACAATCGTTTTGTGATCGGATGACTTGCACACGGGCGCGAATCGAGAGGGCGTTCCACGTCTTCCGCTACCCAAAACTCATTTGCCACGATTGCTGATCTGTACAGCGTTCCGGGCAAGGCGGAGTTGATCGCCGGGAGGATCGTCCACCTTATACCCGCTGGGCATCGACCTAACGCGATTGCGGGTGAGATCTTCGTGAGTCTAAAACACAACGTGAGGACGACCGGCCAAGGCGTGGCATGTACAGACAATTTGGGGTATATCGTTCCCACGCTGACATCGGGTCGCGAGTCGTTTTCGCCCGACGCATCGTACTGTACCGGCCAACTTCCTGCGGATGAAATGAGCTTCGTGGAAGGCCCACCGACGTTCGCGGTTGAGGTCCGAAGCAAGACGGACTACGGCGGCCCTGCCGAGGCCGAGGCTGCGATTGCTACTAAGCGCGCCGACTATTTCGAGGCAGGGACCTTGGTAGTCTGGGACGTCGATCCACGAGCAGAGTGTATCCGCTCCTATCATGCGAGTGCGCCCGATCAGGTCGTCCTATTTGAGATAGGCCAAACCGCCGACGCCGAGCCGGCCGTCCCTGGCTGGCGGACCAAGGTCGACGAGGTTTTTGCCTGAACGCAGGCGGCTATCGTCGAGCTCTGGCCGAATTCGCCATATCGGAACATATCCAGGCAGCCAACCCGAATCCGGACACACCGAGAAACGTGGTTCGGGAAGGCCAGGCCCATCGTCCTATCGCTTCGCATTGTCCCTACTGATGTCGCAGAGCATGTCGGAGTGGATGTTCAGGCCGAGGTTGGTCATGTTGTAGAAATGTTCGCTGGCGACGAGCCAGACGATCTCGCACATCTCGCGATCGGAATAGGAGCGGGAGAGGCGAGCGAACGTCTCGGGATTGACCTTTTTATTGCGCGTGAGCTCGGTGACGTAGTCGAGCGCAGCACGCTCAGCCTCGCTGAAATGGAGGCTCGTTCGATATTTTCCCAAGTCGTCGAATTTGGGCTCGTTCATCGAGTCTTTGATAACGAATGATCGAGAAATGTCGATGCAGAAATCGCAGATGTTGATCCGCGCCACCAGTTCGCGGATGAGCAGGATGGTCTCCTTCGGCAACACGAGTTGTTCGTCGAGCTTGGAGATCTTCCCATAGAACATGCCAAACGCCGAGGGCAGGCGGGCGAGATGCACCATGATGGGCGTGAGTACCGTGCCGAATCGCTTGCGTGAGAAGTGATACGCCAGCTTCATGATGAACCCTTTGGGCTCGAAGACAGGCTCGAGAAATGGCTCCATATGCAAGTCCTCTCATGCCAATTGACTTTGTTTGACGCCAGGACTCAGAGACGCGCTTTCAATCATTTAAGACGAAAAGCGGCTGGATTGCGACGACGGAATTTTGGCGGGTGGAGGAAGCGATGGCAGGTTTCGTAATCAAGTATGTGTTCGTCTTTTCCAGCGATGCGGAATCCACGATTCCTCGATCATTTTTCCACGGCGAATCTCTTAACGAGCCAATCGGACATGAACTCGAGATAGCCAGGCACGAATTTGCCGCCGTCGTCGAGTTCCCTCGCAGCTCTGCGTTTCTCCTCCTCGTTGCGGCCGCCTTTCTTTGAGACTTTCAAGCCATGATCCGCGTTGGGGAAGACCTTGAGCGTGACGTCGAGATTATGAGCCTTTTCGAGCCCCCGCTTGATGATTGGCAGGCTCTTTTCGGGAGGCAAGGACGTATCGTTTGCTCCGTAGATCGCCAGGACCGGACAGGGCACGTTTTCCCATGCTGGGCCTGGGTCGAACTCGACCATCTTCCGAGCCCCGTAGAAAAGTTTGCGATCGCATCGACCGACATGCTCGAACCAAGGGCGATTCTCGACCCCCGCATGAGCTTTCTCCAGATCCTCGAACTTCCCCTTGCCACGAATAAGATTCATTCGCATACGAGCGAACGACACCGCGTCTTTGACGTCCTGTTCGGAGAATCCGTTTTCGCGAAGTTCGGCCTCTACGCGAAAGGCGTCCTGCTGCCAAGCGACAACTTGAGATCCGCCGACTTGGATGAGGAACGCGACGTCCTTCGAAAGCGAGGCGGCAAGCACTGCCACGGTTCCACCTTGGCTGTGGCCCCAAAGGCCAACGCGATTTTTCGAGATTTCGTCGCGGCCCTTCAGGAAATTGACAGCGGCCAAAACCTCCTCGGCCCTGTCTTGAAAGCTCTGTGTGTTGTAGTCGCCTTTGGATTGCCCCACCCCCGGTTTATCCCACGAGAGACAGGCGAATCCATGGCGTGCGAAGTGCTTCCAAAGGTGCGGCGCTGTTCCGAAATAGGTGCGGTCGGAGGGACCGGACCCGAGCACAAACGCGATTGCAGGATAGGGTCCTGGCGTCTCAGGAAGAATCAGTACGCCCGCCAAGTCGTTCTCTCCACATCGGAAGCGCACCTCCTCCGTCCGGCAGCAGTCAGGGCTCGGCGTAGCAGGCATCTGGGAAGGCGGCGCGGCAGCGAAGCCTCCAAGGAAGACCAGCATAAGATATCCTGGTAACGACATATGACCCTCGACGAACAGTAAGACGCGACTGGAGAACGCGGCGTGGGGACGGATTCCCGAAATCATTCGCCTGGGGTGATCTTTTATTTCGCGAGACTTGGCCGCGAGGTAGCTGAGTGTTCCAAGTGGGTAGCGACGGTCGCGCCGTTGAGGTGGACAACTCCTCGAATTCGCGGATAATCGTTCCCGGCATGAACAAGGAGGAATCCGATGCGGGCAACAGCTTTCGTTATCGCTCTGGGGGTGCTGATATCGGGATCGACCCGGGCACAGGATCCGTTCCGGCCGACCGAAAAAAGCAAAGAATACCTGGAAGCGTACGAGCGCGGACGGGAAGAGGCTGAGCAAGAGTTGACGAAGGAGTCGGCAACGATCTACTCGTTTGGGCGTGTAGACTATTCGGACAACCTTGACGAAGAGTCGGGCCTTTTCTACTCGAACTTGGGATGCAGGGTCGACGACAAGATCAAAGGGCTCTTTTACGGCTACAACGACCGGATTGCGGAATACATCAAGGCCCACGGCGTTCCAAGGAATTCGTTCAAACCCTGGGAAAAGGAGCTTTTGGGGCTCAATGACTATTTCGAAACCCGCCGTGAGAATGAGAAGCCCGGGGTTCTTCGCGCGGGCGGACCGATTCTCAAATCCCACGACGAGAAGCACGCGATGAGGGCTTACGTCGAGGAGCACACCACGAATGGAAAGATCGTGCGGTCCCTGAGGGTAAGGCTCATGCGTAAACACTTGGAGCGCGACCTCAATGCGTTGGTCGCAGGCGTTGACGACGAGCTCGAACTGTTCTGGGGTCCAAAAGGATCGAACTTCGCGATCATCGCGGAATCGGGCTTCTATCAGGCTTTCGATTTGAGGACGGGAAGACTGTTGCGCTCGGAGGTTCCGACTCGAAACGGAAAACTGTTCCCTGAATTATATGATCCGGATCGGCCGAACAAAGAATAAGTAGAGCTCGCCCAATCGGGTTCCCAGATCTCTCGTCGAACGAACGCGTCACAAATTCGTCCCCTCTCGCTTGAATCCTGCTAACTCTGCCTTCTCCCCCAGGTCAAGTGATCGATGCACGTCGCGGAAAAGTCGGGTTGATCTAGCAAGAAATCGGGAGACTTAGGGTCGATCAACAACTCGACCGCGCGGCGCGTGGAAGCCTGCATGAAGCGGGATGCGGGCTCAACGAGCGACTTCAAATACTCACTAAAGTAGATTCGTTCATCCTCTCCGAGCGGGGTCATGCGATCGTAAGCGAAGGTTCGGTGGGTGACGTCCTCCAAACCCGCTTCGCGAAATAGCGAGCTCAAACGGCGGGAGATGTAGTGCTTTTGGGGATTGCCCGAAGCTTCAGCCAAGGCCTGGAGATGAGCCGACTGAATCGAGAGCTCGAGCTCGATCGGTAAAGGCAGAATCACATGATGGAGCGTATCGCTTTCCAAGACCGCAAGAAGTCCACCCGGCTTGATAACCCGAAGCATGAGTTTGAGGGATTCGACCGGATCGGGCAAGCTATAGAGACTTTGGGCGCACCAGCAGACGTCGAACTCGGCGTCGCGAAATGGCAAGGCGTCGATCGGCGCCCTGAGAAATTGGATGTTCTCTCCGAGAGAACCGCCGCTAGCTTCTGATCGAGCGATATCGAGAAAATTCGGATCGAGATCGACGGCGACGACCCGGCCTTCTCGACCAACTCGCCCCGCGAGCATAGGTGCGTAGAACCCATCCCCGGTCGCCATATCGAGGACGGACTGGCCTCGCTCGATCGGCAGCGATCGAATGACCTCCTGCAACTCAACCTTAAAAGCTCGATGGTAGGCTGCCAACATCGGCGCGTAGGTCGGAACGCCATCGCTCACTTGCGAATCCTTTTGGCTGATCTTAGGGCCGGGCGCGGTGAGGCACGACCTGATTGGTCAGATTGGCGACGGCGCTTTGGATCTCTCTTCCTTGGACTGCGGGTCCGTCCAAATGCTCGGCCGCGGGGAACGCGCGCTCGAGAAGGTCCATGACCTCCGAGGACCAATTGGGCATAAGTCCATCGAAGGCGAGCTTGAGCCTGGCGCCAAGACCGATAATCACTTCGGGATCGCCTCCTTGAATCCCGCGGAGCGCCGCACGGGCAGCGGATTCGACTGAGGTGGAAACGATGGGAATGACGTCGCCGAGTGAGAACCAGGAATACTCTGCCTCTTGGTTTCCTTTGATCCATGCATGTCTGTGCCCGCCGGTGCGAATCACCGAGGGATAAATGCCAGTGACGTAAATGTTGTCTCGAAGGGCCTCGGGTCGGAGGCTCTTGGTGTAGCCTGTGAGTGCGAACTTGCTGGTGGTATAGGGCTGCATGTGTGGGGCTGCGAATCGACCGCCGATCGACGAGACGTTGGCAATCCTGCCGAATTTTGCAGTTCTCATGTAGGGCAGGGCAGCCCTTGTCGTGTACACAGCGCCCAGAAGTTGACATCCATCAAGGTTCGCATGTCGTCGAGTGTGATCGTGGGTTCCGCGCCGACGAGCATCAGGCCCGCGGTATTAATGAGGACGTCGATCCTGCCGAATCGCTCGACGGTCAGGTCGATAAGCTCTTGAGCTTGCCGAGGATCGGAGACGTCGGTGGGCGCGGCGATGACTTCGCGGGCCCCCTCTTTTCGCACAGCCTCTGCCGCGGATTCCAGCTTTTCGACGTTTCGGGATGCCAACACCAGGATAGCGCCTTGTTGGGCAGCCTGCCGGGCCTGAACGAGCCCAAAGCCGCTGTCGGACCCTGTAATGACCACAACGCGATCGCGAAGCTCGATCCAGCGCTTGGCTCGAAGCCATTGCCTGGCGCTCCACATCGCTCCAACAACCAGTCCGACGCCAAGCGCAAGTCTTTTCTCTGTTCGCACGTCAATGCTCCCCTAATCCCAGACGAGCGGAAGCTCGATTGAGGATTACGAAGGCAATCGTTGTGCCGCGACGGCTACAAAACGACGAACCAAGAACTTCGCCTGATCTCGACGAGGCTTAGGGCTTGAGATCGAGCTGTCGCTGGCAGACGACTCCCCAATCGCGGGTTTCTCCGGCGCGAGCGACCACTCGTTCTTGTCGTCAGGCGAGATGATAAAGACCTTCTTGACGTTATTCGCGCTCTCGATGAGAACGATTCCAAATCGGACGCCCGGGACGAGATTGTCCAACTGGAAGCGACCGTCGGGCCCGGTCTCGGAGCGTGGAGGAGAATACTCGTCGATGTCGAAGAGCTCGCTCTTGGGGTCGCTTCTGAAGAAGATCGTGAACGGGACGTTGGGCCTGGGGTTGCCAAGCTCGTCGACCAGCCTGCCCTTGATTGCGGCCGTCTTTTCGAGCTTCACCTCAAGTGGTCCCCGAGCTTCCGGTTCGACCGTGAGCATCGAGCCCAAATGACGCTCGGCCTGGAGGAACAACAGATTTGCCTTCTTGCCGTCGGTGCGTGCGACGATCGAGAATTCCGAGGAACCCAGCGGACTCGTCGACCATTTGCGATCGGACCCGAAGAGCATTACGCCCGAGCTCGGCTTGCCTTCGGGATCGAGGATTCTCCCCGAGATCATTCGCTCAGGTTCGAATTCGAAAGCGACCTTGGTGGCTTCGCCGGTTGAGTTGGCGTCGATACGAATGCCTTGATGATAAAAGCGATTGAAAATGAGTTGAAGCTGAGGCGCCGAGACCTTTTTCAAATCGACGTCGGCGGGAACGCCGAGCCTGCGGTAGCTGCCTAATGGCGCCCGGGCTGCGATCAAACCCGGACCTGGAAGTGCAAGGATGCGGAACGTCCCGTCGGGCTTCGACCGCGCCGTCAGCGACAGAAATGTGTTCTGCCTCGGAGAAATTTCAAGCGACCTGACCTGCGCCGCGAGCGGGTTGTCTTTGAACGCATAGTACCCCAGCTCGGCGAAGACAGGTTTGTTCGTGCCCTTTTCGACGGCCTTTCCCTCAACCCAGACTCCACGGGTCAATTCAAAATCGAGGCGTACGGTCTCGCCGGGAGGTTTTGGCTCGACGCCTTTGTAGTCGCTGAAGTAAGCCAGGTCTTCTTCGGCGACGGCGGCGATTGAATAATTGCCGAATCGTACAAAGGGCCCAGTGGTCGGCAGGCCTGTCAGTCGGTACCGGCCCTCCGAGTCGGTTTGGACCTCGGTTTTGTGCAACGGAAAGCCGACGTACAGCGTTACGTGAACATTCTTGATTGGCTTTTTCGTATCGCGATCGCGGACGGTTCCCTCGGCAAAGGAACATTTCGAAAGCGAAAGCGTAGGCTTCGCGTCGACCAAGGGAATTCCAGCTCCGCCGAAGTTGTACGTGGCGCCCTTGAGCCCGAGGCCGCTCCTCGCGATCGCAACGGCGTATTCGGTTGAATGAAGCGGATGCTTGATGACAAGAAAAGCGCCGCGATCTTTGCCAATGCCGTTCAAGGTAAACCGGCCGTTGGCGTCGGACTTTACCTTTGGCGAGAGGGAATTGGGCATGTAGCCCATCTTGAGGAACTCTTCCTCCGCCTCCTCGACCATTGCTCGTTTTCCGTTCATTGCCAGCCAGCGTTCGAGATTCGGCTTGGGATCCAGGATCCAGCGCGCCTCGATGGTCGCGCCCTCGACGGGCCTGCCTTCGAGATCGATCAGCCTGCCTTCGATGGAGACCGAATCCTCGACGAGCTGAAAAGTGAGCGAGCGCACGCCGTCGCTTGCACTGATCTTGTGCCAGGCTGGGGCAAAGCCAGGGGCGGTTGCGACGAATTGGAGCGGGGCCGCCTCCAAAGCTTCGGATTCCGACCGTGCGAGTTGGGCTCTAGGAAACGTGAAGCCTTGCCCGATCCGCGAATCAATTTGTTTCGAGAAGAGTGCTGGAGGACGCCCCCAGGCGTCCGCAACGTCGAAAGCGAGTGCTACAGATGCGGACGGCAACGGCTTGCCGTTGGGATCCAAGACCTTGACCCAGTACTGAACCATTTCGGAACCAGTTTGATCCACGGATTCCTGTTTCTTAGGCTTCTTCATTTCTTGAATTACTACGGCCGATGCGGGAGCTTCCTTCTCGGCACAGGTGGAGTGTAATGCAGCGAAGCTGGCGCCGACCACGATCGCAAGACCCAGCACGACGCCGGCCGTCAGCTTGAGCTGAATGAACAACAGAGAGGCGAGAACGCGCTGGGCCAAGGCGGCGGAAGGCTCGGAACCCTCACGGCTGCCCAGCAAGGCGCATTTGGCGGTTCGTGCAGCCATGTTCGACCACCCGGAAGGCGTCTGCACTGCCTGTAGGCTCGAAGACCAGAGCTCCGCAAAAACTGCGGGCGCGACGCCTCGCCGAACGAGCCGTGAGCGAAGCAGTTTTCGGGCTCGAGATACTCTGGTCGATACCGTGTTCAGTTGAACTCCAAGCTCGGTAGCGACTTCCTGATGGGTTCTTTCCTCGAGCTCGCAGAGGACGATCGCCGAGCGATATTTTCCTGGCAGTCTGTCGATCTCTTCGAGTAGTACGGGAATGGAATCGGACCAGGGTTTCGGCTGATCGTGCACTTCAGCCCGGGATGCTCGTGCAACCTCGCGTCGCTGACGCTGCAACGTTTGGGAATTGGCTTCGACGGCGATCCGCCTGCCCACTCGATAAAGCCAGGGCGCGAGCGATTCCTTGCCCCTGATCGAATGCGCTTTGCGAACGAGGACCAAGAAGACGGCCTGGAACACGTCTTCGAGATCGCTGGGGTTTTTCAAGAGGCTCCGACAAACCTTGAGAACCAGCGGGCCATGCCTGTTGACGATCGCCTCGAAGACAAGTCCGTCGCCTGCTGTGAGGAAGCGGTCGAGCAGTTCGGCGTCCGAAAGGCTCGAGACGGCGCCCGCCTCGAAGAGCGTCTGGATGAGCGCCTTAGATCCTTGGAATGGAGCTCTCTGCATGTCTCAAACCCCTTTCGCGACCCCTAGCCAACGGAGATTTTATCCGTTCTGCATCAACTAGAGGGGGTCGAGACGGGTTTTCTGACAAGAAGGCGGGAAAGTTTGAGCAGCCGCGCGCGGTCCGTGACTCAATTGCCGATCTTGTGCTCTGTCACGTCGCCGATATCGAGCGTTTCTCCCGATTTCAACAGGTAATTCGCCTCTTTGGTCTTCGACAGGAACCCGTTCGAGATGTACGTGCCTGCTTCTTGAACTGTCAGAATTTGGTACTGCAAGCCGGCGACGAGGTCGTCGATTTGGAACCTGCCCTCCGAGTCGGTTTTGTATCTGACGTTGAAGTGGTACGCCCCTGTTACGCCGTCGTGGGCCTTGCGGTTGAAGAATACGAGGAGCTCCGCGTTTGAGACGGGCTGGCCTCCCGCGTCGAGGTAACGTCCCACAAGCTTGGCGGTTGGCTCGAGCTTGGCGACGATGGGTTTGGTCTCGCGCCCGTTCACCTCCACCCAGCCGCACAGGTGTTTCTTGGGATCGAGGAAAATCAGAGTCTCTGGCTTTCCAGGCTCTGGGTGGGCGAATTCGATGGTCGAGGAGCCTATCGGTTCGGAAGACCACGCGGGCGGGACGGAGAATCCGTAGGCGCCGACCTCCGGCTTGCCTGTGGGGCCGACGATCTCGATCGACACGATGGAGAGTGGATCGAGCTCGATCGAGACTGGAGCCGATTCACCGGTCTCGGAAGGATCAACCTTCGCGAATGCGACATATTGATTTTTGAAGGACCCGAAGTTTTGCGGCGAGGCGACGTCGACGGCCTCGGCGTCGGTCATGGCGTCCCTGGCTTTAAAACGCGGTTCGACGGACTTCACGGCGAGGATCCCCGCTCCAGGGATTCCGCGGACTTTGAAGCCGCCGTCGCGGTCCGAATAGACCTCTTCGAGAAGCTCGGTGCGGAAGGCTTCGGCAAGCTCCTCAAAATATTTCAGATGAGGATTCGAACGCAGCGAGTAGTATTCGATCCTTGCCAGGACTCCCTTGCCTGTTTGTTTTTCGACGATCCTGCCCTTGATCCAAACTGCTTTCTTGAGGGCGAAGTCGGCTTTCGCGGGGGCAAGGCCTGGCTCGAAGTGAAGCGGCTTCATCACCGTAAAATAGGAAGACTCAGGATCGGGAACGGCCCATATGCGCAGGTTTTGAGTGAGAATTCCGGTTCGCGGCAGGCCCTTGAGGATGTACTGTCCGTTGTTGTCGGTCGTCGTCGAGCGAAACGGGCCAAGCTCGTCGTAAATCACCATCAGACCTTTAAGCGGCTTATGCGTTTCGGCGTCGGTCGCGGTTCCCTCGACCGTTCCGCCGGGGCTTGCTGAGAGCTCGACCTCGTGAGCGAAAAGAGGCATCGTAAAGCCAGGTTCCGCCGGATATGCATAGGTCTTGAATTCCGCGTCCTTCCTCGTGGCGACCATGATCAAATCGGGCGTGATCGCATCTCCATGGACGAGCAATATTGCTACGCGATCCCTGCCAAGCCCCGGAAGCCAGGAATTCGCCCTTGGCGTCGGTCGCAACCGATCTCTCGTTCTCGAAGCCACGAAGATCAATCCGATTGCGCAGGTCCGCGGTATCGGACACGACGGTCTTCGCGGATTTCGCCTTGGCGAACCAAGCATCGAAGCTCGGGCTCGGTTCCACGATCCAGAGTAGCTGAACCTTTACCCCTGGCACCGGCCTGCCTTCGAGATTGGTAATGCGGCCTTCGATGGGTGCGTCGTCCTTCGCCAAGGCGATCTTGGCTTCAAACTCTGCCGGTTTGTCCCAATTGGCAAGAGTGGTCCAGCCCGGCGCAAAGCCGTTTGCGGAAGCGACCAGGTGCACGCCGAAGAATGAGTTCAGCCGCGTCTTGATCTGGTGGATTTGAGTGGGCTCGAGCTTGAGCTCGAAGCGGCCTTCGTGGTCGGTCTTGACGGCTGCGGGTCCGGGAGGCGGATCGATCGAAGGCCAAGAGAAGGATAGCTTGACGGAGGCGCCGACCGCGGGCTTGCCCGAAGGGTCCAAGACCACGCCTCGATAAACCAAGGGGCGTTCGTCGCGCGAACCGTCGCGGCCCGCATCGGATTTCTTCATCATCTGCTGCTTCTGAACGGATTTAGGTCGGGGCGAGCGAGGATCGTCCTGGGTGGATCGCAAGGCCGCCGAGAGGACGATTCCTCCTCCCGCCGCAACCATCAAAAGTACGAGCGCTGCGTACTTGAGCTTGGCGATCGCCAACGAACGGACGAATCGCGTGGTCAGCGTGGACGCGAGCGTGGAACCTCCGGCGGACTTTGCCGCTCCCGCGAGCACCCGATTCCCCAAGAGACCTACCATCGCGCTTCGGACCGTGGCCGAGGCGAGGTCCAGGGCGCCGCTTCGCCCGAACGAATTTCCGCGAAGAATGCTGCAATCGGCAGCCCGACGGTCACGCCTTTTCTTCGAAGGCGGTCCTTGAGCAAGAGCCTGGCCCGCGAGACGCGCGTCGAGATCGTGCCCGCAGGCAACCCGAGCTCTGCCGCCGCCTGGTTGTGCGTCTTCTCCTCGAGATCGCACAAAACAAGTGCTTCGCGGTACTTTTCCGGCAGACGGTCGATCTCGGCGTGGAGGATCGGCAGCGTATCCGTCCAAGCACCTTTTCGAACTGGCGCTTCGATCTGGGCAGGATCGTCGGCGGATTGCTCGCGCTTGCGGCGACCCGCGGATTGCTTGTTGGCCTCGACGGCGATTCGATGGCTGACGCGATAAAGCCAAGAAGCCAGCGAGTCGCGGATCCAGATCGCGTCGGCCTTGCGAACCAAAACGAGGAACGCGGCCTGGAAGGCGTCGTCGACGTCGCTCGAGTTCGCTAGAACGCCTCGGCAGACGTTCAAGACCATGCGTCCGTGCCTTGCGACGATCGCCTCGAATGCAGCCTCGTCGCGATGAGCGACGAACCGTTCGAGCAACTGCGCGTCGCTCACTCCGGAGAGCGACCCGCGATCGAGCAACGCCTGCATTTCTTTGAACGCCGACTTGAGTGGTACAGACATCCGCCGCTCCTTCGCAATTCGATTCCAGAGTACGCTTCAATCCTCCATCTGGTAAAATCCCCTCCGGTCCGATTTACTTTCAAGAAAAGTAGTCAACCGTTGATTTTGAGCTCCCTGACGACGATCAGTAGGGGCTTTGCTGATCTCGACAATCGTCGTAGGATAGAGCGGTTTTGGCAGTTGGGCGTCTCGGCGAGGAGTCGATCGCATTGATTTTCGAGGGTCTATCGCCGCTATTCGCTCAAGCAGGCTCGACGATCCGTCCGGGCTCGCTGGCGATCGTCGCCATGAAGGCGCTGGTTCGCGAGCCAGACGTGGTTTTCTCCAAACGTGCGAGCTACGCCTTATGCGTGGCAAATTGGACTTCTGGTCTTTAGCGTCCTGCTGTTCGCAGCGATCGTGATTCAAGGGCCTCGCAAAGCGTTGGGGCAGTTCTTTGGGCTTGGCGGGCTGTTCAGGCTATTCGCAAACGCCGTTGCGCGGCTTCGGAACGCAGGCAGGCTGTTGGCGGTGGTTTTTGGCGCCGCGGTGTTGAGCTGGACTGGCTTTGAAATCTCCACGTTTCGCGATTCGGCCGGTCTGGATGACTTGAATTTGATACGCACGACGCGGGGGCTTGGCTGGGACGTGATCTGGGATCACGCAATTCTTGCCGGTCTTTCGCCGCTTAGGGATCTGATTGCCACAGCCGATTTCTTGCCTTTGGAAATTGGCCTGGCGATTATTCTCGCGCACAAGCTGCTCGAACGTTCGGCAAATGCGCACCTGGTACATGACCCGGACCGTCGACCAGGTTTTATTGCCTTTTGGTTTTGGGCTGCTCTTGTCGTGCGGATCTTGTATCAGATGGTGAGTGCGGCGATGGAGCCGACTCGGCTCCCTTGGGGGGGCTTTACGCCCCTCGAGATCGTGGTTGTGCCGGCGTTCGTGATTGCATCCGACGCAGTGGTGGTTTCGTGGATTCTAGTGGAGCTGCGAAACGCTCGGCTCCGGAAGTCCGACGCCTTTCCTTTCGATTTCGAGGGCTGGATCAAGCTTCTGCCGCGTGCGGTCTTGGTTTGCGTGCTCCTTTCGCCTGGTCGCTATCTGGGTTTTGTGCTGGTGCTGGCAAAGGATCACTACCCAGGTTTGGTCGGCGGCTCTCGGCTGGTCTGGATTCTGATCGCAGCACAGGCGACGGGGGTGCTTTTCTGCGGACTGGTTGGGGCGGCGGCTTGGTCGGCTGGAGGCTCACTGGGGCTGAGAAACCTGTCCAGAGCATTTCGTGACGAGGGCGGTCGATTAACGGCATGGGTATTGCTCATGGGTGTCTTGGCTGTCGTCGGATCGGCTCCGTCCTACGCTTTGGTTTTGTCGATGCCGTCCCAGGGGTGGCTGCTGACGGTTGCCGACGCCTATGCTCACTATGCGACGCTTGCCCTGGGGCTCTTGGCCGCCGCAGGACTCGTCGAAATTGGCGAAAGGGCGCTGCCGCAGGCGCGGTTGGTCGAAAGGTTCCAGACTGTCGGGGCGGCTTTCCGTGCGACCGCGAAGGTGTAAAATAAAAGGAGTGGGCGGAGACGATTTCACGTTGTATGCCGACGACGGCGGGACCGGTCGCCTTGACAATCTTTGGCCCGGCTGACTGTAATCAAGATCGCGTCGTCACGGCGCCGTCTCGAGGTTTAGCCGACTCAAGATTCCTTCGGTAGACGTCTCTTTATCGCGAGTTCTCGGCGCCTTCCCACCTTTTTCGTCACGTTGACAAGTTGCATGCGGTGTCGGCTCGGCCGTCAAGCGGCATTGCCGTGCGCGACGAGCCGTGCGCCTTGGGTTCGAAGCTATTCGGCCGCTTTTGACAATCGCTTGATCGGAAACGTTCAGGAGGCGCTCGCACATGTCGGCAGAAAACGATCTGATTGGAATGATCGCAAGCCGTCACAACCAGACGGACTATCGCAAGAAGCACTGGCACGGCGGCTTTTCGGATTACCTGGCGATCGTCAAGTCGGACCCCAAGGTTACGCGAACCGCGTACCAGCGCGTTTACGACATGATCTTGAGCTACGGCACCGAAGAGGTTGTCGTTAATAAGGATAAGCGCGTCCGTTACAAATTCTTCGACGATCCCGACACCGGCGGTCAAGATGCGATCTTCGGCCTCGACCGGACGCTCTTGAACCTGGTCAACATCTTCAAGAGCGCCGCGCATCGTTACGGCACCGAGCGTCGCGTGCTGCTTACTGCACGGGCCTGTCGGCAGTTCCAAGAGCACGATTACCCGGCTGCTCAAGAAGGGCCTCGAGCGTTACTCTCGAACCGACGACGGTGCGCTCTACACCTTTGGCTGGCGCGAGGAAGGCTTGGACGGACTCGAGACCTACGCCGATTGCCCAATGCACGAAGAACCGCTGCATCTTATCCCCGCCGATCATCGCGAGGCGTTCATGGAAGCTTTGAACGCCGAGCTCGCGCCGCTAGGTCCGGTGGTCGTCGAAGGCGACCTCTGCCCGTTTTGCCGCCAGATGTTCAACGAGCGGATGGAGAAGTTCGAAGGCGATTGGGCCAAAGTGATCGGCGAAGTCCGGGTCCGCAGGCTCATCCTTTCGGAGCAAGACCGCGTCGGCGTCGGCACATTTCAGCCCAAGGATGAAAAGAACCAGGACGCCACCGAGCTGACCGGCGATATCAACTATCGAAAGATCGCCGAGTATGGTTCGGAAAGCGACCCTCGGGCTTTCAACTTCGACGGCGAATTCAACATCGCCAACCGCGGCGTCATCGAATTCATCGAAGTCTTGAAGCTCGACGTCGCGTTCCTTTACGACCTTTTAGGCGCCAGCCAGGAACACAAGATCAAGCCCAAGAAGTTCGCGCAGACCGACATCGACGAGGTGATCATCGGGCACACCAACGAGCCCGAGTACCGCAAGCTTCAATCGAACGACTTCATGGAGGCGCTCCGCGACCGTACGGTCAAGATCGACGTACCCTACGTCACTCGGCTCTCCGACGAGATCAGGATCTACGAAAAGGACTACAACTCGCGGAAGGTGCGGGGCAAGGCAATCGCGCCGCACACCCTGGAGATCGCCGCGATGTGGGCCGTGCTGACTCGGCTCGAAGAACCCAAGAACGCCGGCCTGACGCTCTTGCAAAAGCTGAAGCTCTACAACGGCAAGACCCTGCCGGGCTTCACTGAAGACAACATCAAAGAGCTTAGAGAAGAAGCCGAACGCGAAGGCATGCACGGCATTAGCCCGAGATACGTCCAGGACAAGATTTCCAATGCGCTGGTGGCCCACGCCAGCGAGCGATCCGTCAACCCGTTCATGGTCCTAAACGAGCTCGAAACGGGGCTCAAGCACCATTCTCTGATCAACAGCGAGGAGGTGCGGAAGCACTACAAACACCTGCTTTCGGTCGTGAAAGAGGAGTACGACGACATCGTGAAAAACGAAGTCCAACGAGCGATCGCAGCCGACGAAGACGCGCTTTCGAGGCTCTGCTCGAACTACATCGACAACGTCAAGGCCTACACCCAGCGCGAAAAGGTGAAGAACAAGTTCACAGGCCAGCCCGAGGAACCGGACGAGCGGCTGATGCGTTCGATCGAGGAGAAGATCGACATCCCGGAGAGTCGCAAGGACGACTTCCGGCGCGAGATCATGAACTACATCGGCGCCTCTCGCTCGACGGCAAGAAGTTCGACTACAAGACCAACGAGCGGCTCCAAAAGGCGCTCGAACTCAAATTATTCCAGGATCAGAAAGATACGATCAAGCTGACGAGCTTGGTCTCGAGCGTGGTCGACAAAGACACACAGGAAAAAATCGACATCGTCAAGAGTAGGCTCATCCGCAACTACGGTTACGACGAAGATTCGGCCACGGACGTCCTGAATTACGTTGCCAGCATCTTTGCGCGAGGCGACGTCAAGCGCGGAAGTCACTAGAATTTCGGCTCCAACCACAAACCTGAACCGAACCAATAAGTGGTGTTGGGATTCTGGTTTGTTGAATGCGTCGGTCTTGCCTTCGTTCAGGCTCGTCCTTCCGACGACCCTGAACCTCCCGTTTCTTGATTCCACTCACGTCTTTTTTTCGCCCACAAGGCCGCAATTGCCCTCTTTCGCCTTGGACAAAAGCCTCGAGTTGGAATACAATTTGCAGTGAGGAACTGAGCGGGCACGATTGACATACCAAAAGGTTTGGGCAAAAGCCCCGACCATCAGACTCACTCCGCCTGCTTCCCAGCTTTTCCCCAATCTTTTGATCTTTGATTTGTCGAATGAAGGACCGCTTAGTCGGCGGGCAGGGCTTGCCGCGCGAATAGGCGGACCGTTGGCGACGGGGGTTGTCCCGTTTCAGCCAGTCATCAACGAAACGGCGGGGGCGTGGCCGTGGTCCGAAAAATCGAGCGCGACGCAAACCGGTTCAAGCAGATCGTCCGGGGCAAGATCAAATCCGACCTGCGTAAGTACATTACGCACGGGGAGATGATCGGCAAAACCGGCAACGAGTTCGTGTCGATCCCGATGCCTCAAATCGAGCTTCCTGAATTCCGCTACGGTCAGAAGAACCGTGGCGGGGTGGGCCAAGGTCCAGGCGACGTTGGCACGCCCATCGGCAAGGGGGGCGATCAGGAAGGTTCGGGAGGCGCCGGCGACGCCCCTGGAAACCACATCCTCGAGGTCGAGCTCACCTTGGACGAGCTTGCCGAAATCCTCGGAGAAGAGCTCGAGCTGCCGCGGATCGAACCCAAAGGCCGAGCCAACATCGTTGAAGAGAAAGATCGCTACACAGGCATTCGCCAGGCAGGTCCAGAGAGTCTGCGCCATTTCAAGCGTACGTATAAAAAAGCGCTAAAGCGACAGATCGCCTCGAACACGTACGATCCCGCCGACCCTCTCGTCATCCCGGTTCGCGAGGACAAGCTCTACCGATCATGGAACCCGATTCGCCTGCCGCAGTCGAGCGCAGTGGTGTTTTACCTCATGGACGTTTCAGGATCGATGACCGACGACCAGAAAGAGATCGTCCGCATCGAGGCGTTTTGGATCGACACCTGGCTCAAGAGCCAGTACGACGGCGTGACCACCCGCTATATCATCCACGACGCCTTGGCCAAGGAGGTCGATCAGCAAACCTTCTATCACACGCGCGAAAGCGGCGGAACTCGCATCAGCTCGGCGTACAATCTTGCGAACAAGATCATCGACGCCGACCATCCGCCCACCGACTGGAACATCTACGTTTTGCACTTTTCCGACGGAGACAACTGGGGCGAAGACAACCGCCAATGCGTGTCGATCCTCCGCGAACAACTTCTGCCGAAGTGCAATCTGTTTGGGTACGGGCAAGTGGAGAGCCCGTATGGTTCGGGCGAATTCTACAGGGAGCTCGACGAGGCTTTCGACGAAGAGCCCAACCTCGCGCTCTCCGAAATCCGCAACAAAGAAGGCATCTACGATTCAATCAAGGAGTTTCTGGGCAGAGGACGTTAGCCTGCGTACTCGAACCAATGGCGCCTAGAAATTGGGACTGACCGCACGAGTAGACGGAACGGAATTTCGAGGTTCTTCTCACGATGTCGATTTCGACCACCGAACATGACCTGCCTCTGGACCTTCGCGAGCTCCAGATCGAAATCGAAGCCCACGCCAAAGAGCTGGGCCTCGATTTCTACGACACCGTCTTCGAGGTTCTCGACTACGACGAGCTTTCTGAAATTGCTGCCTTGGGCGGGTTCCCCACGCGATACCCGCACTGGCGGTTCGGCATGGAGTACGAACAGCTCTCCAAGGGCTATCGCTACGGCCTCCAAAAAATCTACGAGATGGTCATCAACAACGACCCCTGCTATGCGTACCTCTTGCGTTGCAACCAGCGGGTCGATCAGAAGCTCGTGATGGCGCACGTCTACGGCCACAACGATTTCTTTAAGAACAACATTTGGTTCAGCCACACCAACCGCAAGATGATGGACGAGACCGCCAACCATGGCAATCGGATCCGCTCCTACATGGAACGCTTTGGGGAGGAAACCGTCGAGAACTTCATCGACAGCTGCCTCTCGATCGAAAACCTGATCGACATCCACTCGACGCACATTCAGCGCAGGGAAGTCGAGAATCGTTACAAATTCGAGGAAGGGGGCGAAAGCGAAGAGGATCAAGCCCTCCAAAAATACCAAGCCAAAGAGTATATGGACACGTTTATCAACCCGCCGGAGTACCTGCGGGATCAGGCCAAGAAGGCGGATTCCGCGAAGGAGAAGCCAAGGCAGTTCCCCATTCAGCCCGAGCGCGACGTGCTCTTGTTTTTACTCGAAAACGCACCGTTGAAGCCCTGGCAGCACGACGTGCTGGCGATCGTCCGCCAGGAGGCGTACTACTTTACGCCCCAAGGTCAAACGAAGATCATGAACGAGGGCTGGGCGTCGTATTGGCACTCGACCATCATGACCACCCGCACGCTCGATCCTTCGGAGCTGGTCGACTACGCCGACCACCACTCGGGCACCATGGCCACGCAGCCTGGTCGATTGAATCCGTACAAGCTCGGCATCGAGCTGTTCCGCGACATCGAAGAGCGTTGGAACAAAGGCCAGTTCGGCGCTGAATTCGAAGAGTGCGACGACTACGAATCCAGGCGCAACTGGGACACCGGCGCAGGCCTCGGCCGAAAGAAGATCTTCGAGGTTCGGAAGATCTACAACGACGTTACGTTCATCGACACCTTCCTCACGGTCGACTTCTGCCGTCGCAACAACCTCTTCAGTTTCAAGTACAACGACCAGAGCGATCTGTATGAAATCGAAAGCAGGGAGTTCAAGAAGATCAAGGAGCGTTTGCTCTTCAACCTGACGAATTTCGGTCAGCCGATCACCCGAGTGAAGGACGGCAACCATCGAAACCGGGGCGAGCTTTACCTCTTACACGAGCACTTTGGCGTCGATTTGAAGCTCGACCACGCCCAAGACACCCTTAGGCACTTGAACAAACTTTGGACGAGGCCCGTCCATCTGGAAACGATTGTCGACGGTAGACCAACGCTTTTATCCTTTGACGGATCGGACCATTCGATCCGCCCCCTGGGAGGGAATAGTCATGAACCTGAGCAAAAAGAGCGTAGACGCGGTTGACGCCGCCGCCCTTGGCGGTTTGCCAACCGAAATATCCGCCCAAGACGGTCCATGCAGTCTGCGAGTCCAGCTCGAATCGGCCGATACGATCGGCGTTTCGTTCAGCTCGCTCGATTTCACCCATGCCGATCTCGCCGACGCCGACTTGGCGGAGCTCGAGGCCTGGGGAGAGCGGTTGAGCAAGAAAGTGAATTACTTGCTCGAACCCTTGGTCGTCCTCGAGGTCGATTCGGTCGGCGGCGAGGTCGACGTCCGCAGCCAAAAGCCCTCGGTTCGCGAAGGCGTAAAATCGTATTACGAGATCAGGATCAAAGAAGGCGGGACGCTTTCGTTCCAGCGAGTCAGCTTCGACCCGACTTCGAAGGTCCGCCAGCCTTCGTCTTGCCAGCTCACTCGCGAGGCGTTCGAGCGGCTTGTCGAGGACTTCGCGGCGACGGCCGAAATGAGCTAACGAGAAAAGGAACAGTTTCTCAATTGCCGATTGACAGCCTTACGGGGGGCGGGGTAGCAATTTAAGCTGTTCGCTTTGAGTCTATCAATTCTCGAGGGCTCATCATGAAATACGCACTTCCACTTGTCTTGCTCACGATTGCAATGCTCGTTGGAACGACCAACGAGTCAGATGGCAACCATATCCTGAGCGGCAAAGATTTGTCTCATGTAAGGGGATCCTACATCGGGGCGAATTGAGACTTCTATCTATACACGTTCAATTGTTCTGCCCTGACGTCCGGGAACACGCCAAATGCTTGTGGAACCGCTCAGTCACAAGGCACCGGCCCTTGTACGTCCGCAGGTGGCTGCAGTGCCGCGTGTAATGAAACGTCAACTTCAACTGAGCTCTGTCCGCAGTGGACAGGCAACGGTAACATCCAGATCTGTCCTTCTTTTAGATCTCTGCTAAGCCCGTGTGGATTCACGGCTAGCAACGGAAACTGCACCGCTATACCTAACAATCAGAACATCCCAGGGGCAGGCTGCTACTGTGACAACCTTCGGAACGCCACGTCGACAGCGTGCTCCGTTTCGCAAGGCGCAAGCGGTAATGGGACGACCTGCCCTGGGGGCCCCTGACCGAAACATATCCGAGTCGTCGTTACATAAGTGAACTCAGATGGCGGTAGTAGAAGAGGCGATCCAAGAGGCCCGAAACCGTTTCGTGCCGTCGTCACAAGAGCGCCTTGCATACCCGCTCCTCAAGGCCTTTTTGGCACCGACCGCATCTAGCCTTCGGCCGGCTGCCTGTGCCTTAGCTCGCAATCCCTAAGTCAAGAGGAAATAAAGTCAAGTCTCCAAAGGGGCCCGCCCGTTCGTTTTACTGAGGGATCAAATCTTGGGGAGTCTTTAGAATGCAGTTCGTCGATTCTAGACGGATTGATAAGTTTGACAAATACGCAGCCTGGCTGGTCAGGCTCTTCGCGGCTGTTAGTCTTTTCCTTTACGTCCCGAGCGGATCAGCGTCTGTTGGCGAAGAAATCTCCGCTGAGGAGTTGCTCACTCTTTGGGAGCAAGGCGTCAGTTTGGTCTCCTCTTATGACGTTTGGATTGTTTATTCGTGCTTCTCGACCTACCACTACGACCAGAAGCTCGGTAAATTCGTGGAGCACGGACCTGCGGAACCACCCATACGCTCCGTCTACTACTCTCACGTTATCCGCTCCGGAGCGAAGCGGTTCGGAGAGTTCCAAAATGGTGGTAATTTCGAAGATCTGGAACATCCAGACGCTAAATTCAAAAAAGAGACAAACAAGTTTGTTAACTTCGATGGGGCGATAGCTGCTTCCACCCAGGGTTCTCGAAAGGCGTTTACAATCAGTGACAATGTCCTGATTTTCTCCGGAGTACAGCAGGAAGATTACGAGGTTTGTTATCGCACGAGAATGGGCGCCTTCGATCGGATTCCCATTTCGAGGGAACGGGAGGTCAAGGTTCTCGACCGCGAAGGAGGTCTTTACGTCATTGACGTTCAGCCCGCGACCGGAAAGAGCGTAAATTTTGCGAACCACGGATGGAAGGTTTGGCTAGACCCAAATAGAAATTTCATGCCCGCTCGGATTTACGAATATGTAGACATCACTGGTTTTGGGGTCGTCGGAAATGTCGAACGCTCTAACGTCCTCTCCGAGGTGAGCCCAGGGATTTGGGCGGTTACTGCCTCACACGTCGTGATCTATTCCAAGAATCCAGGAGAGCCGTCGTTCGGAAAGCCAGGCGACTGGGCTGAACTGGTTGTCGACCTGAAGAAGTCTCGCTTTATGTGCGACATACCGGAGACCACCTTCAAGGTGGACATCCCCGAGGGTGCCTATGTACAGGATCGAATCCGCGGGATCAGTTACACTCAAGGCAGCATCGATCCTGATCATTTCCTTTCGCACCTGGCCGAAGTAGCGAAAAGGGTAAAGGCCTACTCAGTCAGCGTTCCTGGGAAGTCAGGTGTGAGCCACCGGCATATCATTATCGCCGACGAGTCGACGCCTTGGTGGAAGCGATTGCTCTACATCGTCGTTCCTGCGTGTCTGACGGCTTTCGCACTTGGATACTTTTGGAAACGGCGAACACGCGAAAGGAGTGTTTCGCCGTGATCATCCATGCGATTCTTTGCATGGCACTTGGTTCCTACAATCCGCCGACCGCCTACGCAGGCGAAAAGTCGGAAGGCGAAATCTATCAGGCCTGCGGACTGAATGCGCTTTACCTCATCGCCAAGATGCGCGGCAGGGAAGCAAGTTTCGAGTCGCTCAAGCAATGGTCCGACCTGATCCGCGCGGAGGTACAAGCCTGGAGGACTTGGAGCGCGGCGCTCGTTCGTTAGGTCCAACCCCAGTTTCCGCACGGATCGATCGCTCGGTTCTTTTGTCCAGTATATTTCCTGTAATATGTCAAATGAAGGCAAATGGAGCCACTGCGGGAAAGGAACACTTCGTGGTCCTGCTTGGCGTCTTTGACGAGGGAGCGGCCATTGTAGACCCTCCTCATTCGTTGACGGTCCACCCGACAACAGAATTCTTCGCCGAGTGGACTGGCGTTGTCATGAGCTTCCCGGAAGGAACAGATCAAGCTGCACAAGTTCGCAGCCTTTACGGAGGCAGAGCAAACGCGGTCGAACTGGCGGCGCGTGCATCATTCGACTTTGCGACCGCCGCCACGATGATCTTCGCCTGGAAGCTGGGTTTGGTGGCCGGGGGCCGTCGATTCTCGAAGCAGCCGACCAACTCGTAAGTACTTCTTTTCGAATCAAGAGATCAGCTCGTCAGACCGGAGAACCATCAATGGTCCTGAAATCAAGACGCGTTTTCTTGCTGCTTGGATCGCTTATGGTTGCGGCCCTTTTATCCGCCGCGTCGATCGCGGTATTGATGCGGAGGGCGCCAGCCGACCGCACGGATCCAGCGGCGGTCGATCCGCTCCAAGTCGCAGCCACAATCGACTACGGGCGGATCGAACCAGGGCTCAGATCCGTCGCGCTGCCCTTGACGAATGCAAGCGACAAGACGATCGTGATCACCAGCGTCTCGAGCAGCTGCTCGTGCGTCGTACCGGTCGCGCCCAAGTCGATTCCCGCAAAGGGGCGCGTCGAACTGAAATTGAACCTGAGAGTCTCGGTGGGACCTGGGTCCGCAGCCATCGCCATAAGTACCACGGAAGGCGCATCGAAGTCGATCTCCGCGAGATGGATTGGAAGCGGGCCTCCCACGATCACGCCCGCTTCGGTCACCGCGCGAAGCCGAACCTCCGAAACGATCGAGCGGGAGCTCGAGGTCTCTTTCTTCGCTATGTCGACGAGCGATAAAATCGAGTGGGAGGGATTCCAATCCTAGGACAAGGAGATCTCGATGGAGCCCGGCCGCGTCCGATTCGAGGCAGCAAACGCCGGGGCAAGCGATGCTGTCGGTTACGTGGGCAAACTCCCCGTCCAGCTCACAATAAAGTCGCCTCGAGACCCAGGTTCGCGGAAGACGACAGGTTCGGTGCGCGTCCGCATCCAGGGCAACCTTTATGTACTACCTTTCACGATGAGCTCGGTTGCCCATGAGGGGATTCGTGCGGTTCCCGAATCTTTGATTTTCAACCTCAACGGTTACGAACCACAGCATAGCCCGACAAAAGAGATTCGATTACTGGCGGAGAAAGAGGAAGGCAGAATCGCCGTGGAGAAGGCGCCTGAGTTCCTAGAAGTGACCGTGCAAAGGTTGCGAGTAACCCTAAAGGTTAAGAAAGAGCCCCCACTCGGAATGTCGTGCTGGGTCGTGACGCTTCGCGGAGCAACTGGGGACCGTGTGAACATCCCAGTCACGCTCGTGCACAATAAGCGGATTGCTGACGGCGAATCCGAACCAACGGGATGACCCATGACCCGTCCATTACGCTCGAACTCCGCGCGGGGCCTCACTCTCATCGAAGTGTTGGTCGTTATTTCGATTATTAGTATTCTTATCTTAATACTCATTCCGGCGGTGCAAACCGCTCGCGAAGCCGCGAGGCAAACCACGTGTCGATCGAACCTGCGTCAGATAGGCCTGGGTCTTAGCATGTACGAAGGAGCGCACAGATGCCTGCCTCGGGGAAGGTTCAAGACGTACGATCCGCGTTACCTCGGTCCGGATCCGCCCTGTGGAACAACCTTGTTCGACAAAAGCTTCCAAGTTCAAATCCTGCCGTACCTGGACCAATCCGCGTTATATAACAGCATCAATCAATCGGCGTCGATCCTGGCCAACGAAAACACAACGGTTCTCAGCGTCGTCGTCTCGGTATACGCTTGTCCCTCCGATCCCGGCGCAGGAGTGGCCAAGGACTTCGCCGCCAGCAACATCAGCTCGCCGGTCCATCCCGAACCGCCTGGCGGCGTCTGGCGGTTCGCATTTACAAGCTATTGCGGATCTTTCGGATCGTTTGACACCCCAATGCTATCCTGGCCTGGCTACTGCACGATCCAACCGTTGCAAATCACCCAGAACAACGGCGCCATCAACGACCATCCGGGAGTGCGGTTGAGTCAAATCACCGACGGTTTTTCCCAGACGATGCTTGCCGGCGAGAAGGCGAACGCTTGGCTCGCGAAACACGACGATGCGAAAGCTACCATTGAGAAAAAAAGCATTTCGCTCGGTTGGGGCTGGTGGGCGTATGGAGGCTGGGATACGCTCTTTAGCGCCATGTATCCACCGCTGGCCGACCGTGAAGGCTTGACCCGCGCTGCCGCGAGTTTACACCCAGGCGGCCTTTATGTGTTGATGGGCGACGGATCGGTGCGGTTCATCAAGAATTCGATCGACTCGTGGCCGATGGATCCGCTCAACGACTTTCCCGTAGGCGCATCGAAAGAGGGGAAGTATTGGGTCGATCTCCCCAAACCCGGAGTCTGGCAAAAACTTGCCACGATTTCGGGTAAAGAATCCATCTCTTCGGACGCTTCTTGAAGCACATCGGACCCTTGTTCGACCCCGAGCTTTCCCGACGACCGAGCTTTCGAGATTCAGAGTTCTCTAGGATGGCTTTCCGCCTGAGGCGGGTATCAGGTACAGTACGCCCTAAATCGACTTCGACCTTCGCCCATCCCTGGAGAGAACTGCTTGATGCATCCTTGGCACGACGTAACCCCCGGAGAGCACATCCCGGCCGAGTTCAACTCAATCGTTGAAATCCCCATGGGCTCGAGCGTCAAATACGAGCTCGACAAGAAGACGGGCCTTTTGCGGATGGATCGGGTGCTCTATTCCGCCGTGTTTTATCCGGCGAACTATGGGTTTATTCCTCAGACCTATGCCGAGGACGACGACCCCTTGGACGTCCTTGTGCTCTGCCAGGAGGCTCTGGCGCCTTTGACGCTCGTCACTGCCCGAGCCTTTGGCGTAATGACCATGATCGACACTGGCAAGCGCGATCATAAGATCCTTGCCGTCGCCGACGGAGACCCTGAGTTCAGTACTGTCAGAAGGCCCGAGGATCTGCCGACGCATCGATTGACGATGCTCCGGCGGTTCTTCCAGGACTACAAATATCTCGAAGGCAAATCGGTCGAGGTCGACGACATTCAGCCCGCGGAGGTGGCGTACCCCATCATCGAAGACGCCCTCCAACGCTACAGCAAAGAGCGTCGGAAGGGATTCCACTAGTGGTCGATGGCAACTTATTTGTCAGCCACAGAGCCAAGGCTTTGAGGGTGGCCGGGGCAAAGTCTTCGTGCCCCGGACCGGACTTGACGAAGCCTTCCTCGATACAGAGAATCTGGACCAAGGACCCTGGAGCTCGTACCAATCGGCTCTCTGGGCTGCTCACCATGCCAGGGCAACCGGGGCACGAAGACTTTGCCCCGGCCACCCTTTACACTCAGAGTTCCGCGCGTTCGGGGCACGAAGACTTTGCCCCGGCCACCCTTCGTAAAAGCTTTGTGGCCTGTAGCATAAACATCCCCAATGTTGTGCGGGTTTACTAGCCATGCGGGCAATCGTCGTAGGAGGTTCCGGACAAATCGGTGGTTGGCTCCTGCGAATCTTGACCGACCGCGGACACGACGCAATGGGCACCTACGCCACCATCGCCTACCCGGACCTTTTTCCCCTCGACGCTTCGCATCTCGAAGATTCCGCGGGCTATATCTACGCGCACCGGCCCGACGTCGTCTTTTATCCGGCTGGGTTCACTTGGGTGGACGGCTGCGAGCGAGATCCTGCAAAGGCCCGATCCGCCAACCTCGAGCAGCCACTGAACATCGCCCGCGCGGTCGCCAAGCGCGGCGGCCGGTTTGTTGGCTTCTCGACCGATTATGTTTTCGACGGAACGACCGGTCCGAATACCGAGCACGATCCACCAAACCCGCTCTCGGTCTACGGCAAGGTCAAGCTCGAAGCCGAGAATGAAATCGCACGCGAGCTCGGCGACCACCAACTCACGATCCGGACTTCTTGGGTCTTTGGCCCTGACGCGCCAGGGCAAGAACTTCGCGTATCAGCTTGTGAAGACGTTACGGTCCGGCAAGCCATTGGTTGCGCCTTCGGATCAAATCTCGAGCCCAAGCTATGGCCCTGACGTGGCCCTTGCCGCGGTTTTACTTGCCGAGCGAGGAGAATCAGGCCTCGTCCATGTCGCGGGTCCAGAGACGATTCCCAGGCCCGACTTTGCGCGAAGCATAGCCTATGCCTTCGATCTCAACCCCGACCTGATTCAGAGCAAACCCACCGCCGAGCTGGCTCAAGGCGCTCCCAGGCCCTTAAAAGGCGGACTCGCGACGCCAAGGCTCGATTCGCTCTTGCCGGGCGTCATGAAGCCGCTCGAAGACGCCCTTGCGGACTTCCGACGACGCACGACCAATGATGAAGGTTGGTTGAACCCGCTTTCCCAGGCTTGATCGGTTCGACGACGCTTGTCAGAATGGTTGGGTCGCTCTCGCCCCCCGCACTCTCTAGGGGATTCCCTCTCATGAACAAGTCGCGAAAGCGCCGCGTCTTCGGGCCTTTGTTCTACTGCACTCTTCTGCTGGCGATTCCAGTCCTCGTCTTTCGCTACTGGCTTGGCGGTTACGAGGGCGTGAAGGCCTACTTCGAGATGCGAACGCTCGCCCACAAGATCGTCGACGGCGGGCCCGCGAGCATTCACGCTTCGCAAGAGCTGCTCGAGCGGTCGGAAGCCGCCCAGACCTGGTATGTCTGGCTCTTGAAACATCGAGATCCTGCTGTGAGAAGGATCGCCGTCCAAAGCCTGGGAAATATCAGGCCGATGTCGCTCGAAGCCTTGGAGGGTTTACAACGACTGCACGACGATCCTGATCCGCAGGTTTCCAAGAATGCCTTGATCGTCTGCATCCGAGGATTCGAAGATCTGGGCGCCAAACAAGTCGACGAAGGCGTTCGAAACAGGATCTCCGCGGCCTTGGAGGCAAGATGGAGATCGGGAGATCGCTCCGAGCGAAACGAGCTCGCAGCCAGCTTGCGATTGTTTCCAAAACAGGCTCGGGCATTAACTCCTGAAATCAAGGCGTTTCTCACCGACCCGAAGACCGCAAAGGAAGAGGTCGTCGCCGCAATGAAGGGTGGCCCCGCCGCCTTGTGGAGGTCGGACAGGCCTTATCACGCGCTCACTCTCCTCGATCCAGATGCGTGGGAAGAAGTGGGCCTTGTTTTCGTCGATTGGCTTTCCTGCGACGACGAGGAGCTTCGGGCTTACGCATTCAGCTGTCTGTCCGCAGCCCCTGACGACTTGCCAGTACAGGTTGAGAAGAAGTTGGTCGCGCTGCTTCGAGACCCTCATCCCGCGAAAAGGGCTTGGTCGGCCGAGGTCTTATTTCAGGGCAGCAAACATAGGCAGGAAGCGGGTGAGGCGAGCCTTCGAATGATCTTGGACTCCACGGTGGAATTTGAGATCCGTAATACAATCATCTGTCGATATTTAAGTTATAAGCCAAAGACTTCGGTCGCTTTGTCCGATGGGCTCGTCCTACAGCTCGGCGATCGCGATCCGCAGGTTCGGGCCTGGGCTGTCAGACTGTTCAGACGGTTCATCAATCGAAACGAATTGCCGGCCGATGAACTCATCGAGCTCGAGCACGACCCGGACCCGAGAGTGAGGCATGCGTTCTGTGAAATCGCCAGAAGGTTCGCCATCGGAGATTCGTGCTGGGACAAGTTGAGCAAAGCCATCGCCTCGTTAATCGAAGATCCGAGCGAACACGTTGCCATGGCAGCCTGCCAGACTTCCATTTCCATGCACCTCGATCCGATTGCCGTGCAAACGAGATTGAAAGCGCTCTCGAATACGAAAGACCTCGAGCTCAGGGCCGACGTTTACGAACTTGCGAAGAGATGCTATCCGAACCTTCTTTCGGATGTATTGGTAACGGAGACCCGGTCGATCGAAGAGCAGACGGATCCCGTCGATCTGGACGATGAATTGCCCCAGCGATGAACCAGCAAAGCATCTCGAAGGACCCCTTGATGTCGATTTCGCCGCCAAGCCAAACAACCCCAGCAAAACCACGCAAGCGGCGGATGTTTGGACCGCTGCTGTACTGTTCGCTCGCTCTCTTGTTCCCGGCTTTGATCTGGCGGTTCGGCGTCGGCGGATGGGAGGGCTTGAAAGACTATCGCGATATGCGGAGGCTTGCATACGAGATCAAGGCTCGGAAAGGGGCATGGGCTTCGGCGAACGCTCTGTGGCGATATGGCGAAGAGTCGAGGGTCTGGTTTCTCTGGATGCTCGACGATCCTAATCCAGGCGTGCGCGAGTTGGCTGCGTTTTCGTTGAGCCGATATCCCAAGGGCGATCGAAAGACGTTCGAGGCGCTTCATGAGCACATCAACGACCCATCGCCTCGGGTCCAGGCGGTCGTTCTGTCGACCGCCGCGAAGCTTTCTCGAGAGCTTGGCGAGAAAGCCGTTTCGCCGGAAGAACGGAAGTCACTCGGGAAAGCGTATGCAAGCGCTTGGATACAATTCAGCCCGCATGATCGCCTTCGGTACGCCGCCGACTTGGCGATCATGGGTCCATATGCCAGCGCCGCGGCCCCTGCGATGTCGAAGCACTTGACCGATCCCGCCATAGGCCTGCCAGGAACCGACGGCAAGCGTCGACCTTGGGAGATCGATAAGCGATACGAGATCTACCCCAGACTGATTCAAATCGACCCCAAGACTGCGGAGGCCGCCGGTGAGAGGATTCTCGAGTGGCTCCACAGCGAGAACCCTCTGCTGAGGGATCACGCCGCGGGGTGCTTTCGATGGGCTGGGTCGAACCTGGCGCCAACGCTTCGAAGCGCGATCGCGTGCGATCTGGACGATCCATCGGTCGACCGTCAATTGACTGCGGGCAAGATTCTGGCTGGGGACCCTGGTCCAGTCGGGGTTGCCGCACGAACGCGACTCTTGGAGATCCTGGGCGACGAGAACCGAACCAAAGCGGAACGACTTAGGGCGTCAGAACCGTTGAGCTCGCTGGGACCTCTTACGCCCAGCAGGCTCTGGTCTGTTTTGCTTGGAAACCTGAAGAGCCCAGACGCGTCGATCCGCATTCACGCAATCCAGAGCCTTAACAAGGCGCCCGACGAATTGCCGATTCCTCCCCGAGCCTTACTCAGGCTCGTCGACGACGCCGACCCCACGGTTCGGCTCGAATTCCTGAGGATCTCGCACAAAAGACGGCTCGAGGGTGAGACGTTTATCGAAGCCTTTGCCAAGCTGGCGGAAGATCTGAACCAGAACGTATCGATCAATGCCCTCGCGGAGCTTCGGTCTTTGGGAGCCCGCGCCGAACCCGTCGTTCCAAGGCTTGTTTCGCTTTACGAGCGATTGCGTGGGTATGAACCGGAGGCTGGGCAATCGCGTAAGACGGTGGAGGACGTTTATGAAGTCCTCAAATCGATCGACCCGGCGACTGCGGGCAAACTCGAGCCTCGAAAACGCAACGTCGAAGTAAAAGGCACGTCTCAGATTCATAAGTGAGCGTCTCTGCGCTCCCAACTCGCTCGCTTGGAGCCCAAGGCTCCATCCTGTACTATTTGATCGACGAGACGTCTTTGCGATTTCCGAACGGCCAGGATCGCTCCCATTCGATGAGCAAGCCAATCACGTTGCAACTTGACGCGAGACCGATCAACCTGACTCAAGCGCTCAAGCTAGCGTCGATTGTGATGCACGGCGGAGAAGCCAAGGCGCTTATTGCGGAAGGGCTTGTGAGGGTCAATGGATCGCCCGAGACGCGAAAAAGGCGTAAGATGGTTGTTGGCGATCGCATCGATATCGAAGGCGCTCCGAGTCTGATCCTTGTCGGAACATCCCCCCCGGCTCAGGAGAATGTGGAGGAACCCGGGGAGCACTAAAAGGAATGTCGATGAAACGTATTGGGATTTTGACCGCCGGCGGCGATACGCCAGCGCTCAACGCCACCATTATGGGCGCGGTCCACCGCGAAACCAACTGCGCATCGAGATGTATGGGATCATCAAGGGGTTTAGTGGACTCTTGAACCCGGAGGTTCCTCACGTCCACCTGAATCCGCTGTTTCAGTGCATCCCCGAGATCGACCCCACGCACGGCGGGTCCGTCCTGGGCGCGAGCCGAGATTACGTCGACGGCAACGATACGGCGACAATCGCTGGAGTGGCCGAGCATCTCGCCGCTCTGAAAATCGACGGCCTCATCTGCGTCGGCGGAGACGGCACCCTGCACGGCATGCAGCCCTTGGGCGACTATCTGCCGACCGTCCTGGCGCCAAAGACGATCGACAACGACCTTGGCCTCAATTATCCGGACGAACCCAACGACTGGATCCGGGAACCAAGCGACAACGCCAAAGGCTATGTTTACAAGAAAAAGCCAGTGCGCGATTTCGAGCTCGACGAGATGGTCAACTTCGTCACGCCTGGCTATGCGACCGCGGTCTACGTTTCAGCGGGAAGCATCCAGAGGATCCGGACGACGGCGGAGAGCCATCGGCGAGTGGCGATTATCGAGGTGATGGGCAGGGATTGCGGGATGATCGCGCTAGGCACCGCGTACGGTCAACCGGACATGATCCTGGTCACCGAGAGCGCCGTCGATCCAGACGCTTTGGTCGACCGCGTCGTCTCGATTCTCGACGTTCAGAAGCACGCCGTCTTGTGCGTCTCGGAAGGCGTTCGCGATACGGAGGGCCGCATCCTGGGCGCCGTGACCGCGACCAAAGACCCAGCGGGAAACCTGCAATACACGGGCGCGGCCGAGGCGGTGAAGCGCATCCTCGTCGACCGCCTGGGCGACGCGTTCTTCACGCGCAGCGCCGAAACGAAAGCGCCGACGCGGCGATCTTCGTGCGAAAAGTCGGTCACACGCAGCGCGGCGGCAGGCCGATCATTTTCGACCGCTTCCAGGCCAGCCAGCTCGGTGGAAAAGCAGTCGACCTGCTCTCGAGCGGCTATCATTCCTGCATCGCCACGATCCAGTACCGCGACGGCCAGCTCGGCGTCGACAGCGTCGAGGCGAATCTGCTCCGAGACCGCTGGGGCGAAGTGCACTCTCGTCCACTTTCCACCACCTTCTACGACGCAAAACGGTTCAAGCCCTCAGCCAAGGGCGTCGAGTACTTGAAGACGATCTTTACGAACGCGCTCGGCGCCGACGACGTTGAGTCGATGCGAGAAATCTTCAATCCAGGCAACGTCGTGCATCCTTACCAATCGGTCAACGTCGGCATCAACAAACGGATCAGACGATTGTCTCGGCATTGATGCGATTCGTGCGGCGATTCCATAAGAGAGACGGCGAGGTTGGACCATGTACGCCAGAGCGCTAGTCGCGTTTCTAATCACCTTCGGTTGCGCGCGAGGAGGATTGGCGCAGACCACCACGGACCCAACCACGATCGAGAAGGCGAACGGAATCGTTGTAAAGCAGGAGGACAAATCGGTCGTGCTCTCCTGGCCGATCGACGGAGGGTCGTTCGGCAGGCTCGAGCTCTCGAAAGAGACTGGCAAGCCGCTCATCCGATCTCTGGAAATCACCCACACGAAAGACGCCCAGGGAACGCCGATCGTCAAGAACGCTGATCCACGAATGTTCATGTTCGTGGGATCACGCGATGCTCCGCCTCGCAGACCTCCCGCCATGAGCGTATTCAACACGTTCTTCGATACGCCCGCGAGTCGCCCGTTCAGTCAGCACGCCTCGCGGTTCGATTTCAAGTCGGTCGGTCTTGTTTTTAACGGGCGCCAAGCAACCGTGAAGGTGGCGAAGCTCTCGGTTGGAGGGTTCGAAGGCGAGTGGGAGATCTCGGTTTTCGCGGGTTCGCCGCTTGTCAAACTGACCGCGGCGGTCTCGACGAAGGAGGAACGATCGCGCGTTTCTGCCGGAGATCGGAGTCGTTGGAACCGACCTTGGTCTGGACCACGTTAGTTGGAAAGACCTCGAGGGCGACTTCAAGACGGAGGATCTGAAATCAGAGAACGGCGATAGGCCCATCGCAGTGAAGCACCGAGTGATCGTCGCCGAAGGGCAGGGGGGAACGCTCGCTGCCTTTCCTCCGCCGCATCAATATCTCTTTCCGCGCGACCGCACGGACAACCCTAGGCTAGTCTGGTTCGGGGCGAAACATCGTTCGACTGATTGGCCTTTGGGAATTGGAATTGGCCAGGACAACACAGGGGGTGGATCGTACGTCCCCTGGTTTAATGCGCCGCCGGGCTCGGTGCAGAGGCCCAGCGTGTTCTTCCTCTTGAGCAAATCGACCGCCCATGAGACTTACGAGCGAGTACTCGCATACACGCATAACGACCATTTCAAGCCTTTGCCCGGCTTCAAGACCTTTACAAGTCATTGGCACATGGCGATAACGGTTGCGGCGATGGAGGAAGCACGCGGAAAGTCTTTGCCCAAAGGAGCCAAGGACTTTGTGGAAATGTTCCACGAGATGGGGGTGAACATGGTCCACTTGGGCGAGTTCCACGGCGACGGACACCAGAAAGACCCAGGCGCCACGAGGCTCGCCGAGCTCGAAGCCGAGTTCACGCTTTGCCGAAAGCTCTCCGACGACCGCACGTTGTTCATTCCCGGGGAAGAGGTCGACGAATACCTCGGGCTGCCGGCGCCGGGCAGAGAAAACGGACACTGGATGATCCTCTTCCCCAAGCCCGTCTACTGGACGATGCACAGGTCTAAAGATCAGCCGTTCGCGGAAACGCGGAGTGATGGAACGCTGATCTACCACATTGGCAGCCGTGAAGATATGAGCGAACTGGTCGATCGCGAGCATGCTTTGGTTTGGTCGTCCCACCCTCGGATCAAGGCTTCGAGCTGGACTCCTGATATTTTCCACGAGGAAGCGTTCTATAAAGCGCCGAGCTGGCTCGGAGGGGCTTGGAAGGCCATGCCGGCGGATCTTTCCGAACCCAGGCTCGGCAAACGCGTTCTCGATCTGTTGGACGATATGTCCAACTGGGGAGACCGAAAATATGCTCCGGGCGAGGTCGACGTCTTCAAGATCGACCGCACGCACGAACTCTACGGCCACATGAACGTGAACTACGTTCAGCTCGAAAAGACGCCCAAGTTTGACGAGGGTTGGGAACTGGTTCTCGACAAGCTCCGTCAGGGAAAGTTCTTCGTGACGACGGGAGAGGTTTTGATCCCCAAATGCGAGATTGGCGGAGCATCGCCAGGTTCGGAGCTGGTTCAAAGCAGCGAGACTGCTTCGAGGACATTAGTAAGTTTCGAGATCGACCACACCTTCCCTCTCGCGTTTGCCGAGGTGGTTTCCGGCGACGGCAAACAGGTCCGGCGGACCCGTATCGATCTTTCGGAGTTCTCGCACTTCGGTAATCGGAGTCTTAAGAAGGCTGTCGACCTTCAGGGTCAAACGTGGGCTCGCGTCGAGGTCTGGGACGTCGCGGCAAACGGAGCGTTCTCTCAACCGGTTTGGATCAAAGGCCAATAACTCCCGAAAGCAGCCGACCATGCCCGTTTGGGTGTATCGCATCTTGGCCGACGTGGTCGTTACGATCCACGCCTCGTATATTGCTTATGTGGTGATCGGGCTTTTGGTCATCTTGGTTGGGTTGGCGCTTCGGAAAGCGTGGGCGCGGAACTTTTGGTTTCGCATTAGCCATTTGGCCTGCATTGGAATCGTGGTGCTTCAGGCTTGGTTTGGGGTGGTCTGCCCGCTGACGACACTGGAGAAAAAGTTGCGTGTTCTGGGCGGCCAGCCTGGTTACTCGGGCACGTTCATCGGCCACTGGATGCGACGCTTGATTTTCTTTCGAGCTGAACCATGGGTTTTTGTCTTGTGCTACACGATTTTTGGAACTGTGGTGTTGCTCACGTTTGTGCTCGCTCGTCCACGGTTGCCGGGCAGAAACGGGACAAAGCCGTTCTAAGCGCCGCTTCAAATGCAACAGGCCGGCCGACGAGATCTCTCGACAAGCCGGCCTGAGGATTTAAGCTCTGAAACGAGTGTTAGTGGTGCCCTCCGCCTCCACCATGACCGCCGCCGCCCATTCCACCCATTCCGCCGCCCATCCCGCCCATGTGCATTCCGCCCATGCCGCCGCCGTAACCGCCCATTCCGCCTCCGAACCCGCCGACATGGCCGCCGCTGTATCCGCCCATATGGCCGGCGCCCATCCCTCCCATTCCGCCGCCATAACCGCCGCCGAAGGATGAGCCGCCGCGATAAACGGAAGCGCCAGAGTGATTCATGCCGCCGGCCATTCCGTTAGCCATTCCGCCGTAGTTGTGAGATGCTGCTCCGCCTGCTCCCATCCCAGCGCCGGTTCTGCCAAGACTTCCCGCGTGGGTATTTGCGAGGTTAGGGCTTGAAACTCGTCCGCCCGCTCCCGCGTTCCCGGGCGACGCATTTCGGCCTATGTTGGTCGGAGTAAAGCTATGAGTGCCCATCGCTCCGTTCATCCCTCGTGAAGCGGCTGCGTTGAAATGGCCTGCGCCGACATGAGTCACGCCTCCGCCGGCTCCGCGATTCGCCAAGGAATTACCACCGACGTGATTGGCGCCTCCCCCAGCTCCCCTCGCTGCGCCAACGTGAGTGGCGCCTCCCCCAGCTCCCCTCGCTGCCCCAACATGCGAGCCCGCGCCGCCTGCGCGACCCGCCCCAGCTCCGCCCCGGTTCGCTCCAACGTGCGTGACCCCGTTTGTTCGACCGCCTGTCGCGCGCCCTCCAGTGCGGTTGATGGTGTTCCGGTTGATGTTCACCGTCCGGTTGATGGTTGTGTTGCGGATGAACGTATTGCCGACGAATCGGTTGCCGAAGCCGCCGTACCCTAAGCCGTAGAAGCCGCCGAAGAACGGGTAACCAAAGCCGAATCCGAAACCTCCAAAGTATGGGAAGCCGCCAAACCCAAAGGCCAGGCCAATGCCGCCGAAGCCGAATCCGCCGTAACCGAAACCTCCGTAGCCGAAGCCTCCGAACCCGCCGTAGCCGATGCCGCCGAGCCCAAACCCGCCGAATCCGCCGTAGCCGAGGCCGCCGACCCCATATCCGCCATAGCCTCCGTAGCCTAGGCCGTAGCCGCCATATCCGCCCATTCCCTGGTAGCCATAGCCGAAGTACGGGTAATAGTAGTTGTTGACGATCGTTGGTCCGGCCCCACCTGCTTGCGGCGCCACCATGTAAGAGCCAGGCTGTTCCGCGTAGGCGCCTCCCAGATTTCCATACTGGTTATAGCCTTGAAACGTTCCGTCTTCGGTATAGGAGATGCCTGGATATCCATCGTACGCCGAGTCTTTACGGCCGATCGCTCCCAAGACCTCTCCAAAGCGTTTGGGGTCGATTGTCTTGTCGGGCCTGTAGACCGTGTTCGCGTTCCTGGCGTCGGGGGCCACCTGAACCGGGGCGTAGGCAGTGCCTCTCTGTTCGAGAGGCCGATCCCAGAAGCCTTCCTGAAAAATCCAGCCCTCGGGTTGCTTGACCCACTGCGAAGGCGTCCACGACCAACCCGGCTGAGACTTCGTCCAGAAACCTGGCTTCCAGACGACGGTGTCGCTGTCTTTCTTCTCGGGTATGTACTGGCCGGGGATGTAGAAATGGCCGTCGCCCGGAGAGGCTTTGACCTCCTCCTTGGGGCGATTTTCGGGCGGGCCCGTTTTATGGTAGACGATCTGATTGGTCTGCTCGTCGCTCCAGAAACCCCGAACGCGATACCAAACTTGGTCGTCGCGGCGCCAATAACCGTTAACCCAGAATCGATTGGGAGGAGGCAGCCTCCACGTTCCAGAAACCCACACAAAATCCTTGAGAGTCCCATCCCACTCCCAATAGCCGTTAATCCACTGGGCATTGTCGCTATTGGGCTTGTCGGCGCCGGGCAACTCTGTAATGGGAGGTGGTGGAGAAGAATCAAGCTTCTCGGGCTCTTGGTCGCGCGCGGGCGATAAGAACGCCTCGTGCAACGGCCCTTCGCTCAAGGCAGCAACTTTCACACGGTTCTGGGAAGCTTCAGCGGCGGCCGGTTCGATCGCTGGTGGATCGTTCGCCTGGGCCAAAGCTTGGGTATGAAGAACTCCCAAGGTGAAAAGACTGACGGTCGCGATCAATTTCTTCGAGTGCATATTGGGGTCTCCGCCCGTGAGGCGAACTTCCCGAAGGAGGGGCTTCTCATTATCATACGCTCTCAGCCCGCTCCAGGATCAAGGGTATTACCACGAATTATCGCTTTTGACACGACCGAAGTCGCCTGGAGTCCAGGCTTAGCGATTCGTTCGAATGGATCGATTGGGCGCTTTATGAAGGCGCGGCAAGGAAGCTTGCCCATCATTGGAGAGGGGTCTACGATTTGAAATCCCCGACGAGCTCAGCGACAGTGGGAGTGACATGAAGGCCGAACTCGTTCCAGCCAATGGCGATCCGCCGATTCGCATCGTCAAGGATGTGACGATCGTCGGCCGTCGCGAGTTCTGCGACGTGCAGGTCGACGACCCAACCTTATCGAAACGGCATTGCATCTTGGTCAAGACCGACGGTCTCTTGATCTTGCGTGATTTGGCGACGACCAACGGCACGAAGGTGAATGGGCAAAGGGTTCGGTGGGCGGCTTTGCTGCCCAACGACAAAGTGACGTTTGGCGGCTATAAGGTTCGTGTGTATATGGGTTCCGATGGCGCGGCGTCTCCGTCGGAATCTTTTGCCAAGCGAGCACTCTCCGCGAGCGCGCCGGCCGCTCCAACTGTTCAGGAACCGTTGGGCTTCTCAGAGCCTTCTCCGCTGTCGGTGCCCATCGTTACGGTGCAGGCGCCCGCAGCCGAGCGGGGCGTCGGTCCGGTTTCGAGCGGGGAGTTGCCTTGGCCGAAGCTTGTCGAGGTCGACGAAGGGCCTGGCGAGCACGAGGAGATACCCCTCGAGCTCGACGAGGAGCCCCTGGTCGTTGATCCCGACGATCTTTTCTGAGTTTGACTGCGTCCAGGCTCGAGCTGTGCGATTGAAAGCGCCACTGCGCGAGATCGATCTTTCGGCATGGATCCGCCGGGATCACGCCTCTTCGGGCCTTGGCCGACGAATCTCGCGCCGGATGGGCGTTCCCAGTCGCTCAACCTGCCGGGCGTCCTCCGGCGCGAGCCGGCTTGCCTGGCGGTTCTCGCGCTGGATCGCCTCGTAAACCTCTTGCCGGTGGACCGATATCTCGATCGGGGCGGCAATCCCCAAGCGCACCTTATCGCCTCGGATGTCCACCACTGTGATGACGATGTCATCGCCAATGATGATGCTTTCGTCGCGATGTCGGGACAGGACCAGCATCTTGGGGCTCCTTTATCCCGCCAACGAGATCCGTGACCGTCCGTGATCACGTTGTCTGGGATCGCACACAACCATCAAGCTATAAGGGCTTTTCCGACGGACAGGATCAAGCAGTCGCACGCAGAGCCGTGGGACCGTGCAGCAAAGTTGGAGCGGGTTCCACAACCTCGCGCTCCAGAGGAAATCGCACCGAGTGCCGGCTCGACGTCAGGACGAGCTGCTTGCCCAGACGTCTGGCCAGGTTGAAGACCATGGGACCCTGAAGGTTCGCCGTCAGGATTCCAGACTCGGTCTGATTGAGGATCAGATAGACCATCGCGGAGCGTTCGTCTTCGAGCTCGAGCGACGCCCGGTCCGCTTGCCGCAAATCCACCCGATAATCGTCGAGAACCAGCGGGGGAGCCACCAGAGCAAAGGCGATTTCAGGGGAAGTCACGCTCTGGAGCCAGAGCAGACTAGAGACTTTGGGGTCCGGGATCAGAACAAAAAGGGTTGTCCCGCGGAACCCGACGAGTCCCTCGGAGATCCGAATCAGATCCGATTCCGCCGCGTGAATCATGCCAAACCGAGTGGTCAAGATGTTCACTTCCCGCACCTCCTGCACAAGGAGCCGAGAGCCTTAGGAGCGAGCCAGGCCCGGCACGACTGGAAGAATCGATGCGAGTGGAGGCGCGTCCCCTCCTAACCCGCGGAACCGATTGAGCTCTTCACGCCGAAGCGTCAGGGTCCGCTGGCGCCGCCGACCGACGTCGGCGAAGGTCGAGCGGAGGCCGAATTTGCCGTCCATGCTGCATCCTTGCGAGTCGTCCTTGGCACTTCGGGCCGAGCGTAATATCGTCCACCGGGCTTCTCGGAACGCAGCCGCTCGCCTTGGAAATCACGATTCTCCGGCCGCTTCCGCCACTTGCGCCGATCGCTCCGTTCGTATCGATCCCAGCATCGTGGAACGGTCGTCCCGAGACGGCGCCTGGGGGTTAGAATCGCCGGAATTGGTACTCGGGATTCGCGGGGTCGAAATCGAGATCTTCGAACTCGACGTCGAGATGGAGGTCTTCGTAGCGGTACCGTTCGGCAAGCTTGGGACCGCCAGGGTCGCCCTCGGCGGGCCAATCGTAGCCGTCGATTCGAATCGGCAGCCAGGTTTTGGGGTCGTAGATGATTTCGACCTTGCAGAAGGGCCTGACGCCGTCCCGTCGAGCGTGCGAGTGGATCGATTTCGGCAGCCTCGATCCGTCGGGCTCGACTTGCCAATCGAGGATGGTGCCGGCGTCCGAGTTGCCCAGGTCCAACTTGCGAAACCGCAGAAGCTGCTTGATCAGATTGGCCAAGCCGGCTTCGGTCACAGGGTGCCTGCTGTCGGCCAAAGCCACTGGGTTGTTGGGGGCCACCGCGATCCGCGGCAGCAACCGTCTGCTCAAACCACCGTAATGACCAATCAGCTTGTTTTCATGTTTACCATCCGCGTAAACAACTTCTTTGCCGCGTTCCGAAGGCGGGTCGAGAAAGCGAAGGTAAATGGCGAACGGGCTGTTTCTGATCTTCAGCTCCATCTTCTGTTCCGGCAGTAGTTTGTCGCGAATCCGCTCTTGCTTGTAGAAGACCGCCTTGTAGCCGGGTGAGGAGCTGATCCGGGTTTGGGCGGCCTGGGTGATCTCGAGCAACAGTTGCTTCGCCGGTTCTCCCTCCATACGGGTCTCGGGCCAGCAGAGTGGGGCCTTTGGCTTGATCGCGGGGCCTTTGGACGCCACGTCGGCGACGGTTGCACCTGGAGAGCTAGGTGTATTGGTCGGCGTGATGGTCTCGAGCGGCTCGGTAAACCACCAAGCGCCCAGAATAACCGCGCCAACCGGCAAAGCGGTTCCGGCGGCGAGCCACTTCCAAGTCCGTTGAAGCTTGCTGGAAGCCTTATGAGCCACGGTTGTCATGTCGCTCCCAACATGTTGGATAATCTCCCGTCCCCTTCCGGTCTCCGCGCACACAAGCCCCAGGGATCAGGGGATCCCCTACAAAATCGTTCGAACCGATCCAAGTTCAACAAGCGGAATCAGCCGCGTAACCGGACCGGCGATTGCTCGAGACCGATCCTTAGAGACTCTCCGAGCCTGTTCCGACCGCGGCGAGCCTGATCAGAAATCTGGTCGATTAACCATGACATGTTTGTATAAGCCGATCAAGAGCCGTCGCTTCGATTTTACAAAATACCCAATCGTCAAATCGCCCGCGGATGGATTCTCGCGCCCTATTCGTGGGGCATGGGCAATTTGGGGGTTTCGCAACCGCCCGCGCGAACCTCTCTAGCGGTTTGATCATCCGCGACTCCGGCGCCGAGCGGCAAGCCGTTCCGAGTGAGAGCGCGAATTCGATGCTATCTGGAACATCCGATCTTCGACTGCGGTGTATTCGAACGTCCTTGGCAGCCGTCTTGGAATGTGACGATGATTTAAGGATCAAGCCGCCAGAGTTGAGCGATATCTCGCGCACTACAAGCCAGCGAATCACAGTCCGCCGTAGGACCTTGGGGCGAAAGGCGGATAGTCGGTCGACAGCTTACATTTCGGCAACGCCTTCTGAAGCTCGAGGAGGGTGACTACTGAGAGTTGAGGATTGTTTTCGATGAGCAAGGTTTCGGTAACCGTTGCGCCAACCGCATCTTGACCGGGCGGGTATCCTGGCCGGGGTGAAATCCACTCCCCCGAGCCCCGGAGGCAGGCCATGGCGGTGCGCGATTTGGCGAAGGAGTTTTCCTGGCGGCGGACGATCCATCGTCACGCCCGCAGCGGCAAAAGCGTTCGAGCATTCTGTCAAGCGGAGGGCGTCAGCGAGCCGTCCTTCCATTACTGGCGACAGGTGCTCAGGGCACGCGATCAGTCGGCAGCCACTTCCACCAAGAACGGCGAGCTTCTCGACAAGCACGCGCCAGAGGCTCCAAGCCGCCACGTCGGCTCACCGGGGCTCGACGATCAACGTCCGGTCGGAACACCGTTGTTCATGCCGCTTCGCATTGCGGTGGACGGGCTCGCCGATCCACGAACTGATCTCCTGGAGGTCGTGCTCGCCAGCGGTGCGGTCCTGAAGATTCCCGCGGGCTTCGACCGCGAGACGCTCCGCGGCGTGATAGCGATGCTGGAGCCGACGCGATGTTGAACGTACCCACCGAAGTCGGCGTCTATCTCTGCGTCCAGCCCACCGATATGCGCCGCGGTTTCGACGGTCTCCTTGGGCTCGCTCGAGAGCACATGTCGCGCGATCCGCTGAAGGGAGGCTTGTACGTGTTCCTCAACCGTCGCCGCGATCGCGTCAAGCTGCTCTGGTGGGACGGCGACGGTCTGGCAATCTGGTACAAAAGGCTCGAGGCGGGAACGTTCGAAAGGCCTCAGGTCGACGCGACGGCGCGCGAGGCAACGTTGCGGCCCGTCGATCTGGCACTACTGCTGGGCGGGATTGAACTGGCAAGCGTCCGACGCCGAAAAAGATTCGAACTTCCCCCGGAATCCGTTGACGCTTTTCCCAATGAAGTACGTATAGTATGATATGAGCACGGAAGTAAACGGATTGCCTGACGACGTGACCACGCTCCAATCGCTTGTGCGAGCGCAATTGGAGACGATCGAGACTCTCAAACACGATTACGACCAACTGAAGGCGTACCTTGATCGGCTGCTCCGCGATCGTTTCGGCCCACGCAGCGAAAAGATCGATCCCAGCCAGTTGTCCTTGTTCGCGCCTGAGGCGCAGCCTGAAGAGGCGCCCAGCGAGCCGCCTCCGGATGAGCCTGCCGTAATCGTCAAACAGCACGCTCGCCGCGATGGTCGAGGCAGGAAGCTTCCAGAGGACCTGCCGCGCGAGGAGGTCGAGCACGACCTGTCCGACGCCGAGAAATCCTGTCCTTGCTGCGGAGAGACGCGCGAGAGAATCGGCAGCGAAAAGAGCGAGCAGCTCGAGTTCGAACCGGCGAAGCTCAAAGTGCTCGTACACGTTCGATACAAGTACGCCTGCAAGCACTGCGAAGAGAACGTCGCGATAGCCGAAGCTCCGTCCAAGCCGATCGCCAAGGGCTTGCCCGGCCCTGGGCTGCTGTCGCATCTGATCGTCAGCAAGTATGCCGAGCACATGCCGCTGTATCGACTCGAAGACGAAATGGCACGGTTCGGCCTGGAGTTGACTCGGGGCACGATGTGCCGCTGGATGCGACACACAGCTGAATTGCTCGAACCGTTGTATGACGCTATGACGACGCGGGTACTAACCTCGTCGGTCATTCACACCGACGACACTCCAGTGTCTGTCCTCGATCCCTTGCTGCCGGCGACGCGCACGGGCCGGTTCTGGGTTTACGTCGGCGACGACGACAATCCGTATTCAATCTACGAGTACACGCCGAGCCGCAAACGGGACGGCCCCGCCACTTTCCTCGAGGATTTCAGCGGATATCTGCAGGCCGATGCATACGGCGGCTACGAAGGGATCTACGCGTCGAAAGATGTGAAGCAGGTCTCCTGCTGGGCGCACGCGCGGCGAAAGTTCTTCGACGCGCGGAAGATTCAGCCCGGCGAGGCGCATGTAGCACTGGCGTACATCGGGCGGCTTTACAAAGTCGAAAGCGATGCGAAGAAGCTTGCTCCGGCCGACGTGCGCACAAACGCCGAGGCTCGGCTCGAATGGCACAAGCTGCGTTTCGAGATGCGGCAAGAGCACTCGCGTCCGATCCTCGAAGAGTTCCAGTCGTGGATGAAGAGGACGACTACGAGAGACGTGTTGCCCAAGAGCGTCGTCGGCCAGGCGATCAATTATGTTTCTTCACGTTGGGATAGCTTCATACGTTACTGCGAGGACGGTCGACTGGCGATCGACAACAACGTCTCGGAGCGAACTCTTCGTCCCTGTGCGATCGGTCGAAAGAACTGGCTGTTCTTGGGCGATGACGACGCGGGCAAGACCGCCGCGATTCTGTTTAGCTTGATGGCCAGCGCCAAGCGCAACGAACTCGAGCCTTGGGCGTACCTCAAGGACGTGATCGAGGAGCTATCAGTCGCGAGGGCCTCACCAGGGGCGTCGCAATTCGAAGTGCTGCTGCCGGACCCGTGGCTTGCGAACCATCCGGATTCGCACCGCCGCTACTCCCGCTGAAGCCCAAATCGAAGCGCCGCCGGGCCGGTCAAACAACCGGCCTCGGCGTCCTGCGCCATACGGTTGGCGCAACACTTAGGCTGAACCTGCGTGATGCCACGCCCCGCCGAGGCCGCCGTAAGCCACCCCTGCGGTTGGCGCAACGGTTACAGGTTTCGAGCGATTTGATCTTCGAGAGCGAGCTCAGGCCCTCGTTGGTCATCCGCTCGCAGTTTCGCACGTTGAGCGATTTTAACGTCTTGCACGATTTGAGCGCGTCCAGTCCTCCGTCGCCTACGCGAGTTTTCGATAAGTCGAGCATCTCGAGAGAAGGCAGCTTCGCCAGCCACTTACAACCCTCATCGGATACGTACGTATTTGAAAGCTGAACGCTCGATAGCGAGGTGATTCTCGAAAGCTTCCGGCAGGCGTCGTCCGACACAGAAGAACCCTCCAGCGAAATGCTCATAAGTTGCGACAGGCCTGAAAGCCAAGCGACGCCGCGATCCGTGATCTCGGGGTTCGCCGAGAGATTGAGGCCTCGAAGCTCTTTCATCATGCCGAGCTTCTCGAGGCTCAGGTCTTTGAGTCCGCAATCCACAAGGAATAAACCCTGCAGTTTATCGAGTTTCGCGAGCGACTCGACATCGGAATACTTGGTTGGCGCTGAACGTAAGGCCAGAGCAGTCAAATTGGGCATGCGCGAGGCCAGGTTGTCGAAGAATCCACACATCTGACCTCGGCTTTCGATGCTTAGTTGCTGGAGTTTGGGGAGGCTCAAACGGGGGATGAACGAGCAATCGCCCTCGGGTCGGACAATTCGAAGGATTTGCATAGCTTGCGCCCTATTGATTGCAAGCCAACCCTCGGGCGTCACCTTGGGTAGAGATGCGCCGTCGAGTTGAAAGTCGGCCAATGTGCGGGAGACCGAGGAACTGAACAGACTTTGGAAACCCTTGTCACTGACGAACGAGAAGGCATTGTCCTTCGAAGCCAGTCGCAAGTTGTTGAGTCGCTTCGCTTGACCCAAGAGAGCCAACTCGTCGTCGGTAATCGAGCCTGCGTTGAGCAACCGAACCGCGTACACGAAGAACCGTTCTCTGGGCAATTCCTCAAGGCCTTTCACCTCGAGATAAACTGGTTTGTCCGCGAAGACGACCGAGAGTTGTTTTTCTCCCGTCCGCGTCATAATCCATTCGGCCAATGCGCTCGGAGTCGATGGTTGATGGGATTGGAGCAGAGCGTCCAATTGCGCGGCGTCATCCCTTTCCCGATTCGGGTGTTTGCGCTCTGATCTGGGGGCGTTCGAAATCCATCCCGAAAAAGGCGTGAACCACGTGAAGCCCTTGAGTTCCAGAACAAGCAGTCCGGCAAGAATTGGCATAAGCAACACTGCAGTCACTAATACTCTGCGGCGCCAGTAGTCCGAGTGGCCTACCGACGCCGGTTTTAATCCGTCGCTCGTACTCTTAGTTTGTAGAGTGGAGACCGGAGGTAATCCAAGCTCTTCAGCAAGCCTCACTCCGCCGTAGGCTTCGAGCTGGCTTTGGCATCGACCTAGCACGTCAGCCACTTCCTTGGCTGTCTGGAATCGATCGTCTGGGTTCTTGGCCAACAGCTTATCGATAATGGCGACGAGCCAGTCGGGAATCTCGGCGATGACCTCTTGAAGTGGGCGCGGAGTATCTTCGACAACCCGCCTGAGCACCGCGACTGTGTTGCCCGCTCGAAATGGAAGATGTCCGCAGGCCATGGCGTACATCACGCTGCCGAGACTAAAGAGGTCCGAACGGTGGTCGAGCTTCAAACCTTTGGCCTGTTCAGGCGCCATGTACATCGGAGTGCCGGCGATGGCGCCGCTCTGGGTCAGACTTGCGTCGTCGGCTGTGCGAGCAAGGCCAAAGTCGGTGATCTTGACCTTCTGCTCCGCCCCTTTTTCGATCAGGATGTTGCCCGGTTTGACGTCGCGATGAATCATCCCTTTGTCGTGGGCAGCGGCAAGTCCCGATGCGATCTGTCGGGCAAGGTGCAAAAGCTCGGGAGATTCGATCGGGCCGGTTTGGTCCATTTTATCCTGAAGCGTCGGACCGTCGACGAACTCCATGACGAGATACGGCAAAGGCATTTCCTCGACGCTATAGACCTGAACGATGTTCTCGTGCTTGACCGCCGCAATCGACCGCGCCTCGCGAAGGAACCGTTTGCGAGGCGGCGACGTCGAAGCCAACTGGGGACTAAGCATCTTGATGGCAACCGGTCTGTGCAGTTTCTCGTCGAACGCCTTCAAGACCGTCCCGAAGCCGCCTTGGCCGAGGAAGTCTAAAACCTCGTAGTGAGCCAGGACGCCCAGTGAGCCTGGCTTCGAGGAAGGCTGGAGGAAGCCGACGACGTCTCCAGCGTCGCGACCGTGAAAATCCGTACCTGGCTCGGTAGCGGCCAGAGGCGAAAATCGCGTGCTTCCCTCTGGTACATCGCGGCCAAATGGCGAGGCTTCCAGAAATGAACCAAGTCCTTCATAAGACGCAAGCAATCCAGCGACCTTGGCGGCAAGCTCAGGGTCGTTTGAGCAGGCTTTCTCAATAAACGAACGACGAAGATTGGCGTCGGCGATCTCGATCGCTGCTTCAAATACGGCTCGTTCGTTCATAAAAGCGATCTCCGTCGACAGGGCTCGGGCGCCTCGGTCGAGTGTGTCAGGAATGATCTCCAACACTCCATGCGACGTGGCGCGGCGGATTTCGCCAGAATTCTGGAGGAAAGTTCAGAGTGGTTGCGAATCTGCTCGGATCTCGCGGTGCAGCCAGGACTTGGAGAAAGCCCAGAGCCGGTCGGCGGATCGCGGAGAGACACCCAGGATGTCGGCGGATTCCGCGAGAGTCAACCCAGCGAAGTAGCGGAGGTGGACCAGTTGGGCCGCATCGGCGTCGACGATTTGGAGCCGGTCGAGCGCGAGATCGAGGGCCAGTAGATCATCACGCGGCTCGGGTAGGAAGAGCTCAGCCTCGTCGAGTTCGACGCGGCCCAGTCGGCCGCCGTGCTTCTCTCGATTCTTGCGGCGGGCGCCCTCAACGAGGATCCGCCTCATAGCCTGGGCAGCGGCTGCAAAGAAATGGCCGCGACCGTCCCACCTGGGGGATTCGGCTTCCGGGCCAACCAGCCGCAAGTAGGCCTCGTGAACCAGAGCGGTCGGCTGGAGCGTCTGGCCAGGACGTTCCCGAGCGAGCTTCGCCGCAGCCAACTTCCGCAACTCTTTATAAACTAATGGCAACAGCTCTTCCGCGGCGACGGCATCGCCGTTACCGAGACGCTCGAGTATCCGCATGGCTTCGGTCATTCAGGACAGTATAAGCCGTTCCCGAGAGGTAGAGCATGCTGGTGGATTCGGAACCGGATGCTTTGGGCTCCGACGCCTTCTTTTGCTCTTCAGGAACAAGCAGCGAACGATTGCTGGGGTCTTTGGGGTCGTCCTTCCTGGGATAATCCCTCCAGATCCAACGGAGCATCTCGGGCATGATGGCTCCGCCTTGTTTGTTGGAATGCGTGCCGATGCCCCAAACGTAATTCACGTCGTATCCCTTCTCCTTCAAAGCATCGACCATCTTGATGTTCTGCGCGTGCCAATCGCGGGAAGCGTCGTACTGGCCGCCTCGACGCATGCCTCTGTTGTCGTTGACGCCGTCTTGGAGAAAGATCCGGATTGGCTTCCGCTCGTTCTGTTTGATCAAGTCAGGATAGACATGTCCACCCATAATGTTGGTAAAACTGCCGATCGTGCTGATGACCTTGCGGAATTGGTCGGGCCGATGCCAGGCCACCGTAAAGGCGCAGATTGCCCCAGAGCTTGCACCGAAATCGCCCTGCATTCGGGATCGTCGGAGATGTTGTAATCCTTCTTCACGGAAGGCAGCAGTTCATCGACGATCAGCTTGGAATACTTGTCGTCGAGTGCATTGTATTCGACTCTGCGGTTGGTGGTTCCGTCTCCCCAGTCGCGATCGGAGGCTTCTTTTTGGTCGGGCCGGCGGCCTGGGTTGATGAAGACTCCAATCGTCACCGGCATCTCTCGGCGATAGATCAGATTGTCGAAGACGAAGGGAATTCGATATTCCCCCTTGAGTCCCACGAAGGCGTGGCCGTCGAAGAAAACCATGAGGCACGCAGGTTTCGATGCGTCGTATTGCGCTGGAACGTAGACCCAGTAGTCGCGAGTGGTATCGGGATAGACGTTTGACTTGAGGGCGATTGGCCCCAGGACCTTCCCTTGCGGCACCCCTTCATGAGGCTCCGAATCGGGCCCCAAGTGGTAGGCGTTGTCGGGAGGAGCCGCCAACGCACCTGACACAGCCACGACCAAAACCATCGAAAAAGCGAATACAACCTTCATGGCGACTCTCCAACTGGGTTTCATCTCGCATCCTTCGTTACGATTGAGGGCCTTGGGGGCGGCGACATCCCGTCCCCAAGGTAGAAGCCTGTCTGCGTGGGCTGATTGTATCCGACATTCTGGTAGGCAACGCTCAGTCGGTAGATCGGATCGTGCATCAAGGTCCAAAGGCGATACTTCGTTGGAATGGTTGTCGTGTAGATCCTCAATTCCTTGCCGTCGGACGTTCTCCAGATCACCTCTTCGCGCCAATCGCCCAAAATGTCGGCGCAGAGGCACGGGGTCGACTTGGTGGAATTGTTCGCAGCGCAGTCCTCGGCCGTCACGAGGCTGGTTTCCGTGCTTTCCTGCCAGTTCCATTTCGAGATGCGATTGGCGTTGAGGAGTTCGCGCAAGAGGTCGCCGTCCCACCACACGCCGAAGTTGCACGACCGCGGCTTCTTTTGGGAGATGATTTCTCCCTTGACGTTCCAGAGGCCTTCGAGCCCTTGGCCCGAGGCCCACATTTCGTAACCGCGGTGCCTGGGATCGACGTCAATCGCTATGCCCCTGCCGACGTCCGGGGACGGTTTACCCCAAATGAGCGCTCCGGTCTTGGCATCGCGGAACTCGGCTCCGTTGGGATGTCGGGGCGCTCGTGGATGTCAAACACCTCCAAACCTGGCCTATCCGGATCGATGTCGGAGAGATGGATCGCGTCGCCGTGACCCAGGCCTGTTGAGTAAAGCCCTTTTCCGTTGTCGTCGATCACGCAGGCGCCGTAGACGATCTCGTCTTTGCCGTCTCCATCGACGTCTCCAACTCGCAGATTGTGGTTGCCCTGTCCGCGATACAAACGGTTTCCAGGGGTTTTGTCGTCGCTGTCGAACGTCCAAACGTGCGAAAGCGATCCGTCCCGCCAATTCCATGCAACAAGGACGGTTCGGGTGTAATATCCGCGGCACATGATCACGCTGGGCCGAGATCCGTCCAGGTAGGCAATTGCGGCGAGGAAGCGGTCGACGCGGTTGCCGTAGTTGTCGCCCCAGTCGGCGGTTCGCCCTCTGGGCGGAATGAATTCGGTGGTGGAGAGGGCTTTGCCTGTCACTCCTTCGAAGACAGTGAGGTATTCGGGACCGTCCAGGATATAGCCTTTCTCGTTGCGATAATCGGCGTCGGCCTTGCCTATGACGCTCCCTCGGCCGTCGATTGTGCCGTCGGCCGTCTTGCAGACGAGTTCGGCTTTGCCGTCGCCGTCCAAGTCGTAGACCATGAACTGGGTGTAGTGGGCGCCTTCGCGAATGTTCTTGCCGAGGCTGATCCGCCAAAGGAATCGACCATCGAGCGTGTAGGCTTCGAGCTTGGTCTCGCCAGTGACGCCGGCTTGCGAGTTGTCTCGAGCACTCATCTCTTGCTTCAAGATGATTTCGTATTCGCCGTCGCCGTCCAGATCTCCAACCGAGGCGTCGTTCGGCGAATGGCCTGGCAGGGTCTGGAGTGGGATCGAAATAAAGGGCAGGGCGGGGGCGTTCGCGTGAATTTTGAACGCAGAGCTGGCGTCCTGCTCATTCCCGCTTTGGACGGGTCGGACGAAGTAAGAGAGCGTTTCTTTGCGGTTGGCCCCGTGGTCGACGAAGTTCGTTTCGTTCGCGAGCGGCTCAGAATTCAATTTCTGGGGGGCGGCGTTGCCGGTCGATCTGTAGAGATTGAACGCGATATCGACCGGATCGGTTCCGAGAAGCCTCCATCCGATGAAAACGGATCCATCTCCTTGGGGAATCGCAACGACGCCTCGACCGAGGAACTCCATGCGACGTTGGGCGTAGGCTGGTGAAGCAACAAGTCCAAGGAATACGGAGATCGTGAGGAGTTTGATTCGAGCGATCGGGACATTCATGGCGTTGTCCGTTCTCAGTTGCCTTCGGGCGCGGCCGAGGTGCGGAATGGGCTTGGAGGGATGTTCACCTGATCCCGGAGGTCGGGCCGGCTGGGGTCGAACGGAGGGACGTCCTCGACGAGAAACTTGGAAAGAGAGAGCTTGTTGGCTTTGATCCCTTCAACAACGCACTTGGCCAGCTCGTAACCGCCGTATGTGTTGTGGTGGGTGTTGTCGACAAAGGCTTTCTTGGAGCCCTCCGGTCCCATAGCTTCGTAGAAAACCTTGCTCGCGGCGTTCAGATCGATGAGCGGTACGCCTTGCTCCTTGGCGGCCTGCCGAACCGCTTCGGGATAATCGCCAAGGCTATTGGTTACATTGCCGGCCGCGTCGAAGGTCCTTCGGTTCATCGGCGTGACGAGTACCGGGATCGCCCCCTTCTTACGAGCCTCGGTGATGAAATTTTGAAGCGATTTCAGATAGGAGGCAAAGGCGCCGGTTCCTTCGCCCTTCTCCTTTTGGTCGTTGTGGCCGAACTGGATGAAGAGGTAGTCTCCAGACTTGATTTCGCTGAGAACCTTTTCGAGTCGGTTCTCTCCACGAAAGCTCCGGAGCGTTTCGCCCGATTCGGCGTGGTTGGCGACGGCGACGCCCTGTTTGAAGAATCGGGGGAGCATCTGTCCCCAACTGCTCCAGGGCTCGCGGGTCTGGTCGGTGACGGTGGAGTCTCCCGCGAGGTATACCGTTACGGCGTCTTCAGTTTTCGCGATCTCGATCGCGCAGACGCACGGGTGGGCGCCGCTGAACTCGAGGGTGAGCTTGTCGTCCCAATGCAAGACGCCCAGCTCGCGCGATTTCAATTTGACGCGCCTGTCCGCGCCCATGCGGCTGTTTCGAATCTTAACGGTAAACGTCCGGGAGACGACTTCACCAGTACGCGTCTTCACGTCGTGCAGTATCAATCTTCTGGATTCGGCTTTCACCGTCGTGGTGGATTCGCCTTCTCGATCGCCCAAGACGACCGTCACATTGTAGTTTCCTGCGGGGAGATCGACCGAGAAGAAGAATGGTTCGTCGTTCGTGCAGAAATCGCCCCGAAGGGCGTCGGGGCCTCCGTTGTCCACGGCCAAGACTTCGGAGCCCAGATCGAAGCCAAAACCGCGTGCTTTGGTATAACGCGTGCTAGGGTCGACTTTCGTGTAACCGGGTTCGAGATTTGAGCCGCCGAGATCGAATCGGAGGTTCGCGTCACGAGGCGGTGCGGGGCAAACGTCTGGAGCCAATACCACGGACGCCGCAAGGGATGCCGTCACGGCAAGGAGTACGATACGCCCCGATCGCATGGTCGCTCCTCCCGAATGGTTCTCAATCGACGAGCGTTCCGGACCATTCGCCGGCGGCTCGTCAACTTAAACGTTGGCCAGCCGGCCGTCGGAATCTCCAAACCTTTGGAGGTCTGTAAGCCCCATTCGGTCGGCCATGCTCAAATAGAGATTCGTAAATGGCTTGGACCCGTGTTTGACGTAGCGACCAGGAGTGAGCAGTCCACCGCCTCCGCCTGCCAGCACCACGGGCAGGTTGTCGTGCGTATGTCGATTCGCATCGGCGTTGCCGCTTCCATAAACGATCATCGAGTTGTCGAGCAGGGTCTTGCCGTCGACGTCCTTGGTCGCCTGTAGCTTCTCGAGGAAGCGGGCGAACTGGCGGGCGTACCAAAGGTCGATCTCGGCTACTTTTTGTATCCAGTCGGGTCTGTTTTGATGATGCGTTAGATCGTGGTGACCTTCGGAGATGCCGATTTGATCGAAAGCGCGGTTGCTGCCGTCGTGGGCGAGCATGAGGGTGGCCACTCGCGTCGAATCGGTCTGGAACGCGAGGATCAACATATCGAACATAAGCTGAACGTAATCGGCGAAGACGACGGGGACGCCTTCGGGCGTCTCACGCTGCGGATCCGCGGCGTCGCCGAACCGCTCGGCTTTCTGGATGCGGGCCTCGATCTCTCGAACCCCGACGAGGTATTGATCGAGCTTTTTCGCGTCTTCGGAGCCGAGTCGGCGCTGCATCGTGCGAGCGTCTTCGAGGGCGAAGTCGAGGATGGAACGCTGCTCTTGGCGTCGACGTTCGAGGTTCGCTTTCCGCTCGCCGGGCTTGCCCGTTCCGAAGAGGCGTTCGAACGCGAGCCTGGGGTTGGTCTCGGGCGGCATCGGCGTCGTCGCCGAGCTCCAGGAGATGTTGTATTGATAGGCGCACGAGTATCCAGAGTCGCAGGCGCCGGACTTTCTGCCGGTGTCGCACGCGAGCTCGAGCGATGGGAGCCGGGTCAGGCTGCCGACTCTTCGCGCAATGACCTGGTCGATCGAAACGCCGGCGCGTATGTCCGTGGCGCTCTTCTTCAACCGTACGCCAGTGAGAAAGGTGCCGTTGCCCCGCGCCATGGTCGCCGCCGCCGTCGGGGCCGCCCTCGGCCGTTTTATGATTCAATCCGCTGACAATTTGGACATGGCTCTTGAACGCCTCCAAGGGCTGGAGCGTTTTGCTGAACTGGAAGTCGGTCCCTTCGCCGCTGGGCCACCACGAAGCTGGAATGGCGCCGTTTGGGAAATAGACGAACGCCGAACGCAGCGGAGCCCCGGCAGCCGTGACGGCCAACGACCGCTCGGTCTCGGCCGCGAAGAGACGCGTCCTGCCCAACGAAGCGAATGCAGGTAGCGCCACCGAAACGCCAAGGCCTCTGAGGAAACGGCGACGACTCAGACCGTCGCCGAGGCTCGAATGATCACGGTCGAATTCAATGGACATGAGCAGATCCCTTCTCAATCGGTTCGGATGATGACGTGGGAGTCTTGTCTAAAACGTGAGACTCCTCCCTGTGCGTCGATTGTCGGCGACGCTGGAATGGAACGGACTCAATGACCCCGTTCATCAGCGACGACGCCCGGCCTCCCGACGCCTCGATGTTTGTAACGATCGAATCCACTGCTTCGACGTCGTAGGGCTCGAGTCCCCTGCCCAGCGCGTAAGTCAGAAGCTTCTCGGTGACGCAACGGTAAAACTCGCGCTGGTGGCGTTCAACCAAGATCTTCTTGAGTTCGCCGATTTCTTTGAAAGACTCGCCCGAGATGAGCTTGCCCGAAGCGTCGATCGGATCGGTTCGTTCCTTGTCCCGCCATCGACCCAACGCGTTGAAGTTCTCGAGCGCCAGGCCCAGCGGATCCATCCTCGAGTGGCACGCCGCGCAAGACGCTTGGCTTCTGTGCAAGACCATCGATTCACGCACTGTGGGTTTGCGACCCCCCAGTTTCTTGGCGGAATCCTCGAGCGCTGGGATGTTTGGTGGAGGAGGCGCAGGAGGCGAGCCCAGGATGTTGTCCAGTATGTAGAGCCCGCGCTTCACTGGCGAGGTTCGATCCGGGTTCGACGTAATCGCCAGCACCGTGCCCTGGGTGAGGACGCCGCCACGAGGGTTTCCTACCGGCAGCTTGACGAGACGCATCTGATCGCCCTTGACGCCGTCGATTCCGTAGTGTTTTGCCAGTCGCTCATTGAGGAATGTGTAATCGCTGTCGAGGAGTTCGAGCAACGGTCGATCCTCTCCGAGGATGTGCTCGAACGTCATCTCCGTTTCTCGACGCATCGCTTTCCGCAAGTCGCCGTTCAATTCGAAATCGCGGAACCGGCGAAACGACCCGAAGAACGAAGTGCGAGCGTTTTGGAGCTCCTTCTTTTCAGCGTCGGTCAACTCGTCCGGCGGCTTACGATTGAGTTCGCGGAAGCGCTCTCGACGCTTCTCAGCCTCGGGATCGGCAGGTTCATCGCGGGACAAGACCGCGCGTGCGTCCACGACCACCGACTCGACGTCCCGCGCTTGAAGCCATTGACCCACGAAATTGCGAATGAACTCCGTCGAGCGCGGATCGGCGAATAGGCGATCAACCTGCTCCTTCAAGTGCTCTCGCAGCTGGTGTTGGTTCGCCAAGCGAAGGAGCTCTTCATCGGGCATCGACGACCAGACGAAGTAAGACAATCGAGACGCAAGGGCGTATTCGTCGACCAAGGGATGCCGGCCCGCAGCGTCTGTTTCGACGTCTTCTTCCCGAAACAGGAACCTTGGCGAAGTGAGGATCGCAGCCATCGCCTGAGCCACGCCGGCCTCGAAGGACTGTCCTGGACCAGACCAAACGGTCTCGGCGAGTTTTGCCAGCCGATCCTTCATGGCGTCGTCAACAGGTCGTCTGAAGGCCCGCTCGGCGAACTTGGAAAGGATTCTTCGCGCATAGGCCTTTCGAGCGACCGCGTCTTCAGGCGGATCCTCGGGGAAGAATCGCCGCGTAATCGGCGGGTCTGATCCAGAAACGCTGGTCCATCGGTCCCCTGAGCGTCGCCGATTGGATGCGGATGGCCAGCGATCGGACCTGCTTTTGGTCCGGCGTGAGGGGCTGCGTCTCCACTGTGAGAGTGTGCGAGCCCGCTTTCCAGACGCGATCGAACTCAAAATTGAGTGGCTTGTTGTCCAACCTGCCGAATTCGCTTGCAAGCAATTCCTCGCCGTCGGCAAGAAGGCGGAGCCTACAACGGTTGTAGTCGTTCTGCCCGTCGACGTATCGCTCGTTCGCTGTCAGGTTCAGGAGCAGCCGGTACTCGCCGTCGTGCTCGACTTCGACGTTGGTTGAAGCCTTCGAGGTCTCGTAATACGAAAGTGAAACAGCTCCTGGTTCGTCGCCCGCGCCGCCTTCTTTTCTAAAACTACGCCCAGGGATTACTCGTTCCCTTGGGACCTTTGATGTGGTAGGCACGGCCTTGGCGACGATCGCGCTGGCCGCGGCGAAATACTTCTCGAGCAGAAGTGGAGAAAGCGTCAGGACGTCGCCGTTGTTGTCGAAACCATGACCTGTGTCGTCCTGGGGAAACTCGCCGTTGACGTCGAACTCGACGCCCAAGAGGTCTTTGATCGTATTGCGATATTCCACTCGGTTGAGCCTGCGGACTGTCACTCGCCCCGGGTCTGGGTTCGTCGGGTCGATCGCGAGGGCCGAGTATTTGATCCAGCCTTCGAGGAGGCTGCGCTCCTCGGCGGTTGGCTGCGGTTTCTCGGCTGGCGGCATGATGTTCGAGCGTACGTTTTTGAGTACGGCAAACCAAACTTTGGCTGCGCTTTGTGGGGATTTCTCGTCTGGAAACTCGTCGAGCGTGACTCCGCCTTTTTTCGAACCAAGGCCGTGACAGCCGTAGCAGTATTTTTCGAGGACAGGCTGAACGTCTTCAGCGAAACTTGCGATGGGGCGCTCGTCCCCGAGTGCCTGGGCGGTTGATGCGACAAAACACGTCGCTAAGCCAAGCAAACTAAAGGCAAGTCGAAAGGATGCAGTCGAACTGATCCAGTAGGTGTTGCCTTCGGAAATTCTCGAACCGAGAGCTCTTTTGCACGCCATGGGTTCACCAACCAAGACGAAGCGGCGAGTAAGCACGAATTTCTGAGTTTACGCGATCGAGGAGGCGTCTGGGGGGGATGCGAGGCCGGGGGCAGGGGCCAAATGGAAGCTAGAGGTATTCAAGGCTCCGCGGAAACCGTTGGATATTTTACACGAGGATGTTGGAATCTGCGTTACAAATCTCTTGAATTCGGAGACCTTGCCATCGAACGGCTTCCAATGAGAAATAGGCGATTTTGTTCGACAGTGGGCCCCATGAATTCGCCTGATTCTTGGCTTGCAAATCAAGAATTCACGCAGGCATAGCCGATTTCGCCCTAGAACCCTGTCCAAAAAAGCGAAGACATGAAAAACTCAATCTTCGTTATCAAGCTCTACAAATGGGAAGGCATATGGGTCTTCGACGACCCTCGAGTTGGGCTCATCAAAGAACCGTTCGTTGCGGGAGCGGATACGATGATCGACCGCGCCACGGCTCACATGCCCAACGCCGATCGAGGCTTCCTGGCGATTTTTTCTGCTGGTTACTTTCCCAGCGCCGAGATTGTGCTCGATTGGGTGCGCGAGGAAGGCGGCGGCAACGTCTACCGCTGGACAGACCAAGACATGGAAGGCTGGCTCTGTCCCGCGTTGTTCAAATATTTTGAACAAGCTCCCGTGAAACCGTACATTCAGGTTAAGGAGGCTGGGTGACAGTTACGGACGGTTGCAGAAAGAGTTGATCAGGCGAAACGTGGAGACAACCATGGAACTCGACGAGAGCAAGATTGACGACGCCGTGCTCGCATTACTCTATCTCGGTCTTCATAACGGAGCTCGAGCCTGGAAGGGGTTTGACTGGGATGCCATGGAGCGGCTGCACGTACAGGGATACATTTCGGAACCGCGCGGCCAAGCGAAATCGGTGGTATTCACCGAGGAAGGGCTCCAGCGGGCCGCGAAGCTTCTCGAGACGCTTTTCAGCGTGAACGCTGGGTCGCGGGTGAGACGAGGACGTGCTCCCGGAGCATGAAACTGCTCGTGAACTCATCAAATATCGCCTGTATATGATGACGCATAAGGTCTTCTTCTAGCTCTTGCCCACTCCTCGCGCGACAAGCTCATCAAGCCAATCTCGAACGCGAACTTGGAGCGTGCGACATGCGCAAAGTCATATTCGGCGGAGCGAACAGTCTAGATAATTTCATCGCCCGCGCAAATGGAGCGGTCGATTGGCTGATGTGGAGCGACGAGGCGGCCGCCGTCATGGCTGATTCCTGGAAGACCATCGACACGATTGTCATGGGCAGGAAGACTTACGAGTTCGCGCTCGAGCACAGCAAGGGGTCTGATGAGGTCTTCTTGGGCATGGATTGCTATGTTTTCTCGAGGACTCTGGAAGCAGGACCTGGCGCCGGCGGTGTGACGATCGTTTCGAACAACGCAGCCGAATTCGTGCGACGGCTGAAACAGAAGGATGGCAAGGATATCAATCTGATGAGCGGCGGAGAGCTTGCCAAGTCGTTACTCGAGGCGGGGTTGATCGACGAGATTGGCTTGAATATTCAACCCGTCCTGCTCGGTGTTGGCGTTCCACTTTTTCACCCGATGAGCAAACAAATCAACCTCGAGCTGCTCGAGTGCAGCCCCTTCAAGAACGGGTGCGTGCTTGTCAAATATCGCGTGAAGTATTAACTCGAGAACCCAGGGTTGGCTCGACTCAAAGACAGCAAGAACGATCAAGCAGGTTCTCGCGATTCCATGTAAATTTCAAATCGCATGGCGAGGAGTCGAGATGGACCCTGTTCAGAAGGTGCTCTGGTTTGTCGAGAATCACTCGCGAGAACCGATCACGCTCGAAGCGATCGCCAGGGCGTGCAAGGTCTCGAGCTTTCACCTCACGTGCCGCTTTCGCCGCGTCCATGGGGCTTTCTCTCATGCGTTACGTTCGGGCTCGGAGGCTGAGCGAGGCGGCGCATCGGCTAGCGGAGGGCGCCAAGACATCCTCGAAGTCGCTCTGGATGCGGGTTATGGGTCTCACGAAGCGTTCACTCATGCGTTCCGAGATCAGTTTTCTCTCACCCCCGAGCAGCTTCGATCGCAAGGTCATACAAACAACATCCCTATCGTGGAGGCTATTCTGATGGATGCAACAATCGTTCCCGAAATTGCTCCGCCTCGTTTCGAGACGCTCGAGTCAACGCGGTTCGCAGGTCTTGTCGAGCGTTACGATTGCCAATCGCCTTCAGGCATCCCAGATCAATGGCAACGGTTCGCGCGTATATCGGACATATCAAAGGGCAGGTGGGTTTGGTGGCCTACGGCGTATGCTTCAACTTCGACCGCGAAGGGAATTTCGATTACATGGCTGGAGTCGAGGTCTCGAGCGACTCTGGTTTGCCCAAGGGGCTCGGTACGATCCTGGCGCCCAAACAAAGGTACGCAGTGTTCACGCACAAAGGACACATCGCCGGCATTCGAGGGACGATTCACGCAATCTGGAGCAAGTGGTTTCCCGAATCCGGCCATAAGCCGACCGAAGGCCCGACCCTCGAACGGTACGGTCCGGAGTTCAATCCCCAAACAGGTCTTGGCGGATTTGAGATATGGGTGCCGATTCAGTCGTGAGGCCAAAATCGATTTCCTTTGCCAGGTTTGCTTTGGATGCATCGAGGCGCGAGGATTGTGACCAGCTCGAGAGCAGGAATGGCTCGGTGGAGACGCAGCCACGCCCTTCGCTCTGGGCTTCCACATGAATACGCTGCGTTCGTCGAGGCTCGCCTCGGCTGGGAGAGCTCATAGAACATGAAATCGCTGATTGCAGGCAGGTTTCGATTCTTCGGTGTTGCAGGTGCTATTGCCTTAGCCGTCTGTTCAGTCGAGCTCGCGCCCAAAAAGCTGTTGGCGCACGGACTTGGCAAGAGAAGAAGGAGCAAGAGCCGAAAGCCAAGGAGGCTGAGAAGAAGGACCAGCCGAAGCCGAAGGCCCAAGGCCTGCCTCTCGAACCGAACCGCACCATCGAGTTCACGACCGACGAGGGCACCTGGGTTTCGCTCGACGTTTCCCCCGACGGCAAGACCATCGCTTTCGATCTGCTAGGAGACCTCTACTCAGTTCCGATCGAAGGAGGCGAAGCCAAGGCGATCACCAACGGACAGGCTTTCGACGGCCAGCCGCGTTATTCGCCCGACGGCAAGTCGATCGCGTTCACGAGCGACCGCGACGGCGCCGAGAACATCTGGGTCGTCAACAGCGATGGTTCGAACCCCAGGCCTTTGACCAAAGACAAGCAAAGTCTGTTCATTTCGCCCTCCTGGACGTCCGACGGCGAATACGTGCTCGCCTCGCGCCAACCTCAGCTCCCTTGGGGCGCCTTCGAGCTCTGGATGTACCATGTCAAGGGCGGGTCGGGGGTCCAAGTGACCAAGGGAAAAACGAAACCCGATCCCACTGGCGACGATTACGTCCACGCCTTGGGCGCGATCGATTCTCGCGACGGCAAGTATCTGTACTACACCAAGCGAAACAAACTGTTCAATGCGTACAACAACCTGAAGTTTCCGCTATCGCAAATCACCCGACGCGATCGTGTAACGGGCGATGAAGACACGATCACAAGCGCCCCTGGCAGCGCCTTTAGGCCCTTGCTCTCGCCGGATCAAACCAGGCTGGTCTATGGCACTCGCGTCGACAACCAGACCGGCCTGCGAATTCGTGATATGAACACGGGTGAAGAACGCTGGCTCAAACTTCCAGTGCAACGGGACGAACAAGAATCCCGCTACACGCGGGATCTGATTCCTGGTTGCGCCTTCACTCCCGACGGAAAGTTCGTTCTGGCTGCCTACGGCGGCAAGATTCACAAGCTCGACGTTCAGGGCGAGGCCGACCAGGTGATTCCGATTTCGGTGCGAGTGTCCTTACCTGTGGGTTCGCGATTGAATTTTCCAATTCGCGTTGACGACGGGCCCGTGAAGGCTCGTTTGATCCAGGAGCCCGAGGCTTCTCCTGACGGAAAGAAATTGGCCTTCTCGGCGCTCACCAAGCTCTACGTCATGGATCTTCCCGACGGCAAGCCCCGGATGCTGTCCGCAGGCGACGCCCGCGAGTTCCATCCCACGTGGTCGCCCGACGGCAAGTCGATCGCCTATGTGAGTTGGGCGCCAGAGGGCGGCCACATTTGGAAGCGATCCGTCGACGGCAATGGAGAACCCGAGCGGTTGACGAGGGTTCCCGCATTTTATCGCGATCCTGTTTGGTCGCCCGACGGCAAGCGCATCGTCGCGCTTCGCGCCCTGCGCAAGGAACGCAACGAAAGCCCTTCCGATTCCGACTCGGGACTGGACCTCGTTTGGATACCTTCGGAAGGAGGAGATGTAACGGTCGTTATCCCAGCCCGAGGGGCAAGCAGGCCTCACTTCACGACCGAGATTGATCGCGTTTTTGTCACAACGCCCCAAGGGTTGGTCTCGATGCGATTCGACGGCTCCGACCGACGTACGCATATCGCGGTGACCGGCAAGAACGCCTACTCCCCTGGTCGGCCGACAAACGCCGATGAGATCTTGATCCGACCCGACGGGCATTGGGTTCTGGCCCACGTGACGAACCAGATCTATTTGATCGCTCTTCCGCAGGTCGGCGGCGAGACGCCCAAGGTCGACGTCTCCCAATCGCAAGTCCCGCTCAAGAAGCTCACCGACGTCGGGGCAGATTACGTCTCGTGGACCGACGGCGGAAAATCGATCAATTGGGCGGTTGGATCGAGCTTCTTTCGCTTGGCTTTCGATTCGATCGCGTTCGAGCCGACAAAGAGCGGCGACAATGAGATGCCAGACGCCAAAGAGAAGGCCGAGGCCGAAAAGAAGGAACAGAAACCAAAGCCCGAGGAAGTGAACGTCGTCGTCGAAGCGCCGAGGCAAAAGCCTCGCGGCACGATCGTCTTGCGCGGCGCGAAGATCGTAACGATGCGAGCCGATGAGGTGATCGCGGAGGGAGACGTCGTGATCACGGACAACCGAATCACCGCCGTCGGGCCCAAGGGATCGGTCGAGACGCCGTCGGGCGCGAAGGTGATCGACGTCACAGGATCGACGATTATTCCCGGATTTGTCGATACACACGCCCATTGGCCTGTGCGCCATGGAGTGCTCGATTTGCAGACGTGGAGCTTCTTCGCCAACCTGGCTTATGGAGTGACCACAGGACGCGATCCACAAACCGGCACAAACGATATGTTCGCCTATCAAGATCTCATAGACACTGGGGATCTGGTCGGTCCACGCGCCTTCTCAACAGGACCAGGCGTGTTCTCGGACACCGACTTCCAATCGTCCGAAGAGGTCGACGCGGTGGTGGCGCGATACAAAAAATACTACAGGACCAACACGCTCAAGTCCTACATGATCGGCAACCGCAAACAACGCCAATGGATGATCCAGGCTTGCCGCAAGAACGAGGTGATGCCGACGACCGAAGGCGGACTCGACGTTAAGCTGAACCTGACGCACGCGCTCGACGGTTTCAGCGGCAACGAGCACAGCTTGCCAGTGGTCCCCTTATTCGGCGACGTGGTCAAACTCTTTGCGAGCACCGGCATCTCGTATACTCCCACGCTTTTGGTCGCCTACGGCGGTCCCTGGGCGGAGACCTACTTCTTTACGACCACGAACATTCACGAAGATCCGAAGATCCGCAGGTTCATACCCCACCAGGTCCTCGACGACAAGGTCAGGCGATCAGCATGGTTCAATAAAGAAGAACATGTCTTTCCGTTGATCGCGGCTTCCGCAGCCAAAGTCGTCAGGGCTGGCGGGCGAGTCTGCATCGGCAGCCACGGAGAGATGCAGGGCGTCGGGTATCACTGGGAGATGTGGGCGATGGCCAGCGGTGGTTGGCAGCCTCTGGAGGTTCTTCGCGCAGCCACCCTCCACGGCGCCGAGGCGATCGGATACGCACAGGATCTTGGAAGTCTTGAAACAGGCAAGCTCGCCGATCTCGTGGTATTGAGCAAAGACCCTCTCGAAGACGTCCACAACACGAGCTCGATCCGCTATGTGATGAAAAACGGCGAGCTTTTCGAGGGAGAAACGCTCGAACGCATTTGGCCTGACAAGAAACCAGCGCCCAAGCTCTGGTGGTCCGACGAGAAGACGGCAAAGTGACTACGCCCAACGAATTCGCTGGGGAGGTCCATTTCATCGTCCTCCGTCTTGCATAACCTGTTTGAAAGCTTCGATCGTGTCGGGCGAGGGCTTGAAGTTGCCAGGTCGATAACCTTCGGCGATTGTCAGCGGAGTCCATCCGTATTTGTTCTTGCGGTTCCAGACCTCAGTCTTCGCGCCTTTCTCAGCAAGGAGCAGGACGACCTTGGGGAAGTTCTTGTAGGCTGCCCCATGCATCGCGGTCTCGCCGTTGTCGTCGACCGCGTTGACGTCGTTGCCAAGCTCGATCGCAAGCCTCACAGCCTCTAGCGCCTCTTCCTCGGTCCCTGCTTCTTCGCCGGGCGCCAGGCAGCCCAATCCCGCCGCGGCCATCAACGGGGTGCTGTGGTCTGCATTTGGCAGACGCGGGTCGGCGCCGAGTTTAACGAGCAACTTCATTAGAGGTACATCGGCGCACATCGAGGCCAAAAGAAAGGGAGTGGCGCCGGCGCCTTTGAGAACGCCCTTTCCCGACGCGCCTCGCTCGAGCCTCGCGTCGACGTTTGCTCCGTGCTTCACGATCTTCTCGACAAAAGAGAGGCTGGTTAGGCTGCCAGAACCCGTGGGCGCAGGGTCTCCACTTTCTTCATCGCCGCGATGAGGCTTGCGGACCCACGTGAGTGTATGCAGAGCTGTGAATCCCGAGCGATCGTCGTTCGGGTTGGCTCCGGCATCCAGCAAGACGACGGCCAGGTCAAAATGACCGTTCTCGACGGCGAGGATCAGTGGAGAGCTTCCAGGTTTCACGGCGCGAGCGCCTGCTCGCTTGGGTTTCATGGCTTCGTTCACGTCGGCGCCGGCCTCGAGCAGGATGCGGACGACGTCTATTCGACCCTCTCGCACTGCAAAGAACAGCGGTGTAAATCCCGATGAGAGCGGGGTCCGGAACTCGGCGCCGGCCTCTAGCAATCCTCGAGCGACCGCGGCATGCCCTTCGGCGGCTGCCCACATCAGCGCGGTCTGCCCATGACGCTCCTTCGCGTTGACTTCGGCGCCATGCGCCAGCAACGCCTGCACAGGCCCGATTCTTCCGGTCCGCGAGGCCGTCATCAGAACAGTCTCGTCGCCTCGGACCTTGGAATTCGCATCGGCCCCCGCGTCGAGAAGCATACGGACAATGGCATCGTTGCCGTTTTGACAAGCGAGCGTAAGCGGCGACACATCGTATCGGTTGAGAGCATTGACGTTCGCCTTGGCGCCGACAAGGACTTTTGCCGTCTCCACATCCTCGTGATAGCAAGCCCAGTGTAGGGCGGTCATGCCGTCGACTTGAGGTTGGTTCACGTCGACCTTGTGCTCGACGAGCTCGCGGAGCTTTGCTCGATCTTGCCGCTCAACCGCGTCGGCCGCAGGCGAGTCGAGCGCCGCGCCGGCTTGGCAAGTTGCAACGAGAACAATCAGGCAAGCGCTGGATCGTGCCAGCTTCATCGCGGTCGGCTCCTCATCATTAGATCGAAAGCGGTTCGAACAGATCGTCGATCTTGCCCTTGCTGTCCGCAAACGAATCGACCCGTACGCCAACCTTGTCGAGCAGCGTCAGGTGCAGGTTGGCCAGTGGCGTCGGCTTGGAATAACGGATGTGTCTCCCGCCTCTCATCTTACCTGCCGCACCCCCAGCCACCAGGATCGGCAGGTTGACATGGTCGTGCACGTTCGGATTGCCCATTCCACTTCCATAAAGATACAGGCAATTGTCGAGCAGAGAGCCTTCGCCTTCTCGCACCAAATTCAGCTTTTCGAGGAATTCGGCAAAGAGCGATACATGAAAACGATTGATCTTGGCCATTTTGGCAATCTTCTCTGCGTCGTTGCCGTGGTGGGTAAGCGGGTGGTGCGGGTCTGGAACGCCGATCTCCGGGTAGGTTCTGCCGCTGGTCTCGCGGGCGAGCTGGAATGTAATCACCCGGGTGACGTCGCCTTGGAGAGCCAGCACTTGCAGGTCGAACATCAGACGGACGTGGTCGGCGTACGCAGCAGGGACGCCCGTGGGGCGGTCGAGATCGGGGAGCGTGTTGTCCCTGGCGTCGGCCTCTGCTCTCTGGATCCTCCGCTCAACCTCGCGAATCGTGTCCATATACTGCCCAACGCGCTGACGATCCGCAGGCCCGAGCTGGTTGTTTAATCGCGCGATCTCGTGGGTCACCGAATCGAGCAAGCTGGCGCGACGCTTCAGGGCGGCTCGACGGTCCGCGGCGGTTCCTCCGTCGCCAAAGAGTCTTTCGAAGACGATCCGTGGGTGCGCCTCCGAAGGCAGAGGTGTCGTCGGCGACGACCAAGACAGATTGTTTTGGTACACGCATGCGTAGCCGTTGTCGCACTGGCCGACGGTCGAAAGCAAATCCATCGAAAGTTCGAGCGAGGGCAACTGTGCGTCCTGGCCAATCGTCTTTGCGGCGATCTGGTCGACCGTCGTCCCAAGGTAGTAGTCCGTGCTCTCGGTCAACTTGGCCTTCGCAGCGCTCAGGAAGGAGCAGTTGGACGTGGCGTGCGTGCCCGGGTACGCGTTCCTAAGCTCGAGGTTCGTGATCGCCGTTACGTGCTTCTTGACCGGTTCCAGCGGACTCAGGGTTGGCGAAAGCTCGTCCAGGGAGTTCTCCAAGGGCGGGGTCCAGCGCGTAACGTCGCAACCCATCGGCATATAAACGAACCCGAGTCTTCGGAGCTTCGCGGGTGCGGCTGGCGTTCCGCCCGCGGCCGTCATCGCCGGAATCATCGCGTCCAGAAGAGGCAGGGCAAGCGTCGTCCCAAGACCTCTGAGGAACGTACGACGGGGCAGAGCTCTCTTGGATATGATCATTCGGAATTCCTCATCTGAAACGGAGTGCTTTTGACGATTCCCAGGATCAGCGACGAGAAGCGATAGTCTTTCTCACGGGCCTCGCGGACGATCTTGCGGACGGCTGGCGCGTCGTAAGTTTCCACGCCTCTTCCAAGAGCGAAGGTCAAGAGCTTCTCCGACATCGTTCGGACGAACAGCTCGGGTCTTTTCAAGACGGCCTTTTCGAGGCCTGCCACGCCCTCGAACCGGCTGCCGTCGGCAAGACCGCCTGTCGAGTCGATCGGTCCACCCTCTTCCATTGTCCTATAGCGACCGACGGCGTCGTAGTTTTCGAGAGCGAAGCCGATGGGATCCATGAGCCTATGGCATCCTGCACAAGCCGCGTTCAATCGATGTTCGGCAAGTCGCTCGCGAACCGAGAGCGAAGAAGAAACTGTATTGTCTTTGAGCGCTGGGACGTTCGCGGGCGGTGGAGGAGGCGGCGAGCCGAGGAGATTTTCCAGAATCCACTTGCCGCGGATGACGGGAGATGTGCGAGTTGCGTACGAGGTGACAGTCAACACGCCTCCCTGACGAAGCAGGCCGCCCCTCACGGCGTTGGCCTGGAGCTCGACGCGTCTGAAACGGCTGCCGTAAACGTGCGGAACCCCGTAATGCTTTGCGAGACGCTCGTTCAAGTAGGTATGTTCCGATTTCAATAATCCGAGCACCGAGGCGTCCTCGCGCACGATTTCCTCGAACAGCAGCTCGGTCTCCCTTCGGAACGCTTGGCGGAGGTTGTCGTCGAAATCGGGAAAGAGCCTGAGATCGGGAGTGATCGATTCCAGGTTTCGCAGGTGAAGCCATTGACCGACGTAGTTGGTCGCGAGGGTCCGCGAACGAGAGTCCGCCAGCATTCGAAGAACCTGGCTCTCGAGCACTCCGTCCTTGCTCAGCTCGCCGCGCTCCGCCAGATTGAGGAGTTCGTCGTCCGGAATGCTGCTCCAGAGGAAGAACGAGAGCCGAGATGCGAGCTCGAGGTCCGAGAGATGATAAGCCGTGTTCGGCGAGACTCCCGGCGGATCGGTTTCGATCCGAAACAGGAACTGAGGATTGACGAGAACGGCTGAGACCGCCATTTCGATCCCTGCCTCGAAGCCGCCTTGAGCGCGTGCTTGTTCATACATCTCGAGCGGCATCTCGAGATCGCTTTCCAAAACGGGCCGCCGGTAGGCCCTGCGGATGAGATTGGAGACGATCTGGCGAGCGCACACGTCCTCTTCGCTCGGATCTCGAGGCTCGGAAATGAAGATCCGCCGTCGGCTCGGCGAGTCTCCACGACGCTCGGATGCATAAGGCCCGCTGATCGATAGCTGATATAAAGCGGGGGAAATGCGCGGATGCCTGTGGGTGTTGTAATGCGCCTGGTACGGCTGACGTTTGGTCTCCAAGAGCGACGACGACTCTTTGAGGAACGTCGCCCCAAGCTGGTGAGGCCCCGCCGTCGCCTGAAACCGGGCCTTCAGATGCTCGTCTGCGGTTTGGTGATCGTGCTCCGATTTAGGCGGCTTGACCGTGAAGAGCGCCTTGCGCTGGCGGTCCAAGAGCACTTCGACCTCGTGAGGCTCCTTCAATCCTTCAATTTGCTCGTTTCGATCCCTCGCCAGGCGAAGCTGGACCTCGTACTCGCCGTCCCGAGGAAACGTATAGGAAATCAACATTCCGCCTCGAGTTCCCGGCGGCAGGCCCTCAACGTGATCCTCCTGCGTGACGTCCGCCGCGATACGGAACGTAGCGCCGCCTGGGCTCGAGCCAACTCGGCCCACTGCCAAGCGGCTAATCATTTGCGCGGCGGATATGTACCGTTCCAGGAGAGTCGGCGAGAGGTCTCCCACGGTTATGTTATCGAACCCGCGGCTCGACTCGTCTTTTGGCAACAGAGTCGATGCGTCGATATCAACCGCCAAAAGATCTCGAATGACGTTCTGGTATTCCGTCCGAGTGAGTCGTCTGAACGTGCCAGTCCGACCGGGATTGGGATGGCGCCCGGCGGCGATGTCGAGCGAGCCCGTGAGCAGCGACAAAGCTGCCTCGTATTCGCTCCGGGTTGGTCGTATGGAATCCTCAGGAGGCATCTGCCGCGAAGAGAGCTTGCGGACGACCTTTTCCCAAGGATCTGGATTTCGGCTGAAGTCCGCCTCGATCAGGGAGTCGAGTGCGAGACCCGCGGTTTTGTCTTCGCGGTTATGGCATTCAATGCAAAACAATCCGACGAAACGGGCGATCTCCTTCGGTCCCTCGACTGTTGCCGCCGAATGGGGATCGTCAGCCAGCCGTCGAGCAGCCTCGGAGCTCATGGCGACGAACGCCAGCACCATCGTCGCGCCAATCACGCAGTTCGTCACCCATCGCTTCATGAAGCAGGGCTCCGACGGTCTCGACCAGATTGCAAATCCGAGCAGGGGGGGGATCACTGAACCCGCACTCAGACTACTCTACCGCGCAGTGGTCGAGGATTCACGCCGAACCCGATCGGATCGTCGGGCGTAGACGATTTGCTCTTGGCCGCGGCGGTCAACTCACGTCGAAGCAAGAGCCTTTTCGCGAGCATCTGAAGAGGAGATGAGCGGAACGATTTCGAATTCGACCAGATCCTCCCACTCGCGCGTCCATAAGGCAAAGAGACCGAGATCGCTTGTTTCCATGAGCTGAAAGCAGACCGAAAGATCTTCCGAGACCCAACTTTCGAGATAGTCGAGCCCTGGCGGTGTCATTCGTCCCTTGATGGCGAACCGTCGATAGACTTCAGCGACGGCGCCCTCTTTGAAGCGCTCGACAACCATGTATTGCATAAAGCCCTCCTGGCACGAAGAGAAAAGCACCCACAGGCCCGATGACGCTGATCGATAATCGCTAAGGATTTGTCGCCAAGCGAATCAAAAGCTCGTTGGTTTCAACCTGCCTGCCGACCTGGGCCAGCACTTCGGCGACTCTGCCCTCGGACTCGGCATAGAGCGTCGTTTCCATTTTCATGGCTTCGATCGATAGCAGCTTCTGGCCTTTCTTCACTCGGTCGCCGGTTGTCACTGCGATGCCGACGACGAGACCAGGCAAAGGAGAACCGATGTGCTCTGGGTTGTTCGGGTCGGCCTTGGGCGCTTCACGCACCGCCGAGGCGAGCGAACGATCGATCACTTCGACTTCCCGTGGCTGGCCGTTGAGCTCGAAAAAGACGGTACGCTTGCCGTCGGCGTGGGGCTCTCCCATAGCAACCATCTTGACGATCAAGGTCTTGCCTGGCTCGATCTCCACCAAGTTCTCGACTTCGGGCTCGGGGCCAAAAAAGAACATGGGCGTCGGCAGAATCGAAGTGTCGGAGAACGCGGTCTGATGCTTTGCTAGGTCGGGAAACACCCTCGGGTAGAGGATAAAGCTGAGCGCGTCACGAGGAGTCGCGGGAAAGTTCATCAGCTCGGAGGCTTTAGCACGAGCAGCCTCCAGGTCGGCGGGCGGCAAGTCGGCCCCTGGACGCTTCTCCAGCGGCTTTCGGCCGCGCAGCACGCGGTCTTGCAAGTCTTTTGGGAAACCGCCGGGCGGCGTTCCCAACCTACCCTCGAAAAACTCGACCACGCTTTCTGGAAACGCCAGCTCGCGCTCTTGATCCAGCACGTCTTCGGAGTCCAGGTTGTTCGCAGCCATGAAGAGCGCCATGTCGCCCACGACCTTCGAGCTCGGCGTCACCTTTACAATATCGCCAAAGAGCATATTCACATCAGAATACGTTTTGCAAACTTCGTTCCAGCGGCCGTCGAGCCCCAGGGCCTTTGCCTGTTGGTAGAGATTGGTGTACTGACCGCCTGGCATTTCGAGAGCGTAGACGAGCGAGGAGGGCGCGCGTGGGCCGCTTTCGAAGGGAGCGTACATCGCGCGCACTTCCTCCCAGTAACGGGAAAGTTCGATCAAGGCCTCGGTGCTTAGTTGAGATTCGCGGGGAGTGCCTTTGAGCGATTCGACGATCGCATTCAGGCTGGGCTGGGATGTGAGAGCGGACATCGACGCCAAGGCGCCGTCGGCGACGTCGAGGCCCACTTCGGACGCGAATAGGATGCTCGCAGCTTGTGCTCCGCCGATATCGTGAGTGTGGAAGTGGATCGGCGCGGCCACCTCGTCTCGAAGCGCCTTGACGAGCTTCCTGGCGGCCTCGGGCTTGCACAGGCCCGCCATGTCCTTGATGGCGATCACGTTCGAGCCCATCCGTTCGAGCTCTTTGGCGAGGTCTACATAGTACTTCAGGCTATACTTTTGCCTTTTGGGATCGAGGATGTCCCCTGTGTAGCAAATCGCGGCTTCGCAGATCGCGCCGATTCACGCACGGCGTCGATCGCAACGGCCATGTTGGGCGTCCAGTTGAGCGAATCGAATACGCGAAAGAGGTCGATTCCCGCGGCTGCGCTCTCGGCGACGAAGGCTTTGACGACGTTGTCGGGATAGCTTGTATAGCCGACCGCGTTGGCGCCTCGGAGGAGCATTTGGAACAGGATATTCGGCGTTTTTTCGCGGAGCTGGCTCAAGCGGTCCCATGGGTCTTCCTTGAGGAATCGCATCGAGGTGTCGAACGTCGCCCCGCCCCACATTTCAATCGAAAAGAGGTCTGGGCAGAGCCTCGCATACGCATCGGCAGCCCGCAGCATGTCCCGCGTTCGGACTCGCGTTGCCAGGAGGGATTGATGCGCGTCTCGAAAGGTCGTGTCGGTCAGGAGCAGGGTCTTCTGCTCGCGCATCCATTTGCAGAAGGCCTCGGCGCCCAGTTTCTTGAAGAGCTCGCGCGAGCCAGGTGTGATCGCGGCGCCGGCGGGGATTTTCGGAGCCTTTGGTTCGGCGCCAAAACCCGCTGAATCCGGTCTAGAGACGCCCGGAAAACCGTTGACCGCAACCTCCGCGGCGTAAGTCAGAAGTTTCGTCGCACGGTCTTGTCGGAGCGGAAATTCGAATAGCTCCGGCGTCTCGTCGATGAACCGAGTCGTGCATCGGCCTTCGAGAAAAGTCGGGTGCTTGATCACATTTAGAAGAAAGGGAATGTTGGTCTTGACGCCACGAATTCGAAATTCCTCGAGAGCACGCTGCATCCTCCTGACCGCATCGATGAAGCGTCTTCCCTCTGCGCAGATCTTGACCAGAAGCGAATCGTAGAACGGAGTGATGATGCCGCCGGAAGTGGCGGTTCCCGAATCGAGCCTGATGCCCAGCCCGGCGGCCGAGCGGTAGTGCGTGATCCTGCCGTAATCGGGCGTGAAGTTGTTCCTGGGGTCTTCGGTCGTCACGCGGCACTGGAACGCCACCCCGTCGATCCGAACCGCGGATTGGTCGGGGATTGCGATCTCAGGGTCCGAGAGCGGAGCTCCCGCCGCGATCAAGATCTGGCTTTTCACCAGGTCGACTCCGGTGATCATCTCGGTAACGGTGTGTTCGACCTGGATTCTGGGATTCACCTCGATGAACCAAAAGCTTCCCGACTCGAAATCGACCAGGAACTCGACCGTTCCGGCGTTTTCGTAACCGACGGATTTGCCGATGGCGATCGCCGCTTCGCAGATATCGGCTCGGAGCTTGGCGTCGAGACTGAACGCGGGGGCGATTTCGACGACCTTTTGGTGTCTCCTCTGCACCGAGCAATCGCGTTCGAAGAGGTGGACCAGGTTTCCGTGTTTGTCTCCCAAGAGTTGCACTTCAATGTGCTTGGCTTTCTTGACGAACTTCTCGAGGAAGACGTCTGGCACGCCAAACGCAGTGCCCGCCTCGCGCCTGGCCTGATCGATCGCTGGAAGAAGCTCTTCGGGCTTCTCCACGATCCGCATGCCCCTGCCGCCGCCGCCCATCGCCGCCTTGACGATGACTGGATAACCTAGCGTTTGAGCCAGAGCCTCCGCAGCCGCGTCGGCTAGGACGCTCGAGCTGCTGCCCGAGAGCACTGGCACGCCCGCTTTCTCCGCCACTTTTCGCGCGGCGACCTTGTCTCCCAGCAAGTCCAGGATCTCCGGCTTGGGCCCGATGAAGACGAGCCCCCCAGCCTCGCACGCCCGCGCGAAACCTGCGTTCTCCGAAAGGAATCCGTAGCCGGGATGGATCGCTTGGACCCCCTTGGAACGGGCAAGATCCACAATTGCTTCGATGTTCAAATAGCTCTTGATTGGTTCCCCGGCTTTGCCGATCTGATAGGCTTCGTCGGCCTTGAGCCTATGGAGTGCGAACCGATCTTCGTGCGAATAAATCGCCACGGTGCGGACGCCAAGTTCATGGGCCGAGCGGAACACCCGCGTGGCAATCTCTCCACGGTTGGCGACAAGGAGTTTTTCAAATACGGACATAGCTTTACTCGTAGGTTGTCAGACCGCGCGCCTGCTCGATTTCAGCCCCGCGTCGAGTACTTCATCGTATCCGCGCGAGCGAGCTCGGGCGAGTCGCAGGGCTCCTCGGCTATGGAGAAAGATTTGGGCCGCGATCCGGCCCGATCCTCCTCGCCTGGGATGAAATCGAGCTCCGGCAGATCGCCCCTTCAGCCGATCAACTCCGCGTTTCGGCCTCTACCGGGTTCAAAAGCACGCCGATTCCTTCGACGGCCGCTTCGACGACGTCGCCATCTTTGAGATACGTCCCCGTCGTCGATCCAACTCCCGCGGGTGTGCCGGTTGCAATCACGTCGCCCGGTTCGAGAGTTACGAACCGCGAAATAAAGGAGACGATCGATTCCACTGGAAACACCATCTCCGAAGTCGAAGCGTCTTGTTTCATCTCTCCGTTCACTTTGAGCGTGATCCGCAGGCTTCCTGGGTTTACCACTCCGCCGGTCGAGGCGATGCAAGGACCCATTGGGCAAAACGTATCGTGCCACTTGCCGTGCAGCCAGTCGAAGAATTGGTCGCGGTCGCGCTGTTTTCTGCCTGGGTTCGGTTTGAACTTCCTGTCGGAAACGTCGTTGACCACGGTGTAACCGGCGATGTACTCGTGGGCGTCGGCGTCGTCGACGTCGCGGCAGAGCCTGCCGATCACAACCCCCAGTTCGCACTCCCAGTCGACGTGGTTGGGAGAGACTCTGGGCAGGATGATCGGATCGCCGGGGTTCGTCAAAGTGGTCGTTGGAGGCTTCATAAACACATAGGGGAACGTCTCGGACCGCTCGGCGCTCTGCCCGCCCCTTTCGACGACGTGTTTGGCGTAGTTGCCGGCCAGCAACAGGATCTTTCCAGGCCGAGCGATCGGCGCCAGCAAGTCGACCTGCTCGATCGGCAACGAAATATCGTCGAGCGACATCGGGTCGAGGTCCGAAATCCACTGGAACAAGCGAGCCGCCGACTCAAACAACGAGCCTTCCGGAGGCAAGAGATCGATCAACGATTCGCACTCATGAAACAGCAGCTCTTCCCCCTCCGATTCGAAGAACGCGTCATTGGCCATGTGCAGCGGGACCACTCGGTCGTCTCCATAAAAACCGAGCAATTCCTCTTCCTCGAAGAGAAATCGACAGACTCTCATCGTCTCTCCTCCTTTCGATTTCAAACCTGAAAATTGAGCAACTCGCGAGGCGCCGTCGATCGAGGCCGAGACTTTCGATCGTTATGAACTAAAAGCGACCCAATCTTGGAAATTTGCGAGAATTCTTCAGGCCGACTAAGATAATAGTGTTTTCCACTCAACATGCAATGTTTAACAAGTCTCAAAACGTATGAGTGAACAGACGGACGGTAAGGAAATGGCTCAATCGAGCTGGCGGGGCGTCGCTCTTCGTTCGAACAAACCGGAGTTGCTGGCGCCCGCGGGAGACGCCGAGTGCATGGCGGCGGCCGTCGAATTTGGCGCCGACGCGGTTTATTTCGGACTCCAAGGCCATAATGCACGCGCCAGAGCAACGAATTTTGCTTTTGACGAACTCGAGGACGTGTTCACTCGGCTGCACCGCAGATCCGTCCGAGGTTATGTCGCGCTCAACACATTGGCATTCCCAAGCGAGCTCGAAGAGATCGAAACCATTGTCAGACGCCTCGCCCAAGCGGGCTGCGACGCGGTGATTGTCCAAGATTTGGGCGTCGTACGATTGATCCGAGAGATTTGCCCCGATCTCGAGATCCACGCGTCCACGCAAACATCAATCACAAACCAACAAGGTCTCACGCTTGCTCGCGACCTCGGATGCACTCGCGTCATCCTGGCTCGCGAGCTCTCGCTGGAAGACATCGAAAGGCTTCAGAAAGACCCTGTTCTGCCACTCGAGGTTTTCGTTCATGGAGCGCTCTGCGTAGCTTACTCAGGCCAATGCCTGACGAGCGAAGCACTCGGTCAGCGCTCCGCAAACCGAGGCGAATGCGCTCAAGCCTGTCGACTTCCGTACGACCTCGTCTCCGACGGCCTCGTGCGGGAGTTTGGCGATTTGAAATACCTCCTGAGCCCCAAAGACCTCGCCGCATACGATCTTATTCCCAGGCTCGTCGAGTTGGGCGTGGCAAGCTTCAAAATCGAGGGCAGACTCAAGACCCCTGAATACGTCGCCAACATCACCAGGTACTACCGGCAAGCCATCGACTCCGCTCTCGAGGGCAAGCCAAAACAATGGAACCAAACCGAAATCCATGAGATGGAGCTCTCGTTCTCTAGGGGTTTCTCTCATGGCTTTCTGGACGGCAACAACCATAAAAAGCTTGTCCGGGGCGATTATTCAAAAAAGAAAGGCCTGTTCGTTGGGGAAATCGCACGAATAAGCAGAAATCATGTTTATATCCACGCGTTGGCGCATATCAAACCTGGCGACGGTGTGGTCTTCGACGGCAACGAGTCCGCTGGAACGCCAGAGCAGGGCGGGCGGGTTTACGAAGTCGTGCCGCAGGAGGCTCGCTCGGTTGAATCCACCCCGAGGAATGAAGGAAAGCCCGAGCTCTTGGCTCTAGGCTTTGGCAAACGCGATCTCGATCTGACCCTTCTCACACTTGGCCAAAAGCTCTGGAAGAACGACGACCCTGAGCTCAATGCACGTCTAAGGGCTGGCTTTTCGGGCGCACCAAGGCGTCTTGTCGGGCTCGAACTCGAGATCGTCGCGGAGACTGGCAAGCCTTTGGAGATCAAAGCAGAGACGGCCGATGGACGGAAAGCCGCCGTCCTCGCCGACAGCCCACTCGAGCCCGCCCAGAGGCTTGGCGCCGACGAAGCGTCGTTGAAAACGCAAGTCGATCGATTCGGAGGTACTGTGTACCAGGTCGCGAGCTTGGGCGTCGATATCGTCGGCAACCCTTTCGTTCCCGCGTCGCTCGTCAACCAACTCCGAAGGGAGCTTGTTGCCATCTTGGACGAACAGGCTCGAGCTTCAAGCCTTCCAGTCGCTTTAGAACCAGTGCTGCCCATGCTCATGAAGCCAATAACACAGGCCCGCGAGGACGGCCGAGCCGCCGACGACGCTTCCGTTCGGCTCTCCGTTCTTTGCAGAACGATCGATCAGGCGCTGGCTGCCGCTCAAAAAGCCGCGGAGACCATATACCTCGAGTTCCAGGACGTCGTGCTTTACGGTCCCGCGATCGAGGAGCTCAGGAGGTTTCCAGTCAAGGTTTACCTTGCAACCCTCAGGATCGAGAAGCCCGGGGAGGAAGGTCTCATAAGACGTCTCGCTCGGCTCGGCGCCGACGGTTTCTTGGTTCGCAACGCTTCCGGGCTCGACTTCTGCTCACACAACAAGACGCCCTTCGTCGCTGATTTCTCGCTCAACGCGTCCAACGCACTTACTGTCGAACTGCTGAGATCCAAAGGCGCCCAACGCGTTACGGCGTCTTACGACCTCAGCTCGATTCAGCTTGAAGAACTACTCGAGAGCGTTCCACCCGAATGGATCGAGATCGTCATACATCAGCACATACCGATGTTTCATATGGAGCACTGCGTCTTCTGCGCAGTACTTTCGCCGGGGACCGACAAGACCAACTGCGGCAGGCCCTGCGATTTTCATACGGTCGAACTCCGAGACAGGGTGGGAGTGAGCCATCCGCTCAAGGCCGACGTCGGCTGCCGCAACACGCTCTTTAGCGGGGTCCCCCAAACCGCGGCTGAAGTCATCCCCAGGCTGCTGGCCTTGGGATCGAGGGACTTGAGGATCGAATTCCTCGACGAAACGCCCAACGACGTATCCAGGACGATCGATCTGTACAAACAAGCAATCGATGGCAAGCGCAATCCGGCAATGCTCTGGAAGGCGCTCAAAGCCTCGAACCAGTATGGAATCACCCGCGGGTCGTTCGAAGAGCCCGCGGGCGATCTTGTGCAAATTCAGTCCGTGCCGGTGCGATGACCTCGGGCTCGGATCACTTCGGGTCGAGGTTCTTCGTTAGCTCTTCCTCGGTCACTTCGCTGGAGACGCCTGTGGAAGGCACATCGACTTTCGCGGTCCAGAGGATCGCGTTCAACACCAAGGTTCGGAACTCGGGCTTGCCCCAGTTGACGTGATTGTGGGCGCCAGTAAACCCAAACGATCGTCCGCCGTCTGCGCGTTCCGTCGCCCAGGCCAAAACCTCGGTGTTTGGTTTGTCCTTGGGAAGCTGGCCGGTCAGGATCGGCGTCACGCGCTTGTCGTCGGGCTTGAATCGAATCCGGTAGTACCACTCGTCGTTCGCTTGGAAGGGCGTGACGCCCCGCGTAATGGGATGGTTCTCAGTAGGAGTGACCGTGATGTCGTTGTGCGGGTTTGTCGAATAGCCCGTCTCGTAATAGCCGCCAAGCCACTCGAGCAGTTGGTCGCCCACCTTGCCCTTGGGGAACTCGACCGCGTAATGCAGGCACACCAAGCCAACGCCCTTATCCATCAGCGACTTCATCTTCTCGAGCCGTTTGCCTTGGATCATCGGATGGCCCGACCCTCCGTCCATGAAGAACACAACCGAGCTGGCGCCTTCGAATACGCTTTCATCCTTGGGCCACCCGCCAGCGACGAACACTGGTTCAATGCCCTTAACCTTCTTCAGACACTCAACCATCAGCTTCGTGCCTGCGTTGAATTCGTGCTCTCCCTTGCCGTGGCTGGGCGTACCCGCGATCAGCACGATCTTCACAGGGTCCGCCGCCCGCGCAAGAACGGGAAACGCAACCAATATTGCAAGCGCAAACAAGGATCGAAGCGAAGACTTCATGGATAAGTTCCTCGAGGCGGGGTGTGGTGAAACAAAGCCCCCGCCGCGCTTCCGCGACGGGGGTGGATCGCATTCAACTCAAGGCAGACGTGCTGCTCTCAGGCGAACTTGGTGAGTCCAGGCATCGAGACAGGCTCAACCGCAACGTTCCCGAACTCCAACTTCTCGGGGAAGTGCGTTTCCTTGCTATTCAGAGCCTGCTCCCACGTGAGCGCCTGGCCTGTATAGGTGGACATCCTGCCCAGGATCGCCGTCAGCGTGCTCTCGGCGACCGTCTTCAGCTCGTTGAGCTTCTTGCCGTCCTTGATGCTGGCGATCAGGTCCATGTGCTCCTGGACGTACGGGTCGCGATCTGACTTATCCTTATCTTTGTTGCGATAGCGCCACTGGCTCTTGCCCGTGATTCTGTGCGAGGCCGCGTCGCTCGAACCCTGCCAGGCGCCGGTTGCACCCACGACATATTCGGCAACGTCGCCCGCGGTGTTGTCGATCTGCCTGGCCATGCTGAGGACATGCAGGCCGTTCGGATATTCGAAATCGATCGCGAAGTGGTCGTAGATATTCCCGAACACCGCGTCGGTCCGTACCTGACGTCCGCCCAGGCCCACTGCCTTCACTGGGTGTGCGTTGGTCGCCCAGTTGATCACGTCCAGGTTGTGGACGTGTTGCTCGCAGATGTGGTCGCCCGAGAGCCAAGTGAAGTAGAGCCAGTTGCGAATCTGCCACTCCATGTCAGACCAGCCCGATTCTTTATCGCGGTGCCAAAGCCCGCCCTGGTTCCAGTAGCAGCGTGCGGAGCGGATCTCGCCGATCTCGCCGCCGTGGATTCGCTTCATGCTCTCCAGGTAACACGCCTGGTGCCTGCGCTGGGTGCCCGCGACTATCGAAAGACCCTTCGACTTGGCTGTCTCGGCCACCTCCAAGACCTTGCGAATGCCAGGTCCGTCGACGCCCACGGGCTTCTCTGTGAAGACGTGTTTGCCTGCGGCGACGGCCGCTTCCAGAAGCATCGGCCGGAAGCCTGGAGGCGTCGCCAAGATCACGTAGTCGATGTCGCTGGCGAGCACTTTCTTGTAGTTGTCGAAACCGACGAACGTGCGGTCGCCAAGATCGGTCTGCGACGATCGGTTCTTTTGGAGGTGGTCTTTGCAGTTGTCGAGTCTGTCTTGGAAGACGTCTCCCAGGGCGACGATTTTGACCCTCGGATCCGCCTCGCAAGAGTTGTCGGCATCGCCCGTTCCTCGACCGCCGCAACCGATCACGCCCACTTTCACGACGTCGCTGCCCGCGGCATGCACTGAGGGGACGTTCAAGAGAGACGTTCCGACGGCCGCCGACGCCGCAGCAGCGCCCAAGAAGGCTCTGCGCGTGGATGACGTTCCGGACGATCCGCTAGGCTGGGTCATGATGAGCATCTCCTTCGTTTGAGTGGTAGGAGCTCGAGGCGGGCGGGCGGAGGGCCTAAATTTCGGGCTTTGCCCGTGCACGTGAGGCCTCGCTGGAACTTGATCTTAGCGGCTGCCCCTGCGTTTGACCACAAGCGAGCGCACCCCTTTCAGGTTTTCGCTCTCATTAAGCGGCCTTATGATCCGAAAACCCACAAACCGGGCGTCGGTGTGCCACCAGATGCTCTGAGGCCTCTGAGGGTCCCGGACGCTCCATTCCTTATTCGAAGACCTGCGGCGCTCGAACGCAAAAGCTCGGGGTCGTCGTCCCATGACCCTCCTCGCACGGTATAAGGATACTCGTTGGGCGTCGGCGCGACAAACGGTTCGAATAAGAGCTTGTTCGCGGCCTCGATCTTGTAAGCATCGGCCTTGTACAAGTCGATGCACCACTCGTCGAGGTTTCCATGCATGTCGTAAAGGCCCCATTTGTTGGGTTTTTTCTTGCCAACGGGTTGGGGGCCCTCGGCGTTTTCGACGTACCAGGCGTAATCTTTCAGTTGGTCTGGGTCGTCGCCGAACGAATAAGCCGTCGTCGAGCCTGCCCGGCAGGCGTACTCCCATTCCGCCTCGGTTGGCAGGCGGTAAAGCTTCCCCGTCTTGGCTGAGAGCCATCGGCAAAACTCCATCGCTGCATGGTGAGTCATACAGATCGCTGGATTGCCGTCGTGACCAAAACCAAAGGTCATGTCCGCATACGGTGGAGTGGGCCTGGTCAGCGCATCCGCTGCCTTGTCCTCGTTCGAAATCGTCTGGACCTTGTCGATCGCCCTTCGCTTCACGTCCAGGCTAAAAGCGAACTGATCGAACTCCGGCCACGTCACTTCGTACTTGCCCATCCAGAACGGAGCGATCTCGACCTCGCGCAGAGGCCCCTCGTCCTCCCCCCGTTTGGCTTCGGACGAAGGACTGCCCATCTTGAACCTGCCGCCAGGGATGGGCACCATGGAGAAGACGACGTCCGACCCCGGGATTGTGTCTGTGTAAGCCTCGAACGCGACGCTCTTGACGTCCTTGGCCTCCTTCACTTTGGGGGGCGCTGCAACTTGCTGTGCATGCACATGGCTTGTCGAGGAAGGTTTGAAGACGACCCACACGCAAAAAACCAAGGCCAAGGCTGCCGCAAAAAAGGCCGGCCGACGAAGTTGAAGCGATGACGCCATATTCTGTCCTATTAAATGAGCACGTATGGAAGCGGCTGGTCGTAGTTTTCGCCGGCCTGTCGTTCGTTTTCTTGCTTGGCTGCTCGCCTGCGTCTCGAGAGCCAGGCCCATCGGAGATCGTCCAAGCCTCGACCGAGAAACTCAATAGGTACGAGCGAACGAGCATCCACATGGGGACGACGTTTCGCTATCTGTTTTACACCAAGGACCAAGCCGATGCCAACCGCGCGTTCGAGGCTGCGTCGAATCGGGTGACCGAGCTCGATCTCAGGCTCAGCGACTACAACCCCGAGAGCGAGCTGATGCGGTTATGCGACAAGGCTGGCGGACCGCCTGTTCGCGTCAGCGAGGATCTCTACGAAGTCCTCGACCGATCGCTGGAATTTTCCCGAAGATCCGAAGGCGCATTCGACGTTTCGGTTGGTCCTGTCGTCAGGCTTTGGAGACGCGCCCGACGCACCCGCCAGGCGCCTGATCCGGAACGGCTCAAAGCAGCACTCGAGAAGGTGGGGTATCAGATGATCCACCTTGATCCCGACCGTCGGACGGTCAAGCTCGACAAACCCGGGATGAAGCTCGATCTTGGCGGCATTGCCAAAGGATATGCAGCCTCTGAGGCATTGCAGACGATGCGCAAGCTTGGTGTGAACATCGCCCTTGTCGCAGCCGCGGGTGATATCGCTGTTGGCGATCCCCCGCCCGGCAAGTCCGCATGGTCGATCGCGATTGCCCCGATTGACGAAGGCTCACCCGCTCCACCTGTGCTCGAGCTATCAAACGCGGCTATTTCGACGGCGGGCGACGCCGAGCAGTTCGTCGAGATCGACGGCAAGCGCTATGCGCACATTGTAGACCCACACACTGGCGTGGGAGTCGTCGCAAGGGCCAGCGTGACGGTAGTCGCCCGCGACGGCGCGACAGCCGACTGCCTCGACACCACAGCCTTCGTGCTCGGTCCCGAACGCGGGATAAAGCTGATCGAAGAGACCGAGGGCGCCGCGGGCCTGTTTGTGTTCAAGAGGGACGGCAAGATCACCCAGACGTCAACCAAAGCGTTTGACTCCATACCCAAGTCCAAGTCGATGGGAGATGTTGAAACAGTCCCGCCGGTGAGATCGAGTCCGAAAGCGACCAGCCCTGCAAAGGCCTCTGACGGTACATCCGGCTAGTCCCAGCCCTGCACGGGCGACTCACAATAGCCAAGGGTGAAAATCCCGGAATCCAGGCGAACCAAACTCTCCGCCTCCATTCCCCCCCCCCAGCCCTGGAAGGGCGCCTCACAATAGCCCCGGGTGAAAACCCCGGGAATTCCCGAGCGACCCTCAACCCTGCCACAAATCTCTCTCTTGCAGCCCTGTGAAGGGAGACCGGGCTCGCCATCGGAACGGCATCTAATTCACTACTGAATTTCAGGGTCCCAACGAATAAAACTCGGCGAGGACGCCTCGGCTTCCTCCTCAAGTAGACTGAACCTCTGACGCAAAACGACGTATAGCAGGACGAGACCCGCATAGGTGAATTTAGGATTCCAAAGTACAACAAAAGTCGGATTGAGACTCCAGCTCCAGAGTGGATGAGAGGGTAGCGTTACGCCTCGTCTCCGTGCCAAGGCTTTGAATTTCGTCCAATCCCGAGCATTGAGAGGCGGACATGAGGTTTCAGTTTCTGTCAGCTTTTTAAACTCGCGATAGGTACCGTTACTTGCGGCGAGAGCCGCTGCATGCTGTTTTTCTACCTCGGACTGGTTAAAGAAAAACACTGAGAGTGTGGGGTCCAAATCCTTAGCCACCGCCGACAGCTCCCTAAGGTAGGTGCTCTCATTGGCGCATCTCCTGCTTAAACCTCTCAGCCGATCCAACCGGTAACCCTGAACGAATGATCCAGGCAACGAAAACACCAACGCAAGCCCGGCGATCACAAGCATCTTGCCGAACAAAGACTTCTTCCAAGCCCTATAGGCGAGCGTAAATGGGCAACGCGTAGGGAATCGCGGCTGGGACCTCCGAAAGATCGCCGGAAGGTCTTCGAGCTTCAGGAAGAAATGCATGCCCTTGGCCCAGAAAGCAGGAAGCTGGTGCGACTCGAAGGATCGGAAGCCACTTCGCTGCGCAATTCTTGCATGACCCGAATCGAAAGACCATAGGGGCGTCGTTGTCCGACGACGCATCGATTCGCCGAGCTCCTCATCCGCGCTTGCATGCCGATGTGCCGAGGAATATCTTAAGATCTTCGTCCAAATGCTCGCATTCCGATCCGTTTGCTTCGGAGCCTGCAATGTCCATTCTGGGTATACGCCTCTGCTGGCTTCCGCCGATGTTGATCGGGCTGTTCGTTTTCGCCTCGATTCAGCCGCCGCCAGCCCTGGCGGAAGAACCGCAAAAGGCGATCGATTGGGAAGGGAAGTACTTCTTTCCCAAGGACGGCTCTTTCCGATTTCGCGTCGAGGGCGAGCAGGGAGGGCTGGAGGACGACGCCTTCTTTATGTACCGGGTGGATCGCGTTGAAGGCGAGCGGCTCTGGAGTATGGATTTCACGAACGGTCGGTACGGCTGGTTCCTCAGTTCCGAAGTCGTCTCGCAAGAGCAGGCGCTCGAGCACTATCGCAAGCGGCTCGAGGAGAATCCTAAAAATGTGCATGCTTTGATTATGCACGCGTCCCAGTTGTTACCCTCCTCTGACGGGAACCTGACAACAACTCCCGACCAGGATCCGGTGTTCATGGACCTGAACCGAGCAATTGAGATTAGCCCAAAGAACGGGACTGCGTTGATCCGACGTGCATATCTATGGCAGAAAAGAAATGAGATGGACAAGGCCCTTGCCGATTTTTCTCAGGCACTTGAGCAGGACTCCCAGAACCCAGCCTCTTGGAGCGCTCTCGCCAGTTTCCTTCGCGAGCAGGGTAAGGAAGACGAGGCCAAGGCGCTGATCGATCGCGCGGTTAAGGAACACCCGACCGCCATATTCTACGCTAGGAGAGCACGTACGCTAGGTGGCTTTTGGCAAGAGTACGATCGAGCGGAAGCAGACTACGCAAAGGCCATCGAACTAGAGCCAAAGAACGCGAGTCTGTACGCCGCACGCGCAGCCCTTTACGCTTCGCGCCAAAAGACCGAGAAAGCGATTGCTGACTATTCCGAGGCGATCCGATTGTGTCCCAGTTACTCGGGATACTTGACCAGCCGAGCAAGCCTTTATGGAAGCGCAAAGGATTACAGGCGCGCGACGGCCGACGTCGACGCTGCTCTTGGGGTTAACCCTAACTCTATGGGGCCGCTCTCGACGCGTGCGAGCATCCACTTGGCAATGGGCGAATATCACCAAGCGATTGCGGCGTACGATAAGCTGATCGAACTCTACCCAGATAAATACTTTTACTATGCGGAGCGCGGGGACGCGCGAGCAACCCAGGGCGATTTTCTACATGCACTCGAAGACTACAATGAATGCATCCGCCTTGCACCAAAAATGCCTATGTATCTGGTCAAGCGCGGATCGCTTTACCTCAACATGCAGGATTACGACAAAGCTCTCGCCGACGCGGAGGAGGCGGTTAAACAGTCCCCGAAGGATCCGTCGGCGTATGACATACGCGGCATCGCTCGCCGGGAATTGAGAGACTTCGACGGTGCGATCAGCGATTTCAACAAGACGCTCGAACTCAACCCCAACGGGACGGGAGCTCATTACAATCGCGGGGTCGCTTATCTCGCGAAAGGCGCCATCGAGCAAGCCGTCGCCGATCTGACCCTTGCGATCAAGGAAGATCCCGAAGAGAGCCGCCTCTACACCAAACGCGCTCAAGCCTATCTCAAACAACGCGAGTTCGACAAAGCCATTGAGGATTACACAACGGCGATCGGACTTGCTCCCGATAATCTCGCATACCTTTATGAACGGGCCTCGGTTCACAGCACTGCACAACACTGGGATCTCGCCGAAGCCGATTACACCTCGATCTTGAACGACGAGCCGGACTCAGCGCCAGTACTGAGAGATCGGGCCTGGAGTTATGTGAAAACTGGAAAATACGACAAAGCACTCGAGGATTCGGAAAAAGCGATTGAGCTGAATCCCAAGGATGCTCGTGCACATACCTTGCGAGGCGCCGCCCTCTTGGGAAAGGACATGTTCGACCAAGCCGTTCTTGAACTCGATCGCGCAATCGACCTTGACCCAAAGATCGCGTACGCCTGGCTCGAAAGGGGTAAGGTGCATCTCAATCGCAAGGATCAGGGGGCTGCGTTCTACGACTTCTCGAGGGCGATCGAACTCGATCCCACCGACCCTTGGCCTTTTGTCTTCCGAAGCAAGATTCACTTCGATCGAAAGAACTACAACCTGGCGATCAAAGACAGCACCTCCGCCATCGAGCTTGCCCCAGAGGATGCAGACGCGCATCTCCTCCGCGGCCGCGGTTTGCTCGAGACGAAGGATTACGAAAAAGCTTATGAAGACCTGCACAAAGCCGCCGAACTCAATCCCAAAGACAACATCGCTCAGTACTATTTGGCAAATGTCGCCGTTGGGCTTCAGAAGAAAGACGCTGCCTACGCGGCGCGGATGAGCCTCGACCTCGAGCCGGCTCAGAAACCCACAGCTACCTACAGTGCCGTCATGGGCTGGTTCGGTTCGATGCAGCTCGGCCGAAACGACAACGCAAGGTGGTTCCTCGAGCAGGCCAAAACGAAGTGCGACAAGGCGAACTGGCCCTATCCGTTGATCCGATTTCTCGATGGCGAGATCGACGAACGAACGCTCTCGAAACTTGCTCAAGACGATACAGCCTATGTCGACGCCCGCGTCGTCGTTGGGCTGGTGTTGTCGATGAAAGGACAGCGTAAGAAAGCCACCGAAGCATTCCAGGCAGCCAGGCTTTGTAAACCGAACGAGGTCGTGTTTGTGCATATTGCCTATGCCCGGCTCAAGTAGATGTCGAAACAATGAGCCCGGCTGTACGTACTCCTGGCCCCGCGAAGGGCTTTGATGGATAGCCAGTGGCGGGTCGCCTCTGGTGATGTGGAGGAGTCGCGTGTCGTCGTTCCCATGACCAGGGGAGGCATCAGCCGCCCCTGGCTATTGACCTATGCCCCTCCCGTGGCAATTCCACGCCCTCCGCCACCTCGAATCGCCCAAATTCGCCGCCGGTGCTACAATACCGACAATAGACGCTCTAATTGTTGGACGGCCCTGCTCGGGAGCGATCGACCTTGATCTGGCTCGATTTTCTCAGGAAGCTCGATCCTCGCCGCTCGCCGCTCACCGATCCGAGGTCGCTTTCGCTCGCCTTGCTTGTCCATCTTGTTCTGTTCACGATTGCATCGGTGATCGTTCTGCAACAATCGAAGCCCGCCGATACGGAAATCGAGCAGCCGATTCGAGGCGATCTAGGCCCAGTCGACAACCGCTCCCGTTCGGACGAGACCGCGGGAGGATCTCCAGGCGACGTCAACGGATCGGCCAAGATCCAAGCCTACGCCAACGATCGGGACGATCATGCGGACCCTGCGTCCGAACTGATCGGGGAGGCCTTCAAATCCCCACTCACTCGTTCAAACGCATCCGCGGACGCCAAACCGTCCGCCGTCGACGAACTGGGTCTGATCGGCGGTTCAGGACGCTATGGAGGAGATGGTTCGGGCGGAGGCTCTGGGTCGGGCAGGGGGCCCGGTTCAGGCCCGGGCACCGCGTTCTTCGGCGTCAAGGAACACGCGAAATCGTATGCCTACGTGATCGACCGTTCGGGAAGCATGGCGGTCAACGACGCTCTGGGAATCGCCAAAAGAGAGTTGTTGGCCAGCCTCCGCCAGCTTGGCGACGAGAGCACCTTCGGCATCGTCTTTTACAATCACGATCCGACCACCCTACCCGACGCCGAGGGCAGGATGGCTCTCACACGAGCCACGGAGGAAGAAAAGGAACGCGTCAGGGCGCTATTGGCCAAAATCCCAGCCGACGGCGCCACCGATCACATGGAAGCGCTTCGGGCTGGTCTTGCGTTTGGCGCTGAAGCGCTCTTCTTCCTCACCGACGGAGACCTGATGGCGCATAAAGACGTCGAAGCGATCGTCAAAGAGGCAGGCAAGACCCGGATCCACGTCATCGAGTTTGGCATCGGCCCAGACCCAGGCGGAACCACGCCGCTGCGCAGGCTCGGCGCCATGACAGGCGGGTCGTACCGTTATATCGAGGTCAGCTCATTCAAATCGTTCTGAGAAACGGGTCCAGTTTGACGAAGGCATGCGGGCCCCCACCGGTGTTCTCGCGAGCTCGAAGAAAATGGACTGCGCTTGCTTGACTTTCTGGTCAAAACTCGGCATGTTTAAGGTCTGATGGAGAAGTTCTTCTCGATCAACACCCTCTCATTAGATTTCTTATGGGTCGTCGCGTTCGAAACAGTACGATTGATGTTCGCTTATTTGCCGCGGTCGTGTGCCTGGCATTTGCCTCGTCCACCGCTCGCGCAGATTGCGGACGTTACGTCAAAGTAGGCGGTCGACTCGAGCACGTCAGCTTCGGTCTGGCCGAGCTTCTCGAATCTCGTTCCAATGCGGAGTCGTCGACCGCGACCGAAAAGCCGACGCCGCCGTCCAAACCGTGCGATGGCCCCCAGTGCTCGCGGCAGCCTGCGTCGCCACAGGCGCCTTCGACCTCGATCTTCGAGTCTGCAACGCAGTGGGCCAATCTCCCCCAATTGCTCGAACTGAACGTCCAGAGCAGCGCTCGATCCACATTCTCCCAGACTCCGCTTCATTCGACCACCCTTCCGGTTTCCATCGAACGACCTCCGCGCTCCGTCTAGTCCGGACGTGCACTGGCAATTGAACGGCGCTCATCGCTCCTGGGCCGCCGCACGAACTCGCAAGCTCTTACTTTCATTCCAAACCTCGGTCCTGGAATCGATCGCAAGCGAGATCGCCGCGCTATCGCCCAAGTAGGCGTTCCACCGTCCAAACCAAGGCCGCTGCGCATCGGACAGTCACGTCGTCGCATCCTTTTTAATGCGATATTCATCGATCCATTCCTTCCATAGCGGTTCAGCCGCGTGGCAAGGCTCGAAGTCCGTCTTTATTCTCATCCATTATCTTTTGAACAGGATTTCAGATCTTATGAAAAGTACTCGACGCGGTTTTACGCTCATCGAGCTGTTGGTCGTCATCGCGATCATCGGCGTATTGGTTTCGCTGCTGCTTCCCGCGGTGCAACAGGCCCGGGAAGCCGCCAGAAGGGCGCAATGCATCAACAATTTGAAACAAATTGGCATCGCACTTCACAACTATCACGACGTCGTCGGGACGTTCCCCGTCGACCGTTACTACTCTCCGGCGACAGGCCTGAACTTGTCGTACTCAGGACATGCTCAGATGTTGCCTTACATGGACCAGACGAACGTCTTCAACGCGCTCAATTTCAACCTGGGCTGGGCCGATCCTGCCAACACCACTTCGGTCGGCGTCTCCCTTGCCTCTCTGCTATGTCCTTCGGATTCCAGAGGCAACATCCCTGCCGGTTGGGGCGGAAACAATTATCGGATGAACGAAGGCACGGGCCTGCCTTTCGAGGTCGGCGCCGTGGACGTCAACGGAGTCAACGCCACTTTGCCCGCGCCCAACGGTCCGTTCTTTTCGAACGTCTCGTACAGGATCGCCGACGTCATCGACGGGCTTAGCAACACGGCGTTTGTGAGCGAACACGTCAAGGGCGATTTCTCGAACGCGATCGCCACCGACGCGTCCGATACGTTCGAACCCGGCACGTACCCCAGCACTCCCGACCAGGCGATCTTGCAGTGCAGGTCGATCGATTACACCAACCTGTCGTTCCAGGGCGTGTCGAACGTCGGCGCCCTTGGGTTGAGGGCTATCATTCCACCTCGGCCTTTAACACGTCCTCGGGCCCGAACACGCGTTCGTGCATGTTCCCGCCGCTGCGGATCATGACCACAGCCAACAGCAAACACCCAGGCGGCGTAAACGTCCTGCGAGGCGATGGGTCGGTCTCGTTCATCAAGAACTCGGTAAATCTGCTGGCCTCGCGCCCCTGGGCAGCAAAGACGGCGGAGAGATCCAAGGGTCGGACAATTACTGACCGACTGGACAAGACCTGGAGTTCCGTCATGTTCAAGTGCAAGTTAATACATAAGCTGGTGATTGCCGCGCTGGTCGCGGCAGTCGCCGGCTGTGCGGATTCGGTCCCGACGCCGCCAGCCGACGTCGAAGGAGCCCGGACCATGCTCAAGGAAACCCTCGAGGCCTGGAAGAGCGGCCGCAAACCCGAAGATCTCAAGGATCGTTCCCCCGTCGTCTACGTCGTCGACCACGACTGGCGCGGCGGGGCGAAGCTCGTCGATTTCGAACTCGATCCCAATGGGAAAGTCGTTGGCGCCAACCTGCGCTGTCAAGCGGTGCTTTCGATCGAACGTACGAGCGGCGTCGTCGACAAGAAGACCGTCCTTTACGACCTCACCACAAAACCCGCTAGAACCGTCGCTCGAGGCGACGATCAGTGAAGCTCTACGTCACAAGGAGTTAAGCATGAAAGTATTCTCGTATCTATTCGCGGCGGCGGTTGCGGTTTCCGCGTCGAGCGCCTTCGCCCAGACGGGCGACGACAAAGCGACTTCCAGCACGGCCCCGCCGGTGCCCACGACGCGCGAGGCAATGAAAGAGCTGCTCGAGAAATCGAAGCAGAACAAACCCAGGCTTCCGCTTCCGCCGCTGACCGAGGAGGAGCAAGCAAAAATCAAAACCCGCGACAACGGCGTCAAAGGGCTTGGCGGAGTCGTCAACAACGGCCGGATGCGTCAGTATTACCTGCCCAAGGAGTTTAGCGGAGCCGGGTTCACGCGCGAACCCGACGCCGCGATGACTCTTGGCTATCCCTTCCAGACGATGTGCTTCTGGATCGTCTCGAGGTGCAACAACTGCGTCTACTGCATGGGTCATCAAGAAAGCAAGCTTGCCGGCGTTGGGCTTCCCGAGGAGAAGATCGCGGCTCTCGACTCCGATTGGTCGCAATATGACGAGAAGGAACGCGCTGCGTTCGCATTCGTCAAAAAACTTACGCTCGAACCATGGAAGATCAACGACGAAGACGTCTCGCGGTTGAGCGCCTTTTATAAGGACAACGAAATCCTCGAGATCGTCCTTGTCACGGGCAACTTCAACGCGATGAACCGCTGGACGGGATCCCTGAGGATCCCCCAAGAGGAGCATCGCGTCTACCTCAGTCCGACTCCAGATCCGTTCAAGAATCGACCGTCTTTGGTGGCGCCGCAAGTTGATAAGGCTGGAAAGGACGGAGTTCTTTTCTGTGCGTCGCCCGCGCATCGCCCGGCGCTCGAATCGTCGGACGTGGTCAAGGCTGCGCTTCAGAAGGCCCGGGGACGGACTTCACGAATTGAGCTTGTCAGCGAAGAAGACGCCCGAAAGGTTCTGCCCGAAGGCTATGTGTGGGGATCGGGCCCGCTGCCTCAATACGTCCGCTTGCTCGCACGTTTTCCCAAGGCAGGCGGGGCGCGTATCGCACTTCACAAGGCAAGCGAAGAGAGGGGCGCTGTCGATCCCAAGCTCAGGGCCCAAATCGCCTACGTCGCAGCCCGGAACGATCGAGCCTGGTATGCGCTCGGAGCCGCAATCGACAGGCTCAAAGACCTTGGCCAGAGCGAACTGGAGATCCAATCGCTCGACGGCGATTTGAAGGGCATGTCCCAGAAAGACCTGAGTGTTTTGGCGCTTGCGAGGAAACTGACGGTCGACCCGGCGCTCATCGAAGACGCCGATGTCGAAGCGGTACGTAAACACATGAGCGATCGTGAGGTCGCCGAGGTGATTCACCACGTCACCGAGGCGGCGGGATTCGATAGGATCACCGAAGCCGCGGGGCTGCCCTTGGATCGGTGAGGTTCCGTGGTTCGTCTCTTACCAGGGGCGGGTCGCCCCTGGTGACGTGGAGGAGTCGCGTGTCGTCGTTCCCATGACCAGGGGCGGCCGCCGCCCCTGGCTATTCACAAATACCCCTTACGGGGTATGGGAACCGAGCCGAAAGACAGATGTGCCCCAGATCGGGCTTTGGTCAATCTCCAGCGTCTGCCGCCGCCACTGGAGACTACGCCGCCTCGACCGAGATTTTCAGGGTGTCTAAGACCTTGTTTGGCCGAGCCGGCCGGCCGACGATGCGGTCGAACATGCCGTTGGCCCATCGGAACATCCAGACGCCCAAACCAAGGTACGCGAAGAGGCAAAGGACGGAAAGGATTAGGTTCCAGATCGGATGGCGCTCGAGGCCATACCCTCCCGATCTCAGGTCATTCAAACTCGGCGGTTGGCAACGAAACAGGTTGAAAAATTCGGGGACGCTCCAGAGCGTCTTCGCGAGCTCGCCAGGCATGAATCCAATCCAGAGCTGCGGAGCCATCCAGTTGAATGCGTTGAGTACGCCTTGTCCAAGGACGTTGAAAAAGATCATGGCTCCTATCGTCAACAACTGTGCGCACAGAGTGCTCTTGACCATCAGCGAGATGGTTGCTCCAAGGACCGCGGCAAACCATGCGTAGACCAAGAGCTGGGCAGTCGAAAGTAGAAAACCGAGAGGGTGCAGGCAAATGAGCAAAACGCCCGAAAGCCAGAGCAAGATGACCAGCAAGAGGCTGAACCTCGCCGACCAAAGCACTCCACGGACCTTGGCTCGTAGAATCTCTCTGCCCGTCAAGAGCGTGGTCGTCAGCGACGTCCAAGTGTCGGCTTCGCGCTCCGAAGTGATGCTGCTGGCTGCGGACGTTGCAACGCCCACGAGAAGGAAGAACGCAAGCCAGCAACCTGCCGCCGACGCGAACCCAGCGTAATTGGCTCGGGCCTGGTAAGCCATCCAAGCCGCCGTCTGCCAATACGGCGTGCTCGACAGATCCGCAGCTCTCCAGAACTCTTGGTACTTCCAGCCGTAAACGCGGATGTCGTCGACGACGTCCAAGGCGTTTGTCACAGCCGCGGCGATCAACCCGATCATAAGCAGAAACATCGCGAACCGGCCAATTCTCCTCGCGAAGTTCGGCCTGCGCTCGGTCCTTCGTTCTTTCCAATCCATCGGATCCTCGTCGACCTTCGCGCGACGCTTCCTCCGCATCCGCGCGGCCCATCCTCCTTCGACTTCTTTGATCTTTTTGCGCTCGCGCGCGCGAGGGCTTCGAATCCTGGGCCTTGAAGACCCTTCGGAGCAGCAGCGCCGCGAGAACGATGAAGAAACTACCTAGTCCCGCTTGCAGTCCAAGCGTCAGCACGGGGCTCATCGACGCGGACGGAAGGAAGATCCAGTCGCCGGCCCGAACACCGAAGTCTGGTTCAACGACGACAGGGGATTCGTCGCGTAAATCGCCTCGTTCACCGCGGAGAGCCATGCGGGCGAATTTGGGAAAAAGAACGAACCGTAATAAATGTAAAACGGAATGCCAAACAACCATAGCATCATCAGTGAATACGTTGCGAAGAGCGCGTCTCGGGTTTTTCTGGCGAAGACCGACATCAGGACCGAAAGCCCTCCCAGGAAGACGGCGGCGCTGATGCAATACAAATAGCTCATGAGAACCAGACCTGGGTCGACCCCGCCCATCAGCACCAGGAGAGAGACGACCGGCGCCGCGACCAGAAGGTACGCCAGCAAATGAAGTAGACGCACGGCGATCTTTCCGAGGACGATCTCGGTTCCTGACAACCGGCTCGTGAGCAGGTAATGCAGCGTCTTTCGCCGCTTCTCCTCGGCGATCACTCCCGAGACCAGGGCAGGGGTCAGCAGCAGGACGATTGCGTACTCGATCACCGCAGTCGCGGCGAAGATCGCAAAGTTCATCTGGTTGACCTGAGAAATCGAGAGTTTTCCCTCGGGCGCCGTCTCGAGCATCACTGAGTAGCTGACCCAGAGGAAGTAGAGCAGAATGAGCCCGAACGTGGCCTTGATCAGGTGGTGTCGGGCTGTGCGCGCGCTGGTTTTTATGTCGAATTCGAAGATGGGTCCGAATAGCATCGGCAAAAGCTCACGATTGCAAGCGGGGGGCTGCAAGTTCGTGAAGCATAATCTTACCAGGTCAACGACACAAGTCAGGCGCCTGACGAATCCATTGGGAACTCGATCCGCCAGGGCGAGGTCGAAAGCGGAGGAAGCCCGAGGATCTCCCGCCGATTGGCGACGGCGGCTGGGTCGTTCACGGGGTTCCTCGGCGGTTGGCCCGAAAGCACCCCCAACACGTCCCTAGCCACCCAGCTCGACATATTCGTAAGACTTTCCAGAGTCTGCGCCGCGCTGTGGGGCGTCAACAAGACGTCGGGCCTGCCGATGAGCGGATGCCCCTCGAGCGGCGGCTCAATTTCGTAGACGTCGGCCCCATAGCCCCAGAGCTTGCCTGCGTCCAAAGCAACGGCCACTGCGGCTTCATCCACCACGGGGCCCCTGCAGGTGTTGATCAAAACCGCGTCGGTACGCATCTTCGAGAGCGCCTCGGCGTCGACGAGCTTACGCGTCGACTTATCGAGTGGAACGTGCAGGGAAATATACTCGCACGTCGAAATCAGTTCCTCAAAAGAAACGCGTATAGCCGAGGCGGCCGCCTCGTGCGCTGGGTCGATGCTCGCGACGTCGCAGTAGCTCACTTTCATGCCAAAGCCCTGGTGCGCTGCCTTGCCAAGCAGCCTGCCCACCCGGCCAAATCCGACGATTCCGAGCGTTCGACCCTGGATTTCCTTGCCTACAAACTTGGTTCGTCGGAAATAATCAAAGCGGTTGACGGCGTCGATCATCCGGGTGAAGTGCTTGGAAAGGCCGATCATGAGAGCGATCGCGTGTTCGCAGACCGCCTGGGAGTTGGCGCCAGGAGTGTTCACCACAAGCACTCCTCGCTCGGTGGCCGCGGCAAGGTCGATTTGGTCGAACCCCACTCCGTGCCGGCCGACCACCCTGAGCCGGTTCGCCCTTTCGAGAAGTTCCCCGTCGATGACGCCTTGGGTGCGGATGACAAGGGCGTCGCAATCGACCACCTCCTTCCGGAGAGTGTCGGGATCCAGAGCGCTTGCCATTCGCAGTTCGCCCGCGTTCCCGAGCATGCTCATGCCCGATTCGTGCATCTTCGTCAGCGAAAGGATCACCGGCTTGGGATTCATGGATTTCCGCTCGAAAGGCTCGAGGTTCGTTTCGGATGGTTTCGACGCGCTCTCCAATGCTCAACTTCAAAACGCATGATCATAAAAAGCAATTTACTTGTCGTTTTGGCGTTGGGTTTGGGGTTGCGGTTGGCGCTGGCATGGCCGGCGCTTTCTCAGGGCCGGCCGGCCGACCCCGATGGATATTTGTCCCTGGCGCGGTCGGTCGTCCATGGAGAAGGCTATTCGATCGATGGTCGACCCACCGCGTACCGACCGTCATTCTACCCACTCTTGCTCGCGCCTGGAGTCTGGTTGTTGGGAGAATCCGTTGGGCTCTATATCGTGGCGCTCCACCTGGCCCTGGCTCTCTTTACCATGCTTTTGACCTTTGCTGCGTGTCTTTGGTTCGGTCTGCCGCGGAGCCGCGCTCTGATCGCGACGGTACTGGTCGCATGCGACCCCGTTTTGCTGTCGCAATCGCGCGTCGTCATGACCGAAACGACCTCGGCGTTCCTGGCGGCCTCTGCGTCTGGCTTGCGCTGCGTGGGCGGGAGTTTTCCAGACTCGAGGAGCGTCTTCGGAGGGCTCCGCACCAAACCGATTGAAAGTCCACTTTCACTGGTGCCTTGTGGGGCTGTTGCTTGGGTTTGGAGGGCTTTGCAGACCTAGTATGCTGGTTCCCGGGGTTCTCTTCGCGGCGTCCGCGGCGGTTTGCCGTCCTGGCAGGCTTTCCGAAAGGTTCGCCCGATCGTTTAGCATCGCTATGGGATGCTTCCTGGCGCTTTCGCCCTGGATGGTCAGGAACTGGATCGTTATGGGCGACCCAATCGCGACAACCACGCATGGCGGCTATACGTTGGCATTGGCCAACAACCCGTACTATTACCGAGACGTCGTCTTCCCTGGTGGAGACAAGATTTGGCAAGGCATGGGCCAAGAACGATGGCTGAGATCCGTTGAGGAAGCTACTCGGGGGCTAAGCGAGCCTGCCTCCGACCGAGTTTTGCGCGACCAAGCGGTAGTCTGGTCGAGAGCGAACCCGCGGGCTTTTGGTCGATGTATGCTGGCAAGATTTCTTCGATTTTGGTCGGTTGCGCCGTCACGAGAGGTCTACGGAGCAAGGGCGCGTTGGCTGACCGCGGCGTGGACTATTCCATTTTGGGCCGCGGCGATCGCGGGAATCTGGAGTCGTCGTTGGCTTTCCTGTCCCGGGTTGCTGGTGGTCTTGATTCCCGCATCGCTGGCTGTCGTTCATCTTGTTTACTGGACAGACATGCGAATGCGTGCGCCAGCGATCCCCGCGCTTGCCGTTCTGGCTTCTTCGGCGGCCTGGGGGCGACGAAACGATGGTCCAATCCGAGGCTCCGCGGAGGGTCGTGCGGGGGTGAAATAAAAAAATTGGAAAAAAAAGCGAAGTTCCGCTGTGCAATTCACGCAGATACGTTAGTCTAATGTTTGCAGTCCTAGGCGGGTAATACCTAGCAGTGTCGGACGCTAGCCTCGCCAGAACGCCAGATTTTTGATAGTGAGCAAGGGTATCGCTCGTGTCCAAGAAGCTTTATGTCGGTAACCTCACATACGACACATCAGAAGACAACCTGGTGGAGTTGTTCAGCGAATACGGCGAGGTTCTCTCGGCCCAGATCATCATCGATCGCGAAACGAACCGCTCGCGCGGTTTTGGCTTCGTGGAGATGGCTGACGGCGCCGAGGAAGCGGCGGCGGCGCTGAATGGTCAAGATTACAAGGGTCGCAACCTGACGGTGAACGAAGCTCGCCCACGCGAGCCCCGTAGCGGTGGTGGCGGCGGCGGCGGCGGCGGTGGTCGCAGCGGCGGCGGCCGTGGCGGTTACGGCGGCGGCGGCGGCGGCTATGGCGGCGGCGGTGGTGGCGGCTACGGTGGCGGCGGCGGCGGCCGTGGCGGTCGCGGAGGTTCGGGAGGCGGCGGCGGATACGGCGGCGGACGCTACTAAGCGACCGGGCCGATCGCCCACTTCCCTTTTGATTAAACCTATACCAATCGGAATCGGACGCGGGCGATCTGCTCTCGTCCGGTTTCGTTGGCTGCTGATCAGCCACGTGATGGGTGGGTCTCCTGTCACGGGGTTTGCTTTTCGTCAGTATCTCTCTCGTGCGTCATCTCGCTTCGTTCGAAGCCGTCGAATTCGCTCGGACGTCGATCAGCGTACGTATTCCCATTCGACGGACCGCCCGAGGCGTCTGTTACCTCGAGACCTAGGAGAAGCGCACAGAGAACCTCTCCACGGGGCAGAACGGTCATGGCGGAATTAGACGCGGAATCGCTCGCCGAGCAAGTCGTGCTGCTCGGCCTCCTTTCGCGTGAGCAGATACGGGCGGCAAGGGCGGAAGCCGCGGACGGCTCCTCCGACGCCATCGTCCGAACCCTGCTCCGCAAAGGACTACTGACAAGCTGGCAAGTCGAGAAGCTCCAAAAGGGAGAGACCGCCGGCTTTGTCTATGGCAACTGCAAAGTCCTTTTTCACATCGCCGAAGGCACGTTCGCGCGCGTCTACCGTGGAGCAAAACAGCCCGGCAACCAGTCTGTTGCGGTTAAGGTTCTGCGCGAACGTTTCTGCGCGATGCGGGCGCGATTGAACGCTTCAATAAAGAGGCCGAAGCTGGACAGAAGCTGGTCCACCCCAATATTGTACGCACTTATGAACACGGAGACGAAGATAAGCGGTATTACATGGTCATGGAATACGTCGAAGGACAGAACCTTCGCGACTTCCTCAAGCTGAGAACCCGGCTTACCGAAGCCGAATCGCTTCCGCTCATGTCGGGCCTGGCCCATGCTTTGAAATATTCGCTCGACCAGGGCGTTACCCACCGTGACATCAAAGGGACGAACATTCTCATCAGTTCGAACGGCGTGGCAAAGTTGGTCGATTTTGGCCTGGCCACGATCGAAGGGGACGAACACAAACTGGCGATCGCGCACGGCGAGCGCACCGTCGATTACTCAGCTCTCGATCGCACTTGCGGCAGTCCCAAGGGAGACCCTCGGTCCGACATCTATTTCCTGGGATGCACGTTCTACCAAATGCTAACGGGTCAATTGCCTCTGCCCGAAGTCGAAAGCAAGGATCCGCTGGCAAAGATGCTCAAGCGCAGCTTCGGCGCCATCAAGCCGCTTTCCGAACAGCGGCACGCTCCGTCGGAGCCGCTCACTCGTATCATCCAAAAGATGATGAAAATGGAATTGAGGAGTCGGTATCAGAGCATGAAGGAAGTGGTCGACGACCTCGAGGCGTACAAGAAGTCTCTCTTGGACGCTCGCAAGGACCACGCCTCGACGAAACGAACAGTGCTTTGCGTCGAGTATCAGACCGAGATTCAGGAGGCGTTTCGCAAGACATTGGGGGCGATGGGCTTCAGGGCTTTGCTGATGAGCGACCCTGAAGTCGCGGTGGAAAAGTTTACCGACAGTCCTCCCGACTTGCTCATCTTCGACGCCGACGGGTTGGGGCCCGAAGGCTTGGACCACTTCCTTGCGATGCACGAACGAGCCAAGGAACAAAAGCATCCACTTTCCGCCCTCGTGCTACTCGGAGTGAAACAGACGAACCTGATCAACCGCCTGCCCGACGACGACCGACTGGTCGTGCTTTCGAAGCCCGTCCGCATGAAAGACGTTCAGGACGCCATCACTCTGCTTGCCCCCGAAGACGCCGCGTGATTTCATGTTCGTGTAATCATCACGTTTGCGCGGGCCCGGAAGGCTTGAGCCCCATCGCGTCCATGAGCATTTTCAGATCCTCCCATGTATCGCGCTTTGCGGCGGGGTTCCTGAGTAGATAGGAAGGGTGGTACGTCACAATCGACGGGATCCCTTTGTATCTGTGCCAACGGAGCCTGAGCCTGTTCATGGGCAGAGCCGTTTGCAGCAAGCTTGCAACCGCGGTTCTTCCCAGGATGCAGAGGAATTCGGGCCTGACGATTTCGATCTGTCTTTCGAGATAACCTCGGCAAAACCCAATCTCGTCGGGCTCGGGCGGTCTGTTCTCCGGGGGCCGGCATTTGATCGCGTTGGCGATGTAGACCTCGTCGCGCGAAAGACCCATACCTTTTGTAATCATATCTGTGAGTAAACCTCCTGCTCGGCCGACGAACGGCTGGCCGGTTCGATCTTCGTCGGCGCCCGGCGCCTCCCCCACGAACATCAGTTTGGCGCAGTTGTCGCCCGCTCCGAAGACGGTTCTTGATCTGTTGGCGACCAGAATGGGGCAGCGGGTGCAGGCCTCGACTTCTCGCGAGACGAGTTCTAGGGCTTTGTCTCGGTCGCCTTTTGGCAGGGGAGAGCCCTCGAAACCGCTCGATCCGAACAGGGATTCGTGCTGAACGGCGGCCTCGACCGTCTTTGGCTGAACTCGTGCTGTCGCGGGAGGCTGATCGGGCTTTGCGTCGGTCATCGAAACTCCTTGAGATTCGCGGATCGAGGACGGTCGTTCCATCGGGCTTGCCGGCGCGTTCGGTCGTGCTCCAGTTGCGCTCTGGAACTCCCATTGCTTCACAGGAGCTCGGTCTAGCCCCGCTCGCGAGAGCGATTCCACGCGCTGACGAAGCTGACGGATCAACTCGACGATGGAGAGTTCGGTCGCTTGGGAGTCGCTCATGCTTCGTGGTCCTTGGCTTCTAGGCCCGCGCCGAGCTCTCGACCGATGGGGCGACCAAGGGTTCGATCCGGCCGGTGATCAACCTCGCGCATCGATCGTAGGTGACGTAGGCCCAGGCCCATTGAAACATAACGATTAAACGATTGCGAAAGCCAATGAGAAAAAAGATATGGATAAATGCCCATGCAACCCATGCAATCCAGCCGGAGAGCTTGATCTTTCCCAGTTGCGCTACCGCCGAGGCCCTGCCGATTGTCGCCAGCGAGCCTTTGTCGCGGTAGCGAAACGTCGCGGCAGGCTTCCCTTCGAGCGCCAACACGATGTTCCTGGCGGCGTGCTTGCCTTGTTGCATTGCGGCGGGCGCAACCGCTGGAACGGGCTTGCCTTCCTCGTCCTTGAACGAGCAGAGATCGCCGACGACGAAGATTTCAGGCCTTCCAGGAACTCTCAAAGCTTTGTCGACCAGTACTCTGCCGGCCTTGTCGAGCGGCGTCCCAAGCGTCCTGGCAAGCGGAGATCCCGCAACTCCGCAGGCCCATAGGACTGTCCGTGCTTCGATCCTTTCGCTCCCAAGCGAGACGCCGTGACGGTCGACTCCGGTTACCGCGGACCCGAGCCGGACCTCAACGCCCAGAACCTCGAGTTGCGCCTTGGCGCGGTCGTTCAAGGGCGGCTCGTAAGCGGAGAGCACCTTGTCTCCTGCCTCCACGAGGATTACCCTCGCGCTTTGAGGGTCGAAGGCGCGAAATTCGTGGACCAACGTATGCCTGGCGATCTCCGCGACCGCGCCTGCGAGCTCGACTCCCGTTGGCCCAGCGCCCGCGATCACAAAGGTGAGAGCCGCGGTCCTTGCCAAGGGGTCGTCCTCCCTCTCCGCCGCCTCGAAGGCCAGGAGGATCCGCCTGCGGATCTCCAGGGCGTCGTTCAGATCCTTGAGCCCGGGCGCGAAGGGCGCCCAATCATCCCTGCCAAAGTACGAATGAGTCGCCCCCGTGCAAACGACCAACCAATCGTAGGGAGCCTCGCCATCCGAGAGAACCACGCGTTTGTTGTCTGCGTCGATCGCGATCGCCTCGGCCAAACCGACCTCCAAGTTCGACTGGTTCCGCAAAATCTGCCGGATTGGCGAGGCAATGTCGCTGGGATTCAGGCCCGCGGAAGCCACTTGATAAAGTAAAGGTTGAAACAAGTGATGATTACGTCGATCCAAGATCTTCACGTTCACCGGGGCTTTGCCAAGCGCTCTGCGCGGCGGAAAGCCCGCCGAAACCGCCTCCTAAAATCAAGACATTTGGTTGCTTAGATTCCATTTATGCCAATCGGAACCGTGAATCGTTATTTCACCACGGCTTGGATCTTGGGTCCAAGTTCTCGACGCCTCCGAGCACGGGAACTTGGGACCAACCCGCGAGCCACGAAATGGTATACCATGCTTTGGCGGGGGGTCGAAGAGGCTGTCGGGCTCGCGGCGCCGGCGTCTGGATGCTTGCTGGGCGTCTTCTGATGTTCTGGCATAATACGTACGTCGGCGGAAGATCGTGGACGGAACCCAGGAGCGAGCGAAGAGCGTGCGATGGCGACTTGGCTTGATCATGGCTTTGGTTTACGCAGTGCAGGGGGCCTGGTGGCCTCTTCTGACGGTTCACTTGGCCGACCTTGGGGTTCGAAACGAGCAAGCCGGGCTCATCTTCTCGACGTTGGCGATCGCGTCGCTGATCACCCCGTTCTCTGTGGGCCAGCTTGTCGACAGGCTCTGGGACGCACGATTGTGTCTGTCGGCAATCTACTTCATCGGTTCGGGCATGCTTGCCGCGGCGGGCTTTGGGTGGATTCGCGGAGGAAACGGGCTCTTTATCCTGTTCTTGATCTACTGGCTTGTGACCGCGCCGGGGTACGGAGTTCTGAACGCCCTGGTGATGCGAAACCTTACTCGACCCAGCGAACAATTCGGAGCCGTCAGGCTTTGGGGTACGGTGGGTTGGGTGGTCGTCGGCTGGATCGTCACTCTCGTCTTGTTCGCCGCAGGCAACGGCTCGAAGGGTAGAGGCGCCCACGAGGCTTTTTTGGTCGCGGCGGCCGCGTCGCTGGTCGTTGGAATTCTAGGGCTCTATTTGCCGAAGACGCCCCCGTTGGTTGGGAATACGACCCCCAACGCAAAGGTCATGTACAGTATTAACTTATTTATAAAAGACCGTCATGTGATGTGCTATCTAATCGCGGCGTTCGCGGCAAGCACGACGATTCCATTTATGTATCAGGTGATCCCCAGGGATCTCGAAGCTCGCGGACTACCGCGGGGTTGGATTCCCACATGGCTTACTTTGGCGCAAGGGCCTGAGATCGCTGGACTTGCGGTTCTGCCATGGGTGCTTGGCAAGGTCGGCTACCGAGGAGCGTTGGCATTGGGGGTGTTTGCCTGGGCGATTCGCTACGCAAGCCTTGCGCTCGATCCGCCGTTGTGGGCGGCGGTGGCCGGGCTTCCGCTTCAGGGCGTCGGCACGGCCTGCTTCACCGTCGGCGGCCAGATGTTTATCGACGGCAAGGCCCCGCGGAACCTTCGCGCAAGCGCACAGACGCTCAATTACATGCTTACATCGGGGTTCGGATCGCTCTTGGGAAGCGTCGTCGCGGGCAGGCTTTCGGCGGCGGCGACGGGGCGCTCTCACCTGGCGTTTGTCGCCCCGGCGATTATCGACGGCGTAATCTTCGTGTTTATTGTCTGTGCGCTTGGTTCGCGCCGGAAGGTTTTCGCGGGCTCGACAGAAGCAGCCTCCGCCAAAGTTGTTTCGAGCGGTTCGAGCCTGGATCCGCAACCTTAGCCGGCGTCCCAAGTCTGAAGGGGCTTCGACGTTTCCGACTTAAAGGTCGTCGGTCGGCGTCTCTTTCGAGGCGTTTTGGTCGATGTTCGAGACGTTCTGCTCTTCGGCCTGGCGTCGGCTCCGCGAACGCCTCCTCCTGGACGATCTGCGGCCGGCCGCGGGCTTCGCTCGAGCTTGAGTCGCCTGCGCCTCGTCCACCTTGTCGGCGGCGAACTCGAGCTGACCGGCGAGGATACAGAGAAAATGAAGCCTCGGGCCCTGACTCTCGATGAAGTCGTTGAATAGAAACCCACCTTCGACCAGGGTTTCAGCCTGGTCGAGCACCTCGTCCGCAAGGTTATCGATCAAAACGTCACGGCCCTTGAGCAGGACGTCGAGCGCTTCTCGATACTTGTTGGCTTGGGTTGGGCACATCAGCGTGAGTGACTCCCTGTCGTGAGCGATTCGCCCAAAGAAGAAGAGGAAACGAACGAGGAATCGTCCGTGGAGAACGACCCTCGCCCCTGCCAGTGCTTGACGAGCCAGGCCAGGATTCGGCGGTCGAGCCATCGGCGCGACTCCGACCAAGGCCTGCGGCTAAGAAAGCCAAGATGCCCGCCATGCGCGACAAGATCGAGCTCGAGCGACGCTGGGAAGCGCGCATCGGTGAATTGGCTCGGTGGGATAAATGGATCGTCCGCGGCGTGGATGACCAGCCCAGGGATTTCGATCCGCTCCAGCAGAGGCGCCGAGCTTGCTCGACGATAGTAGTCGAGAGCCCCCGCAAAACCATGTCGCATTGAAGTATAAGCGTCGTCGAACTCGAAGACAGTCCGCACATTTCTCAGATCGACCGAGCCCAGCTCGGGAAAGCGAGTGTGCAGGCGATCGACCTCGGCCTTCAAAATGCGGACGAAATTCCAATCGTAGAGCCGATTTCGCGCCACTTTCAGTTGAAGGGAACAGAACTCTAGGTCGATGGGGGGGTTGGCGGCGATAACGCAATCCAGGCAGCCCACAGGGTCGGTTGAGGCTTCGGCAGCCAGTTTCAACACCAGATTTCCGCCCAGCGAGAAGCCGATGAGTGCGACCTTCGAGTCGGCAGCTTGCTTGCCGTACCAATCAAGAACCGCACGCAAATCCTCGCTCTTACCGCTGTGATAGGTTTGTTTTGCATGGCCAAACCCGTCGCCGGCGCCTCGCAGATTCATCGCCAAAACGCGAACGCCGAGCCGAGCAAGATCGCGGCCGATACGCATGACGTAAGGCGAACGCGCGCACCCTGCCAATCCGTGAACCAGAAGCGCCGCAGGGCCGCCTTCGCGCCAATGGGAAAGCTTGGATTCCAGAACGCACAGTTTGTCGCCGTCGGGCAGTTCGATCAGATGCTTCGTTTCTTGCTCGAGCGAGGTGGGTCCAGGCAAATATCGACCCACGATCGTCTGGGCGTCGCCCCCTGGAACCAGGGGGTGAGGCTCGAACGGAACAACGTCTGTATCAATGTGCATCAAACTCGACTTCCAGGGGAGACTCACGATGCGATGCGACACGATAACACTTTTCCCACCCTCGCGAAAAGTTCTCTCCGGACATTTCCGGCGGAAAGTTTGGAGCGCGACCAGGGCGTCCCGCCAAGGTTATTGTACGGAAAGACTAAGGGCGAGTGGGGCCTAACGAGAAACGCGGCGCTCCGCGAACCAATTCCTCGCTCGAGAAGTCGCAAGCCGCCTCATCGTGAGGCTGCGAGCACTTCCTTGGGACGTTTCGACTCTTCTTTCTTGGCCATCCAGTCGATCAAGATCGGACTTGCGATGTAGATCGTGCTGTAGGTTCCGCTCATGAACCCCACCACCAGCGTAAACGCGAAGCCGTGAAGCCCCTCGCCGCCGAAGAGGTAGAGGATGATCACGACGATCCAGGCGGTGAGCGTCGTCAGGATAGTGCGCGAAAGCGTCTGGTTGATCGCGTCGTTGATCATCTTGGCGGTGACGTTTGGAGACTTGCCCTTGATCTCACGGATCCGATCAAAAATAACGATCGTATCATTAACAGAGAATCCGATCAACGTCAGGAACGCCGCGATCATTGGAAGATCGATCTTGAATTGATCGAGCATCAGGGCCTCGCCAGCCCTGGTATCTGCGCCAGCCAGTACGATGCGGCCACCGCGCCCAGGGCCACCAACACGTCGTGCACTAGAGCCACGACCGCGGCCAGGCCGTAGGTAAGGTTCTTAAATCGGAACCACAAGTAAGCAATAATAATAAGCCAGCTTGCGATAGTGGCGACGACCGCGAGTCTGCGGGTCTCCCCGGCGATGATGCCGCTAAAATTCGTCAGCCGTTCGAACAGCAGGTCGGGGTTTTCCCGAAGGGTGACGGCCAGTTTCGCGAGCGCCGGATCGAGCTCCTTTTGGTCGATGTTCGCAACCAGCGTTAATTCGTAGGGCGCCTTGGCGGGGGGTGTGTCCGGGGTCGTCCCGGGAGCCGCGTTTGGATCGTAGATCTGGAACCGAGATTCTGGGTTGGGGATGTTCCGAGCAGCCAGGATCTCACGGAAAATGCGCGAGACCAAGGCTGGAGGTTCGGCGGAATTGAACGTGAGCGAGGTCTTCAGGCCCCCAGCAAAGCTGTCGAGTCCCGAGTCGGCCGCGGCCTGGTCGGCGGAATCCTCGTTCCTCGCCGAAGCTTCGGGAATCTTGGTCGGCGCCGCGAACTTCATATCGACTTGCGAAAGCATGGCGCCGAACTCTTTCAAGATCGCCGATTGAACCTTCTTCGGGTCCAATTCGGTCGTGCGAATGTTGAACCTCACGCCCGTGACCTTGTCCGATTCGACGTTCAAGCTTTCGACCGTAACGTCGGGAAGCGCATGCATGGCCTTCTTGCGGACGAGCTCCGTCCGCTGCCCAGAGGCCAACTTTTGGACCTCCGTGTCGCCCGTGTTGAGTCTGATCGTCACCAGCGTTCCACCAGTGAAATCGATGTTGAACATCGTGTTTTCCCGCACTCGCGCCAGGAAAAGGGCCAAGCCCGCCATCACGACGACGATCGACCCCGCAATGCAATAGTATCTGGGACCGATGAAGTCGATGTTGGTCTTATCCATCAACTTCATCATCGTCAGTTTCTTGAGCCAACCGCGCTTGTACCAGAATTCGAAGACGACGCGGGAGACGTAGACGGCGGTGAAGAGATTCCAGATGAGTCCGATGATCAGGGTCAAGGCGAAGCCGCGGACCTCTTCCGTGCCGATGGCGTAGAGCACGAGCGCCGAGAGCGTGGTGCAGACGTTGGCGTCCAAGATCGTCGTCCAGGCCCTGGTGAAGCCGTTGCGGATCTGCTGGGCCATCTGCGCCGCGCTCCTGTTCCTCGCGCATTCGCTCGAAAATAAGCACGTTGGCGTCGACCGCCATGCCGATGGTCAGCGCCAGGCCGGCAAGCCCCGGCAGGGTGAACGAGGCTTTGAAGAAAGCCATCGATCCGACGAGCAAAATCATGTTCAAAACAAGCGCCACGACCGCGACGACGCCCGCGAAGCGGTAGTACACCATCATGAACAGGGGCACGATCAGCATCGAGATGAAGATCGCGTTGACGCCCTTCTTGATCGTGTCTTCGCCCAGCGTTGGACCGACCGTCTCTTGCTGAACGGGGATGGGATTGAGCGTGGCGGGCAGGCTGCCCGACCGGAGGATCGTGACCAGCCGCGAGACTTCCTCGGCCTTGAAGCCCTGTGGGCCGCCTTCGATGATGCCTTTATCGCGGATTTCGCTTTTGATGCCGGGCGCCGACATCACCAGGCCGTCGAGGATGATCGCCAGCCGATACTGAAAGGCGCCGTCCTCCTCGGGCTTGAACTCGCGGGTGAGCCCGCCGAACTTGATGCCGCCGCGGCGGTCGAATTCGAAACCGACCGCCGGCTGCCAACGCTCGTCTTGCGTTTCCTTGGCCCGGAGGTCGTCTCCGGTGACGTTATATCGATCGAGCTTTACCAGTATATACTTATCGATTCGACCGGGCCTGGTCTTTTCTTCGCGGACGATGGCGTCGTCGCTTGGCGCGATGGCGCTGGGGTTGTATTCGAACCGGTAAGATTTGATCGAGCTCAGGTCGTGGGGCGCGGCGAACGTGAGCGTGCGGCTGGTGTTGTCCTTGATAGTGGCGTAGATCGTCTGATCGCGGTCTTTCGAGTCTTTGCCAATGAGCTCGACCTTCTGGTTGAGGTTGGCGTATTTGCCTCGCTCCCAGTTCTGGCGGAGGTCGGTGATGCTGGTCTTATCGAACTTGGGGTTCTGCCCCGAATAGATTTCCCCAAGCCTCGCCCATTGGTATTTCGCCGGCGGGTTTTTGAAGCCGCTTGGCCCCAGGGCTCGATCGATGGCCGGCCCGTCGTGCTTGCGATTGGCAAGGATCCGGAAGCTCAGAGAGCCGATGTCGGTGATCTTGCTCTTGATCTGCTCGACGTCTTCCGAAAGGCTCTTGGGCAAAATGATCTCGACGCGGTAATCGCCCACCTTGCGTATGGGGATGTCGAGCACGCCTTCGGGGTTGACTCGCTTTTTCAAGGTGGCGATCAGATCGTCCATCTTGAATCCCCTGGGCACGCTTTCTTGCTTGACCTGGTAGACCAGGATCGTACCGCCGGAGAGGTCGATGCCGGCCTTCAGCTTGTCCTTCGGAGGAATAATGAAGACCACGCCCAAGAGCGTGATCAAGGCGATCCAAATAAAATGCTGACCCAGATTCTTCATGGAATGGCCTCTAAACCTAAACAAGCCCTTGGACAAGGGCTTTCGCCGGAGTACGGCGGCTTAACTTTCATATCTCGAAGGCAAGCGCCGCAACACTCGGCGCATCTATTTCCAAACCAGCTTATGTCTTGATTGAGCAATCCCTTGCCGCTTTCTCTCCGTCACGCTGCCGGGGCTTTGGCGCCCGCCATTGATCACGAGGTCGAGCTCGCGGCTTTTTCTTTCTCTTTCTCGGAGCTGGGATCGGTCACTTCGAGAACGCTTTCCATCCGGAACGTCATCCGCACGCCTCGCTCGTCGTCGACTTTCAAAACGATTTTCTTGGCTTCCTGGTCGACCTGGACGACGGTCCCGTAGATGCCGGCGGTGGTGACGACCTTGTCGTTCTTCTTGATCTTGGACAGCCGTTCACGGCGGGCCTTGTCGCCCGAGGTCTGCGGTCTCAAAACCATGAAGTAGAAGACGACCAGGACGATCGGCAGCAGATAGATCATCGACAGCAGGCCGCCGTCTTCGGCTTTTGCTGGCGCCGCAGCCCCTTTCGCGGCGAAGAGAAGCAGATCAAACCATACCGATTCGGGCATAACGTTTCCGTTCAACACAGGGAAGCCGGCCGAGGCATGGGCTCGAGAAATTCGTATGGAGGCTCGAAGACAAAATCACCGAGCGTTACGGGTGCATCGACCCTTACTCTACTCGTCCGATCGTCCTTATCGCAAGCGTTTCCGATCGGAACTGGACATATCGGCCCTCCGATATCGCCTCGCGAGCTTTTTGCATCAGGCCTTGTAGGTAATAAACGTTGTGAATCGACGCCAAGATCGGCCCCAACATCTCTTTGGCCAAGAAGAAATGACGAATCGACCCGCGACTGAACGTCAAGCACGCCAGGCACCTGCAACCTTCCTCAATCGGCTTGCTATCGAGCTTGAACCGGGCGTTCCGCAGCTTGAGAACCCCCTGGGCCGTCAGGCAATGCGCGTTTCGTCCGTTTCGAGTCGGCAAGACGCAATCGAAAATGTCGATCCCAAGAGCGATCGCATCGAGCAAATCCTCTGGTCTGCCCACTCCCATCAGATACCGCACTTTGTCGGCTGGCATATGTAGAGTTGTCGCTTCGATGGCGACCCTCATATCTTCGGGAGACTCGCCAACGCTCACTCCACCGACCGCATAGCCTTCGAAATCGAGATCGACGAGCCCACGAGCGCACAGTTCGCGGAGAGTCGGGTTGGTTCCACCCTGAACGATGCCGAAAACGCCTTGGTCTTTTCGAGCAGGAACGTCCTTGCATCGTTTTGCCCAGAGAATGGTCCTCTGAACCGCGGCTTCGAGCTCGGCAGGCGATGCAGGCAAGCGTGGACAATGGTCCAAACACATGGCGATGTCGGCGCCGAGCTGCTGTTGGATGCTCATCGCACGTTCGGGCGTCAGCTCGAGCGTCGATCCGTCGAGGTGCGACTGAAAGACAGCTGCATGGTCGTCGATCTTGACTCGGTCCGACATACTGACGACCTGGAAGCCGCCGGAATCGGTCAAGATCGGTCCAGGCCAGGCCATCAGCGTATGCAACCCGCCCAGACCTTGAACGACTTCGGCGCCTGGCCGAGCGCCAGATGATACGTATTGGCCAGCACCATCTCGGCGCCGGTCGAGGCGATGTGGTCGGGCGTAAGGCCCTTGACCGTCCCCTGCGTTCCGACAGGCATGAACGCAGGAGTGTTTACATCTCCATGCGGAGTGTGCAGAATCCCCCGTCTGGCGTGCGACGACGGATCCCGAGCGACCGGCGACCACCAGACCGGACGCGCCAAGGCGTCACTCGTTTCTGAGCTTGAGGTTGTACTGAGCCAGCTTTTCGCGGACCTCGTTAAGCGACGTGACGCCGAAGTTCTTGCATTCCATCAACTGGTCGCCAGTGTATGTAACGAGCTCGTTGAACGTCTGGATGCCCAGCTTGGTCATGCACTTGCGGGCTCGGACCGAAAGAGCCAGCTCGTTGATCGGCTTGGCCAGGAGCGCCTTTTCTTCCTGGGAGAGCTCCTCCGTGGGTTCGGGCCTGTAGTCGGCCGCGGCGCGTTCGCCGGCTTCCAAAGCCATGCCCAGACGCAGTCCCTTGGACCCCATCATCTCCTTGATTTCGGAGAGCGAGGTCTCGCCGAAGTTCTTGCTGGCCAAAAGCGCCGCTTCGGTGGTTCTGGTCAAATCGCCCAGGGTCCGAATATTCATCTTTCGTAGGCAATTGCGACTCCGAACCGAGAGCTCGAAGTCGGTAACGGGGATCTCGAGGAGCTGGCGAAGCCGGTCGAAACCGCGCTCGGCCTCCTCGTCGTAGTACATATCCCTGGAGGCCCTGCAGTCCTTGAAAAAGAGCTTCGCACGAGGGTGAGTGGGGTCGAATTCGAGAACGCGGCGGTAGTAGCCCTCGGCGTCTCGGAACCTCATCTCGTCTTCGCAGAGCACGCCCAGATTGATGAGCGCTGCCAGCGGGACAGGGGGCTTCTGGATGCACTTCTTGTAGTACTCGACCGCGACTTCGTCGTTGCCGTGGAGGTCGTTGATGTACGCGAGCTCGAAGAGCGCACCCGTATGGTCGGATTCGAGCGAGATCGCTTTTTCGAATTCGGGCACCGCGGCAAGCATCTCGCCTGCTGCCGCGAGGAGGCAACCCTTCTGGAAGTGATACTCAGCCGAGGAGCCTTCCAGACTGGTCACTTCGTCCAAGAGCGCCTTGGCTTCCTTCTCCTTGCCCGAGCGTCTGAGCGAACCTGCTCTGTGCAGTGAGCTGATTTTCGGCTCATGGCCGTTCTTGGCCGCGGCCTCGAAAGCCTCTGCGGCCTGAGCCCAGTGTTGTAGGCTTTCGAACGCGACTCCTCGGTAGAACTGGGCCAGGCCGACGGTCGAGAGCTTAGAGAGATGCTCCAAGCCGATTTTGTAACGGCCCAGCAGCACTTCGCCGACTCCCAGGGCAGCTGGACGCCGGGCTTGGCTGATCCCTTCTCGCGTTCCTGAAGCGAAGCAACAGCGTCTCGCAAGGTCCGATAGCGCGAAGGATCTCTGGCCAGGACCTCCCGCATATCCGCCACTATCGAGGCGTCGAAGGGTTCGTGATCCAGTAGCGCTCGCACGTCGGTGGTCATCAACTCAGGCATTCCACATGCTCTCCAAAACGACGCCGATGAGCTCTCGTTCGTCGATCCAGTCGGACTTTCCGTCAACATTTTCAATAACTAGCGGATCACACATCATACAAAACACACATGGAGGTTGCAACCAAAGCGAAGCCGAGCATCGAACCCAGCGCCGAACGCTTCCAAACCACCAAGGCTCCATCCGCGCCCAAGCGCGGTCCTTCCACCAATTCCCCAGCTCACAGGAGCGGGGGACGAACTTCAAGATGCAGCCGAATTGCCAAAAAGCCACCGCAAGGTCAAGATTCACCGATTCTTACGCCGAAGCAGAGGTCCCCTCCCGGGGCAACTCCCCTGATGTGCGATCTTCCGGGGATTGCGAGGCCGAGCTCTTTTGTAGGGGCAGCTCCCCCGAGCTGACCACTGAGAAGGCCTGCGAGGCCGGGCGCACCATTGACCCCGAGGGTCCGCCTGAGGCGGATTTCACTCTGACCGGGGCGTTGCCCCTACAGGAAAGCTCGACGTAAGGTCTTTCGCCAGAAGCAACTTGCGGGGCAGGAACAAACGAACCCAATTCTTCTCGAGCGGTCGATGACTGATGCTCGGCCGCCAGTTCCATTTCCGCGCCCAGAACAAACAAACCCAATCCTTCGTCGTCGGCCCGTGGCTGGTGATCGGCGGCCAGGACCGATTCCGCGCCCGGAATCCGCCGACGGCGGAAACCCAAATCGTTTTCCTCAGGCTCCGCCGTGGTTACCACCGCCTCCTCGGCCAGGTTGAACCAGTCGTACTCGGGATGTTCCTTGTCGAGCTTTTCTTTGCCGTCGAAGAATCCGTTGGTCCGGTACTCAGGGCCAGCCAACTTCGGTTCGAGCCTTTCGTTGATCTGCTCGCACGCATCCACCTCGCTGGCGTCGAGCTCCTGAACAACCCCCATCGCCTCGGCCACCAGCTTGGCTCGGTTCTCTGCCATCGCCTGCTTACGCTTGCGCCTCCTTGTGGATCTGCCGGACTGCTTCGGCCTCAATCTCTTCGAGTGAGTTGTCCTTCAGCAGGAAGGCGATGTCGATCTCGTCGAACTTGTCAAACTCTTGAACCGTCGTCGCCAAGGTCGGCGTTCGAGGCAGCTTGAGCGAGTCCTTCCAACGCTGGTACTCGAGCCGCTCTGTGCGCTCGACTTTCTTCTCGCGTTCGATCCGCCTACTCTCGAGCGCATTGAAAGCTTTATAGAAGCTGCCTTCGAGCTTCTGATGGTAGAGCTGGAGGGTTTCGATCGAACCGAAGTCGAAATCGATCTTGAGCCAGGCTTCGCGAATCGACTCGCGGCAGTTGGCGCCGCCGTCCAAGGCGACCTCGCGGAGCTTCTGGAATCCCTGCGCGATCCAGGATCGCAAGGCGATGTCGCCAGGCGTCTCCCAATCGTCGTAGATCATCTTGAACCCCTTGGTCTCGATCTGAACGTCCTGGGCGATCGAGATGATGAGCTCTGCCCGCGACTGAAGCCACAAGCACATGGCTGCCTTCTCGGCGAGTTTGAAATCGATATCGCCGACGGGCTTGGCGTCGTCGATAAAGGTCTTCAAATGGGCCTTCCACTCCTCAGGGTTTTCGAGGGTTCGAAGCACCGGCTGGCCCGAGCGCAGACCGTGCTTCAGGGCGTTCTGCGACGACCTGGCTTTGCCTTCAGGGGTCGTTGGGCCTTTGGATTTCTTGGCGTTTTGGGCATTTGCTTTCAGTTGAGCTTCTGTGGCCATGATTTTTGTGACTCTCATTTTTTGAGAAGAGATTTTGTGGCTAATTGTAATGGACTAACGTCCAGATGAATTTAGGCAAATTGGATATGATGAAACAGGCGATTCTGCGGCAATTTGGGCAAAGTACATAAGAATTTTCCGGTTAAGTAAGGGAAAACCCCCTCGAAATTGTGGTGCGCTTTTTGGCCCTTTTTGGAGGTGTTTTGGGCGGTGTTCGGCTGCCCGAGCATCGAGTGAACCGGGCCGGTCGGCATGAATTTGAGGCTTGGAAACAAGCGGTTTGGTCCCTTTGGGGGTGTCGTTTCGCCGAGAGCACGCCACATGCTCTCTACCTAATGCTCGCATTGGAACTGACTTGCGCATCGGGCAGGACGCGTTTCTACGGCTGGATGGGAAAGCCTGGGAGAGTTTGCGGGCGCCAGTCTCTGGTGTTTTGAACACCCATAAAGCGCTCGTTTTGCGCGCAGAGCGCGTCTGGTCCTTGACCGTCTCAGATTGTAATGAGGTCAAGGTGGTTGCTCGGCGCACGGTTGGATAGCTGGTCGGCGCCGGCGTTGGCGACTTCCATGCCCAATCGGCGGAGCTCGTTGCAACTCAGCGTTCGCTACTGCATGAGGTCCCGAGTACGACGCGGTTGATTGAGCTTTAGGCCGTCTTCGATTTAGGACTGACGTGATCCGCCGCGACTCCCTTGCACCTCGTAACGAAGCTCCACCATCCCACTCTCGTAGGCTCTGACTTCGATCAGATGGAGGGCGATGTCAACTTCGAGCTTCTCGAAGAATGGGATGCCATCACCGATCAAGACTGGCAGGATCGAATAACGAAGTTCGTCGGCAAACCCAAGACGAAGGCATTCGGCGGAGACGACGCTTCCACCAACAAACCATATGGAACGAAACGTAGCCCGGAGACGCTCATTCACGAACTTTGTGAGATTGCCCGAGTAGAACTCCACAGTGTCCCGGATCCGCGACAGCTTGCGACTCGTGAGAACGAAGGTCGGTTTGTCTCCGTAGGGCCACCCCAACCCGTTGGCCTCAAAACTCAGCGCAGCTTCGTAGGTTCGCGATCCCATGACGTAGCAGTCGATCGTCTTGAGGAACGCCTCTACGAATCCTGGGTCCATCGCGTCACCGCCAACAAATTTATCCGAGGTCTCGAGCCAGTCGACTCGCCCGTCCCTTCGAGCGATGAAGCCGTCGAGGCTCGTCGCCATGTGGATCGTAATGCGAGACTCCGAGTTCGCCACAGTTTCCTCCCGACCTCGAGCGCAGGCACTGTTGGAAGCCGTCTGCGCTCGAGTCCACTTAACTTGCGATGATCCAACAAATTCATGTCGATCGTATCGTGGCGACGCAGTCTCGTCGACCAATGAAATACCGCTATCGATCAGGAATCCAAAGACCCAGACTGCCAAAGACCCAGACAGTCTGAGTTCGGATCCTCGGTCGAAGGGCCTGCGGTGATTACGTTTTGAGGTTGTGATGTCTGCAATCCGCCGCAGTCAAGGATCAAACCAGATCGAGAGCCAGAGACCCAGACTGTCTTGCTTCGGATCGATTGAGTAAAATCCTTCGAGCGTTCAGGCGTGAACCAGCCGTCGTGTTTCAATTCGCGGGTGCGTCGGCGAGGTGGTGTTCGGGTGTCGTTTCTGGGAGGCGGACGATGGCGCTACGAATTCTGATCGCTGGGGTGCTGGGCGGGATCATCCTGTTCAACTGGGGATTCGTGTCCCATATGGTCCTGCCGCTCGGGCAAATGGGTATGCGAAGCATCCCCGATGAGGAAGCGGCGAGCATTGCGCTCAAGCGGGATATCCCAGAGCCTGGCATGTACCTACTTCCAGGAATGGACTTCTCGAAGAAACCGACCGCCGAACAAACGAAGCAGCGTGAAGCCAAGTTTAAGGCAGGGCCGAGCGGTCTCCTCATCGTCAACCCAGGCGAGGGAAACCCCGACCTTGCGCCGCACTTGATCAAAGAAGGGGCGACCAACATTGTTTCGGCGCTGCTTGCTGCGTTGTTGCTCGCCCAATTGAGAACCAACTACGCAGGGCGCGTGCTCTTTGTTACAAGCCTTGGGCTGTTCGCCTGGATTGTCGTCTGCGTGCCGAACTGGAACTGGTACTCCTATCCGCTCGAATTCACGATCGCAAGGGCTGTTGATTCTGTTGTTGGTTGGTTCCTTGTCGGGATCGTCGTCGCGGCAATCGTGAAGCGTCCGAAGGTCGCCGAGACAGCCGCTGCATCGGCATGAGCTCCGAGTCAGTCTGACTGGCGCCGTTGCTATGAACTCTGCATATCTGCGATCCGGCGCAGCGCAAAACTCGAGTGATAAAGATTTCGCATTGATACTTTTACAGTTATAGAATAGAGACATGCACCTGGCCGATGACTTGACTGTTGACTGCCGCCGCTTGCACTGTAGACTAAATTCATTGCCGAAACCGGGCCGCTTTCCGTGTTTGATCAACATAAAGGGAGTACGGCTATGTCTGATGGCGCAGAACCTTTCTCGCCGGGACATGATGCGGCTTGGGGCGACAGGCGTGGCCGCGGCAAGCATGACCAACCTGCCGGCGATTGCGGACGACAAGCCCGCCGACAATAAACTGCCGAAGCGGCGATACGGCCGCACCGGTCTCGAGATTGGCTGGCTCGTCGGCGCGTCCGACTGGCCGAAGGAGCTGATTCCCAGGGCTGTGAACGCCGGGGTCAACTACTGGCACAAAGCCCAGACGTGGAGCGCCAGTTCGCTTCCGCCCGCCCTCAAGAAGCTGCCGAGGGAGTCGTACTATCTGGAGTGCGTGGTGGACCGCGTGAGGGGGGACCATTCGCACGGGCAAATTGACGAAGAAGAGCACTACCAGTTCGTCAAGAAGCGCCTGAAGGACTCGGGCGTCGGATATTACGACGTCTTCAAGTTCCATTTCGGCTATCACTCGGTGAAAGAGGCGAAGGAAAACCCAGGCATGGTCCGGGCTTACGAGCGGCTCAAGAAGGAGGGGCTCGTCAAACACCTGGCCATTTCCCAGCATCATTACAACAACATCAAAGGCGACATGGCCTGGGAAATCCTGGACTACCTCGCTGAACATCAACCCTACGACGCAACCCAGTTCTTCTACACCTACAACGACCGCAAGGAAGTGGGGGAATGGATCGACGTGGCGAAGAAGAAAGACATTGCGACCATCGCCATGAAGTCGATGGGCGGCGTGGGGCGAGCAGCGGAGGATGAGAAGTTCAAGAAGCTTCTTGCGGATCCGAAATTCCAGGGCAGCACCGCAGCCGCGGCGATGGTCAAGTGGCTGAAGTCCAACGAAAATCTCACTGCGGCCGTGATCGCAACGAAGAATTTTGATCAGTTCCGAGAGAACGTGGGCGCGGCCGTCGGTCTGGCGATGGGCCCGCAGGACAGCGCGGTGCTTGGTCTGTTGTCCGGTTTCAACAAAGGCTTGACCTGCCTGTTGTGCGCCCAATGCGTGTCGGCTTGCCCCGAGCATATCGCGGTCGCGGACATCTTCCGTTACGAGCGGTATGCCCGCGATTATCTCGATATCGACCGGGCGAAGAAGGAGTACGCCGCCCTCACGCGGAACGGCACGTCCTGCGTCGGCTGCGGCGACTGCTTGCCCACCTGCACGCAAGGGATCAACATTCCCGCGCAATTGAAAGATGTGCACAGGCTGCTTGGATGAGAGACCGACTCCGCGGCTGAACGTGAGATGATCTCTCCAGACGCCCTAACGCGGCTCAGCCGCAAAGCAACCTTCTGCCTCCTAGCCCTGAAGGGGCGAGTTAGAAAAGCCCAGGGCAAGGCCCTGGGATCGGATGTGGCAATCGCATACGGCATTCCTACATTTTAGGCCTGACAGGGCGTCCGAACCGAGGAGATCGGACGCGCCGCACGGTCTGCTCCGATTGCCCCAGGGCGTTGCCCTGGGCTGTTGTGAATGGCCCTTTCAGGGCTAAGAACGAACACTCTGCCCGCCACAAACCTCTGTGAACCGTGCCGCATCCTCTACCGTAAGAGAGTCACGCCGGAAGCAATTCTGTTCCGTCGATACGCTATGAACTTAGGGCGTCTGCGAGTTGGGCCCACCCGCAACATGGAGTCGCGATTTTCGGTTCAAAAGTTTCCTGAGAGCACGCTGGCGCACACGTTGAAATATTCGGAGAGTTTGCGGATAAGCCGGCGACTGAAGGGCTTTTTGCCGGCCAGAATTTCGGAGATCGTGGACTTGGGGATGGCGGCTTCCCTACTGAGCGGGGTCTGCCCCACGCCCTTGGCCTCCATCAAATGGCGAAGCATCTCGGCGTCCGAGGCGGGCTCGATAGCGAAGTGTTCGTCCTCGTAAGCGGCGACCAAGTCGCTGAGCGCGTCCAAGTACATTTCCACGCCCGCATCGAGCGAGACCCGAGCCAGAAGCTCGTCTATAACCTTTTGGGCCTCCCGAAACTGCTCGTCGGACTTTATGGATGCGAGCGGGAAGTCTTGGACAAGTTCCAGATAGGAGTCTCGAAGGGCGACCCCGACGCGCCGACCATCCCAACAGGTTCCCGGCCAGACACCGTATCTGCCCTCCGTTACAAACGCAGTCTTCGTTTCAGGTCCAGGTAGCGCTCGACGACGCGCGTGGCCACCTGGTCTGCGCGGGCGTCGACGACTTCCACGCCCGAGCGGCGGAGCTCTTCTAAAATGAGCGTTCGCTCGTACATCAGTTCGTTGGCGACGCCGACGCGGTAGAACTCCTCTGTGGTCCGCGGTTCGACGAGTTCGTTCTGTTCGACCGTCTCGTCCGCGATCGTCACCACCAACGGAAGGTGCACAGGAGAGAGAATGCGCAGGAACCGCTGCATGCGTCTGGCTGCCTCGAGGATTGTCACGTCTGTCAAGAGAATGAACAGCGTGCGTCGCCGATTTCGCTTTGCAGCCAAGGTGAGGGCAAGTTCAAAATTGGGTTCGACCAGGAGTGGTCGTTTGTCGTAGAGGTTTTCGATCACCTCCTTCAGTTGAGCACGTTCGCGAGAAGGGTGAAGATAGGCGTCGACCTTATCGGCGAAGACGAGGAGCCCGAGCCCGTCTCCCTGATTGATCGCGGACCGAGCGACCAGGATGCCGGCCTCGAGCATGGCGTCGAACTTGGTGCGACGTCCGCAGAAGGTGGAAAGCGCGCGGCTGGCGTCGACCATGACCATCACCTGCTGATGACGTTCGACTTCGAAGTTTCGACTGATGGGCCTGCCCATTCGGGCAGTGGCCTTCCAATCGACCCATCGCATGTCGTCTTGGACGCTATATTCCCGGAGCGATTCGAACGCCGAGCCTGCGCCTCGCCAGCGAAATCGATGACTGCCTGCCTGGCGCAAGAGGGCCCTTCGCTCCGCAAGCTCGGCGGCCTTGGCGTTCGCCAGATGAGGAAGGCATCGGAGCTCGAGCCGATTTGGAAACCGCTTTTGGGTCCATGCGAGCCCCAATGGTCCTCGGATTCGATAATCAAGGTCGCCGAAAGCGGCCGGGCCGCGGAGGGATGGAACGAGGTTGAACGTGGCCTTGGTTCGCGAACGGGGCCTAGCGTCGACTTCGAGGACTCGAGGGTTGGCGATGGATCCTTCGGGCACGCGGTCGGAAAGCAGGAGCGCGAGTCGAGAGTCCGTAAGGTTTTCGACGATCCAGGACACTGGGTTCGGCTGGTCGACGTGAAGCTGGGTTGGCGCCTCGCGCTCAAACGATACGCGGCGTTTGCCCCCCGCGAGGACTCCATCCGTGATGAACAGGATGAGCACCGCGCCTAGCAGCGACCAGGCGACGACGACGGCGATCGCGCCTCCTTGGCCTGCGAAAACGGCGGCGATTGGCAGAGCCGCCAGCCAAAGCATACGTCGGGTGGGTATGATCATCGTTTGCTAACGTGGTACTTCCACTTGAGCAAGGCTTCTGGCGAGCACGCGGTCGGGCGTTTCGGCTGCGACTTGGGCCTCGGGGGTCAGCAGAAGTCGATGGCGGAGAACCGCTGGGGCGGCGGCCTTCACGTCGTCGGGGGTTACGTATTCGCGTCCGTCCATCGCCGCCAAGGTTTTGCTCATGAGCAAGAGGTGGACCGCAGCCCTCGGGCTGGCGCCCACCTGAATTTGAGGAGATTGGCGGGTGGCGCGCACCACGTTGCTGAGGTATCGCAGGACTTCCTCAGTGATCTTGATTTCGACGAGGCCGCGGCGGGCCTCCAGCACCTCCTCGGGGGTGGTGAGTGGCGCGAGCTCCGACTGCGCCCTCCTGTGCAAATCTTCTCCCTTGTCGTACGCCCTCAAGACGTCCAGTTCGTCTTCGGGGCTCGGATAGCGGAGCAAAATCTTGCACATGAAACGATCGACCTGCGCTTCGGGCAGGGGGTATGTGCCTTCGTACTCGACTGGGTTCTGGGTGGCAGCCACTGTGAAGAGCGGAGAGAGCGGGAAGGTTTGCGATCCGATGGACACGGACCGCTCTTCCATCACCTCGAGCAGCGCCGCCTGCGTTTTCGGTGGGGCGCGGTTGATCTCGTCTGCCAAGAGGATGGTGGTGAAGACGGGTCCTCGGCGCCATTGGAACGTTTGCGAAGCCAGTTGGAAGACCTCGGTTCCCAAGACGTCGGCGGGCATCAAGTCTGGGGTGAATTGGATTCTATGGAACTCGGCGTCGAACAATCGAGCGAGACCCTTGGCGAGCAACGTTTTCCCGAGGCCCGGCACGCCCTCTAGGAGAACATGCCCGCCGGAGTAAACGGTCGCGAGCAACTGGTCGACCACGTCGTCTTGGCCGAAGAAGACTCGTCTGAGCCCTTCCCTCAGACGATTGGCGTGTTCATGAAATTGTGCGAGATCCATAGTGCTCTTTCCGGAGTTGAATCAGCCTTTCAACCATCCGCATCGCGGAGCTGGGAGAGGTAGGTCGATCATTGTTCTGGGAGTATTGTTCGGATTGGCGGAGAGCTTCGGCGACGTCCGGAGGCGATTCGGTCGCATAGCGCGAGACCTGTCGGACCCTGCGAGCAACGGCCTCAACGACCAAGGGAGCTGCGCGTGCTCTTTGGTAGAGCTGGGCGACGGCGTTGATCGCCTCTTGGGCTGTGCGCCTTTCCGGTTCCGTGTACGCTTCGGCTGGCTGAAGGCGGACGTTTCGGCCAAAGTAAAAGAGCAGCGCCCAGATGATCGAAAGCCAAATGATCGTCGAGGCGCCTTTCGAGTTCAAGAGGTACGAGAGGAACGAATCGCTGCGGCCGTGGCCGTGGCGAAACTCATCGAAAGCCAGCATTCCGCCTTTGATTTCACGCGAGAGAATTCCCGCCAGGACGAGGGCGTTTTGGCCTTTGTCGAGGCCTGCGTTGGACCAGGCGTAGCCGTCGAGCAGGACATAGACAGAGCCTTTGCCGACTTCGGCTCGGAAAAGTACGCCGCCTCGGTTGTCGGATGCCATAGACACTGGTTCGGCGTCGATATGACTCGGGTCGTTCGAACGCGCCTTGGCGCCTGACTTCAGCCGAGCTCGTGGACCTCCTGCAAGCACCGTCAGCGCCTTTCCACTGCCGATTCCGGCTTCGCGCTTGACCTCGATTTCAGTGGTTTGCGGGCGGTCGTCGATTGTGGAGGGGAGCCAAGGTTCCTCGACGCGAACGACGCGGTAATGGCCCGTGGGGGCTTCCTCTTCACCTCGTTCAAGGCTATGGGACAGCCAGTCAGGGACGCTCGAGAGCGTCGAGGTGACGAGCACCAGCGTGTTTCCTTGCGAGATCCACTGGTGAATCTTGCTCCAATCGAGAGGATCCTCCTCTGTAGGAGGCTCCGTGGCTTCATTCTTCGGATTCAACGATTTCTCGCCCATCGATAGAAGCAAGTTCCCTGTCGGGTTGGAGAATGTCTGGGGCGCTTGCTCGAGCGAGACGTCCAGGGTCTGCACACGGAAACCGATCTCTTGCGCCGAACGGTACAAGCCAGAGGCGCCGCCTGTGCCGTTGTCACTCACGCAGCCGGTGAGCGTCGACTTATAAGAGACGCTGAACCGGTCTCCTAGAAGACCGACGACGACTCCGAAGGCCGCGACAGCCGCGAGCAAGATCCATCGATTCTTGCGCGGTTTAGCCATCAGCAACATCCTGTTTGTTGATGACTATGCCGCAAACTTCGACCGCGTGCTCAGCTTCGGATCGTTGGGGGATTTCGTTGCCGTACCAAACGCGGTCAAAGATGCGCGAGACCTTGCGAAAGTTGGTCGCGAGCTCGACGTGGGGTCTAAGCTCGACTAGGTATTCGCGGTTGGTCCGGGCATGGTCGTAACGCAGCCTTCCTCGCTTTTCGAGAAAGGCGATCAGGGCTAGTAACGCAAGGCGGACGGCCTCGGCCTCCTTGCCGTTTCGAAGGGCCTCGAGCGCCTGTTGGTAGAGCACCGAAGATTCGGCAAGAGTTTGCCACTGGAGCGTTCCGTTGGGATCTTCCGAGTGTTGGTTCTTGCGGGAGAACCAGCTCAGAATCCAGGGGATGAGCTTCCACATCGCGAATGCGAGTAGACCGACGACAACAACCCAGGCGATGAGCTTGAGCGCGGACGGTCTGCTGGTGAACGGGCTCGTGATCGAATCCCGAAGCCGACGCATGAGGTCGATGATCCATGAGATGACCTTACGTACTATCCGATAGATGAACCGAGCCACCCTCGAGTCGGTCTCGCCTTGAGGCTTGGGCGGTTTGATGCGTTTCCACCAGAAGCTATCTCCCTGGAAGACTTGGCGGGCGGCTTCGGAGGGATCGGCCTTTACGTTCGAGGCCCGTGGGGCGAGACTCTTCTGGAGGGTTGCGGAAAAGGCGGACGAGTTGGCTGATCCGAGGAGCAACCAACCGATCACAAGAAGTGCATACGTCATCGGTGTGGTGCTGGCATACTCCCTGCCTCGGAAGAAACGCGGGTTGCCTGCAGCACAACCATGCGGGATAGTCTGAGGCGCCCAGATCATGAAATTGCCAGCTTCTCTTTGAGCTGGGCGAGCTTTTGCTTCAATTCTTCGCCTTCTCGGACGTAGCGGACGTCGTGGTAGATGAGGGTGAGCGACATCGTCATTGCGACGGCAACACCAGTCAGAAGCATTGCCACTGATGCTGTCTCGAAGATCCAAAGCCGGCTCACGACGGCTGGGCGCCAGCGGTCGTCGAGCAGATGGGCGCCCAGAAGCGGCGTCGCCAGGAGGAGCCGAGGCAGGACGACCAGACCGCCGAGGACGAGAGCCATTCCGAAATAAAGAAATCCCAAGAGAGCGACGCCCTGGTCTTCTCGGAGGATTCGCTTTGCACGGCGGAAGACGCGCTTATCGTTTTCGAACAGAGCGACGATGGGCGCCATACAGGTTCTTGGCCAAAAGTAGAGCAGGGGAATTCCGAACAAGACCAGCGAAAAGAGCCAGATGAGGCAGAGGCGCACGAAGACGCCCACAAGCCTGCCGATTCGCCGGCCGCACCAAGCGTAGCATTCACCAACCGACGCAGGCTCGCCTCTGGCTGTCTTCCATGCCAAAACGGCGCAGGGGAGTGGGAGCGCTGTAAACGAAACCAAGGTAAAGAAGGGGACGAGGAACCCACCGAGCAGAAAGGTGACGAAGGGGGGCAGGTCGGAACTCCGCATGAGGCCGATCAACGCCAAAGCCCCGCTAACAATGGCGATCAGCGTGGGCAGAGCCAAATAGAAGAGCTCGGTGACGTGATCGTGAATGCACCAAAAGGCGCAATCGGTCTGGATCAGAATCCTTCGAGCCAAGGATTTCTTGCGGCGAGCCATGTAGCCGATACTCACTCGAGAAAGGCGAGCCGCGATCTGACGGCGGCGTCCGTTTGGGAGAGCGATTCTCTCGCGAGCGAGCGTCCTCGCGCGTAGAGCGGAGCGATTATTCTAGCCTAGCCTTTGGAGGCTGCAAGGAGTGGGACGCGTCTTGGGTATTTCTTGAAGCAAGCGATCAAAAGCGAAGGAGAGCATTGAACGTGGGTGATCGCTCGCCAATAATTGCCTCTCGCTCAGGGAGAACGTCCCGTCGAGCGGTCGGCTGCGCGGTTTTTGTTCCCTCTGTGACGCGAGGTTCGTTTGATGGATCCTTATGAAATTGGCTGGTGGATCGAATCGGCGGATGAAGATACGTATGGGCCCGTCTCACGGAAAAACATCCAGCGGTTTCTCCAGGAGAAGACGATTTCGCCCAACACGCTGATCCGCCACTGCACCCAGGCCGAGGCGAAGCCGGTTGCAGACCAGCCCGAGATCACCCGTGGGCTCGCGTTCGAACCGAGCGCGTCGGAAATTGGCGATCGACTGGAAGACGCTTGGCCCAGGAGCGGCAAAGAACGGCAGGCGCTCGCAGCGAACTCTCTGAAATGCGTCTGGCACAACAAGCCCGCGTCGCTCGTGTGCGTTCGTTGCCGAGCGCCGTACTGTCAGAAATGTCGCGCCAGGCCGTTCAAGAAACAGTTCTACTTGTGCAAAAGGTGCCAGTCCTCCATTTTCAATCGACGGGTTGTCGCGCTGATTATTGATTCGTTCATATTGGTATCGCTGCCAACCATCATTGCGGCAGTGGTACTCTTAATCATGGGGACTGAGGAGAAGAAAGCCGAGCTGTATATAAACGTCGTCTCCGGTCTGTGCCTCTTGCTGCTTTTCTTCAAGGATTCGCTCATGGGCGGCGCGAGTATTGGCAAGCGTCTCAGCGGGCTTCGGGTTGTCACGTCGGAGGACGGAACGTCGCCGCCGAGTATCAAGCAGGGGTTCATACGCTGGTTGAGCCAGCTCATCCCGATTTACAACCTTGTTGACGCGCAGGCGTCGTTTTCCGATCCGCTCTTTCGGCGTCACGGAGACTCTTGGGCGGGCACTCGGGTGCTCGACTCTCCCAGGAAGCTCGTGAAGGATCGTGCGAAAGTCGAGAAGCGTATGCTCAAACGGGGAATTCAGCCTGCGCGGGATCTGGATACGACCATGCAGGACCTTGCTCGGCTTGTTTGAGAACGGCGGCGAGAAAGCTCTCCACGCTTTGCGCGGGTTTGGGTTCCAGATCGGACGTCTGTCGAATGACGCCGACGAGCCCAGCGGCGATTTCCTGACGTGCTCGTGAGCCCATTTCCGATTTTGCGTTCCAGAAATGGGACGCGAGCGAGACGGCCTCCTGTGGAATGTTGGAGAATTGGTCGGTGGGGAACACAGGGCCCACTTCGCTGGCAGCCTGCACATCGTCGAACAGGGGCTCGTTTTGTACAGGCTCTTGATAGACGACAAGGGTTCCGGCCGCCAGGTCTCCCAGGCGTTGGCTGTCGCGGGTCAAGAGTAGACTGACCAAACCCACGCCGTAGAACAAAGGAAGGAAATCGATGGCCCGAAGCAGGTTTCTCAAGAGGGTGTCGAAGACGTTCAAGGCGTAGCCGCCGTGTTTGATCACGCGAATGTGTAAAAGACCTTTGCCGAACGTCTGGCCGTTGAGCATCCATTCGAAAAAGATGAAATAGCCGTTGTAGAGCGTAAACGACGCCAAGGCTATGATCCCAGCTACCCAGAGCTCGCTGCTTTGCCCCAGAGAGCTAAAGAGAAAAGTCAAAGCGAAAACGAGTAAATTGAGAATGATCTGGGAGAGAGCGAGCATGATGAGCAGGTCGATTGCGTACGCCGCGGCTCTACTGCCGGGCCCGGCCAGCGCGTAAGCCAGCTCGATGTTTTCCGGCGTTCGGATCGTAATGATTCGCTGGTGGAGAGACTGGCCATGGTTGTTCATCAGTTCATCCGCGAACGACAAGAAGCTTGGAAGGGTTTGGAGAGCTTTCTCGAAAACGTGCAGAAACTCTCCCTGGCGCGGGTGCCTTTGGACGCTTTTCGACAAGGCGGGTTGCTCTATCGTCAGGCAGTGTCCGATCTGGCTTACGCGCGAATGTGCTTTCCCGATCATCCGGTCGTCAAGGATCTCGAGCAACGGGTTGGCAGGGCGCACAGCTTGCTTTACCAGGCAGAGCGCTCCAAAGCAAGAAACTGGAGGGTTTTTTGGCTCGAGACCTGGCCAGCGCAGGTTCGGAAGGCGCGTTGTCCGATCCTGTTGGCGACCGGGGTGTTCTGGATTGCCACGGTGGTTGGCTTTTTGCTCACGATGACCAATCCGGTGCTTGAGCATTATTTCGTCAACCCGGACATGAGGCGCGCCATCGAGGCCAAACGGCTATGGACCGAATCGCTGACGGGAACAGCGCCTCGCGAGAGCGCTGGAATTGCTGTGCACAACATCCAGGTGTGTCTGCTTACTTGGGCGCTCGGGCTAACGTTTGGAATTGGTACGATCTGGCTCATGGTGCTCAACGGACTGATGCTGGGATCGCTTTCCGCAGCTTGTTTGCGCCTGGCATGCTGGTTCCGCTCTTAGAATTCGTGGTCGGGCATGGTTCGATTGAACTGCCTTCGATGTGGTTGAGCGCGGGGGCAGGCCTTCTGATGTCGCAGGCTTTGGTGTTTCCCGGCCGCTTCAGCCGTCGTGACGAGCTGCGCTTGAACGCGCGACGGTCGGTTCAGATCATCATCGGCATCGTGCCAATCCTTCTCGTCGCTGGGACGATCGAGGCTTTCGTTTCACCAAGCGAAATCCCTGGATTCCTCAAGGCGCTTTTGGGCCTGAGCTTGTCGCTGGCACTCTTTGGGTTCATCGCGGCGGCGGGTCGAGGACGCGAACCGGCGTTGACGACGGCGGCTTAGGCGTCGTTGATCGCGTACTGAATCACACGTTCGCACTTCTCTTGCGGGGACGGCGACTGAAGGAAGATCAGAGGGTCCGCCTGAGGCAGACTTCTGTCTGACGGGTAATTTCCCTCAGCAGAATCGGTCGGCTCTGTCCTAAAAATTTCGGTTCGCCGTACAGAGCATTGTCGCTGAAGTAGGGAGACCCCCTCGGAAGCCGCTCTGGGAACGGGAGGGCGACTGGGAGCGTTTCGAGCAGATCTCCTGGATGTCTATTAAAACGGATTTGTTCAACACATCGCGTTTATGGGTTGCACTCTGGTTGGTCAACGGAGCTCTTGGAGGGAAATCCCCATCCTTAAAGACGCCTACAGAATAAACAGGGTTCCAGCTCGGTCGGAGAAAGTGGCTATGGAGTCGTCGGCCGAGCAGATCACGGACATACTCGAGCGTCTGGAACATTCCGGATGGTCGATAGGCAATTACACCGTGGCAAGTCGCGGAGCTGGACTGGTCTGGGTTGTGAGCGGTCGAAACGGCAATAAGACGATTTGGGTCGAAGCGAATAACGAGCTCGAAGCTTGGAAACGGGCTGAGAAGGAAGCGCTTGCGCTGGATTGTGGTTGAGTAGCTATCGCAGGTCCACTACTCGAAAACCGCGATGTGCTCGCCTTGGTCGTTTAGAGGAAGGCGAGACAGCCGGCCGGATCGCTGCGATTGTCCTAATCGATGTAAACGAATTCGTTGACGTTCATAAGGGCCAGGCAAAACTCGGGCAATCTTCCACCTGAGTCGAGGAATGCTTTGGCAAGTTCGATCTCCTGACCTTTCGGCTTGCGGGACAGTGCCAAACGATAAGCAAGCTCGATCTTGGCTTCGACGTCGACCTTGCCGGAGTTTTCGATGCGTTTGGCAAACGCATCTGCGGCAGAGTTCGATAGCTCGCTGTTGAGCAGGCTCAGGGCCTGGGGGGCGATCGTGGTCGTCGGTCGTTTCGGGCAGCTCGCGTTGGTATCGGGCCTGTCGAACGCTTCGAAGAACGGATAGCGAAGGTTGCGCCTGACAAAGACATAAAGGCTCCGCCGATTTCGGTCCTTGGCGTCTTTCGAAACCGGCCAGACCTCGCCTTTGCCGGCGAGTTCTTTGAGCTCGGCGGGCAGAGGCGGAAAGACGCCTGGTCCTCCGAGCTCGAGGTTCAAGTCGCCGGAGACCGCCAGGAGTGCGTCGCGCAGCGTTTCTCCATCCAAACGTCGACGGTTTTGCCTGCCGAGCAGCAGATTGTCAGGATCGGCGGACAAAGATTGACTCGAATTCGAGGATTGTCGATAAGTTGAGCTCATGACGATACGTTTGTGGATCGCCTTGAGCCGCCAGCTCTTGGCTACGAGTTCGGTCGCGAGCCAATCCAGGAGCTCGGGGTGGGTGGGTTCTTCTCCCATCACGCCGAAGTCGCTTGACGTACCGACGACGCCATTTCCGAAGTGTCCCTGCCAGAGGCGATTGACGATCACTCGGGTCGTGAGCGGATGGTTGGGGTCGACGAGCCAGGCTGCAAGCGTTTTGCGTCTGCCCGACGATTCGGAGCTTGGGGTGATGCAGGGCGGAGGCGCCCCAAACACTGCCGGAAACGCGGGTTCAACCGTGGGCGCATCGGGCGAAAACTCGCCGCGTTTGTAAAAGTGGGCTGGCGCCGGCATGGGTCCAGGCTCGTCGACTCCTCGCGCGGTCGGTATGCCTTTGGGCGCACTCTTTTGGTGCTCGGCCTGTTCGATCAACAGGCGTTTATGCTCGTTGGCGTCGAACTCGGAAAGGTGCTTCGCGACCTCTTTGGTTTTGAGGCGTGGGTCGCGGACGAGGGTTTCATATATGAGTCTATTGTCGCGAGTGGTGCGCTCCGATTCCTCTTTGTTAAACGCAGCCACGGCCTCGTCGAGCGCACCGGGAGCAAGGCCTGGGGCAAGCTTGTCTCGAACGGGCTTTTCGATCCGGACGATCTGGGCTTGGATTCTCGCGAGCTTGTCTTCCCATTCGGCGAGCGTCTTTTCGAAGGCCTTTCGCTCCTCAGAGGATGCGATCGGGTAATCGTCGCGGAACCTTGCGGGCGTGAAGAAGGCCTGGAGTCTGTAGAAATCGACCTGGCGGATCGCGTCGAATTTGTGATCGTGGCAGCGGGCGCAACCGACGGTGAGACCTAGAAACGCCAAGCCGGTGGTCTCGGTGACGTCGTTCAGGGCGCTTCGTCTGCGGAGGGCCTGGTCGTTGGCGTCGACCATGTCTGGGTAGCAGCGGTTGAACCCGGTGGCGATGAACGCTTGGGGGTCGTCTGGCAGAAGTTCGTCTCCGGCAATTTGAAGGCTTACGAACTGGTCGTAAGGCATATCGTCGTTCAGGCTTTTGACAACCCAATCGCGGTAACGCCAGGCGTTGGGCCTGGTTTGGTCGAATTCGAAGCCGTCGCTATCGGCGTAGTGCGCAAGATCGAGCCAATGCTGGGCCCAGCGGACCCCGAATTGCGGGCTCGCGAGCAGCGAGTCGACGAGCTTTTCGTACGCGTTCTCGGAACGGTCGCTCAAGAATGCGTCGAGTTGTTCAAGCGTCGGCGGAAGGCCAGTGAGATCAAAGGAAAGCCTGCGGAGCAGGGTTGAGCGGTCTGCCTCTGGAGCTGGGTCGAGTCCCTCTGCCTCGAGCTTCTCGAGGATGAACGCGTCGATTGGGTTATTGACCCAAGCTGAGTGCTTGACCTTCGGAACCTCCGGCCGTTTCGGAGGTTGATAGGCCCAATGTGCGCGTTCTTCGGCTGTGATTGGTTTCTCAGGTATTTCTTTATCTTCCGCGAAGCAGGTTGCCGCTAGGGCGAACGAGCAGACTGCGAGAAGCGTCTGGAGTCTGGCGCTGGCGGTCATAAGCGCAAGAGCTCCTAGGCGAGGATCGGTCGGACAATGTTTCCGAACGTATCTGTGAGTCTTTCTTCGCGTCCGTTTAGTGGGAATGTGAGCTTGGCGTGGTCCAGACCGAGCAGGTGGAGAATGGTGGCGTGGAGGTCGTGGACGTGTACGCGGTCGAGCTCGGCCCGGAGACCGACCGGGTCCGTGGCGCCGTGAACGAAGCCCCCTTTGACTCCTCCGCCGGCCATCCAAACCGAGAACCCGTGCGGGTTGTGATCGCGACCTTTGCCGCTCTCCGACATGGGCATGCGTCCGAACTCTCCGCCCCAGATCACAAGCGTTTCGTCGAGCAGGCCGCGGCGCTTCAGGTCTTTGAGGAGTCCGGCGATGGGTTTATCGGTTCGCAAGCACATTTTCGAGTGGTTGGCCTCGACGTCGTCGTGGGCGTCCCAGCCGTTGACGTCGCCCGAGTAGAGCTGGACGAAGCGGACTCCGCGCTCGACCAAGCGACGTGCGAGCAGGCAACGCGCGCCGAAGTCGGCAGTCTCCTGGCGGTCGAGGCCGTAGAGCCTGTGGGTTTCGGCGGATTCGCGCGAAAGGTCCACAGCCTCGGGCGCTGCGGACTGCATTCGATAGGCAAGTTCATACGTATGGATACGGGCAGAAAGTTCGGAGTCTCCGCTTCGCGTTTCGAGATGTTGGGCGTTGAGCTTGCCGATCAAGTCGAGGGTGCGTCGTTGGGCTTCGCGCGATCGTCCTGGAGGGGGCTCGAGGTCTAAAATCGGGCTCGAACCGGAACGCACCAGAGTGCCCTGGTGGGCTGCAGGCAGGAAGCCCGCGCCGTAAGCAGGCGGGCCGCCTTTGATGCCCCCGGTGGGATCGGGCAGGACGACAAACGCTGGCAGGTCTTGGTTCTCGGTTCCCAATCCGTAGCCCACCCAACTGCCCAGGCTCGGCTTGCCCATCAAGATCGAGCCCGTGTTCATTTGATAGACAGCTTGTGGGTGGTTGACGCTGTCCGCCCAGCAGGACCGAATCACCGCCATCTCGTCCGCGCACTCGGCCAGGTTTGGGAGGAAGTCGGACACCTCGACGCCGGATTCGCCACACCTTTTGAAGCTTCGTTTGGTTCCAAGGAGCGGGTTCGAGGCGACTCTTCGGCGTGTGGCGACGGGTCCGAAACTGGAGGGCAGGGGCTGGCCTGCCAGCCGCTGGAGGTCCGGCTTGGGATCGAAGGTCTCCAGATGGCTTGGACCTCCGTGCATGAAGAGGTAGATGACGGACTTGGCCCTTGCAGGGAAGTGCGGCGGCCTGGGAGCGAGCGGGCCTTCGCGTTCTGCCGCTCTTATTTGATCGTTCTGGAGCAACCACGCCGCGGCAATGGCTCCGAAGCCTCCGCCAGCCTGACGCAAAAAGTCGCGCCGGCCCAAAGGCGCCATTGAGTTGATCATTTGATCGTGCGGGCTGGGCATAATGCTGGCCTCGACAGATCACGGGGCAGGGCGGGGCGCTGCACGGGCAGTGATTGCATTCTATCAGCGAGTTTACTCCACAGGAACCAGCTTGACTCCAAGCTTGGCGAAGTCTTCCCAAAACGCAGGATACGTTTTGCTGACGCAGCCTGGGTCTTGAACGACGACTCCAGAGACTTTCAGGCCGGCGAGGGCGGTTGACATCGCCATGCGGTGGTCGTCGTAGGTGGCGATTTCGGCGGGCAGGACCTTCTCGGGGGGATTGATGAGAAGCCCGTCGGGAAACTCGTCGACGGTTGCTCCAAACTTGCGGAGCTCGCAAGCTAGGGCCGCGATCCGGTCGGTCTCTTTGTGGCGGATGTGCGCGACGTTGCGGATGCGTGTGACGCCTTTGGCGAAGAGCGCGACGACGGCCAGGGTCATCACTGTGTCGCTGATCGCGTTCATATCGACGTCGACGCCCACCAAGTCCGACCCGTGCACGGCAATGGAATTGCGAGTGCGTTCGACGCGGCAGCCCATGTGTTCGAGGACGTCGACAAACGCAATATCCCCTTGAATGCTCTTGGGGCCAAGATTCAAAACGGCGACCGACCCGCCAGAGACCGCGGCGGATGCCCAGAAGTAGCTCGCGGCCGAGGCATCGGGTTCGATCTGATAGGCTCTGCCCTTATAGGAGGCGGGGTTGATGTTGAATCGTCGGTAGTCTCGATTCGAGATGCGGACTCCGAACGCTTCCATGACCGACAGCGTCATTTCAACATAAGGCTTGGAAACGAGCTTGCCCTGGACCTCGACGGTGGTGAGGTCTTTGGCGAGCGGCAGGGCCATCAGGAGCCCGCTGAGGAACTGGCTCGAAGCGTCGGACCGAACGTCGGCCCAGCCGCCTTGCAGGCCAACAGCTCGAATCGTAATTGGCGGGCATCCGTTGCCAAGGTTGCTCTTGGCGTCGGCGCCCAGACGATTGAGCGCGATGAGCAAGTCGGCGATGGGCCTTTGGTGCATCCGCGCGTTGCCCTCGAGCGTGTAGACTCCCTTGCCAGATGCGACGGCCGCCGCAAGGAACCGGAGGCTGGTGCCGGAATTGCCGAGATCGAGCTGGGCGGAATCGACGGGAAAGCCTGCTCCGCCGACGCCGTTTATGCGGATCTTGGCCGTTCTTTGATCGTGTTCAAGCGAAACTCCCAAGGTCTCGAGCGCTCTCAGCATGACCTGGGTGTCGTCGCTGTCGAGGGCTCCGGAGAGTTCGCTCGTGCCTTCAGAAAGCGCGGCAACGACGAGCGCCCGATTCGTAAGGCTTTTTGAGCCTGGGACGCTAGCCTGGAAATCTCGTGGAGCGGACGAAGGGGGCGAAACGAAATAGGATTTGGGATACGAGTACATGATTAAACCGAGAATAAGAAATTAGGACATCTCTTCGAATATCGCCGATCCGACGCGGACGATCGTCGCGCCTTCTTCGACCGCGGATTCGAAATCTCCAGACATGCCCATCGAAAGATCTGGGAGGTTGAGCCCTGTTCGCTCCGCGAGCGAGTCTCGAAGTTCGCGGAGTCGAGAAAAGTACGGTCTCGCGGAGAGATTGTCGGTGCCAAACGGGGCCATCGTCATCAGGCCTCGAGGTTGAATCGAACGAAGTGCGGCGATCTTTTCGGCGTCGACCATGATCGCGTCGCCGCTCCAACCGTGCTTGGTTTCCTCGGCGGAGGTGTTCACCTGGAGCAAGACCATCGGCGCGGCGCTGGGGTCCGTCGACGCAGCCTTGTCGATGAGTTCCAGCAAATCGAGCGAGTCGACCGAGTGAATGGCTTTGACAAGCGGATAGGTCCGCTTGAGCTTGTTCGATTGGAGATGGCCAATCAAATGCCAGCGAACGTCGAGACTCGCGGTTTGGTCAGCCTTTTTCCAGAGTTCCTGCGGGTAATTCTCTCCCAAATCCTTGACGCCAAGATCGACCAGCGGGGCTATCCATTCGACAGGACTCTTCTTCGTCACAGCGACCAAACGCACACTCGAAGGTTCTCTCCCGGCCCGCTTCGCGGCGGCGTCGATGCGCGCTCGGACAACTTGGAGGTTCCGGGACAAAATCGCTTGGTTGGCGTCGGAAACCAAAGGGGTTGGCACTTCGAATGTGTTCCTTCCAGGAGCAAAAGCCGCTGCGAGCAAAACCGCGGTCTGGAATGCCGCGGCGTATTTCTCGAGGGCGTGACGCGCTTGCGACAATCGATTATTGTAGCGACTTCTCGATTGATTCGTCCGACGGATTGAAAGGCTTTTTCATGAGCGGATTACGCAAGATCGCACTGATCGTTCTGGGCTCGCTTTCCGCGATAGGGATCCTTGGTCAACTTGTGCTGGGCCAGCTCATTTTGAGCGGCAACGTCAAGCTTGCCAAGGCGCACCAGCATTCGGGCTATACGACTGTTGTCGTGACGCTTGTTTACATCATGTTTTCGTTGATGACTTTGTTCTCGTTGCCCGCCTCGAGTGTGGAAAAGCCGGTGCGATAGCGTTCTGAGCAGGTTACTCTCCCGCGGCGATCGAGACGATAGGCTCTGCCTGTTTATCGGGCAGGAACGATGCCACGACGAGACGATCAAGTGTTTGATATCCCAGGAAGGCGCGACGCTCCGCTGCTAAGAAGGATTTGTAGAAGAGCAGGTTTTCGCTGGGCCCACGGTCCCACCCAAGCCTGGCCGCGAACGCCTTGGCTGGACTGCACATCTGGCCCGATTCGGAAACGGTGAGCACGCGCCAATTGACGGCGGGTTTCAAAGGCGTGCTTCGCCAGGTGATCGCCAGAGGCAGCCAGAGCGGGCCAGAGCCTGGCAATTTGTTGTGGGTGAGCTCGATCGCTCTGCCGCCCGTAAGGGTTTCGACCACCTTGATCGACCCGCGCTCGGTCGGACTGGTGTATGAAGGCAAACCCAACGGAACGACCGTCACGCTTCGTCCCTTGCCTTTGGAGAGCTTGATCGCCCTGGCGTCGGGCAACGGAGTCGCCTGAACGTCGTTCGGAAGCTGGAGGGTAAGCGTTGCTTTGGACGCCTCGGATTCGACCAGGTCGGCTAGGAAAATCGTGGCCTTTGCCTTCAGAAATGAGACGGTGCGGGTGCGTTTGGCGTCGCCTTCTTTCCAGTTCCATTCGAAGAGGTCGGCGGATGGATCCTCGGCCCATCGGATTGGCCCCGATAGCGGCGCCTCCTCGAATCGGCCTGCTGATTCGGGCGAGCCGTCGACTGACAATCCCCACGTTGAACCAAGCCAAACTTGCGAGCCATGACCCAGTTCGAGTCGGCAGGGGGAGTCGCCGGGACCGATGGTCCACAGCCAAGTAGGCTTGGCTCGAGGGCTCGCGAATGACAAACAGAGGGTCGTCCCAGCCCATAATGGTCTTGGATGACGAGGCCGAGGCAAGACGCCCTGGCTTTCCGTTTGAGCGGCCGTTCGCGGCGCCCAGTCGGATCGATCGCGATTGGTCGAGCCAACGATTCAGTTTCGAGCCGCCGGGTCGGGTTCGTTCGGACCAGAAGGGGGAACCGTCGCCGCGACTAAACGCCAAAGCGCCCTTTGACCAATCTGTCAGTTGATCGGCGACCGACTGAGGTAAATCTTTCGAATCGAAAGCATCGGAGACTGTAAATTTGGCCAATGCGTCGTCCCACGTTTCGCGCGGCAGCCTTCGCGGCAAACAGTGGCGATCTAGCTCCGACTCGAGCCAACGGCGCACAGCCCTAAGGTTCCCGCCTTCGGAATAGTCAGCCAACGCCCCGTCGAGTACGCGGAGCCTTTCCAAGCTCGCCTCTTCTCCACTGATTTCAGTCTCCGCCATTCGAATTGTTCCCCGGTTGCATAAGACTCAGGCCAGAATCGCCTAAAGAATAGGCGTCGGTTTTCCGCGAGCAGCGTAACTTCGGGTTTTCGTGCAAAGAGCAACCCTTCGGCACGAATCCAATCCAATGTCTAAAACCTGTGTTCTCAACGGTTTGTGTCCGAAAATCCCGCGGCCTTCAGTTTTTTTGAGGCTCTCTGGACGGTTTGGCATCATCTTCGCTTTTCTCCCCTGCGTCAACGAGATGATGTTCAAAAAGTGATGGAAAACATTCAAGGACTCATCAAGTCTAACGAATAATCAAATATTCCAATAAATTCAATGAAGCCATCCCCACGGCGACGGTCCTGATTCACTCAGAGACTTACCGCCTAGGGGCGAGCGGGATGCCTCGCACGACCCACCGCTCGCCCCTTCTCTTTTTTATGACGTCCGTGCGGACAATCGCGGGCGTCGCTGATCAAGCCGGCTAGGTATTCATAGTTTCACGATCATGGGAGAGGTGATCGTGTGGCAACGAAGACCTGGTCGGCTTGATCAGTTTTTTGAACCTGAAGTTTAGCCTGGCCCCGCTTTTCATGCGGACCTACTTTGATTTAAAGAGCCAAGGGCAACACTTTCGCGCCCTTCACAAGATCTTCCAAACTGATCGCACCGCTTGCCGGAAAAAGGGTATAGGTTGGATTGGGATCGGTGCCGTCGAGAATAATCTGGCGGTTGTTTGGGCAAGAGAAACCGTTTTCGCATTTGATGTGACCCGTGATCAAGAGGTCGGCGTCGATGTACTGAGCAAACGTGTCGGCGGTTGTTTGCCTGGTGTCTCGACCCCAGGTGACGGCATAGACGCGGCCTCCGCGAGCGCTTTCTTCGTCGGGCCAAGGGCCCGATTGTTCGAAGAACGAGCCCTTGTACTTTTCGACGTCGTCTTCGTCGGGGATTGTGTGGACCATGAGCACGCGATTCTGCGTTCGCACTGCCAAGGGAAACGACGAGAAGAATTCGTGATAGGCCTTGAGCAGGTCTTCAGTGCTCGCTCCGTACGCAGTGCGAACGCCCTGGAGAAAAAGCTCGTTGAGGGCGACGCCTTCCTTGATGATCGACCTGCCGGTCAATTCCGACAGTTCATGGTTCCCCAGGATGATGTGCACCCGCTGCGGATGCTGACACTTGAGCGCGGCGACGACGTCGACAAGCTGGTGCGATTTATCGCCTGCCTCATCAGGGTAGAACCACTTGCCATGGATAAGCTCTTGTAAGACCATATGGCGATGAGGGTTGCGTTCGAGGTCCGCTTCCTTGAGCAACTGCCGAAAGGCATGCAAATTGCCATGAAGGTCTCCCATCACAATTACGTCGCGAGCAGAATCGTCGAGTGTAACAAGCGCCGCTTTCCTGCCACTTGTGGCACGGGAAAGCATACTGGCACGGCGGAGGATCGCGGCGACCTTGGCTGCGTCGGGCATCGGAAAAGATCCTTTGCATTCTGGGACGGAAGCTGGGAGTTTGCGTTTCCGTAAGATCTGAGCGCGTCCCGAGATCGAAGCCTGCTGAGTATGGTGAAGAGAGCGCCTCGAGGGCAGGTTCCTGTCGCCAGGAATCTCGAGAAATTAAGAGGCGACGTGAAAGGTTTTGCAGATCCCAGCCTATACCATGATGAGCCACTCGCGATCCGACCTCGGAACACGACCCAGTTTGCTCGTACGCGTTCGTGATCCAGGCGATTCGTCCGCTTGGTCGGAGTTCGTCGAGATCTACGCGCCATTGATCCACAACTATTGTATCAGAAGAGGGTTGCAAGACAGCGATGCGGCCGACGTCGCTCAGGAATCCCTACTGCAAGTGAGCAAATCGATTCGTACATTCGAGTACAACCGCGAACGCGGTCGGTTTCGCGATTGGCTTGGAACGGTGACTCGTAGCCAGATCGGTCGACTCGTCCGCAGAAATCGCAGGGCGAGTGTGGGATTCGAAGAGCCAGAGGGAGTCCTCGAATCGGCCCAGGCGCCGACGGTCGACCCCGATTGGGCGGCGGAGTTCAGCGCCCATTTGCTCAAGGCGGCGCTCAAAAGAATCAAGGACGGCTTCGAGGCGAAGACGTGGGAGGCTTTCGAGTTGGCATGGCTTCAATCGTTGCCCGCGAGCCAGGCGGCTCAGACGCTGGGCGTGCCGATCGACATGATATATGTTTCGAAATCACGTGTGATCAAGCGTCTGCGGTTGGAGATCTTGCTTTTGGCCGAGGATGTGCCACGGCTCTCGCCGATTCGCTAGAACCTGGTCGTCTCCTCGAGGCTTCTTGTCCGTCGACGGGTTGATCTTGCAGCATGCGCCAGATTCTTGGGCAGGTGAAACCGTGAAGTCGTGCCCGAACAACTCCACTCTCGAGCGCCTGCTTTCCGCCGAGTTGAATCGTCTGGAGGCCGAGGAGGTTCGAGGCCACGTCTCCGGGTGCGGAGAATGCCAGCAGGTTCTCGACGACCTCTCTGACGACCCCGAGCTCAAAAGCTGGCTCAATCTGAGCGATTATCAAGGGTCGGACCAGGTCTCGCGCGACCGATCGGAGCTCAATCTACTTTTGGAAAGGCTCCGGACGGAGCACGCGCCGTCTGGAGAACCACCCACTCATAGCAGTGGAGCCAAGTACGGCTTCCTTGATCCCCCTTCACGACCCGGCGACCTGGGAACGATAGGCCGCTACCATATCGAACGTGAAGTGGGTTTTGGCGGCATGGGCATCGTCTTCCGCGGCCACGACGCCGCGGCTGGGCAGGACGGTGGCTCTGAAAATCCTGAGGCCGGAACGCGCTGACGAGGCTTCACGGTACAGGCTGATTCGCGAAGCGAGGATCGTCGCCAGACTGCGGGACGACCATGTCGTGGGGATTTACGAGGTCGTGGATCCTCCACATGGCTACCCGTACCTGGTGATGGAGTATCTGGACGGGCCCGCGCTGGCCGACATGATCCGTCAGTCCAACCTACTGGCGCCTCGGCGGGCCGCGGCGATTATCGCCGAGGCGTCGAACGGACTGGCCGCAGCCCACGACTCGGGCCTGGTTCATCGAGACGTCAAGCCAAGCAACATTCTCATCGACCCGATGACGCAGCGAGCGAAGGTTGCCGATTTCGGTCTTGCCAGCGAAGTCGATGGGCCCAGGGGCCTGACAAGGGACGGAGTCTTGCCTGGCACGCCTGCCTATATGTCTCCCGAGCAAGCACGTGGCGACGCATCGATCGATCATCGCTCGGACGTTTATAGTCTGGGCGTTACGCTCTATGAGGCGATTACCGGCGAAGAGCCGTTTCGTGGTTCTCCGCACATGGTGCTCGCCCAGATCCGCGAGGACGAGCCCATGCCGCCCAGACGGCTGAGCGACGCGATCGACCGCGATCTCGAAACCATTTGCCTACGCGCGATGGCGAAAGAACGCGACCGCCGGTACGCGTCCGCACGCGCGATGGGCGACGACCTCCGGCGGTGGCTCGGTGGCAAGCCGATCCTCGCTCGGCACGTCGGGCCCGCCGAACGGGCCTGGAGCTGGTGCAGGCGGAACCCCAGGATCGCCGGTCTGGCGGCAACGGTAGCGGTCTTGTTGGCCACCCTTGCCACGATCTCGACGCTGGCCGCGTTACGAATCGACCGCGCACGCAAGATCGCCGTCAAACAAACCTTGGCTGCGGAAAAAGCTGGTAATGCGGCAAAGCAGGCCCAGGCGCTGGCTGAAGAGAAACAGGCCGCGGCCGCGGCTCACTTCGGGCTTGCTCTGGAAGCGATGAATACTCTGGTCTTCGAAGTTCAGCAACAGCTCGCCCAGCGTCCGGGCACAATCGAGCTGCGTCAAAAGCTGGGAAAAACCGCGATCGAAGGCTTGAATAAAATCGCCAAAACCGCGGAAAAGACCTCGAGTTCCGAACGCACTCTGGTCGTTGCCCACGAGCGCATGGGCGAAATCCACGCGCTTTTGGGCAACGGTCCCGAGGCACGAAAAGAATACGAACGCTCTCGCGATATGGCGCAAAAGCTGATGCGCAAAACAGGGCCAAACGCCGACCTTCTGACCGCCGACTACGCCAAGGCTTGCGACCTGCTTGGCGATATGGCGCTATCAAACAGAGCTCTGGATGAAGCAGGAAAGCTCTATCAAGCGGCCATCGAAGCCCGCGAAAAGCTCTTGAAACGAAACCCAGGCGACTCCGTCACTTTGAGAAGCATCTCCGTCTCTTACAACAAGCTCGGCGACCTGGCGAGGCGGAGATTACGAACGTTCGAAGCAATTGGACTTTTCGAAAAGTCGCTCTCGGTACGTAACCAAATGGTCAACGCCAAAACCACAACCGACGCGATCTTGCTCTCAGACCTGCGTTTTTCTCATGGACGAATCGGAGATGCATATCTCGCGATCTTCGATTGGCCTAAGTCGCTCGAGCATTATCAGCAATCCCTTGCTTACTCCGAGCGATTGCTTGCTCTTGATCCCAAGAACCATGAATTTCAGAGGCAGGTGCACCTTTCTCTCGATCGCCTCGGCAACGTCTACCTGAGGCTCGCTCGTCATGACGAAGCGGTAAAGTGCTATAAGAGAGTTCTCGCGGATCGAAGCGACCTGGCGAAGATCGATTCCAAGAACGCCGAGACGCAACACGACCTGTCGACCTCTCTGAGTTTGCTCGGCGACGCCTACAGGGCGACCGAGGACTTCGACCAGGCGGAGGAGCTCTACAAAAGATCGCTGGAAACCACAACCAAGCTTCTCGAGCAAGACCCTACATCGTTGTCTCGAAGGTTCGACGTCCACGTTTGTCTGAGCAAGTTGGGCGAACTTGCCGAACGCCGAGACCGTTACGATGAGGCGGAGAGATGGATCAAGCGATCGATCGAGCTGTACAGCGACTTGAAAGCCAATGGGAAGCTCGCCGACCCGATGATTCTCTTTATGCTTCACAACGACGAAGACGCAATCTGGCAGTACGAGTCGGCCGCGAGAGGTTTGGATTCGGAACTCGAAAAGCCCGGGCTTCCGGTAGAGCGCAGAGTTTGGTTGCTACGTCTCAAAGGGCTCTCGCTTGCCAGGCTTGGCCGCAGCCTAGAAGCCGAGGAAATCGCTCGCGAATTGAAACGATTGAAGCCCAAGGACGTCGTGATCTTGTCGACGGCCGTCCGGATTTATTCGCTCTGCTCGAGAGCGGCGAATCGAGCAGCCAGAACTGAGAAGGGTTCAAAAACGAACCGCGAGATCGCCGAGCACTACACCCGAGAAGCCATTCAAGGACTTTTGGAGGCCGTGGAGCTTGATCTTTCGGTGGTTTTGGGCTCGCCATATCAGCCCGATCTGGACGCACTTGCGAACGAGCCCACGTACCAGAAAGTTGTCGACGCGATTCAAAAGCGACTTCGGGAGTATGAAAAGAAGACTCCTCGGTCATAATCGACGGTATGAAACCGGACCAAGGCGCCGCTTCCCAACCGATAAGCTTGATATGGACGCCTCTCAGGGCTTCGATTGCGGTTGCACTGGGGTCGTTCCTTTCCGTCTTGTTTACTCTGGGCGATCCCGGCATCACCTGCGACGAGCCTTTGGACGTTCGACCCGGAAGAACTTATGTAGAAAGCCTACTTCGTGAGGGATCGGGGTTTTTCTCTGAACGCACGGTCGACCGGGTCTTTCGCGACAACTCCGAGCATCCGCCGCTTGGACGCTGGCTTTTGGGAATCGCTTCAATTCTTGGTGAGCCGTTTGCCCGACCTTTCTTAGGTGGAGTGGATCCCTTCTCCGTGCATTCGGGCAGGCTCGCTCCAGCGATCGCGTTCTCGATTCTGGTTGGTTTGATCACGCACGCATCCTCAGTGCGTTTTGGTCTGGCTTCGGGCTTGGCCGCGGGTTTTGCGCTATGTTTGAGTCCGCGGGTCTGGTCGCACGCGCACCTGGGAGCTCTGGATACGTTTCTGGCCCTGTTTTGGACCGCGTCGATCCTCTCTGTCGAGAAAGCGCTCGCCTCGAAACGCCCGATCGCCGGCATGGCGTGGGCTGGGGCCGTATGGGGGTTGGCGGTGTTGACCAAGATTCCTGCATGGATCCTGCCCCCTTTGGTGCTTATTCGAACCGTCTGGGTGCTGGGAGTGCGCCGAGGCCCCATCGCCTTCGCGATCTGGCTGTTCACGGGAGTGGTTCTTTACTTTGCCGGCTGGCCTTGGCTTTGGTGGCATACTCGCGAGCGACTGAACGCCTACTTCTCCACGGGATTCGAACGCATTCCGATCAAAGTAATGTATTTTGGTTCGGTATATCTCGACAAGCACGTTCCCTGGCATTACCCGTGGTTCTACTTTGCAATTGCGGTTCCAGTCGGTTTTCAGCTCTTAGGGGTACTGGGCGCGTGGCTCTCCTCGAGAGAGAAGAAGGATCGCGGCTTCTTTCTGTTCCTGGCCGCGAGCGTTTTGGTTGTGCTTTTGTTGTTGAGCATTCGGCATAGCGTCTATGACGGCGAGCGCTTGTTTCTATTCGTGTTTCCCTCGTGGGCGATGCTGATTGGTAGGGGATTCGGTTCGATGTGGTACAAGGCGACCGGAAGGATTTGGCTGCGGACTTTACTGGCGTTCGCATTTGTCTGCCAGGCGTATGGAATGGTCGCAACTCACCCATTTGGGCTTGGCTATTACAACGCCCTAGTCGGCGGCCAGCGCGGAGCGGAGCGGCTGGGACTCGAGCTGACTTATTGGGGAGACGCCATCGACAAAACGTTGCTCCAAGAGCTCGCCAAGGATGCAAAACCTGGCGAGATTGCTGCTCTGGCTCCAAGCCTGCACCACATTCAAGGACCAGCATTTACGACGGAACGCTTGGCGGCAAAATCAATCTCGGTCTCGAATCAAGAGAAAGCGACCTCCGCGAACTGGGTTTTGATTTACCGAAGGGAAGCGTACTGGCCTGCCGGTTTGCGCGAGTGGATCGGCTCGAGGCCGCCTATTCTCTTGCGAAAGTGCCAGGGCGTGTGGGTTTCAGGGCTCTGGAGAGGACCTATCGAGCTGCCAGGCGCCGCAGCTATCGGATCTCGTTAGCAAGCCGCAAACCCAAGCAGCAATACGTTTTGCGGACTTTCCGGTGGATATCACGGCCGAAAAAAGAGCCGGCCTCTGGTCATATCTCGCTTCTCTTGTAAAATGATTTCAGAACGAATTGAAAGTAGTGACGGAGTGCCAGATGGCCAGCCTGACTCATATTGACGAAGCAGGATCGATCAAGATGGTCGACGTTTCTTCGAAAGAGGAGACGCTCAGGCGGGCTCGAGCCTCCGGGGTTGTTTCGATGAAACCCGAGACGCTGCGATTGATACTGGATCACAAGGTCTCCAAGGGCAACGTCTTCGAAGTGGCGCGGATCGCGGGAATCCAAGCTGCCAAGAAAACCGGGGAACTCATACCGCTTTGCCATCCACTGGGAATTGACTCTGTTCGCATTTCTATCGAAGCGGTGGGCGATTCGTCGCTTTCCATCCGGTCGGAAGTGGCTGTGATCGGTCGAACGGGAGTCGAAATGGAAGCCATGACGGCGGTGGCGATCGCCGCTCTAACAATTTATGATATGTGCAAATCGGTAGATCGCTCGATGTCTTTGGGCTGCATAGTTTTGGAGGAAAAGGAAGGCGGACGATCAGGCCATTGGGTGAGATCGGATTGAACCGTTTGTTGACGCTGTCGCGTGCGTGATTGGTTCGATCGAGATTTTGGCCGCCGGGATGGATCTGCCTGAAGGGGGATGGCGATGACCTTGGGGTTGGCTAAGAAATCGGACTCTAAGTTGGCGATGCTCTTCGCCCCCGTCGCCGACGAACTCGAAGAAGCCGAGCGGATTTTCCGGACGGAGTTGTCGAGCGACCTTCCGTTTGTCAGGTTGCTAGTGGACCACTGCGAACGCTACAGCGGCAAGAGGCTGAGGCCCGCGCTCGTTCTGCTTTGCGGCAAGGCGTGCGGCGGATTGGGCGATGCCCATCCCGTATTGGCCGCAGTGGTCGAGATGATTCATACAGCAACTCTGGTGCACGACGACATCCTTGACGACGCGGTTGTGCGACGCCATTCGGCGACGATCAACGCCGAATGGGGCAACGAGCCTGCGGTTCTGACTGGGGATTTTCTCTTTACGCACGCATTTCACCTTGCCGCTTCCCTGGATTCGACCCTGGCTTGCCGTTTGATCGGCGAGGCGACCAATCGCGTTTGCGAAGGGGAGATGCAGCAGGTCCATCATCGAGGCAACCTCGAGCTCGACGAAGAGGCTTATTTCTCGATCATTCGAGGCAAGACCGCGGAACTGACCGCGGTATCCTGTCATTTGGGCGCCTATTACGCAAATGCACCCGCCGCTACCGTCTCGGCGCTCGAATCGTACGGTCGGGAACTGGGAGTCGCCTTTCAAATCGCCGACGATGTACTCGATATTTGGGGCGAAGAACGTACGACCGGCAAGAGCCTTGGCACCGACCTTGCCAAACAAAAACTGACGCTGCCGATCATCCGCCTTTTGGAGACGGCCAGTCCCGATGTGGCGCGGCAGGTCCGATCCCTCTTGTCAGAACCTAATTCGAACGCCCGCATGGCTTTACGCCCTTATCTCGAAAGCTCTGGAGCCCTCGAATACGCTTGGGAAAAGGCGCTCCAATCCGCTGCGCGGGCTTTGGCCGGTTTGGACGGACTTGCGGAATCCCCTTCGAAGCATGTCCTGAGAACTCTGGCCCACTACGTCGTGCGCCGCAGCAGCTAAGCCCACTAGCTATAACAGCTTAATCATTCCGTACTTCGCGCGCGTAGATGCCGCGCTCCTGGCCCTGAGCATTTCCACCTCTAACAGGTTCCGTTTTCCCTTTCGTTAACCTCATCTTGAGAAAACAATCTGCGATTTCTGAAAAGTTCTTTCCTTAATCGGAAATATGTCGTATAGTCAGGGTATGAAATACGCAGAAAAGCTCAGAATGCACATGCGGCAGAAAGGTTTGAACCAGCAACAGCTGGCCCGCCAATCTGACGTTAGCGACTCCGAGGTTTCTCGGATCCTCGCTGAGAAATCGCAACCGGGACTCGAAAACGCGTACCGGCTGGCGAAGGCGGTTGGGGTTTCCCTCGACTATCTGGTCGACGAAAGCCTCGACAAGCCTCCCGACGACAACCCTCATAAACACGATGAAGTGGAGCGAGAAATCCTCCGAATGGCGAAGGATTTGGGTTATTCCGAGGCGGTTCAACTCTTGAGGATCGTTTCGATCCTGGGGGCCAACCTGTCCTTACAAAGGCTCATCGCCGCGAAACCGATAATCGAGGCGGTCGATCCGATCTCGAAACCGTCGCTACATTCCGGCGTGTCTTTGGGAATGGCTCAATCGTCCTGACGATGCACTTTCGATTACGAGAGAGTTCGGTCGCATTCTTCGGCTCTCGAATCCAAACGACCAAGCGGGCGGGATCGAACCCCACCTGCTTGGTCGTTCTTCGATTGCAAGGCTGCGAGTCAATGCTCGAATGAAACGACCTTTTCCTTGACCTCCACGGCTGCGTCTTTTCCTTCGACGATTTTGTAAGAGGCGTTGGTTGGAAGGTCTTTGAGCTTCGAAACCGACCCTGACGGCCATTTGACGAGCACCGAGGCGGTCTTGGCTGGGCCGACGCCGATCACAATTCTCGGATCGTGGGCCGAGAGCATACTGACTCCGCCTTTTCGTTGTCGGTAGATCTTGCGCGGGTGAATTATCCTTTCCTGGCATGGCAGGCATGTCTCTGTTGGGATTCTCGACATCCACCTCGATTTTGGCGCCAATGGCGTCTCTGTTCGATTTGACGCCCTCGAGATGCAAGCGAATCCAGCGATTTTGGGTGGGCGTGCGATTGAGCAAAACCGCGGGCTTGGAGTCTTTGTGATTGACGACGACGTCGATGCGACCGTCGTTGTCGAGATCGCCGAAGGCAAGCCCTCTGCCGACGTGCTTGCTTTCGAGATACGGGCCCGCGTCGCGGGTTGCAAGCTTGAATCGTTTGCCGTCGACGTTCTTGAGGAGAATCGGCGGTTCCTCGTAGTCGATGGCTTGGCCGACTTCCCGGCGGTTGTCGTCGACGTGTCCGTCGGTCACGAAACAATCGGGCCAGCCGTCGGCGTCGAAATCGGCGAGGACGCATCCCCATTTGACCCAGGGGATGCTGTCGGCGGACATTCCCATATAGCTGCTGAATTCACTAAACGCCCCACCCCCCAGGTTTTGATAGAGCGAGTTCGATTCGCTGGCGAAGTTTGTGACCAAGAGTTCGGGCAAACCGTCGCCGTTCAAATCCTCGGCGTCGATTCCCATTCCTGAATGGGTGTCTCCACTCTCGTCGTAACCCGCTCCCGAGGAGTCGGTTGCGTCATCAAAGGTGCCGTCTCCCTTGTTCAAGAAGAGGAAATTGGGGGTCATATCGTTGGCGACGTAGATATCGACCAGCCCGTCGTTGTTGAAATCTCCTGTAACGACCCCAAAGCCTCTACCGCCTTTGGCGCCCTCCCGCAAGACGCCCACTTCCTTCGCGGCCTCCGTGAAGGTTTTATCGCCGTTGTTGCGGAAGAAGAGGTGGGGCACGGTCTTTACCGTGCTCGGCGAGCAATAGAGCCTGATCTTGGTTTTCAAGTCTCCGCAGAATTTCTCGGCGTCCTTCGGATATTCCCACTTTCCGTAGTTGGTCACGTACAAGTCGAGATCGCCGTCGTTGTCGTAATCGAGGAAAGCGCCTCCAGACGACCAGTTTGGCTTATCAAATCCCGCTTGCTTGCTGATATCTCGAAACGTTCCGTTTCCCAGGTTTTCGTAAAGGACGTCGACGCCGTGGTTGGCAAGGAAGACGTCGGGGTCGCCGTCGTTGTCGACGTCTCCCACGACGATCCCATGGCAGAAGCCTTTGAATCCAAGCCCCGACTCCTTTGTTCGATCGGAAAACGTACCGTCTCCCATGTTGCGGTAGAGCCGATTCGATCCCGTGTCCTTGCAACCGACAGGAAACAGGGTTGCGTTGGCGAAGTAGAGGTCCATCAGGCCGTCGCCGTCGTAATCGAAGACCGCGGCGCCGGAACCGTTGGCTGTTGGAAAGTGTTTGTCCTTGGTCATTCCGGAAAATTGAACGAAATCGATCCCGGATTGATCGACGACGTCGATGAATCGAAACGGGCTTGGATCTTGTTTAGGAGGCTTCCAGGCAACCACGCTCTGAGCATGTTCGCCGACGATCGAACTTGCTTCGGCCTCGAGCGGAGCCTTGGCGGGTTGGGTCGAGCGACCCGCCGAGTCTGAATCGTCTGGGACGCCGTCCTCCGGAACGGCTTTGCCGCATCCCTGGCCGGCCAGGACGGCCGCAAAGATCGCGACCGCGGCAATGACGCATCGCTTCCTTTGAAAACGCGACGACATGAGTTCTAAGACCTCGTAGGTAGGGGCGCCGGCTCTTGATCAGAGAAAAGAAATAGAATGAGGGAGCCTCTTCGCGAGGCCGGCCGCCGACTCTTGAATTTTAGCAGGGTCGGAAGAGACCCAACAAACTACCTACGTTCCCCGATGCTCTTCCGCCTTGCCTCGCACGAAATCAATCTTCCACCCTGGCAGAAGTCCGAGGAATATAGGACATGCGGATTGGCGGCTGGGGGTTTTCGACTTCGAGCGGCGAAGTTAGACTTCTCGAAGCTGGATTTCTCGCGTTTGGAAAGGAAGCCGACCGATGCGCATTCTCTTGGCCACTTCGTTCCCAGTTCCAGGCGAATTCGACGGAACGGCGATGCTGCCGATCAAAATCTCGCGGGCGCTCAAAAGCCGCGGAGTGGACGTGGCGTTCGCACACCTCCGCGCCAGACCGCCTTGGGGCCCGGTTTTGAGAGAAGAATTCGAAGGTTCGCCGTCGTGGACTTTGCCCGCTCTTAGGTGGATCGGCGGACTCGAGGAGATCCACTCGCGGTTTCCCTTCGACCTGGTGCACGCACAGCACCATGGGGGAGCGAATCGGGCTCTGTTCGCCAGCAAAAAGCACAACTGGCCCATGGTGTACGAGATCCACTCGCTGCTCGGAGACGAATACGAACGCAGCCGGCTGGGCAGGGGGCTGGCGTTCCAGTTGAACGTGATGCTCGAGCGGCAAGTCTGCAAGTACGCTGGCGCCGTTATCGTGCTGGGAAATGAGGTCGCACGCGTTTTCGTGGAGGAGAAGGGCGTCCCTCCCAAAAAAATCAGCGTGATTTATCCAGGGATCGACGTCGGCGAATTCGAACGCGTCGATCGATCGATCCAAATTCCCTCGATCGGGAACGAACACGAAGTTGTTATGTACATTGGCAGCATCGTGCATCCCAATCAGGGCGTGCCGCTCTTGATCGACGCGTTGCCAGAAGTTTTTGTCAGTCGTCCGTTGGCCCGGTGCGTGCTGGTGGGAGGCCCTGCGGCAGTAGGTGAGGAGTACCGTCGGCGGCTGGGCTCGTTTGGAGACCGGCTTGTCGTACTGACGGACAGCACTCCGGAGCAAGTCGTCGCTTATGCAGCCAGGGCCGACGTGTTGGTGCATCCAAGGTTGGCTTGCCGGGAAAACTACTCCGTGCAGAGCAAAATCGCGGTTTACCTGGCTGCGGGACGGCCGATCGTTGCTACCGACTTTGCCGACTACAAAACGATCCTAGGGCAAACCGGGGCTGGGCTCTTGTGCCCGCCTTCGTTTGGACCGCTGGCCGATGCGATCGTTCGCGTACTCTCGGACCGGGGACTGGCGAATTCGCTGGCCTCGGCGACGCGTCCGGTCGCTCTAGAACTCTTCAGTATGGACAGAAACATCGATCGCTATCTGGAAGTCTATAAGCGGGTTTTGGAGCATCGCAACGGCATCCACGGCATGCTCCGCCAAGACTTCCCGGAGGAGCGGCTCGTCGAGGCGGGCGTGTGAGGATTAGTGCCGTACGACCAGGTTCCTCAGCGAGCCCAGCGACTCAATTGTCACTTCGACGACGTCTCCAGGTTGTAGCCAGACTGGTGGCTTCCTGGCCATCCCTACTCCCGGAGGAGTGCCGGTGAAGTAGAGATCGCCTACCTCGAGAGTGAAGATCTTTGAAACGTAGGCAATCACTTCGTCGATCCGAAAGATCATCTGCGAAGTGTTGGATTTTTGCATGATTCGGTCGTTGAGTTGGAGCGAAATGGCAAGTGCATGTGGGTCTTTGACCTCGTCGGCGGTGACCAAGTCTGGGCCCATGGGGGCAAAGGTGTCGAAGGTTTTGCCTGCCATCCATTGTTTGCCCGGTTTGTTGAGCTGCCAGTCGCGGGCTGAGACGTCGTGACCGACGATGTATCCGCCGACGTGCTCGAAGGCGTTGGCCTTTGCGATGTTTTTGCCTGCTTTGCCGATCACGAAGACGAGCTCGGCCTCGAAGTCGACTTCCGAGCTTTCGTGCGGCAGGACGATCTCCCCGCCTTGCCCGATGAGGGTCGTCGCATATTTGCTAAACAGAACGGGCTCTTCGGGAATCGGCATTCCGCTTTCGGCAGCGTGGTCGCGATAGTTGAGTCCCAGGCAGACGATCTTCGGGGGGTCGGGCACAGGCGCCAGGAAATTCGCCTTTTCGGCTTGGTGCTGGACCGCTCTCGCAACGGCGCTCGAGTGCAAGAGCTCCTCGGCGCGGCGAGACGCTTCCTTGCCCAGAGCAAGGATTTCCCTGACGCTTGAAGGAAAGCCCGGATCGATCGACCCAAGCTCGACGTAACTTCCATTCCAGTGCGCACACACACGTGGTCCGCCGCCGGTCTGGATAGTCGCCCAGCGCATTTTCACCTGTCTCCTTGCATCGATTCCAAGTCGGCCCAGACGCCCATTTGGTCGCCTCTTGGCAAGGTTAGTAGACTACCTTCGTGCGGGAGCTCAAACCAGACCCTGAAGCGCCGGTGGCTCGAGCCACTGCTCGAAAGATCCGCCGAAGCTGGAAACGACGAATCGGTCAGTTGCTGCTAGCCGTCGGATGCAGGCTCGCGGAACCGCTTCCAGGTTCCGACTGCGCGGACTGTTCGATCAACTGTTCCACGTCCAAGGCAATCGAACTTGGCTTGGCGAGCGGAGAATAGCGAGCCAGCACTTCTCCTTGGGCCGAGACAAGGAATTTGGTGAAGTTCCATTTGATAGAAATCGAGCCCAGAAGCCCCTTTTTGGATTTCTCGAGGAATTTGAACAAAGGATGGGTCCGGGGTCCGTTGACGTCGATTTTCGAAAACATGGGGAAGCTGACGTCGAAGTTGGTCGAGCAGAACTTGGCGATCTCGGCTTCGTCCCCAGGTTCCTGTCCGGCGAACTGATTGCAGGGAAAGCCCAAGACCGCGAACCCGCGATCCTTGAAACGACGATAAAGATCCTCGAGCTCGGCGTACTGTGGCGTGAAGCCGCACTTGCTGGCGACGTTGACGACGAGCAAAACCTTGCCCCTGTATTCCCCCAGAGTGGTTTCGCGGCCGTCAATCGAGGTTATAGAAATATCATAAATCGACATAAAATATCCTTGTCCGATATTTTTCGAGTATTAAGACATTAGTCGACGGGATTAACAATCGCGGATTATTTGTTCTTTTTTGATTGACCCTGGTTCCCGCTTGATCTATTCTCCGTCGAGTGCGTCCGCACACAACCCTCCAAGAAGCCAAACCATTCAAAAAGAGGCTCCGGATGGGCAAATACGTTCAAGATTTGTTAGTCCGCACGCCTTTGACACTGCTTCGGCGGCTTTTCGCGTCGAGGCGGTTCCAGATCTCGTTTGGGATTGTTTTCCTCGTCTCTACATCCACGTGGGGGTGGATGGAATGGAGAAGGCGGGGCTCGATCGACGAGCTGCCGGACGTCGGCGAGCCATTCGACGTGCAAGCTTTCATGAGCTCGTGCAACGTTCCGAAACCTGAAAACGCCTTCGAGCTCTACAGGCAGGCGTTTGCTCTGTTGGATGAAGAAGCGGTGGTTTACGGGCGCGATCCGTTCCGTGCTTCTCGGCTGCACTGGCGAGACGCGGAGAAACCGATTCGGCAGATGCATCTACGAAACAAGGCGGCGCTTGATCTTTGGTTCGAGGGCTCTGGGCGTCCGAGGTCGGTGTGCTTTGCTCCCGGGAAAGTGGGCGTGGAACGCGACGAGCAGTTCGCCGAAACGGCCTTCGGCATGCGATCGCTCGCGGCTCTGGCGCAGCTCGAGGCGACGCGAATGGAATCGATGGGTCGATTCGACCAAGCATTGCACTGGCACAAGGCTCTTCTCAGATCGAGCAGGCACCTGGGAATGCTTGGGGCGCCATTGAGCGGTTCCTTGGCTGCGAACTGCATCTGATCGCCTGCCGCCGGATTGAACAGTGGGCGCGTTCGAAAGACGTAGGCCCAGGCTTCTGAAAACCGCGCTCGCAGACGTTCAGATCGTCGATCGACTGACCGCCCCCAATTCCGAGGCGCTTAAAGTCGAATACATTTCCATCATGCATTCGCTGGACCACTGTTCCGATTGGATCGAGAAATATAGTGAACTCGATGCGACATGGCAAACCGCCGAGCAGCTTTCTTGCTATCTCAAAAACGAACCGGAGCGAAGCAGGCGGGTGGCGCGGCTGTTGATTGCGAACCATTTATCGCAGGTCGACAAGCCCGCGTGCGATAGGACGAAGCCGGCGGTGAAGCGTCCCGCGATCTATAGACCCGATCCCATGGCTTCTCAGGCTTCGCACGCCTTGCCTCCACCCAAAATTGCCGTCTGGTTTCGGTCGTCGCTTTTGGATCGGCTCTGGCAACCTCAGTTCGCGATGGCAGAGCTCTGGCACGCCGAACGAGTGAATCAGGCCTCGGTCGTCGTCAAGCTCGCCGCGCGGCTGTATCGCCTGGAGGAAGGGGTCGATCCCACTTCGGTCCAGGATTTGGTAGGCCGCTATCTGGAAAGCGTTCCCGAGGGATACCGCGTTGGCATGCTCGATTTGGACCATGAGAAGCCGGACCCGGCGGACAAAGCGGCAAGAGGAACTACGGTTTCGCAGAGCCTCTCCGGTGGGTCCAAGGATCGACTGAGCTCGATCAGCAGCCAAAGCCGGACAAAGGACGAATCAGGCGGCCGGGGCCTCTTGCCGATCCAGAGCTGGCTCGGCGAGCGCTGGCAAGCGGATCGTGAACTTTGTGCCTGAACCGAGCTTGCTTTCAACTCGCAGCCGTCCATGATGCTCGCTAATGATATCACGGCAGATGGGCAAGCCGAGCCCAGTGCCGCCCAAACCCGAGGCGTCCGGGCCCCGTTTGGTTGTATAGAAGGGCTCGAAGATCCGTCTCAGGTCGCGCGTCGAGATCCCCACGCCCGTATCGGCCAGGCTGATCTCGGCGTATCGGCCGCTGGGATCATTGGCGACTCTGACGGTCAGCAGGCCTCCTTCGGACATGGCCTGACGAGCGTTGATGATAAGATTGAGCAGCACTTGTTGGAGTTGCGCGAATTCACGCTGGCTCGAGGACTGCCGTCGACCTTGAAGTCGACCTGAATCCTGTGCTTTTGGAGATCCTTCGAAGTCAAGCGAAGAACGTCCTCAGTGAGCCTTGCGAGGTCGGTGGCCAGCCGCAAACCATCGCTGGGGCGAGTTAGACCCAACATCCCTCGGGTGAGCTGGGTGGCGCGGTCCGCAGCCTCCAAGATCCGCTCGAAGGAGCGATCTCGAAAGGCTTGGTCGTTGGTTCTTAGGCCGAGCCGGGCGTAGTTGAGCACGGGTGTGAGCGCATTGTTCAGCTCGTGCATCACACTTCCCGCCAGAACCCCCATGCTGCAAATCCTTTGCAAGTCGATCACCTGTCTGCGCAAGAACTCAATGTCTTCCCAGGTGGGCGAACCCGATTCGGAAGCAGGGCCTTGCATATGAGAAACTCCTCCGAGTTCAGGTCGATGCGCGATTCCCTTTGTGTATCGACACTCGGCTGGAGGAAGCATCACTGCCGCATCAGCGGCTCTTTGGCTCGATCGAGATGGCCTTCGTTTCCCCTTGGTAAAGCGTGCGGGTCAGGTCGAAATTGACTGTCACGTCGTCCTTGTTGGGCAGAACACCCTTGGCGTTGTAAATCACGACGGGAACTTCGTTTTCGTGCAGCGACCCGTGGGTCCGAAAGTTGTCGGGAAGCGATTCGTGCTCGGTTTCCATTTCGCCGAAGACCGTGCGCTTATCGCCCAAGACGACGAGATCGCCGATTCGCTCGGGCAAGAGATGAAACTTGGCGACGGCTTCCGATTTTGTGAGCACAGCCTCAACGCCGTCGAGCCCTCGGATCAATTGTATGGCCTGGGCGGAGTCGGTCGCTTTCTCGAGCCAGACCCAGGCGATGCCGCCGAACGTCCGATGGTGCTTGACGTATTTGTCGCGTTCCGCCGAGAGCGCGAATTTCAGCTCGAGCCCACGGTTTTGGCAGGCTTTGGAAAGGTCCCAACACTGCGTTTTAAAGTTCATTCCGTGGTCGGCCGTGATAAGGAATGCCGCGTCCGGCGCATGCCTTGACAGCCTTTTCGAGAAGTGAATCGACTCTGGAAAGGTGCTCTTTCGATTCGCTTGCCTCGGGAGGCCAGGTGTGCATGGGGTAATCGGTGGTGTGGATGAACAAGAGTCCGAGGTCGCGTCGGTTTTCGAGCATGTCGATCGCCGCGTTCATCACCCAATAGTTGATTTCGCGACTGTAGATCGCCTGTGCGGGCCCGTATTTGTCGACCTCGGCCTGGGTCGGCGTCTCGGCGGTTATGGCGATTTCCGTGCCTCGAGAAAAGAGAGCAATCGTCTTCTTCTTCGCGGAAATCAGCGCCGACTCTACGCCCCGAGCCGACGCCCTTTGAAAGATCGTATTCATTCTCAGAGAGTCTGCGTTTTCCATATACTCGGCCCGGCCTTTGGCCAGATCGTAATAGGAATTGCCGGTGATTCCATGCTCGCTTGGCCATGCACCACAACAAAGCGAGGCGTTGTTGACGTTCGTCACGGAAGGCATCACTCCCCGAACGGTTTTCGAAAAGCCCTTCGCGGCCATTTCTTTGAGAAACGGCATTTCGCTCTTTTCAAAGTAATCTGGGCCGAAGCCGTCGAGCATCACGATCACAACCCGCTGACCAGGAGCAACGAGCGGTTTGACTTGGGAAAGGCCGCTGCTCGAAGCCGGTTCGCCTCCCAAGGCGGACGCGAGAGCCATCAAAAGGCAAGATAATGAACAGGCGAGTACTTGAAATCGCATGGCGACTCTCATCGGGATGGTTCAAAGGACTTCCGGTAGGCTACTCCGCATTCGAAGCAACAACCTGAAGGATGTCTTGCTCGCGCGATTGGAGCCAGACGCCCTGAAGTGTAACGAAACCCCAATAAACCAGTGTGACGATCGCGCAAACGACGAGTGAAAGAATCAAGTAGAGCGGATTCTTTCCCCAACCGCCAAAGCGTTCGGCGAGATACTCCGCACCGAAGGGGAGCAACGAAGGCGCAAGGACCATGGGCAAAAGCAAGATGAACACCAATTGAACGAGTACGGTGACCGCCTTGGGATTGGAAGGCTTGAGGGTTCCCGAGGCGATGGGTATCGGCGCCAGGATGGCCAGCGAGTTGCCCCAAAGGCAGTAAAGCAAATACATCGTCGCAAACTGTGGAAACAGGGCCAAGAAGTGATCGATCCGCATCGGCGCGACAGCCTGAATGAGTACAATGATCGGGACGCAAAGTCCTAGCGCGAGCGGAGCCACGGCCAGGTTCTTGCCGATCAAGACGTCGCGCCTTCGCGCTGGGCAAAGGACGAACACTCGGAACCCGCTGCGATCGAATCCAAATTGGTTGCCGACGAGTTGGGTCATGGTCATGAGCACCAGACCAATCGCTCCGAAGGCGATCAACAGGCGCATCTCTTCGAGCTTGGGAATGGTCCTATAGAGCATGCCTCCGAAGACGACCACCATGATGAGCGGCGAGAGTAGGAGCATCTTGACTTCGGCGCGCCACAGCGATTTCAGGCTGGCAAAGGCGATGGCCGAGGCATGCTCGGAAAGGCCTGGCAAAGACTTCTCGAGGAAGCGCGGCTTCTCATCGGCGCTGGAGGCGAAAGCCGGCTCTTCGGTAGCGGGCGGACGTTCGTTTGGACTGGGGTGAAACGGCGCGAACGCTGCCTCTTCGGCGGCTCTCCTGCTCGAGTTGAACTGGCCTGTGTAGATCCGAAGCGTGGTGCGATAGGCTCGCCAGAGACTGAGCGTTCCGATCGAGCTCAACCCTAGCGTGGCCAAGAGCGGGGACGGGATTCTCCTCCGCGAGCCCGCGAGCTCCCAAAGCCAGCCAGCCCGGGGGAAACACGAGGTTGGCGATCCCAGCGATCTGTTCAATCTTTGCCTCGAGATTTTGCTCCTGTTCGGCTCGCCTCGCCTGGGATTCCTCCTGAAGCTTTTTCATCGCCTCGTCGTACTGGGCGCGGGTGATCCTGTTGGCGTTGAGATCATTCGTCAGAGCGAGATTGCGTTTCTGCGTCTCCTCGACCTCTTTCATCATGCGAGCGCCGTTGTTCTGGACGTTCATCACGTTGAGCAGATTCGGCGCCTGCATCAGCAGGATGAAGCCGCCGGTCACCAGCACGATGATCGTCCGCCTTCTCCTCTTATTGACCATCAGCGAAGCCAGCCAGCCCTGGAATTGGTAGATGAGCGCCGTGGTCATGAAAAGAAAAGACGCGGCGAGCGGTATCAGAAGGGTCATCAAGGGTCCTCGACTCACGATCAGGCCGAGGCAGATCGCCAGCATCGGCGGCATAATCAATAGCATGTTGATACTGAGAAGCGAGCTCAAATAGTTGATCGTGAATGCATTCGAGATCGAAACGGGAAGGTGCAGGAACTTTTCGAGGGAGAGAACCTCCGGCCTCTGAAGCTCGATCAAGAGCCCAAGAGCCAAGAAGAAAAGCACTGCCAAGGCGATTCCGTCGAACACGAACATCAGGACCATCGGCGAGACTTGTTGAAGCGCCTTGTATCCAATCAGGAAGAATCCGGCGAACAAAAGCCCTGCCAGGAGGACGGCGCCCACCGCGAAAATGCCTAGGATGATCGCGCTCTCGATACCGCCGCGACGAAGCTGATTGATTCGGATTCGCCAGCGGAGCCAGAGCATTGCCGAGAAGTGTTTGAAATTCACGACGCCGCCTCCTCGAGCCAGTTCAGTCCGTGGGCCGGCTGGGCGTCCGCGCCCGCCTTCTCCAGGAACCGATCCTCGAGCGAGCCCGAGCGGCGAATATCCTCCAGCGAGCTCTGTTCGACGATCACGCCCTTGACGATGATGCCCACGTGAGTGCAGAGCTTCTCGACGATTTCGAGGACGTGGGACGTGAGGAAGACGGTTGACCCGCGCGATACGAATCCCGCGAGGAGATCGCGAATGACCCTCGAAGTGACGGCGTCGACTCCTTCGAAGGGTTCGTCCAAGAACAGGAGGTCTGGGTTGGGTAAAAGCGCCGCCGCGAGCGCCAACTTCTTCTTCATGCCGTGCGAGTACTCGAGCGCGAGCTTTTTTTCCTCGCCCGCCAGCCCCAGGATCGGCAAGAGCTGATCGATTCGCTCGCGAATCGTCTGCCTTTCCATCAGGTACATCCTGCCGACGAACGTGAGGTACTCGCGAGCCGTTAGGTTGTCGAAGAGCGCCAGGTCTTCGGGTATGACGCCGACTCGGCTTTTCACCTCGAGCGATTCCGATGGGTCCAGGACGTTCTTGCCGAGAACCTGTATCGTGCCGCGAGAGGGCGCCAGAGACCCGTCAGCATTTTGATCGTGGTTGATTTTCCAGCGCCGTTGGGCCCGAGGAAGCCATAGAAAGTGCCCCTTTCGACCCTCAGGTCGATGCCGTCGACCGCGAGAAACTTATCGAAATAGCGGGTGAGCTGATGGGTTTCGATTGCCAAGCTCATCGAGTTGGCTCCGGCTGGAGTTGGGTTCTGATCGCACATCGTCGGTCAATCGGGCGGGGCTTTGTCGAGGAGACCCGCCAAAGAGAAGCCGAGAGTTTCGTCTTCTTTCGAGGGCGTTTCCAGTCGTCGCCCTCGGAACCGGCCGACTTTTCAAGCTTCGAGGCGGTTCAGGGGGTATTCGGAACCCGAAGAGGTCTATTGTCGAGTTGATCGCGGGTCGAGTCGAGGGTTTTACTTCAAGGGGCTCGAGAGCGAGTCGATCGCCAGGATAGGCTTTGACGTCAAGGCGAAAGAGATTCATTATGATGGTCCGCAACGGCTTCGAGACCGCCTGCGGGTAAGCACCAACGAGCGTCGCGTATGAACCTCATCGATCGAATCGACCCGATTGCCCTGCTCAAACCCAAGCGCAGGATCATTGGGATGTCGGCGGTTTTGCTGCCCTTCGCGGACGGAATGGGCGCCGTCGACTGGCCGGCGTTTCGCGCACATTTGTCGAGGACGAGCAAAGCTGGGCTCACTCCCGCGGTCAATATGGATACGGGATACACCAGTCTGATCGACGACGAAACCAGACTTGCCGTGTTGAAGGAGGCACGCGCGGTCCTTTCGGGTGAACCGTTTGTCGCCGGCGCCTTTGTATCGAAGCCAATGGCCGAGGCGTTCGATCTCGACGGCTACAAACGGGCGATCGCGCAGATTCAAGACTTTGGAGGAACGCCGATCGTCTTTCAATCGCTTGGATTGGTGGGGCTTGGGGAAGACCAAATCGTCGACGCCTACCAATCGTTCGCGCGCAAAGCGAGCGTTTCCTCGCGTTCGAGCTGGGCAGGCAATTCGCTCAGTTTGGGATGATTTACGGGATCGAGACTTTTAACGAGTTGATGAAGATACCCCAATGCGTTGGGCTGAAGCACTCGTCGCTCGACCGCGAACTCGAGTGGACGAGGCTTGCGCTTCGGGATGGCGAACGCCCTGGATTTCACATCCTGACCGGCAACGACTTGGGCATCGACATGGTGATGTACGGCAGCGACTACCTCTTGGGCCTCAGCACCTTCGCTCCGGTCGCGTTCGCCTTGCGAGATTCGCTTTGGGAGAGAGGCGATCCGGAATTCTATCGAGTCAACGACCTGCTCCAGTATTTGGGGGCTTTTGCCTTTCGCGATCCGGTTCCGTCGTACAAGCACTCCGCGGCGCAGTTCTTGAGGCTCCGAGGTTGGTTGAGCTGCAGCGAGCCTCATCCACTCGGAACGCGTCGACCAGACAGCGACGAATTGATTCTGGCGCCAATCGCCTCGGAGATCGAGGAACTGATCGAATCGGGAGCGATGATGTGAGTGCGATTCGCAGGATGGCGGCTTTGCGGACTCCGGAAGACTTTCGCACGCATTGCTCCGAGCTTGGAATCGAGATTCCGCTCGAAGAAGTACTGGAATCGGGCGCCGGTTCGCCTTTGGCCCAGCCGCTGCTCGGACCTGGCTTTGACGTGGGGAATCGGTTCTGCGTTCTACCCATGGAAGGCTGGGACGCCACGCTCGAAGGCAAACCCAGCGATCTGACGATGCGCCGTTGGAAGCGGTTCGGCGCAAGCGGGGCCAAGCTCATTTGGGGCGGAGAAGCCGTGGCGGTGGCTCGAGACGGTCTCGACAACCCCAACCAACTGCTGATGAGCGAGGCCAATTTATCGTCGATCGAAACGCTGCGCGTCGAGCTTGTTCGAGAGCATGAGAGCCGTTTTGGCGATTCCAAAGGCTTGCTAGTCGGCCTTCAACTCACGCACTCTGGACGCTATTCGAGACCCGAGAGCCACTTCATTCGGACGCCCATGATCGCTTACCGGCATCCGATCCTCGACGCCAGGTTGGGGCTTTCGCTCGATTATCCCGTTCTCTCCGACGACCAGATCGCCCAGGTTCGTGACGCGTTTGTCGAATCCGCGAGGCTGAGCTTCAAGGCGGGATTCACATTTGTGGATATCAAAAATTGCCATGCATACTTGGCGCATGAGCTTTTAAGCGCTGTCGATCGGCCAGGCCGGTATGGAGGCGGCTTCGAGAATCGAACGCGCTTCCTGCGAGAGATTATCGATGGGGTCAAGAGCGAGGCGCCGGGTTTGATCATGGGCGTCCGCTTGAACGCAGCCGATTGGATTCCGTTCAAAAAGGGGCCGGATGGCAGGGGGGCGCCCGAAGTTTGGCCACTTAACGACGACGTTGGATTATCCACCAGCTACCCCTATGCATTTGGAGGCGACGGTACGGGCCTTGGAGTGAACCTCGATGAACCGAAGCGCGTCTTGGATCTGCTGGCTGAGGCGGGAATTCGTCTGGTTTGCGTGACGTTGGGAAGCCCTTACTACAATCCGCATTTCTTGAGGCCTGCGTTGTTTCCGCCGACCGACGCCTATTTGCCTCCCGAGGATCCCCTGGTGGGCGTTGCTCGGCACATCACGATTACAGCCGAGCTCAAGCGGCATCGTCCGGAGATGGTGGTCGTGGGCTCTGGGTATTCGTACCTTCAAGAGTGGCTGCCCCACGTCGCCCAGGCGGCGGTTCGGGCAGGGATGGTCGACAGCGTGGGCTTGGGTCGAATGGTGCTGTCTTATCCCGAGCTGCCGGCCGACGTGCTTCTGGGCAAACTGCTCGATCGCAAGCGGGTTTGCCGGACGTTTAGCGATTGCACCTCCGCCCCCAGAAACGGGATCGTCTCCGGTTGTTACCCGCTTGATCCGCACTATAAAACAAGCGAGCAAGACGCCCTGCTCAGTCGGATCAAGGACGATTATAAAGCGGGCCGAATCGACCCTTCGCTCCAGCCGACGACTCGCAAACAATAATAAATATGATAATGCTTCAGATTCCTATCGCTTGACGGGTCGAAGAGAGGCGATTAGCCTTAGACCCCTGAGCTTTTTCCTTTTTCGAGGCGGCGACGAGCCGCGTGGCCATGAGCATGTTGATGAAGCGGACGCACACGTGCGGTGAATTGAACAAGGCGGACGTCGGTTCTTCGGTGGTTTTGAACGGCTGGGTCGACGCCTGGCGCGATTTTGGCGGACTTGTGTTCATCGACTTGCGAGATCGTTTCGGCGTCACGCAAGTCGTATTCGAGCCTTCCGCCGGCGCGGACCTCCAGGACCGCGCCCGGTCGCTGCGCGCGGAGTATGTCGTGGGGGTCAAGGGGGTCGTCGCCCCAAGGTTGAAGGGAAAGGAAAACCCGAACCTGGCCACCGGAGAGATTGAGGTGCGAGTTGCCGAACTGGCTCTCTACAACGAGTCGGTCACTCCTCCTTTCGAGATCCAGGGCCCCGAGCCCAACGAGGAGCTGAGGCTCACCTACCGCTATTTGGACTTGCGCAGACCCTCCGTTCAGAGGGTGTTCTTGATCCGACACAAGATGCTTCAGACGATGCGATCGAAGATGTCCGAGATGGGTTTCGTCGAGGTCGAGACGCCCATGCTTGGCAGGAGCACGCCTGAAGGGGCGCGAGATTTTTTGGTCCCAAGCCGAATCCACCCTGGCAAGTATTACGCCCTGCCGCAATCGCCGCAGTTGTACAAGCAAATCCTCATGGTGGCGGGATACGATCGTTACTTTCAGATCGCCCGATGCTTCCGCGACGAAGATCTCCGAGCAAACCGACAGCCGGAGTTTACCCAGCTCGACGTCGAGATGTCGTTCGTGGAGGACGAAGACGTGCTTGCCGCGCTCGAGCTCCTGGTGGTTGCGCTAGCAAAGGAGTTTACCGGCGAGACGCTCCAGACGCCGCTTCCTCGTTTCGACTATCACGACGTCGTCGAGCGGTATGGATCAGACAGGCCAGACCTCCGTTATGACGTCGAAATCAAAGACCTTGCGGACCTTGCCGAGAAGACCGAGTTCCAGGTCTTCAAACAGGCGCTCGCCAACGGGCTCAGGATTCGCGGGCTCTGCGCGACGGGTGGGATCAAGTTCAGCCGCAAAGACATCGACGGAATGACGGAAACCGCCGTTTCCCTGGGAGCCAAGGGGCTCGTCTGGCTTCGCGTCGAGGAATCGGGGCTCACAGGACCGGTTGCGAAGTTCATTCCTCAGGAGGTTCAGGCCGAGCTCAAAGCGCGGTTCAATGCCGCGACCGGAGATCTTCTGCTCATCGCGGCGGACACGCACGCGGTTACGAACCAGGTGCTTTCGACCCTAAGGGCCCACGCCGCGGGTTTCTTGAAGCTCTACGATCCATCAACATTTCATTATTCGTGGATCGTCCGGTTCCCGCTTCTGGCCTGGGACGCCGAGGAGGGCAGGTACGCTGCAGAGCACCACCCGTTTACGATGCCGCTGCCCGAGGACCTTTCGCTGTTGGATACCGACCCAGCCAAGGTGCGAGCACAGGCGTACGACCTTGTTATCAATGGAGAAGAGGCTGGGGGCGGAACGATCCGCTGCCACGATCCCAAGATTCAGTCCAAGATTTTCTCATTACTTGGCCTGACTCCCGAGCAAGCCGAGGAAAAGTTTGGCTTTCTCCTGGGAGCGCTCAGGCACGGAGCTCCGCCGCACGGAGGCATAGCCCTCGGCGTCGATCGTTGGGTGATGCTCTACAGCGGCCTTACGAACATTCGAGACTGCATTGCGTTTCCCAAGACGGCTAGGGGCGTCGACATGATGACTCATGCCGCCTGGGGCCGTCGACGCCAAACAGCTCCGCGAGCTCCGGATCAAGCCTGTGGAATGAATAATCCGGAGCCCGCGGGTTTGGACTAATGTCCGCTGCCAACCGCCTCCAGACCGGCGTTGGCTGCGGTGTTTCCAGAGAGCTCAGCCTCGATCTCGCGCATCTCTTTGCTCTCGGTCTTGCTCCGCCAGATCGCCCAGGCAACTCCGGCGGCGCCGACCAAGCCGACGAGATAGAGCCACCATTGGTTTTGGTAGGCTACGATCGGAGCGATTGCCAAGAGAGCCACCATGTTCATGACCTTGATCAGCGGATTGAGCGCTGGGCCCGCTGTGTCCTTCAGCGGGTCTCCAACGGTATCGCCCGTGACCGCGGCCTTGTGCGCTTCAGAGCCCTTGCCGCCATAGATGCCGTCTTCGATCAGCTTCTTCGCGTTGTCCCAGGCTCCGCCAGCGTTCGCCATGAACACAGCGAGAAGCTGTCCGACGATGATCATCCCGCCCAGATATCCGCCCAGGGCGTATTCCCCAAGAAAAATACCCACCAAGATCGGCATGAGGATGGCAAGGAGACCTGGGCCGATCAGTTCCCTTTGTGCAGATGCTGTGCAAATATTTACGACCTTGCCGTAGTCGGGCGTTTTGGTCCCTGCCCAAATTTCCTTGTCGCGGAATTGGATCCGGCATTCCTTGACGATCAAGAACGCCGCCCTTCCCACGGCACGGATCAGCATCGAGCTGAAAAGGAACGGCACAGCGCCTCCGATGAGCATGCCGACAAAAACCTGAGGCGCCGCAACCGAGAGCCTCGAGGCGATCTCTTGGTATTGGGCGATCGTCATCTCGCCGATCTTCGATTCCGACTTCACGGCGATGACCGCGATGAAGCTGGCAAAGAGGCTCACCGCGGCGATCACCGCCGACCCAATGGCGATGCCCTTCGTCTCGGCCTTGGTTGTATTGCCCACAGCATCCAGGTCGGCTAGGATCTGCCTTGCGCGTTTGTAATTCTCTTCGCCCATCTCCTCTCGGTCGTAGGCCATTTCGCCTATGCCGTTCGAGTTGTCGGCAACAGGCCCAAAGACGTCCATGCTGATCGTATTGCCAGTCAAGGTCAGCATGCCGATGCCGCACATCGCCACTCCATAAGCGATAAAGATCGGGCTCGAACCCGTGTAGATGAGCAGGGAGAGCAAGATTGCAATGGCGATGATCACAGCCGAAACGACCGTCGATTCATAACCGACTGCAAACCCTTGGATGATGTTGGTCGCGTGGCCGGTCTGGCAGCTCTTGGCAAGCGACTTAACAGGTTCATACTTGGTGTGAGTGTAATAACTCGTGGTCTTGTTCAAAGCGATGGCCAGAATGATGCCGATCAGGCACGTGAGCGCGGGACGCATGTCGAGCCCAAAACCCGAACCGAAGATGAAGGTTTGCCAGAGGGGTTGATCCTTCGCCAGGATCGGCCGGTCGGTGGGATAGGCTTTGACCCAATCGTTGATCGAGATCCCCGAATAGCCTTTCTGGTAGGCGGCGTTCAGAACGACGGGGTCTTTCACGGTCTCGCTGGCCTTGTAAGGCTCCGCTGCGGCCTCGGCCCCGGCTTTCTTTGCCGTCTGCGCCCGCTTCGAAAGCCTTCTGCTCTTGCTGGAAAGCGTCTGTAAGGCGATATCCCGCGACCGCTTGGGGGTATTTCCGGATATACGTATCGTCGAAGTGAAGATAGAACAATCCAAGTAATGCGAATCCGACGACGCTGACGACCGAGCCCCAGACGAAGCCGTTGTGAACCGAATGCAGCGCGTCGTCGCTGGTGCTGTCGGGACCGGCTTTGACGCGAGAGGTGCTCCAGATCGACCCGATGACTCCAATGGCTCGAACCAAGAGCGGGAAGATAACGCCTTTGTGCCCGAAGCTCGCGTAGCCCAGGATCATCGCCGCGACGATGGTCACTTCGTAGCTTTCGAAGATGTCGGCGGCCATGCCCGCGCAGTCGCCGACGTTGTCGCCGACGTTGTCCGCGATCGTCGCTGCATTACGAGGGTCGTCCTCGGGGATGCCCGCCTCAACCTTGCCGACAAGATCCGCCCCAACGTCCGCCGCCTTCGTATAGATGCCGCCGCCGACCCTCATGAAGAGTGCGAGGAGCGTTCCGCCGAACCCGAAACCGAGAAGGACCTCGTAGGCGTGCTCGCCATAGGCCATGAAGATGACCGTTCCACCGAGGAGACCGAGTCCGTCGGTCAACATTCCCGTGATCGTGCCTGTGCGGTAGCCAAGTTGAAGTGCCGAGCCGTAGCTGGTGCGTGCGGCGGCCGCGACTCGAAGGTTGCCGCGAACGGCAAGGCTCATGCCTACATAACCGACGAGCCAGGAGAAGACGCCCCCATGAAGAACGCCAGCGCCCTGCCCAAAGGCACAGGCGCGCCGCCTTCTCCGCCGGTGGAGGAAAAGTAAAGGATCGCCGCGATCAAGAACACCAGAAAGATAATCGCTTTGAACTGCTGAGCCAGGTATGCGTTGGCGCCCTGACGAATGGCTTTGGCCACGGCCCTCATCTTCTCGGTGCCCTGATCGGCGCCGAGAACTTGGCCAACCAACATCCCTGCGTAAAGGAGCCCGCCAAGCGCGACCACTAAGGTCAGGATCGAGCGCGACCTTCTCAAATGTCTTGAAATCGCTGCTGGTCATGAAGCTAAAGTAGTGGAAAGCGCCCGCTTCCGTGCCAGTCGCTTCTTTCGCCAATTCCGTTGCCGCTGGGTCGGTCTTGGGCGCAGCGCCTTCTTGGGCCCATGAACCGGCGGTCCAACCGATCATGAGTGCCGCCACGGCCAATGATACGAGAACCTGCTTAAACCAACTTCGCATGGCCTCGGCCTCCCCAGCCAACGTCCCTGGATGTGTCGTGTTGCTCGAGCGGAACTCTCGGCGTCCCGCGGATTTCGCGGCAAGCCTCAAACGATAGGATGACGGTATGACTCGAAAGGATCCTTGCCTCGCTGGCCGACGATCCTTCCACAACCCGCCTCTCGATCCGAGATTAAACACAACAGCAAAGCGGTCGGGCAAGGGGTTAGTACGCCAAATGGCGAAGATAGGCAAGGTTTGCTTGGGGAACGCCGATCGAGGAGAATCCATCAAAACGAGGCCTAGAGATTTCGGGGGCCTAGTCTCATTTCCGTAAGTCGAAAGAACTTCTTGGAACGATCCTCGGTTCAACGGGCATGTCTTGGTTGTACGCTGTAGACGGAGCAGGGGCGACGAACTTAAGTCCCAGATAGGAGTTTCGCGATGAGGCACAACCCTGCCGCTGCGGCGGCTCGCGACCTTCGAACTCTTTTCGCTCAAGGAGCCCTTTCCTGTCAGAGCGATGCTCAGTTGCTCGAGCGATTTGCTTCAGACCGCGACGAATCGGCCTTCGCGTTGCTGGTTGAGCGGCATGGCGCTCTTGTGCTTCGAATGTGCAGACAAAGGCTTGCCGACCCACGAGACGCCGAGGATGCATTCCAGGCTGTGTTCTTCGTCCTCGCGGCAAAGGCTCGCCACATCACCGTTTCGGAATCGCTTGGCCAGTGGCTCTCGGGCGTTTGTCGCAGGGTCTCCGCAAAGCTGCGCTCGCAATCGAAACAACGCAGAGCTCGCGAACAAGCCTTTGCCTCGCGAGAAAGGCGTCTCGAGTTCTACGAAGCGGACGACGATGCAGGAGAGGTTCGCCAGATCGTTCGAGACGAGCTTGCCAGGCTTCCTGATCATTGGCGGCTGGCGATCGTGCTCTGTCATCTCGACGGCATGACGCACGACGAGGCCGCTGCCCAGCTCGGTTGCCGAGTCGGCACGGTCAAAAGCCGCCTCTCGCGAGCAAGGCAAAGGCTCAAATCTCGTTTGGCTCGACGGGGAGTCGCTCTTTCGTCAGCCACATTCACTCTGCTTGCGGCGGACGAATCCCTTGCGATCGTTCCAGCCGCTCTGGTTCGGTCGACGATTCAAACCGCGATTCAAGGCGCCACTGCCTCCGTAGCCGCGGCTACGGCAATTTCCGCAGGCGCACTCAAACTCTCTCAAGGAGCATTCTCTTCCATGCTTGCTACCAAACTCACGATCAGTTGCTTGACCGCCACGACGCTTGGGCTTATTGGCGTTGGAACCTTGACTTTGACAAGCGGAGCCTCCGGGAAACGCCCCGGCGATCCGGTTGTATTGGGATTGGTCCAAGAGAATTCCGCCGCCAAGACGTCCGCTCATGATGACAGCCCCGACCCACTCGTCGAGGAGAACCGTAGGCTCAAGGAGCGACTATTCCAGCTCGAGGCTCAGCTCGTAAAGCTCAAGTCAGTCGAACCCGAAGACATTGCGAAGGTTCTGGAAGCCCAGAAGACCGAGGTCGAACGAGCCCGAGATCGGCTCGAATGGTCGCTGAGGATGCGCGAAAAAGGGTATGTCTCCGAGGCTCAAAAGCAAGCTGACGATATCAAACTGAAGAAGTCGGAAGCGTTTCAGGATTGGCTCGAGCAATGGCAAATTGCCGCGAAAGGACTTTCTGGCGGTAAAACTCCAGTCGAGCAAGCGAGAGCACGCGTCGAACAGGCCAAAGCGGTCGTTGAGCGAGCAGAGAAGGAACTGGCTGCAAAGCAAGCGACGCTCTCGGTCGTGATCGAGCAACAAAAGCTGCTCGAAGCCGAGTTCAAGAATCAGGCTCCAGACCCGAACGCCGCGGGCGTCCAACGGTGGGCCTTTCCAAGTTGGGATCCCGCGTGGAGGCCTGTGAATCACCCAGACGTGCTCGTCTTCGATTTCCCCCAAATCAGAAACATGGAGGGATTCCGACAAGTGGTGACGATTGACCCTGAGGGTCGGGTTTCTTTCCCGACACCGAGCCCTTGGGGGGATTTCGTCGTGGCGGGCCTGACGACCCCCCAAATCAAGGAGAAACTTGGTTTGCGAATTCGAGACCTATTCGAGGACATGACCCTGAAAGAGTTCTTTTCGTTGTACAATCAAATCAAGGTCGTGATTAGGCCTCATGAGGACGAGGAGAAAGAATCCAAAGGAGCGGCGGAACTCAGGTGGTCCGTGATGCAGGCGCAGGCCAAGAGCCAAACGAACTCCGCGAAGAACGCCAATGCATCCGCCAAGTCCGAGAAGGACGAAGTCCTCGACCTACGCAAGCGGCTCGAGGCTCTCGAAAAGAAGCTCGAGACGATCGGCAACAATCAGAAACCTTCAACCTCCAATTAGAGACGTTCGAATATGATGGTTAGGACGTCGAGCGAACCTCTAACCTCAGCCCGCTCGTCCGCTCGGATCGATCTTTCGGAAGTGAGAAGAATCTATCCGAGCGGAATCGAGGCTGTTTCGGGAGTTTCGCTTTCGATCGAGCCCGGCGAGCGGATCGCGATCGTCGGGCCTTCCGGGTCTGGAAAAACCACACTCCTTCGTGCCATAGCAGGTCTCGAGCCGTTGGACGGAGGCGAGGTTTCTATCGACGGGCTGTCGATCAGCCGCCTTCCGCCGCACCTACGTAACGTCGCCTTTGTCTTTCAAGAGCCAGCGCTTTATCCGCATCTTTCGGTTTTCAAGAACATCGCTTTCGGCGCCGCCAATAGGGGGCTCGATCGAGCGACCATCCGCCGACGCGTCTTTGATGCAGCCAGCGAATTGGAACTGGACGACTGCCTCGATCGAAGGCCCCAGGAGATCTCGGGAGGTCAACGGGGCAGGGCAGTGCTCGCCCGAGCAATCGTCCGTCGCCCTAGGGTCTTGCTGCTCGACGAACCTCTTGCCCATCTCGACCCTCATCTTCGAGCCTCAGCGCGACAAGTCCTCGATAGGCTCCATGCGACGCACTCCATTACCACGCTCCTTGTCACGCACGATCAGCGCGAGGCCATTGCTCTTGGCGATCGCGTCGGCGTGATGAGAGCGGGCAGGCTCCTTCAAATCGGGCCCGCCGCCGAGCTCATTGAATCTCCAAAACATGCTTTCGTCGCACGGTTTTTTGGAGAGCCGCCCCCAAACGTCGTTCGATGCCGCCTCGTAACCGAGACGTCTGGACGCCGGTGGATCATGTTCGATGATGGCGATTCCAGCCAACGAAGGAAAGACGATCTCGACTCATACAAGTTCGCGGCTCCCCGTTCGCTTGCTTCTCGAAACGACCAGAAACTACTGGCTTGCTTTTCCGCCGATTCGAGCATCGCCTGCGTGCGAAAGCCAGGCGTTATCGACGACTCCCTGGTTCGCGTTGTTTGTGCAAAGCTCGAAACACGCGAGCGAGGAGCGGGTGAGGGGATCGCCAGGCTCACTTGCCAAGGCGGGACGATCCACGCCAGGGTCGATCAGTCTGAAGGCGCCGTCCCGCCTGGGACCGAGTTGGAGGTCTCTACGCTTCTCTCGAAAATCCGCTGGTTCGAAGCGTCGACTGAGGCGGTGGTGGAATAGGCGCGCCGGCCGAGGCTTACCTCTTCTTCGCCTTCGGAGCCTGCTGCCCTGGGACCTTCGAGCTGGCGCCTTTGGGCAATCGATCTTTGTTCATCTCTTCGAATCCAGGCGGCAATACAGGGCTCGTGGGCTTTCCCTCGACCGATTCCTGCTTTGGTTCACAACCAACAAGAGCAGTACTCAAAGTAAGTATCGCGGCCATGCCAATAGATTTTTTCATTCCTCGGCCTCGAACATCGGTCAGCACGCAAATCGCGGGATTCATTGGCGTTTTTGGCCAATTCCAAAACTTTATCCCGTGAGATCGTGTATCCGATGCCCGAGAGCATAATCGCTCGGCTGGGAATCGCAAGATCCGTCAAATGAGAACAGACTTCAGACCAGTTTCCCGGCAGGCTCAACGAAACGTATTGGAATCGCTTTTCGGCTGAGCTTCAGGGCCTTGCATATGCTTTCCGATCTCGTCCAGACCGGCAGGTTTAACGACCCCTTTCGCGTCCGGCGGCATGACGCCTGGGTTCAAATCGCCGCCGCCGCCTCCACAACCTGCAAAGGAAACGATCGAAACAACAACCATGGCGTGCAAAACACAATTCGACTTCGTCACGACTTTTCCCCCAAAATCAAACAATAGGCGATGTCCAGGCGATTATGCACTGGGACGGTAATGGTCTTGTCGAACCTCCACTATCGCCAATCCTCAGTACTGGCTCTGGTCGAGAACCTCTCCCTGGTTCCGCGTACCCAATCCCCACCACATCAGGTAGTTGACTGAATCCTTGATAAAATGAACGGAGCCATCTGCGAAGCAGATATTCACGCCTCCAGGATGCGAGCTTGACGGCGGCGTCATTCCGTTGGGGCTTCCGTAGACGAGCCAAGTACCGTCGGCTGGGTCCATGCATGTGTTCTTGTTAGGCGTTGCAAAGTGGTTGTAGCTGTTGACAGCCATGTGCCAGGGATAGGCGGTGATCCAGACGTAGCCGTTGGCGCTCGAGTTCACAGAGGCTGTCGACGAAGGAAGGTTGTTGCACGACTGCATCAGATTGTACGCTTGTACCTGGGTGTATCCACTGACTCCCAAGCCTGGACCGGACTGCGTGTTCATGAAGATTCCTCGAAGCGTGAGGTTCTTGTTGGCGCCGGGCGTCACGGTGGTTCCGCCGGTTATGCCTCGAAGCCTTTCGCTAAAAAGTGCAGTGCTCGAGGTGCCGTCGGTGACGCCTTCGACGCCAACTGGTCCGAAATTCGAGAAAGTGCCGAGCGTTGTGCCATTGTTGGGGACGATTGTTCCGGTGCCGAGCGCGATCACTCCGGGGCCGCCGTAGTTGCCCACGTAATTGAGCGTGCCCCAAGGTGCGTTGGGCCTGGTGTTCGATCCGTCGGAAGGGCAAAGCAGCGAGGCAACCTGCACATAACCCACTGTCGTGTTGGTTCCGTCCCAGATTCCAGTCGAAAAATTCAACGAGTTGTACATCGTTTGCTGGTCGAGCTGGGGCAGGATTTGCATCGTCCAACTGAAAGTCCAGCCCTGGCTCAGCAATGCGCTCGTCGGGTAGACGTCGTGAGGCGGGAAGACGTTGTTGTAAGAGAGATAGTTGTGCACCGCGAGCCCAAGCTGCTTGAGGTTGTTTGAACACTGAGCGCGGCGGGCGGCCTCGCGGGCTTGTTGGACGGCGGGCAACAACAACGAGATCAACACCGCGATAATTGCGATGACGACCAAAAGTTCGATGAGAGTAAATCCGCGACGAGTCGACTTCATGAGCCAAAAATCCTTTCCCTGCGGGACGGGCGTTTACGGAGGCGAATATGGCTCTCCGCGCGAGCGCGTAGAGCGAGACATCCACAGAGAGATTTCCCCGCGAACCCAGGCGAATCACTTCGACCCAGAGGTCGAGTTCAGGATCCGACCGTCCCGGTGAAGTCTGGCGTGGATCTCGGTTTTCTCGGGTGGACGTAGCCGCGACTTCCAGTCGTTTACGTCAAGATGCCGCTGATGCGCGAACATACCTCCATACGGCAGATCCGACAGCGAAGACTCCAAACGTTTTATGCACGAACGGATGCGTTTGGCGGTGGGGGAAATGCGCCAGGCGCGGGCAGGCAAATCAGCCGCGACGCTCAAGGCGTTGGACTGCACGCTGCCAACCATGTAATCATAGACCCGACCAGTCCGAAGGAAAGGGGAGTTGGTCAAAAAAATGAAGACTGAATGAGTAAGATGCAGAGAGATTTGAGAATTCATGCGATTGGATCTTGATCCCTGGCCAGACTGCGCAGGCTGGGAAGTCTGGCGGGTTTTGATCTTTCGAGAAACCAAGCCTACTCCCGTCGCAACCCTCCGACGCCAACCAATCTCGTTCGCGGACGCCCATCCTCAGATCGCTCACTCCCCTACGTCGGCCGAGCCGTTGACCAACGGGGCGAATACTGGTAAAATATGTACAATCTTGATGTTCAATGCGCTATCGCATTCTTATTCTATTTATCCGAGCTCGGGTTATGGCGTCCAAACCGAACTACGATACGGCCCTCGCGGGAATTACTCGGAAGATCGTCGACACCTATGACGAATGCGGCGGCATCCATCACCTGAACAATATGCCGCTGCCCAGCTATCGCGAAGTTGTGGAGATCTTGGCCGATCTCAGAGAGCTGATCTATCCTGGATATGGACGACGTCAAAACTTGCACATGGGGAACGTCGTCTACCACGCGGGCGATTTGATCGAGAGTCTCTACCACAGGCTCTCGGAACAAATCACGCGCGCCTTCAGGCACAACTGCCAAGATGAAACCAGCGAAGAGGTTTACGCGGATCGCGCTCGGTCGATCACGATCGAATTGCTTGATTCGCTGCCTGCGATTCGTCGCGTCCTGGCGCTTGACGTCCAGGCCGCTTACGACGGAGACCCTGCTGCCAAGAATCTCGAGGAGATCCTCTTTTGCTACCCAGGCGTCGCCGCCGTCACCATTTTCCGCGTCGCCCACAAATTGAACGAACTCGGCGCCCCGCTCATCCCCAGGATGATGACCGAGTACGCCCACTCAAAGACCGGTATCGACGTACACCCGGGGGCGACAATCGGCAACCGCTTCTTCATTGACCATGGCACGGGCGTGGTGATCGGCGAGACGACGCTCATTGGCGACAATGTCAAAATCTATCAGGGCGTGACCTTAGGCGCGCTTAGTTTTCCCAGGGACGCGAAGACGGGCGAGATCCTCCGAGGGGTCAAACGGCACCCGACGATCGAGGACGACGTCGTCATTTACGCCAATGCGACTATCCTGGGCGGCGAGACGACCATCGGCAAAGGATCGGTGGTCGGTTCGTCGGCTTGGATCACATCGTCGATCGCGCCAAATACCACTGTGACGATCGAGAGTCCCAGGCTCAAATACCGCGAACAGAACGGGTGAAACTCCCAATCCGACGACGCCCGCCGCAGTCGGCACATAGGAGCTTACGAGAAGAGCGGCAGGGTTCGCCGACCGCGGAGCTTACTCCGTGGATCCTTTTCCTTGAACGAGGCGTTTTCGATTTCGAGCAGCCAGCGCTTCCTGGGCAGGCCCCCGCCAAATCCCGTGAGCGACCCATTCGACCCAATAATCCGGTGGCATGGGATGATGATCGGGATGGGGTTCGTCCCCACGGCGGCGCCAACAGCTCTGGCCGAACCTGGCTTGCCAACCCTACGCGCGAGCTCTGCGTAAGAAATCGTCTCTCCGTAAGGAACGTCCAGAAGGGCTTTCCAGACGGCCCGCTGGAAAGGACTTCCCGAGGCGATGTCGAGCGTCAGCTCGAACTCGGTCCTCCGCCTTTCGAAGTAAGAAGCCAACTGGCGGCAGGTTTGTTCGATAACCGCATCGTCCGGTTGCGAAATCGAGGGCTTCGCGTCGGGTTCCAGAAAGTTGACGCCGATGAGCGAATCGCCTCGAGAGACGATCTCGAGAAAGCCCATTGATGTAAATGTGTTATAAATATAAGATATCAAAGTCATAGCGATTCTCCTTGGTTCAAAAACTCACGGACTGGACCAGAGGTGCACCGCGGCGTAAGACCGCCAGGGCTTCCAAGATTCGGAGGCGCGCTCGAGAGCCTTTGGCGATTCCAAGCCCGCCGCGCGTAAGAGGCCCAAGTCGGCTGCGGGGAAGGCGTCCGGCCAATGCATGGCGCGAAGGGCGATGTACTGGGCCGTCCATTCCCCGACTCCGGGGATCTTCCTCAGGAGCTCGCATGATTGGCGATGATCGACAAAAGGGTCGAGCTTCAATCGTCTGGCGACGACCTCGCCGCGATTGCCACGAGGCACTTCGCCTTGGGCTCGGGAATGCCGAGGGCCGCGAACTCCTGTACCGAGACGGTCGCGAGCCGTTCGGGCGCCAGGGGAGCTCGATAGAGCTGGGGGACGTTGGCGGCCAGAGGTTCGCAAAACGCCGAGCATAGTCTGGAGGCGAGCGTGGAGGCGGCGCTCACTGAGATTCGTTGGCCGAGTATGGCGCGGACGGCGAGCTCGAAACCATCCATGGCGCCGGGCACGCGCAAGCCTGGCAGTGCGCGGACGCGCGTCCCGAGGACTGGGTCCTGCCCCAGATGGGTCAAGACTACGTCGGGCCTGGCGTCGAGGTCGAACGCATTCTTGAGCAAGGCGATGAGCTCGGGCAGACCCTTCTGTAGCTCGTGCGACGCCTCGGCGACAAGGCGGTTTTTCGTTGAATCGTGCACGATTCGAACCCAACCAACAACTCCGCCGAGCCTGACGCTTCGCAGATAGGCGCCTTGGTATACCGCCTCGACGCCGGGCATGGCGCGCTTCTCGAGAAACCCGAGCATCGCCTCCCAAGCGTAAGGCGGCCGATAGGTCAATGTAAGTCGAATTGTTCCGACATGATCAACCGTTGCAGGCGTCTTGCGGAGTCGAGAAGGAGGGATTCGGTAACGCGCCGCAAAAAGCGAATTGAACCTGCGGATGCTCTGGAAGCCGCTGGCGAAGGCGACCTGGGCGATCGTCATCTGGGTGTCCGCCAGGAGCCTTTTGGCGAGCAAAAGCCTGTGCGATTGGACCAGTTCGATGGGCGTTGCGCCGAGCTCGCGTTTGACGATGCGTCTGAGTTGACGAACGCCAAGCCCCAAGTCCGCAGCCAGCGATTCGAGGTTCGAACCGTCTCCGACTGCGCCTGAGGCGATCCTTGCGGAGGCGATCCGCGCCGCCCTGCTCACGGAATCCGAAGGAGCAAGTCCCGGCGCGAGCTCGGGTCTGCACCTGAGGCAAGGTCTGAATCCAGATCGCTCGGCCTCGGGAGCGGTCTGAAAGAATCGGCAGTTGCCTGCCTTGGGCGTGCGGGCTGGACAGATCGGCCGGCAATAAATTCCGGTCGAGGTAATTCCAACGAAGAAGACCCCGTCGAACCGACGGTCTCGGCTGGCAAGCGCTCGGTAAAGCTCTTCCTGTGTGAGATTCATGAGCGGATTGTAGCGGCGATCGAAGCCCAAGACTCGCCATTTTCGGACAACGACATGGGATTTGGAAAAGCTCTGACGGCGCTGAAGGACAAGGCAGCCTGAAGCTGGCAAATCTTAGTCAGAACGGACCCCAGCCACGATTCCCTCCCGAGTGGGTTGCGAATCGATCCTGCTGGGCTACAATGCGAATCTTGCTCGAACTTTCCCACCTCAGAATCGATAAGCGAGGTATATCCCTTGTTCAAGCACATTCTTTCTCCGGTGTGCGCCTATCGGAACGCCTTTGCGCTGGCATTGCCTTTGTTTCTGGTTTCTCAGGCCCGCGCGGATGTGAAGCTGCCGGCGATTTTCGGGAACCACATGGTGCTCCAGCAGAAGCAGGCCGACAAGGTCTGGGGCAAGGCGGATCCAGGCGAGGAGGTGTCTGTCTCGATCGCCGGACAAACTAAGTCGACCAAAGCCGACGCCGACGGCAAGTGGATGGTAACGCTCGAACCAATGCCCGCCGGCGGTCCTCATGAACTGACGATCAAGGGCAAAAACACACTGAGTTATAGTGATGTATTGGTCGGCGAAGTTTGGCTTTGCTCGGGCCAATCGAACATGCAATGGAACCTGGGAAGTTCCTTTGACGCCGACATCGAATCGTTGGCGGCCAACCTACCGAAGATTCGCATGATTCGCGTGCCCTCGGTTGGGACGCAGGCTCCGAAAGACGACTTCCAGGGCTCCTGGAGCGTCTGCACGCCAAGCTCCGCGAGGGGTTTCTCGGGCGTGGGGTTCTTCTTCGGCAGGCAGCTTTACGAGACTTTGAACGTGCCGGTCGGCTTGATCGACGATTCGTGGGGAGGTTCGGCGTGCGAGGCCTGGATCCGACGCGACCTGCTCGAGAAGGATGACTTCTACAAACCCATGATGGACCGCTGGGAAAAGATCGAGAAAGACCTTCCCGAGGCCCAGAAACGCTACGAAGAAGCCATAGCGAAATGGAGGAAAGCCGCCGACGAAGCCAAAGCCGAGGGCAAACAGCCGCCGAACAGACCCGGCAACCCAAACGATCTGATGAACGGAAATTCCAGGCCCGCGAATATCTACAACGGCGTGCTCAAGCCGACGATCGGCTATGGAATCAAGGGCGTGGTTTGGTATCAGGGGGAGTCGAACGCCGGTAGGGCGTATCAGTATCGCCAGCTCTTCCCGCTGATGATCAAGGCCTGGAGGGAAGAATGGGGGATTGGCGACTTTTCGTTTTATTGGGTTCAGCTTGCCGACTTCCTTCCCGAAAAGCCCGAGCCTGGCGAAAGCGCTTGGGCGGAGCTCCGCGAGGCGCAAACCATGACCATGGCCCAATTGCCAAATACGGGCCAAGCCGTGATCATCGACCTCGGCGAAGCGAAGGACATCCATCCGCGGAACAAACTGGACGTCGGCAAAAGGCTTGCGCGGTGGGCCTTGGCGAAGGATTACGGAATCGATATCCCCTATCAAAGTCCTACTTATAAGTCGATGGAGATCAAGGACGGCAAGGCGATCCTGACCTTCGACCATGTTGGCGGAGGACTCTCAGCCTTCGACGTGAACGAACCCAAGGGTTTTGCGATTGCGGGCGAAGACAAGAAATTCTTCTGGGCCTCGGCGAAGATCGTGGGAAAAGACAAGATCGAGGTCTCCTCCGAAAGCGTCTCCCAGCCAGCGGCTGTGCGTTACGCGTGGGCGGACAACCCTGTGTGCAATGTCTACAGCCGCGAGCGTTTGCCGCTGACTCCGTTTCGTACCGACGATTGGAAGGGCGTGACGGCGGAAAGCCAATAGCGATCCATCGCGGCGTTCCTTTGTTCACGCATCACGGCTTTCTGGCAAATACGATCCACCCGCCGGCTCGAACGCTGGGAAAGAGCCACTGGTGGACGATTGGGCTCGCCGTGATCTCGCCGATTGGGATCGACTCTTGGATGACGAAGCCGGCGTGAGTGATCAGGGCTTTCAATTGCGCCATTGGAAGAGATGAACGTGCATGCCGGGAACACCACGATAGGTCATCGATCGGTCTCCTGCTTTCGACGGGGAGGCGAGCGATTGAAACGCATGGGACAGGAGCCAGGCTCTGCCTTGCGGATCCCTGAGGTTGAGCCAAAGGTTGTGCGCGTGCAGGGCGAGTTGGCCCTTGGATCGGAGGATCCGAAACGCCTCGCAAAGGGCGTCGCGTCGAAAGGTCTTGCCTCGGATCATGCCGAGAGTGCTGAACATTGAGATCGCATAGTCGAACGATTCAGTCTTGAAGCAATTCAATCGACAAAGATTGGCTCGCACAGGCTGAACTCCAAGTCCTGCCTCACTTGCTCGGGAGAAGAGTCTGCGGAGCATGGGTTGGGAGAGGTCGACGGATACGACCTGGAAGCCGCTGTTGGCGAAGGCAAGGCTCGAGCGGCCAGCTCCGCAGCCGAGGTCAATGAGCCGACCAGGAGTTCGAAACCGTTCGAATAAAACTCGCTGATCGGCTTCGAGAAGTGGGTGGCCTTCGAAATAGCGTTCTTCATCCTCGGCCAACGCGTGGGAGTGGGCGTAAACCCAGAGAGGGCGATCGACCCCCTCCGGCAAGCGCCAGTTGGGCGTGGAAACCTTTTCGCTCACGGGGCGATGCGCGAAGAGGACGCGTCCTTCTCGAGGCGCCAGTTGCATTCCGCTAATCAAGCCTGCTTCGACCGAGAACGCCTGTTTGGACCAAGCATCTTCGAATAGCGAGCCCTCAACGGCGAGATCACGGCCAACCGGTAGATCAACCGTTTGATTCGACTTCCCCACGTTCAAGGCGATGATCGCAGCTTCTTCGTTTGATCTTCGCGCGTGTATATGTATGTTTCCTTTTGCAAGGAGCGGCACGTAGGCGCCTCTCCGGAGAGAAACGTGCGATTTGCGAAGGCTGATGAGCCTCTGGAAGTCGTGGAGGAGCTCGCGGTTCCAACTCTCAGGATCGTTCCAGGGGAATGCTTTGCGGTTTTCAGGGTCGTGGCCTCCGGTCATGCCGATTTCGTCGCCATAATAGATCGAGGGCGCCCCTGTGTAGGTCATTTGGAAGAGGGTCGCAAGTTTGAGAGCGGAAAGGTCCCCTCGGGCGAGTGTGAGAAATCGGGACATGTCGTGGCTGTCGAGCTGATTGAACTGAACCGAGGCGACGTTGGGGTGGTAGAGGGTCTCGAGCTCGTTGATTCTGGCCGCGAACGCTTCGGCGCCCGTGGCGCCGGCGGGGTGCAACGACGTCTTCTTGAGCAACACCTCGTCAAGATGATCCGCGATGAAGAAGGCAATGCACGCTCGTGTGAATTGATAATTCATCACGGCGTCCCACATATCACCTTTGAGCCAGCGTTTAGCCTCGGTCCAGACTTCGCCGACGATGTACGTCTCTGGGTTGGCGCGGCGGACGCGGCGGCGGAACTCGCGCCAGAAGTCGTCGTCGTCGATTTCGTTGGGGACGTCGAGCCGCCAACCGTCGATCCCGAACTGGATCCAGTGGGTTGCGATCCCCAAGAGAAATTCTCGAACAGCCGGCGTGTTGGTGTTGAATTTGGGCAGTGCGGGCAGATTCCACCATGCGCCGTAGCCGAGCTGTTTATCCGGCTGGTAAGCGTATAGCGGAAAGCCATGGACATGAAACCAATCGAGATAAGCGGAATCCTTGCCGTTCTCGAGGATGTCGTGAAATTGGAAGAAACCGCGGCTGGCGTGGTTGAATACGCCGTCGAGCATCACTCTGATTCCGCGAGAGTGCGCCTCGTCGAGAAGCCTTCGAAGGGCGGGATTGCCGCCCAGCATCGGGTCGACTTTCTCGTAGTCGTGGGTGTGGTAGCGATGGTTCGAGGCGGATTGGAAGATTGGGTTCAGATAGAGTGCGTTCACGCCCAAATCGCCCAAGTAATCAAGTTTTTCGACGACGCCGACCAAGTCTCCACCCTGGTATCCGTGGGGCGTGGGATTCGAGCCCCAGGGCTCCAGACCGGACGGTTTGGCAACCGAAAGGCTCCTGGCGAAGCGATCGGGAAAGATCTGGTAAAACACCGCGTCGCGGACCCAGTCGGGGGTGGAGGGGTCTATGCTCACGTGGCGTCGGCCTCGAATGAGTTCGTTGGGTTCAAGGGCGTCGAAGCGGGCCGTTCGCTCACGAGCGAGCTCGCTTGCCGGCAGGGTCTCCGCCGGCTCTACGGTCTCGGTTGGCGGGCCCGCCGCGAAGAACCTTGAGCCAATAGTATTGCTTGCGGTCGCCCCTTATCCTGAGGTCGTCGAGATAATCCCTCATGTTCGGCTCCGCGGTTCCCTTGAAAAAAGCTTGACCGTTGACGCGAACTTCCATTCGCTTGTTGAAATCGATAAGCTTGGGACTGACCCATACGTGAAGTTTGCTGATTCCATTAACGTGAATGTTGAGCAGGTTGCTCAGCTCGCTGTGTTTGAATTCGATGGTCGCGGGGCGGAGGTTTTTGCCCATCGCCTCGACGGCCTCCGGGGCGGTCGTTCGACCCACGACGAAGTCGTCGAGAACGACCCCGAAGAAACGGTCGTCGCAGACCCTCGCGGAGAGCGCCTCGAACGATCTGGAGAACGGTTCACGTCGGCGACGGTCCATCCAATCGAAAATTCGCGGCGACTCTTCGAAGAACTCTTCGGCGCCTCGCTGATAGTATTCCACATACGTGACGTCGGGATACTTTTGCATCAGGTCCTTGATGGTTGGGAAGAGCACCTCTTGGAGGCCGGGAGTTAGGTCCCCCGCGACGGAGTAGATAGGCAGCCATTTGGCGTGCTTTTTCGTGACGAAGACGTACTTGACAGGTCCGCCGGACACCGAGACGACCCCCGCGAACATGTCCGGATGCCCCAAGCCCAGATCAAGTCGCCATGTCGGCGCCGGTGAGTTGGCCCCCCACGAAGACGCGGTCGGGATCGACGGAGTAGCGTTTGAGAGCGTCTCGCAGAGCGAGGATCGCCGCGGCGTGCTCGCTTTGGGAATAGGAGTAAGACCCCTTCTTGTCGGGCAGGTTGTACTCGGGAGCTATAATGATATATCCGCGCTTTTGGGCTTGATCCCTCCACCATTCGACCGCCGATGCTGGTCCTTTGCCTGAGTGAAGGGCGAGGACCGCGGGGTACTGCCTCGCGGGATGGTACTCTGGCGGCAGCAGCACGGTGTATTCGGTCGGGACGGCGCTTTGGTCTTCGAGAACCCTATGCGTCGTCGTTTGTCCCTCTGGAGGCTTCTCGGCGGCGAATGGCGGAGTCATAAGCTGAACAATCCGGGTGAGCGCCCCGAGCGAAGCGGTCGCACCTTGGCTAGGCCCGCCGAAATTGAGCGACTTGATCTCGTCGACGATTGCCTCGTGGGCGTCGTCTGATGGCTCCCGAAGGTACCTTCTGGCAAGGTCTCGAGCTTTCCACATGGCCTCAGCGGCGTCGAGCGAGGCCACGGCCGAGTCGGACCCTGAAATCCAACCGGAAAACGCGAAGGCCAGTTTCGTTTCCACACTTGCTTGTGGATCCGATTTCGCCTTCTCGAAGGCGGCGAGCCTGGGTCCGTAGACGTCCCCGGCATCGGTCAGACCTTTCAGGATCTCGACCATGGAAACCTTCCAGGCTTTTTTCTTGTCGTCTGGAAGATGTTCGGCGAGGCCTCGAACCGATTCGGCTTGCGACCTGGCCTTTGCCTGCGCGGTCTCGATTTCCACGATAAGCTTGCGGACTTCGGCCAGATCTTCCTTGCCGGCTTCGGAAACCGGAAACGCCTTGAGCTTGGCGAGCGCAGCCCTGGGTTGATGCGCGGAGATCGCGAGTTTCGCAGCGTCGAGCTTCTTCCTCGACGCCCATTCATGTATCGACCGATCGACCGATCTGATCTTCTCGGCCTGATCGGGAAAGTCCTTGGCAATCTCTGCCAGGGTCTCTACGGCCTCCTCGTACCACTCAGCCTGAATCAGGAACTTGGCGACGCTGAGCCGTTGGTTGACGTCGGTTTTGTCGACCGTCGACAGCAGGCTCATGATCGTTTTCTTGGGAACCTGGGAAAGCGCAAGCTGGCCTTGCCAGAAACCAGTGATGCCGCGAACGCGGACGCGATCTGGGTAGAGCTCGTGAATCGCCTGGCTCATGCTGACTTTGCCGGCGGTCTTGTTCTTGGAGAGCTGGCCGTAGAAGGTGAATGTGCGTCGGCCTTGGTCGTCCCAAGGGCCCGGATTGATGCCGATGGCGTAGAGCGGCATTTGGCCGGCGTGGACCTCCAGAGGCTGATCGATCTTGATGCGCTCGAGCGTTTCGAGTAGACCCTGGGAATCGGACTTTTCGATGCGATTGTCGCGAACGACCACTCGTGAGAGGCCGTCGAACACTGTGTAGATGGTGTTGTCGCGGAGGACGTCGCCTTTGTAGAGAACCCCGTCTTTGAGTTTGATGAACCCGCCGATCGTGGGAGTTGTGACGGCAAGGCTGCCAATGACTGCGACGAGGCAAGAGAGCAGGGCCGCCGCTATCCGAACGTTCCTCATCGTGGGCGTTCCCCTTTCTCGGCAAGGCAAAGAATCGAATGCATGCACGAACTATTGTGACGCCTTTAACGGACTGGTCAAGCGATAGGGCGGGTTCAAAGCGATAGGGCATCGGCTACAATCAACTTCGAGTGGTCGTTTTGGGTGTCCATTTCGAGAACCATGCTTCCTTCGAGGGATCGCATGCCGCGAGTTGCGATCAGGTTTCGCTGTTTCAATTGCCAACAACTTCTCGGCGCCGGCCAGCATAAGATTGGCGCGGTGATGGCATGCCCGAAGTGCGGGACCGAACTCGTGGTTCCCGACCCGTTGGCTTCCAATTCGGACGAGGCGGCAGCCAGCTTGGCGGAGGCCAACGTCGAAGAGCCTGCGGAGGGGCTGGTGGGGAGAATCGAGACCGAGCCGATGGGCTCGAGCATTTTCGAGCGGATCGATCTGAGAATCGAGGAGCTTCAGGTCGAGCCGGAGCCGCCTGCCCACCAGAAGCCGCCGGAGCGAGCTCAAGCTTCGGCAACGCCAATTGCTCCCGTCGTTAATCTTGCTGCCGAAGCAAAAGTGATTCAGTCCAGCAAGATCCCCGATGCAACGCCCGTTGCCCTACAGGTAGGAGTTGGAAACCCGCTTGCCGAGTCGGCGGCTGTCTCGTTGGATTCGCCTCGACCACAGCCGCCGCCTCCACCGCCAAGCCAGAACTCGACTCACTTCGTCGCCCCGACCGTCGTTATACGAGCACGCGACGTGGTGGTCCCGCGAGTTGTCATGTTCGCATGGTCGCTTACAGTGTTGGCTGGGATTGGGATGGCTTTTGTCGCCGGCCTGATGGTTGGCCATTTCCTTTGGATCCATCGCTCCTGAATCTGAGGACGGGAGGCCTTGATCAGGCAGGTTTGCTCTGGATCCGCATCGGCTGGGGACGCATGTAGGTGAGACTTCGCCAAAGCCACTCGGCAGGGCCGAACCGGAAGTATCGTAGCCAGATCGGGCTATAGAAGAGTTGGAAGAGCCAGACGGCTAAGACGAAGAGGGCCATCTGCCATCGGTCAACGCGGCCGAAAAGGCCGAATCCGTAACCGCAGCCGAGCGTCGTGCCGATCATTCCGTGCATGAGATAGTTCGTCAGAGCCATTCGGCCGACCGCTGCGAAGCGGGCTCGAATGCTCTGGAGAATTCCAGATTTACAGATGAGCATGATCGCCGCGACGTGTCCCAACGCCATCGGCAACGAGCTGAGTCCGAACAAGACTTGACCGATCGAAAGCGTGTAGTTCGTCGAGAAGTTCGCGTGGACGACGCCGATCGTGTCGGCGATTGAAAGGGGAAGGCCGACGCTATATCCAAGCGCCAGCATGCACCAGTAGAATTTGTTCGAGCGCCGCCCCTCGAAGACTCCCAGTTTCATCAGGCCCATTCCCAGGAGCATTCGTCCCAAAGCCATCCAGATAAATCCAATCAAGGCCGCCGTTTGGATCCAGATGAGCGTCTTGGCGCGCCTCCTTGACGACCCCCAAGTATCCGCCTCTATAGATCTGGATCTTCTTGGCGACTTGTTCTTCGAGGGTTTTTCGATCTGGGGCGAACTCTTTCTTGAGCTCGGGCCAGGTCTTGTGAATGAACTCCTCGAATCCGTCGAGCTTTTCTCCGGCGGCAACCTTCTGCTCAACCTTCGGGACTGCCGCATTGCAGCTCCTAACCCAGGCGCCGAAGCCGATTCCCATAGGGATCAGCATGAGTATAAAGATCGTCCCCAGGACGATAAGCGTTGTCGGAGTCTTCTTGCGGAAGAGGAACAACAAGAGCCCGCACTGAGCGTACAGGACCAAGATGTCGCCCTCCCAGATGAGATAAGCGTGTACGAGTCCTATTGCCAGAAGCACGAGTATGCGACGGTAATAAACGCCGGCGATCTTCCGTCCCTCGCTTTCGGCTTTTGTGAATTTGAGAACCAAGCCGGCGCCGAAGAGCATCGAGAAGATCGACATCATCTTGGTGTCGAAAACAATGTGATTAACCACCCAGATCACCTTGTTGACGCCCGAAAAGCCGCCTCCGAGCGTAGGATCTTCGTAGACCTGATAAGGCCAGAAGAACATTACCACGTTCATCGCCAGGATCCCGCAGAGAGCGAAGCCGCGGAGAACGTCGATCGAGTGGATTCTTTCGGCGGGTGCGACTGGCGTCTGGGGGGTTCGTTCCGGTTTGTGGACGCCTTCGCGAAGACTCTCGGACGGCTCCGCGAGCAAGGAATCCGACATTGCCGGAGGCTCCCAAAAGTTCTTGGGGTTTCAGAGACGAAATCGATGCGGTGTGATCGAGGCTTGGTGAAGTAGACTGCGATCGCCGCCGAAGGGTTCGGGCAATTGACGTGTGGGATCGAAAGAAAAGCCCCTAGACTCGCGCCTAGAGGCTTTTGAACATCAAACTCCGACGAGCTATTTAGTACATCATTCCGCCGTTGTAGCCAAACCCGTAGAAACCCATTGGCCTTGCGTAAGCGGCCATGTGATTGTACATGGTTTGGTTTTGCGCGTTTCCGACGGCGGCCATTTGGATTTGCTGATCGCGGCTGACCACTCCGTTGGTTCCGGAGAACGTGGCTGCGACGCGAGCCCTGCCTGGGTTCTGGAACTCATCCCCCGGCGGCATAAACTCTCCAAACCTTCCCACACCTCCCGGGTTCCGAAAGCCAAAGCCCGAGTCGGAATCGCGATATGGCAAATCGCGATGCCTTACGATCGTCCGATCGGTTGGTTCGTAGTAGTTGGGGTGTCTTGGGTCGGTGGGAATGGGTTCAACCAGTTGCTGACGGTAGCCAACAGGTTTCATGGCTGTTCTCTGCCTAACCTGCTGGCCATTTTGGGCGGTGGTCCTGGCTGAAGCGCTGGAGCTTTGTCTTGGTGCGGAGGCAGATGAGGCCGGCCTGGCTGTTGTCGTGGCCTGTGCCTGCGTTTTTGTCGAGGGCTGAGTCGTCGTTTGAGTTTTGGCTTTTGCCGCCGGCTGTTGTCCCCCGGACGGCTGGCTGGATTGTGTGGTTTGGCCGCCGGCGAAGCTCAACGACGCTCCGAGAACGAGGGCGGAAAAAGCCGTTAAATGAATGAACGCACGCATCATGGTTGCCTTCCCGAACAAGGTGGATAGCGTCCTGGTTGTCCCTGGGCGCCTCAGCGACCAATCAAGACGCCAAAGCGAACTTTCGGGGACACTACTATCTTAGCTTAGCAAATGCGGAATCAATTGACCCAAGCTTTTCCCAACGGAATTTTTGACGCGCGTACTGGCGCGAAAGACCAGTGGGTTTGGCGTTCAAAGGTCCTTGTTTCGCGAATGCGGTCTGTTCACTCAGCTTTGGGCTTTTCGCCCAGGAACTTCCACTTGGTAGAGAAGTCCTTGGCTGGGTCCTGTTTGGAGAGCGAGGCGCGAATGAGCTCGATGGGGATCGCATTTTCCCGCAGCACTGCGTCGTGGAAGGTTTTGTTGGACATTTTGCCAGTATCCACGAGCTCGCGGCGTAACGAACGGATCTGCATCCCGCCAAGCAAATAAGCTGCCTGGTACAGCGGAGGGTAACCCCCGGCGAACGACCTCCTTACCTCGGCCGAAGCGTTGTCGCGCTCGTGGCCGACCCGATCGACGAGGAAGTTTACGCACTCCTCTGGTGTCATTTTGCCGAGGTGAAAGCTGAGCGAGAAAATGATTCGCGCGCACCGGTGCATCCTCCAGAACATCATCCCAACCTTTTCTTCAGGCGTCCGCGCGAAATCGAGGTCCCAAAGCAAAAGCTCCCAGTAAAGCGCCCAGCCCTCCACGAGAAATGGCGTATTGAACTGACGCCTGTACGGTTTGTAACGGCTGGCCATGAAACCTTGGAGGTGATGGCCGGGAATCACTTCGTGTTGCACAGTGGCGTGGGAAAAGGGGACGTTGTTGCCGCGCATGCTCATGAGCTTTTGCTCGTGGGTCATGGTGTTGGTGGGAAACGAAACCGAGATCACTTCTCCTCCGGTGAAGAACGGGTTTCGAAGTTGTGCCTGGGGAGTCATCATCTCCATGCGCCAGGAATCACGGGCGAGTTTGGGGACTGTCACCAAGTCTCGACTTTCGACGAATTCGACGGCCTCGAGAGCCAGCTTGCGAATGGCCTCGGGCTGCTTTCCCGGTTCGACGTGTTGGGTTTTGACCTTCTCGAGCGCCTTCTTCCAATCGTCGCCAAACCCCATCTCCGCCGACGCCTTCTTCATCTGGGTTTCGCACCAGGCGAACTCTTGGTTGGCGATTTCGACCAGTTCCTCCGGGCTGTACGGAATGAGCTCGTGTTCGAGCTCGGCCAAAAGCACTTCGTTGCCGATAGGATTGCCGACGATGGCTTCCTCATCGCCCTCGCGCACCCGCCGATGCGTTCTCGAAGGGTCTTGGCGTCCTCGCCAAGCGCCTTGTCGACGGCCTTGTACGGCTCGGCCGTCCACCAGGAATAGAGCGGATCGTAGCCGATGCGGTTGGAATGGAATTCGCCAAGCGAACGCTTGAGCTCGTTGACGTAGCGAGCCGCGAAGAGTCCCTGGGTTTTAAGGTCTTTGTCCGCCTCGCTCTTCGAGCTTGCCCTCGACTGCGCGTCCTTTTGAGCCTTTTCGATATCTTTGGCCAACTTTTGGAAGGCGTCGGCCAGCTTTGCAGGGTCGCTCGTTTCCATACGCGCCCCAGATTCGATGACGTCGACGACTTGGTTTCCGAACGGCGTCAGCGAGGCGATTTCTTCGTGCTTCTTGGCCTCGATGTCGATCTGGCGGACTTGGTACTTGATCTCGTTCTTGAGAAGCGTGTAGTCGATTTTCGAGTCGAGGTCCAAAGATGCAAAGTCGACCCCATCGAGCAGCTTGAGCCAGTCTTCCGCCAACGCTTTGAGCTTGGCGCGACGATGCGGGGATTGGCGAACGGGAAAGGTGCATCGAGGCCGCGTGCATCGGTCTGGTAGCGTTCGATGAACCCACGAAACGCGCTCGCGGCGGCGGGCGCGAGATCGGCCGTTTGAAAATCGATGTATCCCGAACTTGGCTTTTCAGCCGAGGCGGACGCAGGAGCCTTGGCAGGAGGGTCGTCGTTGGCGAAGCCTATCGCGGCATACGCCAAAACGCCAAGAGCGGCCAAACTTAAGAACGTACGCTTCGCAGTTTGTTTTCGATCGAGCATCGCCGGCTCCGCGGATCATGCGAGGAAGTACCAATTGATTCGAAGAAGCATGATACACGAGCTAGGAACGGGTTTGGGAGATGGAAGCCCTCTAGATCTCTCTTGAAACGTTCAGCGACGCCAACCCAGCTTAAACCTTGCCTTCTCGAGGGATGAAGATCCACATCAGCACGTAGGGTATGAGCCCGAATCCGAAAGCGAAAAAACCGAGTGTGAACAGCAACCTCCAGCACCACGCGGGGACCGGCGTCTCGGCCGCGAGACCCCCGCAGACACCGCCGAACCAGAAGTCCGTTCGGGACCTCGAGAGCCGTTGGAGGACGTTCGGTTCGCCTCCGGAGAGCCGCTGAGGACCAAAGTCGTGGTCCCAGACCCCGTTCGATTTGCCGTTTCCTTCGAGGATCTTGAACTTCGCGAGCTGGAACTCCTCTTCGTCGAGAACCCCTTTCGACCGCAGCGCGTCCAATCGTTCCAATTCATCCACGAGCGTCATTGCAAACCTCCGAACGTTCTCGACAAGATCCGCCCATGATCTCATTCGGTATCAATGGTGGATTATTGCCGCTCGTTCAGGAGATCAGGCTGGAGAGGGAGCTTCCGAATTAACCCTGGCTGATGGTGACGGCTGTGCCGTAGGCGAGCACCTCTGTGCAGTTTTCCATGAATTCGTTGGCGTCGTATCGCATGCCAATGACGGCGTTGGCTCCCTTTTCTTCCGCGTGCGCGACCATCCGCTGAAAAGCTTCCAATCTGGCGTGCTCGCAGACATCGGCGTAAGACTCGATGTTCCCGCCGATCATCTGCTTGATTCCGCCGACTATACCCTGGGTGATGGTTGGCGAGCGCACGACAATGCCACGAACGACGCCAAGGTAGGCTGTGATGGCGTGGCCAGCGATGTCGTTGCCGGTTGTGACGATCATATAAACAACTCCTGTGAAGATCAAAGAACTCGAATCAAAGCGTCAACGGTCGATCGACCACGGCGAAGATGATACGCTCCACGAACGACAAGTCAAACAGCTTCAATCGGGAGCGTTGAGCTTGGAATGCCTGACGCCGTACAAGAAATAGACGCAGACCCCGACGCCGGCCCAAATCACCAGCCCCAAGGCCTGCCGCCAGCCTGCGGTCGCCATGAGGCTGAGATTGACCAAGATGCCCAGGCCCGCGACCAGGTGGACGAAGGGAGCGCGGAACGTCCTTGGAGCATCGGGCTGGGTTCGCCTCAATACGACTACGGCAATCGACACGATGACGAAGATCAGGAGCGTGCCGAGGTTCACAAGTTCGGCAAGCAGGTTCAAAGGCGCGAGCGCCGCGGCCAAGCTGACGAAAAGCCCGATTAAAAGCTGCGACCGAACCGGGGTTTGAAACCTGGGATGAATCGCCCCGAAAATTCGCTCGGGAAGCAGACCGTCGCGCACCATTGCCAGAAAAATGCGAGATTGGCTGACCATGCCTACCAACACCACGTTCGTCGTCGCCGCGATCACACCGACCCCGATCAGCCGCGATAGCGATTCGAATCCTTTGGCCCGGAACGCCGAGGCGAACGGAGCGTCGGCGTCGATCTGCTCGAGCGGCGAGAGGCCAGTAAGCACAAGCGTCATTCCGATATAGATGAACGTGCACACCGCGAGCGAGCCGAGGATCCCGATTGGCAAATCCCGCCGCGGCCGCTTGGCTTCCTCCGCGTAAGTTGCTGTTGCGTCGAAGCCGATAAAGGCGAAGAAGATGATCGACGCCCCCGAAAAAACCCCGAAAACACCCTTTTTCGAGTGGAAAAACGGCGTCCAGTTCCGAGGATCGACGACCGTCGACCCAACGCAAAGCACGACGACGATCACAAAGAGGTTCACGGCAAGTATGGCCGTGTTGAATCGCGCGCTTTCCTTAATTCCCAATATGATGAACGCGGTGATAAACCAGACGACCAGCATCGCCGGCAAATTGAGGTATGCGTCGTAGAGGACGAAAACGCCCTTGGCGTAATCGAAATCCCAAGGCGCGTGCAGGAGCTTGGGATCAAGCGACAAACCGAAAGACGACCGGAAGAGATCGCTGGCGTAGTTGGTCCATCCCTGTGCGACGGCCGCGGCCGAGACCGAGTATTCCAGAATCAGGAGCCAGCCGATGACCCAGGCGAAGAGCTCTCCAAGCGTAGCGTACGCGTACGTGTACGCGCTCCCGGAGACGGGCACCATCCCAGCGACTTCCGCATAGGCCACCGCAGCCAGAGCGCAGCCAACTGCGGCGAGGCCGAACGAAAGGACCAGCGCCGGCCCTGCTTCCTCCTTGGCGGCCTTACCCGCCAAAACGAAGATCCCCGTGCCGATCGTGGCGCCCAAACCGAGAAAAATGAGGGCCCATGGACCCAGCACGCGCTTGAGGCGTGATCGACTTTCGGCCTCTTCGACCAGCCTCGCCACCGATTTTCGGGCCAGCAGGCGATCGAAAAGAGCCTGTTTCAATTCGTATCGTCCGCCGATCCAAGAGAACGCCGACTTCGAGGAGAGAAAGCCTCGAGCGTCTAGCGGCCTTCCTTGATCTGGTCAAAATAACCTTTGATGTGTTTGCGAATCGAATTCGGAATCTTCTGATTCGTCATCGCGTCTTCAGCCGCGACGTTGGCTGCTTCCATCGTCTCTTGAACCTCGATAAGGCTTTCGCCTTTAGTCACGCCCTTGGGAGGAGCGAAGCCCTCGAAGATCGCCTTGCCTTTAGTAATCTGCTGCTTCACCTTCGTGTTGTAGCTGGCGGTATCCTCAGCCGCTTCCGGTCTATCGCCTTGGCCTCGACCGCGGCCCATGCCGTTGCCGTTGCCTCGATTTCGACCGTTGCCCATACCCAATCCGTTTGTGCCGTCGAGCCGATCGCCGACCATGTTCTCGCCTTCGCCATTCATCCCGTTCTTAGCGTCTTGAAGGTTCGCCATTGCCTCGTCAAGTGTTTGAAGCTCTTGCATCTGCTTGGCAAGCGACTGCATCTCTTGCTGGCTCATGCCCAAGGCGTCGGCGGCTTTCTTGAGATCGCCCTGTTTCATGCCGTTTTCGCACTGGCTCAGAGCTTTGGCCAGATTCTTCATCTGCTGTAGGTTTTTCGATTGTTGGTCGAGCTTGGCCATCTCTTGTTCGTATTGCTTGGCGCTGAGCGCGCCGTTCTTCTTGGCTTCGTCGAGCTGCTTTTTGCGTTCGTCGAGATTCGCCAGCTTTTCGAGCTGTTTTTTCATCTCCGAGACCTGCTCCTGCAGCTTCTTCTTGTCGGAGTCGGAAAGCTTACCGGATGTAAGCTTGTCCTTGAGCTGTTGGAGTTCTTTGGCCGCCTTGTCGAAATCGCCTTTAGCCAGACTCTTCGCAAGCTCTTCGGCTGGCCCGTCAGTGCTCATCTGTTTCATCTGCTGGATTTGACGATTCACGGCGTCGGCGTCGGCGAGTTGCTTCTTACGCTCTTGGACGGCGTCGGTGAGCTTGTTGAGCTTCACCATTGCTTTGTCCTTGGAATCAGGAGGGGTCTTCGACAACTCGTCGGCAGCCTTCTCGATCTGGGCGAGCAGCTTTTCGGTTTCGGCGGTAAGTTTCGCGTCAGGATCCTTACGGCGCTCGGCCATCGCCTTGCCCAAGGCTTTGGTTTTCTCAACGAGTACTTGCTTTTCCGCAGTGTCCAGACCAACGGCCTGTGCTCGTTTTTGGGCCGATTCTGGAGCGAACAAAAGCCCAGCCGCGATCAGACCTGGGATCAGCGGCAGCCAAGCCCTTCGGGGCGCCTTGATTCCAAACTTTGATCCGATGTCCAGATCGTTGACGTGCCTTCTGGCGTCTGCAAGAAGCGCCTGGCCCGCGGGAGTTTCGCTAAGATCAGCAGGTAGGGTAAGGGCGGTTGCCAGCCGCTCGTGTAGACCAAACGCTCGATCGATGGCGATGGCGGCGTCAACTCGGCTCGGACCCGTGAAAGCGGCGATTAAAAGCGCCACCCCAGCTCCTACGCCTCCGGCGATCGCAAACGGCAGCCATGCCTCGCCCGGCACTTTATAACCAAGCTTTTCGACGCCAACGACTATTGCGGCAACCGCGAGGGTCGCACCCCAACACCAGACGACCGCGGTGAGGAATCTCTGGATCCTCAATCGGCGCCAGACACGACCAATCGGCTTGTCGAAGTCGCGCATCGTCCTCGCTCCAATCGCCGGCGTTTGCTAGCTTGTCGAAACCTGACTAAGAACATCTCATGAAGTACTCTATTCCAACGATCGGTCGGTCGCAAGAGACAATCCACGACAAATGAAAAACACCCCGAAGTCCGGACCTGCCCAGCAATACGTTTTCGTGGACGTCGACACGCAGAACGATTTTATGGATCCCGCCGGCTCGCTCTTGGTGAAGGGCGCGGAATTGATTCGCCCAAGGTTGGCGCGCTTGATGCAGTTTGCGATCGACAAATCGATCCCCATCCTTGCCTCGGCCTGCGCCACTTCCCCGAGGACGCCCTTATCGAACCGTTTCCTCCGCACTGTTTGGTGGGTTCGTGGGGAGAGGAACGGATCGAAGAAACGAGGCCCAAGGCAACGCTTGTCGTGGCAGCGGACGTCTCATTTGTCAAACCTAAGGTCAGACCAGCTCACATTACTCTTCAGAAACGCCAATACGACCTCTTCAGCCATCCCGCGGCCGAGGCAGTCATTGCCTATTTAGGCGCACAAAGTCGCACGTTTGTGGTTTACGGGGTAGCGACTGATTATTGCGTCCGTGCGGCAGTGCTTGGACTGCGGTCGCGTAATGTTACGGTCAAAGTTGTCGTCGATGCAATTCGTGCCGTCAATCATGAAGCGGAGCCGGGGCAGATCGCGGATTTCTTGCGAGCTGGAGCGACCCTCTGCACGTGCGAACAATTGATAACGGAGCAAACGGTGTCGTGAAAGCTCGAGGCTGTTTGCTAAAATTCTGTCGGGCGAAAGTTCAAGGCGACCCAGGCGAGGAGCGTCGCGCTGATGCATGACAAATTCCGCAAGCGCTACCAGATGGAACGCAACTCACAAACCCGCGTTCGTCGGCAAATTGCCGTCGAGGCCGCGCGTCGGATGTGGGACGATCGGTCGGTTGCGGGCGATGAATCGGGTCTGAGCGAAGCGAGCGAGAGCGACCTCTACGCAGCCAAGCGAAAAGCGGCTGCGGTTTTAGGACATCGCGTTCGGCCAGGCGATTTGCCTTCCGATTCTGAGGTTCGCCAAGAGTTTGTATCGCTCGCGAAAACGAAGTCGGTTTCTGGCGACGTCTCGAACGAGGTGGACCGCGGATCCTGCGAGGGAGACGTCATGCGAATGGCCGATCATCTCGATCGGTTCACCATTTACAAGCTTCTGCTCGAACCGTTGGAGTCGATCAAACAAAATCCGAAGCACCATCCCGAAGGGGACGTCCTCTATCACAGTCTACAGGTCTTCGAACGTGCAAAGGCGGCGCGGCCGCACGACGAAGAGTTCCTTACAGCGGCGCTCTTGCACGAAGTCGGCAAGGCGATCGACCCTCCAAACTATTCCTCGGCGGCGCGGAGGCCTTGCGCGGCGTCGTTACCGAGCGGACCGAGTGGCTCGTCAGGCGGCACGGCGTCTCGAGGGCTTATATGACCAAGGCCCTTCAGCATTCGGAGCGTAGGGAAATTGATTTATCTGAGCATCGTGAAGACCTGGTTCTGCTTCGAGAGGTCGATCAGGCGGGAAGAGTTCCTGGGGCGCCCGTCCCGACCGTCGACGAGGCAATCGCGTACCTGAGAGAACTCGATTCCGAAGCGTCATTCGAAGACTGGCAACCTTGAAATCAGACGATTTTGTCACTCAGTGAGATTCATTCCATGGCTCGGACGAATTCCCGTACTCTCTTCTTCGATATTGGCGGAGTGCTTTTGACCAACGCTTGGGACACTGCCTCGCGCAAGCAGGCTGCGGAAACTTTTTCTCTGGATTGGTCGGAGTTCGAGCCCAGACACGGGATGCTCAAGACCGCGTTCGAAACCGGCAGATTGTCGCTCGACGCCTACATCAAAAAGGCGGTGTTCCACCGTTCGCGGTCGTTTTCGCCCGACGACTTCAAGTCGTTCATGTTCAGTCGTTCGCAGCTCTTGGGGGAAACGCTCGACTGGCTTCGCGTGCTCGCGGCCTCCGGCAAGCACAGGTTGTTCACTCTGAATAACGAATCACGGGAACTCCATGAATACCGAGTAAAAGCTTTTCGCATGGAGGCGGTTTTTTCGGGCTTTCTTGCGTCGTGCTACTTGGGCCAAGCCAAGCCCGACGAGGGAATTTATACCAGCGCGATTGGAATTGCCGCTTGCCCGAAGAAAGTGGCGATCTTCATTGACGATCGTGCGCTCAACGTCGAACCCGCCGAGGCGCTCGGGCTTACCGCGTTCAAGTTTACCGACTTGGACGACCTTCGGGCCCGGCTGAGTGAAGACGGCGTTGAGGCCTAAGCGTATAGTGACCATGGGATATGGACCATAAGCTAGTGTGGAGTCGGGAGGCTTCCGCGTGCGAATCGCGTACTTCGATTGTTTCAGCGGCGTGGCGGGGGATATGACGATGGCTGCGCTTGTCGACGCGGGGGTCGACGAGGGCGCCATCAAAGCAGCGGTCAACAGTCTGGGGCTGCCTTGCGAATTGACCTTCGAGACCGTGCGGAGGGGCGGCTTTCGCCGCGCTACGCAAGGGTCGCGGCTGAACCCGAGCATGTGCACAGGCACATGCACCATATCGAGGCGATCGTTGAAAAGAGCTCGCTCTCACCCAGACAGAAAGAACTTGCGCTTCAGATCTTTCGGAAGTTGGGAGAGGCGGAAGCGGAGGCCCACGGAATTCCGATCGAGAAGATTCACTTCCACGAGGTCGGAGCGGTCGATTCGATCGTCGACATCGTGGGCTCCGCAGTCGGTTTGGATCTCTTGGGCGCCTCCCGGATCGAAGCGTCTCCCGTACCGACGGGTAAGGGCTGGGTGATCGCCGCGCATGGCAAAATGTCGTTGCCTGCGCCAGGCACGGCGGCTCTCTTAAAAGGGATTCCGCTTGCCCAGTCAGACGTCGAGCTCGAACTGACCACTCCTACTGGCGCAGCCATCCTGGCAACGGTGGTCGACGCGTTTGGACATTTGCCCGCGATGACCATCGAGTCGATTGGCCTGGGAGCAGGGACCAAAGAAATCAAAGGTCAAGCCAACATCCTTCGTCTGTTCGTCGGCGAAACGGCGTCGCAGTCGGCGTCGTCAGACAAAGTTTGGGCTCTCGAGACCAATATCGACGATCTTCCAGGCGAAATCGTCGGTCACACCACCCAAGCCCTACTCAAAGCAGGTGCTCTGGACGTCTACGTCACTCCCATCCTAATGAAGAAAAACCGACCAGGAGTCATGGTTAGCGTCCTCTGCGAAGAGTCCAAAATCAGCGATCTCGAGCTGATTTTATTTCGCGAGACGACGACGCTGGGCGTTCGTCGCTATCCGGTCACCCGCCACAAACTCAAGCGCGAAGAGGTGACTGTGGAGTCCGAGATCGGTCCGATCAAAGGCAAACTCGGTTGGCTCGAGGGCAGACCGCCGGCCTTCAGTCCGGAGTACGACGACTGCGCGCGCCTCGCCGAGGAAAAACGACTACCGCTTCGCGAGGTCTACCAAGCCGCTCACTTGGCGGCTTCCAAAAAGAGTTGGGACTCGGAAGTCGCTTCATCGGCAAACCACGGCTCGCATTAGCCTGCGTTAATCGTTTGGTCGATCGCAAAGCGACAAGACCGAGTTGACGAAAATCGCGCTCTTGGGCACGATAGCGCCCACCTCGTTCCGGAGGCCAACGTGTCACAGTCCGCTCAGCTTACCTGCTTTTCCGTGGTTTTCGCAATTCAAATTGCGAGCATCGTGCTTTTCATCCGAATGCGGACAAGACTTCACGGCCTCGAACAGTTTATTTGCACACTAGAACGATCTGTGGGTCGATCGCCTCGAGGTTCCGCTTCCTTGTCAGAGAAAAGCGATCGAACTGACAGCGAAAAGTCGGCTTCGGTCCACCACTCCGGGCATGATTCACGATTGCGGATGGACGAGGGCTTGAGCTCTAAGCCGTTTGCTAATGTGGAATTTCTCGGGACGAAGCCGAAGCGTACGCCGATTTCGAAATTGATCTCGGTGCCTCAGCTCGCTTGGGCGGCCTCGAGCGATCGGGCAGCCGAGGCTGGCGGCGAACTGACGCGTAAATATTCATCGATCTGGACTCTCGCCGAGCGGGGGCTTTCTCTCGAGGAGATCGCTCGGGAGTCGGGCCTGCCTATAGGCCAGGTTGATTTGATCATCGGACTCAAGCGTGGGCTCGCGACCAGCGGAGAGTATTGATGACGACCCTCTCGCTCCGGCAAAAGCGTCTTTTGATCGCACAGACGCGTTGGTGGGTTCTTCGCCTTCTGCTGCTTTGGCCATTTGTGGCCGTTTTGGCGCTGATTCCTCCTCCGCCGAAGTTCCGTCGCTTCAAGGGCGAGGCGCCAATTGAGATTCGAAACGGCTTTTACGTTGCACTTTTGGCGTCGATTATCTGCGGTCTAGCGCTACGCCAGTGGGCGCGAACCGTGCGGGTCTGGGAAACGTCGAAGGTTTTCGTTTTTTTCAAAGAGCCTATCTTGGCAGTGTGGGGCTCGCGATTGCCGACGCGATTCTTGGTCTGGCGTTTCAATGGCTGTACCAGCCGGGCGTCGAAGCGGTCGCTCCGTTCTTTATTGCATCCCTGGCCCTAGGTTTGCTGTCGATCCCCACGACGGCTCGGCTCGGCATTTCGGGGCCCGAACTTGATCAAGGAGATGGGAGCACAAACGAAACATGACGCTCACTCAAAAAGTCGTCCTTGGCGCATTGGGTGCTATCAACTGCGTCTGGATCTTTCGCCACTTGGTTGTGACGATCATCTTTCGGATGCAAGAAACGCTCTCTCTCGCCTCGCCGAAGTTCGCCTCGGCGAACGGCGCCTCTCGTCACCGCGATTATCCCCGCGAAGGACGAGCAGGCGACTTTGGCCGAGTGCCTTGACTCCGTAAGAGCACAAACATATCCGAACTATGAAATTCTGGTTGTCGACGATCGCAGCGTTGACGACACCGCGGCTATTGCGCGGCGATATGCAGAGATCGACCCGAGGATCCGTTTGATTTCAATCGATCATTTGCCTCACGGCTGGACCGGCAAGACGCACGCGCTGCACATGACGGCGCAGCACGCTCGGGGCGATTGGTTTTGGTTCTTGGACGCGGACACTCGACATCACCCCGACAGTCTTTCCATCATGTTCCAGTACGCCACGAGCAAGAACGCCGTGCTCGCCAGCTTGATACCCAGAATGAGGTGCGAGACGTTCTGGGAGAATGTGGTTCAACCGCTTGCGGGCATCGTCTTGATGAGGTCCTTTCCGCCGTTTCTGGTGAACTGGGATCGCTGGCCATTGGCTTTTGCGAACGGGCAATACATCCTCGTCGAACGTGCAGCGTACGAGGCAGCGGGAGGGCACCAGGCCGTTCGCGATCGATTCGTCGAAGACATTCACCTGGGCGGCGAATCAAGTCGATGGGTTATCCCATCCGCGTAGCCATCAGCCAAGAAATCAGTTCTACCCGCATGTATACATCTCTGGACCAGATTGTTCGCGGTTGGAGCAGGATCCTCTACGACGCCCTTGGACGAAATCCCTGGCAACTCGTAGGCAAGGCTCTCGAGCCTTTAATCTACAGTCAATTGGGCTATTTGGCTTTGATCGTGAGTTTAGTGATGCTTGCCCTGGGAAAGCCATCAGGGCCGTTCCCTGCCTGGTTGTTCGCGCTCTCCATCGTGCACCTGGGCTTGAGCCTCTCCGTGCTCTACAGGATGTACAAAGTCTCCGCCCCCACCACGAGGTATGTGGCGCTCTATCCACTCGCCGGCCTCGTGCTCGATTGGATTATCGTACGCTCGCTATTGATGTGCATCACCGGCAAGGTCACCTGGCGAGGCACTGCCTACGTGCCAGCGGCGCCTTCGACCCCCCGCGCCAAGAAAAGGCTGCTCCGAGACGCGGAGATCGAAATGGGCGCCAGCCGAGAAGAGTTTCGGCGAACCCGAATCAAGTGAGCCAGGATTTCAACTGGTTCCCGCAAGAGCGTGCCGACTCTCGGCGGACCGTTCCAGCCCAATTTGTCGACAGACGTCGACCCAGACTCGCATTGATCCGGCCATGCGTCCGAAAAACGCCTTGAAATCACCTGCCATCCGCTTGTGCGGCCAATTCGCCTCCTCGAGCTTGTCGGCAATCTCGAGATAACAATCCGTGTAGCGATTGCCAGTGAGCTTCCAATCGACCAACATCTCGGCCAACGGATCGGTGAGCCGGATCGACCACATTTCAAGCTCGAGGTCGTTCAAAAGGTTGTGGGCGTTGCGTTTGTGATCGCAGGCAGGGTCTCCAAAGCTGATGCAATCTCCCACTTGATGAATGACCTTTGACGCGAAGAACCCTGCCCAGATATCTCCATAGCGCTCGACGGGAACTCCGCCGATCAGATCCCCCACAGGCACGAAATAGAAGGCGGGAATCACGTCGCGATGGAAGGTTGTGTTCTGGGTGTTGATGGGAGCGAAGACTCCGCGCTCGAGCATGAGTCTTGGAGTGTTCACTCGCACGGCCTGGGCGGGGTTGGTCAGGCGAGTCGGTGAGTCGACGTCGGGATCGCCCAGCCAGAGCCCGCCGTTGATCACCACCCTGCCGGATCCCAGGGATCGCGTCTCGACGTTCGGTTCGGTTCGCTTCGCGTAAGGATATCCACGCGCGTACACAATACAGTCCCTATCGTAATCCATCATTCCACATGGATTGAACCAACCGTTAGAGCAATGCACCATGGGCAAAGAGCTGTATTGGCCGACTAGAGAATGGCCCAGGTACCAGTCCTCGTCTTCGCGGACGTAGTTGTCGTCGTCGACCGCCGCCAATACGTCCGCGCCCTCCATCGCGGCGAGAAGATAGCCGACGTTGCGTCGATTGTCGGAGTTATAGGGGACCAACGGCTTGAAGGCTGGGAATTCCTCGAGGAAGGACTCCTGATCTTCGACGTCGAGATAGCGCGCTGCGCAAGCCCAGCTCATTGAGCTCTCCTTCGAGGGCGCGCACTTGGTCGTCGGGGGTTTTCAGATCGCCAATGATCAGTACGTTCACTTGGCCGAGACGACCGAATTTCGCGAAATTCTTCGCGTAATCACGCAAAAGCGTCGGCGTATTGATCGTCGTGACAATGATCGTCAATTTGGGTTCGAACATCGGCTGAGCGCTCCTTGAGGTTGGCAATCAATTCGCTGACGATTTGCTCGAGATGGAACTGAGGCTCGAAGCCGAGCATCTTTCGAGCGCGGTCGATCCTGGTGAAGAGGCTAAAGGTCTGGTTGGTCGAGGGTTGATGACCGAACGATCCGCCGCCGGCGGCCTTGGTCGCCAGCAGCGCCAACTCGCGCATGGACACGGCTTCTCCCGTGGAGACGTTGAAAACCTCGCACGATCCCGCAGGCCTCGAATCCAGGTGTTTCAGAGCGTTCTCGACGGCTTGGCCGACGTCCGCTGGGTGGACGAAATCGCGCCTGTGTCCACCGTCGCCTTGGAGGACGATCGGTTCGCGCCTGAAGGCGCGGGCAGCGAAATCTCCCGCGGCGTGAAGCTCCTTGCAGCCCGGACCGACAACCAGCGCAGGCCTGAGAATGACAGCTTTCAGACCAAATTCGCGGCAGTAATGGCGCGTCGCTTCCTCGGCGGCGATTTTGCTCATCGCATAAGGATGTCTTGGAGCGAATGTCGAGTCCTCGGTCTTGGCTTCGTTGCCGGACCCAAGGACTGTGAGGCTTGATGCAAGCACGAACTTGCCAACGCGGGCGCGACGGCACGCTTCCAGGACGTTAACGGTTCCAAGCGCGTTCACTCGAAAGAATTCGGGTGGATTCTCCCGGCTTGCCGCCGCGCCGCAAAGAGCGGCAAGGTGGACCACGGCGTCGGGCCTGCGACTCGTGAACCAGGCGCGTACGGCTGGGGCGTTCGTCACGTCCAGGTCGTTGCGGTCGGACGATTCGATCTGCCACGCGTCATTACGCAAGAAGCGATCTTGGATATACTTTCCGATGAAACCGCGTCCGCCGGTCACGTGCAAGATCATGGACAACCTCTAGGGAACAAGTGCCAGACGCGGCGAAGCGCCTTCTTGGTTTCGTGCAAGAGTCTGGTTGGCTCGATACCAATCGAGCGTGAGTTCCAACCCTTTGGCCAGCGGCGTGACGGCATGCCAGGTAAGCTCGTCCTCGGCCCTCGAAACGTCGAAGACTCTGCGCGACTGCCCGTCGGGTCGATCGGCTTTCCAAGCGATTTCGCCGGCGAATCCTGTCAGCTCTCGAAGCGTATCAACAACTTCGCGAATGCTCGTCTCTCGCCCCGAGGCCAAGTTGAGAATCCTCGGCCGATCGTAGACTTCAGCCGCCTTGAGGATCCCCTCTGCCACGTCTCCGGCGTAAACAAAATCACGCGTGGGCGCCCCGGATCCCCAAACTTCGATCCTTTCCGCGGCTTCCAGCTCGGCCTCGACGAATTTGCGAACCAGAGCGGGTACGACGTGAGAATTCTCGAGGTCGAAGTTGTCGTGCGGACCATAAATGTTGCCTGGGATTGCGACGATGATCGGTAGTTGGTGCTGGTTCCAGTAGGCAATCGATTGGACGTGCAACATGCGTTTGGCCAGCGAGTAGGCGCGCTTTCCTGCTGGGGAAAGCCCTCCCAGTACGAGCTCTCCGCGAGCGGCAACGGCGAGAGCTCCGGGTATCCGCAGCCCGCCCCGGCGGCGACGATCTTCTCGACGCCCACGATCCGCGCGTATTCGATCGTGAATGTGTTCATCAAGATGTTCTTATAATAAAAATCGGCTGGCCGAGCCTTGTTGGCGCCGATGCCCCCCACGTGACCAGCGAGGTGCAATAGAACGTCGGGCGGTTCCTGTTCGAAGAGCTGGCGGACCTCCGACTCGCAGGTCAGGTCGAAATCCCGAGAGCGCACGACCGTGATCCCTTTGCAATCCAGAAGCCTCAGCCTGGCGACCACGTGGGAACCCAGGAACCCGCCGCCGCCGGTGACCATCACGTTCTTGCCAGACCAGTAAGACATTCGGATCCCTTCTTCCTTGGAAGTTGGTGTTACGAGCGCGAAAACAACAATTCGTGAACGACCGATTGAGATTGGGCAAGCGTCTCGGGGGTGCCGATGTCGAGGAACACCCCGTCGGTCGGCCAAGTGCCCAAGCGACCGTCGATCCAGCGAGGAAAGACTTCGGTCTCGAGCGAGCAGGGAGTCGTCTCTGGAATCGACTCGAGGGCGTCGCGATCCATGACGTAAACTCCAGCGTTGATCCAGCCTTCCCCACGATTCCGCGCCTTCTCGTGGAACGCGCTTACCGATCGATCGCCCCTCCACTCCACGGTTCCGAAACGCGAAGAGTCCTGAACGTGGGTGATCATCATCGACGCCCAATAGCGATTGTGCATATGCCACTGTACAAATGCTTTGAGATCGGCGTCGATCAGCGAATCTCCGTTGAGCACCATAGCGCGGTCAGCGCCGAGCATAGGCAGGGCGTTGCCCAGAGCGCCCGCGGTGCCCAGCGGGCTTTCTTCGTGCGAATAGCGGATGTCGAGCCTGCCCCATCTGGGACCGATTTCGGTCGAGATCACCTCGCCCATGTAGCCCGTGCATAGGATCACCTGGCGAGCCCCGATCGATTCGATTTGGTCGAGGAGGCAAGTTAGGAACGGACGCCCGCAGACCTGCGCCATGGGCTTGGGTGCGTGTTGGAGTACGGGCCTCAGGCGGGTGCCGAGTCCGCCCGCCAAGATCATGACTTCGAAGTTCATGGAAATCCTTTATCGAATGCAGCCACGCCTTAGCGATCCCGGCTCTGCCAGGTTTCGAGTCCGCGCGGCTCGAAGGAGAATTCGCTCACTTGGCCGCCCATTTCTTCCAGAGCTCTTCGCACCTCGCACTGACGGGTGGTCTCGCAGTAAAGCAGCAGGTAGCCTCCGCCGCCGGCGCCGAGCAATTTGCCGCCGATGGCGCCGCACTCGCGAGCGCGTTCATAGAGCAGGTCCGCGATCGTCCCATCCGCGACCCCTGGATTGATCCGTTTCTTGATCAGATACGCCTCGTGCAAGAGCTCTCCAAATTCAGTTAGACGACCACTCGAGATTGCGTCGCGAATCTCGTACACAAGGTCGTATAGTTGGAACATCGCCCTCGAGGTCGATTGCCGCGCCTGGCGATAAAGCGAGACTTGTCGGTCGACTAAGCCAAGGTCCGCCCGAACCTTGCCCGTATAGCAAAGCAAGAGATGTGATTCGAGGTCGTTCAAGACGTCCCAACCCACCTCGACGGGGTTGACGCTTACTCCCTCGGCCCGGAACTCGATCAGGTTCAGCCCGCCGCAAGTTGTCGCATATTGATCTTGCTTACCACCAGCAACGCCCAGATCGACTCGCTCGACCATGTAGTTAAGCTCTGCCAGGTCGGGTTCGACGAGCAGCATCCGAGACTGTCTGGCAATGGCTCCGATCAGCGCCGCGGTCAGCGCCGAGGAACCTCCCAGGCCGCTGCCTGGAGGTGCATCGGAGCGAATCTCGAGATCCATTCCCTTGCACGCGCCCAGCCGACGGATAACCGCCTTTGCCAGGTCCAGCACTCCGTCGAATCCCGGGGTCGATCCCACGTCGAAATGAACGGAGTGGCCCAGATCGAGCGAGCGGATGCAAACCTTGCCGTCCTCGCGAGGGTACAACGTCACATAAGCGTGGCGATTGATCGTCGTCGAGATCACGGCGCCTGGGTGTTCCATATACCAGTGCGGGAGATCGGTTCCTCCGCCGGCGAAGCTCACCCTCAGGGGCGCCCTCGACCGCACGATCTGTCCAGAACTTAAAGGCGAATGAACCTTCAGCGACAAACGCCTGGGTTGAATCGATATCGACATCGCTTTGCCCTCCCAGTTCCCGGAAGCCAGATGGTTTAGATGTTTTGGTACTGCCTGCGCCCGAGCATTTTGACCGCCTTGATCACTTCTTTGACGCCGTCGTCGATCGTTCGTTTGGCTTCAAAACCGGCTCTGCGCAGCCGTTCATTCGAGACGATGTAGTTGCGTTTGTCCGGGTCTGAGCCCTGATTCGAACAGATGACGGCTAGGTCCCGAACGTGCTTCTTGATCCTCTCGGCAAGTTCGAGCTTCGAAAGATTGGCCGAGTCGAGCCCAAGGTTGTAAGGTCTACCTACCATCGAGTGCGCGTTCTCCATTGCATGGATGAAACAATCCGCCACGTCGCGGATATGTACGAAGTTCCGTTTGAAGTCGTGCTCGAAAAGGACCAGTCGGCGTTCCGCCAAAGCCTCGCGCGTAAAATGGTTGACGAGCAGGTCGAAGCGCATTCGAGGAGAAGTTCCAAAAACGGTCGCCAGGCGAAACGAGATCGCGTTGGGAGAGTTGAGGATCGCGGCTTCGGCTTCGACCTTCGTCCTGCCGTAGAGCGAGATTGGTTCGAGGGCAGTGTCCTCGGTGCAAAACATGGCGCCGGACTTGGTTCCATAGCCGCTGTTCGTCGTGGGGAAGATGAGTAGTTGGCTTGGACTTCGAACCCGGTCCAAGAGCAGAACAGCGTCCAGATTGACGCTCTTGGCTAGGAACGGATCTCGATCGCAAGCGGGCGGCGCCCACGACCGCGGCCAGCGGAATAAGAACGTCGGCCTCCGACGACAGCGAGCGGACGGCTTGCTCGTCGCGAGCGTCTCCTTGGACAAATTCGAACAACGGATTCGAGCAAAAGTGAAAGAGACTTTGCTCGTTATACATCAGGTTGTCGAGGACGATCACCCGACAGCCTCTGTTCAAAAGCGTCTCGCAAAGGATCGAGCCGATGTAACCAGCCCCTCCTGTCAGAAAGACGGTTTCCGCCATCTTCTATCGTCCTTCAAAAGAGTGTGGTCGCTCGACCGAGATCGGTGAATTTTGCGTTCGCGACGCGCGCGGACGGTCAATCGTTGAAGACTACGAATGAAATGTAGGTCACGTTTCTCGTCCCGTACGACGAACGAGCCAATCGAATTTTAAATCGATGATTCCGCTCGTTCGGATCGAGAGGCGAACAATTTTGCGTTTCGGAGGTGAAGTCCGGGTTTGGTGGGTGTGGGCTTTTGCCTGAGGATCGAAAGGGCCATCCGAACGTAACGCAGATTCGAGGAAAAGTTGTTCTTGGAAGCTCCCTGCACTCGCGATCTCCAGCGCGTGGGAATCTCTGCCGCGCTCACGCCCAGACGGATTGGTTTAAGCGTGGTCTCGCAGCCGATCTCGTGCTTTGTCGAACTCCATTCGATATCCTTGGCCACGCGCCGCCGCATCATTTTGTAGCCATAGGTCAGGTCGTGCAGACGTGTGCGAAATAAAACCCGGAACACCCTTTGAAAACCAAGATTAAGCACATACTTGAGCCTGCTGTATCCCGAGAATCCTCCGCCTTTGATCCAACGCGATCCAATCACCAGGCCGTGGTTTCCCGCGATCATGGTTTCCAGAAGTAGGGGGGCCGTGGCGACGTCCATCTCGCCGTCGGAATCTATCGTCAATATCGGGTCGCCTTCGGCCGCTGCTAATCCTTCGCGATACGCGTTGCCGACGCCCGGGTTTCTGATCTGCTCGAGAATCCTCACTCGTGCGTCCATCGCGGCGAGTTTCTTACAAACGTCCCTCGACTCGGCAGACGATCGGTCCGCGACCACGACCACGAATTCCAGCACGTTTTCACCGAAGATCCTGCCAAGGTCGAACACCAAGGATCGGAGCGAATCGGTTTCCGAATAAACCGGAATCACTACGCTCATCCGGATCAGGCTGCGATCGAGCGGTTCGATTTCCAACGCCATGAGAACCTCGAAAGTTTCGAGAGGGGCCAGTTCGTCGAGGGATCGTTGATCCCATCCACAACAAGAGAAAGCCAGCAGCAAACGAGGGCGATGAAGTGGATCGTAGCGGGAAGAAGCATCAAGCCGCTTGGCTCGCGTGAAGGTCGTATCGTCAGGCAGGGATAGAAAAAACCAACCAGCGAGGCGAGGAAAAGCCAACGAGCCAACGAGCCGAATTTCCGCTCGCGGTTTTGAATCGATCCGCCTACCCGCACTCTCTCCTGGAAATAAGCAATCGCCGGCCCAGCGGGCAGCCAGAAGTAATAAAGCCAGCCCAAAGGTGAGATAAGAATCGCCCCGATCAACAGCAACGTGTATCCGCGGTCAACCCCCACCTTCGATGAGTTCAAACTCGCGACGAAGATTGTCGTCAAACCAATAGCGCCAGCCAGCGCCAGCCAAGTCCACCCGAGGTCCGACGGCTTGGCGATGAGAAGCGGGATATAGAAGGAAGTGGGCCTGAAGAGTTTTTGGAGAACACCAAAGATCGACATATTCATAGGAAGGTATGCCCATGTATTAGCGTTACGCATCCCGTCGATCCATTCGAAAAATGCGTGCGTTCCAAACGTCAGCCAGCCGACGACAAAACAACCCGTGAATACCGCGAGAAATCCCGCCAAGGCCCGCCAGCGCCCTTTCGCAAGCCAATAAGGCAGGAAAATGAGAAACAAAAGCTTCACTGACGCGGCGGCGCCAATCCAAGCGCCCGCCTCCGCGAACCGGCCGCGGCGCTCCGCTCTCCAAGCAAGGGTTGCCATGCCCGCCAGGAAAATCGCCAGGTGCCCCGTGACCAACCAACTTGCCGTGCCTGCGAATGCAAGAATCGCAAGCACGGCGACCTCCCAGTTCACTTCCGAAGGAGCCAAGTCGATCTCGCGTAGAACAGTCCTAATCAAGAACGCCAAGCAAGCGAATTGCGCTACGATCCAAATCCCGAGCGAGACGTTCGGGCCCAGACCAACAAACGGAAGCAACAGGATGTGAAAATGTGGAGGATTCAGATTGAGTAGATGGATTGTACCGGTCTCGAGCTCCCACCGGACTGACTCGTTGATTGCATAAAGCGGTCTGCCGGCGTAAATGTTCTCCGCGCTCGAGAAGGTTCTGCCAAAATCATTCTTCGGGTTTAACCACGCCATCAATGCGATAAGAAAGAGGTTGTAGATGGAAAACAACCCAATCAAGCCCATTCTTGAATAGCGCCATAGCCCGCCGCTGATGTTGGGGTTCGGTTCGAGGGGGGTCGTCGCGCCACTAGCTTCGTTCATGTAAAACGTTCTCCGCGACAATTGACTGCCAACGTGGGGCGGGGAGAAACCGTGCTCGAAGCGAGGAAATCGTCTCCCCGCGCTGCAGAATGTGGCCTTCCTTGATCGGCCCCAGTCTTCCGGAAGCCATCGCAAGGTAGGGGATTCGCTCGGGAACAACGTCCATCAGCCGCGCGCAAGTGGCGTCGACCGCCGTGGGATTCTCGCCCATCACAATCCCGCCCAAGGCTTTGGGAGATCCCATGAGAGGACCGTCCCCTTCCATCCCCACGACCGCATCCACGATCGCCAGGTTTGGCTTGACCACGGCGTTCAGGTCGATGATCGATTCGTTGATTCCCGCGTGGTGCAGGACGTTCTTCGGCCAGCCATAGTGGACTCCGGGCAGTACGCCAAACATGTTCTTGAGCGAAAGCGTGACCCCCGCCCAATGATGCGTCTTCAGCTTTGGCATCGAAACGATCCAATCGGCTCGCTCGAGCGTCTTGGGTAACAGGAACTTCTCGAGCTTCGTGAAACCCAGGCGGTTGCGTTTGAAGACGACGTCGTCATAGTTCAGATCCGCAAAATCGATTTTGTAATCGCGTAGAACGGGCAGGCAGCCCGCCGTTTCGAGTACGAGTTGGGAGTCGCGACAATGGCCTGGCGCTTCGGCGATGAAGAGCTCCCTTACGCCCCAACCCAGAAACACCTCGGCCGCGGCGGCGACCAACGCAGGGTGCGTGCAGACCCAGGGCGCTTCGGAGCTCGGCTCGACAAAATTGGGTTTGAGCAAGACAATTTTGTCGCGGAACCGGTCGCGAGAGAGACCGAGCTCGACAAGACCCGATCGGATCACCCTTGCAAGATCGTCCTGATAGGACCCCGCGCGACCTATAAAGACGCTCGATCGGAGAAATCGCTCCTGAGCGTCCCAGCCAAGCCTTGCCGAGGCTGCGACGACCGCGACGCCTCCCGCGCAGGTCAGGAAGTTCCTGCGGTCGAGTCCTCGCCGCCAAGATTCAATCGAGCCGGGCCGACTCTTGGTTGTGTCGTTTGTATTCATGTGATGGAACGAACTTTCCAAACGCCGCACAAGGAACATGAGGCCAGTAAGAGAAGCGCCGTCTCCCACAGCGCCAAGGAGCGATTCGTTTCTCAGGGAGTAGGCCTCTTCGAGCCAGTGTTCAGACGTTTTCGGCGCTTCTCCAAATGAACTTAGGCCCAGCACTCCCCATGCGAGTGATCGAGCGGATCGCAAGTTGGGCAACACGGTGTGCAGATAGGCGACGCCGTTGGCGACGGCTGGGTTCCCGCGAGAGACAGAGCCCGCAAGGGCGCATACGCAATTCCTGTCTGATCGGGCTGGGGTCGGAACGGCGTTCCGTACACAGAGGGATTGCCGTAGTTCCAGCCTCCGGATGGGATGGCCCGATCCAAGAGCATTCGAACGCCCGCGGACATTCGGGCGTCGTTGATCTGCTTCGCGCGAGCAATCGCGATCACGGCCAGGGCGGTCGGTTCAACCCAGGAGTGAGTTCCCGCGATCCAAGGCCAGCCTGGAATTGTCGAGTCGTGCCCGAAGACGCGATCTGCCCCTTGATCGACGCAGGTTCCCTTGGTTGCGCGGAGCCAATCAAAGGCTTGTGAGATCGCGTAATCGAATCCGCTCAACTCTTGCCAAAGCCAGATTCCCAATGGAGTCGACCAACCCGAGGCGCCGTCGTTCTCGGCCGAGGGAAGCGATCCATCGCGATTTTGGCCGAGCCTTAGCAGATTTCCCGCCCTCTGGGCAATCTCTCGAGTCTCTTGGGCGTTGGAAGTTGCCAGGAGCGCAAGCGCGGCCAAGGTCGTCGGTTCGACGGCTAGCGAAACTCGGCCGCGGTAAGGCCATCCGTCGTTGGTTCGCAGATCGAGCAGTCGCCTTCGAGCGAGTTCTTTCCACTGGCCAACCATGCTCCCGCCTTCCTGCTCGCACCTGCTTTCCGCCCAGCAAACACTGCATTGAGCATAGGATGCAAAATCGATTCGCGCAGGGCGCGTGACGCGTCAAGAGTTTCCTGTTGCGACAGGAGAGCCGCTTCTTGTTTATGAAAAACCACGCGCCCTTCTAACCGATCCGCCGTCTCGACGATGAAGCCCGGTTCATTTGACACTCTCAAAACGCGTGACCTAGGTTTCAGGTGTACCCGCCGAGCAGTGCCAAGCGGAACGGATGGCGCTCTAGGCTTCGCGCTTCTCGGACGTTGCTCGGCCCGGCGGGCGCTGTTGCGTCGTGGAGTTCCCATGTCGGATCGTCGTGTCCATTGTCGTTCGTCACTTTCGTAAGGAATGCTAACTATGAACACCCTTGTCAAAAGAGTCCGTCAATTCTTGACCAGCGAGGACGGCCCGACCGCGGTGGAATACGCCGTCATGTTGGCTCTCATTCTGGTCGTATGCATCGCCGTGATCACGTCGCTGGGCAAGAGCATCAGCGGTACGTTCAGCACGGTGAACAACAGTTTGAGCAGCAGTTGAGCGCAAGGGCGGCCTGGCGGGGCTCTCGCCCCTTCGGCGTCGTCCGCGATTGCCCTATATGTTGCTCGAAATCGCGCCGCTGCGCAGGGGCGGGCGCGCCTCAAGGCGCCCGATCAACCCGCCCGGCGGCGTCTTTTTTTTACGAATACAATGACTTGATGCGTATTCAAGCGATCGTATAAGAATCCACAAGGAGTAGCAGAATGTTGGTGTCACGATTCACCAAGTTCTTTCGTTCCAAAGACGGCGCTTCTACATCGGAGTACGCAGCACTGCTTGCTCTGATCCTCCTGACCGCCATTGTCTCGATGATGATCGTCGGGGCGGGAAGCGGCGGAACGTTCCAACAGGTCGACCAGTCCATGGGTGGGAGCGCCACCTTTGGATCGAATTCTGGATCGTCGTCGTCCGGCGGCGCAGGCGGCGGGTTTGGCGGAGGCGGTTGCGGAGGATGAAGGTGCACAAGCGGTCCAAGAGGACGCCGCGCGGCCGACGGCTTTCCTCCAACAAACCCGAGCAAGCGATTTGACACACGATCGACGGCGTTCCAAAGTTCTCGAGAATGCCGAACGAAATGCCCGAGTACGAAGTCTAACACAAATCGATATGAGTACTACGAAAATAGAAAGGTGTTCACGATGAGCCCAAGCACCGGCGTGGCCTGGTTTGTATCGGCGATGTTGATCGAAGCGGCGATCATCGACGGACTCAAGTTCAAGGTTCCCAACTGGCTGACGTACCATCTAGCGATCGGCGGGCTTGCCTTCCACGCCTGGTCCGGCGGGACGGCGGGATTTTCGGCTTCGATTCTCGGGCTTGCTCTGGGGTTGTGTTTGCTGCTGCCGCTTTACGCGATCGGCGGCATGGGCGCGGGCGACGTCAAGCTGTTGGCCGGCGTCGGCGCCTGGATGGGTCCTCAGGTCACCTTCTGGGCTTTCGCTTGTTCGGCAATCGTCGGCGGGATCATCGGACTGGGGCTCATGATCAGAGACGGCAGGCTGTTCGGCCACGTCGCCAAGATGCAGGAAATTGGAGCGGAGATTTTAGCCGTGAGGGACCCCGTGAAGCTTGCGGAAACGGCCGCGGTGAGAAAACCGTCGATGTTGCTCTTGCCTTACGGCGTGCCGATTGCCATCGGCTCGATCGGCTACTTCAGTTGGATGGGGCTCCTTTTCTAATCGATCGATTCAGAACCCTGAAAGGGCGACGTCATGAACGGCCGATCGATGATCATACTCATACTTGCGGGTCTCAGCGGGCTTGGCGCCATGGTCGGAGTCAACAAGCTGATTCAGAAGGGGCCTGAGAGAGCCCAGGAGACTCGAGAGATCGTGGTCGCGGTGCGCGATCTCAAGGTCGAAGAGCTACTCAAGCCGGATTCGATCAAGCTCGAGACGAAACCGAAAGACCAGGTTCCCGAAGGCGCTCTCACAAACCTGAAGGATTGCGAAGAGCGCTGGGTCAACACGAAGATTCTCACGGGAGAGCCGATCGTCGAGGCCAAGCTCGCTCCCAAGGGTTCTCCGCCTGGGCTGGTGGCGGCGATCCCCAAGGGCAAGCGAGCGTACGCGATCGAAGTGAACGAGCAGACGGGCGTTTCCGGTTTCATCCTGCCTCAGCACAGGGTCGACGTCATCCAGACGAAGCCGGTCGGAGGCGACGGCCGCGTCGAGTCCGACACGATCTTGCAGAACGTCCTCGTATTGGCCGTGGGGCAGACGTCCACGAGGCCCGAGGACAAGAGCATCATCGTCCGCACGGTTACGTTCGCGGTGACTCCCGACGAGGTTCAGACTCTTGTCGAGGCAAGGGCCAAGGGTCCCCTTTCGCTGGCTCTCCGCGGAGTCAACGACAACGATTTGGTGGAGCGCAAGCCGGAGCCCGAGAAGCCTGTGGAGTTGAAGCCCGACCCGCCCAAGGAAGAGCCGGTCGTCGTCGAGGAGAAGAAGCCCGATCCCCCTAAGCCAAAGATCATTCATATCCATAGAGGTCCACCTGGACCGAACAATCGAGAGACGATTGTCGTTGGCAAGGCCCGAGTGGGTGATATGGAGGACGAGGAAGAGGACGGGGACGGAGGGCTCGCCATTCTTCCGCCGATCCGCAAAGCGATGGAGTCGAATGGAACCGTCGAAAAGCCCCCAGTTCGAAATCAACCGGTTCGACCCGCGGGAGACGGCCCGCCGGGTTAGCCCCAGTCCCCGCGCGAACCGCGCGCGGGTTGGCGACCAGAGCGTTCGAAAAGGATTCACAGAGCCGATTGCCGGCAGTTTGGGAACGATTCCATGAAGGGCGTGATACGAGTGGCGCTGGTCGATCCGCACGAGGAAACCAGAGCCTTTCTCCAGCGACTGCTCTCTGGAATCGGCGCGGTGTGGTTGACTGAGATGTGTTCGAGTTACGAAACCGCCGCTCGTTCGCTGGTGGAAAACTCGCCCGAACTGGCTCTGGTCGTCATCGACGCGAATCCCGAAGAGGCGGTGGCGATGATCGCCTCCGTGGTCCGAGCCAAACCAAACGTTGTGGTATTGGCGGCCAGTAAAGTCCGCGACACCGAAATGATTCTGAAGGCGGTGCGGGCAGGCGCGCGAGAGTTCCTGACGCTGCCGATCGAGCTCGACGAGTTTCTCGCCGCGATCGACCGTCTGATTCGCCCAGTCGCGGACAAAAACGGAGACCAGGCGACTGTTCCCCAGGTTGTCGCGGTCATGGGCGCGGCCGGCGGAGTCGGCTGCACCACCATCGCCGTGAACCTCGCGGTCACCCTGGCGAAAAACCCGAACCAGTCGGTCATTCTCGTTGATTTCGATCTTCTATTGGGATCGATAGACACCTGCCTGGATATTATTTCATCGCATACCATCCTTGACGTGGCGCAGAACATCGACAGGTTGGACCTTACGCTTTTGAAACGGTCGATGACTCGGCATTCCTCCGGCCTTTACGTCTTGCCGCACCCGGTCAGCCTGGAAGACGCGGTGCGGATCGACCCGGAATCGCTCAAGCGCATGGTCAAGCTCTTGAAGGCGGTGTTCGACACCGTGGTCATCGACACGAGCAAGGGGCTCCAGGCGTCCGATTTCGTCGCGGTCGAACTTGCGGACGTCATTCTCTTGGTCGTGCAACTCGACCTGATTTGCCTGAGGAACTCGGCAAGACTGATGCACCTGCTGCTGCATACCGGGGTCCCAGCGGAAAAGATCAAGGTGGTGGTCAACCGCGAGGGGTCGAGCCTTTCGGAGATCAGCCTGAAGAAGGCGGAGGAGACGTTGAATACGACGATCCACTGGCAAATCCCCAACGCCACCAAGATCGTTAGCGCGGTGCGCGTCAGAGGCGTTTCCATAGAAGAAGAAGGCGCGGGCACGCGGCCCCACCGAGCCATTATCGACATCTCAAGAGAATTTCAAATCACGTCAACTCCCGCGGGAGAGAAACTGAAAGAACGCAAGGGGTTGTTTGCCGCTCTTTTTTGATCGGGGCCGTGGAAGAAAGGCCCAAGCTTAAAGGAAAGTTGTCATCGTTATGTTCAATAATACTTTGCGAGGAAGAAGCCCGTTCGCACCTCGGGGGGATCCCCTGCGAACGGATCGACCGAGACGACGCTGACGCCCGCTCCCCAGGAGCCGGCTCAGCCCCCTCCGCCAGCGCCCGCTCCGCCCCCTCGGACGAATCAAAATTCCAAAGAGATCGACCCCGCGGCCGCCAAGTACGAATCGCTCAAAAGACAAATCCACTCAAAGCTCGTCGACCGGCTCGACCTGAACAGGGTCAACTCGATCGACCCAGGCAACCTGAGAAGCGAGATCAGAGGAGTCGTCGAACACCTCTGCGACACCGAGAACCCGCTGCTAAACCGCGCGGAACGCCAAAGGCTTGTCGAGGAGATCCTCGACGAAACGTTTGGTCTAGGTCCTCTCGAACTGCTGCTCAAGGACCCCAAGATCAGCGACATCATGATCAATGGACCCAGGAAGATCTATGTCGAGCGTGGCGGCAAGATCGAGAAGTCGGAAGTTGTTTTCAGAGACAACGAACACCTCCTCCAAATCGTCGATCGGATTGTCTCGCGGGTTGGCAGGCGGGTCGACGAAACCTCGCCGATGGTCGACGCGAGGCTCGCGGACGGCTCCCGCGTCAACGCCATCATTCCACCCCTGGCTCTGGACGGCGCCGCGGTCTCGATTCGCCGGTTCGGCAGCAAACCGCTCGGCAAGGAAGATCTCTTGAGGTTCAAAGCTTTCACGCCCGAGATGCTGGCCGTGCTCGAAGGCGCGATCAAGGCTCGTCTCAACATCATTATCTCGGGAGGCACTGGTTGCGGAAAAACGACGCTTCTGAACACGCTCTCGAGCTTTATACCTTCAGGCGAGCGCGTCCTCACGATCGAGGACGCCGCCGAGCTTCAGTTGCAGCAGGACCACGTCGTCCGATTGGAGACCAGGCCGGCGAACATTGAAGGTCGAGGCGAAGTGACGGCAAGAGATCTGGTCAAGAACGCGCTTCGTATGCGTCCCGACCGGATCATCATCGGCGAGTGCCGAGGCGCCGAGACGCTCGACATGATCCAGGCAATGAACACCGGTCACGAAGGATCGATGACGACGGTTCACGCCAACACGCCTCGCGACGCTTTGAGCCGGTTGGAGACGATGATCAGCATGGCGGGCCTCGAGCTGCCGATCCGTGCGCTTCGCCAACAATTCGCGTCCGCGGTGGACCTTATCGTTCAGGCCAACCGGCTCCAGGGGGGGCCCAGAAAGCTGACGAGCATCTCCGAGGTGGTCAGCATGGAGGGCGATACGATCATCATGCAAGAGATCTTCTCCTTCAAGCAGCTTGGCATCGATTCCAACGGCCGCGCTTTTGGTGAATTCGCCGCGACCGGAATCCGACCCACGTTCATGGACAGACTGGAGCATTCAGGCTACCACCTGCCTTCCGACCTCTTCCGCCAACGCGTGCTTTTGAAGGACTGAACCCAACTAGCCCGGAGCCCGGTTATGAGTTCGATGGTGGTTTCGATACTAGTTGGATTGACGGTGGTCATGCTCGTGGCTGGGGTGAGCATGGCGCTCACCAAGTCTCCGAGTTCGCTCGCGGAGCAGCGGCTCGAGGACATTTCGGGAAAACGTAGAGGAAAAGACAAAACGGGGGCTGCGACCTTCCTGCGATTGCAGGCGGTGGACTTGCAGCAGTCCGGAGGGCTTTCGAGGCTTCTGCCCAAAGGCGACGGCTTGTTCAAATTGTACGAGCAAGCCGATCTAGGTATCGATTTCAAATACTTTCAATGGATTGTCTTTGGACTGGCAGGGGTTTCCGCGGTCGCGGCGTTCGCGCTCAAACTGCCGCTTGTCGCGGTTCCCGTCTGTGCTTTTGTGATGGGTACGTTGCCGTTTTTCTGGTTGGTGATGAGGAAGAAGAAGCGAGTGAAGAACTTCATGACTCAAATGCCGGACGCTCTGGAGCTGGTCGGCAGGGCGTTGAGGGCTGGGCACGGACTGGCGTCCGGTCTGCACATGGTGGCCGAGGAGATGCCGCCGCCGATTTCGGTTGAATTCGGACGGATCTTCGAGGAGCAGAATCTCGGCATCCCCATCGAGGACGCCTTGAGGTCGATGTCGGAACGCGTGCCGACGATGGACGTTCGGTTCTTCGTCACAGCCGTCGTGATCCAGAGGTCCACCGGCGGCGACCTCGCCGAAGTTCTCGACAAGATCGGCAGAATTATCCGAGAGCGTTTTCAGATCATGGGCCAGGTGGCTGCTCTCACGGGAGAAGGCAGGCTCTCGGGGGCAGTGCTTTTGGCCATGCCGCCCGCCCTGCTCGGCTTTACTTATGTACTCAATCGAGAATATGTCAGCCTGCTGTTCACGACGCCGATGGGCACGAAAATGCTCGCGTTCGCGGGCGTGCTACAACTCGTGGGCGCCGTGGCCATTAAGAAGATCATTTCGATCAAGGTGTGAAGAATGGCTTGGGAACTTCTGGCGCCCGCCGCCACTTTCGTCTCGATGGCTCTCGTCGTTTGGGCGATTCTTTCGACCGTTGCCGACAAGCAGTCGAAGGCGGGCGATCGACTGGACAGGATCATTCGCCAGTCGGTCCAGCACAAACCTGGCGGACCCAGCACTTTGGTTCGCAGGCAAGACAAAATCCAGCAGCAGGTGACCAAGGCCGCCAAGGCGCTCTCGAAGCCGCTTCGGCCGAACAACGAAGTGGAACTGGGCAAACTCCAGACCAAGCTCTTGAATGCGGGTTTTCGCGGCGAGCACGCGATGTCGATTTACCTGGGAATCAAGTTTTTCTGCTTGCTCTTGGCGTTTGGAGTCACGGCGCCGTTGTTTTATGCGAAGTACGGACTGACAAGGCCGGGGGTGATGTACATGATCTTCGGCGCGGCGGCGGGATTCTATTTGCCTGGCGTCGTTCTGGCGGTGCTCAAGAGCAAGCGGGCCGAGGCGATTTTCCTCGGTTTGCCCGATGCTCTGGACTTGATGGTCGTCTGCGTCGAAGCAGGCCTTGGTCTGGACGCCGCGATGCGGCGAGTGGCCAACGAGCTGGCTAGTTCGTGCCCCGTGCTCTGCGAGGAGTTCGCCATCGCCAACTTTCAGCTCCAGATGGGCAGGACTCGCAAAGACGTGCTTCACGACTTGGGCTTGCGCACCGGCGTCAACGACATGCGTTCACTTTCGGCGGTTTTGATACAGGCAGAGCGTTTCGGATCGTCGATCGCCGCGGCGCTTCGGGTTCAGTCGGATTCGATGCGGCTCCGCAGGCGGCAGCTTGCCGAAGAACGAGCGGCGAAAACCGCCGTCCAGCTTCTCTTTCCCTTGGTTCTCTTTATTTTCCCTGGCATTTTCGTTGTTCTGGTCGGTCCAGCGGCCATCCAGATCAAGGAATCGATCATGAAAAAGTGAAGGAGCCGCCCGTATTGGAGGCGTCTAGGCATGCGTAAGCTCCCAACCGCCAGTGAAGAATATGTACCGAGACCGAGGCTTTCGCGGCTTCAGAAGTCGTTTCTCGTCGTTCTCTCGGTCGTGCTTGCGCCGGTGGTTGGCGAGTTCGTTCTGGTGCATGTTGCCAAGTGGCAAAAGTTGCTCGGCTATACGCCCCTCAAGGCGGAAATGCGGATTACGAGCTCTTACTCCTACTGGATGGGAGAGGCTGGCCGAACGATCAACTGGACGCTATCGAGATACTTCGGATCCTTGCCCTGGCAAGCGTCGAACGTGATCATCGTCGGCGGTTTACTCGCTGTGGCCGGGACGTTTATGCTTCGAAGAAAAATATAGGAGAGGAAACCACTACTCCGTCCAAATGAATTTTCTATTTGTCGTTTTGGTCGTCGAGTGAAGCCAGCCAGGCGCTTTGAGGATAATCTTGCTTCAGACGATCGAGACATTCCTGGGCTCGATCGTCCCGTTTGAGCTCTCGGAATAGTTTCACCAATCGAGCAAGAGCCTTGGCGTGCTCGTCTTTGTTCTTGAAGAAGACAAGATCGGTGTGCAGGTACGCGTAGACGGCCTCGTTCTTCTTTCCCGCTGCCACCAGGCAATCGCCCAAGGTGTTGTAGGCAGCCGCCTGAACCTGAGCGTCTTCGGCGCCCGCTCCCTTCATCACCTCTCGCGCAGCGGCCTCCGCCTCGGGATACTTCGCAAGCCCAGCCAAGGCCTCGGCCTTGACGAGCAAGGCGTCGCGCTTAGACGCCGAGTTCTTGCCAGAGGACGAGACGACTGTCTCGGCGGCGGCCAAGGCTTCGTTGAATTTCTTCTGCTTCACGTCGATACGCGCTTGAAGGATCGTCCCCCGAGTCGACGCCGAGGGCAGTTTCGAGAGATCCGCGGCGGTCTTGCGCGCCCCAGCAAAATCTCCCTTGTAAAGTTGGAGCTCGGTCAAGAGCTCGTGCGCCGCGAGTGCATGCCTGCTTTTTGGATGCGCTGAGACGAACGTCGAAAGAGCCTTGATCGCATCGCCGAGAATCTTGGGATCGGTCATCCCCAGTTCGGCAAGCACGCGTGCTCGGCCCATCTGGGCTTTTTCTAGTACAAACGGCTTATCGGAAGCCTCCGACGCCGACTTATTGTAAAGCTCGGCCGCATCGGTGAGGTTGCCGTTCGATTCCCGAGACTCCGCCAAACCCAAGCTCGCAGGTTGACCGTCGTATTTCACCGAAGCGATCTGGTCGATCGGCACGGTTTGGTTTGACCCAGAGACCTGGATCTCGAGTTCGTTGGGCGATTCCGACTGGATCGTTCCCCTTAGCCTGCCTCCGGGCGCTTTCACGCTCGACCCAGGTATCAGCAACACCTCGTCGGCAAAAACCCAGGAAGCGCACGCCGCGGCCGAGCAAGCGACAACAACTTTCAACAAGCCTGCGTACTTCATGGACAAATGCCTCTATCAGTAAAATCGACTTGGGAGATCCAGCCCGATCGTGTTTCGGCGTTTTGTTCTAAGCGCTTGTCGACTGAAGACGTTTGATGAGCGCCTCGTACTTAGACTTCATCTCTGGCGAGCCCACGCTCTTGTTGAGCCTCATGACGCCCTTGAGCACGCCCGCCGCCTCGTCGGGTTTCTTCTGGCGCTCTCGGACGAGTGCGGCGTGGTACCAAGCCTCGTAGAACTCGGTAGGCTTGGCCTTCCGCGTTCCCAAGCGACCGGCGAGCTTGGCCCAATAGTTGAAGGCGATGTTCAGCTCGTCGGGCTTGTTGGAAGCGAACGCGTGCGCCTCGTGCAGCTCGCCAAGCTCGAACTGAGGCTCGAGAAGCCTCGGGTTCTCCTCGATGATTTTCAAAATCAGCTGTTGGGCTTTGTCGAACTCTTTGTTCTTGCGGTACGCCCCAGCGAGCTTGAGTCTGGTCTGCAAGAGCAGCGAGGCCGCGTTTGGCTTCTTTTTGAACTCCTCGTCGGCGGAGTACGTGGCGTAAACCTTCTCGAGCGCGCGGAGGCCGCGTCGTTTGCATAGCCCAGGTCCAGGAGCGATTCCCCTGCCCACTGGAGCGATTGGAACGACTGGCCGGTCTTGCTCTCGAGCACCGAAGTCAGCACGCGCTGGTAAGCGTCCCTCGTCCGCGCAAAACCAACACGGTCGTTTTTCGCGCTCAGGTCGTCCATCTGCTTTTTCAGAAGTTTGCCAAGCTGGTAGTACAAGTTTGTCAGTTCGGCTTGCGTGCCGCCGCCGGATTCGAGCGATTTCAAATCCTTGGCCGCGAGGTCGGATTGGTTGTTTGCGATATGAGCGCGCATGACGTATGTCATGAGCTTGAAATTCAATTGAGAAAGCCCCGGCGTCTTGGTCGCGGCGTTCATTCCCGAGGAAAGCGGCTGAAGCACCGTTAAAGCGTCGACGGGTTTGCCGCGTTGGAGCTGGATTTCGGCGATTTCGCAAGCGTTGTTCACCAAACCTGGATCGGTCGGCAGCGCGCCTGCCTGTTTGCGTCCGTCCAAGGCCGCGGAAAGCCTTTCGACCGCCAGCTTGGCTTCGGCGTCGTCGAGTTTGTCTTGGCTCAGGTTCCAGTGCGCCACGCCCGCTTTCATGAGAGCGTCGGAGCGTTTCGACGAGACGGGGCGCACCGCTTCGAAGGCCTTGGCTGCGTCTTCGAATTTGCCTTGACCGAGAGCGATTTCTCCCTGATAAATCCTGGCGACGTCGGCCTGTTCGGAATCGGGGAACGCCTTGATGGTGTAGGCCGACAGATCGAGCAGCCTTTCGAGATCCGATGGGGCAAGCCCGCCAGTGGTGTAGGCGGAAACGAGCGAGATCATCCCCAGAGCCGAACCCTGCGAGGCAAGCCCAAAACCAGGGTGGCTGCGAGCGATGTACTCGGCCAAAACGTCGGCCTCGGCGTAGCGTTTGGCTCGGAAAAGCGCGAACGCCAGGCGATAGCGGGTGGTGTTGAGCTTGTCTGAGTCTTTGCTCGGATCGAGTCGGGAGACCGCCCGTCTCAGATATGCAATGGCCTTGGGCCAATCTTCCAGGGCAAAGGCGTCGTCGGCCTGGAGCATCGCGTCTTCGTAGTTCACCTTTGACGCCGACATCGCGTTCATCGTCGTCTTGGGGCGAAACTTCTTTAGGAGTTCGATCGCCTCGAGCTTGAACTGTGACGTGTATCGGACAACCTCGGCAAGCTCTTCCACGGCTTTCTTGGTGGCTGCATCTTTATCGACGGGTTTGAGAGTGGGAAGCTGCATGAGGATGTTCTTCGCCAGCTCGAGCCGAACTCCGATGCCCGCCTCGGATCGCCTGGTCTGGAGATTCGCGCTGGCAAGCCAAGCCGCAGCCTCGTCGGCGGCGCGTGCATATTCCTTTCGCTTCGAAAGCGCGATGATCTTGTAGAACGCCACCTTCCGCTGCAGCGGTCTGAGCCGTGAGTCGGGATGGCCGAGGATTTCTTCGTAGATGCCCATCGCAGGTCCGATTCCATCTTCGCCGCGTTCCTCGAAGCACTTGCCTTGCATGGCGCGGGCAGTGAGCCCAGCCATCATCGTTCGGTAATCCCGGTGGATGGATTCAAAGGCTTTGATGCCTTGATCGAGCAGATCATTCCTTTCCTTGGACCCAAGCGGGAACGACTGCGCCTCTTCGTAATCGACCAAGGCTCGTTGCAGCTTTGCGTTCATCAAGGCCTGGTGGACGGAGTCCTTCTCGGCTCGTTGCTCTTTCTTCATGTCGGCGCCGGCCAACGGGAACTTGTCGTACGCGTCCTTGAGTGGTTTGATCGCGTCGTCGTAGGCCTTTCGGGCCTGAGCGAATGCCGCTCGAGACTCCGCCGCCTTGGCCTGCTTCTCCACAGCCTCGCCTTGTTCCGACTCGATCCGCGAGGCGACTCCACGGAGGTAATGCAGCTTCGCGAGCTGAACCAGAGCCTCGGGCTTCTTTGGGTGGTTTGGGTTCGCCTTGATGAATGCATCGAACCGAGCCCGAGCCTGCGCCAAAAGCTCTTTCTGTTTTTCAAAGTCCTGGGTGTTCTCAGACTCGCTCGATAGGCTCTTGCCAATCAACAGGTCGATCGTGGCTTTGAGGTCTTCGTCGACGTCGGAGGAACCTCTAAGTTTTTCCAGGTACTCTCGCTCGATATCAAAGTATCCACGATCTCTCAGGCCCTGAAGGAACTTCTGAGTGACCGAATCGGCAAGCTGTTCGGATTCTTCGTTTTCGTCGTCGGCGTCCTGAGCCAGAGCCGGCAGACCCCCCGTTAGCAGGCAGAACGCAAGGGAAAATAGGGCAAACCACTTGAATCGCGCCGTTTCGGCCGACATCAGATACTCCTCGAATTCGCTGGGATAAGAATGCGATCGACCGACACTTGGTTGCTCATTGGAGTCCGCATTCTCGATCCGCACTCTTCCTTCTGAAAATGTACGACCGCAGTATGCATCCAGTCAAGCAATGCAGCGATATCCGGTGCCTCGGCTCAAAGAATCATCGTTCAGATACGCGAGCTCTGCCGACGCCGTTGGCTGAGAGCCAAGACAAGAGATTCTCCTGGTCTTCGCTCAGCTCGACCTCGGTTTTATTCTCGGTGTCCAGTGGAGAGACGAGCTCGATGACCCCTTCTTCGAGCCACTGCTGGATCTCGGATGGGTTGAACCAGTATTCGCCCTCGGCAAGTTCGGCGCGCCTGCTTCGCCCAACGCCGCCGCGAAGTAAACAAGCTCGCCCCGGAGCCTGGAGGAGATCTCGAGCGGCTTGATTGATGGGTTTTCCACCGCGAACAGCAGAAACATGAGCCAACTCTCCGCGATTCGCTCGCTCTGCCAGTGCGCGGACTTGATAGTTCCCAGACGATTTCTGGCTTCAAAGGTGGAACAGCCGACGATCTTGGCTACGCCTCAAACCACGTCCGGCATCACGAAGGGCGATCGATACTCGCGAGACAGCATCGCATTGGCCTCGTGATCGCTGCCGAACGTCTCGGTCTTGGAATCGAAGTTGATCGCTCGCTTGAGCCTGTAGCTGATGTTCGCGAGATGGCACAAAGCGCTCGAACGGTGTCCTTCGATGATGTCCGCGTTCAAGATCGAAGGATCCCTCGCGACAACCGCTTTGACGAAGTTTTCGAAGTGTCCACCTTCGGAGTCTCCGCCTTTGCCGGAAGGTCCTGGGGTGTTTTTGTGTCCAAGAAAAGTCTTCCAGGTTCCGCCGTTGATTGCCAGACAACCCTCGCTGCCGTAGAAAAGGTTGCCGACCTTGATCCCCATTTCGTCGTTCGTCGGTAGTCCGCGGACTTCGAACTCGAGCAAGCAGTCGTCGTAACGGAATGTCGCACTCTGGGTATTTGGCGTCTGGCCGTCGTCCTTATAGGCGTACCGGCCGCCGCTGGATTCGATCAGCGCCGGCCAATCGGACTTGCCAAGGCCCCAGCGAGCCACGTCCATCTGGTGTATGCCTTGATTGCCGATATCGCCGTTGCCATAATCCCAATTCCAGTGCCATTCGTAATGGAATCGGTTTGGATTGAAGGGACGCTCGGGCGCTGGGCCAAGCCAGATGTTGTAGTCGAAGCCCTTGGGAACCGGCGCATCGGCTTTGACGCCGATCGAGCCCCTGGGCTTAAAACAGAGAGCCCTGGCCAGATAGATCGTCCCCAGTTTGCCGGAATGGAGGAAGTCGACTGCCTCTTTCACTCCGCTCGAGCTCCGATTCTGCGTCCCTGTTTGGACGATTCGCTTGTACTTTCGGGCAGCCTCGACGATGCGCTTGCCTTCCACGACGTTGTGGCTGACTGGCTTTTCCACGTAGACGTCCTTGCCCGCTTGGCACGCCCAAACGGCCGCCAACGCGTGCCAATGGTTGGGCGTGGCGATCGAAACGACGTCGATCGATTTGTCTTCCATCACCTTACGCAAGTCCTGGACGAAGGTCGGGGTCTCCCCGGTCTTCTCTTCAATGCGTTTCCGAGCATGTTCGAACTGGGAGGCGTCGACGTCGCAGATTGTGGCCACGCGCGTCTGAGGGTTCTTTGAGAACGCCTCTACGTGCGACATTCCTCGACCATGAACCCCGATCACTGCGACCTGAATCCGGTCGTTGGCGTCGGCGGCTTTGGCCTTGGAAACACTCGCCAGCGCTGCTGCGCCTGCGCCAGCGCTCGCCAGAAACGTGCGACGATTCACGCTCGACATCGGAATCTCCTCGGTTTTGGATTTCGCGATGGAACTTTGTTTCACCACTGTTCAATCCAGACTCTAAGTCCAGCGGCGGCGGAATGCAACGATTGGCAGCGGTTAGGGCCGTTTCGGTTCAGCTTTGGTCGGTTGGGGAATCGTCACAAGGCTGTTGTTGTAAGACCCAACCTGGCGCCGGTTGCCTGGGTCGTATCTCCAGAGCATCCCATCGACCACGAACTTGTACTCATAGTCTCCAGGCGAAAGCGCCAGTTTCTTCGTGTAGACGCCTTCTGAATCGGGCCCGTCCATCGCAAGTTCGTCGGGCTTCCAGTCGTTGAAATCGCCGGCCAGATAAACCGACTTCGCCGGTTTGGTCGGTTTGTAGTGGAAAGTCGCCTCGGCCGCGCCGTCTTCTCGCCGACGGACTCTGGGAGGGCCCAAAGTCAGGTCTTGGTCGGCAAGGGCAACGTCGAAATAACAAACCAGCATCTCTTCCCAAGTTTGGTCGCCCCAGCTCACCCGCGCGCTCGAGTCTGGGTTCGAAGGATTGTCCCTCGAATTATCGAACCAGCCTGTACAGACCAGGGAAGTCTTCTCAGCCATGAACCTGGGCGTCTGGATCCTGTAGAGATTCTGCCAGTTGAACCGGTATCTCGGTACGTCGAGCAAAGTCTCGGTCGTCCCGTCCAAATTCTCGGCGTCGACGCGAAACGCCTTGCCCCTTAAGTGCATGTGAGGAACCAGCGAATATAAGAACATATCTTGCTGAAACCGGTAGCCTGTCGTATCGGAAGCGTTCGCTTCGCCTGGACCGATCGATATCGTCCTGTTGAACGCGACGGCGGACTTCAGTTCCTTTTTGATCGTGCTTGGCTCGGCGAACACGAGACCAAGCTTGCTTTGATCGGTTTCTTCCTCTCCGTCGGGGGTGTAGTGCATTTGAAACACGAACCTGGACCCTGCGGGTACGAACCTGGCAAGGCCTTCCGGCGCCACCCAAGGAGACCCGCCGGGCACGTCGACGGCGATCCAATCCGATCCAAGCTCCTGCGAAGGTCGCTTACGATTTTCGTCCGGGGGTTGCACGAAAGCCAAGATATGATGCACCACCTTGGGATTGCCTGCCCGCGCCTCCGACGCCCGCACCCATACGTCTTTTTTCAAACCGGGATCGACGGAAAAGTATTGATAATTCACGGTCCCACTGGCTGGGATCTTCACGGGTTTGGGCAACGTCACCACCAAGTCGGGCTCGCCGATCCGCCAACCCTGAACGAACTTCGGAGCAGGGGGGGCTTGGCTCAGATCCCCCTCCGGCGCCCCAGCCTCTACCCACTCTCGTAAGATTCGTCGCTCTTCGTCGGAAAGCCTCGACTCGTTCGAGAACTTGCCAAACTTTGGACTCGCGTCCCAGGGCGGCATCAGGCCTTGGTCCACTGCCTCGAGCATTGACTCCGACCAGTCGCTCGCCGACTCGTATGTTGAAAGATCGAAAGGTCCAACCTCGCCGGTCCTGTGACACGTGAGACAGCGCTTTTGGATAATCGACGCAACATGGCTCGAGTAAGTGACGGAAGCGTTCGAATCGGCTTTCACTCGAACCCGACCGATGAGACATCCCTTGGCGGGCACGAATGGAGTGGCGACCTCCTTGCCGAGCAGCAACTCGTCAACCGCCTCCAGGAGCGAACTTCGCTTGGCCTTCGGACGCGCGGAGTCCACGCCGAATTGATCGTCGATCGCGCCTTGATAGCGAATCTTCCGGGCTCGATCGAGAACGAAAACCTCGGGAGTCCTGGTCGCTCCGAACTGATCGGCAATCTTCGATCCCGCGTCTTTCAGTAATGGAAAAGTCAGGCTGTGCTTCTTGGCGTCGGCTGCGATTTCTGCAATCGAATCCTGGGAGTTTGAGTAAACTCCGATGAAAGTCACTCCCTTCGGCTCGAGCAGATTCGCCAGCTTGGCAAGCACGGGCTCGTATCGTTGTGAGAGCGGGCATTCCGTCCCCACGAACGCAACGACGACGACCTTCGAGCCCTCGGCTGTTCCTTCGAGAGACCGCACCGAGCCTTGATGGTCAGGCAGGCTGAAGTTTGAGATCGTTTTGCCGACCGAACTCGATGGGTCGGATGCCAAAAAGCCCATCGAAACCAACGCAATCGTCAATATCGCCATGGTTTTGCAAGGCCTCTAACTCAAAACAAACGAAGCTTGGGATCATTTTGATCCCAGCTTAATGCGTCCAAAAGACGGCTGTCAAACGAGGCTTTATTCGAACAGGACAAGACATTTGGCTAGGCCCAAGGATTCTCTTAGAGCAGTTTGCCCAACAGGAATCCAAGCCCGAGGAGGGCGATGGAGATTGTGATCGCCGCTGCCAATCCCAACCAAGGCGACTGCTCGACCAACCGCGCTTGAGGCCTGAACCAGCGAGGATAGACAGGATCTCGAATGATCACCCTAGGCGGTGGGGCTGCTTGAACAGGCCCAGGAGCCTGTGAGGATCCGCCCGCCGCAAACTGAAGAGCGGCGATCGGGTCGGCCTGGACGTTCGCATCGCCGCCCGAGACCTTCGGTTTGACGTTGACCGAGGCGTCGCCAGGTCCCAGGCTTACGGGCGCCTTGCGCCTGATCAGCAATTCGAGTGCGTCCGCTGCCTCTCGGGCCGACTGAAAGCGATCGCGAGGCTTGATCGCCAGCATCTTGTCCATCACCTTCACGACGTTTGAAGGCAGATCGGGGCGAACCGATAAAATAGGCACTGGCGGGTTCGAAATGCGCTTGCCCAACCGCTCGATCGGAGAATCCCCCTGAAACGGCAGCCGACCCGTAACCAGGTGGTACATTGCGCAGCCCAAACTGTAAACGTCGCTGCGACCGTCGACCTCCTGCCCGCATGCCTGTTCTGGAGACATATAATCGACCGTACCCACGGCCACTCCGTCGGCGGTCTCGAACGTGCAGTGCTGGTCGGCCTCCATCAACACGCCCAGGCCAAGATCCAAAACCTTGATGTTCCTCTGCTTGCTGAGATACAGGTTCGAGGGTTTGACGTCGCGATGGACGATTCCCTGGTCGTGCGCGTGAGCCAGGCCTCGAGCCGATTGGGCGATGTAGTCGACCGCGTCGGCCGGATTCAGCGGACCATCGGTCCGCAGCTTGATCGAGAGGCTTTGGCCCGAGACGTATTCCATTACGATGTACAAAACCGAGCCGATCTGGTCGGCGTCAAAGGCTCTAACCACGTTCGGATGGTCGAGCCTGCCAACCAACTTCATCTCCCTCTGGAAGCGAGAGACCACGCGCTCGTTGTTCGAGATCTCCGGAGCGATGATCTTGATGGCCACCACTCTGCCCATAAGCTGGTGGTGAGCCTTGTAGACCCTGCCCATCGATCCCGACCCGATCCGATCGAGGATGACGTATTTGCCAACGACCAGACCGTGAGCCTTGTTGCGAAGGAATCGGGAAGCTTGATACTCGGTGAGGACGTCTTCGTCGATCAGCCTTTCGGCCAAAGCCTTGGCCTCGAACGGATAATCGCCCTTGAGCACGCGGTTCTTCAGGTCCTCGACCTGCCGGTCGGAGAGGATCCCGGAACGGCGGATCACGGCGACAAGGTCGTTGGGGGGGGCTTCAGCCATCGGCTGACGTTTCTCGCCTGTTGCCATGAATTGGTCGTCCAACCGGGCCGATTTCGAGCCTTCCCGCGCGCGATCCGACCCTTCTAAATTCTTATGAATCGTATCATGGAACACCGGCCGCCATAAAGCGTATCGCCAACCCGCAGGGTTTCCGTAAGGTCGACGACCTCTTGTTCCAGAGAAACCCGATCCATTAGAAAATGAGGCTTCGCGTCTTCGCGAGAAATCCGTGCTCGAGCAGCCGATTCTCACGAAATTGTACGCTATCGCTTCTCAAACGATAGTAGTGCGCGTTCCACAAGAGGAATACGTCCATGCCGTCAGCAGCCGATCCACACGAAGTCTTGAAGAGTTTTCCCAAGAAAAAGGAATTCTTCGTCGGCATCGACAGCGACGGCTGCGCCTTCGACACCATGGAGGTGAAGCACAAGGAATGCTTCATCCCCAACATTATTCGTTACTTTGGCCTGGCCGCCGTCTCCAGGTTTGCCAGGGAGGCAGCGGAGTTCGTGAATTTGTACTCCCGTTGGCGCGGGATCAATCGATTCCCAGCCCTGGTGCGAACGTTCGATTTGCTCGAAGAACGCCGTGAAGTCCAAGCTCGCGGCTTCAAGGTTCCCAAAATCCAAGGCGTGCGAGACTGGATCGGCCGCGAGACCAAGCTCGCGAACCCCACGCTCGCCGCCGAGGTGGCCAAAACAGGGGATCCCGATCTTGCTCTGGCGTACAAATGGAGCGAGGCCGTGAATAAGTCGATCGGCGAGATGGTCTCAGCCGTTCCGCCCTTTCCAATGGTCGAGGAATCGCTCCGAAAACTCTCAGAACGCGCCGATATCATGGTCGTCTCTGCCACGCCTGGAGAAGCCCTCCACAGAGAATGGGAAGAGCACGGACTGGCCAAGTACGTCGGCCTGATCGCCGGCCAAGACCTCGGAAGCAAAAAGGAACACCTGAAATATGCAGCCATCGGCAAATACGAAATCGGAAATTGCCTGATGATCGGCGACGCTCCGGGAGATAAAGACGCGGCCGACGCCAACGGCGTGCAGTTCTATCCAATCAATCCTGGGTCGGAGGACGAGTCGTGGCGCAGGTTCCACTCCGAAGCTCTGGCTCGCTTCTTCGCCGGCACTTACCCTGGAACCTATTCAGACGAGCGGATCGCGGCCTTCGAGGCCCTCCTTCCCTCGATTCCACCATGGTTGAAAAGCTGAGTAAACCCGCCTAGCCAACAAGTCTCAAGAGGAAGCAAGCCATGCCCAAGAACGTCGTCGTTGCGCAGTCCGGAGGACCCACCTGCGTCATCAACAACACGCTCCGAGGGATTATCGACGAATGCCGATCCAATCCAAGCGTCTTCGGTACGGTCTACGCCGGCAGGTTCGGCGTCGAAGGAGTCTTGAAGGAAGAGCTCATCGACCTCTCAGCCACTCCCGACGAGGAAATCGCCCTCCTGAGAACCACGCCCGCGGCAGGCGGAGTCGGCACATGCCGATATAAACTCAAGTCTGCGCAAACGGAGGACTTCGCTCGCGTCGTCGACGTCTTCCAGGCGCACGACGTCGGTTTTTTCTTCTACATCGGCGGCAACGACTCGCAAGACACCGCGAACAAGATCGCCAAGGTTGCCAAAGAGGCGGGTCTGGATCTGGTTGCCACCGGAGCTCCCAAAACCATCGACAACGACCTGGGGGACCAAGACTTCGAGCTCCTGGACCATTCGCCAGGCTACGGCTCGGTCGCCCGCTATATGGCAAGCTACATTCGCCAGGCCAACGAAGAGAACGCAGGCTCGTGCCCAGCCGATCCCGTGCTCGTCGTCCAGGCGATGGGTCGAAAGATCGGTTTCATCCCGGCCGCTGCCCGTCTGGCCGACCCTAAGCGAACCCTTCCGCTCCAGATCTACCTGTCCGAAGCCAAGGTCTCGCTCGAACAACTCGGCGATAACGTGCTCCGCCAGCTCGCGTCCGACGGCCGCTGCATTGTCGTCGTCAGCGAAGGCTTCGACGTCGGTGAACTGGGCGCCGTTCGCGACAGCTTCGGTCACGTCCAGTTTAGCGCCAGCCAAACGACCGTCGCCCAAACGGTCGTCAATTTCCTGAACACTCTCAAATTCCCAGTACCCGGCAAGGCGCGTGGACAGGTGCCTGGCACGGACCATCGCAACGCGATCGCTTATGCCAGCGTGGTCGACCTCGACGAAGCCTACGCAGTGGGAAGATATGCCGCGACAATCGCGCGTACCGAGGGCTCCGGATGGATGTCGACGATCTTTCGCGACCGCTCCAAGCCCGGCTATCACATCGCTTACGGCAAGACGGCGCTCGACAGAATGGCAAACTCCGAGCGAGTCTTTCCATCCAAGTGGATCGCCGAAAACAAGATCGACGTCACCGACGAATACCTCGAGTACGCCAGACCTTTGATCGGCGAAGACTGGGTGAGCGTACCCCTCGTAAACGGTCTCCCTAGGTTCGCGAATATCGCTCTGAAGCTCGCTCCGAAGAAGCTCAAAGCGTATATACCGCAGACCTATCGCTGATTGATACGGCCAGTCAAGGAATGCTCGAATCGACGTGAGGCGAGGACTGTTTGAGTTTCTTACGACGCAGGATACTCCCTCGGTGCGGAGCTGTTTGCAGTGAGCAGTGTGTTGATTCTTAGCCCTGAAAGGGCGATTCACAACAGCCTAGGGCAACGCTCTGGGACCAACGGAGAAGAGCATTCGCCGCGTCCGTTCTCCTCGGTTCGGTAGCGCCGTCAGGGCTACAATGTGGGAATGCGTTATGCGATCGCCACATCCGATCCCAGGGCGTTGCCCTGGGCTTTTCCAAGTCGCACCTTCAGGGCTAAGAGGCCAAAGGTTCGTTTTGCGGCTGAGCCGGGTTATTGATGACTTTCCGAAGCCGCGTCGCTTCGGTCGCTATCCAGCTCCACCGATTCTGCGAATAGAAACCAGAGATCGAGCGTCTAACCGGACAGGGCGTGTCGATTTTCCCCAAAGTATGGATCTCCAGCCAGGAGGCGTTTGCAATGGCCTTTCGCCGCGCCCTTTCCCTATGCGCATCGATAGCACTTGGGGCTATCACAATCGGATCGAACCAAGCTCTTGGGTCGCAAGAGGCATCGAAAGTCGATCCGATCCCCAAAGCCTCCAAAGCGGTCGACCCGGCGGCGCCTGTCTTGCCAGCTTCGATCGTCGCCGCCATGCAAGAAGGCCGCTATACCGACGCCTCGGCGGCGATCGACAAGGAATCCACCCGCGTCAAGGGGGCCGATCTCGTTTATTATCGCCTCATTCAAGGCTCTGCGCTCCGGTTGGACAAGAAGCTCGACGAAGCGAGGAAAGTCCTTTCGGACGCAATCGCCGCCGACCGCGAGGGCGTGTGGCGAACCAAAATCGAGTTCGAGCTCGCGCTCGTCGAACTCGCTTCTCGACACTTCGACGCAGCCGAGGCGCTTTTTCATAAGCAAGCCAACAGTGTTTGGGGAAACGAGCGCAAGGTCGACGCCTCCAGGCTCTGCGAACGCCTTGCGGATCGCGTTCTCAATCCCACGGATCGTTCGATCGAGATCGACGCGAAATCCGCTCTCGAGCTCCTCAACTTGGCGACCGAGCTTGCGGCCAACGACTCTGAACGCATTCGCCTGACGCTTCGATCCGCAGCAGTTGCCAAAGACTCTGGCGATCTCGAGACCGCAACCAAAACGCTCGAGCGGTTTCTCAAAACATTCCCCAAGGCGCCGGAAAGTCGTCAAGCGCTCTATCGACTCGCGGAAATCAGCTATCAAACCCAGGATGTTCGAAAAGCCAGGAGGATCTGGACCGACCTCGTCCGCGAACTCGACGCAGAGCGAGCGAAGCCTGAGCTCGACGAACTGCGAGCTCGATCGCTGTATCACATCGCCGATACCTACGGTCTCGCTCTCCCGATCAATCTCGACGAAGCCGGAACGCAACAGGCTCGAAGAGGACCCCAAAGCTTGCCTGCCCAGCCCACAGGGGTCGAAAGCGCAAGCCAAAGAGCGGGCGGACGACCCTGCCGAGGCAGGGATTGTCCAGGACGACCGCGCGGCCATGCTCGGAATTGCAGCACTCAAGAGGTTTCTCAAAGACTATCCAGCACATCCTTTGGCTGTGCGCATGCATTTCAGTTGGGCGCCGCCTATGCGCCTTTGGCTGAGGAGCTTCTCCAGACGTCAGAACCGTCTGTCGATGCAGACCCTGGAGTCAGGCGACCGCTCTTGCCGCCCAAAGATCCCAAATCCCAGCGCATCCTGCGGATCCTCGAAACGCCGATCTCGATGCCCTTTCCCACGGAAACTCCGCTTGGAGAAGTGCTCGACTACGTCAAGGCCGCAACCAAGTCCGAAGATTACAACGGCGTGCCGATCTATGTGGATCCTGTCGCATTGGTCGAGGCCGACAAGACCCTCAGTTCAACCGTGACGCTCGATATCGAGGGCGTGCCGCTGCGAAAGACCCTCGCGATCGCGCTCGCTCAGCTCGGTTTAACGTATTACGTCGACGATGGATTGGTCCAGATTTGCGGAGCCAAAGACCCTCGCGAAGACGACTCCGCGGCGGTCATCAATCAGCAACTCGACTCAGCGGTTTCGACCGCCGGCAGGCGACAAGCGATCGAAGCACTTCAGGCGTTTCTCAAAGCGCAAGGCTTCCGCGCGGACGCTGCGAAAGCAAAGCTCGATTTCGCAAAACTCGCTCCGATCGCACTCTTTCAGATTGGCTATCTCCAAGCCTCGATCGGCAAGTTCGACGATGCGATCTCGACATGGAAGACGTACCTTGTCGAACATCCCAGAGACGCCCAGGCTTCGCTTGCACAAGGGGATCCTCGAGGCGGAGGTCGCCAAGGCCGATGTGCTCTTCAGCAACAAGCAGTTCGAGAAAGCTCGAGAACGCTATCGTGCATTTATCGTTCAAAATCCGCTCGATTCACGCGTCTTTAGCATCAATGCGTCGATCGGAGCGAGCTTTCTTGAGGAGCGCAAGATCGACGAAGCGATCGCAGTCTGGCTCGAGTCGATCAACCAATATCCCAGGAACCCCAATGTCGTGCTCGCGCCATCGACGTTGGCGACGCGCTTCTTGAAGCATAAGCGAGATCCAGAGGCTGCGATCGCGGCAATATAAGCTTGCCATTGCTCATCCCAACGCCGACGCCCATCAAAACGAAATTGTCGAGACGAGCAAGAAAATCGAAGCACTGTCCTCGACATCTCTCCAGGTGGTCTCGCCGAGAGTGTTCCGATCGGGAGAGCCAGTCAAGATCAAGGCCACGACCCGAAACATACGCAATCTGACCATATCAGCCTACCGATTGAACGCCGAGGATTTTTTCCGCAAGAAGCGAGGCTTTGGGGAGTCGAGAGGCTCGACGTTGGCCTTGTCAGTCCCGACTTCGCGTGGAGTCTCGAAGTTCCCGAGTTCAAACCGTTGCTCGACGTCGAGCATGAATATGAGCTCAAAGCTCTGCCGAACCCTGGCGTTTACGCAGTGAAGGTCTCCGACGACAAGACGCTCCAGACTTCCACGCTCGTTATTGCCAGCGACATGGACGCGTTTGTCAAACTGTCCGCCGACCAACTACTGGTTTATGCCCAGGATATGAAGACAGGGAAGGGCAGACCCCAGGCGCGTGTTCTTATTTCCAACGACAAGAGCGTGTTTCTCGATGCGAAAACCGGCGGCGATGGAGTGCTCTTGCGGCCCTGGAACAAGGCGGCGGGAGAAGCAGCGTCCGGGCGCATGGGCGTCTTGGTGCTCGACGGTCCACACGTCGCTGCCTGCTCGCTCGACGTCCCAGAGTCTGCCGCGAGGCCTCTCGCTCCCACTTCCGCCATCGTGACCGATCGCTCGATCTATAAGCCCGGCGAGCTTGTCCGTTTTCGTGCGATCGTCCGCGACGTCCTTGTCGGTCGGTTCGTCGTCGATGCGAATACAGTCTATCAGGTCTTCATGACAGATTCGCGAGGCCGCAGGCTGTATTCGAAATCGACTTCGACAGGAGAGTTTGGAACACTCCACGATGAATTCAAGCTGCCGGAGTTCTCCTCGCTCGGGACCTACTCCGTTGAGGTTCGCCGCAAAGACGTGATACTCAGTTCAAGGACGTTCGACGTCCGCTCGGTCGAACCGAGCGCGTATTCGCTGAGGATCGCTTTCGATCACGACGTCTTGGGACGTGGGGAAATACTGCTCGGAAAGGCGATTTTGCTCGACGAGTTGGGGAGCCCCGCGGCGGGCGCGAACGTCGAGATCCGATTACCCTCGGGCGTGCAAACCACCTTGCAAGCCGACGCCTTGGGCACTGTTGCATTTTCCTACGACACGGCTCTCGAATCCGACTCGAGGGTCCTGGAAGTGACGGCGAGGGTCGCCGAGCTTGGCCTCGAAACGCGTGCGAAGGCGATACTCGCGCCCTCGGAGTACGACCTTAGGATCTCGGTCCCGCGTCGCGTCTTCGCGGCTGGGGAATGGGTTCCCATCGACGTCGAGCTCGATTCCAGGCGCGGCTTCCCCGTGAACGGAACGGTGGTGCTTTCGCTCGAACCGATTGGGAGTTCGTCAGACGCCGAGCCAGAGGCTGACGACGAGGTCGTCTCGACCAGCGTGGCGATCGACCCAATTTCGCGAAAGGCCAAGGCGGCGATCCGACTTCCCCAAAAGGCTGCGAAGTCTTACCACGTCCGAGCCTCGGCCGAGGATCGATTCGGCAATCGCATCACCGAACTCCTCTTGATCCAGGTTTCCCAGTCGGGTCCAAACGATGGGCCTGTACTCCGATTCATCTCGGACGTTCGCGGATTCCGCTCGGGAGAAACCGCGAAGGTTCTCTTGAGAAACATGGGGCCCTCCACTACTGCGATCCTCACTTGGGAAACGGACCGCATCCTTTCATATCAATTGGTCACGATACCCAAAGGCGACGGTCCGATTGAATGGACCGCCTCGGCCGAGCAGTCGCCCGCGGCAAGGCTTGGGGTCGCTCGCATGTTGGATTCGTCGTTCGCAACCGCGCGCCTGGATTTTGAAGTCGAGAGGCGTCTGGACGTCTCGTTGAAGGCTGCCAAAACACTGGCAAAGCCCGGCGAGGAGATCGAGATCGAACTCTCGGCGTTGGACGTTCTCGGCAAACCCGTTCGCGCCGAGCTTGCCGCGTCGATGTCGAACGCGGCGTATCTGACCGCGGAGATCGAACCGACGCTGCAAAGCCGGTTCAATCAGATGAGAAGGCAGGCGTTTTCTCAGACCGCTACCAACCTCTTTCGCTATCAACCCTACGCCCGGCGAGTGAGTAGGGAAGTTCTCGGAGAGCAAGCCCGGCAAGAGGAGAAGACCCGCGACGCCCTGTCCGAAGACGCAGTCAAGATGCTCGCCAACGACGAGGTCTCCTTCGCCGCCCCAGAGCTCGCTCCGAAATCGAAACTTCGAGCAGGAGGCGTCGGCGGCGGCATGGGCGGGGGCGGGGGCGGGGGCGGAATGGCCGGCATGGGCGGAAGGCCGTTCGCAGGTCGAATGAACAAAAACGCACTTAAAGAATTCAGGTTCATGACGAATGTCGCTGACGGAGACATGAAGAGTCCCAGAGGTGAAGGTCGATCCGGCGGGGGGCAAATACCGTTCTCCTCTCCTCGGTCGGCGTTCGTTACCAGTGCTTACTGGAACCCGGGCGTCGTCACCAACAACGACGGCAAGGCGAAGCTGCGCATTCGAATGCCCGAGACGCCTGGGAGCTATCGCCTCGCAGCCTGGGGCGCCTCCGCCCAAGATGCTCTCTTGGGGCAAGCCACGCTCGAGCTCAAGGTGGAAGGCGACTGGACCGTCGCGATTTCGACCCCTGATCGGTTTGTCGAGGGCGATCGGACGAACGTCTCAGTCAAGCTCTCGAACCGGAAGGGCAGGGCGGGTCGAGCCAAGGTTCAACTCCAGATCGAAGCCGGCGGCCGAACAACCGTCGACGCCAAGGAGGTCGACGTTCCCGCCACGGGTGCTGCTTCAACATCGTTTGGTCCGATAGACGTCCCGAGAGCCGAACAAATCAAGATCACAGCCAAGGCGACGATGGACGATCTCTCCGACGCCGTGGTCCTGACTTCTCCCATCAAACCCTGGGGCGTCCCAATCGTCGCAACCGCCTCGGGCGTCTCGACAGCCGACGTTCTCAGAACGCTCGCGTTGCCGGAAGGCGGAGATTATGCAAACGCTAAAATGTCTGTCATCATTTCTCCTTTGGCTTCGCGCGTCTTCGTCGACGCCGCCTTGGATTCGAACTCGTTCTCGGGTTCGAGCAGACCGACGATTCTGGACGTCGCGTCGGACCTGCTGGCGGCTCTCTCCGCCCGGAAGGCCGTCGACAAAGCGCCCAACGAAGCACTTGCCGTCTTGAGCGATCGAGTCGAAAAACTCGTACGCGAGTTGGCTCTCGCGCAGAATCAAGACGGCGGCTGGCCGATCGTTCGAAGTCCAAGCTTCTCGAATCCAAGCGATCCGCACTCGACGATAAGAACGTACGAGGCGTTGGCTCTAGCTCGCTCGCAATCTGCGGTTTCCGATCCACACCTGTTCGAAACTGCAATTGCGTATCTTTCAGGCGAATTCGCCAAGCTCGACGTCGGCGACTTTGAGGCCAAAGCTCAGCTCCTGGCGATCTTGACCGCCGAAGGTAAGTCGGGCTTCGAGCAGGCCAACGCTTTGAACCGGAGCCGAGATTCGCTCTCGAGCTCGGCGCTCGCGAAGCTGGCTTTGGCTTTCAAGTCGCTGGATCGGCAGGCGCTTGCCGAGGAGTGTCTCGATGTGCTACGAAAGCGCGCTCATCACGAGCGCGCGGATCTTCAAAATCTCAACTCGTGGAGCGACGATGGTAAACCCGAATCGGCCGGGTCGGTCGAAACTACGGCTCTGGCGCTACTGGCTTTTACACGAGTGAAGCCCGACGAACAACTCACGCGGTCGACTCGAGACTGGCTGCTTTCGCACAGGTCTGGCGGCGGTTGGCTACCGCATTCCGTCAACGGACGAGTTGTACAGGCGCTTGCGGAATCGGCGTTGGGAGAAGCACTCGAGGCCGATCGATACACTCTGATCGTAGGGGTCGACAACCGACAGATCGCTTCGTTCGAATCCAAGCCCGGCGCACGAACCCTTGTACTCGACGCCCTCGACGCAGCCCCATTGAGCAGGGTTTCTCTGCACCTTGAAGGCAATGGTACGTTCGCCTATTCCATTGTCCTATCGGCGCTCGACAGAAACCTCAATCGCCGCCCGCTCGTCCAGGGTCTGGATGCTGTTGTCAAACGGAGGCTCTACTCTGCCTGCCCGCCGCTGCTCGACGGTCTGCCATTGCCCAGCGGGTTTTCCAACTCGCCAAGTTCCACGCCTTTTGAAAACACGGTTTCCGAGGTCCCGGTGGGCGCGAGAGTGCGCGTCCGACTCGAGCTCGAGCCCACGGCTCAACCGAGCGATCGAAACCACCCCAACGGTGGACCGATCGTGGTGGTCGACGCCGTACCCGCCGGATTCACTTTGCTCAGTCGATCGATCCTCTCAAACGCCCTCGACGTCCAGACGCTTCAGGGCGAGCTCCGCTTTTATTATCCGCCCGGGTCCAAACTGGAACCGATCGAGTATGAAATCGAAGCGGTGAGGCAAGGGGCTTATCGCTGCCCGCCAGTTCGCATAGAAAGCGTGATCGATCCATCGAAGCTCTACGTCGGAGAGGCTGCCGAGTTGACCGTCCTTGCCTCGGGGGCTGTTTCCAAAGACAAATACCGAGCAACGCCCGACGAACTTCTCGAGCGCGGCCGGCGATCCAACGCGAAGGGATCGCTCGTGGAAGCCGAGGCCGCGTTCGAAGAGCTTATGGGGTCCTTCGCCTTGGACGATAAGTCCGCGGTCGAAATCTCCCACGCACTCTTCCGAATCGCCGTTTCGAGGAACGAACCGAATAAGATCGTCAAGTATTTTGAAGTGTTCAAAGAAAAGGCACCAGAGACGCTCGTATCGTTCGCCGAAGCGGAAAAGCTGGGAGAAGCCTACCGAGCCATTGGAGAAAGCGAGCGCGCCTGTCTGGTCTGGCGAGCGCTTGTTGAAGGCAGATACCAGCGCGAATCGCTGGCGATCCAGGCGCTCGCCTCGCAGGGGTTGACGCTCGAATCGGTCGCCGCCGGGCTTGCTCTTTGGAAGGAATATCCAGGAGAAGCTTCGATCGCCGGCGATCTGCTCGCCCAGGCGCACGTCTTGGCAAGCATCGCCGGTAAGGCGACGGCCGACGACGCGACGATCCGCCAGCTCAACCTCGCCCAACTCGATCGCTCGAGGCTACTCTTGCAGGCTCTGAGGCTCAACCAGGCGTTCTTGAGCCAGAGCCCCACAAGCCCCTTGGCCGACGAGGCAGGGCTTGCGCTCATCGGCGTCTTCCTCGAGCTCGGCGACGAACAGGCGGTGGTCGAACTCTCCGAGCGCTGCGCCAAGCTCTATCCCCTAAGCCCTTTCTTCGACGGCTTCCAGTATAGCCAGGCCCTTGCGCTTTACCGGCAAGCGAAGTACGACTCCGCCATCACGATCGCGAACAAGTTGGTGGTCTCGACTCGCAAGGGCCCCAACGGCGAGGATCTGCCCAGCCGATATAAGGAACAAGCCTTGTACATCATGGGACAAGTTTATGAGATGAAGAACCAATTTGCAGAGGCTGCGCGGCTCTACAAGCAAGTGATCGATCGCTTCCCAGACGCGGCGGTGGCCTACGCCGAGATCACCAGACGCGAACTGAAGCTCCCGGAAGTCGCCGTCGTCGATCCTGCGCTCTGAAGGAACAGGACGAAGAAAAGAACCCAAAACCAGGCGAGGACGCCGCGAAGGCCAACCCCGGCAGGGCGAGCGCGTCGGTGTCTTACAAGAACCTCACCGAGCTCGATCTGAAGGTCTACCCAGTGGACCTCCTACAGCTCTACCTCGAACGGAAGGGCCTGGACGACGTCGAGAACGTCGACCTTGCAGGGATTGCCCCTGCCTTCGAAAAGCGCGTGGATTTGGCGAAAGGATCGGAGTTCGAACCGAAGACCATCGAGGTGCCCATCACTGTCAAGAACGCCGGAGCTTACCTTGTGATGGCGCGTTCGGGAGACTTGTTCTCGTCGGGCGTGCTTCTCGTCAGTCCGCTCTCCCTGGAGGTGGTTGAGGATCAATCCAACGGCCGCGCTCGAGCAACCCTGCGAGACGCTCGCTCGAAGAGCCCAGTCTCGAGGGTGGAAGTCAAGGCCGTCGGGACCGACGACCAGGCCATTCAGACCGGCTCGACCGATCCGAGAGGGGTCTTCATGGCCGACCGAATTCAAGGCAAGCTGACGATCATCGCCAGACGCGGGCCCAACGAATATGCGCTTTACAGGGGCAAGACGTCGCTCGGCGAATCGGCCAAATCGTCGGTTGCGGACAAAGGACTCGATGGATCACGGAACCCTGTCCCTATGGGCCAGCGATCCGCTCTCGAAGATTCGCTCAAGAACCTCAACAACGAGAACCAGACCCGCCAGATCGAAAAGCTCCGCGATCGCTACAAAAGCGGCATGAGCGGCGGCATGGGCGGCGGCATGGGCGGTATGGGCGGCGGAATGATGGGCGGAATGATGTAACCCAGGGAACGGGAACGCCCTGGGGCGTGGTTCACTTGGGTCACGCTCGATGGCGGCCCTCCGCCACCCTGTTCACGCCTACTCCCTTCCTTGGCCTGGGTGCGACTCGTTCGAATATCCAGGCGCCGAGAATCGTCTATAGTGCCAGAGCACCGCATTTCGACACTGAATGTGATAAGGCCCCTAATGAGTGTTCTCCACGGGTTGTTACTGCCGATTCTCGTATGGCCTAGCCTCGCCCAGCTCAACGCTCAAGAGGACCAACCAGTGCCTGGCGTCGAGCGCCGTCTCGAGGCGGCGCTGAAGCTCTGGAAGGATGCCGAGCCGTCGAGCCGCCATCGCGGGCTCCTGCGATTGAAGCAGCTTGGTCCGAGAGCCGGTTCGGCCGTGCCTGCTCTTATCCCAGGCCTGTCAGACCCAGATCCTCAGATCCGAAAAGCGACCGCGCAGATCCTCAGAGCCATCGGTCAGCCTGCGCAAGCGGCGGCCCCTTTTCTCGTCAAAGCTCTCGAAGATTCCGAGCGCGACGTCCGAGGCGCGGCAGCCGGAGCTTTACACATCCTTGTTGCAGACCCGAAATCGGCGATTCCGCCGTTGGTCGCGATGGTTCGCTCCGAGCGAAGCATGCACTGCTACGCGGCAGTTTACGCTCTCTCCAACATTGGCGAACCAGCCCTCCCGTCTCTCCTTAGCCTCTTTAAGGAGACCGACGCCAGCAAACACTTCATGATCGCGATGGCTCTGCGGGATATGCGTCTCAAAGCCAAGGCCGCCGTACCAGAGCTGATCGAGGCTCTTCACCGACCTGACCGCGACGATCGTCGGCTCGTTGTGTTCATTTTGGGCGGTGAAGTTGGACCGTCAGCTGTCGATCTGTTGATCGTGGCCCTCCATGATCGAGATCCGATGGTTCGCGGCGGCGCTGCCAGGGCTCTGGAGCTCATCGGCTCGAAGGCGAAAGCCGCCGCACCAGCCCTGATCGCGGCGCTCACCGCCGGCGAACCTGCCGACGATCCCGGCCCCTCGATCGCTTCAAGCGGGTTGCCTGAAGATCCGTTCGCGCCGGAGCCCCAGCCCACAGCCTACTACGCGGCGCTCAAAGCGATCGGCGCGGCGACGGTCCCGGCTCTTCTCGAACAGTTCGCTGGTCCGGATCCCAAATCCAGGGAAACGGCGGCCCGAGCACTTGCTTTCTTGGGACCGGCAGCGAAACCGGCCGTCCCACGTTTGGTCGCTTCTCTGGACGACCCCGACCGTCGGTTCGACGCCGCTTGGGCTCTGGGCGGGATCGGTCCTCTTGCGAGAGCGTCGATCGGGCCTCTGATCGTTGGACTGAAAGATCCCGATCCCGCCTTCAGAGCCCGCTCGGCCCAGACTTTGGGACGGATCGACAGAGCGCAGTCGCCGCCGCGCTATCACTACGAGAATGTAGGGCAACGGGCCGTCGAGCCCCTGACCGCCGCGCTTGCAGACCCGGACGCGCGAGTGCGAGAGGCGTCGGCAACCGCGCTCTGCTCGATCGGTCGGGAAGCAAGCGTCGCGATACCCGACTTGGCTCGATTGCTCGGCGATCCTTCTGCCGACGTTCGAGCTGCGGTTTTGGAAGGTCTCCCTCGCTTCCATGGCATTCCTGCCAGCGAACGCGAGACCGTTGCCCGGCTTCTGGCCGACCCCAACCGGCGCGTTCGGCTAGCCGCGGCAGACGCTTTTCAAGACGAGGATATGACAAACCTAGCCGTCGTCTCCGGGTTGATCACGGTTCTCAAAGATTCCGACACGGAGGTCCGCGCCAGGGCCGCTCTCGTGCTGGCCCTAACCAACTCGCGCGACGGCATGACCCTGGACGATCGCTCCACATACACTGGGAGAGCCGACCCCGCAGTGCTCGCCAAAATGCCAGGCGCTTGCTTCGCTCTGCAAGCCGCGCTTTCCGACTCCGATAGACGCGTCCGGGCAGCCTCTGCCTACGTCCTTCCCATTTTCAAGAGCGAGGCGAAGTCGACCATTCCGCTGATGATCCCGCTACTCAAAGACCCCGTCCAGTTCGTGCGGATCGCCGCAGCGGAGGGATTGCGCCAGTTTGGCCCCGAAGCCCGCGAGGCAGTCCCCGATTTGCTCGAGGCCGCCGCCTCCTCCGAAGCGGATTGTTGTATCAGCAGCTTCCCGGTCTGGGAGAAATCGGCCGAGGCTCTTAAAGCAATCAGTCCGGATGCTTTCGCGAAAAGGGTAGATTATCTCCTGGCTCGTCTCTCCAATCCGAGCCCAGACGTTCGTAAACGCGCTCGTTGGACGTTATATCATCTCCAATCCGACCTCGAGGCCGCCAACCGCGTCTATCAGACGCTGGCCGATCCTAAGACCTTGAGAAGCCTGCGGATCGAGCTCCTCCACGCGATTGTGGGCAAGGCGTGGGACGACAATTATTTCGAGCCCGCCGAAGGAATCCCCGTTGAGGCCGGCGAAGCCAAGCCCGCGCTCATACAGCTTGCAAAGGATGTCGATCCGGAGGTGCGCGAGAACGCGAGAAAGGTTCTCGGCAGCATCGAAGACAGCGAGTTCGCAGCAGAGGCAGAGGAACTTACGATCCTCGAAGCCGTTCGCGAGGGCGAAATCGATTGTTGGGGGATAGAAGAGAAAGTCGAGGCGATCGGAACTTCATGTGTTGGAATGCTGATCGATGGTTTGAAGGATCCCGACGCCGACGTGCGAACGGCGGCGGCATACGGCCTGGCTGCGCTCGCCGACCTATTGCCCTTGGCTGACGACGGGGGCGACATTCTGGCTTCGAAGGATGGTAAGAAACCCGACCCCGAAGAAGCGCGGACGCGTGCCGAGGGCCTGATCCAGTGCGACCAGGCCGTCGCTGCCCTGATCCCTCTGTTGAAAGATCCCGACACTCAAGCACGCTGGGCGGCGTCTTGGGCCCTGCGCGGGCTCGGCCCAGGATCGAAAAGGAAGCAGGAGGTCATCGGCGCACTGATCACCATGCTCGAAGACCGATCGTCGCGCATGCGAAAAGCTGGAGTCGTCTACTTCGCAGCCTGGCTCAACGACGTAGGCGGACCAAGCAATTGCGGAAGAATTGGCAATGGAGACAAGCTTCGCATCGCCGCAATACAAGCCTTGGCGGCCTTCGGGCCCGACGCCGCCGTTGCTGTGCCTGAGCTTATCGACGCAGCTTTCGACCTCGACACGACCACGCGCGAGTTCGCGGTCGGCGCCTTCGGCGCGATCGGGCCCGCCGCTGCGCCTGCCGTACCCCTTCTCATCGAGATCCTCAAATCGAAAGATGACTTCCCGCATCCGGCCGTCTGCATTCTCATGGGCCTTTCGCCAATACCCACCACAGGTAGTCGCATCGGCCTAAGAGCAAGGGCAGTGCAGTCGCTCAAAGCGATCGGTCCAGGCGCGGCGACTGCGGTTCCCGAACTGGCCCGGTTGGCGACGAACGAGCCCGACGGCCCGCTCGCGCTTTATGCCATCGAGGCCCTCGGCAGTATCGGCGAACCGAGCGTGGCAGCCTTGATTCCCCTGGTCCGCTCGGGCGCATACGAGACGAGCATCGAGGCTATGGACGCCCTACGCGAGATAGGTCCAAAGGCAGCGAGTGCGATACCTGTGCTCCGGCAGTTGCTTTCCGATCCTGATGAAGAAATCCGCTCTGCGGCCGCATGGACCCTTGCGGAAGCCGGGAGCGGGCCAGAGGGAGATTCCGCACTTGCCGATCTGCTCAAAGCGCTCAAGGATCAAGACGATCAGGTTCGCCAAAGCGCCGCCCACGCATTGGGCAGCATCGGCGTGAGGCCCGATCAAGTTCTGCCTACTCTCATCCTGACTCTTAGCGATCCCGTCGAAGAAGTGGTCGAGTCGGCCTCGAGCTCCTTGAAGTGGATCGGTTTGCCTGCGATGCCAGCCCTTCTTAATGCGCTCCGGTCCGAAAGCAAGAAGCTGAGAGATACTGTCGTCGAAACTCTTTCAGAAATCGCTCGAGCGAAAGATTACCCTCGGCGCGAGGATACAGACGAATTGGCCATCGCTCGTGCCAAGGCCGCCCGCGTATTCTTGCTCGACGCTCTTCAAAATCCCGACCAGCGCGTTCGAGAAGGCGCTGAGCGCGCACTTGGACGAGTCGGAACCGAGGGCGTTTCCGAGCTGATAACCGCGCTAGGGCAGACGTCTCCAAGTGTATGGCGTCACGCTGCTCGGGCCCTCCAACTGATTGGCTCGGAAGCCGCGGACGCACGTGACGCATTACAGAAACTGCGCGGCGACTCCGATCCAGAAGTGAGCGCCGCAGCGGACGCCGCGATCAAAGCCATCGACTCTTCCAAGCCAAATTAAGGCCGGCGAGCCCGAACTTAGGCTTTCTGCGATTAGGATCTTCGCACTCTTTTCGTTTCGACTCATTGAGACATCTGCGAGCCGAGCCGCCGCACGTGGCTCCGAGCTCAGGTAGTCTATGTTCGGCCCACCTCGAGCAAAGTCATTGGTACCCGCACAGCCATCTACAAGGCCAATGCCATGTTCACGACTCCCGGATTGCCCTGCGCTTCAAAAGCTCAGCTCGCGAGATCGGTTGCTCCGTAGCTTCCCTTGTCGCAGCCACCGCTGTGTCGTGCATTGCCTTGACGAGTTCTTCGTGGGGGGGGCGTCGAAGTAAGTCTGCTATGATTCTGACGGTGGACTCTTTATTGAAGCGTTTGGTTTCGCGGAGACTATTGCGATGCTTTCGACCGCCGAACAGACCGCTCTTATTTACGACCGCCTGAAGCGCTCCGGCTGGGCGCTCGGCGAATTCGCCGCCTTCAATTCGAGCGATGAGCAAGGCGTCGTTTATGTGGTCTGTGGCGTGTGCGACGAGAACGCGTTTCGGGTCGAAGGAAATACCACGCTCGAGGCGTGGGAGAATGCGGAGAGCGAAGCGAAGGCGCTCGAGATACGAGCCGACGGGGCTAAATTGCAACGCGGCCTCAAGTAGGCTTTCTTGTTTCAAGGCTTTCGGGCCTTACCTCCTCGCCCAGGTCAGGGGCGAAGTCTAATAGCCAGGCGGCGGCTTTGCCGCCTCTGGATGGTAACGATGTCGCGCCTCTTCCTCGTCACCAGGGGCAACCCGCCCCTTGAGAGGATTTTGGACACCCACCGTCCAGGGAGAGCAGAGACCGGATCCAGCTCGCATCTCCAGAGAATACTGGTTCTTACAACGAAAACCTCGGCGCTTTTGTTAAAAGCGGAGCGGCAGGACTCTCTAAGAACGCATGCACACACGCATGATTTGGGCGACGAAATACGGGTGTCCTGGATTGCCCCCTATGGGAGGATTGAGGGCACCCAAGTCCTAGATTGCCCTGCTGAATGCCCTTTCAGTATGTCAATCGGCAAAGATTCGCAAGATTGCCTATTGTAAAATCTCAGGATTTTTTGCGATTTGTGCACACAGGCCTCGATTTGTGGTGTATAATTCTAGGTTGGGATGCTCTTTGGCAATTTGGCTCGCGGTTGGAAAGCGCGGATCGTTCTACGCGCGGAGGGAGCCTGATGGATCTTAGGGTGTGTTTGGCTCGATTGCCAAGTCAACTCACCGAAGTCGGGATTGTCCTCGAGATTTGGGTTCGTTCGTTCCAGTAACCAGAATTCCCTTAAAAAACGACCACCAACACTGAGCTCATGGAATCGAATTGGGTTCGTTCGTTCTGGGACGATGAGATCCCTCCAGAATATTGAAGTTCCCAGACCGATGGGTTCGGGATGCTGCGACCGTCAACCAGACCATGCAGACTTGCAAGATCTCCCAGAGTGAAATTGGGTTCGTTTGGTAGTTTCGAATGATAAGGCTTTCAGGCCAACGATTTACGACGAGCTGGTTCGGTCTTAAATCGGGTTTGGGTTCGTTTGGTTTTTTCGGTGATAAGGCTTTCAACCCAAAGGTTTCTGACAAACGAGTCGGGGTACGTTTGGAATTCGGCTTTTGCGCCTGCGGCGGATCCCGGCGACTCGTACGCTTTACCCTAAAGCCTCAATCCGAATCCCCGATGAAGAAATTGGGTTTGTTTGTTCTGAAGCTCGACTCCCGAGCCGTTCCTAGTCTGTCAATCAGTCGCTAGAATCTCGGTTTCGAGTCGTGCGACATGATGTACTTCGGCGAGGGAGGTTTTCGATGACTAGCGCGGGTTCTTCGGCGGCTTCCGAGCAGGCTCAGGCGGATATTGCGATCGTTGGGCTCGCCGTCATGGGCGAAAACCTGGCCCTCAATATGGAAAGCCGAGGATCCACCGTCGCGGTCTTCAATCGCACGACGTCGAAGGTCGACGAGTTCCTTTCCGGCCGAGGCAAGGGCAAGAAGTTTGTCGGAGCGCATACCGTCGAAGAGCTTGCCGCCAAGCTCAAAAGGCCCAGGAAGCTCATGTTGATGGTCAAGGCGGGCTCGGCCGTCGACGCCGTCATCAACGAGTTCCTGCCTTTCCTCGAAAAGGGCGACGTGCTGATCGACGGCGGCAACTCGTATTACCCAGACACCACCCGCAGGACCAAAGAGCTCAAAGAGAAGGGAATCCTCTTCATCGGTACCGGCGTGTCGGGGGGAGAAGAAGGCGCGCTCAAAGGACCTTCGATTATGCCTGGGGGGAACCCAGAGGCTTGGCCGTTGGTCAAACCGATCTTTCAGGCCATCGCAGCCAAAGTGGCCGACGGTACTCCCTGTTGCGATTGGGTTGGCGCTGAAGGGGCAGGGCATTTCGTCAAGATGGTCCACAACGGCATCGAATATGGCGACATACAACTCATCAACGAAGCGTACGACCTCTTGAAGAGTCTGCTCGGGCTCGATGCCGACGCCCTCCACGACGTCTTCGCCAAATGGAACAAGGGCCCGCTCGACAGCTACTTGATCGAGATCACCCGAGACATCTTCGGTTATAAAGACCCGGAGTCCGGCAAGCCGATGGTCGACTTGATCCTCGACACGGCAGGCCAGAAGGGCACGGGCAAGTGGACTGTGAACTCTGCCCTGGATCTCGGAGTTCCGCTGACCTTGATCGGCGAGGCGGTCTTCTCGCGATGCCTGTCGGCCATCAAGGACGAACGCGTCGCGGCTGCCAAGGTGCTAGATGGTCCAAAATCCAGCTTCAACGGCGAAAAAGCGGCGTTCATCGACGACGTCGAGAAGGCGCTCTACGCCAGCAAGATCGTGTCATACGCTCAGGGCTTCGCACTCATGCGAGCGATGAGCAAAGAGACCGGCTGGCAGATCAACATGGGCGGGGTGGCTCTGATGTGGCGCGGAGGGTGCATCATCCGTAGCGCCTTCCTGGGCAAAATCAAAGAGGCGTTCGACCGCAACGCAGAGCTTGTGAACCTGATGCTCGACTCTTACTTCACGAACGAGCTCGAGCGCTCGAGCGACGGTTGGCGAAGGGTCTGTGCAGCGGCAGCGATGCAGGGGGTGCCGACGCCCGCGATGTCTTCTGCCTTGGCCTACTTCGACGGTTACAGACGCGAACGCTTGCCTGCGAACCTGTTGCAAGCCCAGCGCGATTTCTTCGGGGCCCACACCTACGAACGCGTCGACAAACCCAGGGGCCAGTTCTTCCACACCAACTGGACAGGAACCGGCGGGACCACGTCGTCGACGACCTACAACGCCTAGGCCCTGGCGATTGGAAGGGAAGGCCTTCGGATGACCCCTAGCCCCATCGGATTGCCGCTCCAAGAGCTCGATACGCCGGCGCTTTTGCTCGACCTCGACGCCTTCGAGCACAACGTCGCCCTGATGAGCGAGCGCATCCGCTCGAGGGGGAAGTTGTGGAGGCCTCATGCAAAGGCATTCAAGACCCCTGCGATCGCCCATATTCTGCGGAGGGCAGGAGCGATTGGGGTGACCGTCGCCAAGGTGTCCGAGGCGGAGGTCATGGTCGCTGGTGGAATCGAAGACGTACTCATCGCCCACCTGGTCGTTGGGGACTCGAAGTTAGCCAGGCTTGCGGCGCTCCAGAGGTACGCCGACGTCAAGACGACGGTCGACCATCCCGATCATGTGGAGATGCTGTCCAAAGCAGCTCAAGCTGCGGGGTCAACGATTGGCGTCCTCGTCGATCTTGATATCGGACTTGGCAGGACCGGAGTCTTGGACGCCAAGGCCGCTTTGGATCTTGCAGTGCAAGTCTCTCGATCAAAAGGCCTTCGGTTCGACGGACTGATGGGTTATGAAGGTCACGCCTTGATGATTCCAGACCCTGCGGAAAAGCGTCTGGCCATTTCCCAGAGCCTTGGAATCCTTGACGATGCAAGGAACTTGCTCGAGCAACGCGGATTCGAATGCAAGATTGTCTCCGCAGGAGGCTCGGGCTCTTACGAATACGCGGCCGACGCACCTGGGCCAACCGAACTTCAGGCCGGCGGCGGAATCTTTGCTTGTCGTTACTATACAGAGGGTTGCGGAGTGAAAGGGCACACTCCGGCGATCTCTGTTTGGGCGACCGTCGTCAGCAGACCGAAGGCAACTCGGGCCGTGTTGGACGTGGGTTTCAAATCGATGAGCGCCCACAAGCAAAACCCCGTACTGAGAGATGCTCCCGAGGCCAAAATCCTCAATCTTTCAGCGGAACATGCGACTGTCGAACTCAATTCTTGGACGACTTTGAAAATTGGTTCTAAGCTCCACGTAATTCCAGGCTACTCGGACCTGACGTTCGTACTACACGATCGGGTTCTGGGTTATCGGGATGGCAGAGTCCAGACAAACTGGGAGCTTTGGGGCAGAGGGAAGCTGCAATAACCGGAAGTCCGGCAGTAAGGGAATTCAACCTCGATCGATCAGCCGTAGGGCTAGGGCGATTTTGATCTCGATTTAAGCTGCGGTTTCCAGTATTTTTAGACGTTTGTACGTCCGCTTTCCTCCCTTCCCTTCGTACGTAAACCGAGAGACATAACCGCGACGGATCGCTCCAAGCCGCCGAAAGGCGCTGCGACGAAAGCGTTTAGGTTAAACGACGAGGTTCAAGGATAGGTGAGTTCCAAGAATCGGAAAGCCCGACGCGGCTATACGCCAAGAGTTGAGAGTCTCGAGACTCTCAGGCTCTTGAACGGCGCCGCCGCCATTTCGGGGCTCTCGACGCCCGTTCCGCTCGAGGTCTCCGGCGACGCCAGCCCTGCAGGGCTTTTCCCCCAGCCGGGAATCGCCAGTTCCCCAGGCTCGATCGTCGTCCCCAACTCAATCGCCTCGCTATCGGACCATGACACACCCGCCGATTCCAACGCCCGGGAACATTCCGCTACCCTCGATTACGCCGACGTCGAATCGGGGATCGTGCAATTGGATCGATATCTGAATAAAAGCTGGTACCGAGCGGGAATTCCTCAGCAGCAACACGCCGATTGCACCCAGGCGGTTTACCTCACCTTACTCCAGAACCTGGGCAGAGGTCCGTTCGACGACATGCTGGCGCGGATTGGACAGAGCCAAATCAAAGAGGTGTTGAGCCAGGAAACTAGCGAGGGACCTGATTTCTTCCGTGCGATCGACTCGGTCAAGAAGCGAGCGCAGAGGGAACGGACGTTCCAGCCGCTGGATGCGGTGGATGCACTCAGCAACGACGGTCCTGGCAGCCTGTCCGAAGCCATGCGCGAGGAGCTCGAGGAAGCCATCAGCGAATCGCTCAGTCCGCGCGAGGCAGCGCTCATTCATGCAACGCTCAAAGGGGAAACGCCTTCTGAAATTGCCTCAAAGCTCGGGATTGCTCCCAAGACGGTCAGCAACGAGAAGACAAGGGTGCTCCAGAAACTGAGGGGCGCACTGGCCGAACCTTCGAGGAATTGAAACGCTCGCTCGCGGGCCGCGGACGCTGCTTCATTAGGGATTCCGCAACTCGCAGCTACGCCTTTGAGTTAAAATCTCGAGATTGGCGCATCCAAAGGGCCAAGGTCGCGCAGTACAAAGCGTTCCAATCGACCGAGGTGCTCAAGCGTCTTGAGGGTCTCGACTATGTCGGCCAGACCGTCGCTATCGCTGACAACCCCTTTCCAGCAGTTGTTCACATCGGGCTCGCTGGCTGCGCTCGGCGAAGCGGGTTTGCTCGAACGTTTTGTGAACGAGCGAGACGAATCCGCGTTCGAGGCGATCGTGAACCGGTTTGGTCCGATGGTCATGGGCGTTTGTAGAGGGAGGCTTTCGGACCATCGCGACGCGGAGGACGCCTTTCAGGCGACGTTCCTGGTCTTGGCCCGAAAGGCGGGCTCGATCCAGCGGGCTGATCGGCTGGGCAACTGGCTGTTCGGCGTTGCGACCAAAGTTTCGCGCAGGGCCAGGGCGGCCTCGTTCAAGCGATCGTCGTCAGAACGGAGCTTGGATAAGCAAGTCGAGGTATGTCGAATCCAAGATTCGGAGATCTCGGACCAGGCGACTCGGTTGGAACTCCGTTTGCTCGTTCAGGAAGAGTTGTCGAGATTGCCAGGGCGGCTGCGCGAGGCAATCGTCCTTTGCTGTATCGAGGAACTGACCCACGAGCAGGCGGCGGACCGATTGCAGATCCCTCTGGGAACCCTCAAAGGCCGCGTCGCGAGAGGCAAGGACAAGCTTCGAGAGCGGCTCGTTCGGAGGGGAGCCGCCCTCTCGGCTGCCGTAATTGCATCGGCAATTACGACCAAAGCTTATGCCAAACCGTCTGGAGCGCTCGTCTCGCAAACAGTGCACGCGGCTCTGCTCGAAAACCCAGTCCGAGCGGCGGCGTTTGGATTGATATCCCTTGAAACAATGAACCTGACCCAAGGAGTGCTTTCCACCATGTTCCAGGCCAAGATTCTCACCAACGTCGGACTTGCCGCCACGGCGGCTTTCGTCACAATCGTGGCGGTCGCAAGCCGACCCTCGCAAGACGGCGAGAAGCAGTCGCCAGACAATCAACCGCCTCGAGCCGAGTCGACCGAGGACTCTTCGTCCCTGGGGACCGGCCTCGCGGGAACGACTGGCCAGGCTCGGCCGCAAGAATTGCAGTTCCATAGAGCCCCCGGCGATACGGCCAAGTCGATGAGAAGGCCGTTGATGATAAAGGGAGAGCCGCCGGTCGGAGGCGCGCTCCCCGTCTCAAAGGCCGCGCTCCAGGAATCCCTTGGCGGCGGCGGAGGCGGAGTATCGTTCAACGCGGATCCCCTCTTCCAGCTCCTCGGCGGCAACATGTTCGACGTCCTAGAGGAAGATCGCGGAACGACGATAGAGCAGATTCGACACGCGAGGCTCATCAAGACCCTCGAAAAGCTGGACAAGAATCCGCAATCGGCGGCAATTCGATCCCAACTTGAACAACTGACCTCGTTCCCCTTTGCTGAAGCAACTCCGCTTCAGGATTTCATCAAGTATTTGAAACAGGCGACTCAGTCCTCGAACCACATTGGCCTTCAGTTCTACTTAAATCCTCGGGGTCTCGAGAGCGCTGGGACGACTCCGACCTCGACCGTAACGCTCGACCTCGAGAACATCCCCATCAGAACAGGCCTCAAGCTGGCTCTCGATCAACTCGAACTGAGCTTCTATGTACGCGACGGCGTGGTGATCGTCACCTCGAAAGAATGGGTCGACGACGGGCTCCGCGAGGCGATCCTGGAGAAAACGGACATTCCTTGACGCAGCCCACGAAGTATCTGGCGACTATAGCGCAAAGACATTCGTCTATTGGCTCATATCTTTGCTCGACGTGATTGCGTGGCGGCATCCGTCGAGCGAGATTTCTCATAGTCTTCACTTCTCCTTCGCCGAAGACGTCCAACGGCCCGCCTACAGTGCCTTCCGAATGCTTTCCCCCGCATCTATCCGGAGGCACACCATGCGTCGTCGTGGCTTTACGCTCATCGAGTTGCTCGTCGTCATCGCGATTATCGGAGTTTTGGTCGCATTGCTTTTGCCAGCGGTCCAGCAGGCCCGCGAGGCAGCCAGGCGAGCCCAGTGCTCGAACAACGTCAAGCAGCTTGTGCTGGCGTTGCACAACTTCGAGTCGGCCAACAACACTCTGCCCAAGGGAATCAACATCCCCTACGCCAACGGCCTCAGTTACCAGCAAGCCAGCGACAGCCTGACGTCCGACATGACCGAGCCGTTTGGACCGAACTGGGCCGTGATGATACTACCGTATCTGGATCAACAGAACCTGTTCAACGCATCGAACGTCCTCGGTTATCCGGGCTGGAACGGTCCCTATAACGACCCGACGAACCCGCCGACGAACGCCCCGAACCCCCAGTTTTACAATATGGACTGGGCCAACACCACGCTGCGTACAACGGTCTTGAACGTGATGCTCTGCCCCAGCGACCGGGACAACGGCAAGCCGTTCTGGACGTCTTCGGATCTTGCGAATTTTCCGTCGATATCCCCCATGGATCCTCGCACCAACACGCCGCTTTTGAACTGGGCGCGGGGCAATTACGCGGCAATTCAGGGCGCGACCGACTCAGACAACACCGTCAACGGTTACGGCGGCGAATCGCACGCTCCATACAAGGGCCAGACGAAAAAGGGAGTTATGGGGGCGAACTTCGGCGTAAGATTTCAAGAAGTGACTGATGGTTTATCGCAAACGTTGTTCATCGCTGAAATCCGTACGGGAATCACGACGTCCGACGGTCGTGGGATCTGGGCCATGGGCTTTGCGGGCATGAGCCTCTGCTGCGAAGCTCGCGACTATGACCCAACTCCGAATAATATGATCACGCAGCCATTCGGCGTTTGCGACGACGGCGGAGACGAGACCCAGACGTGTTGGACGATCGTGGCTCAAAATATCTTCCCCGCCTCGAAGGGTATGGCGTGCAATTGCACCCAGGGAAACAACAACTCCGGCAGCCAGGCGCGAAGCTTCCATCCAGGAGGCGTATTGACCGGCTTCGGCGACGGCAGCGTTCACTTCATCAAGAACTCGATCGCGCAGCGCATTTGGTATCAGCTCTTGGTGAGCGTCGACGGGAACGTCACGAGGCAGATCAGTATTGATCCAGTCTTGGCGGAGATTCCTCTGTGGAGGAGGGCGGGTCCGCGATCGAAGCCGACCCGCTCAACCGCCTCTTTTCTCGAGCCTGAACCAGTAGAATCCGTGCGGGGCCAGGGTCAAGAAATACGGCAATTCGCCAAGCTTGGGAAACTCCGTGTCCCCGATCATCTCGATAGGCGTCAAGCCCGCATACGCCCCCAGCTCCAATTCGGCGGGCTGGGCGAACCTCGAGAGATTGTTGATCACTAGCGCCGCTTCGTCTTCTGTTTTACGTATATAGGCAACGACTCTTTGATTGGAACACCTGACGAACTCGAGAGACCCTCGCGCGAAGACCTTGTGATCCTTCCGCACGCGAATCATCCGCCTGAGCCAATTCAGCCGGGAACTCGGCGACCGCAACGAAGCCTCGACGTTCACAGCCTGGTAGTTGTACATCGGGTCGATCAGCACGGGCAGATACAGCGAAGAAGGGTCCGCTCTCGAGAAACCCGCATTGCGATCACCCGACCACTGCATCGGCGTACGCACGCCGTCCCTGTCTCCAAGGTGGATGTTGTCGCCCATGCCAATCTCGTCGCCGTAGTAAATCACCGGACTGCCAGGCAACGAGAACAATAGACTGTGCAAGAGCTCGATCTGCCTGCGGCCGTTGTCCATCAACGGGGAAAGCCGACGCCTGATGCCCACGTTCAGTCGCATCCGCGGGTCTTTGGCGTACTCTCGATACATATAGTCGCGCTCGTCGTGAGTGACCATCTCCAATGTCAGCTCGTCGTGGTTCCGCAAGAACACAGCCCATTGGCACCCCTTCGGAATCATCGGCATCTGATTCATGATGTCGACGATCGGCCTGCGGTCTTCGCGGCGAATCGCCATGAACAACCTGGGCATCAGCGGAAAGTTGAACGCCATGTGGAATTCGTCGCCGTCCCCAAAGTACGGCAAGAGCTCGCTCGGCCACTGATTGGCCTCGGCCAATAACAGCGTGCCCGGATAATGGGCGTCGACGTAAGACCGTAGCTCCTTCAAGAACGCATGCGTTTCGGGAAGGTTCTCGCAGCTCGTGCCTTCCCGCTCAAAAAGATAGGGCACAGCGTCCACCCGAAAGCCGTCGATCCCCCTGTCGAGCCAAAAGGAAACGATATCCAGCATCTCCCCGCGAACTTCGGGGTTCTCGTAGTTGAGGTCCGGCTGATGACTGAAGAACCGGTGCCAATAGTACTGCCTGGCGGCTGGATCCCAGGTCCAATTCGACTGTTCGGAATCGCTAAAGATCACTCTCGCGCCAGAATATTTTTGGTCATCGTCGCTCCATACGTAATAATTACGCTTTGGTGAATTGGGGTTCCGCCTGGCTTCTTGGAACCACGGGTGTTGGTCTGAAGTGTGGTTCATCACCAGGTCGGCGATGATCCGCATGTCCAGGGCGTGGGCCTCGCGAGTGAGCTCCTGGAAATCGTCGACGCCGCCGATCGTCGAGTCGATCGACTTGAAGTCGGCGATGTCGTAGCCGTCGTCCTTCTGAGGCGAAGGGAAAATCGGCATGAGCCAGATGCAGTCGACGCCCAAATCGCGAAGATACGGCAGCTTCGCCGTCAGACCCTTCAGGTCTCCATGGCCGTCGTTATTCGCATCAAAGAATCCACGAACGTAAACTTCGTAGAAGACGGCGTCAACGTACCAGGGCGTTTCATTCATGGGCGGAAGAGGTCGGCGGGGGCTTCGATGGTTTTTCGTTTGTCGAGGTCCGAGACGTTACAAACTTATTCTACGCGACTACGGTTTTCTGGCGAGTCTGCTCGGGTGGAAAGAGGCCCAGTTCCATCCACAAGAGGGGAGGCTCGGCGACGAAGGCGGCAAACTCCAGGCTTTGCGGGTGTTGGATGCGAATAGAGCGTGCGTGTAGTGCGATTCCCTGTTCGAGCGAGAACTTCGAGTCGTAGCGGAAGTCTCCAAGGATCGGCAAGTCCCGGGCCGAGGACTGCACGCGGAGTTGGTGCGTCCTGCCGGTTTCCGGCATGAATTGCAGGAAGGTCGATGGGCCTGAAAATCCTCGAGGATTTGCTTCGCCGAGTGTCTCGAATCGGGTGCGTGCGAACTTCGCTTCTGGACGCTCGATTCCAACAGCCTTGCGGCCGAAGACGTTCTGATCGGCGCCAATCCAATCTTCCCAGACGCCTTGGGGTTCACTCGGACTTCCTTCGACGACCGCCCAATAGACCTTGGAGACCCTCCTGGCCTCAAACTGCTTTGAAAGCCGTCTCGCTGCTCGCTCGGTCTTGGCCCAGACCATCACGCCGGAGACGACCTGATCGAGCCGATGCACTGTGCCCAGGTAGCTCTGCTGGCCCGTATTGGAATCCTTGTCGAGATAGGCTTGGATCACTCGATCGAACGAATGACGTTGGTCATCCTGATCAACCGCCTGGGTCAAGAGCCCGCTTGGCTTCGAGACGACAAGGATATGTGGGTCTTCAAAGTGGATGTCGAAGGGAACGTCAAAGTCCATGGATGTACGACTTTTGCGTTGGGATCGGCCGAAACGTCAGAGGCTCACTCGAGCGCAAAACAAAGGGAGCGGGTTGTTTGCCCGCTCCCTTAGAGGATATTCCAGAGCCGATTTTGCGGCTACCGGTAGGTTGGACCGTTTGGCGGATTGAACGGAGGCATGCCCGCCGTCGGGTCGCCTGCGGAACCTGTCGGCGGGGCGCCCGCGCCAGGCATGTTCGAACCCATTCCGCCGACTCCTGGCGACGTCTGGCTCTGGTTGTACGACGGCGGGTATTGGCCGTTCGCATTTCCGCCGTTGCCCATGGCGTTCCTTCCGAAGTTCACGCCTGCCATAGTGTTCGGGTTCGGGTCGGAGTTGAAGCCTCCAGGCCCGGAGGGCGTGGTGGAGGATCCGCCCAGCGACCCCAAGAGTTTGCGTCCGCCCGTATCGTACGTGCTGCCTGGGGGAACTTCGGGATGGGCTGACTTGCATCCCGACCCGCCAATGATCACGCTAAGCCCAAGACAGGCCAGCGCACCGATTCGCCGATCCATCGGCATGTCTCCTTATCCCTGGTCTTCGATCCGAATGGAAAGAAATCCCCTAGCGACGATGGTCGTTGTGAGCGATTGCCCAAAGACGACTTGCCCGTGACGGCGGCGGAATCGAGAAGGAAATGACGGCCAAGGACGCACGAACGCTTTTGCATCATGCAAGCGTTCTCTGCCGCGTCCATTCCGCGCTCGGGGTGACGGCGGGGATCTTAACCAAATCGGCGGCTGCGTCAACGCGACTTTCGCAAAGAGAAAAATCGAACTGGGGATGAGTCGACAACTCGTCCGCTCGATGTTCCCCGATTTACTGCGAAGGCTATGCTGGATAGGGTATTCGCAAGGGAATTCCGACTTGGGTTGTTGGGGTAGGAGGCCGAGATGGATTTCGGGTTCACCGAAGAGCAGCAACACTGGTACGACAAGGCGCTTGGGTTTGCCAGGCGCGACTCCAAGACGACATACGCGGTCGAGACGAACGTCGCGAGTTTTGGCGGGAAGGCTGGCGGCTGTGCGCCGAGCTTGGCATCCAAGGGTTGCCTGTGCCAGCCGAATATGGAGGGCAGGGGCGCGACCTCGCGGCAACGATCGCCGCGATGGAGGGGCTCGGATACGGCTGCGCCGACGGCGGTCTGATCTTCGGCATAAACGCATCCATGTGGACGAATACGATCCCGATTCTGCTCTTCGGCAGCGAAGCACAGAAAAAGAGATTTTTGCCAGGCCTATGCGACGGTTCGATCGTCGGCGCCAATGGAGTCAGCGAACCTCAGGCGGGGTCGGACGTCTTCAGCATGCAAGCCAGCGCCCAGCGCAAGGGAGATCGCTTTGTATTGAACGGTCGGAAAACGTGGGTCACCAGCGGGCCCGTCGCGGATTTGTTCGTCTGCTATGCAGCCACCGATCCAGCAAAGGGCGTGCTTGGAATTAGCGCCTTCATCATTCCCAAGGACTCACCTGGCTTTCGGGTGGTTCGAGAAATACCCAAGCTGGGCGTGCGAACGATTCCCATGGGGGAAATTGCTCTCGAAGACTGCGAACTGGGGTCGGAGAGCCTACTCGGAAGGGAGGGAAGAGGTGCTGATGTTTTCAATTGTTCAATGGAGTGGGAGCGAGGTTCCATTTTGGCGAGCGTCCTGGGGACGATGCGAAGGCAGCTCGATCGCTGCGTGGAGCACGCCCGCCGGCGCGTCCAGTTTGGTCAGGCGATCGGCAAGTTCCAGGCGGTCTCGCATAAAATTGCAGAGATGAAGATCAGGCTCGACGCCAGCAGGCCCTTGGTCTATCGGATCGGCTGGCTCAAAAGCATGGGCAAGGACGCAGCGGCGGACGCGGCAGTGGCGAAAGTGTTCGTTTCCGAAGCCTACGTTCAGAACAGCCTTGATGCGATCCAGCTTTTCGGGGCCTCGGGTTTTGTCACCGAGACCGAGATCGAGCGGGACCTGCGGGACTCGGTGGCCAGCAGGATCTACTCGGGAACCAACGAGATCCAGAAAAACATCATTGCCCGGTCGCTACGACTCTGATTGCGGAAAATCCTGAAAAACTGAGGCGAGGACCGGCTCGGTGGTTGCGGTCGGTCTGAGCGTCGGTTAAGAACGATCATCCCCGCGAGATCTCTTCCAGCGGCGATTCCATCCTCCTTGAGTGGGTCTGATCCCGGAGTTCGCGAACATGAATCCGCGTCGTCTGTTCGTGGCGAGCTGCGTCGCCCTGATCGCATCGGCTTTCTCGTTCGTGATCCGCGGCGACATCATGCCCGCTCTGCGCGTGACGTTCAATCTGAGCCAGGCTCAGACGGGGGCGATCGGCAGCGCCGCGTTCTTCGGGATGGCGTTCGCCATGCTGGTTGGGGCGCCGATTTGCGACGCCCTGGGCATGAAAAAGATGCTTGGACTCGCGTGGCTTTGCCACATGGTAGGGACGGTTTTGACGATCTGCACTCCCTATATTGTCAAAGGCCCATCGGCGTTTTGGGTGCTGCTAGGCTCGACTTTCATGGTCGGCGGCGCCAACGGCCTCGTCGAGATCGGCATCAACCCGCTGGCGGCGACGCTCTTCCCAGACAGGAAGACGCACATACTCAACATTCTGCATGCGTGGTGGCCAGGCGGTTTGATGTTGGGAGGGTTGATCTCTTTCGGCATGACCAAAGCCATGGGGCTCGACGCGGCTGGCGTTTCGGAAAGCGCGATCGTCTTCGGCTGGCAGGCCAAGATGATCCTCATCTTGATTCCCACGATCGTGTATGGGGTGCTTTTCCTGATCCAGCAATTCCCAGTCACCGAGCGAGTGGCCTCCGGGGTGAGTTCGAAGACAATGTATCGCGAAGCGCTGCGGCCGATGTTCATTCTCTGGGCGTTCTGCATGCTTCTGACGGCGGCGACCGAGCTTGGACCCCAGCAATGGCAGGAATCGGTGCTCAAGCGCAGCGCGGGAGTGTCCGGAACGTTGATCCTGGTTTATACAAGCACGCTGATGTTCATCTTCCGCCACTTCGCGGGGGCCTTGGCGCATCGATTATCGCCGGTGGGTATGTTGACGGGCTCGGCGGTGCTCTCGGGCTTGGGGCTTGTCGCATTGAGCTTTGCATACGACGGTCCCACCGCGTTCATGGCCGCGACGGTGTTTGGACTTGGGATCGTATACTTCTGGCCGACGATGCTGGGCGTGACGGCGGAGCGGTTTCCCAAAGGGGGGGCGTTCCTCCTTGGGCTCATGGGCTGCGTGGGCAATTTGGCCGTTGCCATCAACCTTTACGTCATCGGCGGAATCTACGACAACTACACACTCCAGAATCTAGATCCGAAAGTCGCGAGTCAGGTGGTCAGTGGAACAAAGATCGACGAGGACAAGGTCAAAAGCATTCCCGAGGGCTCGGACGAACGGAAGGCCGTGGACGCCGCGATTGCCGAGGCGCAGGACAAGGGAGCTCGAATGCCGTTCCGCTTCGTGGCGATCTTGCCGGCCATTTTGGTGTTCATATTTAGCGGCATCGTTCTCTACGACAAATCGCGCGGCGGATACAAGCCGGAGAAGCTGAAGGCCGAGGCTGAGTACGCCTCCGATTACTAGACGAATTCTTTCATCACCTCTATCGGCTAACCCGTATCCGCATGTCTTTAGGCGAAACGAACATTCCAGTTTCGCTCGAGCGAGCGCTCGAGACCGGTCCTGCTCCCGTGGGGAGATGGGATAAAGTTCTCGCTCCGCACTACATCGGGCTGTTTCTGTGGATCGTGTTTTTCGATCAGCTTGCGCGTGGGACGCTTGCGGTGGGCGGGTTGTTCGCGTCCCTTCAGGGTGCGTTCGTCGGCGGACTGCTGGCGTTTGGACTCCTCTACCTGGTACCAGCCTGGCTTGGCCAAGGTTCGCGCAAGACGCTCGAAATCGTTTCCTCCGGCACGTTTGCGCGCGAGGCTCTATATGGATTCCAGGAGTGGTCATGGGGATCGTTCAGACCATCTGGTTCGCGCTCACGATCCACTTCGGCGCGACCTTGACGCTTCGAGCCCTTCTTTCCGCGGGGCTTGCGTCCTCGGGCCAACTCCAGCCGCTTAGCCTTGGCGGCGTTGTTTTGCCAAGCCCCGCCTTCTTGGCCACCTCGCTCTTATGGTCCATATCGGCGGTTCTTATTGGAGTATTGGCGCTTAAATTGGTCGCTGCGGTAATGAGTGTCTATCCGATTTTCCCCGCAATCGCGATGGCCTTCACGATGGTCCTGGCGCTAAGAAACCTATCTTCCGGCGGCGGGATAAAGCTTTGGCCGGGGCCGGGCGCTCGCGGAGGCGATCCCGGCTTGTTTGCCTTTTTGTGGATGGTTCAATGGATCTTTTCTTTCTTCGCGACCGCCGGGGCGGAGTCGGTGGACGTAGGAACCAGGGGCAAGAACAAACAAGACGTGGTCCTTGCAGGGGTTTTCGGAATAACGCTCGCGAGCCTTGTCGTCGCGGCGATCGCCCTCGTGACGGTGGGCGGGTTGGGATCGACGGCGCCAATGGCGCCCGCGGGGCCTAACGCATCCGCGCCCTGGAAATCGTCGAGTCTCGATTATCAAAACGTCTTGGCAGCGAACATCAACGGATGGGTCGCTCCTGGACAAAATGGCGGGGTCGGAGGCGCTCCGGGCCCGGGTCGGGACCGGAGCGATCGTCGGGACGCTCCCCGGTGCCGGGTCTGCGTCGGGTCAGGCGGCGGTGGACGCTCCGAGTGGGTACGACGAGGCGGTGTGGTCGGCCATGGCGGACCAGGGATGGTTGGCGATCGAGCTGCCCGAGGACGACGGGGGCCTGGGGCTCGGCATGGTCGAGCTGGCGGTGCTCTGCGAAGAGATCGGTCGACGGCTGGTGGCGGCGCCGTTCCTGCCGACGATCGTGGCCCTCGGCGCCCTCTGCGGCCCCGAGGCCCGCACCGACACCGGGACCAAGGAGTGGCGGGAGGCGCTGGGCCAGGGCGACGCGATCGGCTGCATTGCCGTCGCGCCAGGCTCCGCCGGGCTCACCGTGGCAGGGTCGGAGGGTCAGGTGCACTTGAGCGGGCAGACGGCCCCCGTGGCCTACGCGCCCTCGGCCGACGTGGCCGTGGTGCTCGCCGACGGCGCGGTCTATGGCGTCGACCTGCGTACCGAGGGACGGCCCTCTCCGCTGTCGGCCATGGACCGCACGCGCGAACTCGGCGTCCTGGTCTTCGACGGCACACCGGCGCGGTTCCTCGGCGGCGAGGAAGCCGCCGCGCTGGTGGTCGATCGGGCCGCCACGCTGGCCAGCGCGGAAATGCTCGGGGCGGCCGACCACGTCCTGGCCCTCACCGTGCAGTACGCCAAGGACCGGGTGCAGTTCGGGAAGCCCATCGGCTCGTTCCAGGCGGTCAAGCACATGCTGGCCGACGCCCTGGTCGATGTGGAGGGGATGCGCTCCACTGCCTACTACGCAGCGTGGTGTGCCGCCGCAGGCGACGCGGAGCGCTCACTGGCGGCCAGCATGGCCAAAGCCTGGTGTTCCGATGCCTCACGACGCGTCATGGCGGCGGGGCTCCAGGTGCACGGCGGCATCGGTTTCACGTGGGAGCACGACATGCACCTCTACTTGAAGCGGGCGCAGCTCGACCAGGTGAGCTACGGGGACGCCGCCGCCCACCGCGACCGGATTGCCATGTTGCTGCGCGCCAGGCTCGAGGCCGGCGACTCCCTTTCCTGAAGACTGCGGTGCCTGCGTCTTCGGGGCTACGACTTGAGCGTGGATGTCCGGATACCGTTGATCTGCAGCAGGACCAGCGCCTGGTTCTCGACCTCGCTCGTCGCCGTCTGGCCGTTCTGCATCTTCTGGGGCGGCACGACGACCGTCAGGCGGAGACCGACGAGGAAGCCGTCCCGCACCGCAGCCAGCTCCTTGACCGTGCCCTGCACCGTGCTGGCGACGGGCACGCATGTCCCACCGGCCCCCACGGGGACCCGCGCGCCGTAGGCGGCCAGGGTCTCGGTCCGCACGAAGGCGGTCCCGCTGGGCGTCCAGGGCGTGGAGCCGCCGACGATGGCGGCGTACGTGCTGAGTGTGCAGGCCGCCGCCGCGGGGCTGAGGACGGCGATCAACTTCGAGCTGGAACCGATCTCCTGGTACACCGTCATATGGGAGCCGGGCTTGTAATTCACCCGGCGCACCTGGCTGGCGGTGCGCTTCGACCCGCCGGTGGAGTATGTGGAGACGAGGTCCATGGCGAACGAGGTGGAACCGGTCGGCGTGCCGAAGGTCCGAGCTGAGCCGTTCTGTACGGCGAGGGTGGCCCCGCTCGGGGCCTTCCACGCACCGAGCACGGCGAAGCCCAACCCGCACAGACCGAGGGCGGCCAGCAGTGCGAAAGGAATCAGATTGCGGCGGTTCACGGGCCAAAAGCTAGGTGGGGTGCCGCCGCCCGCGTGGATGGGCGCCGGCCTCAGCCGGCGGCGGCGCGGCGCTGCAGGGCGGCCCGGTCCGGTTTGCCCGACCCCAGCAACGGAAGGCCGTCGAGGCGCACCACCTTCTCGGGCGTCTTGAACTTCGCCATGCCCCGGCCGGCGAACCAACGCCGGCATTCCTCGAGGTCGAAAGGGGCGGCGGACTCGACGAACGCGGCGACCCGCTCGCCCAGGAGCGGATCCGGATACCCCACGGCGACCGCGTGGTGGATGTCGGGATGGGCCTCCAGCGCGGCCTCGACCTCCGAGGCTGAAATGTTCTCGCCGCCCCGGATGATGACGTCCTTGAGCCGGCCGACGATGCGCACCCAGCCCTCGGCATCGACCGTGGCAAGGTCGCCGGTGCGGAACCAGCCCCCACGGGCGATGACCGTGGCCGTCTGCTGCGCATCGGCGTAGCCGGCGAACATTTCGGGACCGCGCACCCACAGCTCGCCTGACGTCGCCGGTGCGACAACGTGTACCCGTCTCCGGGTCCGAGACGCGCAGCTCCACCGCGCCGACGGCGCGCCCGTCGGTGTCACGTGCCTTCTCGAACGGATCGTCGTCGGTGCTCGTGGTCACCGTCGGCGCCTCGGTCGAGCCGTAGGTGCGCTTCACGCGGCAGTCGAAGGTGCGCGCCGTCTCCTCGACGAATGACGGCGTGACCGACGCACCGCCACTGGAGACCAGCCGGATCGACGACACGTCGGTGCCCGGCGTCTCGGCCAACGCACGGCCCATGGCGATGAAGAAGGTCGGCGGTCCCGCCAGGAACGAGATCCGTTCGCGTGCCACCAGCGCCAGGGCCTGTTCGGGGTCGAAGCGACGCACCAGCACCGAGCGCAGGCCGGCGGCGCCGGGCACGAGAACGCCGTTCAGGAGCCCGGAAATATGCGCCATCGGCGCCGGCATCAGGACCGCGTCGGCCGGGCCGAGCCCGTGCACGCGCGCCATCAGCGAGGCCTTCCAGCTCAGGCCCCGCTGGGTGTGCAGCACCGCCTTGGGGACCCCGGTCGACCCCGACGTGAAGAGGACCAGCGCAACGTCCGAGGGCTCGCTGGGGAGGGCGCCGGCCGGCACCGGGGCTCCCCCGACCGCCTCCGCCAGCGCCGCAGGGTCGGAGAACGCATCGGGCTCAATCTCCAGGACGAGGGCGGGGTCGATTTGGCCGAGGGCCGCCGCCACGTCGGCCGCGCCGAACGAGTGCAGCACGGGAGCCGCCACGGCGCCGATGCGCCAGCAGGCCCGGGTCAGGACTGCGGCCGCCAGACTGTTGGGCACCTGCCAGGCCACGGCTTGGCCGCGCCGCACGCCCCGGGCGCGCAGCCCGCCGGCCACCGTGGCAACGAGTGCATCGGCCTCGGCCGGCCGACAACCGGGTGGAACCGTCGACCACCTCGCCGCCGTGCGCGGTGAGCAGGGCGTCCAGCGTGGGGACGTCCCAGGGGCCACCGGGCCGGCGGTAGCGGCGGGCCTGCTCTGGCAGCCAGGTTGGTCGGAGGCGGGCCGTCACGGCAGGGCACCATACCTGGACCCCGGTAACGTGACGCCGATGTCGGAGCGGTGGAGGGAGCCGGCGTGGATCTCGCGCTGAAGAAAGAGGACGAGGAGTTCGCCGGCTCGTTCCGGTCATGGCTGGGCGAGCACTTGCGGCGCCCGCCTGCCTTCGCCGACCTCGCCGACGAGGTGGCCTGGGGGAGGGAATGGCAGGCGACCCTGGCCGCCGACCGCTGGGTCGGTGTGCACTGGCCGAGCTCCTATGGCGGGCGCAGCGCCACCCCGGTCCAGGTCGCGCTGTACCAGAGCGAGTACGCCCGGGCCCAGGCACCCCAGCCGGTGAACCGGGTGGGCATCAATCTGGTGGGCCCGACCCTGCTCGCCCACGGCACCGAGGACCAGCGGCTGCGCTACATGCCGGCCATCCTCTCGGCCGAGGAGATCTGGTGCCAGCTCTTCAGCGAGCCTGATGCGGGGAGCGACCTGGCCTCCCTCTCCACCCGGGCCACGCCAGTCGACGGGGGCTTCGAAGTGACGGGCCGCAAGGTCTGGACGTCCTACGCGCAGTTCGCCTCCTGGGGCTTGTGCCTCGCCCGCACCGATGCCGACGCGCCACGCCCCCAGCAGGGGATCACCGCGCTGATCGTCGACATGTCCGACCCGGGTGTCGACGTGCGCCCGCTGGTGCAGATGACGGGCGACGCCGAGTTCAACGAGGTCTTCCTGACCGATGTCTTCGTGCCGGCGGAACACGTGGTGGGCATCGAAGGTCAGGGCTGGACGGTCGCGGGCTCGACGCTGGCGCACGAACGCGGGACGAACTTCCCGTTCAAAGAACAGGTCGTGCATGAGGCCTACCTGGCGCGGCTGTACGAAGAGGCGCGCGCCAACGGCGCGCTGGACGACCCGTTGGTCGCCGACGCGCTGGCGCGGGCCTGCTGTCGATCTGCACGTGCTGCGGTTGCACAACCTCCGCACCCTCACCCGCCTCGGGAGGGGCGAGGAGCCGGGACCCGAGTCGAGCTGGGTCAAGCTGACGTGGACGACCATGACGCAGGGCCTGTCGGACGCGGCGTTGCTCGTCACCGGACGCGACCCGTCATCAGCCGAAGCCGGCCCGTGGGCGCGGCAGTGGCTCTGGAGCAAAGCGGCCAGCATCGCCGGCGGGACGTCACAGGTGCAGCGCGACATCATTGCCGGGAGGATCCTGGGCCTGCCGCGCTGACGAGGTGCGCCAGCTGCGCGCGGGTGCGGCGTAACCTGTTCCATGCGCGGAAAGGAGTTGTTGTCCCGTCGGGCCACCAGCAACCTTGCCGCGGCGAAAATGGACCTGGCCGGCGCGACAGTCGACGGTGACGAGGACCGCATCACGCTGCTCGAGACCCTGCTGTCCACCGGCGGCGACATTCTGGTCTACCGGCCCCAGCTGCAGCACTACGCGCTCCTCTTCGGCGATCTCCAGGCGGCCGAGCACGTCGCTGTGGTCGTGCCCGGCGTGGGTGACGGCACGAACTTGTGCCGGGATTGGATCCCCGACGCCATCAACCTCTACGAGGCGAGCGATTCGACAGCCGTGGTCCTCTGGAAGGGCTACGACAACCCGGTCGACGTCCTGGCCGCGGCGGCAGGGTCCATCGAGTGTGGCGACGACCTGGCGACGGCGGCCTACGACCTCACCGAGTTCATCGCCACACTGGAACTGGAGTCCGGGCAGTCGCTGACCGTGATCGCGCACAGCTTCGGCTCCATCGTCCTCGGGGCGGCGCTGGCCGATGCGGGGCTGGAGGTCACCGACGTCGTGGTGGCGGGCAGCCCGGGCATGACAGTCGACGAGCTGCGCCAGCTCCATTTGGAGCAATCCCACTTCTTCTCGGAGCAGGCTCCGGGAGACGCCATCGCCGAGCTCGGGATCTTCGGGGCGTCCCCCACCTCACCGAAGTTCGGTGGCACCCGCATGAGCACCAACGCGCCGGAGCATCCGACGGTCGAGGCGCACTCGCACTACTTCGATCCGGGCTCCACCGCACTGGAGAACATGGTCGACGTCGTCACGGGGCAGTACGACGACGTCGTGCGCCACCGGGCCGCCTTCCCCGAGATCGCCGGTGGCCTCGTGTCGTGGGCTTTGCGCATGCCCGTCGTCCCGCTGCAAGCTGGTCGGGCGCCACTACCGGGGCCCGGGATTCCGCATTCTGACCAATTGGTGCCGCTTCGTCGACCTCGGAGCGAGCGAGACCGGGCAACTTGGTGTGCGAAGCGCTCGACGAGGGCGAACGCGCCCTGCTGTGGTTCGCCCATCGGGTCGGGGCGGTGCAGCATCCGGCCTCGAGCTGTACCTGACCCCGATGCCGATGCCGATGCCGACCGGCTTCCCTCCGTCGGCGACGAGCCCCAGTAGCCGTTGACGCCGCCCCCCGCCCTGCAGGACGGGACGAGTGAGCGGTGATCCTCACCTGACATGAGCGTCAGCAATCGGGGCGGCGCCACGCTACGTTTGCCCGATGCCCGTCTGGCTGAGTGACCACGAGTACGCCACCTTGCGGGCCGCCTGCGCCCAGATGCTGCCCTCCGGAGAGGGTGCGCCCGGAGCGGAGGAGGCAGGGGTGGCCGACTACATCGACGGCTTCCTGGGCGCCTTCACGTTCGATCCGCCCCGCATCTGGGCCGGTGGGCCGAGTTCGGGGCGCAAGGGTGGCGTGGCGGGCTTTGCGAATTTCCACCGCCTCTCGCCTCTGGACGAGCTGGCCTGGCGCATGAGGCTCGAGGGCTCCCTGGGGAAGCCCGAGCGCGAGTTCAACGGCCCGGTCGTGGGGCTCCAGGAGCGCTACCGGGAGGGCCTGGCCGCCCTCGGCGCAGACTTCGCAGAGGTGGACGGGCGGGAACAGCGGCGTCGCCTGCGTGACGGCGAGGCCTTTTGCGAGCTCCTCTGGCAGCACTGTTGCGAGGGGATGTATGGCGCACCCGAATACGGGGGCAACCGCAACACAGTCGGCTGGGACTACATCGACTACGAGGGCGACGTGCAGCCGCGCGGCTACAGCGACGAGGAGGTATCGCAACCGTGAGCCCGAGCGCCATCATCATCGGCTCAGGTCCCGGCGGCGCCACGGCGGCCGAGGTGCTGACGCGGGCGGGTTGGTCCGTCGTCATCATGGAGAAGGGCCGCAACCACCTGCTCGACCCCGACGACCTGACGAAACCCGCCGCCGACTACTCCAACGACGAGATCAAGTTCATTTCGCGTTACTTCCTCGGTCCCGATCCGCTCGTGGAGCCGCGGGCGTTCCGGTTGTCGGCCGATGACGGCGAGCACACCCATGTGGGCGAGGTCAACTCCATCCCGACGACGGTCGGTGGGGGAGGGACGCATGCCGACGGCAAAGTCCCGCGCTTCCGGGAGGAGGACTTCAGCATCCTCTCGACCTACGGACCCCAAGAGGATGCCGCGGTCGACGACTGGCCTCTCGACTACGCCGAGCTCGAGCCGTATTACACGGAGGTCGAGCGGGCGATCGGGGTTGCGGGGCGCGAGGGGGCCAACCCCTTCGCGGCCTGGCGCTCAGGGCCCTACCCGATGCCGTCCGGGGCGCCGATGTACGGCGCCGTCCTGTCCTCGGCCGCCGCCGAGAAGGTCGGCCTGCACCCCTACGAGGCGCCCACGGCGGCCAACAGCATCGCCTACGACGGCCGTCCCGCCTGTAACAACTGCGGCTTCTGCGCCTTCTTCGGCTGCCCCATTCACGCCAAGGGCGACCCGGTGGCGCTGCTCACGCGAGCCATGGCCACGGGGCGGGCCGAGCTGATGGCCGAGACCTACGTGAGCCGGATCATCACCCAGGGCCGGCGGGCCACCGGGGTCGAGTTCATCGACCGCGACGGTACGGCCCATACCAGGGAGGCCGACATGGTCATCGTGGCGGGAGGCGCCATTGAGACGCCGCGGATCCTGCTCCTGTCGGGCCTGGACCACCCCGCTCTCGGCAAGTACCTGATGGTGCACTTCCAGACCATTGTGGTGGGGCACTTTCCCGACAAGCGACTGCATCCGCACAAGGGCCGCGCCGTCACGCACGTGCACGACGACGCCATGGTGCAAGACGATGGCTCGCGCCAGGCGGCGGCCAGTGCCGGGCTCCCGTGGTTCCGCGGGGGACTGGTCGAGCACAGCGGGGGTGGGCTTCCCATCATGGAGGCACGCCATTCACCCTGGGGTCGCCTCCATGCCCAGACCATGCGCGAGTCGAACCTGCGCGAGCGCATGTGGGCCTTCATCATGCAGGGCGAGGATCTGGCCTACGCCACGAACACGGTCGACCTGAGTCCCTCCATCCGTGACGCCCGGGGGTATCCGGTGGCACGGGTCACGTACCAACCCGGGCACCACGAAATGGCGGCGTCGAAGTATCACGGCAAAATTCTGCAGTCCGTACTGGAGGAGATGGGCGCCGAATGGGTGATTCACACGTCCTCCCCGGGCGTCTCCTACCACGGCATCGGCGCCTCGCCGATTCCCGAAAGCCGCCACGTGATGGGCACGGTCCGCATGGGGGACGACCCGGACACCTCGGTGGTGGACCGCTGGGGGAGGGTGCACTCCCTCGACAACGTCGTGGTGGCCGACTCCTCGGTCTTCGTGACCTCGAGCGGCTACGGCCCGACCCTGACGCTGGTCGCCCTGGCCTCGCGGGCAGCCCATCACCTGGCGGGGACCACCCCCGAGGCTGCGCCAGCCGTCTGAAATCTCACCCTCAACCTCAGATTGAGAGTTGGCGAGTGCAAGAAACTCTCAAGGTAACCATCAACTGCAGGGTGAGAGTTGGTGCAAAGCCCCAGTTCGGAGGCAGAGAGCCCAACCGGTCCTCAGGGGTCAGCGGACGCCGCGGGTGAGCAGCATGGTGCCGGCGATCGGGCCACCACCGTTGGCGACGGCGGCCACCTCGGGGTTCCGGCCCCCGGGTCGCACCACCTGGCGCTCGCCACCCTCGCCCCGGAGTTGCACGCAGGCCTCGTGGATGAGGGAGAACCCGTGCAGGCGCCCGCCCGAGAGCTGGCCGCCCGCCGTGTTCAGCGGCAAGAGGCCATCGCGGGCGATGTTGGCGCCACCTTCGATGAAGGGACCGCTCTCGCCGCGGCCACAGAAGCCCATGGCCTCGAGCCACACGATGGTGAGCACGCTGAAACCGTCGTAGAGCTGCGCAGTGTCGACGTCGGCCGGCGTGAGCTCGGTGCGCTCCCACATGGAGGCCGCGGCATCGCGGGCCGCCATCGTCGTCATGTCGTCGAACTGGTCCCAACTCGGCCGGCCCCGCAGAGCCGTGCCCAACGCGTTGATGTGCACCGCCGGGTGGTCGAGGTCGTCGGCGCGCTCGCGCTGGGACACAATCACCGCGGTCGAGCCGTCACACGGTGCATCGCAGTCGAAGAGGCACAGTGGCGTCGTGATGATGCGCGCCGCCAGGTAGTCGTCCATCGTCATCGGGTCCGTGTACACGGCCTTGGGATTGAGAGCGGCGTTGCGGCGACCGTTGATGGCGATCTGGCCCAGTTGTTCGCGCGTCAGACCGAACTCGTGCACGCGCCGCTGGCCCACCATGGCAATCCAATTGGCCGCCGACACGGCGCCATAGGGGAGCGACCACTGCATGAAGCTGCCGAAGCGGGGGACTGAGCTTCCACCTCCGGTGCCACCCATCGGCTGGCGGCCGCCCGTTCCCTGGGCGGTGCCCTCGGTCACGGTGCGGTAGACGAGCACGTTCTTGGCCAGACCGGCGGCGACCGCCAGCGACGCCGCCATCACGGCCGCGCATTTGCGCCGGCCCTTCACCGCCGCCGTCGTGCCAGTTGAGCGACAGGCCCAGCGCGTCCTGTACTTCGGGCGTGGTTGGGCCACCGAAGCCCGGTGTGCCGGCTCCCATGCCGGGGTATGTCGAGAGGCCGTCAATGTCGTCACGGGTCAGCCCGGCGTCGGCAATGGCCGCCAGCGCCGCGTCGACCGTCAGATCGAGGTCGGAGCGTCCCAACCGGCGGCCGACGTCGGACTGCCCGATGCCAGAAATGATGGCCCGCCGCTCCAGCGGCTCCTCCATCGGGCGCGGGCTCACGACGCCTCCTCGACCGGCGTGAAGAGCGGGAGCCAGACGTCGTCGACATGTTCGAAGACCACGCGCACCGGCATGCCGATGCGCACGTCCTCGGGTTCGACGTCGATCAAATTGGTCGTCAAACGGACGTCGGGCTGCTCGTCGATCGACACCCAGGCGATGATGTAGGGGTCGCTCCCTGGAATCCACTGCTGGTAGTTGACCGTGAACGTCTCCACATGGCCCCGGCCACTGACGGCTGCCGGCGCCACGTTGCGCGACAGGCAGCGCGGACAGACCGGGCCCGGCGGGTGGATGTAGAAGCCGCAGTCGTTGCAGCGGAGGAAGCGCAGGGCGCCGTCCTCGCCGGAAGTCCAGAAGAACGTCACGTCTTCGTCCAGGCGCGGCAGGAGACGCAGCATCGGGCCGTTGGCAACCATGGCCGCATGTTGGCACAGGCACCCCGGCCGGCCCCAACTGGCGCCGCGCCCGGCCCGGCCGGGAGGGTCAGGAGGCGCGGCTCGTGCCCCCCAGGACGCCGGCATCCACCAGCGCATCCCGGGTGGCCGCAATGCCGCGCACATGTCGGCGGCGAAGCCGACCTCTCTGGCCGCCTCGACGTTGACCTCGTTGTCGTCGAGGAAGAGGACCCGCTGGCGGGGGGCCGGGAGTTGGTCCGCCACGGCCTCGAAGACAGCGGCGTCCGGCTTGACCAGGCCGAGCTCGAAGGAGAGGAAGCGGAAGGCGAAGGCCTGCGTCAGCGGGATCGCCTCGTAGTTGGCGGCCCACTGGTAGGCGTTCATGTTCGACAGGAACCCCGCCGGGACCCTGGCCTGTACGGCGTCCACCAGCTCGAGCGCACCCTCGAAGGGCGGCTCGGGCCAGGTACCGAACGACTGCAGGAACGCCGCCGGCTTCAGCTCCAGGCCCCAGTCGGCCACCAGCCCGTCCGCGAACTCCTCGGGCGAGCACAGCCCGGCCTCGAAGCGCTGCACCCACCGGCAGCTGAGCCACCGGGCCCACAGCTCCTCGTCGCTGTCGATGCCGGCCAGCGCCCGCATGGACGCGACGCCACCGGGCTGAATGAGCACGCCCCCCAGGTCGAAGAGGACGAAGTCGATCCGGTCGGCCGTCACGCCTGGGATGCTACGGCCCGACCATCCGGCGAGAGTTGAGCACACTCTTTTCAGCGGGCAACATGGGCGGGTACGGGACAAGCGCATCACCCCCGGGGCACCGGGGCCGGGTCCGCTCCGACGGAGACGAAAGGGAGGACCGCGTGAAGCTGTCCATGACGTTGAACTACGCCGGCGGGTTCGAGGAGTCCGCCCGCCAAGCGGTGGCACTGGAGAAGGTCGGGCTCGATGTCGTCTGGGTGGCCGAGGCGTACAGCTTCGATGCCCCGAGCTTCATGGGCTTCCTGGCGGCCAAGACCGAGCGCGTCGAGATCGGCTCCGCCATCCTCCCGATCTACAGCCGCACACCCACGCTGATCGCCATGACGGCCGCCGGGGTGGATGCCGTGTCGGGCGGTCGCTGCAATCTCGGTCTCGGCGCCTCAGGCCCGCAGGTGATTGAGGGCTTCCACGGGGTGCCCTACGACCGCCCCCTCACCCGCACGCGCGAGATCATCGACGTCTGCCGCCAGGTGTGGGCCCGCGAGGCCCCTCTCGTCCACGAGGGTGCCGCCTACCAGATCCCCTTGCCGCCCGGCCTCGGGACCGGGCTGGGCAAGCCCCTCAAGCTGATCAACCACCCCGTGCGGCCCCGCATCCCGATCTGGGTGGCCGCCCTGGGCGAGAAGAACGTCGCCATGACGGCCGAGGTGGCCGACGGCTGGCTGCCGATCTTCTTCTTTCCCGAGAAGGCCGGGGAGGTTTTCGGCCCTTCGCTGGCGGCCGGCACGGCCAAGCGGGACCCCTCGCTGGGCACCTTGCAGATCGCCGCCGGCGGGATCCTGGCCATCGGCCCGGAGCCCGAGGTCGCACCCATCCGCGAGCTCGGCCGCGGCGCGGCAGCCCTCTACATCGGGGGCATGGGGGCCAAGGGCAAGAACTTCTACAACGCGCTGGCGTGCCGCTACGGCTACGAGAAGGAAGCCACCGAGATCCAGGATCTGTACCTGTCGGGCAAGAAGAAGGAAGCGGCCGCCCTGGTGCCGTCGGAGCTGCTCGAGGCGACGTCGCTGTGCGGGCCGGAGTCGTACATCAAAGAGCGCGTGGCAGCCATGGCCGAGGCAGGCGTCACGCATCTCAACGTGACGCCTGTGGGCGACGACCCGGTCGCCATGGTCGAAAAACTACGAAGCTGGGTGTAGCCGACCGCGATCCGACGACCGGACCGCTCGCCGGCCGAACCTGCCGGCTCAGCGCCCGCTCCCGCAGCGCTTCTTCGAAGCCACTGACGTGCAGCGCGGTAATCCGGGTGCCGTCGGTTTCGAACACGTCGTGCACCGAGTTGTCGGCGCCGCCCACGTGGACGTCGATGTCCACCTCCATCCGCGTGCCCTCGAAGGTCGGCGTCCCCGGAGCGGGCCGGAAGTCCTCATAGGTGAACGTCTTGGCGAGGTAGTAGCCGCTGATGGCGTCGAGCCCCTGCAGCCGGATGTCCCCGCTCTCGAATACGGCGTCGTCGGCGAACAGCGCCCGTACGAGGTCGATGTCCTGCGCCGTCACCGCCGTGAAGTAGTCGTCGAGGAGCCCGGACAACCCGTCGTGCCGCGACGGGAGCCCGTACTGCCGGCGGGCGTTGAGCCCCAGCACGTGCACCTGCGTGGCGGTGGGGCAGGGGGCCACGGTGGACCGGATGGCCTCGACGGCACCGGGGAACGTGGCGTCGTGGTGCGGGTAGTCGCTGCCCCAGACGATGCGGCGACCACCCACGAACGGGACCAGCGCGGGCAGCGTCTGCTCGTCGACCTCGAAACTGATGGCACACTGCCGGGCGAAGTACTCCGAGGGACGCAGCGCCATGTCGGGGCAGAAGCCACCGAACGACCGGCCTGCTCGTCGAGGCGTTCGAGCCAGAAGGGCGCCCACCCACCCGAGGACTCGAGGAAGAGCAGGCGAAGCCGGGGATGGCGCTCGAGGGTCCCGAAGGCGATCAGCTGGGCGCAGGCCAGCATGGCCTCGAAGGAGTGGGACACGGCGTGCAGGATCAGCGGGTTGAAGGGGCGGTCCGACCCGAGGGTCGGCACGTCCACCGAACTGCCCTCGTGAATGCCGATGGGCACGTTGAGCTCCTCGGCGGCCTCCCACACCACGTCGTAGACGCGGTCGGAGAGCGAGCGGCCCAGGCAGGGATTGGGCCGGACGAAGCCCGCCACCAGGCCGAGCTCGTCGACGCCGCGCCGGAGCTCGCGCGCCGCCGCCACCGGGTCTTGCAGGGGGAGCATGGCCGCCCCGAAGAGCCGGCGCGGGTCGGCGGCGCAGTACCCGGCCAGCCACTCGTTGTAGGCGGCCGCCAGGACCACGGCCGCGGTGGGGTCCTCGAGGAGCGAGAAGTACAACCCGATGGTCGGGTACAGCACCGCCTGGTCGATGCCTTCGCTGTCCATGTCGCGCAGCCGGGCGGCCGGGTCCGACCCGCCCGGCTGGGCGTCGGCCAGAGGGCGGAACGACGCGGGGTCGTCGAAGCGAGAACCCGGACGGGCCAGGTTGCCCAGCGGCACCGCCAGCAACTCGGTGTCGCCGACCACGACGTGCTCGTAACCGGAGCGGTCGGCGCTGATGCGGGGCCGGTACCGGTCGGGCAGCCCTGCCCAGGCCGCCTCCGGTTCGACCACGTGACCGTCGGCGTCGACGATCGGGCCGGCGCACGGTGGGAGCGGACGACCGCCCTGCCCGCTCACGTCGACGGGATGCGCCAATCGTCGACGAGCGGCAGCCGATGGCGGAAGAGGCGGCTGGCGTTCCCGCCGGCCACCGCCCGCAGCTCGTCGTCGGGGAGCGAGCCCCATGTCGCGGCCAGCACGGCCTGCGTGTCGGGCCACGACGAGTCGGCGTGCGGGTAGTCGCTCTCCACCATGATGTGGTCGAGGCCGATGAGATGGCGCTGCGTCACGGCCGAGGGGTCGTCGATGGAGCAGAACCAGAAGTTCCGTCGGAGCACCTCGCTCGGCAGGAGGTCAGAGGGCCACGCGGTGCTCTCTGTCCCCGAGGCTGAATGGCGCAGGACGTAGTCGGCCCGGTCCATCAGCATCGGGACCCAGCCGATGCCGCCCTCGGACAGCGCCACCCGCAGGCCCGGGAATCGCAGGGCGACGCCCGACCAGAGCCATTCGCCGGCAGCGAGGAGGGCGTTGACCGGGAACACCGTGGGCAACAGTTCGAACGGCGGGTCGGGGGAGGGCAGGGGAGCCCAGGAAGACGCGCCGGTATGCAGGCACACGACCGTTTGGGTCTCCTCGCAGGCAGCGAAGAAGGGATCCCAGGCGCCGCTGAAGATGGAGGGCAGCTGCAACTGGGCGGGGAACTCCGGGAAGCTGACCGCTTTGAATCCCCGCGCCGCGTTGGCCCGCACTTCGGTCGTGGCCACCGCCACGTCGGCCAGCCATGGGAGCTGCAGCGGGATGATGCGGTCGGGGTAGGTCCCCGCCCAGACCTCCAGGTGCCAGTCGTTGAAGGCGCGCAGGCAGGCAAGGCCCAGGGCCTTGTCCGTCGCCCCCGAGTAGACAGCGCCACAGAAGCCCGAGACGAGTGACGGGAAGCACAGCGAGGCCCAGATGCCGGCGCGGTCCATGTCGAGAATGCGGGCGTCGATGTCGAAGCAGCCCGGGCGCATTTCGTCGAAGCGGGCCGGATCCATGCTCCATTCCTCGTGTGGCCGCCCCACGACGGCGTTGAGACCGACGTTGGGATAGTGCCTTCCCTCGAAGATCCAACTCTGGGCCCCGTCCTTCCCCTCGACGACACGGGGGGCCGCCGAGGCGAGTGCGGCGGGCAGGCGATGCTCGAAGAGATCCGGAGGCTCAATCAGGTGATCGTCGACCGAGATCACGGGCATCCGGATGGCCCTGGGCTCGGGGTCGGGGAGCAACGTGGCCCGGCCGGGTGCGGGTCCTGTGTCGACTGCTCCCACGAGAAGGTGACACTATCGTCACCGAGTTGTCCGGCCCCGGGGGGTGCATGACCACACAGATCGATGGCCTCGTCACCGGCGTTGGCCTGCTGATCGACGGCAGCGTCGTCAGTGGGGCTGCGGGCACCTACCCCGTCACCAACCCCGCCCGTCCCTCTGAGGTCGTGCTGCGATGCGCCGAGCACCACGCCGGCGCAGCTCGACCTGGCGGTGGCCGCGGCCCGCCGGTCGCAACGAGCCTGGGCCGCACTGGACTTCGAGGACCGCGCCGCTCTGGTCGTCGCGGCCGCCGAGGCGGGAGTGGCGGCCGCCGACGCGGGCGATCTGCCCCGGCTGCTCACCCGGGAGCACGGGAAGACCCACCTCGAGTCGATCTTCGACACCGCCACCATGGGTGGGATGGCGGCGGCGTTCGCACCGTTGGCGGCCGATGCGCTGGCTCCGCGCGACCTCAGCGGCGGGTCGACCCGGATTGAGTGGGTCCCGCACGGCGTCGTGGCCGCGATCCTGCCCTTCAACTGGCCCGTCTCGGTGATGGCCAACAAGGTGTTGCCTGCCCTCTTGGCCGGGGACACCGTGGTGGTCAAGGCGCCCCCCTCGTGCCCGGGCACGGTGTTGTTGGTGGCCGCTGCCATGGCCGAGGTCCTGCCGCCCGGCGTCCTCAACGTCGTGAATGGTCCGGACGCCGCACTCGGCGCGGCGCTGGTCGGGCATCCCGACGTGGACATGGTCTCCTTCACGGGCGGCGTGGGCACCGGCCAAGCCGTGATGGCGACCGCAGCCGCCACGACGCGGCCGGTCGTCCTCGAGCTCGGCGGGAACGATGCCGCCATCCTCGCTCCCGACCTCGCCGGTTCTGCCGCCTTGGCCGACCGCATTGTGGAGGCGGCCTTCGTCACGAGTGGGCAGGTCTGCATGGCCATCAAGCGGCTCTACGTCCATCGGGACCGGTTGGACGAGACGGTGGACGCGCTGGCCGGCCGCTTGGCGATCGAGACCGTGGGCGACGGGCTCGCGGAAGGCGTGACCATGGGCCCGGTGCACACGGCCGGGGCGCGGGACCGGGTCGAGGCCTTCCTCTCAGAAGCGGCCTCGGCGGGAGCGGTGCTGGTGCGCCCGGCGCAGCTGCGTCCGGAGGACGAAGGAAGCGGGGGGTACTTCGTTTCGCCGGCGCTGGCGGTGGACGCCACCGCCCGAGAGCAGCATTGTGCGTGAGGAGCAATTCGCCCCAGCCTTGCCGGTCATTCCCTACGACGACATGGCGGAGGCGATCGCGGCGGCGAACGACACACCATTTGGCCTGTGTGCGTCGATCTGGAGCAACGACGACGTGCTGGCGGCCGGCGTGGCCTCCCAGCTTTCGGCCGGGACGGTCTTTGTCAACGCACACGGCCTGTCCGCCGTCGACATGTACGCACCGATGGGCGGGTGGAAGCAATCGGGTTTCGGGCCGGAGTTGGGCACCGAAGGCATGCAGGCGTTCGCCCGGCAACGGGTCCGCGTGTGCGACCGGGCCCGATCGAACAGGAGGAGTCGATATGACGTGGCCATCCGAGGTGGGACGGTCGTCGATGGGACCGGAGCGCCGGCGGTGCGCGCCGATGTGCTCATCGACGGCGAGCGGATCGTCGCCGTGGGGGACGGTACCGAGGGCGTGCGTGCCGACACCGTGATTGACGCCACGGACATGTTGGTGACGCCGGGCTTCGTCGACCTGCACACGCACTACGACGCGCAGCTCTTCTGGGACGCCAACGCCAGCCCGTCGCCGCTGCACGGCGTGACCACGGTGCTCGGGGGCAACTGCGGCTTCTCGTTGGCGCCGATGGCGCCGGAGCACGTCGACTACATCGCGCGCATGATGGCGAGGGTCGAGGGCATGCCACTCGCCGCGCTGCAGGCCGGCGTGCCCTGGGACTGGGGCTCCTTCGGCGACTGGATCGGCCGGCTCAGTGGCCGCATCGCGGTGAATGCCGGTTTCCTCGTCGGGCACTCGACCCTGCGCCGTCTCGTCATGGGCGAGCGCGCGGTCGGGGGCGCCGCCGACGCCGCTGACATGGCTGCCATGGAGACGGCGCTGCACGCCGCGCTGGAGGAGGGCGCCCTCGGCTTCTCCACCTCCCAGGTCCACACGCACAACGACGGGGACGGCCAACCGGTGCCCTCCCGTGCCGCGGCCAGGGAGGAGATGGAGCGACTCGCTGCCGCCGTGCGCCAGCACGAGGGCACCACGGTCGAGCTCATTGTCGCCGGTTGTCTCAACGGCTTCAGCGAGGACGACGTCGACTTCCTCGCCACCATGTCCCTGCTGGCCGACCGTCCGGTCAACTGGAACGTCCTCGGCGTGTCGGCCATGAACCCCGACGGGGCGTGGGGCCAGCTCGCCGCCGGCACCGCTGCCGCTGCCCGTGGGGCGACCGTGGTGGCGCTGACGCTGCCCCACACCATGCAGCTGCGCCTGAGCTTCGAGCACGGCGCCATCCTCGACGGCCTCCCGGGCTGGCGTGAGGTGTTTGCGCTCCCGCCGGCCGAACGCATGGCGGCGCTGTCCGACCCTGCCACCCGACGGCGCCTTGACGCCGGAGCGCAGTCCGACGAGGCCGGCATTCTGCGGCATCTCGCCGTCTGGGACCGCCTCATCGTCGACGAGACGTTCGCGCCGGAGAACGCCGACGCCGAGGGAAAGAGCGTGGGGGAGGTGGCGCGGGCGCGTGGGGTGGAGCCGTTCGACGCCCTCCTCGACATCGTCGTGTCAGACGAACTGCGGACGGGTCTCCGGCCACCCATCGGCGAGTCGGAGGCTGACTGGGAACTGCGCGCCAAGGTCTGGCAGGACCCCCGCGCCATTGTGGGTGGCTCCGATGCCGGCGCGCATCTCGACACCATGTGCGGGGCGATCTACTCGACCTCCATGCTGGGGGACGGTGTACGGGCGCGCGGCTTGTTGAGTTGGGAGCGGGCGATCCGGCTGCTGACCGACATCCCGGCCCGCCTGTACGGGTTGCGCGACCGGGGTCGTCTCTGCGTGGGCAGCTACGCCGACGTCGTGGTGTTCGACCCGACGACCATCGGCCACGGCGCCGTGCGGACCCGCGCCGACCTCCCCGGCGGGGCCAGCCGCCTGTACGCCGACGCGGTAGGTGTCGGCCACGTGCTGGTCAACGGGACCGAGATTGTGCGCGGTGGCGAGTTCACGGGCGCGGTGCCCGGACGGGTGTTGCGCTCGGGCCGTGACACCGACACGGTGCATGCCGGATCGGATTGGGCAGGCGCCCTCGCCTGACGGCCGACGAGAAGCCGCGGCATCCGACAGCCCAGCTCCGACAAGCCCAGCTCCGACGAGCCCAGAACCCCGTCCAACTCAGAGCAGTCGGGTCTCGAGCGCCACCTCGCGGGTGGTCGAGCCGTCCCGGGTGAGCGAGTAGGCCAGCTTCCCGTCGACTTCGGTGAACGCATCCACCAGTTCCGTGCCGAAGAAGACGAGTCCCGTCCCGTTCTCGGTGGCGTAGCCGTCGGGCAGTGTGCCCTCGGTGATGAGGCGGTGGATGAGTGGTCGCCGCTGCTCCTCGGCGTCGTGATGCGGGCTGTTGGACCAGGGCAGGAAGGCGAGGCCGTTGGTGACCGGCTGGAGGGTCGGGCCGAAGGAGTCGGTGGTCCCGCCGACGTGCCAGCAGAGCGAGCCGGCGGAGACGCCCTTGAGGACGACGCCCGCCTCCCAGCACTCACGGAGAACGACGTCGAGGCCGTGCAGGCGCCACAGCGCCAGCAGGTTGGCGGTGCTGCCTCCTCCGACCCAGATGACATCTTGCGCCAAGAGGTGGGCGCGCACATCGGGCACGTTCGGCATCGGGAAGAGCGTCAGATGCGAGCTGATGAAGCCGAGCTTCGAGAAGGCGTTGTGCGCCGCCGCCACACGCGACGAGTCGTCACCGACCGCCGTGGCGATGATGCAGATGCGGGGGTGCTCGCCGGCCTGGGCCAGGTCGGCCGCCAGCCGGTAGGAAGGCCCCGGCCGCAGGTTGGCCGGGTCGGGGCCTTCGGCCTGGAACCCGATGGAGGTGGCGACGATGGTCGGTTGGCGCGCCGCCACGTCAGGAGGGAAGGACCTCGGGGTTGACGATGTTGAGCGGCCGGGCCCCCGCCATGAGGCGGCAGAGGTCTTCGGCAATCGTCCGGGTGTGGTTTGACTCGGTGTCGTAGGTGGCGCCGCCGATGTGCGGCGTCAGCACGACCTGGGGGAACGTGGTCAACGGGTGATCCGTCGCCAGGTGTTCCCCTTCGAAATGGTCGAGTCCCGCCGCGCCGACCTTGCCCGACGCCAGCGCGGCCACCAGCGCATCGGTGTCATGGATTTTGGCGCGGGCCGTGTTCAGGAAGACGACGCCGTCGCGCATTTTGGCGAAGGCGTCGGCGTTGATCATGCCGGTCGTCTCGGGCGTGACCGGGGCGTGCACGGAGATCACGTCGGACTTGGCCAGCAGCTCGTCGAAGGAGCTCGTGGCGTCCGGGGCGTACGGGTCGTAGGCGAGGACGTCCATGCCGAGGCCGCGCAGGCGCCAGCGCAGCGCGCGGCCCACCGCGCCGAGCCCGACGAGGCCGACGGTCCGGCCGTTCAGCTCCCAGGCCCGGTAGCGCTGGTAGGGAATTTTCCCGTCACGGTAGATCTCGCCTTCACGCACGTCGCGGTCGGCGGGGACGATGCCGCGGGTGGCGGCGAAGAGCAGGGCCACGGCGAGCTCGGCCACGGCGTCGGCGTTGCGTCCCGGGGCACGCAGGACGGGGACCCCGGCTGCGGTCGCGGCCGCCACGTCGACGTTGGTGGGATCACCGCGGCAGCTGCAGACCGCCAGGATCGGCTGTTCGTAGAGGTCGGCACCGCAGACGTCGCTCTCGACGATGACGATGTTGGCGCCCTCGGCTGCCGCCCGCTCGGCCAGCTGGGCGGCGTTGTAGATGCGGAGGGAGGGCTGGTCCAGCCACGAATCGAGCACCAGATCCGCCAGTTGGTGCAGCAGATCGAGGCCGGGGCCGCTCACGGCGGCGGTCACCAGAGCCTTCGGGCGGGAACCTGTCATGTCGGTCGAACTCTCCTTGTGGGGCGGGCGTCGTCCATAATGGCGGATCATGACACGCGTGTCAGATTCATGAGTCCGTCCGGGCGTCCCGTCACCGTCGGTGTCGACATCGGCACCACCTCGGTGAAAGCGCTGGCGGTCGACGAAAAAGGCCAGGTCGTGGCCCGGAGCAGGGTGCCGCACAGCATTGTGGCTCCCGAGCCCGACGTGTTGCGTCACGACGCCAAGAAGGCGTGGCGTGCCGGGCCGCGCAAGGCCTTCGAGCAGGTGACCGCCCAGCTCGAAGCGGAGGGGAATTCGCTCGCCGGTGTGGCGGTGGCCTCCATGGTCCCCTCCATGACCGCCGTCGGGCGCCAGGGCGTGCCGTTGCTGCCCGGCCTGCTCTACGGCGACCGCGAGGGGCGGCAGACCGAGGACGCGACGACCGATGCGATCGTGCCGCTCGGCGCCATGCCCGACGCCGAGGGCTTCCTGCGCTGGGCCTCCACCGAGGTGCCCGACGCCCGGGGCTATTGGCCCTGCCAAGCCGTGGCGACCAACGCCCTTTCGGGCCTGCCGGCCATCGATACGGGTGTCACGGCGTCGCTGGGGATGCTCCATACGTACAAGGGTTGGAACACCGACCTGTTGGGCTCCATGGGCATTTCCGAGAAGCAGATGCCCATGGTCGTTCCCATGGGCGAGGCGGCCGGCACGCTGCCCGGCAGCGACGTCGTCATCACGGGCGGGACCATCGACGCCTTCTGCGACCAGATTGTGTCGGGCGCGATTCATCCGGGCGATGTCCTCGTGATCTTCGGCGCCACCCTGATCTGCTGGGTGATCTGCGACGAGTGGCTGACGATCGACGGCCTGATCAGCTACCCGAGCACGACGCCGGATCGGTACCTCGTCGGTGGTCCGAGCAACGCCGGCGCCCTCTTCGTCGACTGGGCCCGCCACCTGTTGCGGGACACGCCGAGGCCCGGGCCCAAGCGCGAGCAACTCGAGCCCCGGCTCGGGACACCCGGCCGTGTGCCGGTCTGGTTGCCCTACGTGCGCGGCGAGCGGACGCCGTTCGAGGACCACACGCTGCGCTCCAACATCTACGGACTCGACATCGGGTCCGGCGCCGAAGCGATGGAGCGGGCCGCCTACGAGGCGAGCGGATTCGTGGTGCGGCGGATGATTGAGCGCGCCGGGGTGAAGCCCACGAGGATCGTGGCCAGTGGCGGCGGCTCACGGGTGACCGCGTGGATGGCCGCCGTGGCGGACGCCACCAATCTGCCCGTGGAAGCAGTCGCCGTGCCCGAGGGTGCTGCACTCGGTGCGGCGTATTTCGCCCGCCTGGCCGCGGGGCTCGAGGCGTCGCTGGACGATTCGACGCGCTGGTCCGCGGTCGGCCGGACGATAGAGCCGGACCCGGCCTGGGTGCAGGCCGCCGAAGAGCGTTTCCAGAAGTTCAGCGACCTGGGGACGGGCGCTTCATAGCGCCGGTCAGGCGTTGGGCGTGAAGGCCACCTTGAGGGCGCCGCTGCGGTCCTGACGGGCCAGGGCCTTGAGGGCGGGCCACCATTCCTCGAGCCCGAAGCGGTGCGTGAGCATCGGGGTGATGTCGAGGCGACCGTCGCGGACCAGCTCGAGGTAGAGGGCGATGGCGTGCAGGCGCCGCCCTTCGAAGTCCTCCATGCCGAAGGCGTTCGAGCCGGCGATGGTGATCTCCTTGAAGTAGATCGGGGTCGATTCCCAGCGCTCGGGCGTGGCGACGCCCGTGTAGACGAGCCGGCCCCGCTCGGCCAGGACGCGCACGCCCACCTCGAGGGTCTCGGCCTTGGCAATGGAGTCGTAGACGACGTCGATGTGGCCCGGGGTGTGTGACGGGCAGCCCGTCCAGTGGCATGTGCAGAACGGCGCCCGACCAGGCGGCGAGCTCCTCGACGAGTTGGAGTCGGGGCTCGTGGGAGAAGACGGCGTCGGCGCCGAACTGCAGGGCCATGGCACGCTGCGCCTCGAAACGGGCCACGACGCCGACCTCCACGCCGGGGTAGAGCGCTTTGAGGATGGCCACGCTCGTCAGGCCGAGGGCGCCGGCCCCGTAGACGAGGACCTTCCCCTCCGACGGCGGCGGGTGCCGCACAATGGCGTGGAAGGAGACCGAGAAGGGGTCCGCCAGCACTGCTGCCTCGTTCGAGATGCCGTCGGGGACCGGGATCAGCATGGAGTCGTGTGCCGCCAGCTGTTCGGCCCAGGCGCCGGGGGCGCCGGTGATCACGCCGACGTGGACGCCGGGGCCGAGGTCGCCCTTGGTGAAGCTCCAGCACAGGCTCAGATCGCCGGCCTGGCAGGGCGGGCACAGCGGGGTGATGCCGCGGGGTGCGCAGGTCAACCAGGGATTGAGGACGACCCGTTGGCCGACGTCGAGCCCGCGGGCGTCGGGGCCGAGGGCGACGACCTCGGCGACCACCTCGTGGCCGGGCACATGGGGCAGCGAGGAGAAGGCCGCCATCGGGTTGTCGATGTCGCCCGTGTTGAAGTCGCCGAGGACCAGCTTGGCGTCGGACCCGCAGATGCCCGAGAGGATCGGCCGGGTCACCACCCAGTCGGGGCGCACGAGGCGGGCATCGTCGATGTCGTGCAGGCCGAACGGGATGCCGGCCAGCATCGTCTCGAGCTCGTCCTCGGGCGTGGGCCGGACTCTCGTTCTTGTCCGGTGGTGCGCCGAAGAGCAACGCCTTCACTGTTCCGTCCCTTCCGGGCCGCCCAAGCCGCGCATGCCCACAATGAAACTGTCGATGTCGGATGTCTTGGCCTCGATGATCGCCTTCATGTCGGGCAGGTAATGCTCGAACTGGTCGCTGTCGATGGCGTCGGCGATGCCGGCTGCAATGGCTTCAGGCGGTTCCTTGGGCCCGTCGTAGAGCGGGGCGTCGTTGTCGGGCTGGTCCCAGATTTCGGTGTCGATGGCGCCCGGAATGATGAGCTTGACCGAGACGCCCGTGCCGTCGAGGTCGACCACCATGGACTCGCTCCAGCCGGCCAGGGCGAACTTCGACCCCGAGTACGCGGCTTCCGCCGTGATGCCCAACCGCCCGCCGAGGCTCGAGACGTTCACGATCGTGCCGGCGCTGCGCTCGAGCATCCGGGGCAGCACCGCCAGCGACATGGCGACGGGGGAGAAGTAGTTGATGCGCATCGTCCGCTCGACCTCGGCCATGGTCAGACGGGTGACGTGCCGGCGCATGGGGACGGCGGCGTTGTTGACGAGCACGTCGAACCCGCCGTAGTAGTCCCAGATCTGCAGGGCCAGGTGCGCGGCCGCCTCCGGCTCCGACAAGTCCGCCGCCCAGACTTCGGTGGCCGGCGAGGTGGCGATGCACTCACCGCGCACCGCCTCGAGCCGGTCGGCCCGCCGGGCCACGAGCGCCACGGTGTCTCCCCGGGCGGCGAGGGTGCGGGCCAGTGCGGCGCCGATGCCCGACGACGTGCCCGTGACGAGGACCGTCCGTCCACTCTGCGCAGCACTCACCCTACGAACCTCCCTGGCCGCGCCGACTTCTGTCTGCCGCATCCCCTCCAGAGGGGAAATGCGGTCTCTTGGGGTGAGCGAGGGGTCTCGAACCCCCGACCTCCAGGACCACAACCTGGCGCTCTAACCGACTGAGCTACGCCCACCGAGGGCCATAAGTGTGGCACACCTCCCGGCGGCCCCGGGTCGGCCCGGATCGGGCCGCGGCCGGTGCCGCGGCGGATGCTCACGTGCTTCCGACCAGCTATGTCAGGCTGGTCTGCGCTGCCCTCGTAGCTCAGTTGGAATAGAGCGGCTGACTTCTAATCAGCGGGTCGCAGGTTCGAGTCCTGCCGAGGGCGCCAAGAGACACTCCGTGGCCGGGTCAGCCCGGAGGCGGGGACCGGCGCACCAGGAGCGCGGCCAGGTTGTCGACCGACTTCTCCAGCATGGCCAGCGGCACAATCGGAAAGTGCGGCCGGGCGAACTCGGGGATGTCCGGCCACTCGCAGTAGTTGGTCACCCTCGTCTCGCTCGGGCTCACCGCCGTGATCTCCCACCCGTAGACGTGGCCGAAGGGACCCTTCCCGGGCAAGCCGACGTTCCACTCGAGGAGCTCGTCGGGAACGATCCTGGTCACCGTGTTGACCGACTGGTACTTGCCCATCGGTTGGTCGCCCAACGGCTCCCGGTCCATGTCCAGCACGAACGTGTCGCCGGGCGCTTCGAGGTGCCGGTGCTTCCGGGGTTGCCTCCAGCATGCCCGAGCCGTCGATCTCGACGTGCATGGCGGGGTCCGTGACGATCAGGAAGATCTCGGCCGGACTGGCCGCGACGGTCCGGCTGGCGGCGATCCGCTCTTCGCTCGACACGGTGGTTCCTCCGTTGCCTCGGTTGCACGACGACCTTAGCGACCGGGCCTTCGGGCCAGCGGATACCGTTGGCCGAAATGGGCGAGGCGCACGAGACCTGGGAGCACGCCGTCAAGGAGAAGCTGAAGCCGCTGCGCGACCGCGTCGTGCAAGGGCTGGGCGGCTCCATGCCCGAGCCCCCGCCGCGGAGCATCACCTACGACCAGCTCGTCGAATTGCTGTACCCGACGCTGCCCGACAACCTCCGCCCCGATGTCGACGAGGCGGCCACGGGTGACCTCGCTCGGGTCTCGACCATCCGCCGGATGCTCGGCACGATTGAGCATCAGGTGGCACCGACCGCATTCTCGGTCCAGCTGGCCGAGGAGGACGCCGTGCGCTGCACTGTCGGCGGGGTGGAGCTGTTCTGCGACGTCGCCGACGCCGCCGTGACCCCCGGCTTGCTGTCGGGCCACTACGAGACGCATCTGTCCGCCGTGTTCGAGAAGTACTGCACGGCCGGCATGACCGTCGTCGACGTCGGCGCCAACCTCGGGTACTACTCGCTGTTGGCCTCCCGACTGGTGGGCCCAACCGGACGGGTCGTCGCCCTGGAGCCGAACTCCGAGAATTGCCGGCTCCTGCTGTCGTCCCTGCGCCTGAACGACACCACGAACGTGCAGCTGCTGCCCGTGGCGGCCGACAGGGCGACGGGATGGGCCTACTACTCGACGCACGTCGGTTCCAACGGCGGCCTGATCGACGACGGGGAGCTCCTGTCGCACCCGGGCACCGTCGTCCCCACCTTCCGTCTCGACGATCTGGTGGAGGGACCGGTGGGATTCCTGAAGATGGATGTCGAAGGTGCGGAGGGCCGTGTCGTGGAGGGAGCCACGCGCCTGATCGCGCGTGACCGCCCCATCGTCACCACCGAGCTGAAGGGCGAAATGCTGCGCCGCGTTTCGGGCACGCACGGTCGCCGAGTATCTGGGTGCCTTCGAGCAGTTGGGCTACACGCCGTCGCTCCTGGAGAAGGAGACCGGTGCGGAGAAGCCCTACGCCTCCGTGGCCGAGCTCCTGGCCGACTGGGGCGAGTCCGACGAGTTGCGCGACGTGCTGTTGCTTCCCCGTCCGCTCTGAGGCTCCCGTGCTGATCGAACGGTCGGCGTCCTCTACCGAGCCGAGACCTGATCGCTCGCCGCATCGACCAGCGCCGTCGAGCAGCTCGTCGACATCGTCGGAGATCACCAGGGCGTCGATCTGGCGGGACTTGATGAAGCCCTGTGCGGCGGCGTGTCGGACGAAGCCGAGCAGGTCGTCGAAGAACCCGTCCACGTTGAGGATGCCGCAGGGCTTGTCGTGGATGCCCAGTTGCGCCCACGTGACGGACTCCATGAACTCCTCGTAGGTCCCGAACCCGCCCGGGAGCATGACGAAGGCATCCGACAGATCCGACATGAGCGCCTTGCGCTCGTGCATGGTGCTCACCACGTGCAGGTCGCTCAACGTCTGGTGGGCGATCTCGTGACCCGCCAACGACTCGGTGATGACGCCGGTGGCCCGTCCGCCCGCGGCGAGGGCGGCGTCGGCCACCACACCCATCAGGCCCACCGAGGCGCCGCCGTAGACGAGCTCGAGACCGCGCTGCGGCCACCGCGGCGCCGAAACGCTCGGCGGCCACCGTGAAGGCAGGATCGGCACCGGGGCTCGAGCCGCAGAAGACGCAGAGCGTCTCGACGGTCGTCATGCGGGGCTGCCCTCGGGGACCGGAATCTCCTGGCGTCGCACGGCGGCGGGTCGCCGGACGCGGCGGACGATGGTCTCCGCCGCGTCGCTGTCGTGAATGGTCAACGAGAAGGCCGCAGCGGCCAGGGCGAAGATCGCGGCGACCAGGAAGGCGAAGCGGTAGCCCGTGATGTCGGGCGACGACGTGCTCGCATGGCCGTGTGCGGTGCCGGCGCTGATCAGGACGGTGGAGAGGACGGCGACGCCCGTGGCGCTCCCGACCTGGCGCATGGTGTTGAAGAAGGTCGAGGCCCGTCCCATGGAGTCGGGCGTGATCATGGCGAAGGCCGCCGCCTGGTTCGGCACCATGACCTGGGCCATCATCAAGCCGAGCACGAACATGAGACCGCGGATGAGCCAGAGATTGGTCGTCACCGTGATCTGGGTCAGCACCAGCATGCAGACGGCCAGCCCGAGCAGGCCGCCGGTGATGTGACGACGGGGCCCGATGCGCGGATAGATGAAGCGGCTGGCGAACTGGGCACCGATCATGACGCCGAAGGCCTCCGGGAAGGTGGAGAGACCGGACTGCAGCGCCGACAGTCCTCGTGCGTCCTGGAAGTAGAGCGGAATGAGGTAGAGCAATCCCAAGAACGCAGCGGCGGCGAGGAACATCACGCAGTTGGTCGAGCGGAACAGGCGCTCACCGAGGAGGTGGAGGTCGACCATCGGGCGGGTGGTCCGCAGTTCCACCAGGACGAACGCCAGGAGCAGCGCGCCACCGCTCACGCAGGTCGCGATCACGCCGACCGACGACCACCCCTGGAGCGGCCCCTCCGAAATGCCGTACATCAACAGACCCAAACCCGGCGCCGCCCAGGATGAAGCCCGGCACGTCGAAGCGGCCGGCATCGATGGCGTCGACCTTGTCCAGGACGAGCCAGCCGAAGAGGACGGCCACAATGCCGATCGGCACGTTGACGAAGAACACCCAGCGCCACGAGAAGTTGGTGACCAAGAAGCCGCCCAGCACCGGTCCGACCGCGGGGGCCACGGTGGTCCCGAGGGTCAGGATGCTGGCCGCCCGCACCCGCTCTGCCGGTGGGAAGACCCGGTAGAGCATGGCCATCCCGACCGGCGCCATCATGCCGCCGCCCGCTCCCTGTATGACGCGGAAGGCGACCAGCTGGGTCTCGTTCTGGGCCATACCGCACAGCGCCGAGCCCACGGTGAAGACGACGATCGCGGTGAGGAGGACGCGCTTGCCGCCGAAGCGGTCCCCCAGCCAGCCCGACGCCGGAATGAAGACGGCGAGGCTCACGAGATAGGCGATCACGACCCCGTCGACGGCCGTGGGCGGGATGTCGAAGTCGCGGCCGATGGTGGGCAGCGCGACGTTCACGATCGTGATGTCCATGATGTTCATGAACATGGCCGAGACGAACACGATGCCCACGGCGATCTTCTGATTCATGCTGACGACGGCCACGATTCTCTTTCGGTTCTCGATCTGCAGGCGGAGCGGGCGGAGTGGTCACGGGACGACGTTGACGACCGCCTGGGCTCGGCTGCGCCCCTCGACCTTATGCGCTGGCCCTGCCTGCCTCCTCGCCCGCCCGGGCACGGTCCCGCCAGGGCGTGCGCTTGGCTCTCTAGGCTGGTCCGGCCATGGGAATCCGCCTTGCCCGCACGCTCAGAGCGGCGACCGTCGCCACCGTCATAGGCGCCGCGGTGGTGGCGGCGCTCCCGCCCGGGGCGGGCGCGGCCATGCGGCCGTCGCAGGCGCCGTCGAAAACGGTCTGGCTGTGCCGTCCCGGCCAGACCCCCGATCCGTGCACGTCGGAGCCGCGCCGCCACCTCCGTGGCGGGGAGCGGCGCGACCCGGGTCGTGCCGTCTCCGGCGTCGCCGAGCGCTCGCCGCTTCGATTGCTTCTACGTGTACCCGACGGTCTCGACCGAACCCGGGACCAACGCCGACCTCACCGTCCAGCCGGCCGAGCGGGCGGCGGCGATCGTCCAGGCGTCACGGTTCTCCCAGCGGTGCACCGTCTGGGCCCCGATGTACCGCCAGGTCACGGTGGCGGGGCTGGCCCGGAGCTTGGCTGACCGGGCCTCCGACCGCCATCGCGTACGCCAGCCTGCTCTCGGCCTGGAAGGACTATCTGGCCCACGACAACCATGGCCGACCCGATCATCTTCATCGGGCATTCGCAGGGCTCGGCCATGCTCATCAAGCTGCTGCAGACCCAGGTCGACCCCTCGCCGAGCCTGCGCCGGCGGATGGTGTCCGCCATCCTGCTCGGGGGGAACGTGCAGGTTCCCACGGGTCGGGTCGTCGGCGGCACGCTTCCGCAACATCCCGGCCTGCAGCGCGGCATCCCAGACCGGCTGCGTCATCGCCTACTCGTCGTTCGGATCGCCTCCCCCGGCCAACTCCCTCTTCGGCCGGGCCGGGCAGGGGGTGAGCCTGCAGTCGGGCCAGGGCGGCGCCGGGTCGCAGCAGGTGGTGTGCGTCAATCCCGTCACCTTCTCCTCCCGGGTGGGCAGCCTGCAGCCGTACTTCTTGAGCGCCACCGCGCCGACGACCGGCGTGCGGGTGCTGACGCCGTGGGTGACCTTTCCCGGCCTCTACACGGCACAGTGCCAGCAGAGTGGCGGCGCATCGTGGTTGCAGGTGACGGCGACCCCGGTCGCAGGCGACCCTCGCCCGACCGTCTCGGCCTCCCTCGGGCCTCTCTGGGGCTACCACCTGGACGACGTCAACCTCGCCCTGGGCAATCTCGTGACCGATGTGGGCCTGCAGGAGGCGGCCTACCGCTGATTCCGCCGCCCCCAGGATTCCCCCTGGGAAAACGGGGCCGGGCGGTCCTAGAATCCGGCCATGCTCAAGGTCATTGCCGTCGCCAATCAGAAGGGCGGCGTGGCCAAGACGACGACCGTGCAGTCGTTGGCGTGGCTCTGGCCCAGCAGGGGCGTCGAGTGCTGGTGGTGGACCTCGACCCGCAGGCCTGCCTCACGTACTCGCTCGGGCTTCGATCCCGATCAGCTCGACGCGTCGTTGCACGATGTCTTCGTCCGACGGGCCCGGCTCACCGATGTCGTCAAGGCTGTGCCCGAGGTGCCGAATCTCGACCTCGCGCCGGCCACCATCGATCTGGCCGGTGCCGAGGTCCACCTGCTGACCCGGACGGGCCGCGAGCACGTGCTGGCCCACGCCCTCGCACCGGTGCTCGACGACTACCACGCGGTCCTCATCGATTGCCCGCCCTCGCTCGGTGTGCTGACGATCAACGGCCTGACCGCAGCCGAGGCCGTCATTGTGCCGCTCCAGTGCGAGGCGTTGAGCCACCGTGGCGTCGGGCAGCTGCTCGAGACAATCGAAGATGTGCGTCAGTTCGCCAACGAGAAGCTCCAGGTTCTCGGCGTCATCCCGACGATGTTCGATGCCCGCACGACCCATTCTCGCAAGGTGCTCTCGGAAGTCGAGGAGCGCTACGGCCTGCCACTGTTTCAGCCGTCTGTGCCGAAGTCGGTGCGATTCGCGGAGGCTCCCGGGCTCGGGCAGTCGGTCCTGCAACACGCGCCGACGTCACCGGGAGCCGTGGCCTACCGCGCGCTCTCGACACGCGTCTACGACGCCATGCAGACCACCTGAGCGACGTGGCCGCATCGCGGAGCGACAGGGCGCCCGACCCTCTGGGCAAGCAGGCCTTGTTCTGGGTCCCGTCGGTGGGGGAGTCGGGATCGACCGGGCAGGGCGGGACGGTGGCGCTCCCACTCGGCAAACGGGCGCTCTACTCGGACGCCCTCCCCGAGTCCGACAGCCTGACGATGACCTCGGAGAATCCGCTCGACGAGCGGGGCAGCATCACCGTGGAATGCGCACGCTGCCGCCAGACGTCCCGCGTCGGTGTGCTCGATCTCCTGATCTTCCAGCTCCCTCTCGGCGTGTGGCGGCCGTTCAGCCGCTTCGACCACCGCATGACCTGCCCGACGTGCCGCAAGCGGGCGTGGTGCAGCGTCACGCTGCGGAGGAGTTGAACGAGTCTCGGAGGGCCGCTCTCGGACCTCAGGCCGGCTCGGGCTCGAGTTCTCCCGTGTCGCGCCGTTCGTCACCGGGCTGGACGGTGGGCAGGCGGCGGGTCAGGGCCAAGCCGATGAGCGCAATGAGGGCGAGGACCGCCAGCGCGGCCCGGAGCCCGTTGATCCGAGCGTGCGCGTTCTCCTCGACGACGGCGTCCGCGGTCGCCGGCGGGACGTTCGCCTTTTGCAGCACCGAGTTGAGGTCGGCGTCGCTCACGAAGGGGATGCCCGCTGAGAGTTCGACCTGCGCTTGCGACGCCAGCTCTTTCGGGATGGCCGGATTGGAGGCGACGGAACCGAAGAAGGTCGTCGTCAGCACGGCGATGAGGATGGCGCCGGAGAGCGCGGTGCCGATGGAGGCGCCGAGGTTCGTCACCGTGTTCTGCACGCCGCCGACTTCGCCGCTCTGAGAGTCGGGGACGGCCGAGACGGTGACGGCGCCGAGCTGCGAGGCAAGAGTCCCGATCCCGAGCCCGGCCAGCAGGAGCGGCCCGGTCACGATGTCGGCTCCCGCCCCGGCGTCCAGTGCCATCAGGAGCACCACGATGCCGAGGAACAGCAGGCCGAAGCCGATCTGCACGATCCGACGTGGTGAGGCGTGCGGGAAGAGTCTCGGTACCCCGACCGCACTGGCCAGAAGGGTGATGGAAAGCGGCAACAGGCGGACCCCGGTCGCGACGGCCGAGAGCCCCAGGGCCACCGAGAGGAAGAGGGGGATCACGAAGAAGAGGCCGGCCTGCAGCGTGAACTGGAAGAAGAAGGCCGTGAGCCCACCTTGGAGACGGGGCACTTTGAGCATGTCCGGATCGAGCAGAGCGCCCTGGTGGCGCCGCAGTCGTCTGTTTTCCCACAACGCGAAGAGGAACAGGATTGCACCGCCCCCGAGCAGCAGCCAGACCACGGGCGACATGCCCAGCCATTGCGGTGCGTCCGGCTTGGGCTGCACGAAGCCCCAGGTGCCGGACCGGATGACGCCGTACACAATTGCGCCCAGACCTGCAGCGGAAAGCAGCGTGCCCACGGGATCGAGGCGCACGCCGGGGACGGCCGGCGAATCGGCCATCCGGCGCGTCAGGCCGAGGATGCCGAGCACCAGGATGACTTCTCCCACGAAGACCCAGCGCCAGCTGGCGTAGGTCGTGAAGAGCCCGCCTACCAACGGCCCGACGGCGACCGCCACCGCGCCCGCCGAAGCGACCAGTCCGTATGCACGCGGCCGGTCCGCACGTCCGAAGTTGGTCGCCACCAATGCCACGACCGCCGGCATGATCAGCGCGGCGCCCAGCCCCTCCAACACCGACCAGCCGAGAATGAGGACCGGCAGTGACTTGGACAGTGCGGTGATCCCCGAACCAGTTCCGTAGACGACGCAACCGATCATGAAGGCCCGCTTGCGCCCGATGATCTGGCCGATCTTGCCGCCCGTGATCATGAACGCCGCCATGACGAGCGTGTAGAGGGTGATGGCGAACTGAATCCCCGTCACGGTGGTCCCGACGTCCTTGGCCACCGTGGCGATGGCGACATTCATGACCGAGGTGTCCAGGGTCATCAGGAACTGGGCCGCCGCCAGGGTCAGCAGAACGGTCTGCCCACCTGACCTCGGCCGAGGATCGGTGGCGCCGGTCTCAGTCACGCTGCATTCTGGCCCACGGGGGCGCGAGACGGGTGATGGTGGTGCGGTCCATTGCGGCCGGAAAGGCGCACCCAGTCGGGATGCGGGGATTTGAACCCCGGACCTCCTGCTCCCAAAGCAGGCGCGCTGCCAAGCTGCGCTACATCCCGTTGTACAACCTTATCTAGCTGGACCTTCCTTATCGGTGTACCTCGTTCGAACTCGTTGACAATACGGTCTGAGGTCTTTACCCTCTTGCGCAATCCCCATTAGGGGGTTCGGGTCTGGGGGGACGCGGGCGGTGGAACAAGGGAGGATCCGATGAAGAATCGACTGTTGGTGGCTGGCAAGCGCGCGAAGACAGGGATGGCAGGCCTTGCTCTGCTTCTAACGGGCATCTTCTTGGCAAGCGGGCCGATTTCAAGCGAAGCGGCAACTGTCCAACCGCACGCTTCGACGTGCAGCCAACCCGGAGGGCTCTTCGCCTACGGCAGTCAAGTTGTTGGCATTGCAGTCACACCCGACGACGCTGGGTATTGGATTGTCAATAACGCGGGCCAAATAGCTGCCTGCGGAATGCGGCATACTTTGGCTCAGCCCCAGCTTTGAACAAGCCGATTGTCGGGATCGCTGCTACGCCGGACGGCCACGGGTATTACGAAGTCGCCTCCGATGGCGGCATCTTTTCGTTTGGTGACGCTCACTTTCAGGGTTCCACTGGATCCATTGCTCTGAACAAGCCAATCGTAGGCATGGCGGTTGACCCGGCCACTGGCGGCTACTGGTTGGTGGCTTCAGACGGAGGAATCTTTGCTTTTAACGCACCGTTTCTTGGTTCGACTGGTGCCATCCGGTTGAACCAGCCCGTGGTGGGCATGACTGCCGCCAACAATGGGAGTGGCTACTGGTTCGTGGCATCAGACGGCGGGATCTTTACCTACGGAGTTCCCTTCTACGGATCTACAGGCTCGATCCATCTCAACAAGCCAGTTGTCGGGATGGCGGTTGATCCGGCGTCTGGCGGGTACTGGCTCGTTGCTTCTGATGGAGGGATCTTTGCATTCAATGCTCCCTTCTATGGGTCTACTGGAAGCATCGTGCTCAACAAGCCCATCGTCGGAATGGAAGCCGCACCGTCTGGCGGTGGCTACCGATTCATTGCCGCTGACGGCGGTGTCTTTACCTACAACTCAGCCTTTTACGGCACGCCGGCATTCGCTTCGCCGCCAGCCCCGCCAGCCCCGACGCCAGCGCCAACACCAGCTCCGGCGCCTGCGCCGGCCCCCGCCGGTATCTCGGCCACGTTCACTTGCACTGGCTCTGCGTCGGGAGTGGACATCGGCTATTCGACAGAGACTTCGCAATACACCGGCGGGACCACGGTTCCATGGTCAGCCACCTTGGCCCTTTCCAATACATCTGGGTACGCCGCTGTAAACGCTCAACTCAGCGATGGTGGTGGGTCCATTACCTGTACCACGACCGTGACGTGGCCGGGCGGTTCCGCAACACAAACGGGAAATGCTGTCGGTGCCTACAACATTGCTTCCGCTGAAGTCTGCTCTGACTACCCGCTTGACAGTGGTTGGGTTGCTTGCTGATCGCCACTGCCGCAAATCCTTGGTTGGTGGCAGAAGAACAAAAACCCAGCAGCGTTCGTAGGATCCGGGGTATCGACGTGCAACGAGTCGCGGTGACGCCGTTCGGCATTCGTGGGTTGGATGGGTTCCGTGGAGTCGAAGCCATTCCGCGCCCAGAGACTGGGCTGGGATTCAAAGAACGTGACCCCAGTCCCAGAAATGATCAAGGCGACGTGACGTTGTGTAACGTCTGCGCCTTCGGATTGGCGTCGATCAGAAAAAGGGGCGGATATGGCTGACGTGGCACAGGGTCCTGGCTGGTGGCAGGCATCGGACGGCAAGTGGTATCCGCCTCAAGCACCACCGCCGCCGCCAGGAAAGCCCACGAAAGCCATCTACAAACGAGTGTGGTTCTGGGTCTTGTTAGTAGTTGTCGTGTTCTTTGGTGGCTGTGTTGCGATCGTCGCGGGCACATCAAAAGCCGTTCATGATGCGAACACCGTCAAGCACACAATCGTCTATTCCGTCACGGGATCTACGGGCACAACCGCAACTGTTACCTATTCTGCCTACGACAACGGCAACCAAGGGACGTCACAACTCAGCAATCAGACTTTGCCGTGGACCAAGACGATCACCGGGTCGGGACTCTTCAACGACTACAACTTGACCGCGACCGTTGGACAGAATGGCGGGAGCGTCACTTGCACGCTCACGGTCGACGGACAACAGAAGGCATCCCATACCGCAAATGGGGCGTTTGCATCGGCCGACTGCAACGGATCCGCCTCGTAGGAGCGTCAAAAGTAAGGCGCTAAGCCGGGCCGAACTCATATGTCGGTCGTGGGGTGCCCACGTACGCCATCGGTTACCCAGGTCCAGTTTCCGGGCGTGTCGGGGAAGGTTTCAGGGAGACCAGGCACAGCTATGGGCACGTCGAGCGCGCAGTGATAGGAGATCGGGAACTGCCTGAGGTTCTGGCAGCTCTCGGAATTTCCTGAGTTCCCGAAGTTTCCGGCGTTCCCCGTGGCGCCGGTCGATCCGGTGCACTGTCGAACCCGAGTCGCCGAAGTTGCCGGTGTTTCCCGTGTCGCCAGTGTTTCCGGAGTTGTCGCCGAGTGTAAGCTCAGGCCCGTTCTGCATTTGCAAGGCACTCAACCACACCGTGCCACGGTGCGAGACCGTGATCCCATCGCAGGCGGACCCGAAGGCACCTTGACGATGAAGCCGTAGACGCACGACGAGATCCCGCCTTTGGACAGTTGCCTGGAGATCGAAGGGTCGTACACGAGGGAGGCGGACAGACCACCGTCCCGGCTGAGTTGGTCACGACGACCTGGGTGCCGTTGGTGATGTCGGAGTACCCCGAGTCGGTTTGACAGTTGCCCGACAGCGTCGGAGAGGTCCATGTCACCGTGCGCGCTGATAGACGTAGATCCACTCGACGAGGAAAGGACGACCATCAAGACGACGATGACGACGACGGCCGCGGCCACGGCGGCACCTATGATCCACCCCCATTCTTCGAACTCTTCGGGCGCGAGACGTAGACGGGTGGGGCACCGGGGCGAGGCGGATACCACAGGCCGTCGTTCGCCTTCCACCATCCTGGACCTTGCGGTCCGGCTGAACCACCGAGGGCTTGAATCTGCTGGATCGCTGCGGCGCCAAAGGCCGGGACGCCCGGGGCAGGAACGCCTGGAAGTGCAGCGGCTGCGGCGAATGTGGGCTGGGTCAGAGGTGGCAGAGCTTGGGGTGACGGAGCGGCCGCTGGCATATCGCGCTTGACTTGGTGAGCCGCACTCCGGGCAGAAGCGGACAGCCCTCGCCGACTTCGTGACCCAATGGGCAGATGCGCCGGCGAGGTTGGACGGGTGCGGCCGGGTTAGGCACGAGGGTCGCCTAAGGAGGCCGGGTAAGTGACCGGTATGGGCCGAGGCGGGCCGTCGTTGGCCGGGGTGTCGGTGTTTGGGGGGTTGTTCCCGCGGGAGGAGTCCCCCCGGAATCTGGTGTCCCACCTGAATCGTTGCTCATGACTTTCCGCCTATCGCCCCGGAGCGTCCCCACTCGCGGCCCCATTTCTCGCAGCATTCTGACAGAGAGCTGTGCGTGCGGGCAGGGTAAAAAGGCCCCAGTCCCCGGGCATTTGACGCTGGGGATCCAGGCGGCAAGGGGCTGCGCT
>CAWFUI010000023.1:0-250999 GCA_963818975.1 uncultured Planctomycetota bacterium | reverse complement strand
GTTGGCTCAGGCCCGATGGAGTTCTGATCGCGAGCATCCCCAACGCCCGGCACCACAGCGTGATCGCGGAATTGATCGAGGGCAATTGGTCGTACGAAGCGCTGGGCTCATGGACAGGACGCACCTGGGCTTCTTCACTCGCAGTGACATGATCGACCTGTTCGTCGGGGCGGGATTCCAAATCAACAGAATCAGTCCAATCCCAGGCCCAGGTTATGCCGAGTGGGAGAAGTCGGAGCACAAGAGCATCGTAAGGATCCGCAACCTGACCCTTAGCAGCGTCCCTGCCCACGAGGCCGAGGAGTTTTATGTTTATCAGTACCTCATCTCGGCTGTGCCGTCGAAGAGCAGTGTTGGCGAAAGGTACGAAGCAAACGACGATGAGACGAGAGCCCCCTCATTTGATCGAGCGCGAAATGAGGGACCGGCGATCTTGCCGATGATGCAGTCGGCTTCGCAATCCATCCGAAAGGCCAAGAACATCACATCAGAGATGCGGTTCACCCAGGATTTCCGGACCGATCTCGACCAATTCGACTTTCGAGGCAGACCGTTCGCCTTTGTGCGTTTTGGCGATGGAGAAGCGCGCCGTCTGCATGGGGAAACCGATTGAAGCCGGGGATGGTTGGAACTCACCGGGCGGGTCAACGCCGTTTTCGCGCGATCTGATCGCGTCGCTCGAGTGCGACCTGGAGGGTTATTTTATCGGCATCCCAGATACATGCTGCGACGCCGATGCGCACGCCTGGTATCTCGGGATGGCCAGGGCGCCGCTCGAACGGTTGACGTTCGCCAATATCTTCGTCAACGCCAACTATCAGAGGTTCCGAAAGCTCGATCTCTCGGGAATGGCAATCGTCGCTCCGTTTAACGCCGATTTCGTGGTGCCCGAGAACCTTGTGGAACGGCATGCCGAGATCGATCCGCTCGTCGATCGTCTTCTCGAAGTGGATCGGCCCATCCTGGTTGCCGCAGGCCCAGCAGCCAACGTCATCATCCACAAATACTGGCAGAGGGCCAAAACGAAGCAAACCATCGTCGACGTCGGCTCGGCAATCGATGAACGCCTCAAGGGAGCGAAAACGCGCAGATATCACTTACCTGGGAGTCCAACTGCGGACCGCGTCTGCCTCTGGTAAGCCACAACTCAGCATCTCTCAACTCGAAGGGAACGGGGCATGGCCGACAACATCACTGTTATTCTCACCGCTTATCGGAGACCCGCGTCCCTGGCGCGGCAGGTCGAAGCCATTCGAAGACAGACCGCCCCGGTCCGCGAGGTCTGGGCTTGGGCGAACGAACCCGACCAAACCATGATGAATGAGCTCGAGCGTGCTCAACTCGATCGAGTGGTCGTATCGAGTAAGAATGCTTTCGTCCATGCTCGGTTCTCGCTCGCATTGCTCGCGCCCACAGAATTTGTGGCGATTTTCGACGACGACACCATTCCGGGCGAGCAGTGGCTCGAGAACTGTTTGGAGACGTTCGAGAAAACGCCAGGGATCCTGGGATCAGCAGGCGTCAGGCTCCATGACGAGACGTATTCGAGCCGATCGATCCACGGATGGCATGCACCAAGCGACCAGCCGGTTGAGGTGGACCTTGTCGGGCACGCGTGGTTCCTGAAAACGTCTTGGGTTCCGCACCTCTTCTCAGCTCCCCCTTTGACGGGAACCAATGGAGAAGACATCGAGCTTTGCGCACGAGCTCTACGAAACGCAGGTATTCGGTCGTACTGTCCGCCGCACCCGCCTGGAAATCGGAGGCGCTGGGGGTCTCTCGACGGTCTCGAGCTCGGAAGCGACCAGCTCGCTCTTTCGCGCAGACCGAACCACCTTGCCGAGCGTGACCGGATCGTCAAGGCGGAGATCGACGCGGGATGGAAACCGTATTTTCGGAGAACGAACGGGGCAGTGGGTCCCTCACCGGCGGCGCCCTTTAACCAGCCAAGGCTGGCGACGCTGGCCTCCGACGAAACGCCGCTGGAGCGGAACGCCGAGGGAAATGGGAGGTTGCTGCTAATCGGCTTTGATGCGCACGAGCGACTTCGAGCGATGAGTTCCGGGACCTTCAAGGAGTTTCGGTTCGTCGAGCTCGACAGAACCATCCGAGAGCGCCCCGACTTTGAGCCCAACGCAGACTTTCCGTCGGATCTCGAAGACCCCGCGTGGGACTCGGTTGCCGAGACTTTCGACTCGATCGTCTGTGATCGAGCGATCGAGCATTGCCGAGAACCGCTCCGTTTGTTGCAGAGGCTTCGTCGTCTGCTGAGCCCGAACGGACGGTTGTCGCTTCGGTTCGCGAACGTTCGGCGCCATGAACTGGTTCACGCCCTGATCAGGGGTAGTTGGGCGGGCGGAAATGGCGCGAGGCCGGATCGGAGGCCAATTCAATTTTTCACGCGCAGGGAGGTTGAGAAGCTGCTCTTTCGAGCCGGCTTTCAGACCTGTTCGATTTCGATCGTTCCCGGACCCGAACACGAACAGTGGCAGTCCCAAGGAAGAAGCGCGGAGGTGCATCAGGGATCAGTCCACACCAATAGGAACGGAAGCGAAGACGCTGAAGAATTTTATGTTCATGAATACCTTATCGAGGCGTCCCCAGCCCAAGAGCTTGACGCGGGCCTGACTTCGATCGTCATTGCAACCCACAACCAACTGAGTTTCACCCGCGAATGCTTGGACAGCATCAAACGCTTTACCGACGAACCGTATGAAATCATCGTCGTCGACAACGCCTCGACCGACGGGACTGTTGAATACTTGAACGAAAGAGGCGACGTCCGCGTCATCCAGAACTCGGAGAACCACGGGTTTCCAGCGGCGGCGAACCAAGGGATTCGCGAGGCTTCGGGTATGCAAATTCTTCTCTTGAACAACGACACCATAGTCACCACCGGTTGGCTTAGGAGGATGATTCGGGCGCTCCGCAGCAATCCTGCCATCGGACTTGTCGGTCCATGCTCCAATCAGGTCAGCGGGATGCAGAAGGTTATGGTCCACTACGAGTCGAGGACCGACCTCGACGCGGTTGCATGGTTGTTGGGCAAGGAGTACGACGCTGCACGCGAGAGCACCGACAGGCTTGTTGGCTTTTGTTTGCTCGTCTCTCGTGGGGTCGTCGACAAGATCGGGCTCTTGGACGAGCGTTTTGGAATGGGTTGCTACGAAGACGATGACTATACGCTCCGTGCGCTCAAGGCTGGTTTTCAAGCCGTCATCGCCGCTGACGCCTTTGTCCATCACTTCGGCAGCGCGACGTTCATGGCCAGCGAAATCGACTTCGGCGGGCTCATGCGCGAGAATGAGCAGATCTTCCGCAAGAAATGGGAACTGCCCCAGCGAGACAATGCTTCGGCGAACAACTCCAACGATTCGCAGGATGAAAGCCCATTGGTCGATATTGCTCCTGGCGGAGGATTGCTGCTCAAACGCCGGCCGATCGTGCTTTCGCTTTGCATGATTGTGAGAAACTCTTCGAAGACGTTGGGCGCCTGCCTCGAAAGCATCCGGCCTTGGGTTGACGAGATGATCGTCGTTGATACGGGATCGACCGACGATACGCCCGAGCTCGCTGCCTCATTCGGGGCGCGCGTCTTCCACTATCCTTGGCCCGATAGTTTTTCGATCGCCCGCAATGAATCGGTACGGCACGCGCGAGGCAAATGGATTCTCTGGATGGATTCAGACGACACCATCACGCCCGATTGTGGCAGAGGTGTCCGCGAGTTGGCCTATAAGGAGCATGACCCATCGCACCTTGCTTTCCTGATGCAAGTACATTGCCCGGGAGGTGAAGGAGAGCTGTCCGTCGTCGACCACGTCAAGATGTTCAGAAATCATCCAGAGATCCGCTTCGAGAATCGAATCCACGAACAGATCATCCCGTCGGTCAGGAGGCTGGGAGGGGAAGTGGTCTGGACCGATCTTTACGTCGTCCACTCGGGCTCGGACCAAAGCCCGGAAGCACAGGCTCGAAAGAGGGAACGCGACCTTTATTTGCTGAGACTCGAGGAGAAGGAGCGGCCGAATCACCCATTCACGCTTTTCAATCTGGGTATGACATACTCCGACGGTGGCGAGAACGCAAAGGCGGAGCCGTATTTGCTGCGCTGCATCGAGCACTCGAGGCACGGCGAGGCGCATATCCGGAAGGCTTACGCGATTCTCGCCTCGAGCCTAACGATGCTCCGGCGAATGCTCGAGGCGGAGGAAGCCTGCCGAAAAGGGCTGGAACTGTACCCTCTCGACGACGAGCTCAGGTTTCGCATGGCCATCGTTCTACACGAAAAAGGTTCTCTGGCAGAGGCGACAAGCTTCTACGAAGACATCCTGGAACGCCACGAGGAACGGCATCTTACGAGCGTATGCGTTGGCATTCGTGGCGAAATGTCGCGTCGCAACCTGGCCGTTATTTATAAAGACATGGGAAAATACCGCGACGCTGAACGGCAGTGGCGGGCGATCCTCGCGGAGAATCCGAACCACAAGGTCGCGCTGCAGGGTTTAGAAGAGCTGAAACAGGCGAGGAGGAAGCTCAGTATGGACTGAGTCGGTCGAACCAAGGAGGAGAGGGCGATGTGCGACAAGTTCCAGGTCGGCGGCAGGCGCGTCGAGTTGTCGAACAAGGATGCCGCTGAGGGTTGCCAGCGTTCGTTGACGCTGTTCGTCCGTCAGTAGACTCCAGAGTCGGATTAGCTCGCAGTGCCGAGCGACGGTCGGGCGCGGGGGGGAGCGAGGATTGCGTCAACTCGAGACATGGGTCACCTCCGTGGACAAACTGGTGGTGGGTTTGAATCCATTCTGCCAGCTGCAAAAGGACAGCGAGCGAGATTATGGGGGTGTCCGCAGATTTCTGTAAAGGCGAAAAAATGGGGGCAGTCTTACTCGTGCTTCTTGTACCAGATCGCCAGACCGTCGCCGTCCCACCAGAGCAGCTTTACGCGATCGCGGCGACGGTTCAGGAACACGTACAAGCCCCCCTTCAGCGGATCGCGCGACATGTGCTCTCGCGCCAGCGCGAGGAGACCGTCGAAGCCGCGTCGCATGTCGGTCGGTTGAATGCAGAGATAGACGCCGACCTCGGTGGGTACATTCAACATCGCGTCGGCTCCAGCATCGCGATCACGCCGCGGAGCGTCTCGCGATCGAAGCCGGCGGGAATCTTGAGAACCGCGCCGCTGGCGAGCGCGACCTCCAGGAGATCAGATCGCGGATCCGCGAGCCCGTCAACCGCTACGCGAAGCGGCATGAACAACGGAGTTCCGACCGCACGTTGATCGTCGGGCTCCGGCGAGCCGGGATGGCGGCTTGGAGCCTCTGGCGCGTGCTTTTCTAGAAGCTCGCCGTTCTTGGTGGAAGTGGCTGCCGACTGATCGCGTGCCCTGAGCACCTGTCGCCAGTAATGGAAGGACGGCTCGCTGACACCCTCAGCCCGACAGAATGCTCGAACGCTTTTGCCGCTGCGGGCGTGACGTTGGATCGTCCGCCGCCAGGAAAACTCCTTCGCCAAATCGCGCACCGCCATGGCCTGCCTCCTGGGCTCGGGGGAGTGAATTTCACCCCGGCCAGGATACCCGCCCGGTCAAGATGCGGTTGGCGCAACGGTTACGGCAAGTGGTCCGCAGTCCCAGGCCGAGTCATGGGCCTTTCGAGCAAAACCGCCGCCCGCCTGTCGATGGTCTTGCGGGAGCGGTGGAGGCGCTTTGGCAATGAAAAGAACTGGCAAACGCGGAACTGCTTGAGCGTATCGAGTGCTTGACGAAGTGAGTCGAGGCTCTCGAGGCGGCCAACGCCAAGCTTACGTGCTGGGCTAAGTTGACTTCAGATCGAAGATTGTGGTACTATTTAGATAATAAATTCATCATTGTGACGACCTTGATCCAGAACGAGATACACACATATGCGTAGAATTATTATGTTCTTAGTTCCCGGCATTGTGATATTTGCCGCGCTGCTCACGGCCCTTTGGGTCTTGGGGCGGCCCGGCCGCTTCGGCGAATTCGAGTCTGGCGACGATATCGTCATTTACGACGAGATCACCATCAAGGGGCCAGAGATCGATTGGGGGAAGAACGGCAAGCCCGCGACCGTGGTTGAAAAATCGGTGGTCAGGCATTTGCCCGGAATGCACGCTAGAATCACGACCCGAAACGACGATGGATCGTACAACGTCAAGCTCGGCCCGCTGTTCATCGCGCAGGGCGTCGTCAAGCCGTACGGCCTGAAGCGGGTAAGATGAACAACTGGAAGAAGCGGCGAAGACTGTATTCCTTGTCGTCCGAGCGGAGAATTAGAGCCGTCAAATGAACATCTATAATCGCTCAAATCGCGATCTGAAGGCAGCCGCAGTATGAGTACTTTCGCGTATCCGATCGAGTGTCCGAATTGCAGGACCAGGCTCAAAACGAAAAACTCGCCCGTCGATGGGGCTCGGTTCCGTTGCCCGACTTGTAACCAGTCGTTTTCCTACGGTCAAGCTCGGTCTCCTGCGCCTGCGAATACTTCCGGCCCCGCGACGTCGCCACTCGATGCTTTGAACCTGTCGGATTCCGAGACTGACGGGACAAGCGACCACGATGGCTTCTTCATCCTCACCCCTCCCAACAACGACCATCCAACTCCTGCAAGCCTGCCGAGCGAGCCCTGGTATTATTCCTGGCTCTGGAACTGGGGAGCATTGAATTACTGGGCAGCTGCCTCTGCAGTAGCCGTTTTTCTTCTTATGATCATACTTATTCTGTTATTTTTGCTTATCGGAAGTATGGGTTACCGTTCTCAGGCGGGCGAATCGATCTTACGCTCGATACGCACCGAAGTTTCGCCATTCGTTACCTTCTTTTTGACCGCCGCCTTCGCTGACTTCACAACCGCCGCGATCATCCTTATTGGCGTCGACGCGGACCGGAATGTTCGCGTTACCCGACTCATAACTGAGCGTGGGGCGAAACAGACGGGGCTGATTCCGAACTGAGGTTCGCTCCCCTCACGCCACAGAGCAAACCCAAAAGATCAAGTTCCAAGTTCGCGCAGGAGAAACCCCCAACGCACAGGCCCTCGACATTCCAATCCAGGACCATGCGTCGATTAGCTTGGAGGGCGTTTCAATGGCCCCAGGAGTCGCATTTCTGGCGGATCAGACGGGTTGGCCCCCTTGAACGCTACCTGCTCTCCCGGGCGGCGATAGGAGGATTGGATGACCACCTTCAATCGCCAATAAGTCACCGTCGACGCCAGATCGGCAACCGCTCGTCATCGATTTTTCTGACCGTTAAACTGAGAAAGAGGTGGTTTATGCCGGTAACGATTACAGCCGTCGACGGTTTCGAGATTAATACCCTCGACGATTGGTTGATTCATGCGCCGCCTCAGGGAGCGGAGGCACAGTGGCAAGACTATCGCAGCGCGAAGGAGCTTGCCCGAGCGTGGCTCCGCTTCAACCCACACATGGTCCCAGACGAGTTGAGGGCACTTCTCGATACTCGTCAGGAAACAGAACATCTTGATATCCAAACGGCTATCGCCGAACGCCCAACCCTCTTAGACAATTTCGGTGGGCCGCGGATGAGTGATATCCTCGCGGTTGGTAATCAAACCAAGACGAACAAAAGAATCGTGGTCTCAGTTGAGGCCAAGGCAGATGAAACATGTGGACATACAATCGGCCGAACGCTTGATCGTGATCCTAACGGCAACGTAACTGAAAGGATCAACCACCTTTCTCATGCAGTATTCGGCTGTGGTGTGAACAAAACTATTCGCGATGCGTTACCAACTACTCCATGGACTCGCGGCCACAGCGATCGAGGCCGGAAATCAGAATGCTGATTACGGTGTTTTTGTGATCCATGAATTCCTTTCGCTTGTTCTCAACTTCGAGAAAGTTGTCGACAACGCGAATGACCTGAACGCCTTTGTCGGAGAGGTACCTGGATGGGAAAACCGGGTCGCCAAGGCTGGGGCTTTGCTTTCTCCAATCCGCCTCTTGGGTGACGATGTGCTGCATCGCGGCGAGTATCACGGCAATCTCATACCCGGCCTTCCAAAAGTTTTCCTTGGGAAGATTAGAACGCTCATTCCTTTGGATTTGGCTCGCCGCGTCAGTCCTATCGGAGGATTCCGGCCCACTGGGCAATACCTGCTTACTCCTGAACTCGAGGGTAATCCACCCGGAGAGTAAGCGAGGCCCGTCGACGGCAACCATTTTTCAAAGCCCAAGACTGCGGAGCGGCTCGTCGGTCTGTCCCAGCACCTGCCTTCCACTTCCTTCTACATGGCGAATTGGACGGTCCAAACTCAGCGTCGTCGTCGCCCATGCCATGACGAAAGATCGCACAGGCGAGCCCTTACAAGATCGTCGCCTTGGCGGATTCGATCGATGGTTTCAAGTCTGGTTCTAGTGAAGCAGGCGGAGTGGTCGATATGGGAAAGCCGGCGTCTCGAGCTCTGGCGGTATCTAGAATCGTTAGTCTTATCTATTCGATGAATCAACCAGCATGGAATACAACGCCTCAAGAGGGTCATGCGAAAGCCTTCAGATCGGCCTCGTTCCGAGTCAAGGGTCCAGATCGCATCGGCAGTTGCGTTAGAAGGGTCGGGCCGGGGACAGCCCCTTTCTCGCTACTACTGTTTCGTTAATCATATCCTGTTCACACGGGTCCTCTCCAGATCGTCCGAGGTTTCGCAATGCTTTACGCAATTCTCGTAATCATCGTTCTGGCTGCGGTGGGTTTGGCTCTTTATGCCTTCCTCAACAGAAGGGAACTTCTTGATCAGATCTCTAGCCTCGATCGAGTGGTTCGAGAGCAAGACGAGGTTTACGGCGAAAAAATTGAGCGATTGAAAAGAGAATTGGCCAAATGGGACAAGTTTAAGCATATACCGAATTTGATGGCAAAATCCCAGAGGCTCGAATCGGAAATTGCGGGCAAGCTTCAGGAAGCCCAGAGGAAAGCGGACGGGATCATCAATGCCGCGACCCAAAAAGCCGAGCGGTTTAGACTAAGGATGACGAGCAAAATCCACGACGATGCTGCACAAGCAAAGGAAGATCTCCGAATCGCCAAGCTGGACGCTAATGGCATCCTCGAATCAGCCAAGAAGGAGGCAAAGGAACTAGTCTCCCAGGCTAGGAAGGAAGCAAAGGGGAAAACGCAGAAAGTCGACGAGACACTCTCAAGCGCAGTCGCCTACGCCCTAGAGATCAGGCAAAAGGCCAAGGCGCGGGCTCGAGAGATCGGGGGCGAGGCATATGAGGCGTTGAGGCGCCATGAGTTCTACGATGCCGCTGCAAAAGCCGCAGAACGCGTCGCAAAGGGCTATCCGAATACCTATTTGGAGCCTTCACAACATGTGCTCGACGAGCTCGCTTATGAATACGGGTTCCATAAAGCAGGCGAAAGGCTAAAGATTGTACGCGACCATAGGAACATTCTGTTAAGGAGCGGCGCCGCTGTCACTAGCAACTACCAAGACGAATGGAAACGAAACCGTGCGACGATTGTTCTTCTTAGCATCAATGATGGGAAGGTTGACTCTATACTTGCGAGAGTGAAGCCAGCCAAACACGCGCAGCTAGTCCAAGAGATCACTGACGCCTTCGCCCTGGCAAACCGCGAGGGGATTGATTTCAGGGCGCGAGGATTACAGAAGAGTACCGCGACGCGAGACTTGAGGAACTCAAGTGGGCCGTGGCCGTGCAACGGTTGAAGGAGAGGGAGCGAGAGGAGCAACGAGCCATTAGGGAGAGGATCAGGGAGCAGAGAGCACTCGAAAAGGAGAGGGAAGAAGCGGAAGAAGAAGAGCGAAAATGGAAACAGGCCCTTGAGCCAGCCCGCCAGGATTACGACACTGCAAAGCTCCAAGACCGAGCGAAGTACCAGGCGAACATGAACGAACTTGAGGAAAAGCTTCGAGCGGCGGAGGAGAAAAGCCGCGCCGCGAAATCCATGGCTCAACAAACGAAGAGAGGGTGCGTTTATGTGGTATCAAACATCGGGTCTTTTGGCGAGCACGTCTTTAAGATTGGGTTGACTCGGAGGCTAGAACCGCTTGAACGCATACGTGAATTGGGGGGCGCGAGTGTTCCTTTCGTTTTCGACGTCCACGCACTGATCGATTCGGACGACGCACCGGCGCTCGAGACAGCCTTGCATCGACGATTCCTTCAAAATCAAGTCAACAAGGTGAATCCCCGCAAGGAGTTCTTCCGGTTGAACCTGCGGGAGATCCGGGACGTAATTGGAGAAATGAAGCTCGATGCCCAATGGACGATGGCGGCTGAGGCGAGGGACTACCGCGATACATTGATAATTGAGCGTAAGATGAAAGAGGACCCGATTCTCAGAAAGCAATGGGAAGAACAGCAGGCCACTTACGAGGTGCACTCTACGCTCGACGAAGAGGACCGCGGGTACGACGTAGAGTATGACGTTGATGCCCCAAGAGATCGCCCGATGGCCGGGTAACTATTGACAGGCAGGAGAAGCCGCATCGAGGGTCAGGAGGGCCGCCAGGCAGACTATTAGGAGTTTCCGTCGAAGCATCGCAAGAGTCTCATAAGAGTCGCCCGAAAGGGCTTCCATCGTTGCCAGGAAAATCCCACCCCAAAACGCCTATGAGTAGATAGTTCACCCACGCTTTGGTTTGGCACTCTTGCGGCTCGAGCGTATTTCCCGCAAAAACGCCTCGCGTGGAAGCGGGCGGATTGGGACGTTCCCCAAGGCCTTCTGACAGAGCACAAGCAGGAAACATTGGATTTCGTGGAGCGAGTCTATTGTGACGTGGCGTTCGACGCTCGTCGAACGGTTTGCGTGTCCAGCACCTTCGTTCCGCTGGATAAGATATTCCATAATCATATCGGCGTATGGTGTCATTTGCGGGGGATCATTAGAAGTCCCGAATCGCCTCCTATAGAGCGTGTTACTCGTAACGCCATCGAAGTTGCAGGCGTCTAGGAGGCTCACCATGGACCTTCGTCTTTTAGAAATTTGATCTTTATCGAAGATCCTTTCGATCCCCTTGTATGCCGATAAGAACGCCAGTTCGTACAATTCGCGATTATGGAGGAATTGTTCTCTCAGAACCTCGGCAGAATAGCTCATGCGTTCGCTGAGGTACCATCTGTAACTTGTTTCTGACATGTAACCATCGAACAAGTAACGACTCGTTCCTAGGTGGTTTAGTGACTCAGCGAGGTGTCTTTTTGAGAAAATGGCTTCGACATACGGTCCAAGCGACGTCAAATCTTCCCAATTAAGATACGCTCCGCTATTAAGTATAGAAGTGCTAATAGGAAATGAGAACGTATTATGTTTACTGATTTCTTTGCAGAGTTTCCGAATTGTCCACTCTGGGCTTGGTTTTTCGTCAAACTGCAGGAGCCGCGGTGCGTTAGGCTGAATGTCGACGCAACTCCCCGTTGTTAACACAAAGAAGCCTTCGACGGCGCAGAGCGCCTCATAAGCGGCTTCAATATCGTCCGCCTCAATCAGCAGGCGTCCTACGAACTCTCGTTTCTTCGGAAATCGATCAGGGAGGCTTGATACGTCAAAAGGAGAGAAGAGAGGGTCTTGAGGCGGTTCGATGAACGCAGCGTGGAGCTTTGCCCTTGTGTTTCCATCGGGAGGGAGAGTCGCAATCTTATAGTTCTTAGGGGGATGGAAATGGCACGCTACGCCAAGTAGCCCCGTCGACATCCCCCCTTTTCGGGCGTAGTAGCCGAGTTGTCTGCCTGAGACGAGAAAGTATTTCGAGCTGTTTGCCGTAGTCATGAGAACATCTCATTACCTCGTGCGTTCGAGTCACGTCAATCCGCCATCATCCGCAGCACCCTCGCTTCACTCTCCGCCGGTTCCCTCGCCTCGAGCTACGTTTCCCCTTCGACGCGCAGGACGTTCTCTCCGTTCAAGCCAGACACCACGTAGGCCACGCCCGGCGGATCGGTCGAGCTAAAGGCCGCGAAGTCGCCTACGGACCAACCGGAGCGTTTCAGGCGGTTGTGGATGATTGCGGTTTGTTCAGCGGTCGGCAGCATCGAGTGTGAGAACTTGTGCATCCAATACACAATCGCCAATGTCAATGATGGAACAGGTCCAACAGCAAGGTGTGCCGTCGCACTTGACCAAACGGGCAATGCGCCTTTCGACGCATCGCCCCAACGACGGACGACCCAAAGATCGCCGGAACTTACTGTTTCTGCCACCCACCCAAGGTGTTGCGAAGATCAGAGATCGCCTGATCGAACCCCGGAAGGCATTCCTCGGCCGCCTGGAGAACTCGCTCACGCAAGTGGTCGACGTATTCTACTGCCCGGATTCGAACGTCGATGGGGCACTCGGTGATGGGCTTCCACTCGTGCTCCTCTTGGTGAACATCTACGGTTTGGCAATAGCAAACTCTCCATCCCCGCGCGACCGAACGAAGCCAAGATTGTCTTGGATATCCAAGCCTTCCTCGCACGGGAATACCGACATCGACCGATACGCGAAAAACACGTCGACTGGGATAGGGAAACGTTTCAGGTTCGCCTCGACCTGCTCCCAGAGCCTGTTCAGCGCGTCGTAACGCGCATTAAGCGCGACGATTGCTCGTCGCTCTCTCAGAGCAAGTGGCGCCTTCTCTGCAGGCTTACCGTCCCCATTGAGCGAAAAACGCGAACTGGTAGACATGAAAACGACCTTTCATTTGGTGTTTCAAAACCAACCAGGGTTTCATCCCCGCTGCATCACAACCAACACGCGCCGGATTTCAACCCGACGAAAACAGTTTAGTGGCGGAGCGATGTTTGTCGAGGCGCTGGCGTTGATTGATCCTGTTGCAGAGCCGCGATGCCTCTCAACTCCAACACCCCCGCGATCGCATCCCGCGCCTTGAGCACGTCTCGTTGGTCACCCGCCAGGAGCATTCGCCCCGTGAACTTATCGACCTGCTGTCGGGTGACTTCGCCGAGCGCCCCGGAAGGCCCGCCTAGCCCATCGTTGACTTCCAGGCCGCACGGTGGACGCCAGAGCCGAGGTTGCCAGCGGGCGATTGCCTTAGGAACTGTGAAACAATAAGTTACCGAAATTGCACTTGCTGAGAATCGTGGAATCTACCATGATTCGCGTATGCCGGACGCACGCGTGGTCGAATGGATTCGACAGAAGTTTTTGAACATCGTCCAGGATTTGGACGAGCGGGGTCGGCGCCGTTGGGCCGCCAGTGAGGCGTTGTCGTTGGGACGAGGCGGGATCACGGCAGTCGCAGTTGCTACGGGTATTTCGGATAGAACGATCCGCAATGGAATACAAGAGCTTAACGATCCCAACCCCCTCCCGTCGGATCGCCAACGTCGACACGGCAGTGGCAGAAAGTCTCGCACCGAGGAGCAGCCTGGATTGTCGGCAGCGCTCGAAAGGCTGGTGGAACAGGGCTCTCGTGGAGACCCTCAATCGCCGCTGCGATGGACTTTCAAGAGCACCCGTGCATTGGCACGGGCGTTGAAGGCGGACGGCTTTGAAGTCAGCTACGCCACGGTGAGACAGTTGCTGAAATCTTCCGGATTCAGCCTTCAATCGAACCGCAAGGCTCGCGAGGGCTCCCAGCACGCCGATCGGAACGCACAGTTTGAGCACATTGCCAAGCGAGTCAAAGCTCGACAACGGCGTGGAGAACCAGCTCTGTCTGTCGATACGAAGAAGAAGGAAGTATTGGGGAAGCTCAAGAATCCAGGCAAAACATTCCGTAAGAAAGGAAATCCCGTCGAAGTCAACGTTCACGATTTTCCCGATCCTGAACTTGGCAAAGCGATTCCGTACGGCGTCTTCGATCTGAACAACAACGAGGCCGGCGTTTCCGTCGGGATCACCCACGATACCGCGGAGTTCGCTGTGGAAGCGATACGTCGCTGGTGGAGTAAGCTGGGAAAGAAGCGCTACCCAAATCCAAAGCGTCTGCTGATCACGGCTGACAGCGGCGGAAGCAACAGCTCCCGCAACCGGCTATGGAAACTCGAGCTTCAGAAATTTGCCGACGAAACCCAGATGATCATTGAGGTTTGCCATTTCCCACCGGGGACAAGCAAATGGAACAAGATCGAACATCGCGTGTTCTGTCATATCATTCGCAACTGGCAAGGCGTACCACTTGAAACGCTGGAAATTGTCGTCAAGCTGATTGGATCAACCAAGACTACAACCGGCCTTGAAGTACATTGCTGGCTTGACCAAGATCAATACGAAAAAGGTCGCAAGGTCAGTGACGCCGAAATGAACGAGATCTGTATAAAACCAGACGCATTCCATGGGGAATGGAACTACGAAATCCATCCCCGAAGACAATGAAACATTCGGTAGCTTATTGTTTCACAGTGCCTTAGTCGACGCTGGAACTGAATCTTCAGGACGAACAGTCTCTCGAGAGCTTTCATGGTTCGGGCCTCTAGTATCCATACGAACAGTATCCGCATAGGTTACCAAATAGTCGACAGACGTCCAGTATTCTTACGAGGCGCTAGAGATCACCCTCGCGAGAGCGAACCTCCGTGCGGGCTGGTAGGAGAACGCTTGCTCGTACAGGGCCGAATTAAGGGCGCCCCGTAAGAGGGGTTCGAGGCAGCCGACAGGCTCGGACACTTCGGCCTAGTCCTACGAGCCCGGTAGGGAGATTGTAAGCAAGCGGCTTGGCGATGGAACTCCCGAGTCCCTTGGCTTGCCCTCGGACGAGCTGGCCGCCGTTGTGGCTCTTGGCGTCGGGTCTGGGTTGCTCGAGCGTCGGCTTGACCAGGACGAAATTCGCGGACAAGGCGCTGGCGATGCTTGCGAAGCGGCTCCAGTGGGAGGAGCCGCGGAAGAGGACGTGAGTAGATTGCATTAAGAGGCTGACATGAAGTTCGTCTAGACAGGATTCAGGCTGCTAGGCGAAAATTAAAGAGCGCGGCAATGCGTTCGGAACAAGAGGCCGCGCCAAGACGACCGATCTGGGTCCGCCGAAGGAATGAGACGACGCATTCCTCCCAGACGCGCGATTTCACAAAGGCGGATGTTCCTTAGAAATAAGGATCGCAGATATGTTAAGTCTGAACATTGAGGTGGCGAAAGCCACGCTTGATGCGGAGGGGCTTCACGTGCAGGGCGAATACGTGATGGCCAACCGAGGTGATTCGCCCGTCGTGATCAACCCCTCAACCGTCACGTTCGACGTTGCCGACTCGAAGGAGCGGCATCTGTCGCCGGACGATGAAAAAGAGCAAGGGCGCCTCTGCGGCGCGTGGCTTTTGAACGCTGGACAATCCGTAAGGCGGGAGTTCAGCTTTTCAATCACCGCGATGCCGGAGGACGCCCTCTCGACCGAAGCGCCGTGTACGTTGACGGCGAAAGCCGTCGAATACGCGGCCGCCTCGACTGTCGGTCTAGACGTTCGTCTGATCTGTGGATAACAGGCCTGACGAGCGGAGGTCTCGGCCCGCGCTTGCGGGCCGAGACCGATCTAGACAAAGTGTACTGCACGGAAACGCGAGACGCCAATCGCGGCCAATAAAATTCAAACAGGAGCACCGATGACGACGGGGACCATGCAAGCCAAGATGTCACTTCGCAACCGACCTAAGAAACCGCATCACCGCGTTCAGTTGACCATCAGAGCAAAGCCAGAGTGGAAGATCTGGCTTGCGAAGGCGAGTCGAAAGACCGGTCAGAACGCGTGTGAGATCATCGACCAGGGCCTAGCGCTCTGGGCGAAACAGCATCGCCAAGAAGCGCCTCCTCCCAGGAAGTGAGGGACTCGAGACTGATGAACGCCCGCGCGGCTTGAGATCTGCGCGGGCGTTTTGCTGCGCATTGTGCGAGCGTTCTCGCCTGGGTGATGCGAAAGCAAGCGAGATCTGTTGAAATGAAAAAGCCTCGGAAGCGGCGAACTTCCGATGCCGATCTGAGACCTGAGAAACGGCAGTTTCGGAGGAAGATCCTACGCCGGATCGAGTTCTTGAATGTTGGGGATTCCCCACGATTCGACAGCGTGTTTATGCGATTGTGGGGAGAGTCCGCCCGGATCGAAGGCAACTCACACCGTGGGGGAAGCATGAACACGCAAGAGAGTATAGACCTGATCTTTCGCATCATCCAGGAAGCCGATCCCAAGTGCTCTGCGATCAAAGGGCTCAGATACGGCTCTTTTGCAAAGGCGGTATCGACTTTCTTGCAACGTGGCCAGACGCCAACCACCGATGCGAGGGGTTCAGGGAAGATCGACATGACACGCGATACAGGCCGTTACCACGTCTACAAAATCGACCCCTCGATCATCAAGCATGTGGACACGAATGACGCTTTGGGAGGCCCAACGAGTGAGAAATACGAGTTCAGCGGATGGAGAATCATGGGAAGCAGGAAGCGGAACACCCCCAAAAGGACTGCCGAGGCTCAGTCGCGTCTGACTTTGGAGCTGTCAACCAGTGGCGTTATTGGTGAAGGCTGTCCCTTGGCCTACGTTGGGGCATACGGACAGTTCTTCTTAATCAAGGAGACTGCGAACCCCCAAGAGATCCAGAGGACGGTTCGTTCCCTGTTGCGAGGATAGTTTTGGGCTAGTCAGGCTGCTGGGCTCATTCAGTTCTGGCAATGCCCTGGAGAGACTCTATCGGTCTGTCTGACACCCTTGGGAGCGGCGAAGCTGGGAGTCAGGCTCGACGAGAGTGGGAATCGGTGGCAGGAAAAGTAGTTCTGATCCCTGGCAATAGATCATCGGAAGAAGTGTTTCCACAGGCCCGCAAACCAGGCCCACGCTAAACCGAGGCCTGAGAGGATTGCTGGCAAATACCAGTGCTTGGCCAGCCAGGTTAAAGCAGGAACCATGCCTTTACGTCCCAGATCCAAGCCGAGTTTCTTCACTCGCCTCCAAAACCGTCGACGCCGCCCTTGTGGAGAATTCTCATCGCGGGCTTGTCGTGCATGGTTGTGGCCGTCCACCGTCAGGGCGTACCAGGCTACCCCTGTGCCCCCCATGCACTGAATCAAGCCTTCCCTTTCTAGTTCTGTACTCAGCCGGTCAACAACACGTAGTTCCAAGCCCGATCTTTCGGCAATCTGGGGCTCACTTAGTTCCTGGATGACCGCGGAATTCTCCTCAGAGTTGGCTTCATCGTATTCAAATAACGTAATCAGATATTTATCCCTATTACGCTTGTGATTCTCGGATTCGCTTGGCATTGTCGAAGCACTTGGCAGGCCATTCAGAAACGATCACTCCGCTCGATAGGCGTAACGCTGTCGTGTGTTTTCCGCTCGAAAGAAACTTTTTTATCCCCTTTGGAAGTAGGGAGTTAGGTGCTGGTCGGTTCGAATTAAGCGTTGTTTGAGTTGACTAGTTTCGAAACGAAGTCAATTGTCTTTGGCGCAGTAAAAAGCCCGAAAGGGTGCAACCTCTCGGGCTCGATCGAAAGCACCCCGTTCTACACACGAAAAGGGAAGCCCATCCGATGCTCCTGGATCATACTACGCGCCTTGTTTTTCATCAAACCAATTCCTCTCCGTGTTCTTGGCCCGCGAGCCGGTGCGAGTGTTGTGCAGCACGCTAGGCCGAATTCGACGAGTTCGTGTCGCTCTGCGTTCTTGCGGACGACGGTTGCCCGAACATGAGTGCCCCGATCGTCGAACCAAAACCCAAGCCACCTTGCCCGCGACCATAACGAATGGATTACACCCGGCAAGAATACTCGCCCGGTCAAGATGCCATGATGTCCCGTCTTTAGTGGAAGGTTGTAAAATCAGTGGCGGCTTTGGGACTCGATGATGCAAATCATCGGGTTGCTGAAGACGCTTAAACCCTGAGCCACCGACGAAGACTGAACGATACCAAGTCGTTATGCCTTTGACCGAAGGGACGGTAGGGATCTCTATAACAAGCTTAAATGGTAACGAGGATCGTATGGTTTCCGGAAGATAAAGGTCGCGATGCTGGCTCTGCTTCACAATCTTGGACGCCTTCCCGAGTCGGAACACACCCACAGATTCTGCTGAGGAGGCAACTTCCATTAGCCTAAATCCCAGCCAAAACCACTCCACAAATAATTGAAGAGATTACTCCCTTCATCGATCCGCTTACCAAGGAGTTTTGGCTTGAGTCACATCGTTTCCATCAAGACCGAGGTCCGTGATCCGACGGCGATCGCTGCCGCCTGTAATCGGCTCGGTCTCCCTGAACCTGTCCAGGGCAAAGCGGAATTATTCGAGGGCGAAGCCACGGGCATGCTTATTCGGCTTCCCGGCTGGCAGTACCCGCTTGTCGTCGAGGCCGAGACCGGAACGCTCAAGTTCGACAATTACGGCGGCGCGTGGGGCGACCAGAAGGAGCTCGACAGATTCCTCCAAATTTACGCCGTCGAAAAAGCGAAGGTCGAGGCTCGCAAGCGGGGCCATACGATTACCGAACAACCCCTCGCAGACGGCTCGATCAAACTGACCATCCAAGTGGGAGCAAGCTCATGAAAACGATCATCGTCACCGTCAGTCCAGAGGGGCGGCCGAGCATCGAAACGCGTGGCTTCGTCGGCCCCGAATGCCGAGACGCCAGCCGGTTCCTGGAGGAAGCACTGGGAGCTCGGACGACGGAACAACTGAGCGCGGAGTTTTACGAGCAGCGGCCCACATCGCGGAACGTCCAGCAGTCCAACTAGCGTTCCATCACATCCCCACTCGCCCTCAAAACAAACTCCAAGGAGATTATTCGATGTCGCTTTCAAAGCGGCTCGCGGAGTACGTCCGCGCATGCTTCACGGGAATCTGGATCCAGTCGTTCGAGCACGACGACGCGATGCAAGAAATCGAGCGGCTGTGTCGTGAAAACTACTGGCTGTTGACGACGTGGGACGTTGACAAGGGTTCGCGAATCGCGGGTGGCGGCGGGGAGCACCCAGCGACCCCAGGCGTCGTCGATCCGGTCGGCGCGATTCACGCACTGAGCTCTCTCGCGAGACCCGAAGGGACCGCAATTCTTGTTCTGCGTAACTTCCATAAGTTTCTCGGCAGCGCGGATATTCTGCAGGCTCTGGAAAATCAACTCTCGATGGGCAAGCAGAATCGCACGTTCGTGTTTGTGCTCTCGGCTCTCGTCAATATTCCGATCGAACTCGAAAAGCAATTTGTCGTGATCGAACACGACCTCCCGGACAGCGACCAATTGTCGTCGATCGCCCGTTCGATCGCGACCGAGGAAGGAGAGCTGCCTTCCCAAGAGGAATTCAGCGCCGTGATCGACGCCGCTTCTGGCCTGACGCGATTTGAGGCAGAGGGCGCATTCAGTCTCTCGCTGGTCCGCCACAGCAGCCTGAAGGCCGACGTGCTCTGGGAAATCAAATCGCAGACGTTCAAGAAAACAGGGCTCCTCAGTCTGCATCGCGGAGGTGAAACTTTCGCAGCTCTGGGAGGCTTGGAAGCGCTCAAGAGCTTTTGTTCGAGGGCGCTTCGGCGCGTCCGGCGAGGCTCAACTCGACCTCGCGGTGTCCTCCTTCTGGGAGTGCCCGGCACCGGAAAGTCGGCGTTCGCCAAAGCCCTGGGCAATGAGACGGGTCGACCCACTCTGGTCCTCGATATCGGCGCGCTCATGGGCTCGCTGGTCGGCGCGACCGAGGCCAACGTACGTCAGGCTCTCAAGACGATCGACGCGATGGCGCCGGCGATCTTGTTCGTCGACGAGATCGAGAAAGCCCTCGCCGGAGTTCAAGCAAGCGGGCAGACCGACAGCGGCGTCTCGGCTCGCCTGTTCGGATCGCTGCTGACTTGGATGAACGATCACACAAGCGACGTCTTCTTCGTTGCGACCAGCAACGACGTCGCAAAGCTGCCGCCGGAATTCAGCCGAGCCGAGCGGTTCGATGGGATTTTCTTCTGCGACCTTCCCGGCTCTCGGGAGAAGGAGGCGATCTGGAGGCTGTATCTCGAGCGATATAAGCTTGCCGGCGATCAGAAGAGGCCCAGCGACGCCAATTGGACCGGCGCCGAAATCAAGTCGTGTTGCCGCCTGGCGGACCTCCTGGAAACATCCCTCGTCGACGCCTCACGAAATATCGTCCCCGTCGCGGTGACCGCAGGCGAGTCGATCGAGAGCTTGCGGAACTGGGCGTCGGGCCGTTGCCTCTCGGCCGATCGTCCTGAGATCTACTCGCGCGACGCGGGGTCGCCGCTCAAAGGCGGTCGCAACGTACGTCGCGATCCATCCAATAATTGACATTGGCCCCGAACAGGCGATCCCCGCCGAACATCTTCTCTCGTTCCATCCCAGGCAGTTAATCCAGGACCTTTCACCAACGGAGGTTTAATGACCACCTTGCTCGATCCCCCTTTTCCGCGCGTCGTGGAGACCGGCGCTGCAAATCCCTCGGAACGGCTTCGTGCAACGATGGCGGCGACGCGCGTCCGGTTCACCTGGTTTGGCGTCCAGAAGGCGTTGACGCCTGAACAAAAGGCGGTGGCCGCCGAATCGTTCGGCGCGGAGGGCAGTTTCCTCTCTGCTGGGAAGAAGCTCTTCGACACGAAGCACTCGGCATTTCGGTCGGTCACAGCGGTTCGAAACAAGATCCACGAGTACTGGAAGGCTCTCGGTCTACCTTTCCCCGAGCCGGGTGTTCGCCTTGTCCGCCAAGCCCAGATCGACGAATTCGACCGAGCGATGACCGATTTCAAGCGCGACCTCGACGAGGCCGTGAAAATGCTCGATCGGCATTATCCCGAGCTCAAGAGCATCGCCGCCGAACGACTGGGCAAGCTCTTTAATCCCGTGGATTATCCCGACGGCTTGATCGGCCTGTTCAACGTCGAGTGGGATTATCCCAGCGTCGAGCCGCCGGATTATCTCGCACAGCTTAATCCGGCCCTCTTCGAGCAGGAGCAGGCGCGCGCCGCAGCGCGGTTCGACGAGGCCGTACGGCTTGCCGAGCAGGCGTTCTTGGACGAGTTCTCAAAGCTCGTAGGCCATCTCTGCGAAAGACTCGCGCCAGGCGAGAACGGTGAGACAAAGGTCTTTCGCGACTCCGCCGTCAATGGTCTCGTCGAATTCTTCGACCGCTTCCGGTCTCTGAACGTCCGGAGCAACGAACAGCTCGACGAGCTCGTCGCTCGAGCACAGCTTGCTGTGCGGGGGGTCGCCTCCCAGGATCTGCGCGACAGCCCCTCGCTGAGACGCAGGATCACGTCAGAGCTCGGTCGAGTGCAGTCGTCGCTGGACGGCCTGCTCGTCGATCGTCCCCGACGACGAATTCTTCGTTCGTCGGCGCCGGGAGGCTCGTCGACATGAACTTGATCGTAGCGGCGGATGGTTCGGTCCGCTTTATTTATTCTGAGACCATCGACCTGAGGGCTCTTGGCGTTCCTACCATCCGCCGCGCCTCTCACGTCGAGCCTGGGGCCGGCGGCTGTTGGAACGCAGACCTCCGCCCAGTTCACGGTCCCGTCCTGGGCCCGTTCCCACGCCGTAGCGACGCACTCATCGCCGAACACGCCTGGCTCGAAGAGCACTGGCTCTCCTCCTGATTAATCTCCTTCAACGCGGTTCACCTCCAAATTCCCAGCCCGATGGCTGCGGGATCGCGGTCCTACTTTGCCCAACACTTCCTGAATCGAGAAATCCTCCCATGACGACTTCGACGCTCCATCGTTCCGTTGCCCGCCAGACGGGCGAGTCCTTGAGCACCGTCCGTGCGATCGGTTTTCAACCACTCGAAGACCTACCTCTCGACGACGAACCAACCCATCTCGCGCTGGATTGCCCCTGCTGCGGCGCCCAGGTTCCGCTCACCGAGCACGGTCTGGCGAACCTCCCGGAATTTGCCGAGTGCTACCGCTGTGACGCGGCCTACGGCTACGAGTATTCGGAAGTCTACAAATACGACCCCGACGCGTCTGCTTGCCCTGACGAGATATACCTCGCTGTGGCGTAAACACGAGGTTCGAGCTTCGGGACAGCTCCATGCCAGTAAATACTGTCCCGAAGCACCTCGAGCCGTAGTCGCCCAATTTCTAGAAGCTGATTTATTTCTTTTTCCAAAGGACACGACATGATTTCGATTGCTCGACGCCAGGTGCGTCTTCTTCGCACTGTATTTCGCAAGAACCACCTCGGCCTTGGTCAGAGAGCTGCGACGGCCGCCCGCATCGAATTCCAACGCGGGGCGGGAAAGCTCCGTGCTCAATATATCGGCGAAGATCTCGCCATCGAGCATATTCAAGAGGACGTTACAGGCGAGCCCGAGCACGCCGCAATTCCGCTTGCCTGCCTCGCCGACATCGAAGGCACGGACGAGACCGAGGTTTTGATCGAAACCGGTCGCCCGGAGCATACGACGGTCAGCTGGATGAACGGCTCGATCCCGATCTCCAGAACCTACAGCCTGATCCACGATGGGGCGGCTCGCGAATTTCCAGCTCTCACCTCCGCACAGGCGTCCGCAGACCCTCGATTAATAACGGCGCTTGCGACCGCGAGCGAAGTCAGCAGCGCACCGGGCCGATATGCGTTTGATCGCTTGCAACTCCGTGGTGCGCGCGGGGAGATCGTCGCGACCGACGGGCGAAGGATGCTCTTCGAAGGCGGATTTCGATTTCCCTGGAACGAAGACGTCCTGATCCCGTCTTCCACTTTATTTGGATGTCGGGCCTTTGCTGGCGAGAGGGCGATTGAGATCGGCAAACGCGATACTCACGTCGTCATCCGCATCGGCGACTGGACGATCTGGTTGAAAATCGACGCGGGTGCTCGCTTTCCTCAGGTCGATCGGATCGTCGAGGATCTTTCGGGATATCGCACGCACCTCTTCATCGACGAAACCGACGCCGGATTTCTGGCGGATGCTCTCGAACATCTGCCCGAAGAGAGCGGCGAGGCCGGCTCAGTGACCTTGGATTTAAATGGTCTCGTCGCGATCCGTTCGCGCGGCGAGGAGTCAGGCCGGACGACCGAGCTGATGCTGTCGCGTTCGCACTATCAGGGACCAGAGGCTCGCATTTGTTCCTTTCGGTCGAACCTCGCAGAGGCTCTACGTTTTGGATTTCGCGAAGTTCGGATTTCAAAGCCCGAAGCGCCGATTCTGGGTTGCGGGGAAAATCGGCGCTATCTCTGGATGCCGCTCAACCCCGAGACGGCCCTGCCGCCAAGCGACGATGCGATGCGGATCGACTCGTCATCGGTCCCGGCGGCGACCACGTCGAACAACCCTTCCCCGTCCGCGCGAATGCCGCGCGTCCGTCCCCAAAACAACCATCACCACGAGGCAATCGTCCCCATGACAGAGAAAATAAATCCTCGGGCCTCCGACGCCGAGGCGATAGGAACGCCTATCCAGGAGGCCGAGGCGCTGCGGTCGCAGATCCGCGAGGCGCTGGCCCATTCGACGCGGCTGCTGCTCGCCCTGCGGCGCCAGAAGAAACAGAGCCGCCTGGTCAAGTCGACGCTCGCTTCGCTGCGGCAATTGGGGCTGCACGAGATCGCCGGCTAACGAGGGTCCCGAGACCCCGTCCTCCGCAGGAACGAAAAGTAATAAGGAGAAAACATGCCGATGAAATTGTGCTTGGGGCTGAGCCGAAAAGTCGGCCAGCCCGACTTTGGGTCGTTGGGAGCATCGTGCGGCGTCGAGCTCGAAATCGATAGCCGGATGCTCAGCGGCGACCTCGACGGATTTCGCGAGAAGGTTCGTGCGGTTTATGCCGCCTGCAATCGAGTGATCGATGAGGAGCTTTCTCGGCAGCAGTCAAACTCATCGAGGGTTGTCGGGAGTCGGAACGAGATTAATCGACGGATTTTCCCACAACGGACCCGCAAGCCGGCGACCCCGGCACAGGTTCGCGCGCTCCGTGTGATCGGCAGTCGAGTTGGAGTCGACCTCCCCGAGCTCGTACGTGAGCGATTTGGCTTTGAACGTCCCGAGGAACTCTCGATCCGCGAGGCGAGCCGTCTGATCGACGAGCTCAAGTCGCCCGACCAATCCACCATCTGATTTTCAGCACGTCGTTTCTTTCTTCCAAAACATTGTCCCGAGGGTTTTTTATGCAAATCAAAAATGCAGGACGCTGGTTAATCATCGCTGGCTCGGTCGCCGCGAGCGTCGGGGTTGGCTGGGTGCTTTTTCCGATCCTGGGAGCTAATAACGATCCGACCAAGGACGTCCCCAGCTACATCGCCCTGCCCGAGACCCCTAAATCCACCCCGGCCCCTACCGCCGAAGACATCCGCCAAATTGCCCGCCAGAAGGCAGAGGCCAACCTGCGTTGGGCCGACGCCAAAAGCGCCGAAATCCTGGATTTGTCGTTGGCGGTTGTAGACGCCTTTTTTCAGGAGGCCGAGCGGCGAGTTCCCGACTTTGCAGAAGCGGCGCTCAGCTTTGATTCAAAGTGGCGGCTGGCGATGGACCAGATTCCCTTCCTGGGCGCCGACCGTCATGGTCCCTTCCTCCGCGCTGAGTTTGAGAAGCGGGTATTTTCGGTCGATCAGCTCGCAGCCGAGGTCCGCAACGCGGTCACGATTTACCTCGAATGTGTTCGGGACGTCGAAAATCGAATGCTCCTCGCTCTCAAAGCCGACGTCGACGACATCCCGCAGAGCAAGGAATTATTCACGGTCGACCTGGAGCGGGTGCGAGCTGGGATCGACCACGCGATCAAGGACAGCGCCGGCCAGGTGAACGCCGAGCTGCGAGTGGACCTCGTCCGGAATATAGCGGTATTGGTCACAGCCGACGTTCTTATTCAGCTCGCAATCGCTGGCGGCGCCTCGGCCGCCTTGCTCGAGGGCGGGATCGCTTCCGCCGGGGCGACTTTTGGAGTCGGCTTGGCGATCGCCATTTCCCTCGACCAGGTATTTACATGGGCCTGGGACGCCTGGGCCGACCCCAAGGGAAAGCTCGTCGAAGAACTCAATAAGAAGCTGGCCGATTTACGGAGAAGCGTCGTCGAGGGTGAAGGCGGCCTGCGCAAGCGATTTAACGAATTATCGAAAACCCACGCAGCGGCAAGGAGGCGGCTCGTCTTGAACGAAATCGGAGGGACAGCGCCATGATGATTATCATGCCAGTCCTTTTGGGACTCGCGATGGTCGACGGCGTCCTTCGCGGGCAGCTTGGAACGATCGGCCGCGGCTCGGCGACTATCGCCAGGCATTTTCTGAGAGCTGGAGAGCGCGAGGGCATGGAGGCCCTTGCGCAGTCGGGGGCGGCGGTCGGAAGACAATTTGACTTGGGCGCCTCCGCGACCTCTCGCCAATTTGGTGGGCCGGGTCTTGAGGCGCTTGAACTCAGTGGTAGAGGCCGAATTATTGGAAGGGCAACCTGCTACGGAGCCGACGCGGCAGAGAGCTTATACCGGCCAGGTCGAATATATCTCATGGCCGATTTTGGGGACGACGCGGCCGGGGCACTCTTGCGTCATGGAACGATCGCCGAGCCACTTGTCGGAATATTCGGCAAACCGGCTGGGAAGGCTCTCGCAGCCCTCAATAATAGAAATGCCCGGCGACTCGCGATCCTATTGTCGAGTCGTGAATTCTCCGGACTCTCCATCGAGCAGAGCCGCTCGCTTTTGGCCGTCATCGGCAATTGGGGAGACCATGCCATGGATTTTATCTGGCGACATAAGGTCTCGCTGGCGGTCGCGTCGGTCCTGACGGCCTTCGTCGCTCATCCAGAGCCGTTCTTGAACGGGACTCGGGACCTCGCAGGATTGGCCTTGGAGAAGACCTTAGGACCAATCGTCCGAGCCCCTGCGGTATTGGCCGAAAATACCCTTGGTCGGGGTCTGGTTATTAATGGGAATTTCTGGATCCCCCTCGCGGTAGCGACGGCGTTCGTGGCTGTAATCGTAACTTTTTGGCATCGGTACCGCAAAAGGTCCCTCTCTTGGCGCGGGTCTTGACCGTTCGACGGCCCCCAGAGCCAAACTTTGGACCGTCGGACGGCTGTTGTAGAGGTCATTCTCACACCATAGGGACTGGACCGACGCAGTGGCTTTGATTTTTCTTCGCTCTTAATTCGGCTCCCCATATTCTTCGAATTATGGGCGAAGATTATTGAGATCCTTGACGTCGAGGCGCCGGTAGTGAGCGGGCCGGACTTCGTGATGCATTTATGGCCGGGTAGAAGACTCCTTTGGATTACCTGGGGTCTCAACCCGGAGGATCGTCTTCCTTCCAAGGCGACGAGGGCCCAGCAAAGGAACTGGCGCCCTTTTTTTAGAACCTTGGATTAAGTCTTATTTCTCAGGAGGGTACCCAGGGCTTTGTTTCTGTCTCTTCCTCGGGGCTTGGTAATTCCCTCCATGAAGGCCCGACGAAGGACGGACTCCGCGAGGACGGCCTCCCAGGTTAGGTGGTTATGGGGGACGTTCGTACTGACGGGCTTTTCAGGGATTTATCGCACGCTTCATAGAGGACTCGAAGGGCGGTAGCTGTCATGCATTGATCACGCCCAGTGATTTACCTGGTGGACGCGAAGGTCGTAGAAAACACGAATACCACGTAACTATCCGATCTATACCCCACCGAGGGGGATGGGGGACGTCAGGCCTGCTCCTGGACTCGATTGATAATGCGCACATCTTCTTTTTATCCCTCTCGCGCGGACGAGTAAAAACATCCACCATGTCCCCCAGCAGGATTAGGGGCCCCCACGTGGGCTCAGGGGGGCCGTCTTAAATCCCTGAGGTCGGATTTTCGTCCTGTTGCTCGTCGAGAATTGGGCTTCTAACACATGATGTCGAATAAACCAGCTTCCAACCCGGCGAGTTGTTAATTCAACAAGGAGCAGGAAACCATGGATGGCCTATAAGCCCGACTCAACTACCTTACTCGCGGAGGAAGAAGTCCTCACCAGCCGCGTAAGGATCAAGTTGATCGCCAAGGAGCCTCCAGAAGAATGATTATCGGAGGTCGCTGTTAGCCCCTGATTTTTCTTGCAAGAAACCCGCTTGCTAAATCAGTGCAGGCCATCGGCAGGAAAATCCGCCCGCATGCAATGGCGATGAGAAGGACGGACCTTGGAATATTCTCGGCCCCCGTATGCTTCGCTCAAACCAGCAATTCGCACCAATCTTGACCAGCGTGAAGGATCGCTTCTCCTGCCCCAGGATGGTGGGTATTAGTAGTCGACGGTGCGAATCCCCATTGTCAGACAGGATCGATCGGTCCTGGACCCTAAATACTCGATCTCAACCTACAGGGTGGTTGCGGGAGAAAATCGAGCAATAGAGCATTTACAACCGTGATGCTGTTCAGCCGCGGCAGACAATATTGCCGTACTGCTCCTGGGGTTGCCAGCAAAGGGTGAGGGTAGTGGAATACTGAGGTTAATCGACTCCACTGAAACAGTTGAGCCGGGAGGCTCCAGGGTGTTCCCCCACCGGGGGCTCGGGGCTGCTGGGTGATTTATCAGGCCAGATAATAGGCTGGTTGCTTCTTGGCGTAATTCGCCCAAGCGTTTTTTAGCTCTTTTTTGCGTTCTGGATTATTCGTCGTGAGTATCGCCAATAATCCCGCTCGTATCGCTGGCGCTTGCAACTTCCGATGAAAATGGCGTAGTACCATCGCTTATACGTCGTAACTCCTTTGCCGGTAAGGGTTTGATTTTCGGGAATTATGGTTTTTGGTGGTTTTACGGTTGTCGAAAGTCGTGGTTTATCTTTTCTCTAAAGAGAAAAGTATAAACAGCGTCGCCAGGCGACGGAGTCTCGCCTCTGGCGGTCTCGACTCCTGCCTGGCTCCGCCATTTCCTTCCCCCGACCGGAAATATCCCCTCCCCTCTTCTCGGCGACCGAGGGAAGGCGCTGCCCTCTTTTCCGCGACCTGGGAACAGCGGGAGCCCCCTCCCGGAGGGGACGAGTACTGTGCCGTGATTAAGGCAAAAATAGGCGATCGTTTATAGATCGTCGGTTTCGGCCGTAGCAGCTGCGGCAAATTCGAGAGGGGGAGAGCCGTTTAAGAAATAATCCCACTGGGCAAGCCTGGTATTCCCCAGACCCGCTTCCCAGAGGACTCGCTTCCTCTCGGCTTCCCACTCTTTCAGGGTTTTAATCGGCGGTTTACGAAATGGGTTGGGCTCACCTGTTTTTGTGAGCTCCTCCTTGGCGAGCGGCTCAGCGAGCATCTCGATATTTTTGCCCTGGGCGGCCAGGGCCCGGCAGTCCGCAACCGACAGGTCCTCGAGCATGACCTCGGACCCCAGACCGCCGGATTGCCCTGCCAGCATGGCTCTGGCTAAATCGGCTATATGAGACCAGCCCGACCTGAGCTGCTCTTGGGTCGGTCCCTTGTAGCCCATGCCGGTTTCGAAAACGATCTCTGGCTGCGGCGGGAAAGTCCTGATCCAGTCGTTGTTCTTCCGCCTCGTCGCCCTGAGGACCTCCACATGACAAGCGACGGTTTGGTCTTGGGCCGGACCCCGGTCTGCCGGCTAAAGACCCCCCAGAGCCACCGCTTGGCGGCCCGGCGGTCGACGCCCAGCAGATCGCCGATGCGCTCATAGGTCGACGTGGCACCCCGTAAAGACCGACGCCAACGCGTACAGGGAGGCCGCTCTCTGCCTCTCTGGATCGATCGCGGTGCTTTTGTGGGCGAAAGACGCTTGGGAGATCCAGGAGCTGGCTAGGAAGCTCCTGGAGGGTCAGAGCCGACTGTTGGAGCTACGTCGCTTGGTACATAAGAGGGTAGTCCCCTGCCAGATCGTGTGCGATTTTGAGTACAGCGGCTTCGATAACCCGCACCGTGGAGGCCGCAAGCTGGGCGGCGTGGCTGCAAAGACCGGTGATCGTCTTCGAGGCAAACACCAGCGTCAGCCAGCCCAATATCATGGTTCCTATTTGGCCGCCGATGAGAGTTATTCCAGTAACTCCCAGAGCAGCCCAGTGCGTAAAGCAGTTCGGGCAGGTCAAGACCTGCAACCAGAACGAAGGTTTGGGTATCAGGCGAGACTCGAATAATCCCATTTCGGCTTCGAAGGGTTTATGCAGCGGCGCGAAAATCGTGTTTTTGAACCATGTGTCGACGACCTGGATCGTCGAGAAAATCGAGCCCGGCTTCAAAAATCGGGCTGGCAACAGTCGCCACTATTCTTAATCAGCAAAATGGGCGGAGCCTATGTCGTCGACAACGAGACCCCTTGGACGACCCCAGCTCGCCAACAAACCGGTTGCAGTGCTGGAAGGCTCGATTCCCTGCCCATTGGGTTTTAGGCAGGACTTACGCGTCAAAGGTGCGCATCCGAATCGGCCGAGTACGGAAAAGAACCATTTGGCCCGAGCTCATGCTTATCTCGATGCGATAGTTTTCACGCCGTCATGCAAAAGAACCATGAACTCTGGAGCATCGCTTCGATTTGTTAGGGAGCCGGTGCTCTTCTGCGTGACTTTTGTACAACGGGGTCTATTTTGCCAATGCCGCCGCGACGGTTTCCGGCCTTCTCCCTTGTCGTCTTATTTATAAGCTGACGGTACTCGGTCAAACCTACGACGGCGTCTCGGTGGAGTCGATGAGCAGCGGCCAGGCGTTTTTCTTGTCGCTGGGCACTTTTCGCAGGCAAGGAAATAATCCCTTGAGCTACGGAATCGTACCAGTTAACGTGCAGCCAGGTGATCAGAACGCGTTCGATCAGCAGCTTTTCGACACAGGAAGACGAATCCCAGCCCAATTGAAGCCGCATCTGATTGACCTTGGCAGACAAACCGTGCGTAAACGCTTGCCTTCCCTGGGTATTACGGCTGATCCCGTCGAGAATCAGGCGTCTACCTAGATCACCTAGGGATTGCCAGACCTGGGGCTGTTTTTCAAGCAGGGATTTCAATTCCGCGTAGGCGTCTTTATCGCCTGCGTCCGCAAGCTCGATAAATTCGACGAACTTCTGGCGATACTCCTCTGCCGTCTTGTCAAGAGGAGCTTCGGTTGTCTCGTTCACGTCGTTTCCTCCTCCAGGGTCCACTATTCGTCCTGTGATAGCCGGCGAGCGTTAGCGAAGCAGCGGCGACGGCCTCGCAAATTGAATGAAACCGTTTTACGTCGTCGAGGACGGTCTGGTCCCTGGCCTCTGCTTGCTTCCGCAATCGCTTGTTCTCGGCGAGCGGAGCCTGCCTCCGATCTGTCAACTCAGCGGCAAGTTCTCCAAGCGGACCCGTGCCGTAGTACTCCTTGGTCACACGCTTACCGACCCGACGTGAGCATGAAAAATACTGACCGCCTCTTGCTCTCTTGTCCCACGCCACAACTTTCTCCTTTTTCGCAAGCGTTGTTCTACACGCGATCGGCGTCAGCACTCGTGAGCCGGCCTCCCACCTATAATAATCTCAAGCGGCCGCTTGCCCTGATTTTTGTGACTTCTTTTTCTCGGCTGTTTCTTCGAGCAGGTTGAGGGACGAGATCACGGTGGCGGGGCACGATTGTGGGACAGCGACGTCGAGTGAACGGCAGGCGAATATCTCACTGATCGTGGCGTCGTCGATGGTTTCGACGAGCCGGGCTGTACTCTCCGCGAACGGTGTGATCGGTTTTACGAGCTCTTCTACCGGACGAGACCGGAGCTCCATTAATTGAATTTCACGTTTAAGGTGCATCTGGGAGCGCGGTATGAGCTTGGAAAGCACGAAGATTTTGTACGGTTGGACCTCCTTTGCTGAAAATCGCTCAGGATGAAAAGCGATTTCAAGAGGAAAAGGAGCGCCAAAATAGCCGAGGCACCTCCAGATCGAGGCGAGATCGACTGTTTTGGAATTAAGAAGCGCCGGCCTGCCGGCGGCATTGATCGCGATATAGCTTTTTGCCTCGAAACGGTCGAGAACGGCGAAAAATAGGGCCTCATACGCCAGGATCGCCTCTGGCGTCTTATTTATTTCCCGAGCTATTTCCTCTATGGACTGCCGCCTGAGCAGGCGAGTCTCTAATTCCCAGCGTATTTCGGGCACGTCCTTAAATCGAATATCGAAAGCCTGCTGGACTGCGGGGTCGACCTTGATCCTGGACGGCCGGTTCGTGGCGTGAATGCGCTCGAGGCGCTGAATGAGCTTGAGAGCCTTCTTGATCCAAGCATCGCCGTTAATCCCCTTACGCTTCAGGCGGCCGTTGGCGAGAAATCGAGCTCGATGCCACCGCCAGTCAACCGGGCACAAGGGTCTGTTGGGCAAGCAGGAAAATGGATCGGGGGAACTTCCGCTTGCCTCATAGCGGATCGAATCGGACTTCTTCAATGAGTCGAGCCTCTTGTAGAACTGTTCGGTCACGATTGAGGTCTCCTATTCTTTGAGAGTTGTGATTTTCCGGTTTGCCGACCTCTCTCGGTCGCATTTGGAAAAGGGGGGGGATTGGTGTTTAGGGCGGCTGGACCTCGATCCCCTAGCTGTTGAGGCCTGCTGTCAATAATCTTAGGAGGTCGGCCTCACCAAGGCTTGGCAGGTTCGACGAGGTCGGCGTGATGCTACAGCCAAAAAAAATGCTCCCGAGCTCTACAAGAGGGATCGGGAGCCAAATTCCTGTTCGGGTCGCGTCAGTCTGATTACTTTGAGTATCGTGGATGCCTGCGACAAAAATCATGCGACCGTCGTCGACGCAGCTGAAGCTGGCTCGCTTACCTCGCGTTGAAAATTGACCTCGCTGATGGGACGTCGACGCTTAGGACCCGATGCGGGGGTCTGAGCAATTCCGGTCTCAGGTGGCGTAGGAAGAACGTCGCTCGGCGAAGCGGCCGGTTGCTCCTTAGATTTGGCCAGCGCCCACGCCCGAGTAATCTTGGCCTGCGTTTCGAGCAAGTCAAAAAGCGTCTCCTGGAGGTTCGAAAGCAGTGGTAATTCGCTCGAGATCACGTCGGCGAGAGTGTCGGGGGCGTTCTGAGCTGCGAAGTATCCTTTATATACCTCGTCTTCGACGAACCAACCCAAAGAGCGCGTCTGAACTCGGAGGAAAAGATATGCGTAGAAGGCGATGGTCTCGTTCATGATCTCCCGGGCGAACGACTCCGGATTCGACCGGCAGCGGAGTTCGATTTGTTGCCTCAGGAGCTTGATTGCGTGAGGAAAATTGGGCGAGGTTGGAGAAATGCTCGAGACCCGTTCCCTCAGCTCGTTAAGGTCCCCTTCGCGGGCAAGGCGTTCAAGTGTCTCAAGTTCTAGAGCAAGCCCGGCTTCGATCTTCGCTTGTTCGTCCGCGATACGTTGTCGCTCCGATTTCTTGCTTTTGGGTGATGCATTCATGGGTGTCTCCTTACGTTTTGAGGTTCGAGTAACAATAAAAGCACCGTCGGTCCGATCGAATGCCCTGCCTATAATCGTATCAGGGATTTCGTTCAGGAGATTTGCGGATTCTGGGTCTGGGCATCGACTCGGAACAATTGAACTTTCGCTCGGATCGAGCGAAAGGAGCAGTGAAGTGAGTGGGTCAAGCGAGTAATAGATAGAAGCCCGTTACCAGACCCCTAAGACTTGGGGCTCTCTTATGCGGGAATAGTCGGCTACGACAACCCTTTAAACCGATCATCTTGAGCCTCGTTCCTACCGATTCTTGGGGGTCGATCGGCGAACGACGTTCGCCCGGGACAAGCCCCAGCGGCAAGCCACTGATCGAGCGAGTCCTTGTGGTACCTGACAACGCGGCCTCTTCGAGCGAACGGTACATACGCGCGGATGTCCAGTTCCTTAACGTCCCGAGTGCGACGCCAAGGTACTCGGCCGCTTGTTCAGGGCAGAGCCACGGAGATCTGGGTTCGCGGTTAATGTTCAGACTCAAGAGTTTCTCGCTGTCTCTGGCATCTCGAATGAGGTCTAGTACACGCCAATGAAGATGACTGATTGTCAGCGAGACGTAACAAAGAATCGCAGGTGTGAAAAAGAAAAATTGGGGGGCCCACTTTGGAATCAATCGAATCTATATAATATAAAATTGTTGATGATCATTTACCGATCGTCCGCTTCGGTCGCTTGCAGTGGACGCACAGAGATCGATCCTCGCTCAAGCGTCAAGGAGTTCCGAAACACTTGCCCAATTCAAACGTACCCACGTGACGCCACCAACGGGCCCGAATAGTTCACACAATAGAGCGATTCGAGCTTCGCTCAAGGCGTTTCGAAGCGGCGATTTCCAAGAAAGTGAAACGGGTGCGCTCCAGGCTCGCGCTTCGCAAGTGTATTTATTATATCGATATATGATTGACGTTAGGTAGTTAAATTAAAGGAACGCGCGATAGTACAAGAATAAGCCTCATAGTTGAGCACGCCGTATTTATTTGTAGAGAGCAGCATCTGCTACAAGAAACTTCTTGTATCCTTCACGAATCTTCCTTGCTGATGCCACCTCAATGCCGAACATCTCAGCAAACGCCTCGATCAATCGAGCAGCGAGGCGGTAGGGCCTTCCGTAGCGGCGGAGCACGGCAAGCTCGATCAGCCACATGCGGAACGTCGTCTCGGGATTGCTAGGGTGTCCGGCTCGAGGGGAGGCGCCACCTATGGGGAAAGCAAGCTCCTTCGGGTCGATTCCTCGTCGTAAGCCTTCCTGCTTTTGAATCTCGCGGATCTGCGAATGCATGTTAGGGGTCGACGGGATTTCGAAACTCGCCGGGATCGCCGAGACGATGGCGTCGTTGCCTCGAACGCGCGTTACCAGGCCGGCTGGAACGTGCTCGAGCGGCCCAGCAGGCATCGGTAAGTCCCAGGTCACGAGGTGGGTCAGATCGTACCTCTTCAGGAAGTCGGAATAGGCTTTATAGAAATGGATTATGGGGTCCGTTAATGTGAAACCGATGATGCGACGAGCAAGGCCTTCACTCCATCTGGATTCATCGAACAGCACGCTCGAATCAAGATCGAGCGGCAGAGGAACCTCGAGGGTTTTCCATTGATCGAAAAGCCTCTTTCGTTCTTCGCGAAATGTCGGGTTAAGAATAAACACTCCCGCAATCCCTAATAATTGGGATTCGGCCCCTGCAGAGCGGTCAAGGAGTTTGTGAAACAGTGCTTCCGCGTCTTCGCCGTTGGGACCTTCCGATCCCCACTCGGGAAACTGCTCGCGGACCGCGGCTAGAAAACTTGTTTTTCGTCTTTCGTACTCGTCCGACTCCAACAAGCCGGGGCAACACACGAGTCCGCTGGCTGTCCTCCCCAAACCGACAGCCGACGCGTACCTCATGCATATCTGGCGTAGGGCTATTTCTGCGTTTTGGTCTTCCTCCGAGATGAGGCGATTTTTCCTGTAGTGCTCTCCACCGGGCGGGGGATTGAATGTACGGCTTAGAGCGTTGATCACCTCGATCGGCAGGCAATAGATAGGCTCGCCCACCGAGAACTTCGTCCACCAATTCGGATATTCCAGGCGTAGGGATGAGGTCAGTACCTCGAAATTCTGAGTCCCGTGAAGCCTTGAGTGATCTTGTCGCGGACGAGTACTACCTGATTGGCGAGTCAAGTTTCTTGGAGCGTTCTTCGCCATCGCGTTTCCTTACTAAGACCGTGAGAGTTTCTCGACGGCCTCGCGTTTGGCCTCCATATCAAGATGGGTATATCTGCGAGTCATATCGAGCGTGGCGTGCCCAAGAAGTTCTTGAATGAGGAGGGGATTAGCACCGTTTTCCTGGGCTCGACTCGTAAAAAGGTGTCGAAGGTCGTGCGGCCGGGTGAATTCGGGGCAGCCCACTGAGGCTGTTAGTTTAGAGAACTCCGATTGGATTCGCTTTACCGGGATCTGCCCCATCGCCCGGCAAAATCGCGTCACGAGCCGTCGGCGATCCTTCTCGGTTGATCCCACCGTCTCTTCGGAATGGGCTTGTACCAGAGTCTGGAGACGTTCGCGAAATTTGGCGTCCGAAGCGAAAGTTGTGCGGAGTTTTGAGGTGCCCGCGAAATGCGATTCGTTAAGGAAAACGAACCCGGCCTTGCGTTCGCCGATCAATTTGGCGAACAAGGTCTTGAGTTCCCCAGTCAAGGGCAGCTGCCGACGCCTTCCGGTTTTAACCTTCCAGAAGAGTTCGGGCTTCGAGCAGATTTGGATGACTCCCTTCCCGAGATCAACGTTTTCAACGAGCAGGTTGGTGAGTTCTCCGACGCGGATGCCCAGAGCAGCCAAGGTCACAAAGATTCCGCGTTGCCATTCGTTACACGCTGCAAAAAATGCTGCTTCCTGCTCCCGGGTGAAAACCCTCGTACCTTCGTCATCGCCGCTAGAGTCGCGGAGTTGATCGATAGGGAACCTTGTGAATGCGTTCTCCGCGTATGGTGGGAGCATCCGCCTACGTTTGGCCCAATTGAAAGCGGTCCGACACGTACTCAGTATGAATTTCACGCCGCCGACTTTGTACGTATCCTTCCGACCCTTTATCGCGCCATTCCGAGTTCTCGTCCTCCCTCGTAGCCAGCGTACAAAGTCCTCAACCATCGCCTCATCGACGGCGTCGATTGCCGGAATGTGCGATACTTCGCAGAAATCCAGAAATCTTTGAAGTGCCGCTCGATATCGGTCGTGAGTTCGCCACGCGAGTTTCTGTACGCTTTCGACGTAGTCGAGATAACCGACGGTCATGCTTTGAGGCGTAGTTCGGTCGAAGCCGAGTGGAGACGGACGATTCTCTCCGATAGCTCCAAGGATCTTCGCCGCAGTGGCGCGTGCTACGGCAAGATTACCGTCAATGCGATGGCGCTCTGTTCGGCGATTCTGTCGGTAATAGAGATAGTACGTAACACCGCGCTTGTAGATCGTTACTCCACCGATGCGTTCGATTTTGACGTCGCGGACGTTCCCGTTCTGGGTGCGTCCTGTATTCGCGGCGGGACGGTTTCTCTGAGATGAGCCCATGACTCTCCGGCCTTCTTCCAATAATGAAGAGAGGTCGGCTGCAACGTTTCACACAATCTTTCACACAGCCGACAAACCCAGGGTAGCAACGTTTCGAAGTGACTGCAACCACTAGGCTTACGTCGACGAGAAAAAATCAAACGGAGAGGGGGGGATTCGAACCCCCGGAACCGGTTTCCCAGTTCAGCGGTTTAGCAAACCGCCGCTTTAGACCACTCAGCCACCTCTCCAGACGTCAAATCGATCCACGCCGAAGGCTCGTTTCGAGCCCCTCTCAAAAGCCTAGCAACCACTCGAACCAACGTCAATCCGCGGTTCGGGACTCTCCTTGACTCCTCCCGCACGCTACGAGTTCGCAGGACGGACCAGGATTAGTCGGAACGGCCTGGCTGCGGAGGGCTCCAAACTGGTTGAGAAACTCAGATCACACCTCATCTCCGCCTTCATCCTAGCCAAGATGCAACGAGCGAGCGCGATGCGGTTGCCTTCGAACTCGTACCTGACCTGCTTTTTTTGCGAAAGTTTCGAGACGATCTCGTCGACAGGCGGATTTCCAAGTTTTTCGAGGCACTCCTCGATGGCTTCGTGTCGCTCGCTTTCGTAGCAATCACCAAGTTCGAGCTTTTCGAGTGATGCGGATGGCTCGAGTTGAAAGGTCAGCCGACCAAGGGCCATCCCGTCCTCGAGAATCGCCAGCGGCTGCCAGTGAGATTGTTCGAGTTGGCTCCTCGAGAGCAAAATGACGTGGGTATGAACGCGACGTTCGCCGCGTCCGCTGTACTCGGCAGGACCAAGGCACGTCCTGGCCAGGGCCAATCTGCCGCTCGAGAGTGGGTAGAAACTCGTGCCGTCCGGATTCGTTTCATCCGCCCTGAAGGCTCCGCCCGATGGAGACGCTCGCGAGACGTCCGACGCCTCGGAGGGGCGCACGCCGTAACGATTGCGCAACGACGTGATATCCGGAATATCCGTCGCGCGCAAGAGAAGTGAACAATGCCTGGTCAACGAGCATGGGCTTGATCCACGCGGAACCTCTAACGGATGTTCGCCAGCAGCCACTCGAAGGGCTCGACAATCCCGCGAGGTTCGATCCTCAGAGGGACCAGGCTTTCGCCGCCTTCGGAATCCACCAGCCAGGCGGTGGATCCGGCGACCCCCGAGGCGAAAAACTCGAACTTGAGAAGCCTCGATTCACAGAGCTTCCAGAGCCCAGGAGCGTTCGACCGCGCGAACGCACGAGCGTCGTCGAGCGATTCCTCGCAGAGATCAGCCTTCGTAAACACCATGGCCACGGGCGTCTTGATCTTCTCCCGGCGCTTCGGCGGCTGAACCGAGGCGAGATAGCTGACGAGCTGCATGGCGAAAAGCTCTTGGCCTTGCCCGTCGGCGATGACTTCGAGAATATCCATCAGGACGACCAGTCCCGAACATCGCGTGATCAAGGCGTGAACCGTGGCGTTGGACCGCGGCGCAGCCAGTTCGGCCGCGACGGCTTCTCCAGCCACGTCCGGAGCGACGATATCGCATCGCGAGCCTTTATGCCCTTTGTCGATCTCGCAATGCACCCACTGCCAACGGTCCGGTTCGACGGGCGTTTTTGCGGGAAAGCGTTGCCGCTCCAAAGCAAGAATCAGGTTGCGATGCAGCGAAAGGGAGAAAGCGCCGTGCGCGGTTCCGTGCAGCTTGCCAGCGCCCCTCGCCAGCAGATCGAGGAGCATGCCCAAGAACACGGTCTTGCCCACGCCGCTGGGTCCCAACACACCCAGGAACCGCGGCTCGGCCTCCCTTAACGTAATCGATTCAATGACTTCCGCCGGGGCGAAGCAATGCTCGCACGAATTGCCCACGAACGAAGCCGTCCCGCACAAAGGACAATCCGTATATGCACTTGCCTCGGGGAAATGAGAAGTCCGAGCCGCCGTCGCCAATTTCATTGCGATAAGTTCTCCTCGAGCTCAATCGGAAATGGGCGTTTCTCGGAGCCGAGACGCCGAAACGACGCAGCGAAAACCGATATTCAGCCGTCGATCAAGATCCGATTGTCCCGTGACGAAATGGTTCGACGCCTCATTATGAAAGTAGGTATTGTACGATCCTCCCATGATGCGTCGCATGGGCTTCCATGTTTGAAAGGTCTCTCCTTCTCGGCAGGGAATTCCGTCGAGTGCGTCTTCGATCCATTCCCAAACGTTTCCCGAGAGTTGATGGACGCCGTTGGGAGTGGATCCTTCGGGAAAGGCCGACACGGAAGCCGTCCCCCCGAGTCCCGCGGCGAAGAGGTTCGCTTTTCTCTCGTCGTAGAGGTCTCCCCATGGAAACCGAGAACAGGTGCCTCCTCCCGAATGCCTCGACCAACCTCCCGCCTTTTGCCACTCGGCGGCGGTTGGCAATCGCTTGCCCACCCAACGCGCATAAGCGCACGCCTCGTACCAAGAGACTCCGACGACGGGATGGTCTGCTTTCGAGGCCTGGAATCGGCCGTGCTCCCAGCATAAGGGTCCGGGACAGCCGGTTCGATCGATGAACCTGGGCAGAGAGGGCCAGACGTCTCGAGGCCATAAATCGAGGGATTCGTAAGCTCCCGAGCGGACAAACCGATAATACTGCTCGTTCGAGACGGAAGATCGATCGATGTAGAAGCTGGGAATCGCCTGGAACGCAATCGATCCGTTCGCGAGGTGGATCGCGGCTTCTCCCACGGGAGTTACAGCCATCCGCTTTCCCAAGAGCCTCCAGGCTCTCGCGGCTGCTTCGGCGCTGATCTCGTTTTCGGTCTCGACGAGGAGGAGCAAGACGTATCGCTCCTCGTCGAGAAGTTTCCCGACAAGCTGAGCCAGCCCCCCTTGACGAAACTCTTGGCTCATCGAGCCGTCGAGCGAAAGCGCCGGCGCCGGCTTGAGGTGCGGGGTCGGTTTTTTGTCGCGGGCGTTCTCGAAGCCCAAGCCGCTCAAGAGTCGACTGGCCCACGCCTTCCGTTCAGAGCGGCTCCGTGTTGTTGGATCAATGGACATGGAGGCAATCTCGATGATCGTCGACTGATTCTTATGTTTTACATCGACCGTTTATTGCCGTTCTGGACGTCTCGCAGCAGAGTTTTGAATTCTCGGATCACGGATTCGGCGATCGGATCCTTCGTTTCTCCGCTGCTTTCGGCGTTTTGATCCGACTGGCTGGCGGACTTTGTGCGCTTATGGGGCAAGGAGCCCGCCCCGGAAGCTCGACCGGAGCTGGCAGGCTGCTTGGTTTGCGCTGCTTCCAATCGTCTCCAGGAGTCGGCGAGGAGGGTCCGATCGTGTTCCAGGGCGCAGAGCGCCTCTTCGCGTTGGCGTTCCCAATCGTCCTTGGCTTGTAGCCATTCGGGGCGTTCTGATTCGAGTTCCGCCACTCGAGCCTCCAATTCGATTGTCCGAGCGCGTCGGGCCAGAGCCTCGCGAGCCAATTGCTCGATACGGCCGAGCCGATCGAGAAGCTCGTCTCGAATCGCCTGTTGATCGATCTTCCGTTCGAAGCGTGAGTCATGTTCAGCTCGCTCAGAGAGAGGCATGGCGGCGGTTCGCCTGTGTGGAGTAAGACGCTTCCAGATCTTGAACGATATAGCGATAAATGTTGTTATTCTGACTTCTTATTATGAAGAACCAGAGTGTTTCCAAAGTCGGGAGAGCCTCGACGACAAACTTTTTCTTCGGCGTACTTCGAGCTCGTTCTGGTGCAGTTCGTGCAGATGCTGTCGAAACGCGCGGATGCGCTCGTCGACAGACGTCATTTTGGACGCCAGGTCGTCCGTGCGATCTTGCACTGTGGGCTCCTCGACCGTCCTCTGCACGGCCTGTTCCGCGATCCTGGCCTCGAGCGAGCTGACCTCCGCGGCGTATTCGATGCGTTGGCGCTCCAGGTCGTCTCGGCACTGGGCGAGCATCGATTCCGAGTCTCGCAGGGAAATGCGAGTTTGGCTGAGCGACTCGCGAAGCGTTTCCGCCTCGACGGCGGTTTCCGTGGCGCGCACCAAGCGGTCTCGCAATTCTTCGGCTTCGTGTTCGAGCGCAGTCGATCGCGGAGGGCGCCGCGGTCGATTCGGCCAGACTGGAAAGCTTGGCTCGCAACCGGGAGATTTCTTCGTCGAGCGAGTTTCGCTGCGTGTTCCAGGTTCTCCTCGCCAACTCGAGATCGGCTCGGGCGGAGTCCGCTTGGGAGACCAGTTCAGAGCGTTCGCGTTCGAAATCTCCCCCGGACGCGGAGCGATCTTCGATTCGACGCTCGACTTGCTCCACCCAGTCGACAAGATGCTCCCATTCTGCATCCCGCGCACTTCGAGCTTCTTCCAACAGGCTCACTTGGTCCAAGAGCGCCACGATCAACTTCTCGCGGTCGGCCACCTCGGCCTGGAGCTCGGCAATTCTCGCTTCGTTTGGTCCAGTCTCGTCGAGGAGGTCGCACGTCTTTGGACTGCGCTCCTCGGCGCTGGTCTCCACCAGACGCCGCCAATAAGCCGCCTCTTGCTCGAGTCGTTCGACTTCCTCGCTCAGGAGCGCTACGGTGTCAATTTGATCTTCCGACGAGCCAAAGTTCTCGTGAACCGCCGATCGCGTGGTTTCCATGATCGATGACGCCCCAATAAGTCGACCGTACTCTCGTGGGAGGGTTCAAGCCGCCCCAACGACTTCAGTTTGTTTAGCGAGCAAATGCCGCACTGTGGCCAGGAGGTCGCGGTCGGAAATCGGCTTGTGCAAGACGCCGTCGAGGCCGACGGAGTCCAACCGAGCGAGCTCACTCTCGTCTTCGATGTTCATCATTCCGATGAAACGGGTGTCGGAGGAGACCTGGTCCCGGACGGCTTTGTGAAACGATTCCTGCTCGGGTTGATCGAACGCCAGGAACACCAAATCGAAGGATCCTCTTCGGAGCAAAAGCTGGGCCCCGATGCGATCTCTTATGAACTTAAGCTGATAATTTTCTCCCTCCGGTCCCAGCACGCGCTGAACGGTGCTGATGGTCTCGGGGTCTTCCTCGACGACCAGGATCGAAGCGGACGTTTTGGCGGCTCTTTTTTCCGCAAGTTCCGCTAGCTCCAATCCTCGAGCGATCGCCGCCGCCTCGGCCTGAGTCACCCCCACGCTCCTGGCGATGGTCTCGAGATCCAAAGCGCCGTCGAGAAGCGTATAAAGCTTGAGCTCCGCCGCGGACAAGCCGGCGCGGTCGAGGCTTCCCCCGCGAGGAACCAACCTTGCGAACACAACCTCGGGGTTGTCCCATTCCGCGGGCCTGGGTTCACAAAGGCGAGCGCCCTCCACCGCCAGAGCAGGCAGGCTGATCTGCATCGGAAACGCTTGAAACATTGGCGGCAGCGATCCTCCTTCTTCGAAGAGGAACTTGCCCGCGGCCGCCGTCAGCGCCATGTGGGCAAGCACCGAAGCTTGGAACCTCAGAAGGGCTTTGAGCCTGCGCGGATCCGAGAGGCTCTTTTCGAGCAGTTTGACCAGACCCGACATGTGCGAATCGTGCTGTTCTCCGATGGTCACGGCCAAGAGCGGCGCCATGTCTCGAATCGACGCCGGCAGCTTGGGTTCGAGCCGCGTCGGATCGATCGTTGGAGAATAGACCGCCTGAATCCTCCCCGCGGCGACCGCGAATCGAATGCGGTCCCGCTCAACTTCAAGCGTCAGGCGGCCGTCGAGCCTAGCGTTATTAATAAAGTCCAGGACACAGCGGAGCGAGAAGAGTCGCGTAGAGCCCTCGAAGATCGACTCTTTGGGTTCGCCAAACACGTCCGGCAAAGCGGAGCCTGTGCTTTGCACTTGAACGACCAACGATCCCGTCGCCAAGGCGTTGGCCACTCCCCCCTTGAGCAAGTCCGGAGTAAACGGCTTGGGGATCTGATCAACCACGTTGGGAAATTCCGCGTACTGAGCGAACGCCCGAGTCCGCAGAGCCGAGCAGACCACGACGGGGATGCTCGCCGTCTCTTTGCACTCTAGTAGCCGCCGACAGACCTCCGCGCCCGTCGTGCCCGGAAGCTGATGGTCGAGAAGAATCAGGTCGAAACGGCCGGATTTCGCCGTTTCGAGCCCCGTTTCCGCGTCCGCGCACAGCGTGACGTGAAACCCAGCCTGCGATAGGTGGCATTCGACCAGCTTGCGGATCGTCAGGCTGTCGTCGATTACCAGGATTCGCCGGTTTTCCATTCGTAAAACACTCCAAAACAGGACGTAGGCGACAACATCAAAGTCAATTGTCCCCCACGCGACTTCCAAGCAATGGTTCGATGACGCCGCTCCACGAAGCCTCGGTGATCGGTTTTGGCACGAATGCTCTTGCGCAAGAGCAATCGCCTTGCGGCGGGTTTCCTCGTCGTCGCGCGTGCTGGCGACCACCACGGGGATCAAGTTCAGCGGATCGATCGAAGCGAGCCTTCCCAGCAGCGCGAAGCCGTCCAACCTGGGCATCTCGAGATCGGTCAAAATCAACTGATATTTGTTTATATTGAGCATTCGTAACGCCGCCATCCCGTCGCCGGCCTCGTCCACCTTCACGCCCAGTTCTCGCAACCTCCGAACCGTCGTTCTCCGCACGCTTAACGAATCGTCCACGACCAGCACCGCGCGTTCCGAGCGAGAGCCTTCGGGGGGTCGATCTCCCAGCCGCGCTTGGAACTTCTCGACGCCCAATCTGCGCTCGAGGCGCTCGAGATCGACCATGAAGACGATCTCTCCCGAGCCGGAGATCGCGAACCCCGACGCAAGAGGATGACTGCTCAGAAGGGGGCCTAAAGGCTTTACCGCCAGTTCGCTGGCGCCCTCGACGGCGTCGACCAGAACCTCCAGGGGCTCTCCAGCGGCGCCGACCAGCAGAAGCTTAGGACACGATCGGTCCTTCGGTTGCGCCGAGCGAAGCAAGAAACGCAGGTCGATCCGTCTTGCTGGACGATCCTGCCCATCAGGCGGTCCGTTCGGTTGGGCGTCGTTCGGCTTGGCTGAATGCTCCAGAACCCGAGCGACTTCCATGAGAGTGAAACCGAGCAACGAACCTCCCACCCGCGCGATCAGGGTCTGCTCGAGGGTCAAGCGCCCTGGCAATCGGATCGAGAACGTCGTCCCCTTTCCCGGCGTAGAATCGATGGCGATCGTGCCGTGCAGCCGCTCGATTTCTCGGAGGACGACGTCCATGCCCACTCCTCTGCCGGAGACCGAGTTGGCATGGTCTCGCGTGGAAAAACCTGGCTCGAAGATCAACCTACGTACTTGCTCGCGCGTTGGTTGGTCTCCTGGTTTGATCAAGCCTAGCCTTCGAGCCTTGGCTTCGATGGCCGCTTCGTCCAGACCTCGCCCGTCGTCCGTCACTGTGAAGAGCACTCCGCTTGGCTCCATTTTCGCCGCCAGGGTGACGACTCCGTTTGCGGGTTTTCCAAGGCGCAGCCGGTCGGCCTCCGGTTCGATTCCATGACCCACAGCGTTTCTGACGAGATGCAACAGCGGCTCGTACGATCGATCCTGGAGCCAACGATCGACGCCCGAGTCCGCGTTGTTCGCGACGATCGAAACCCGTTTGCCCTCCACCTTCGCGGCGTCGTTGATCACATGCGAAAGCCGATCGAAAAGAGACTTGACCGGGACGACCCGAATCGCCTGAAGGTTGTTCCACAACCGGCGCGAGGCGCTGCCGACGGCTTCCCCTCCATCCGCCGCCTGCTCCGCGGCAATCCTTGCTTGTTCGGCAAGAACCGAGAGATCGGCGGTCTGCTCGGCAAGCCGGCGAACGATCGCCTCCAGGTCGCCCGTACGAGGTTTTGCAATCGCGTCTTCGTCCGCTCGATTGGCCGGCCTCGAGCGTTCTTCATCGAGCCGAAAATCGCTCAGGCGCTCGAGCTCGCTGGTGAGGCGATGCCTGCACTGTCGCACCGCATCGGCGAACGCCCGCAACGCCGCGGATCTGCCCGACCAGGTTCCGCCGTGAGCCAATAGGTCCGACGCCAAGTCCATAAGCGCGTCGATACGTTCTCCACGGACGCGGAGCAGGCCTTCCTGCTCGGAGCCTCCCCGAGCGGCGCCTTGTCCCACTGACGTTCCATCGACGGAGGGAGGGTTGGGCCCCGCTCGTTCCTGCGTGGGCGATGGGTGCGAGCTTTGGGCGGCGGTCTCGCGTATGTGCGCCTTGGGAACGCAACGAGGCGCCGGAGTCGGTTCGACCGTCTCGTGTGCTTCGCTCGAGAGCCTTTCGAGTTGATCAGTCAGGGAAGCGGGAGCCCTGTCCGGCAGTTCGCCAACGGAGATTGCGGAAGCCGTCGATTCGATGTGAAACAAAAGGCTGCGAACCAAATCCGCCAGTGCTTTGCCGCTCGCCTTCTTACCGACTTTGCAGAGCTCATCCTCGAACCGGTGCACGAGCCCGCCCAGATCCGTGAACCCCACGCTCCCCGAGGCCCCCTTCAGCGTGTGAAGCGCGCCATTGACCTCCGAAAGCGCGCAAGGCTCGGCATGCCCCGTCGAAAGCTCGAGCGCGAGCGCTGAAGTCTGGAGTCGATCGACAATATCGGCGACGTCGGCAAGGTAAGCCTCGCGAACCTCTCGGTCCGTGATCAGAAGTTCTACTTGGTCATATGATGTTTGTCTTCTCGAATCGTCGACGTCGGGGTCGTTCCTGGTTTTTCCTTGAGACTTACTTTCCAAAGAGATCGGTACTTGTCGAGATTGGTTTTGAACGCCGAAGAGCTTTAAGATCGAACCGACGTCCAGCGCGGCGTCGTCCGTCTCGCCAGGCGGTTCGAGCTCGCAGCCTCCCGTGAAGGCCTCTTGCCATTCGTCCTGATCGACCACGCGAGGATTGACTTCGCCCGACTCGGACTCGTTTGGTTCCAACAGTTCGAGATACGCGCCCCAACCCGATCTTGCTTGCGAACGAATCTCGGCGAAAAGCGAGTCCTCCGTGAGCTCGTCTGAAAGGTCCGCGATCCTTTCGATGGCATTGACGATAAACGAGGCGAGTTCGCGATCGGAAGCTTTGCTTCCAGGGTCGAGGGTCATGCATTCCCAAACGTCGGCAAGCGTGGCCACCAGGTCGAGCGCCTCCGCCCGGTTGTTCTTGCCGGTTCTCCGGTCTTCCTCGGAAATCGCTTCGAGAGTCTTCCTGAGAGCAAGGGCGGCTGCGGGCGTCGGGTCAACAAATGTATTTGCAATAAGCGCAAGTTCTTGGCGAATCTCCGACAATGGGCGCGCCTGGAGGTTCATCGCCGGTTCTCCGCGAACGATGCGCCCGCCCGCCGGTCTCGATTCGATTTCGGATCCATTCCTTCTCGACGCGAGCGCGGCGTCGACCCTTCTTTTGCCTCGAACCTGGATTGGTCGAGAACATCCTCGATCGGGCAAAACGGTTGCTCGTCGGCTCGCGCCTCGATCGCCTTTCGATCGCCTCGCGTTTCGACAAACCCAAAATTGCTCCGCCCTACCGCGGAGGATGAAAGTTGCAAGAGAGCCGCCAGTCGGGTCTGACATTCCGCCGAGCCTTCGAGTAGGACTTGCGAGGTCTGCGAGATCCGCTGGATGGCTCCCACCAACTGATGAGTCGAACGAACCTGATCGTTCGCGCAATGCGATATGCCTTCGACGAGTCCAGCCGATTCCTCCGCAGCCTCGCTAATGCGCTCCAGAGAAACTCCAGCCTGTCGAGCTCGATCGGCCTCTATGGAAACCTCGCGCTGTTCTTCCGAAATCGCGCGGATACTCTCGTTGGTTTCCGCCTGAGTGGCCTCGACCAATGCGGCGATCTCTCGGCTGGCGGTCGAGGCGCGTTCGGCAAGTTTGCGGATCTCCTCGGCCACCACGGCGAATCCGCGACCGTGCTCACCTGCTCGGACGGATTCGATCGTCGCGTTGAGTGCAAGGATGTCCGTTCGAGAAGACAGATTATGAATGGTGTCGACGATCGAACCGATCTCCACGGAGCGCTCGCCCAGCCTTTGGATCTTGCGTCCGTTAGCGCCGGCGTGGTCGCTCAATTTCGCCATTCCAGCGACAAGCTGGCCGACAAGCTCGAGCCCCCGTTTCGCTTCGCGCTTGGCTTCCGCAGCGGCGCGGGCGGCGGCTTCCGCGCTGCGGGAGATTCGATCGATCTCGTCCGCGAATGATTCGACCGCCGCCGTGGTCTGGGCGACCATCCCCGATTGTTCGCGCGATCCCGCTTCGATGGTTTTCACCGACAAATTGATCCCGTCCGCCGCGCTTGCGGCCTTGCGAGCGAATTGCTTATACCCCGAAACGTTCTCTATGAGACGCTCCCGCACACGTTTGATCCTCATTGCGTCGTCGCTCGCAACCGCATGGTCCAGAGCTCCCGGAAACGCTTCATCCCCCGCCAGTCTTTGCAGGGGCTCGAATTCGGCGAGCAAGCGCCTCGACCGCCGCAACTCGAATACGATGTCTTCGACCACTCCTTCGACGCCTTGGCCTGGTTCCCGGAACTCTTCGAAGTTCGCGACTTCGAGATTGTCGTTCGCGAGCTCTCGCAGGCGTCGTGCTAAGACGTTGAGCAAAACCCTCACGCACAGAGCTCCACAACCGCCCGCGACCACGAGACCAATTGCTAGTCCGATCCACTTCCCCAGTGAAACGGTTGCAGCCTGCGTGAGCGCGGCCCCAACGACTCCGGCGAGCACGCCGAGACCGATTAATCCGTTCGTCGTACGATCCAGTTGCCCGGGCATCTCGATCAGCTCCCAAATTCATGAACATGCGTCATAGAAGGCTTCAACCGTCCTTCGGGTCCGGTTCCAGAGCTCCTCCAGGTCGAACGGCGGCGTCTCTCTGCAGTCGATCGAGTGATCGGTCTGCTTGCCAATCGCACCAGAGGGCGTTGTTCGCGCGGCTTCGGCGTCGAGCTCGATCGCTGATCGAGCTCGGTCGATCCAAAGACCCAAAAGCCCGCGATCACACCGGACGACCACCACGCAGAGTGCTTCGTCGCCGCGGTTGATCTGCTGGCCCAAAGAATCTCGGGATGCCCCAGGATCCAAAACGGCGATCAGTTCGCGACGGTGAGCGAAGACCCCCAAGGTCCCGTGGTCAACCAATGGGATCTGCGCGAGCCGCTCCACGGAAACGACCTCGACGACTCGATCGAGAGGAATGAAAAACCAAAGCCCGTTCACGGCTATTCTGCATCGAGGTCCAATCCCCTCGAATCTATGATCCTCGACGCGGACCGGCTCGCTCGATTGGCGGCTTGGGCGACTTGCTGGCTCGGCTTCGCTCGTTGAGGCGAGTGTTTTTGAAGAGGCGGCGCCCATGATCTTTTCATCGTTTCATTTGCTGGACGACGGATCGGGAACGTTCCCAACTTTTGATTCTCGGGGATTTTGAGCATTCTCCCCCGTCTCGGCTTCTCCGCGGAGTCTGCGGTCAAGCTGCCGAGCCAGTGCGTCAAGTCGTTTCCTGTGGTCGTCCAGCGACGCTTCGCCGGAGAGAGTGGCTGGGTTCTCGCGCGGCTGGGCGCCCGTGGAACGCAAGGACGTTTCCGAAGACTCGAGCCCCTTCTCTCGGGACGATCCAGACATCCTCGACTCGCGCTGGAGCTCGACGCTCGAAATCCCCAACGTTTTGCTCGGCTGGCTTACGTAACGTTCGAACAAACGCCGGAACTCAGCGATCTCGAGTAAGAGCGGATCCTCCGCCTCCTGCTTAGGGTTGGCGACGCGCGAACGACCCACTCCTCCGTCTGAGACGGATTGTCACTGGGCGATCGAAATGGCCTGCCTGAATTCTAGTTCGCGAATCGCAGGTTGTTGGTCGCGGTTCGAACTACGCTTCGGAGACGAGCACAACCAGAGACCTCGGCTCGACTCGGTAGGGTTTGCCAATGGCGACGGGAGGACCATCGTCGTCGTCGAGCACGTCCTCGGGCGAAGGAAGCGAGGTGTCGACCACTCTTCGCCACGCTCGTCCCGAAGGGGAAGCGGGGATCGTGAAATCGATCGGCAGCCAATAGGCGCTCATGGCGATATAGACGTCGCGGTCGAGAACTTCCGGCCGATCGCACCTTCGGCCGTCGTAGGCCAGCGCCAAGGAATGGCTCCACCACGCGAAATCGGGTTGGCAGGGCAAAGCTCCGTGCCATAGCAAATCGGGCGTTGGCCCCGTATTCGGTCGATTGGGGAATGTCCGCCGCCTGAGCACAGGATGCCGCATCCGGAAGGCAATCATATTGCGCGTGAATCGGACGAAATCGGCGTTCTTCTCGACCAGGCTCCAGTCGATCCAGCTTGTCTCGTTGTCCTGGCACCAGGCGTTGTTGTTGCCCTTCTGGGTCCTGAGCATCTCGTCCCCAGCCAAGATCATCGGCACGCCCTGCGAGAGCAGCAGCGTGCCCAGCAGGTTTCTCGCCTGGCGCTTTCGCAGCTCGAGTACCCCGCGATTCGTCGTCGGCCTTCGATCCCACAGTTCCAGCTCCAGTTGGCGTCGGTCCCGTCCAGGTTGTTCTCGCCGTTGGCTTGGTTGTGCTTATCGTTGTGAGAAACAAGATCCCACAATGTGAAGCCGTCGTGGCAGGTGATGAAATTAATCGAGCTCAGAGGGCTCTGGCCGGTGAAAAGATCGTCGCTGCCCGCGAGTCTCGTCGCCAGCGAGCAAACCATTCCTTCGTCGCCGCGCCAGAACCGGCGAATGTCGTCGCGGAACCTGCCGTTCCAAGCCGACCACCGAGGGCCTCCGGGAAACGTCCCAAGCTGGTAAAGCCCCGCGGCGTCCCAGGGCTCGGCGATCAACTTCATGTCCGCGAGAATCGGCTCCTCGGTAATCCGCTCGATCACGGGAGGATTCACCAGCGCGTTGCCCTCCTGGTCGCGCCCCAAAACCGATGCAAGGTCGAACCGAAAACCGTCGACTCCCGCCTCCGCGACCTTGTTGTTCAGATAAGTCAAGCAAAAGCCCGCGGACCACCGGGTGGTTGCTGTTGACGGTGTTTCCGCATCCGGTGAAATTGAGGTAGTTGCCTTTCTCATCCAAGAGATAATACATATCGTTATCAAGACCGCGAAAGCTGTAAGTCTTGCCTTGCTCGTTACCCTCCGCGGTGTGGTTCAAGACGACGTCGAGAACCACCTCCAGGCCCTCTTGATGAAAGTCGTGCACGGTGGAACAAAACTCGCTCCACGGCGCCGCGCCGATCGTATCGCTCGAGTAAGCCGCCTTGGGCGCCGCGAAGGCTATCGTGTTGTAACCCCAGAAATTCTTGAGCCTATGACCTGTAAAGGGATCAACAAATGGGCAGTCGTTTTCGTCAAACTCGTCGATCGGCAATAGCTCGATCGCCGTCACTCCCAGGCTCTTCAAGTAGGGGATTTTCTCGACCAGCCCCTTGAACGTGCCAGGGTGCTCCACCGCCGAAGACTGGTCGATCGAAAAGCCGCGCACGTGAAGCTCGTAAATAACCGTGTCCTCGCGGCGAATTCTGGGAGAAATGTCCTCGGGATGACGAAACATCCGCGAAGTCGTTGCCAGGCTTCTTCTCTGCAACCCACAAGACACGCCCCAGTGCTTGCTGCAAGACAACGACCGAGCCATTGGGTCGAGCAATACAATCCGGGGATCGTATCGATGGCCGTTGCCCGATGGACCGTCGACTCGGTACCCATAACAAAAATCGTTGGGCAGACCGGCGATTTGGATGTGCCACAAGTCCCCTGTTCGGTCGCGTAGAGGATCCAGAGGAATCTCAGCCTCGTCATGACGACCGCACGGCTTCGAAAGCACCAGCCACACCGCCGTCGCATGGCGGCAGATCAACGAGAAATTGATTCCAAAGGCCGTGCGATTCGCCCCAATCGGCAACGGCTGGCCTCGTTTCAGCGTCAACTCTATGCCGTCGAACTGATAAGGCCTAAGGCCGTCGCCCATCACCGCGAGGGAACCATTAGGAGCCGTTACATAGGGATCTCTATCAAGCATGATTGTATCCACGCATGCTGGTAAGGCACCTTGGGCTCTTGCATTGTTAAAGCGAAGCGAAATTAACCGGATTCTAGCCTATTCCACTGCTCTTCAGCGATTTTCTTCGAACAAAGCGATCGACTTTGTCTTTTTTTGCGCTTGCTGGTCACGTCTGAAGGGATGCCTCGTAGGTCAATTTTGGAGTTAGGCCGTTTCGTCTCGTTTCCTTGCTTAGATCGGTCGTTGACTTTCGTCGCTCTTGCCGATTTCATGGGCTCGCCAGCGAAAGCTCTCTGCACTGCGTACTTGAAGCAAACTTGCTTTGCTAACGTCTCGTTTGCAACCGACCAAGGCGAAGCAACTCCTCGGCCCCAATCGTTTCGCCTTTGTGCTCAGCCTGTAATCGCACTCTTAGATTCACACCAACGGATTGACCTGTTCGGTTTTCCAGGCCTACCCTGCAAAGGGGTCCGGTGGTCGTCGGGCGTTACGGTGGAGGCGCCCGGCGATCAGGCCGGATTTCCGCCGCTGGTTAGCGTTTGATGTCTGCATGTTTTAGATTATCCAATTTTGTGGACTTGGCTATTCGGTTCGCCCTGCCCCAGGGCCGTTTGTTGGGCACGATTTGGATCCGAGAAGCCCTTGGCTCGTCGCTCGAATAGTCTGTGTCAAGCCAAGCCAGGAACCGATCGGGAGTATGAGCCAGGTGCTTGAATTCGAGCCAGCGCTGGTACTCGTGCAGGGGTTCGTGCAGGTGCTCTGGACCAAAAAGGGCGATGTGAGTGTGAGCCAGGGAAAAAGCAGCGTGGGCTTCTCCTGGCGCCAGGCCTTTCTGGGTGAGAAGGTAAAGCGAACTGACGAGACCCGTTCGATCCGCTCCAGACTTGCAGTGAATCAACAACGGATATTGGCATCGTTCGAGTAGACCCACCAAGGCGAGCAGTTCCCTCCGGCTCGGCCGCCGGACTGGGCTCATGGGTACGTCGTAGTAATCGACCCCGGTTCTCAGGGTTGCGTTGCGCCTCCGCCACAAACCAATGGTCCCGTTCGCTCCCCCCCCTGAGATTCAACACGGACTTGATCTTGTATTTCCGAATGAGCGATTCGAGCTCTGCGCCTGGCTGAGCGGATCGATAAACCCTACCCTGGTCGACAACTCCAAAATTGCCGTTGAAAAGCGGTCTTCGCCAATAAATCGTCGCGACAAGGATCAGACCAACCGTGACACCGACCAGGCCGAGCAATGCGCCACGGCGGATCGTGCGCGACCTCCCGGGTTCAGAATCGCCTGTCGCAGGTTCCAGTCGGAGCGTCCTTTCGTCGATGCGAGTATTGGGCCAAAGCCATTGTCTCGCGGAATCAACGCACTGTAACCCCGAGACGTTTTGGGTCAAGTCCGGAGTCGACTCCATAGGTCCAACCCCGATTCCCGCCGAGCGAGCCGCTTGGCCCAGTTGTTCCCAAGACTCCTGTATAGAAATGCGAACGAGTCGCCTTGTCTCGAGCCACTCCATGGGCATACGATTGAACAGATTCCATTCGTTTGAATCTCTTTCTCGAATCCGACCGCGCTTTCCCCAAAGATTGCACGATTCGTGCACAGATTCAGCTTAGAGTTCGTCCCATGCTCCGACTCGCCATTGTTGGAAAGCACTTTGTGGCGGTCCGTGGACTATTCTGGAGTTCGATCGTACTTACGACCACTTGGCTTGCCTGGCACGAGCCGTCGGCGCCAGACCTGGCATTGCCCGTCAGAGTCAAACTTCACTCCGATATCGTTTACAAGCGGACCAAATCCCAAATCCTCAGGCTCGACGTTTATTTGGCAGAGGACGAATACACGCAAACGACCCATTCTGAGGCGGGCAAGCCGCAACGCACAGCATTCGTTGTCTTTCATGGCGGCAATTGGATTGGCGGGACGAAAGCGGAGGAAGGTCGGTGGTATCTCCCTCTCGTTCGAGAAGGCTGCGTGGTGTTCTCGGCGGATTACACACTTTCCACTTCGGCCCATCCAAGTTGGCCTGAGTGCGCCTCAGACGCACGCGAAGCTGTGCGTTGGGTCCGAAAGCATTCCCTGGAATACGGAGTGGACCCTAATCGCATCGTCGCGGCCGGAAGTTCATCGGGTGGGACCCTCGCGCTGCTCCTGGGACGAAACGAGGTTGTCGCGGGCGAAGGCGATCAGAGTTCCCAAGCCGCCTCGGCTCGAGTTCAGGCTGTAGTTGCCTTCTATCCCGAAGTTGAGAAGAACAATCAGACGGGGTTTCGCGCAATCCGCCTCGAATCATCAGGAAAAAGCGTCCCCCGTCCTGTTTTTTCAGGGCGCCGAAGACCGTGTCGTTTGGCCTGAGAGTACAAAGTCCACTGCCGATCGCCTACGGTCGCAAGGGGTCGAAATCGAATACGTGCTCATTCCCGAAGCACGTCATGGGTTTGGGGTCGTCTTTGGCCGCAGCGATTTTTCTCCCTTGATTCTTGCTTTTCTAAAGCGCGTCTGGAACGATAACCAATCCATTGCGACAACCAAACTCTTAGACTCGCTTACAAAGAGCAATCAGCAAACCTCTCTCCCTCCACGCAAGTTTGCTTCGTGTCCTGGCAAGCCCGCAGTGGTCGCGGATTTATCCGCGTTAATTAGCCATCAAATAGCCCGATATGGCGGCAGTCGATCGGGATTGGCAGGCAGTTTTTGGGCTTTAGTCGACTATATCGCCGCAATAAAACTCGATGCTTGCTTTTTTGAGCATTCCTTATTCCAAGGAACTACGGTATCGGTCTGATTCGAGTAGGGGCAGAATTCCTGAGGCGTCGTCTTTGTTAATCTCAATTGAAAATACGCGAGTGTTTCGATTCGCAATCTTGGGCTGATCCGAGGTAATCGTTCATGGCTACCGGAAGTTTTGGGCTTATCGCTTCTTCAAGGATCGGCGAGGCGTCACCGGAATCTCCTTCATCCACGTTTGGCGAACTCGAGGCGGCCGAGAGTCGGATCAACGGCAAAGTCCTCGAGCAAGAGCCGGAGCATCGGCAGCCTGCCGACTCAAACGGCTTCCACGTCGAGGCGCACGACCCAGTCGTCTGGACCGCGAGCGATCGCCCGGAGGCCGTCACCCTTCCCGCGCTTGCGGACCCAGCGGTTGGCCATGGCGACGACGACCTCGCCAAGCGTCGAGCCGACGTCGAAGACAAGCACCAGAAAGTCGTTTCGTTTCTGGAGGCCAACGGGTACGACGCGCTTGTCCTGGGAAGGGCGGATTCCATCTCTTGGTTCACTTCGGGTGGAGAGGTGGGTTTGGATCTGGGAAGCGACGCCGGCTGCGTGCTCTTATTCATCAATAAAGGCGGTCGGGCCGTATTTTCCGACAATGTCCACAGTGCTCGCGTGTTTGAAGAGGAGTTCGCCGGTCTCGGCTTTCAGCTCAAGGAAAGACCATGGAATGAAGGAACGGAGAAGATCGTCTCCGAGCTCTCGGGCAGCAGGAAAATCGCCACCGATACGGGATTATTGGGTTTGCCGAATGAATTCGACCGGCTCAAGAAACTAAGGCTGTCTTTAACGAAGATCGAACGGCAGAGGCTTCGCGAGCTGGGCTGGACGCTCTCCGCGGCGGTCGAGGCGACGTGCTTGAATTTCCTTCCCGGCGAGACGGAAGCCGACCTCGCCGGCCATCTTTCTCATCGATTATTCCGCGAAGGCGTGGTCCCGATAACCATTAGCATTGCCGGCGACGACCGCTTGGAACGCTATCGCAGACCTGGATTCAAGGCTGCTCGGATCGAGAACAGGGCCGTCATCACGGCGACGGGCAGGCGAGCAGGGCTTTGTGCCACGGTCACCCGAATTGTATCGTTCGGCAAGCCCCCCGCGGCGTTTCGATCTTCCCATGCTCTTGCCTCGATGGTCGATGCGACTCTCATTTATTTCTCCAGACCTGGGGAAGCCGTTTGCGAGGTTTTCCGGAGGGCCAAGCGAATCTTCGAGAAGTTTGGTCATTCGCACGAATGGACGCTCGATTACCCAGGCGGATTGGTCGGATACTCGCCAAGGGAATTCCCCTTCCTCCACGAGTCGGAGGAGACTCTTCAATCGCAGGTGGCCGTTGCTTGGGCGCCCAGCGTGGGCCCAGCACGTTCCGGCGACACAGTGCTCGTTAACGAACGCGGCTTCGAAGTCGTGACGGCGCCCCAACGATGGCCTAGGCTTGAAGTGCTTGTCAAAGGCTATGCCATCGAGCGGCCAGGCATCCTGGAACGCTAACGCAGGCGGCTTTTCTTCGAGCCCACGCACGTTACAATCAAGGTGGGTCGTGCAGACCGCACCCATGGTTCTTCGCCCTCCGCGCAACGCCCTGCCCTCTATAAGGAAAGGTTCGCCGACGATGTCGACGCTCTCCAAGGATCGGACCAACTCCGCTCATTCTCAGGTCCTCGAGCGGGAACGCCAGCTCCGTCAGGCTGAGGAGTTGCTCTTCTCGGGGCCACAGCAGTCCGGATTCGCAAAATCGCTCTTCAAGGGAGAGTTCCTGGGAGAAGCCTTGTTCCCCTACCCCAAGCTCGAGGGCGAGGAAAAGGCAAGGGTCGACGCCGCGGTGGCGGCTGTTCGCCAATTTGCCGACCAGCACATCGACGCGGCTGCGATCGATCGCGAGGCAGACATCCCCAAGAGCGTCATTCAAGGCCTTGCGGATTTGGGCGTACTGGGCATGGCGGCGCCCGGTGGAGTACTCCGGAAGAGGTTTCTCCCAGCAAGGCTATTGCAGGATCATGGAAGTGATCGGCGGCCATTGCTCTTCGACGGCGGTATTCGTGAATGCGCATCATTCCATTGGGATCCGTGCGCTTGTACTCTTTGGTACGACCGAGCAGAAGGAGAAGTGGCTCGGACCGCTGGCCAGAGGAGAAAAGCTTGCGGCGTTTGCCCTGACCGAAACCGAGGCGGGCTCCGACGCCTCGAACGTGCAGACCACCGCAACTCCCATCGACGGCGGCCGCGCCTATCGCTTGAACGGGAGCAAGCGGTATATCACAAACGGTGGAATCGCAGACGTCTTGACGGTGATGGCCAAGACGCCCGATCCCAAAGGAGGCGAACCCAAAGTGACCGCCTTCCTGGTCACTCCGGATACTCAAGGTTTCGAGGTGGTCGAGCCGCGAATGCCCAAGTGCGGCATCAGGGGCACAGCGACGGCCAAGCTTGCTTTCCACGACATGGTCGTCCCCGCCGAAAACATCTTGGGGCCGTTGGGCAAGGGCCTGCGCGTGGCTTTGACTGTTCTCGATTTTGGCAGAACGACCTTCGGAGCAAGCTGCGCTGGAGCAGCCAAAACTTGCCTCAAAGCGGCTGTCAAACATGCCGTCCGGCGAAAACAGTTCGGAAGGGGCTCGCCGACCTGGAGCTCATCAAAAAGAAAATCGCCTACCTCTCGGCCGTCGCCTACGCCATTGAAGCGTCAACCATCGAGACCGCCGCGCTCATCGACAGGGGCGCCGACGATTACATGCTCGAAACCGCGATCCTCAAGGTCTATTCCACCGAGGTGCTCTGGCAAGGCGTTTATGAAACGCTCCAGGTTCACGGGGGCCAAGGCTACTTCAACGACGAACCTTTCGAACGCATGATGCGGGACGCGCGCATTAACACGATCGGAGAAGGCGCCAACGAAGTTTTGAAAGCGTTTATCGCCCTTGTCGGCATGCGGGAGATTGGAGAAGGATTCAAGTCCGCCCTGGACCGTATCAAGAAGCCTTCGACCATGCTCTCGGCCGCTTGGGGCCTTGCCCGCGACCACGCCGCTCTCGCCGTCCGCAATCCCAAGGTTAGCGTGGTTTCCCAAGAGCTGCACGCTTTGGGGGACGGTCTGGGAAAACGCGTCGGCCGGTTTGGACTGCGCTGTCGAACGGTTGCTCATTCACTATCGCGAAGACGTTCTCGAACGCCAATACGAACAAGAACGCATTGCCGACGCGGTGATCGCTCTTTACGTGGCCTCTTGCACTCTGGCGCGGATTGACCTTGCAATCGCCAGCGGCGAGGTCGACCCCATCGAGCGAGATTCCGCCGAGCTTGCCGTGGGCATGTGCTTCCGCTCGTTCGATCAGGCGATCGAGCAGCTTGGAGATTCGAGCGACGCTCTTGTCACTCGCCTTGCCGACGCCGCAACCGCCAAGGTCCAGTAGCTTGGCCCACGGTCTCACGCATCAGCCGCGTCTCTTTCGCCGGCTTAACGCGGTTTGGGAGACGCGTTCCCTTCCTTGGCATCCGGGTCGAACGGATCCATTTCGAGAGCGTCGAACGGATCGGTGCACTGTCCTTCTCGGCGATCTTCAAGTAGTCCTTGAACGGAATGTTTTCCGGAGGCTCTTGTCCGGCGTTCTTGACGCTCGAACATACGCTTCACCACAATGCCAGTGTCTCGCTTGTTCATGTAATCTTCCGCGTAATTCGGGTGCCTTTTCAGCAGCTTGGCCCAAAGCTCCAGGCCCTTCTGGTATTGCTGAGCAGCCTCTGGGAAATTCGCCGCCTTCAGTGCTTTTGTTCCCTCGTAGAAAAGCCTGCGAGACTCAACTCCATCGGGCTCCATTTCGGCTCGGGATCGGTCCAGCCAGTACAAATAGCTGGTCTGATCTCCCCAACGTCGGACCCAGTGCTTCTGGTTGTCGGAGAGCTTTTCCATCTCTTCGGGAGAGTCGTAGACTCCGAGGCGGATTTTCTCGTCGGTGTTTGGCGCGGGGAACTCAAAAATTCCGAAGTCCACCCATTCTTTCTCCGCCAGTTCCCAGGCCTCTCTCGCCTTCGCGCCGAAGCGGGCTGGCTTGCCCCTCATGCTCTCTTTCTCGAGCGCGGCGGCGTAGCGAGTCGCCGAGTGCGCGGTCATCGTCCGGAAGTGCAAGTCTCCCGGTCTGCCCTTATGCTGGACAGGCGCGTCGACGTACTCGATCGAATTCTCCATCCCCGTCGCGATACGAGGCCCTGCCTCGCCGGAATCGACCATCCGGACCGACCTCTTGAACCAGTCCCCAGAGAGCTCGAAATTGTCGGATCTGACAATCCCTTCCTGATTCTTCTTGAAGCCGTCGTCGAGGTCGTCGAAGAACAGTCTGCGCAAAATCACCGCTTCGTCCGAGAAGCCAAGCTTGTGGTAGTAGTACCACGCCGTGTCCCACACCAAGTCGGGGGACTTCTCGTTCTTGCTCACCCCTTCCTGGACGAACTTGATGCCCTCCTTGATCCATTCATACTTGTCCTCGGGGGCGTCCCACTCGACCGAAACGTTGTACGCCAAATTCCAGCTCTGGTAGGTCCAGATCGCCAGGAAGTGAGGCTGGAGTTTCGTGATCATATCAACAGTCGATTTCAGTCGGTCCCAATCGTGGGCCTTCTGCATGTCGATCGACCGGGTCCAGAGCATGTTCACCACCACTCCGCGGAACCCGCCCAGCATGGCCAGTTTGAGCATGAAGCTCCCAGTATCCACCTGGCCGATGGTCGCCTCGCCGAGCTCTTGTTCCTTCTGGATCTTCTCCAGCCACTGGCTGTAGGGCACAAGTGCGCCGAACAGCACCAGGATGCCCAAGGCGTAAACGATTTTCCTCTGCTGGCTCGAAGCGATCTTCACGCCGCCACCTCCCGATTCTTCAACACCAGATAGCCTGCGATCGTAAACGGCAACGAATAGCCCACTGCGAGCAACAGCCCTTCGATCAACTGCGCCCAGCTCACCGCGTAACCGTTGGACACCAAATTGCTAAAGTCGAACAATGAAAGGTTCGGGACGATGAACGCCAGCCGCGAAAGCACAGGCATCACCAGGGCGTCGAGCGTCTTAGCCGCCACCACGGCCACGGTGGGAGCAAGCTGGCTCACCTGGTTGTTGTGCGAGAGCACGCGAACCAGAGATTCAAAAGGCCCGCCGCCAGTGACCGTTCCCTCGGCAATCTGCTGCAAGAATCCAAACGCCGCCAAACCCGCGGCCCAGAACGCCAGCGTCGTCAACAGCGCCACCGGCCAGCTCAAGAACGTACCAGCAAACACGCCGATGGCCGTCAAGATCATGGCCTCGAGCCAAACGCCCAGCATTCCCTTCATGAAGTTCACGCCGAAGTTTCCCGAAGAGGCCAGGATGTAGAGATCGCCCTCGGACATCCCCAAATATTGCGTGTCGGAGAGGCAGCGGACCTCCACCGACAGCGCCCCTCGCGAGCCCGCCAGGATGATCGACGGAAGCATCTCCCGGTTCGTGTAATATTCATGTATAGGAAAAACGGCGGTATAGGTCTCGCCCGTCCCTCGGTTCGTCGCCTTGAGAGAAGCGTAAACCGGATCCCCAAGGACTTTTCCTTTCGTCGTCCGATAGACCGTGAAGATCATCTCGATTGGAAAGTCGGGTGAATGCAGACTGGCTATTTGCTTGCGGGTCTCGGCCGCTTCAGTGGTCTTTCCCGCCTTCTCCTCGGTCTCTGCCTTTTCCAAGAGCTGCTTCTCGCTGGCGGCGATGATCGAAAGTTCTTTTCGAAGTCGATCGAGCTCTTTCACGTTCTTCTCGCGCTCCGCCTTGAGCGCATCGACAGTGGCCGAGGGAGCGTTCTTGGAAACCGCCGTTGCTCGCTTCCGCTCGCTGTCGCGCGCGGCGAACTCGTACTCCTTGGCTTTGTCGAGCAAATACTCGATGGTTCCAGATGTGAGGAATTGATCAACTGGAATACGTTTATCCAAAAGCTCTCGAGTTCGCGTGGGGGCGGGGTTGCCTGCGCGTAGCGCTGTCTCTCGCTGAAACTTGTCGACAGGGTGTTCGACGATACCGAAATCCCAGATCGCCGCCGCCTTGGTGGCGCCCTCCACATAGCTGCGGAACTCGAGCTCGCTGCCAATGTCCACGCCCATCAGCTTGATCAGGCCTCGAGAATCGAGGAACGTCAGCGAGCCCTTCACGGGAACCCGCGCCGACATCCTGTTGCGCATCTGATCCTCTTGCTCTTGGAGGATCCGTTCGTCGACGAATCGGCCTTCCTTCGCGGCCAATTCCCTGCGCGGCAACCGCGTCGATCTCCCCCTTCACTGTGCGATACAAGTAAAGCAGACTGACGCCAGTGAAGACGAGCACAAGAACCGTCACGAGCGCCATGAAGCCGATCAGTCTGCCCCAAACCATCTCCAACCGCCGGACGGGCTTGGAGACGATCGTGTAAATCGTCTGGTTCTGAATGTCCGCCGGAATCGAAAGCGGCGTGAGAATCGCGATCATTAGCGTCAAGAGCAGCGAGCAGACGAGCGTCAACGTGATGACGTAAAGTCGACCAAACTCCGCGGGTCTCGGCGGCGCCTGGATGAACCAGCTCGTGAACGCCAGAACCAAGAAGAACAGCACCGTCACGACATACGGCGCCCACATCCGCCTGCTGGCTTCCTTGACCGAAAGCCAGGCGATCGAATAAAGCCTCCGCGGTCTCAGCGCGAAAAGCTCGGGAATCAACGTGGCCAAAAGCCTGAGGAAAACCACGAAGCCCATGTATGTTCCGCCGTAGCGAACGCCGTTGACGATGGCTTGGCCCCAGTTCCCTGGGAGGTTGTGGGCGATCTGATCTCTCCGAATGAAGACTGAAGTCACCACGCCAAACGCCAGGGCCAAGTGCATTGCGCCCAAGGTGTTCAGGTCGGCCTTCGTCCCAACCCGTATCACCGCGCTCCACACGGTTCTTTCCAGCCAAAGGAGGATGACGATCGCCGAGATCATGACGATCAAAGTGACCACCGGCAGCCCGCCGACCGATTTCGTGCCGATCCTGCCGGTCGACTGCATGATCTGCAGAAGCACCGAGCAAACCAAACCGCCAATCGCGGCAAGGGCTGCGTAATCGAGGATCTTGGTTCGTCCAATGATCTGTTGATTCTTGTATGCTTTATAAGTCCAGGCGAGCACCCAGCCCATCAGGCAATAGAGGCCCACCACCTTCACCCAGGAAAGCACGGCGCCTGGAAAGCCTTCGATCGTAAGCCCAGGCTCTCCCAGAGTGATCAACCAGTTCAATACCGCATACCAGACGTTGGGCGTCGCTGGCGCCGCCTGCGCGAAAAGGGGAAAAATTTGCAAGAACGCCCCCATTGAGACCAATCTCCTCGTAGCTCGCCGGCTTGATGCCGGCGGCCGCGTTGCGAACTCTATGGAATAATTATGAACGTATGATGATTTAGAGTTTCCAGCAAGATTCGCGTCCCGTTAGCGGACCTCGACCTCTTGCTCCGGCGCGGGCTTGCGAGGCTTTTGATCGACTCTGCGACGGCCGGGATGCAGATCGCTCTCGCTGACGATGCGGAGGAAGAGCTCCTCGAGGGTCGTCGTCGGGTGGTCGACCGCCAAGAGTTGGCCGCCGTGCCTCGAAATCACTTCGCGAATCTCGGCGACCGCGGCCTCCGGCAGGTCCCGCGTCTTGATCTGGGTGACGTCTTGGACCGTCAAAAGATCGGCAACCTTGCCCAGTTCTTTCAGCTCGCCGTTGTGCAAGATGGCGATCCGGTCGCAAATGTCTTGCATGTCGGCGAGCAAGTGACCGGAGAGCACGATGGTCCTGCCCTGTTCGCGAAGCTCGCGGATCAGGCTTTTGATCTGCGAAGTACCGATCGGGTCCAGTCCCGACGTGGGCTCGTCGAGCAAAATCAGCTCGGGCTCGTTGATCAGTGCCTGCGCCAAACCAATCCTACGTTGCATACCTTTGGAATATTCCCGCAACTGCCGGTGCTTGGCTCGGGAAAGGCCCACCTGCTCGATCAACCGGTTGACCCGCTTGCGACGCTCCGAACCCGACATCTTGAACAGGCGCCCGTAGAAGTGCAGAGTTTCTTCGGCGTTCAAGAATTTGTAGAGGTACGATTCCTCCGGCAAATAGCCGATGCGCTCGTTCTTGGCGACGTTCGTCGTCGACTCGCCAAAGATCATCGCGTCCCCCTCGGTGGGGAACAGAAGCCCGAGCAAGAGCTTGATCGTCGTCGTCTTGCCAGATCCGTTGGGACCCAACAGCCCGAAAATCTCGCCACGCTCGACTTTCAGATCCAAAGCGTTGAGAGCCTTGACTTTGGGTCTGCCCCAAAAGTCGCAATACACTTTCGTCAGGTTGCGCGTCTCGATTATGACTTCTCGACTCATCACGAAGGCACCTCAAAGAGGGAACCGGCTCGCTCGTCGATCAACGCCTACACCTGCGGAACCGCTGAAAACCTGCGAGATCACGGGGAAAATAAAAAAGAATCAATCGAGTTCGAAACCGATTCCCCGAGCTCTTCAGGTCGCCAGGCTCACGCGTCGGTCAGCCAATCGCCGTAGCCGATTCTCGATCTACCGATGTCGATCAAAGCACGAAGACTCGGGCGTCACGCCGAGTCTCTCGCCGAAGGAACGCCTGCCGGTGGCTACGTCCCAAGGCGGAAAAAGGTTCGCGCGAATCCTTCGTGCCCGCGCGATTTTCCGGCCCCGATGCGTTAGTCGCGGACAACGGGTAGAAAAGGGATCGCACGCTTGGACTTCATTTTACGACACGGAGGGTCAACTCGCAACCCGCCGCGCCCGCGGAAGCAATCCTTCTTCAATGACAAGCCGAGGTGCACGTCGTCTTTCGGGCTTCGCTCATGGCTTCGCATTACACCGTTTAATCAGGTTGTCGACGTCCGCCCAGAGCTTTCTAAACTTTTCCTGCTCCGGCTTCGGAAGCTTCTCGATCGCAAACTTTTCACGGATTCCCACGAGGTCAGCGTCCTGTTTCCATTGTTGAACCCTCTGACCGATTCCCGTTCGGAGCTCCGGCTTGGCCTCCAAGAGCTTCGCCCAAGCGGCTATGTCGGCCTGCAGCCAGACGAGAGCTTTGGAACGTATGCCCGCGCGGGCTTCGTCGTCCGGCGAGGGCTGATCTTTGGCTTTACCCATTGCGAGAAGAACCGCCGAGCACGCGCCATTGTACTTGAGTGGAGACGCGGTCACTTCGGCAAGTGAGGGCTCCGCCTCCAGACCTCGCTCGGCCAATCGGAGAGCCCCCGCATAAAGGCCCTTATCGTAGGCAAATTGAGCGAATGCGAGCCACTCGCGCGGGTTGGCCGGCGTATCCTTGCCGTCGATGATCCTCTTCAATCGAGCGGTCATCGCTGTCAACTGTTCGGCCTGGGGAAGCAAGGCGCTGATGGCCGCGCCGATCTCAGGATCCTCGATGGGAAGTTCCTTGGCCCTTCGAAGCTCGGCGACCGCCTGTTCTCCGAGTCCGCGCTGCAAATACGCATTCCCAAGTAGAAAATGCCCGACGCCCATGTTAGGCGCCAGTCGCGTCACCTCGTTAAGCTCATGGATCCCTTCGTCAATCCGTCCCAAGGCAATAAGAATCAACCCCATGTTCGTGTGCGCAACCAGATTGTTTGGCTTGACGGCCTCCGCAGTCGTGTAGTAACGAATCGCCTCGCCCAAATTCGGAGGGTTTAGTCTGTTGTAACTATGTGCAAGCTTGAGATTGACCCAAAGGTCGTTGGGGAAACGCCTTCGAGCGGCCTTAAGCACATTGACCGCGGACTCGGGGTCTTGCAGATCGGCCAGCGACCTGCCCAAGAGCACCAAACTGGCGGCGGTCTGCTTTTCGGCCTCCGGGTCGTTCGCAAGTTCTTGCAATTTCGATAGATCCTGGCTTTCGATGGCGTCTCGGAGTTTGTCTCGCCAGGGATCGTCGTCGGTCAGTCGGGCCGCGGCGGTGAGGCGTCGCGACCCCTCTGGATCGTTGATCGACTTCCGCCTCCGAGCCAAAGCCCAATGGTCGAGCGCTGCCCCGACTTCGCTCGCGAGACTCGGCTTGGAAAGCCTGCTCTGGACCTCGGTCGATTCCAGCTTCGCTGGGTCGATTCCCGCAGCCCGAAACGCCTCGCCGTATTCTCTGTCCGTTCGGGCGAAATCCCACGTCTCGGATTCAACCGAGCGTACATGCTCGAGCCGCTCGAGGAGCAGCCTGTCGTTGTCGGCCTCGAGGGCTCGTTTCTTCGCTTCGTCGAGTTCGCCGTCGAACCGCTTCTGAAGGTCGGAGACCTGTCTGATCGTCGCGGGGCCCGCTTCACCGGCCGCCAGCGCTGCCTGGGCCTGGTCCAAACTGGCTTTTGCCTCGTTCCACTTGGTGAGATCGCCGACGGCTGCTGCTCGCGCCTCGCCCCATTGCAAAACGGCGGCGTCGGTCGCGCGAGCCACCGTTTTGCCAACAGCCTCCATGCGAATGGCCCGCTGGCGCTCAACCCAGGCCCATCCACCCAAGCCGAGCGCGAACCCGCCAAGAATGGAAGCCACTAGCGCCACGCTCAACTTTCGCCGCTTTCGCTCCTCCAAGGCGCGCCTGCGCCTCGACTCTGGCCAACTCCGCGGCGTGCAGTCGCTCCTGGACCCCTGCCAAGTAAGTGGAAACTCGTAAGGCCACTGCCCCCGCATTGGCAGGCCGGTCGAGCGGATCAACAGCGAGACAGGACTTTGCCAGATCGATCAAGTCGGAATCGTACCCGCAAGAGCTCAGGTGCTCGAGAGCATCGGCAAGATCGCCTCGAATCGCCTTCCGTAAAACCTCTTGTTCATTGCGAGCAGTGTACGGCGGCTGCCCCGTCAAGATTTCGCAAAGAATGGCCCCCAATCCAAAAACGTCTGCTCGTTCGTCGACTTGATCCACATCGCCGCAAGCTTGCTCGGGCGCCATGTACGCTGGAGTTCCCAGAACAGATCCCTGCATCGATGCGTCCGCATCCGACCCGCTCCTTGCCGTTTGAACCAAGCTGACGGCCGAGGCTCGAGCTTCCCTGCCCTTCTCTTCCTGCCGCTTTCGACCTTCGACAAGCACCTTCGCCAAACCCCAATCCATCACCTGAACTTCACCAAAGGCGCCCACCATCACGTTTGCAGGCTTGAGGTCTCGGTGGATCACGCCCCTCGCATGCGCGTACGCAAGCGTTTGGCAGATCTGCTCGAAGATCTGCAAGAAGCGAGCTCGATCCTCGCCAGGGTCTTTTCTCGCCCTTAAGAGCTTGGAAAGCGTCTTGCCTTTGACGAGCCTCATCGTGAAATAAGGCCTCATGTCTCCGAATTGACCCAGCTCGTAAATCGGCACGACGCCTGGATGCTGAAGCTGGCCGCCGATCTGCGCCTCCTCGACAAACCTCCTTAACATTTCCGGTTTGTCGCGATGTTTTTCGAGCAAGACCTTCACAGCCAGGTCGCGCCCAAGTTCGGAATCCCTGCCTTTGAGCACGGCGCCCATTCCCCCTCGCGCAATCTCTCCCAAGAGTTGATACTTGCCAGCTCCGGAAGCGGGAAGTTCGCTCGAGCCCGCGTTCACCGGCGACGTTTCGAAATCGTGCGTCTCCCTCAGCAACACCCTCGAACTCGTCCCCGCGGCGTGCAGAATGGTCGTCAACGAACCCATTCCATCGGGCGCCGTCGTCGGCGAAGCTCGGTCCACCCCCGCCGAGTCGAGGGACGCGTCGGTATCGATGTGGTTTAATCGGCGTTCTTCACTCATAATAATCCCCAGATGCGATCAACCATTCGAGATGTAGGCAGATAGGCTCGCTAAACCCGTTTATCCCTCTGGACCAAGGATCACTTCGCCCGATAGAGCAACGAAAGTCAAGTACAAACGCCTCCTACGAATTTCGGAAACGCCGAGGGCCGAGTTTGCTCCGACCGTTGACCATCAATCGGGCTCGAGCCGAGGTCGCAAAACAACCAAATGGGCGCATTCCCTCTACTTACATCCGTTTTTCATGGGGAAAGGTTACGAAGAGGTGAAAATGCGGGTGATTTTGCTTGGCCCGCGGATCAGACCTCCTCGACGATCCGTATTCGCTTCATCTGAACGCCGTTCAAGCCCGATCGTTGCGCAAACGGTCGAGGTTCGGGTTGAGCGAATCCGTTCTTGTCCACCGTCCGAGTTCGGAATTCGTAAACCCCAGGCCTCAGTCCTTCGAGAGCGAACGACCAGCCCACGATGCTAAACCGCATCGGCCAACTCTTCGGCCGGCCGTCGGGCCCAAAGCCCCAGATCCGAGCAGGGTTCACTCCTTCGGGCAATTCCGCCGCCAGGTTGGCTGGAGGCGAGTCGATTTGGCAGGGACGCCACTCGGCGCGTTCCCATAGCGGGTCGTCGTCGGAGAGCGCTTCGCCCGACGCAGGCGCGGGCCTGAGCCAGGACTCAACCCGCTCGAGCCCCGGCCAACCGACCATTGCCGTACCACGAATCAGCACCGGTTTCCCAACGGCATGTTTCGACTCCTCGGGATCGTCGAGATACGCGGCCGTCTTGAGGTACGATTCGGGATCGTTGTTCGCGAGCGCGTAGGTATCGTTGGCTTGGTAGTCGTTGGTGAGTCTGATCTGCTGGAGCCACTTCACAGACTTGAAGCCGTGGGCCCAGGGCACGATCATTCGCACGGGCCCTCCGCGTTCGAGCGGAATCGGCTCCCCATTCAACCTGTAAGCCACAAACGGCGGCAAATCGCCCGGCGGAGTATCCAATACCTGGTTGATCGCCAGCGACGACCGGAACATCTGCTTGGGATCGTTGTTGTGAAAGCCCCAGTAAGACACGCGCCTGACGTCCTTCATTTTGCCTGCAAGGCGAATCACGTCGCGGAGCGGCACGCCCTCCCAAAGTCCCTGACCCAACGGCTGAGCAATGTTGTTGCACTGCATCGCCTTCAGGAACATCACACCCTTGGATTCGCCAAGTTTGAGTAGTGAGGGCAGATCGATCGCGGTTCCGTTTGCCTCGACGATCGGCTTGGCGACTTCTGCCTTCTCACCGGCTTGGATCTCGAGTCGCCAGGTTTCGGAAGTGAGCTTGGCATTGACCAGGGCTTCGCCCGTAAGGGTGTGCGGTATCGGATCGCCCCTGCTCACGTCGTTGAAATCTTCGCCTGGGGTGAGATATCGACGCACAGGCTCGTCCCTTTGTACTGATGAGTCCGAGGCCCTGTGCAGTCGACCTGCCGCCGGCGCCAATGCCAGCCCTGCCCCAATGCGGAGCGTATCCCGACGCGTGATCGGCTTCATGACGTGTTCCCTCTCCGTTGCCTGACAAGGGGACATAAGAGGAGAAAAGAGGTTTGCCTCTGAACGGAATCGAAGAATGTTGGCGAATCACCACATCCTTCGCCAGCATATGCCTTTCAACCGCCATGGTCACGCGGCAAGCTCGCCAATTTCTTGCTGGAAGGCACCAATTCTCATGCTGCCCATCACATGAATCTGAAGTAGGGGCGATGCCCTGTCGTCGCCCTCCGATCCGATCTGCCCATTACATGAATTTGAAGGCGCCCTCCGATCCGCTTGTACCGATGGCCTGTCAATACGGAGCTCAAGGACGAATCAAGGAGCCTGGTTGTTGGCGCCGTCGACAAAGGTTTCGAAGTTGTTCCACGAATCGTTAAAGTCCCTGCCAAGCTCGCGCTCGGTCGTATGCGAGAGGCACCCGGCGGCCGTCAACGCCAAGACGATCAAAACAACGACCCTCAGGCGCGACATCGCACCCTCCTCTCGATAGATTGAAATGAGAGGAGTGTGATAACCGACTCGCCGATTTTCGAAAAGGCCATTATTGGGATTTGAGCTTTTCGTCCACAGTCCGCTCGATCCAGAGCATAAGGCCGTTGGTCGGTCCATTCGGCACTCCATAGCTCTGGCCGCCGTTCGAAGGCGTCATATATCGCCTGCGCATGAGAACGAGCGGCTTCTCCGTGGGTAATTGCTCGCTGATGGAGAATCCGCCTGCCGTTGAAGAGCCATTGCCCGGTTCCCAGTCTTTTTTTTCATCGAGGCTGAGAAACGTTTTTCCATCCCGAGTGACCCCAAAGCTCCAGTGATCCTCTGTGTGAGCCTGAGCAAGTGCGAGCCGATGTCTCCCAGGCTCGAGCGCCACGCTTTTGGAGATCTTCGGCATGCCATTGATGTCGATGTCTCTTGTCGCGAAACACAATCGATAGCGGCCTGCTGGGACATAAACGTCCCAATGTTTCTGGTCGTACACATACTCCTCGAGCTTCACCGCGGCAAACTGCTTTGGGTCGTCGACGACCAGTTCGTGAGCCATCGGGTACATCGAGCGGATGCGTGCGTCGAGCGCTGCGTTGTGTCTTCGATTGATGGCGTAAGTGAGCCAAACCGCAATCGCCGCGATCAGCAGAAAGAGCGTCCGCAGGCTGACTTGCCATAGCCTTGGGCATGGCTTCTTCGAATCGACCGCAAGTGTTTCGAGCGGCTCGGGCTCCCTCTCCGCGGGTTCGTGCACGGTTCGTCCTCCAAGCAAAGAGCAAGTCTTTCGCTAGAACGCCTTATTGCGAAGCGTGAGATCAAAGAGAACAGGAACGTACTCCTTCCGCGCATTTTCGGAAAGCTTGGTGCTAGCCTCGCGCACGAGCTCGTCGGGAAGCGTCAGACGCAGCAACACGGCCTTTTGGTTCGGGTCGAGAACTGCGACATCTGTTCTGCCGAGCTGCGTGATTTGAATCCTTTCCCACTTTCCGCGCATCAGGTCGGCAAGCGCCTTGTCCCCAAAGGTCGACTTGCTGCTGCTCTGTTCGTCGCGAAAAAAACACTGGAGCTGGCCTTCCTCTTCCACGAATCCAACTCGAAAAATGAAGTCCGCCGACTTACCGCCTGTCGATAGGAAATTGCCGCCCCAACGACCGCCGAGCTGCTGTTGATATTTCGCAGGCAGGTAGACCCGCCACGCAAAGTGCATCGGTTCGCCTGTGTCCAGGGCTTGGAAATAAGCCTTCGATGGATCGTTGATCGTCGGATCGCCAATTTTCTTGGCGAGCCTCGCGTGCTCGCTCCTCAGCCTCATCCGTTCCTGCCCTGTTCGCCATGCAAAAACCCCGCCGACAAGGAAGGCGACAAGCAGAGTGAGATCGATCAGCTTCCGGATCATCCAAACGCCTCGCTGCTGGGTCTGCCTAGAGGAAGCCAAGCTTGGAGGCTTTACGATACGGAACTCGGAGTCGAAGATCCAGGACGCTCATGGTAAGTTGAATGCTCAAGTTCGCGAAACCTCTATAGTTCGATAGATTAATTTGCGGGAAGGACCGCTACGCACCGGTAAGCGTATCGTCAAGCACTTAGGGCTTGGTTTGTATGACCAGAGTGGAAACATACATATGACCATTTCACAACACGATCTTCAAAGTCGATTCATCGGCTGCCTCTTGGGTTGTGCGGTGGGCGACGCCTTGGTGCTCCCTTCGAAGGTTATTGGGAGCACCAGTTGCCTGGTCGAAAGGCTTTGCTTAGGGGGTTCCGAGAGGTCGAGGGCTATCCTCGAGGCCAGTATACCGACGACACCCAGCTCACTCTGGCCACGGTCGAGTCGATCGTCAGAATGGTGCGCGCTCGAGCCCGCCGACGTCGCCCACTCGATCGCGTCGCTCTGGAAGAACCAGGCCGTCGTTGGACCTGGAGGCTCATGCACGTTCGCCGCTCATGCGTACCTGAAGACTCGCGACTGGAGCACCTGTGTGGCCCCGTGGGTCAGGCAGGCAATGGCACGGCGATGCGGACCGCAGCCCTTGGACTCTATTTCCTTCGCGACCCCGAACGCCTGCCGGAGTTAGTCTCCAACGTCTCGCGCATCACGCATCAAGACTCTAGAAGCATCGCCGGCGGAGTGGCCGTTGCGAAGGCAGGACACTTGCTCGCAACCGACGAGGTCCTCGACGAAAACTTGTTCTGTATTTCGATCGCCGATGCGGTCCGCCCCTTCGATTCAACGTTCTCCGACCTGATTGCCGATCTGCCGAATCGCCTTCGGGAGGATCGCGATACAGCGTTCCGTGCGATCGCTTGGTCAGGTTCGTCGAAGCCGGAATTCTCGAGGCCTGTGATTACCCCTTTCGTCGTTCCGACGGTGCTCGCATCGCTTTGGGCAGTCCTCCGTCATCCTTTGAGCTGGCCTGATGCGGTCTCCGAGGTTATCCAGTTAGGTGGAGACGTCGACACCCTTGGGGCGATCGTCGGAGCCCTCATGGGAATCAGACTTGGCGAGTCGGCAATTCCCGAACGTCTCGTGAGCGAGGTTTTGCATTCCGACAGAATCCATCTCCTCGCTCGTCGATATCATCTGGCCGTTACGAGCCACTCTGGCGCATCTCTTTGAGCTGAGCCGAGATTTCAACCAGCGTCGCGTTCACTTGTCGGATCGTCGCTTTGTGCGAAGCCAGAACGAGCCTGATCGTTCCAAGCGCCGCAAGCGCCAGGAGGCCAATCGAAACGGCGACCGCGGCGGTTACGTGGTCGACCATGCCCAACCTCGCATGTTCGTAGCGATCGCGCTCCAATGGCGTGCCGTCGTTGGGAATTGTCTGCAACATCGCTGGGTGAACCACCAGTTGAGCCGCAATGACAAGAGTGGCCCCAACCGCGGCGACCACCCATAGGAAGATCGTCACCCAGGTAAGCGTTCGCACCACCGACCGATCCCTCTCGAGCACCTTTCGAGTGATCTCATGCGCATTGGGAACCGACGTAATCCCGGCCGCATCAAGACCCAGGAGGGCCTTCTTCAGCTCTTTCTCGTTCATCTTAGTTGGTCCTTTCGATAATCTTCCGCAGGGCTTCCTTGGCGTAATGAATTCGTGAACGCACCGTTCCAATCCGACAGCCAATAACCTCAGAAATGTGTTCGTACGTCATGTCTTCAATAAATCGAAGCACAAGAACTTCTCGATGCTCAGGCCTGAGCTCGTCGAGCGCTTTGTGTACCAGGACTGCGTCTTCCAAGGAGAAGTCGTCCGTACTCTCCGCTATCGCAATAGCGTCAAAATCCTCGAGCGGCAGATAGGTTCTCCGTCGGCGCAGATCACGATAAGCCCTATCGTGCGCCAGCCGATAGACCCAGCCTGGGAAAGCGCCTGGTTCCTTCAGCCGAGGTATCCCTCGGAACGCATCCAGCCACGCCTCCTGCAAGGCGTCCTCAGCCGCTTGTACATTGCCGAGCATCTTCCGCAGGTAGTAGCGCAATCGCGGGGTATATCGCAAGACAATCTCCTCGAACGCCAACTCGTCGCGTGCCTGGCACCGCAAGACCAACACGCGCTCGTAAAGACTATCCGCGGAGTCGGTCATCGCTGGCCCAGCTCGGTTGGCTCGTTGTTCACCCGATGGAGAGCCCGTCGCCGCGAGCGTCCTTCGCATTTGCTTCGCTTGCCTGAGCATACAAGACGTAGTCCTTGAAGGTGTTTGATGGAAGGCAGCGGCACGGACTCCCGACGGAGCGTCGTTGGCCTGAAGGTCTCGCGAGCCGATCGACATCAGGAGAGTTGCGCGAGAATCCAAATAGTTCAACTTCGTGATAAAAAAATCGGGGGGGTCGGCGAAGATCGTGAGTGAACCCCGCGACTGCAAACGCGATAATCACGTTTGGTTTGCGAGGAGGCCGTCATGCCAAGGCGATTCGTGATGCGTCGATCCCCAGGTCTTTACGTCGTCGTCCTCGTCGAGCTTTTGGTTCTTCATTTCGTCCTATGCTATCCTGTCGCAATCGAACGCGGATATCCGCCGCCTCATCCCTTTTGGCTCGTGTCGATCTACCTTGCGTTTCTTGGCGTCGGAATCCTCCCGCTCTTCGACGACTTCAGCTACATGCCGATGACAAGGAGTTGGTTTCTCCGTACGTTCATCATCTTGTCCTCGATCATTTTCGGCGTCGCAATGACGAACCGCCACGATGCTCGACCGAGTCTCGGTCATCTGGTTGGTTACCTCGTTCTTATCCAAGAACGCACGTTGTTCATCATTGGCGAGAGCATTGTACCGTTTCTATTTATCAGCTTTTTTGTCTATTGCTGGGAGTCCGTATGGCGTGGGATTTGGGACCGGGTACGCACTTTCGCGAATGAAGCGCCGAAGGCGCCGACTGTTTGGGATCTGATCCTGTTCGTAGGGTCAGTAGGGGTCACATGCGGACTCATCAGGCTGATCATAGCCGTCGACCCTTGGCCGTTCAGTCGCCCGTTCATCAGGGATTGGTGACGATCGATCGAGGGCGGTCGAGTCCTCCCTCGGGTCTGCCCGAGGCTCGACGATCCGAGGCCAAATGCGGATACTGGGCCCATTTCTGGCAATGCCTTGCTTGAGCCTCTGCTCGCCGTCGAGTCGATTCTCATTCGAACAACCGCACTGGGAACCACGAACTATGAAGCGGTCTCTGCCAGAGCGAATCATCATCGGAATCGTCCTGCTCTGGCTGTCGCCGATTCTGCTGCCGGTTGTTGCCATATTCGGCTACCCAGTCTTTGGAGGCTTGGCGGTAGGGATCGCGTTGTGCATTGTTGTACTGATCAAACTCGGCGAAAGCCCCTGGAGCGTTCTGATGGATCGAAGACTCGTTCCCAGAATGTGCCTGGCCATTTTATTTCTAGGTTTCTCAATGATGATCCATGGCTTGCTGATCTGCATGGATTCACCTTTGAAAGGCTCTCCAACAACAGACGAGGAACGCAGAATCGGACGAAGGGTTTGCTACGGCGGCGCGGCAGTCGCTTTGGTCGGGGCTCTTGGTGCGTACACTGTCGATTGTGTTCGAAAGGCGAAAAGCGGGGACCGCATCGCGCTGGATCTTGACGAATGAAGAGGATGCGCAATCGCATCCATCCGCCAACACTCACTTTCGCCCACGTCCACCCAGCGTAGGCCTCGTTTTCGGCAACGGCTTTAACACAAAGTTGCTGCGCTCGATTGCGTCGTCGGGCGGTCGCGAGACCACCTCCTGTCCCACCCTCGGGCTCTCGAAGCGTTCGATGTCTTCATGGAAATCCCTCTTGAAGGCGGACGATTCGTGCTGGTTGGCGGCTTCACTGCCCGCGATGCAGGTCGAATCCGTCACCGATTCCACCGCAAGCGTGTAATACGCCTTCTTGTCGGTATCGAGGAAGCAGAGGAGCATTCCCTTCCAAACGCCGTTCTTAACGCCGAGGTTCACCCGAGCGGAGCTCGGCCCCAGAACCTCCAAGACCAGGCCCTTGATCGGCGATTTCAAAATCCAGGAATCAAACGGCGTCGGCAGCACGGGAGTTCCGTAGTGCACCTTCCTACCGTCCTGCTCGCTCTTCTTGTAGAGGTACAAGCTCGTCATCCCCGGACGCATCAACGTTCCCATGTTCACTTCGTTGCAAAACATTGGCATGCGAAAGGGTTCGATCAGGTAATGTCGTTCACCCCAGGCCACAGGGATGAACCGGGCGTCCTCCGGTTCGAGCTTGGCCTTGGCGTCGCCGACGGTCCCCATTCTTTGGAGCTCGACCATTCCGTCTTGGAACCTGGCGCCGCCCCAGTGCAAGCCTCCGCTCGTCCCCATGTCGCCCGGCAGCGCCATCGCGAACCGACCGTCTCCAAACAGCCAGAGCGAATGCGTCCCATGGAGCGAAGTCGGTTCATTGCGATAGTAATCGGCAATCGTCTCGAGCCCCGAGTCCGGGGTCTCGCCTGGCTCGAGCTTGATCGTCGCCTCGGCGGGATCTTTCTGGAGGATGCCACGAGATTCGCCCGTGAAAGAATCAAGCAAGTGAAACGAATGTTGATAGCCCAGGGCTTTGACGCTCAGCCAGCGGTGGTCGAATTGCACACGCTGACGCCAAGGCGCCAGCTTCAGATCCTGCGACGTCTTGAACTCTCCATGAAGAACGACCTTGCCATCCTTACCCGTGGACCCTTCGATCAACGGCAGAGCGTATTTCAGGTCCGAACCGTTGTCGAGGAGGTGTCGAATCTGCACATCCGCCTTGGGCACGGGCCTGCCGGTTTTGGCGTCGACGATGCGAAACGCGAGCTTGACCTTGGTCCCCCCGCCGTCTCCGCCCCTGGTCGATCCCACGAGCCCAACGACAAGCGAAAGGAAGACCAGAAACCCCGCAACCGAACGCGACGCGACCTTGCTCATGGCGAATCCTTCCGCATGACGAGCCTTTGATGGGTCGGAGGCAAGCCCAGACCTTGGGCGGCAGGTTAGCAAATTGGGGCGAATTGGCAAAGACGAAATGGCGGCCTCGCTCACCGAAAAGCGTCGCCTACAATGCTGGAGCGTCACTTTGGTGGTCGGCTGCCGTATTCTCTATGTAGGGGCGATGCCCCGTCGTCGCCCTCTGGCCACGAAGGCCCTCGAGAGAGGCAGACCTCGAAGTCAGAGGATCTCGACGATCGACAATCTGTATCTCGCCCAGACGCTCTGCATCTCGCCTAGCCTCGGCTCTCTGCACTTTTGAACGGACTTCCCCATGTCGACTGTGCTCCCTCGAACACAATCCAAGCTGCGACGCCGGCTCAGACGCTGGGCGATCGCGTTTGGGTTCCTCTTGCTCTTTTGGTTCTTCGGTTCGCTCTACGTCTCCTATCGCCTAACTCATCGTCCCCGGCCCTGGTTTGCGGAGCCAGCGCCTCGCGTGACGTGGGGACCGATCGAATCCCACCGGATCAAGACGAGCGACGGCCAGGAGCTCGGCGCATGGTTCGTCGATAGTCCATCGGATTCCCCCAGCGTGCTCGTCCTCCATGGCAATCGGGGAAGCCGTCGCGACAGTCTGGGTCGGGCCCAGATCTTCAGGTCCGCTGACTGTGCCGTGCTTCTAATCTCGCTTCGCGCGCATGGAGACTCGTCAGGGGATAATCACGACGTCGGCTTGAGGCTCGCAAAGACGTCTTGGCTGCGATCGACTTTCTGGAAGCCCGTCGACCAGGCAGGCCCATTGTATTGATGGGCACGTCGATGGGCGCCGCGGCAGCGGTCTTTGCGTCCGGAGTGCTTGGCAATCGAGTGCAGGGTTATATCCTCGAAAGCCCGTATCAAGATTTGAAAACCGCGGTCTGGAATCGAACTGACGCCTACCTCCCGCCCATCCTGAGTCACGCCAGTTACTTCGGTTTACGAGCAGTTGGGCCGTTGTTTCTGCCGAACGTCGATGAGATCTCGCCCTTAAAGGCGATCTCCGGAATTCCCAAGGACGTGCCCGTCTTGATTTTGGCTGGAGATTCGGACCGACTCGCTCGCCCCGAAGAAGCCAAGGCTCTCTATAGCCAGGTGGCATCACACGGCAGGCTCGTGCTTTTTCCTGGCGCTGGGCATCACGACTTGCCCAAATCCGCGCCAGAGCTCTTCAAGCGGACCCTCTTGGATTTCTGCCGCGAGGTTGAAGGCCAATAACCGACCACTCCAACTGTGGAAACGCAAAAGCGAAGGGATAATCAACCTCTCCGCAAAGTCGAGGATCCGCTGCGCCGTGACGAAACTGTGGAATCAAGTTACGAACAGACAAGATCGAAAACAGACTCATTCGATCTCTTGACTTGTCTTGCCTGGCTTAAACGAGCAAAGTGCGGGAGAACGGCGTCCAACCGATCATCTCTATTCACGATAAGGATGGGTGTGCTCGATCGACTCCCTCGATCGACCACCGCGCCGCGGCGTCTCACTTCCGGTTGAAGACGTTCGCCAGCTCGAGCCTGCTCGCCCGGAAGCCGAGGGTTGTTGCGGATCCTCGACGGCATGGACGCCGCCAGCTTTGAAAGGCGGGATTTCCGCCGGCCCGCGTCGTCGCTAGGATGTATACTGGGACCCTGGCGGTCAACAAAGGACAGAGCGCACTTAGTAAGTGTAAATATGTATGGATGCTCAGAGGTATGACCGATAATCACCGGGAATGGGAGTTGCAAAAGGCGCTCGCCTACGCCGACGACATCATCGCGACGCTGCGCGAGCCGTTTGTGGTTCTCGACGGCGACCTCCGGGTTAAAACGGCCAACCGCTCCTTTTACGAGACGTTTCAAGCCTCGAACGAGGAAACCGAAGACCACTTGCTCTACGAATTGGGCGACGGCCAGTGGAACATCCCAAGATTAAGGGTCTTGCTGTCCGAGCTGCTTGGTTCGCAGACGCCCTCGTTCCACGATTTCGAGGTTGCGCACGAATTCCCGGTCCTCGGCCCCAAGACCATGCTGCTGAACGCCCGCCGCTTCCCTCCCGATTCCAAGCATCCTGAATTGATCCTGCTTGCCATTGAAGACGTCACTGCGCACAAGCAGGCGGCGGTGGCGGTACAGACTTCCGAAGTTCGGTATCGTCGGCTGTTCGAGTCCGCCCGAGACGGCATCCTCATCCTCGACGCCAACACCCTGAAAATCATCGACGCCAACCCGTTCATGACGGAGATGTTGGGCTACTCGCGCGACGAGTTCATGGGCAAGGAACTGTGGGAGATCGGTCTGTTCCGCGATAAACAGGCGAGTCAGGCCGCTTATTCAGAACTGCAAGAGAAGGGCTACATCCGCTACGACCATCTGCCGCTCGAAACCAAGGACGGCAAACAGGCCGAAGTCGAATTCGTTAGCAACGTCTATCAGGTGGACCACCGGCCCATCGCTCAGTGCAACATTCGAGACATCGGCGAACGCAGCCGCTTGGAACGCAAGATGCACGAGCAAGCGGAAGCACTGGCCGACCTGCACCGTCGCAAAGACGAGTTCCTGGCTATGCTCGGTCACGAACTCCGCAACCCCCTCGCCCCCATCTTGAACGCCGTGCAGCTGCTTCGGCTTCAGCGGGACGAGAGCAGTCTTCAACACCGCGCCCTGGCGATCATCGAGCGCCAGCTTGGGCAACTGGTCCATCTGGTGGATGATCTGCTCGAGGTGTCTCGAATTTCTACGGGTAGGATTCATCTTCAGCGTGAACACGTGGACATGCGGGCTATCGTGGAACGCGGCGTCGAGACGGTTCGCCCATTGATCGAGCTACGTCGGCACGCCCTCGAAATGCATCTTCCCCCCGCACCCATTTGGATCGACGGCGACGCGACCCGACTGGAACAGGTGGTTGTAAACCTGCTGAATAACGCCGCGAAATACAGCGACGAAGGCGGGTGTATTGGGTTGAGCCTTCAACAAGAGACAACCGAGGCTGTCCTGCGAGTACGGGATTCGGGCGTCGGCATAGCCCCCGACCTTGTGCCGCGCATCTTCGACTTGTTCACCCAGGCCGAACGATCTTTGGCTCGCTCTCAGGGCGGGTTGGGAATTGGACTGGTGCTCGTACAACGGCTTGTTGAACTGCACGGAGGACAAGTGGAGGTTTCCAGCGCTTTGGGGAAAGGCAGTGAGTTCGTCGTGCGTCTGCCGGCGGCGCCGGCCGTCCCACGAAATATGCCTTGGGCTCCTACCGACAAGGGCGCACCGACCGGACCTTCCTTGCGAGTCCTGGTTGTCGATGACAACGTGGACGCCGCTGAGAGCTTGGCTCTGCTTGTCAAAGCGTCAGGGCAAGATGTGCGGACGTCTCATGACGGCTGGGCCGCCATGGCTGCCGCCCTCGATTACCGACCAAACGTGATGCTGCTGGACATCGGCTTGCCGGGACTCGACGGTTATGAAGTAGCGAAACAAATGCGGCTCCAACCCGTTCTCGAGGACGTCGTCTTGGTCGCCATGACCGGCTACGGGACGGAGTCGGACCGTAAGCGTGCGCAGGAGGCAGGGTTCGACCACCACTTGGTCAAACCCGTCAAGTTTGAGAAGGTCCAACACATCTTGGCGAGCGTCTCTGAGAAAAAGTTCACGCCTACCGACGGTGCAACGTCGTCCTCGGATTGAAGGGCCTCAGAATTGAAAGGCTGCCCGACATGAGATTCGAGGCTCCATGACCACCAACGATCTGGACGAACTGGCGGCGCTCATCAATAAGGAACGCAACGCGTTGCTTTCGCGGTGGAGGAAACAGGTGCGCCAACTGCCTTCAGCGCGCCAGCTCGACATCCCGACGCTCAACGATCACATTCCCGGCCTACTTGACGAATTGGCTGAGGCGCTTCTCTCCAAGTCTGAACGGACAATCCCTGAAACGCTCAGCGAAGGCAGCCCACCCGCTCACGGTCTACAGCGTCTCCAACACGCCTTCGATATTGAAGAGGTCGTTGCGGAGTACAACATCCTTCGCGGCTGCATCCACGATCTTGCCGACGAACATGAGTTGATACTGCAAGGGAAGCCGTTCCACATTATCAACCTCGTTCTCGACCACGCCATCGGCTTGGCCTTGCAGGCCTATGCCAATCAGCGAGCGCTTGAAGTGCAGCGGAGGCGGGAGGAGTATCTTGCCTTTGTGGCTCACGATCTCCGAACTCCGCTTAATGCGATTTCCTTGGCAGGCAGAGTCCTGGAGATGACAGTCACTGCGCAAATCGCCAGCGTGGAAGCCGCCCAGATGCTCAAGGCCTTGCGCCGCAACGTACAGCATCTCGAAGGGCTGGTCGGAAAAGTGCTGGAGGAAAACCTAAGTCTCGAAACAGAACTCGGGATCAAGCTCGAGCGTCGGGAGTTTGATTTGTGGCCCCTCGTCGAGGCCATCATTCACGATCTCAATCTGTTAGCAGGGACCGCCAACACGAAGCTCGTCAACAAGACGCCCGACGACACGGTGGTCTATGCGGACGCCGGTTTGTTGAGGAGGGTCTTTCAGAACCTAATCGCCAATGCAATCAGGTATGCGCCAGGCGGAAAGGTTATCATCGAGGCGAGGGAACTTGGAGCGGAAGGCCCCATTGAGTGCTGCGTGGTGGACAATGGTACGGGCATCCCCGAGGAACTCCTCGAAAAAGTCTTTGAAAAGGGAGAGTCCGATCCGCAGAACCAGAGTGGCACGGGTCTTGGTCTGGCCATCGTGAAGACGTTTATCGAGGCTCACGGCGGGACGGTGGCCGTCGAAAGCAAGGAAGGGATCGGGTCGACTTTCCGTTTTTCGCTGCCCGCCAAGGCGAATTTAGGCAGCCAAAAAGGTTGCTGACGCACAAGGGCGGCCGGACCCCCAGATGACGGTAAACAATTTCGGCGTGACCGAAGCCGCGGGCTGGGAAGAGGAAAGAAGCCTATGCCGACGACGGATAAAACACTCCGGATCCTCGTGGTTGACGACAACCGAGACGGCGCGGACGCACTTGGCCTTTTGCTTGAAGAACTCGGCAACCAGGTGCATGTGACCTATGGGGGGGCGAAGGCGCTGGAAGTTGCAACCGCGTTTCGGCCTGATCTGATGCTCGTCGATTTGATAATGCCCGATATGGACGGTCGCGGCCTCGTTACGCGCTTTCGCCAATATGACGCCAACTCTCGAACAAGAATCGTCGCAATCACGGGCCAGAAGGCCCAGGAGCACAAGACTTCGGCCTTGCAGGCAGGGTTCGATACAGTCCTCTTCAAGCCCGTTGCACTGACAGACATAAAAGCGGTCTTGGCCAGTGCGGCGTCCTCGTATGCGAGCCAAACGCCAAACCGCATGGACGAGCGCGCAAGTCTGAGGCCCGCGCGACGTTTGACGATCGAGGAAGCTCGACGAATCCGCAAGGAACGCAACTCCAAAGCCCTTACCCAAGCCGAGAGCGAGGCGGCGCTTTGTGATGGGATCGTTCGCTTTCAAGAGGAGTATCTCGGATGGAAGTCCGATCAGATTCGCACTTACTTCACCAAAGACCTCTTGGTGGTCCGGATGCTTGGTGCATTGACCCTGGCCGAACGACAACTCGGAAAATCTTTGTCGCCGGAAAAAAGCAGGGATCTTATCAAGCGCCCGCGGAAGCAACTTCTGGAGTTGGCGCGGCCAATGTTGGAATCACTGGTCCACGAGGTTGTTGGCGTGAAGGTGTTGAGCATGCACCATGACATCAGTACCTTGACCGGCGAAGAAGTGGTCGTCTTTTCCTTGGCCGGCGCGCCTCGCTTCGGTAGCCGCGATTCAACGTGAGGATGGCGGCTTTCCTGGCCTGGTAGAGCGCCCTCTTCCGCTATTGCTTGGGACGCCCGGAACAAAATTCAGGACCGAGCCCAAGCCTTTCTCCGACCGGCAACGATCTCGAATCATCCAGAAAGACGCCGTGATCGAACAAATACCGCTGGTCGAAGATATTCAGAACTATGCCCAGAACATTGTGGACACGGTGCGTGAGCCGCTGCTGATCCTCGACGCCACCCTCCGCGTCCGATCCGCCAACCGCGCCTTCTACCAGACCTTTCACGTTTCCCCTGCGGTGACCGAGGGCCGGCTGATCTATGAGCTCGGCAACGGCCAGTGGGATATCCCGGACCTGAGGACCCTGCTTGAAGACATCGTTCCCAAGAGCTCGGTCTTCGACGATTTCGAGCTTGACCACACCTTCCCAATCATCGGCCGCAGGGTGATGCTCCTCAACGCTCGCAAGCTTCAGGCGGGCAGCCACGGCGAGCTCTTGGTCCTGGCAATGGAAGACGTGACGGGGCGAAAGCGCGCGGAAGAAGAGCTCCTCAAGGCCGGGGCTTTGCAGAGAGCAATCTTCAACAGCGCGAACTTCTCCAGCATCGCCACCGACGAGAAAGGCGTCATTCAAATCTTCAACGTCGGCGCCGAACGCATGCTCGGCTACGCCGCGGCCGAAGTGATGAACAAAATCACGCCCGCCGACATTTCCGACCCGCAGGAAGTGATTGCACGCGCCAAGGCCCTGAGCGCCGAGCTTGGCACCACGATCACGCCCGGCTTCGAAGCGCTCGTATTCAAGGCCTCGCGCGGCATCGAGGACATCTACGAATTGACCTACATCCGCGAGGACGGCAGCCGCTTTCCTGCCATCGTGTCGGTGACGGCGCTGCGCGAAGCCCAAGGAGGGATCATCGGATATCTGCTGATCGGCACCGACAATACCGCGCGAAACAGGTCGAGGCCGAGCGGATGCTGCTCGATCAGCGCGTCCGCGACCAACAATTCTACACGCGTTCACTTATCGAATCCAACATTGACGCCCTGATTACGACGGACCCTCGAGGGATCATCACCGACGTCAACAAGCAGATGGAAGCGCTTACCGGCTGCACGCGCGACGAGTTGATCGGAGCTCCGTTCAAGGATTACTTCACAGACCCAGAGCGAGCCCAGGCAGGCATCAAGCTGGTGTTGGGTGAAAGAAAACTCACCGACTACGAACTGACAGCGCGGGCGAGGGACGGCAAGGAAACCGTGGTCTCCTACAACGCCACGACCTTCCACGACCGCGACCGGAAACTTCAGGGCGTCTTTGCCTCCGCCCGCGACGTGACCGAACGCAAACGCTACGAGCAGTCATTGCAAGAAGCCAACCGCGCCAAGAGCGTCTTCCTGGCCAACATGTCGCACGAAATCCGCACCCCGATGAACGCCATCCTCGGGTTCTCCCAGTTGATGCTCCGCGACCAGGACCTCACCCCCAGGCAATGCCAGTACCTGGGAACAATCAACCGCAGCGGCGAGCATCTCCTTGCCCTGATCAACGACATCCTGGAAATGTCCAAGATTGAAGCCGGCCGCACGACGCTAAGTCTCTCGACATTCGACCTGCCCGTCCTTCTCAAAGATCTGGAAATGATGTTCCGCGTCCGAACGAATGAGAAAAGACTGTCGTTCTCGGTGGAAATGATTGGAGACGTCCCTCGGTATATCGTGACTGATATCAATAAGCTTCGTCAGGTCTTCATCAACGTGCTAGGCAACGCCGTAAAGTTTACCGAACAGGGCGGCATTTGCGTGCGAGTATGCGTTGAAAGCGAGGATGCGACGGGACCCTCTCTTTGTGTCGAGATCGAGGACACTGGGCCGGGCATCTCGCCCGAAGAACAGGAGAAGTTGTTCAGGCAATTCGAGCAGACCAAGACAGGGCAACAGGCAGGGACTGGTACAGGCTTGGGCTTGGCCATCAGTCGGGAGTTTGTTCGCCTGATGGGCGGAGACGTCACCTTGAACAGTCAGGTTGGCAAGGGCAGTGTTTTCGTGATTCGCCTGCCTCTGAAAGAGGGGGACGCCGAAGCGGTTGAAGCGAAGGAAACGCCTAGGCGCGTCCTCAGACTCCAATCTGGGCAGTCGACGTGTAGGGTCCTGATTGCCGACGACGTCGAGGACAACCGTCAACTACTCGAGCAGCTTCTCGCTCCCGTCGGGTTCGAGACTCGGCTGGCCACCAACGGAGCGGAAGCCGTCCACGAGTTCGAGCAATGGCGTCCGCATTTGATCCTGATGGATTTTCGGATGCCCGTGATGGACGGCCATGAGGCGATTCGACGGATTCGGGCCGCCGCCGGCGGCAAGGAACCCAAGATTATCGCTGTGACCGCCAGTGCAATGGATGAGAACCGCCTGGACTTGATGGCCGTCGGCGCCGACGATTTTATCAGCAAGCCGTTCCGCGACGTCGAGCTGTTCCAGAAGATTCACAACCACGTAGGTGTGGAATACGTTTACGTCGATGAGCCTGAATTCGCGCCCAGGAAGAAACGGCTGAACTCACGCCCGATTGCCTCGCCGGTTGGCCTGAAGCGCTCCTGGGCCCGATGCGCGAAGCCGTTGTCACTGCGGACCTGGACCAGTTGCTCTTAAGAATCAAGGAAGCGGAAGTGCGCGATCCCGGCATTGCCCGCGAACTGCGCAGACTTGCGGAAAGCTTCCAATACCAAAAACTTCTTGATGTTTTGAACACGGATAACGCCCATTGAATTCCAAAAAGTCAAAAGGTGATCCTGTTCAGGCAGCCAGCATCCTGGTCGTCGACGATACTCCTGCCAATCTCCAGGTGCTCTCAGGCATGCTCAAGGACCGCGGGTATAAAGTCAGACCCGTTCCCAGCGGCAAGCTGGCGCTGTTGGCTGCGGGACGCGATCCCCCGGAGCTCATTCTGCTCGACATCAACATGCCGGAGATGAACGGCTTCGAGGTGTGCGAACGCCTCAAAGCCGAAGACAAACTCAAGGGCATTCCCGTCATCTTCATTAGCGCGCTCACCGAGCAGTTGGACAAAGTGAAGGCGTTCGCCACTGGCGGAGTGGATTACATCACGAAGCCGTTCCAGATGGAAGAATTGCACGCGCACGTCGAAACCCACCTCAAACTCCGTCGCCTACAGATAGACTTGGAGGACGCGAACGCGAAACTGTCCCAGGTCAACGGCCGGATGTCCCGAGACTTGCAGGCTGCGGCACGAATCCAAGAGACGTTCTTGCCCAGCAAGGTTCTTCGCCTCCCGGGCGTGGACTTCGCCTGGATCTACAAGCCTTGCAACGAACTGGCGGGCGACGGTCTGAGCATCATCCCCCTCGGCGAAGGCAAGGTGGGACTGTACATCTTGGACGTCAGCGGCCACGGAGTCGGCTCTGCCCTCCTCTCGGTGACCTTGAGCCGACTCCTCTCGCCGCACTCCGAGCCATCCTCGATTTTGATCCGGGACGGAAACGTTCCGGGACGCTTCGACATCGCTCCGCCATCCGAGGTCGCAGCTCGATTGAACCAGCTCTTCCCATTCGACGCCGCTACCGAGCAGTTGACGACGATGATCTACGGAATCCTAAGCGCCGCCGACGGGGAGTTCCGGTACGTATCCGCAGGGCACCCTGGCCCTGTGCACGTTGCCTCGCGCCGATCCCGTGATTTTAGAAAGTGAAGGTTTCCCGATCGGCTTAGCCGACGAAGCTTACGAAGAACGCTCCATCCGTCTGGGCTTGGGAGACCGCCTGTTGATTTACTCCGACGGCGTCACCGAGGCGATGAATCCTGCAGGCGAGCTGTTTGGAAACACCCGGCTCCTCGAGGTTATTCGCCAAACTCGGTCCGAACCGCTGCAAGCGAGCGTTTCCAAGCTCCTGGAGGAAATCACTCGTTGGCATGGCTCACCCAGTCTCGAGGACGATATCTCCATCCTTGCCGTCGAGGTATTGGACGAATCCGCCAAGTGAGAGCCTAAAGCGGCTCAGCCGCAAACCAAACGTTCTGCCTCTTAGCCCTGAAGGGGCGCCTTAGGAAAGCCCAGGGCAAAGCCCTGGGATCGGATGCGGCGATCGCATGCCGCATTCCCAGGTTTTAGCCCTGACAGGTCGACCGAACCAAGAAGAATGGACGCGGAGCAAGGTCTTGTCCGTTGGTCCCAGGGCGTTGCCCTGGGCTGTATTGAATCGCCCTTTCAGGGCTAAGAGCCAACCCTCTGCTCCCAACAAACATCTCCGCACCGTGCGCGAATCCTGCGCTGTAATAAACTCAACAGCCGAGCGTGGACTGAGGAGGAAGAGACCTCGCAAAGTCGGTGAACTGCCACGGCAACCGGGATTTCAGAGAGAGATCCTTACCCGCGCCTCACTGCGCCTGTCGCAAGCCAGCGAACGAACATTCCGCACGCGGCGCCGATTGTGGCGACCGCGAGTGTGAACGCCGCCAACAAAAGGATCGAAGCATAGGTGTTGGGATGCAAAGTGTCTGGCATGTGGAGGACGCGCTTGAATACGTGAGCCAAGGGAACGCACGCCCATGTAACGGCCGCCGTCAACCACCCGCGCGACCCCACATCGCCCCGGCCGTTGCCGTCGCGGCCAGCAACAGCGCAACGATGATGATCGGGCTTGCCTCGCCCTCGAACGCGCCGTTGTCCACGTACACAAGTACAAATCCAGCTAAGATCCCCGCGGCGAGATGCGTCGGCCACCTTGGCTGGAAGAGATTCAAGCGATTGACTCCGTTGCTGACCGCGCAACACTTTGCATTGCAAAGTTAAGGTACCCGCGATTGCATTGTGCGTCAAGTGCGGCTTTCTCTCATCATTGATATCACTGACTCTGGCGGCACGAAGCAGGGGCTCACGCAGAGCCTGAGCATTTCTGACCTAGGCTTCGAAAGGTCCATCAGGACCTGAAAACCAGACGCCCTCAGGGGTTTTTAGTGTCGCCTTTCGCTCCTCGAAAGGACGTGTTCATATATTAATTATTTCGCCAGCGAAAGGCGACGCTAAAAGCTCGACGCCGTGTCTCGCTGAACCCCAACGCCTGGGAAATCTCCAGCGTACCTTCTATCATCCGTCGATGCAGAAGCCGCGTCTCACTGCACCCCAAACGCCTGGCAAATCTCGATCGTACGCTCCATCATCCGTCGGTGTAGACCTGAGCGTCAAGGACGCAAAGAATGGAGCCAGCCGCAATGGAGGCAAACGCGAAGACGTCCATAGCCGATGCCCGCAAACGCAGATTCACGATCGTCGATCTGATGATTCTGATCGCTGCTCTGGCTGCGGCGTTGGGAACGAGTCGCTTCATCGAGCAGCGGATCGAATTAAGCGGGCCCATGATCCTGAAGAAATAGCCAAATCTCAAGCATATCTATTACTCGATACTCAACTATGACTTGCCCGATTTTTTGCTGCTCTCCGATCTTTCCTTTTCAGCAATGCTTGGTTGGTTGACTCTTGCTTTGATCCCAATTCGATTGAGGAGGCCGCGCCCGAGTTTTGTCAGGATTGCGAGACAAACAGGATGGACTGCCTGCATCTCGGCTACCTTTGTGATATCGTTGCTAGCGGCGTCTGCGGCGACGTTGTGTTCGTTCGCCCCGGAAGACGGAGCCGAAACTTTCTTGCCACTCGGAATTCTCGTTTTCGCGCCGATTAGCGGGCTTGCCGTCCTGGGTGGATGGATCTGTCGTTTCTCGGCGCGGCGTCGCGCGCCGAGAAGAGTTGGGTTGATCGATGCGGGAGAGTCGTCGGAGCACTCTGGATCTTGAGCTCGCTGGGTTTTACGCCCCTTTTTTTGATTCTTATTTGGTGGGATAAGGGCCACATCACGATATACCAACCATAAGCTCAACGAAGGTCATAGAGAGTCACCTGCGCCTAGTGAAAGAATGACGTCTAGTGTTGAGTGGAAGGTTGGGTAGGACTCTGAGCGTGGACAGTCAAACGCCCTCTGGAGCATTTAATGTCGCCTTTCGCTCCGCGAAATGAAATAATGATATATTCATCTTTTCGTGGAATGAAAGCCCGTCGCCCTCTGGAGCATTTAATGTCGCCTTTCGCTCCGTGAAAGTACCTGTTCATGTATTGATCGTTTCGCGGAGCGAAAGGCAAAACTAACAGACAGCCGCCGCGTCTTGCTACAGCTCAACGCCTGGCAAATCTCCAGCGTTCGCTCTATCATCCGTCCATGGAGATCCGACGCCAGCGCCAAGGTCGCGAAGAATGGAGGCAGCCGCGATGGAACCAACCACGACGACGCCCATACCAGACGCACGCAAACGCAAATTTACGATCGTCGATCTGATGATCCTGATCGCTGCTATGGGCGCGGCGTTGGGAACGATCAGGCTGATGGAAAGTAAGCTCCCCTCAACCTGGTCCGACGTGTTAGGCGATCTTTTCGATGGTCCTTTCGCGGAATCCTCGATGTTGGTCGACCAGCTCGCCGATTCGCTCTTGCTCGTTGGTTTCACAATCACAGCAATTCTTGGGTGGTTGAGTCTCATATTGATCCCAATCCGATTGCGGAAGCCTCGTCCGAGCCTGCGCAGGATTGCAGCGCAGCCCGGTTGGACTGCGTGCGTAGCAGCCTCGGTGCCTATCGTTGTGCTGGCCGCGTTCACTTTGGTCTACTTCCGGCTCTACGGCGACTACGATTTGCCGGGGTCCGATTTTTGGCCATTTTTCGTCTTTACCCTGGCAATCGGGATCACAGTGCTTGCCGGCTGGGTCTGGTTGTTGGTCGGCCGCCGCTGGCGCCACCGAAAGGAGCTGGGTCGATCGATTCGGAAGGGTGATTGGCACTTGCTGGATCCTTTATCCGGTCGTCTTCGCAGGATTATTCTTTGCCTTGTTGATTTGGGAGCTGGCGCACCCAATCCCTCTTCCGAAATACGCCCCAGCACGGGGGAGTGCGAAGGAGTTGCCAGACATCTCCGAGTACTTTGAGGGCGGTCGAGTCGACCCAGCCCCCAACGATCCATTGCCCCTGGGCAAGCCCGATCCAACTCTCAAAAGGGTGAGCTCCGATAAAAAATCCGGAAACAACACACCCCACTTTTTGGCTTTCTCAATCACGATTCTTAAACAGCGCACTCCTTCCGAGGATCATACTCGCCGTGATCCGTCGCTTGGCGTTTGATTCCGACCGGGCGGAGGTGGCTTATGCTCTCGTGTGACTGAGCGCGCGTACCTTTCAATTTGGCTCAACGCGTTCAGGGATTGGCGCCGCTTCGGCCTGGCGCGATGCACTTAAAAAGGCCGAAAACCATGAAGTCCGACTCATTGGTGGTGAGCAGCGATTGGATCCCTGCCGACATGTAGGTTGCCGCGAGGAGCGTATCCAGCAGTCACTTACGTCCCAACGAGAAATTCTTCAACCATGTGAGAAACTGTCGAACAGAAGGTGCGTCAGGGAACGCTTGCACCACGTCACTCGCCGTCCACCACTGCTCGGCAATTTGACGCGCAGCATTCATGTCCAGAGGCTGCTTAAATCGACGGGGATCCGTGACGACATGAACGAACTCCGCCAACACCTGCGGGGCGATTGTGGTAACGTCGCCGGCAGAAAGCAACTGCGCCAGCGTGGCACGTGCATCGGGGTGCGCGGCGTGCTCTTTTACCTCCGCTGCCACAAGGAACCCGGTGTCGAGGCCGTGGATCATTTGCGGCCTTCGAGCATCTCGCCGAGCAACTCATCCTCGGAATTCAAAGGGCCAATGACCGAACCCAAACTCACTGTCCTAATCTCGAGAGAGCTGTGCGACTGAGTGCCTTCCATGCGCGGAGATTCTGACACGGGATCGAGCGCCAGAACGGTGACTTCTTGTCCCTCAGGCAAGCGAGCGTCGTTTTCTAGCACGACGAGGCCGTTTTGAACTCGACCGCGGGTCACCATGGCAACCCCCCCCAATCGCGTATCTCTCGCCCAAGCTCATTGTAAGATGTCTCGGCCCCCCTGAAACAGAGGCCCCCCGCAACCATACGCCCCACTACCTGGGCCTTCTCAATCACGATTCTACGATATTCCGCGTCTTCAGAGGATCAAACGCGCCTTGATCGGTCGCTTTGCGTTGTATTTCGTCCGAGCGGAAGAGGCCCAAATGCATGGTGTCTGCGATCGGGCTCCTGATCTGATACCCCCGAACATCGACCGTGTGAACTCCGAAGTCGACCACCGAGGGCCGGTCGAGGTAGGGTGAACGATCGAGAATCTTAATCTCATTTCGAGGCAGGAATGAACTTCCCAAATTCGAAGAACGAAGGGTCGACGGACTCAACCTCGATGGCGTTTGTCAGCCGACCGTACAACTCCTCCTTGACGATCACGTACGACTCATGCGTCTCGGGATCCTCGACGACCACGGGCGCGTCCCCGACCCGGCCCACTGCCAACTTCTGTTCGGGTGTTATCTTCATGGGAACCTCCTTAATAAGATTTTAGCAGGCTGGGCCAGGTTCTTGAATCAAGAAGGCGACGACTTTCTCGAGAGCCCGGATGAGGAGGTTTTGGGAATTACTGGCCCAATGGTTGATTGCTCGACTCTGAGTGATTTTTCGTGCCGATAAGGTTCCCACCGCATCGGCTCTTTCATCCCATTATGAATGTAATACTGAGGTGCCCCTGTTTCGTCGAGCGCGGAGATTTCGAATGCGTTTTTGCTGACGTTTGAAAGCTGGTAAGTAAAGGTACACCTCTTCGGCTTCCAACGCATGGCCGCGCCGGGAGGCGGATAGGCCTCAGGGTCGCCTACTTCGTAACCGCCAATGTAAGTGAATCCCATCCCCAGAGAGTTCCAGTCCGGAGCATATCGTCCGTTTGCCTTATGATACTTCTCCATAGCGTCGCTGGCAGTCACGAGAAATAGGATATGTTCAGGCGTCATCCTGTCCACAAAGGTTCTCGACTCCTCATTGGATTCGCCCATGGAGTTGTTCTTGCCTGGAGAGCAAGCCCCGACCATCAGCAAGAAAGAGAGCAGGATGCAATGCTCCCAAATGTGGTGTTTTATGGATCTATCTCACATATATATTTGGACGGACTCACATAGTCAGCTCCCGGTTGAATCTGACTACGGCTGATCCTCAAACGCCTTGATCATCCAGACCCCGGAACCCCGGACTTCTCTATCACAATTCTACAACAGCTCGCACCGTCCGAGGATCATACTCTCGTTGATCGGTCGCTTGGCGTCTTAGATCGACCGGACGTAAGAGGTTCAAATGCTGGGTGTCTGCGATGAATGGCACTTCCTGAAGCTCTTAAGCCGCTGCCCGTAATCTTTTACGCGCGGCCTCACGAGGTTCGAGCAGTATTCGACTCGGCTTGGGTCGTCGCTTCACGGCGCGAGGTTCTACTCGTCCGCGTCGGTGTCCAACTTCGTTGGCGGCGGCCGCCTCCAGCAGGCTGAGACGCAACACCTCCCGGCGGTCCTCCGGTGCGTAGGTCGTCGCCTCCGAGTGCGCCCGGATCGCCTGCATAGCGCTCTTGAAGCTTAGTTTCCTCGGCTCGGTCCCCGTCTGAATCGCGGCCTCCGCCATCAACGTGCGAACAATGTTATACACCAGCATGTGCATCCATACCTCTTTCTCTACCATGTCAGGTGTTTTGCAACGCAGGACGTTCATTGAGAGCTCGACCTTGATCGTTCTCAGGTCCACTTCGACGTTCCATCGCTCGAAGTAGAGTTCCGCGAGATCATCCGAGCTGTATTCGGTCGCGTCCAGGAGAGTCGTTGCGAGTATGACAAAGCTAACCCGGAATCCCGGTTGGCTGACGCGGAAGCCAATCTCGCGAATCTCCAGTTCCTCTGGGAAAGCATTATACGTTTCAATGTCCATGTCTTTGGGCCGCTGCGGCCTTAGCCATTTCACGATGTGATCCAAATCTGTAATGCACTTGCCAAGTTTGAAATCGATCTTTCGTCCTTTGTGAGTCCGGCACACCGAATGAACGCCCCGAGCGAGCAGGCCCGCAATGCCGAAAAATGAGCCAAAACAGCGGTCCCCAAGCACGACGCTGCCTGCTTCGAACTCGTCCTCGATGCGTCGAAGCAGAGAAGGCTCGCCGGTCCCTTTGCCCTTGTAAGGACCCATCGCCAAACGACGAACCGCGCCGGTGGCAAGCGAGATCACGACCACCATGCGTGCGATTGGGAAGCCCAGCCCGGGTTTCTGCGCCCGATGCTGAGGGAACGCTTTCTGGTTTTCCGGTGTGTCGGGCATCGACACGGTCGTTCCATCCACGATGTAGACGGAACGCCCCTTCCACTTCCAGGAACCAGGTGAGGTTTCCTCGAGCCTTCGTCCAGTTGTGAGCACCAAACGCAAGATCAGTGAAAGCGGCAGCCGACGACGAGCCTTACAATACGGTCCGGTATTGATTGAGCACCTTCGAGCGCCGATGGAAGTCAAGTAAGCGAACAGTCGCAGGACCGCCGCTTGACAGGAATGGTCGGGATCCATGACCTGGCAGACGAAGGTCCACAACGTGATGAGTGGAGTGTACACACAAGCACGACACCGAATTCCTTCCTTGGCGAGCGCCTCCTTAACGACGTTGCGATCGAGCAGCCCCTCGAACAACTCCTCTGGTCGAGAACGAAGTCGATTGATCTGGTCATGGACGGTGGAACGGATACCCTGACCCATTGTCGGCCTCCTTGCCTTTGGATTGGGTGGTCGGTACCTGCCCAAAAGATCGGCAAAGGAGGCCGATTTTTACAACTTTAACGGCCACTAAGAGTTACGCTTGAGGAAGTGCCATTCGTGTCTGCGATCGGGCCTAGAGCTATCCGATTCGGTCGATCAGAATCCGTCAGGCAGCCGACGCGCAGCGTGGACCACGGCGATTACATCAATATGCGAATCGCATATGCGGTAAATGATGCGGAACGGATTCTCGAAAACCTCGCGGATGGAGTCGTCTTGAAATTCCGGCAGAATGGGTCCGAGCCGAGGTTGGGTAGCTAGCAGGTCGCTACGCTCAAAAATCCGCTCGACCATACTTCGTGCGTAACGAGGAGACCGACCCGCGATGTAAGCCTCGATGGCGTGTAAGTCCGCCAAGGCTGATTCGGTCCACTGAACGATCATCAGTCCAGTCCGAACCGTCGGCGGGCCTCGTCAATCGGAACGCTTTTCCCGGTCCGGGAATCTTGAAGTCCAGATTCGACCGCCTGGCGGACGTATATCTGGTATTGAAGATCTTCCCATGTCGCGTTCTCGGGGAGTCGTTCAATAAGCTTTTGTGCTTCTTCCTTAATCGTTGTATTTGACATCCCACGCCTCTACTTCGGTGGAGATCAGCACTCAATAATCAGTGACGATGGCCCGCGATCCGCTTGAATTGACTTTACCAAGCTTTGGGTTGAACGCGGTAGCGAAATCCTCCGACCCACACACACATCCTCCCCGGGCCTTCTCAATCGAGATTCTACTGCATTTCGCGCGTGCCGAGGATCATACTCGCCTTGATCGGTCGCTTGCGGTCTCATTCGGACCGCGGGGAAGAGGCTCAAAAGCGGGGTGTCTGCGGTTGGGCCACGTCACTCGCCGTCCACCACTGCTCGGCAATTTGACGCGCAGCATTCATGTCCAGAGGCTGCTTAAATCGACGGGGATCCGTGACGACATGAACGAACTCCGCCAACACCTGCGGGGCGATTGTGGTAACGTCGCCGGCAGAAAGCAACTGCGCCAGCGTGGCACGTGCATCGGGGTGCGCGGCGTGCTCTTTTACCTCCGCTGCCACAAGGAACCCGGTGTCGAGGCCGTGGATCATTTGCGGCCTTCGAGCATCTCGCCGAGCAACTCATCCTCGGAATTCAAAGGGCCAATGACCGAACCCAAACTCACTGTCCTAATCTCGAGAGAGCTGTGCGACTGAGTGCCTTCCATGCGCGGAGATTCTGACACGGGATCGAGCGCCAGAACGGTGACTTCTTGTCCCTCAGGCAAGCGAACGTCGTTTTCTAGCACGACGACGCCGTTTTGAACTCGACCGAGGGTCACCATGGCAACCCCCCCCAATCGCGTATCTCTGGCCCAAGCTCATTGTAAGATGTCTCGGCCCCCCTGAAACAGAGGCCCCCCGCAACCATACGCCCCACTACCTGGGCCTTCTCAATCACGATTCTACGATATCCCGCGTCTTCAGAGGATCAGACGCGCCTTGATCGGTCGCTTTGCGTTGTATTTCGTCCGAGCGGAAGAGGCCCAAATGCATGGTGTCTGCGATCGGGCTCCTGATCTGATAACCCCGAACATCGACCGTGTGAACTCCGAAGCCGACCGCCGAGGGCCGGTCGAGGTAGGGTGAACGATCGAGAATCTTAATCTCATTTCGAGGCAGGAATGAACTCCCCAAATTCGAAGAACGAAGGGTCGACGGACTCAACCTCGATGGCGTTTGTCAGCCGACCGTACAACTCAGACGGGGCCGAGTGCAGACGGTCTACTCAGGCGCCTTTCTTCCTTGTCCAAATGATCCGACCTACCTCCTCCGACTAACCACCCAGCCCACCACGCGGTCAAGCAGGCGTTTGCGGTTCGCCCTCTCGGCCTGCTTGGGCAAGAATCTTAACTTCTTGTTGCAACCGAAGGCCGAGACGATCCTTCTCTGTTTCTAGGTCATATCGAGTTTGTAGGTTCAGCCAGAAACGCTCGGAGGTTCCAAAACAGCGCGATAACCTTAGAGCCGTGTCGACGCTGACCGACCTCAGCCCGCGGACAATTTCGTTGATCCGTCGCGGGGGGACGCTCACCTCTTTGGCAAGTCGATACTGGCTGACGCAAAGGGGGAGCAGGAATTCCTCAAGGAGGATCTCGCCGGGATGGATTGGTGGCGGCTTATGGCTTGACATTTGCGCCTCAGTGGTAATCGACGATTTCGACGTCGAGGGCGTTTCCGGCTTCCCAGCGGAAGCAGACGCGCCACTGATCATTGATTCGGATGCTGTATTGTCCGTCACGATCGCCAGTTAACTTCTCCAAGCGGTTTCCCGGCGGAACGCGAAGGTCGTCGAGGGTGTCCGCCGCGTCGATCAAGAGAAGTTTACGAAGGGCGGCTCGCTGGAGAGGACGGGCAAGCTTGGAGCCCCGTCGACGGGCGAAGATGGCATCAGCCTCCCGGTCGCGGAAGCCCTCAATCATGCAAGGAATAGTAACGCGACGCGACCATAGTCGTCAAGTGCGATGACTTCGGCGACGATCGCCAAGTCCAAAGAGCAGATCGTAGAAGAGCAGATCGTAGAGAGCACATCGTAGACACCCCAAGTTTCGATCTTAGTCGGAGGCGTATCGTCCGAGGATTTCTCGGGCCATTGTCTCTGAATCATCGAATTGAGGTCTTCGGGCAAGCGTAAAAGGCCCGCTTCGAGCCAATTATCTGCCTAAGGCGGCTTTTCAGAGTGCCTCAGGCGCAGCACCGAACAGCGCGCTCGTCGTCGAACGCTCGCTTCACAATCAGTTCGGGCTGATCCGCCGCTACGGAAGCTATAGGAAGACAGCAGCGGCGCGCGTTCGCCCGTGATGCCAGCTCCGATTCGTCCGCTTCGCCTCGGCGTCCAGCGAATCGAGCCGGCCCACTGCTCCCTTGAACCATCGGCCGAAGTTCGCGATCAGGTCGACCCACGAATCAGGATTCAGGTTCAATCGTTCGAGAATCGGCTTGAGGTTGTGCGGGATCGAACCCGTTTTGCCCTCGCGGATTTCCCTGCCCGTCCAATCCAAAAGAGATAAGTATTTCTGGATCGTCAGCGGCAGAAAGCCGCGGTCCGACGCCCTCGGTCTGAGCACAGCATCAGGAGCGGAAGCGGCGGCCTCGAAGCCTTTCGGCTGGGGGTTGGCGCCTTTCCTATGGCCTTCGTCATGAGCGGCGATTTGCCAGGCCGCTCGTCCAACTGGAACTCGCAGAGCCACGCATCAGCCGGTCGATCGAGAACTGAGAGAATGCGCTGGCCTTTCGCAATCGAAGATCGCTTGCGTCGCTTCGCTTGGCGTTTGTCTCGACGCTTTGTTCGCCTCGATCTCGCCTCGAGCCCCTTGATGCGAGTAAATGCCGAAGTGAAAGCCGATTGCTCGGGAGTGGCCGCGACGCCGGCGCGAATGGGATTGAGATCCACATACATACTACATGCCAGCATCGCACTCTCATCGAGAAGGGCCTGAGACCGAAAACGACCCTGCCAAAATCGACCGGAAACCCGATCCTCTTTATTCGCAAGAATTGCCAGCGGTTCGCATAGCAGAGCCATGAACATCGACAAACTCGAGAGCCGTTTGCGGCGGTCGGCCAGCTCTTTGGGCGACTTCAAGAGCTCGTCGATATGCGACCGATTCGGCTCGGGCATCGTTCGCCTGTGCTTGCGATAAATGGCTCGGACGCAGGCCCAGCGGTAGGCGACCTCTTCGTCGGACCAGGCGGCCGCAATGTCGGGCCGAATTCTGAGTAACGCGTGAAAGTGGTTGCTCATCACACTAAATGTACAAATATCGACTGCGAAAACACTTGCGAGCGATTCGAGCCTGCCCTGGAGCCACACTTTGCGATGGCTGAAGTCTCGTCCGGAGACGGCGTCCGTGCCGCAAAGGAAGGCACGCCGCACGCACCTGCCGATGCACTGGTAGACGCCAACCTTGGAGTCATCGACGATCTGTTTGCGAGCGTACGAAGGCACGGTGGAATCTCCACGAAGCGGCGATGGACCAAAGAGGCTCGGATCACTGCATAATCAGGCGTTCAGTGAACAGATCATACTCATTAGGTATGGTCAGTCAAGCGGCGACGCAAAAAACACCCCAAAAGTGGGGTGTCTGAAAAGATCCCCAAAAGTGGGGTGTCCGAAAAGATCCTGAAAAGATCCGCCTACTAAGAAACGGAGGGGCAGCGCAGGGGCTTGCCCCTACAAAAAAAAGATCCGACCCCACGCCGAACGAGGCAAGGTGGCGCATCTGCTGTCAGGCGCTCAAAAGCGCCCCCGGTCCAACCCCCCCCACCCCGAAAAGTCGACCAGGCTTAGCAGGGCGGACAAAATCTACGCATTATTGCAGATACGGTATATCCAATGTCTATTTCACAGCCCCCATTTGCACCATAATCCTCAAAATTGGTATACTTACACAATTATCCTGTTGCCCTCCGACGAGAAAGGCTTTAGTATAGAGATAGTAGGCCCATTCAGCCTCTTGATGAAGCGACATCCTGTTCTCGAATCGAGGTCGATCCGATGGCTACGGAAGCCCAAATTGCCGCAAATGCAAGAAACGCCCAGAAATCGAAGGGCCCCCAAACTCCTGAAGGAAAGGCAAGGGCCTGCAAAAACCGCCTCAAACACGGACTTCGGTCCGAAGAACCGGTCCTACGCACCGTTGAGGACGAAGCCGAGTGGCTCGATCACTTGCAAACCTACATTGACGATGCTCAACCGATTGGGGACGTCGAGTTCAAGCTCGCCGAGAAGGCAGCGATGTGCCTTTGGAAGCAGGCGAGGGTCGAGGTCATGATGGCGCAGCGCAGGACAGAGAGATCGAGGCTGCGTCCGGCGGGATCATCGAGCTTGGCGACTCGGACGACGACGGACTCGGAATCGACCTCTCGAGCACTCCACTCGAAACGCTCCAGAGATACTATGACTCGTTCGAGGCAGGGTTCTTTAGGGCGTATCGCGAGCTCGAGAAACGGCGGATCGAACGCAAGAAGGACGCTGAACGTGCAGCGAGGTATGAAATCCAGCGCAGGCGAGACAGTCTGAAGGCGCCGAAGAAGCCGACCCTCGCGATGATCGTCGCGAAATTCCAGGCAGAGTACGACGAAGACGACCTTGCGTATCTGCTAGGCGAGGATCTTTTTGACGAGCTCGAGCGCACGGCAGCTCTTCAGATCCAGAAGGAACGTCAACGCGACCGAGCCTTGGCTGAGCACCGAGCGAGGGTGAAGGCCGAGGCGTCGGAGCAGGAAGCAAAATTGGGTTCGAACGCTCCAGACGTGAAAAACCTGAAGAACCAGACAGGCTTACAAAGAGGGAACGGAGGAAACGAGGGGCAGATCGGAATCAACAATGAAGCCATCACTACCCCCCAAGTCGTAACTCCGAATTCATGGTCCGCGTCGGGATCGAAATTGGGTTCGAACGGTGGGGGAACGCAAATTCCTGTTGTAGAGGTGGCTTGCGTCGAGGGAATTGTCTTGTAGGGGCGATGCCCTGTCGTCGCCCTCTGATTCATTCACCCGGCCGGCGAACGGGGTCCCATGGGGAGGGTAGGCACAACAGGGGCCTACCCCTACAGGGGACTCCCTGGTTCGGCGGTTCGGTGGCTCTTTGACAACCTGCATGCATCTTGAAGTCCGTCCCAGGCTCGCGTGAACCTGGGACATGGTGGAAGGACCGCGCACCGCGGCGCGGAAGGAGCCATTGAAGTTGGTGTGACCCAGCCGCGAAGGGATCTCCAAACTTTCTGGCTCCCCTATTCGTTCTTAGCTTTGGTTTTCTCGTTGCCCCTCGTGGATTGTGTTCATGGACAAAGTTGGCTGCGGCGTAGCTGCGCTTCGGGACAAAAAAGAATGCCGTGGGCGACGACATGGCATCGATGTGTGCCTCCGTTCCGTGTAGGGGCGGATCCCCCGATCCGCCCTCGGGGGTTCGGTCGGCGATCGTAGGAGGAAGAGGGCGTGTCAGGGGACGCGCCCCTACGAGGATCGGGAGGGCGTGTCAGGGGACGCGCCCCTACGAGGAAGCGGATCCGGAGGGCGTTGTCGGGGGCTACCCGGTACATCTGAAGCCGACTTTTAGGGAGTCAGTCCCGATGAGCCTGGGTTGACGGGCGCGGCTTCGACGCGGCCGGAGAAGGTCGGCACGGGTACGCGGATGCCTGCGCTGATCGTATCGTTATATGGGTGCAGAGGAGTGGAGGCGGGGGCCATGGGAGGTCCGCCCATCGGGTGGGCGCCGCCGCAATTGGCGTAAGGAATGTAGCGCTCGCCGCGGTCGACATAAGCGTTGTAGTACTGCGGGAAGAAGATCTGCTGAGGTTGCGATGCCAGGTAGCGCGGGAAGTAGTATTCGGCGGTGCGGTTGTCGCCGAGAGGCAACGCGTCTCCATAGTCGACCCAGCCGTAGCCGTCGGGGTTGCCGTTGGGCCAACCCCAGCCGAGCCCAGGGCCCGGCGGAACGATCTTGCCTCCGCCTCGATGGAAGAAGCCTCGGTGGTTTCCTGCGTTGGAGTTGCCGTCGCGGTGGAGCAGTCCGCCCGTCGAATTCATCGCCAATACGACCGTAATCGCGGCAATCGTCGAACCCATTGCGACCTCCCTGCGGATCGTTGCCAATACCAGGTCGGAGCACGGAACGCTCCTTGTACCGTCGGATCACGCCAGTTGAACTTTACACCGCGGCGCGGATCGCGGGCCCCAGATTGTCGGCTTTCTCTTCCGCGCACCCGGGAGTTTCGCTACGATCCCTTTATCCGATCCGGCTCGACGACCTCGCGTCGAGACCGCGGCCAACGGCACAAGGAACAAGAGACGAGGGTTTAGCCTCGAATCGCGTCGTGGAATGATTCTTCTCATCGACAACTATGATTCGTTCACATACAACCTGGTCCAAAGGTTGGGCGAGATCGACCTGTCGCTGGACATCCGGGTGGTTCGCAACGATAGGACGACGCTCGGGGAGATCGAGTCGATGGCGCCGGAGCGGATCATCATTTCTCCAGGGCCTTGCACGCCCAACGAGGCTGGGCTTTCGCTGGCGGTGGTCGAGCGGTTCGGAGCCAAGATTCCGCTCTTGGGAGTTTGCCTGGGTCATCAGTGCATCGGCCAGGCGTTTGGCGGGAAGATTGTCAGGGCCGATCGAATCATGCACGGGAAGACGTCTTGGATCGAGCACGACGGCAAGGGGCTTTACGACGGATTGTCGAACCCTTTCGAAGCCACGCGTTATCACAGCCTGGTCATCCAGCCCGGGACGCTGCCAAAGGAATTCGAGGTTGTCGCATGGACGCGTGAAGGAGAGATCATGGGGGTGCGTCATCGGTCGTATCCGCTCGAGGGCGTGCAATACCATCCCGAGAGTTTCTTGACCACCGAGGGGCACGCCCTGCTCCGCAATTTCTTGAGGATTCAGGCCCAAGAAGCCTACTCTTCGGTCGAATAATCGAATAGCGAGTCTCTGTTCGCCGACCTCGAGATTCTGCTTTTGTTGCGGTTCGATGCGGTGCACGCGGTGGGTCGACCGCGTTCTCAAGAGAAGGCAAAGTCCGATGCGAACCGTTGAAGACGCTACTCGAGCGGTCCTGGAGAGTACAGGCGTCCTGCCCGTCGAACGGTGCTTGGTTTCTGAGGCTTTGGGTTTGGTGCTCGCGGAAGACGTCCGGGCCGATCGCGACTCTCCGCCATTTGATAAATCGCTGATGGACGGTTATGCGGTCCGGAGCGTCGATTTCAGCAGCGTCTCGAAGGGTGACGCATGGAAGGTGATCGAGCGCGTTCCGGCGGGATCGGTTCCTTCCCGAGCCGTGGCGGTTCGAGAGGCATCGCTGATCATGACTGGAGCGCCGCTGCCGGCAGGCGCCGATTGCGTCATCCAGCGGGAGCTTGCCAGGCCTGATGGCGGAGAGCGCGTGGCCTTTGAGCTCGCCTCTCCGCCGCGACCTGGGATGAGCGTTTTCCGCAAGGCTGCGGAAATGAAGGAGGGCGACCTTGTACTCGAGCGTGGTTGGGAGTTGAACGCACCACGGCTGGCCTTGGCAGCGGGCGTGGGAAGGACGGAAGTTTTGGTGCACCCAAGGCCCAGGGTTTCGGTGCTCTCAACTGGCGACGAGCTTGTGCCGCCGGGAGTCGAGCCAGCACAGGGCAGATCCGCGAGACCAATTCGACGTTGCTCCGCACTCTGGCTCGAGGGCAGGGAGCAGAGGTTCGCGTCTGGCCGATCGCCCTGGACGAGGACTCTCACCTCCAATCGTCGCTGGCAGAGGCATTGGAGGGCGCCGATGTGTTGTTGGTATCGGGCGGGGTCTCCGCGGGCGACCTCGATCTGGCGCCCAAGGCACTTGCAAACCTGGGGGTCTCGTGCGTGTTCCATAAAGTGAGGCTCAAACCAGGGAAGCCGCTTTGGTTTGGGGCGAAGGCAGCGTCTGATCCTGGACGGCCCGATCGACTGGTCTTTGGCCTGCCTGGGAACCCAGTGAGCGTGCTGGTTTGCTTCTTGCTGTTCGTCAGACCCGCACTTGCAAAGCTTCAGGGAAAGGCCGGTTCAGGGGCGACTCCCATTCTCAAAGAGCTGAAAACCGGCTATCAACAGCGGGGCGACCGGCCGACTTACCACCCCTGCCGGCTCTGCGATGGGGGAGGATCGATCGAGGTTTTGGCGTGGGGAGGCTCGGCGGACCTGAGAACCCTGGCCCAGGCGGATGGGTTTGCGGCATTCGCGGAAGGCGATCGATTCTACGAACCGGGCCAGAGCGTCCCGTTCTTGTCCCTGGAATGCCCGAGCTTGATCGAACAGAGACCGAAAGGAACGTGATCGATGCGAAGTCCCACGCCGACGGTCGACAAGCCGGAAACGCCGCCGTTGTGGGCATCGGCTGCGTCCGAGCCAGGGTCTCGGCAAATGCATCCGATCCTTCTGGGGTTGATCTCGGGCCTCTTGCTTTGGCTGGCGTTTCCCCCGGTGGAGTGGAGCGGGCTTGCTTGGATTGCTCTCGTTCCCTTGTTCATGTTGATCCGAGATACACGGCATCCCGCTTGGATTTACCTGGCGTCGTGGTTGGCCGGGGAGCTGTTCTGGCTGGCCGCGATCCGCTGGGTACGGCTTGCCGACGAAACGGCAGCGCTGGGCTGGAAAGTGATGGCCACGGTGCTTTCGCTCTGGTGGCCGCTGTTCATGCTGCTGGCGCGAGTGGCCGTAAGGCGGTTGAAGGTTCCGCTTGTGATCGCGGCACCGGTCCTTTGGGTTGGTCTCGAGTACGCTCGAGCTCACTTCCTGACGGGCTTCCCCTGGTATTACCTTGCCCACACGCAGGCATATAACCCGATCAGGGCCGATTGGGCCCATCCACTGATTCAGATTGCGGACTTGACGGGGGTTTGGGGAGTGAGCCTGCTCGTCGCGATGTTCAACGCGTTGCTGGCGGAGTGGCTTTTGGCTTTTGGGACCGAGGCCTCTCCCGGCATCTCCAAGCCGAGCAAGCGAATCGACCGTCGCCTGATCGTCGCAACAGCGGCCGTCGCCGGGCTCTTGGCGGTTTCCATGGTCTACGGCTTCTGGCGGATCTCGTCGGCGAAGTTCCGGAAAGGCCCTAGAGTGGCCCTTTTGCAGTCCGACATCGTTCAAAAATACCGAGACGCCACGACGCCCGAGCAGGCGATCGAGAAGTTCAAGGTGTTGTTGAGCAAGCTGTCCCAGCCTCCCCTTGTCGACGAACCTGCCGTCGACCTGATCGTCTGGCCCGAGACGGCTTTCCCTTACGGTTACGTCACGATCGACCCTAAGCTTTCAGAAGCCGAGCTCGACCGGCAGGCCAAGATGATCAACGCAACATGGTCCGCGGCGTCGGTGCGCGAGCGGTTGAAGGACGTCGGCGATTATATCCACGCGTGGACCGATTCGGTCGGCAAGCCGATGCTCGTGGGCACGATTCATTATGTCTTCAAGCCAGAAGGGCCTGGTCGGTACAACGCATCGTTGCTGCTCGAGCCGGGGTCTCGAGAGATTCAGGCGTATCACAAGGTTCATCTCGTTCCGTTTGGCGAATATGTGCCGCTGATCAAGTATTTTCCGTGGTTGGTGGCTTTGACTCCCTATCGAGGAAGCAAGGTTCCCGGGCTGACGTTTGGCGACGACCTCTCGAGTTTCCGTCTGGGGCCCTGGCGGTTTGTCAGTTGGATTTGCTTCGAGGACACGGTTCCCCACGTCGCCAGACAGTTTTTCGCGGGGCTCGAGCGATCGGAGGAGCCGGAGTTCGTGGTCAACAGTTCCAATGACGGCTGGTTTCACGGATCGGAGGAGCACGACATGCACCTGGCGGCCGGGCTCTTCAGAGCAGTGGAGCACCGCATTCCGATTGTGAGGGCTGTGAACCTGGGAATCTCGGCGATCATCGACGGCAACGGAGTTGTGCGAGCGCGGCTGCCCAAGAAGGAGTTGCAGGTGCTCGCGGGAGACGTTCTGCTCGACGACCGCACCTCGTTTTATTCGCAATGGGGCGACTGGATGGGCAGGCTGGCGTTCTTCCTCGCGTGCTTCGTCCTTATCTCCTCCCCGTTTGTTGGGAATCCAAAAGCCGACAAGGTGGGATTGGTTTCGGCCTCGCGGGGCGCTTCCAAGGCTTAAGATTCGACCCCCGCCGTCGCGATTCCGAGCCATGACGAAAGATTACCCGGTTGACCCGGTTTGCCCGGTCGGCAATCATGATGTAAGTTAGGTGTGTATCCGGGTGAGCGTCCAGGACTGAAGCGCGCTTGATCTTCGAAGTCTTTTTGAAGATCGATGCTTGTCCAGCGAAAGCCCGGTCGAATAATACCCGATTGAGCGGATTCTCCTTCGCACAAGGGTTTGCCTGGCTGATCCAGCCGGCTCGTTGGGATTGACTCACCCCTCTCGTCGTTTGCTTTCCAGAAAGAGGACGGGGACATGACGACCGTCGGTAAGATTCTCGTCATTCTGATCACGATCTTTTCCTTGGCGTTCATGTTCTTCGCCGTGATGGTGTTCAACACGAGCACCAACTGGAAAGAGGCCGTCACCAAGCAGAAGGAACAAAACAGCGACCTTCAAAAGAAGCTGTCGGTCGCCAAAACCGAAACCGATGCGGCGGTCAAGCTGCTTGACACCGCTAAGAAGGACCACGCCGCCGAATCCAAGAAGCTTAACGACGAAATCGCCAATCTGAAGGCGACGAACGAGCAGGCGATCAAGGACATCACCGACGCCCGCAATAAGCTGGAGACCGCGCAAGCAGAGCGCCAAAGCGGCTGGCGACGACGCCGAGGCTCGCCGGACCGAAACCGAGAAGACCCGTGCTTTGTTCCTCGAGCGCGAGGTCGAGGCCAATAAGTACAAGCTCCAGAACGTCCAGCTGAGCGACGAGATTCGCCAGCTTCAGCGCGAACTCGAGGTGGCCACCAACAACAACAAAACGCTACGTGAGACGGTCTCCGCCTATAGCTCTTCTCTTCGCGAGCATGGGCTTTCCGACGACGTCCGTCAGATCAAAGGCGTTGGAGCTCCTCCCGAGGTCGAAGGCAAGATCGCCAAAGTCGACACGAAGGGTAAGGTTGTCGAAATCACAATTGGATCCGACGATGGGTTGGTTCCTGGCCACATTTTGAACGTCTTTCGGTTGAAGCCACGTCCCGAATACATCGGCAAGATCCGCATCCTTTCGACGGATGGGGACCAAGCCGTCGGGCAAGTTGAAGGCCGGACTTATCTCGGTCGCAAGATTCAGGAGGGGGACAATGTCTCGACTTCGTTCCGCGCGGGCGGGTAGTTCTCCGAGCCGGTCGGTCCCTGCTCGTTCGGCGGTCAGGCCTCCGACAAAAGGCGGCGGAGTCTTTGTACAGACTCCCAAGAGCGATATCTACGTCGCCCTTTTGGGCATCTCGGTTGGCGCCTTGGTGCTTGGTTTCTTGTTCCTGATACTCGAGCTCAACCGCTACGGGTTCTCAACCAAGCCCACCGCTTCCCTTTCGGTCGACTCTCCACTACGGCTGGCAGTGGCGGCGCCTTTGGTCCAGAGCCCCTTCTTGACCAAGGCGTGAGGCTCTTTCTGTTTCGGCGTGCTGGCGCTGGTGCGATGACACAGTCAGCTTAAAATATCAGAAAATGAGCAAGTAAGGCTGTCGCCAGACTGCCGGCGAGCATGCCGACGAGCAGGTTCGCGCAAGGCTTTGAGGTTTCTCCGTTGTCTGGCGGCAAGCCAAAGGTCCAGATCTTCCCAAAGCTGCCGAGCCGTGGGGTAGCGTTCCGACGGATCTTGAGCCAGGCAGCGCGAGCAGATCTTTCGCAGCGACCTTGGGAACTTGTCGTCGAAGCGAGGCAACTCTCGCTCGAACGGCCTGTCGTCGGACTGTTCCACTTTTAACCTTCTGCCTTGGATAAGCTCCAGGAGAATGACGCCAAGGCTGAAGACGTCGCTTCGCGAGTCGACCATGTGGCTTCGGCCCGCAGCCTGTTCTGGGCTCATATAAGCAGGCGTGCCGAGCACGGTGCCTTCGTGAGTCAGGGTGGATTCGCGGTCGACTCGCCTTGCCAGGCCAAAGTCGATGAGCCTGGGCTTGCCGGTCGGGTCGATCAGGACGTTCGCGGGTTTCAGATCGCGATGGTAGACGCCCCGACGGTGAGCATGGTCGATGGCGTCGGACAGTGCTCTGACGATCCGGACCGCAGTCGTTGGGTCGATCCTGCCCGATCGTCGATACTTGGCCAGCGTGGTGCCGCCCACGTACTGATAGGCGATCCAAAAGAGGCCGTCGTCGCGGCCTGCGTCGAACAGGGGCACGATGTTGGGGTGGTCGAGCCTGGCGACAGCCCTCGCCTCTCGGAAGAACCGCTCGAGGATCCGAGCATTGGGATGGCTCTGCTTCAGCACTTTGACGGCGACCTCTCGGTCAAGCCGGGGATCGTAGGCGCGATAGACCCGCCCGTAGACTCCGTTTCCCAGCAGCTCGCGGATCTGGAACCTGCCGATCTTGTCGACGACGACCGAGCTCTGCCCCTCCCCTTCGCTCGACTCGCCAGCGTGCAGGTACTCGCGAGTCTCCTCGTTGGCGATGATGCTGTCGAGTTCCTTGTCGACGGTCGGGGCAGGTCGAGAACCTGACGGGTCGCCAAAGTCGCCCAGGCTGTAATCGGACCCAAATGGAGATTCCGGCAGGTCGGGCTTGGCGGTCTTCGAGTCTTTCCGGATCCTCGTCGTCGAAGCAATCAGCGACATGAAGCCTCCTCTCGGCAAGCGAACCAAGGCTTTCGGCCGACGAGCCGCCTTGGCCCGTCGGTTCAATCCTAGTTCTACCCATTCAAGCGGGAGCGGCGGAGCCGAAGGCCGATGACCCAGGTGAACGAGATGATGCTTCAAAAGGACGACTGTCGAAGGACTTAGGAAAACGCTCGGGAGATCCGTCCCTTTACTCCCACTCGATCGTACCAGGCGGCTTGCTCGTCACGTCGTAAACCACCCTGTTCACTCCCTTCACGCTGTTGATAATTCGGGTCGACGCCCGAGCCAGAAGCTCGTGGGGAAGCCGGGACCAATCCGCCGTCATGAAGTCCTCGGTCTCGACTGCCCGAAGCGCTACAACATTTTCATATGTACGATCATCTCCCATTACGCCCACGGACTGGATGGGCAAGAGGACGGCGAACGCTTGGGCGGTTTGTCTCGAAAGCCCTGCCGCGGAAAGCTCGTCCAAGAAGATGGCGTCGGCCTGGCGGAGCACCTCCAGGCGTTCTCGGGCCACCACTCCCAGGCAACGGACGGCAAGTCCTGGCCCTGGGAACGGATGCCGCCAAACCAGCTTTTCGGGAAGGCCAAGCTCGATTCCCAGGGCGCGGACCTCGTCCTTGAACAGGTCTCTCAGCGGTTCGATCAGCTCGAAGCCTAGTTCGGCGGGAAGCCCGCCGACGTTGTGATGGTGTTTGATCGTCGCGGCCGGACCGTCCGCCAAAGCCCCGCTCTCGATGACGTCCGGATACAAAGTGCCCTGCGCCAGAAAGCGCGCGTTTTCGATCGACTTCGCCGCTTCTCGGAATATGTCTATAAACACGTGACCAATCGTAATACGCTTTTGCTGCGGGTCAACCACGCCTTCGAGCGCGGATAGGAACGTTTCAGAGGCGTCAACCACTTTGAGTTCGGCTGGGGAGTGTTCGCCGAACGTTTCGACCACCGAGGCTCGTTCGCCGAGTCTCAGAAGCCCGTTGTCGACAAATACGCAAACGACTCGTGAACCGATGGCCCTGGCCAGGAGCGCCGCGGTGACCGCCGAATCGACCCCGCCGGATAGTCCGCAGATTACCCTTTCCTTTGGACCAACCCGCTCTTGGATCCCCGCGACGGCTTGCTCGAGGAAGCGTTCCATCGTCCAGTCGCCAGGGCTCTTGCAGACCGTTCGCAGGAAGTTCCCCAGAATCCGCGACCCGAAGGGCGTGTGCGCCACTTCTGGGTGAAACTGAAGTCCATATATCGGCAAGTGTTTGTGACGGACCGCCGCGACGGGGCAAGTGGCGGTGGTCGCCAGAGGCTCGAACGAGTCGGTCGCGTCGTGCACCTGGTCGCCGTGGCTCATCCAGACGTCGCTGGCAGGCGGAACGCCTTCGAACAGCGGGTCGTCGCGCCTGACGATCCGGCACTCGGTTCGACCGAATTCCCGAGCGGGCGAGGGATGGACGCTGCCGGAACCGTCGATCGCCTCGACGGCAAGCTGCAAGCCGTAGCAGATGCCCAGAATCGGGATTCCCAGCTTGAAGAGCTTGGGATCGCATCGGGGCGCCTTGGGGTCGTAGACGCTCCAGGGGCTTCCCGAGAGAATGATCGCCAACGGGTCGAGTTCACGCACACGCTCCGCCGTCACGTCGTGCCGAACGATGACCGCGTAGCTCTTCTGCTCGCGCACTCTCCGAGCGATCAATTGGACGTACTGACCGCCGAAATCAAGAACCAGAACCGGCCTTTGCTTGCCGCCGAAGGAAGACAAAATCGCACGCTCCCTGGTCGGAGACCAAAAAGAAAACCATAGCGAACCGGGGCGGTCTTGACCAGAGATTGGATGGATTCGGAGCTCGAATCCAGGGACGAGAATTACTCCTTCTTATCGCCCTTCGGCTTGTGCAGATCCTTATACTTACGGTAGTTCGGTCTCGATAGGAGCCGATATTGGATCACGTGGATCACTGATGAAATCTCCTGTCGCTCCATCGGGTGCAGTTCAGGAAGAGCCAGCAGCTTGCCCGCAAGGCGCCCGACGGCCTCCCAGCAATCGGCCTCTTCCCCGGTCATCCCAACGCCGAGTACGCACTGGCGGTCGAGCTCTTCGGTATCGTTGCGATCGTCGATTTCAACCACTTCGGCCTCGACGGCCGCGGGCGTTAACCCCGCCAATAGGCCAAGTTGGCTTGATCGAAGCAGTACACTACGTCGAGTGAATTCGGACATCTTTCGCGGAACTCCAGGTTGAACTCGTATAAAGGCTCAAATCCAATGCTCGAACAACCACGCCCGATAGTTTCCGGGCGACGCGTGGTCGCCGACCGTTCGTTCTAGACTCGAGGATACTTGGAACTGCAACACTCTGGAACAAGCCTGGCTTCAATCATGGAATAAGGGAACCGAAGTGCCTCACGATACATCGCTCGTTTCAACGCTTGCGGTAGGATTGTCTTTTGCGTTCATCGGAGGGATGATCGCGGTCCGATTGAAGATGCCGCCGCTGGTTGGGTATCTGCTGGCTGGGATCGCAGTCGGTCCGTTTACGCCAGGATTCGTGGCGGATGTGAAGCTGGCGCCCCAGCTCGCGGAGATCGGGGTGATGCTCCTGATGTTTGGCGTGGGCATGCATTTTTCAGTAGGCGATCTCCTTTCGGTTCGTCGCGTCGCAGTGCCTGGCGCTTTGGTGCAGATTGCCGTCGCTACGGCCCTGGGGGCGTCGGTGGCCCTTTGGTGGGGATGGCGTCTCGAGGCGGGATTGGTCTTGGGGTTGGCGCTCTCGGTGGCCAGCACGGTCGTTCTGCTCAGGTCGCTCGAGGCCCAAGGTTTGGTCAAGTCCGAAGACGGTCGGCTTGCCGTTGGATGGCTAATCGTCGAAGACTTCGTGATGGTCCTGGCCTTAGTGCTCTTGCCTGTGTTGGTGGGCGCGCCCGACGCTGCAAACGGCAGCCAATGGGGCGGAACTTGGGGTCGCAGTGGGACTGACCCTGGCCAAGGCCTTGGCGTTTGTTGTTTTGATGATGCTGGTCGGCTCGTGGCTTTTTCCCTGGGTTTTGCGTTGGGTTGAGGGCGCCGGGTCAAGAGAGCTGTTCACGCTTGGCGTCGCCGCGATGTCTTTGGGCGTCGCCTATGGCTCGGCGGAGCTCTTTGGGGTGTCCTTTGCACTGGGGGCGTTCTTTGCAGGCGTGGTCGTCAACGGTTCGGATCTGAGCAGGAGGGCCGCCGCCGATCTTCAACCGCTCCAAGACGCCTTCGGAGCCCTCTTCTTCGTGGCAGTGGGCATGCTCTTCGACCCTGCGGTTCTGGTCGATCATCCGTTCAAGCTGCTTGCCGTGGTGGGCGTGGTGGTCTTGGGCAAGTCGCTGGCGGCCTTGGGCATCGTCTTGGCGCTCGGCAGGCCGATCAGTTCGGCGCTCATGGTTTCCGCCAGTCTGGCTCAGATCGGCGAGTTCTCGTTCATCCTCTCGGAGCTGGGGATCAGGCTGGGAGTCCTACCGACCGAAGGCAGGAGCCTCATTGTCGCGGCGGCGCTCGCGTCGATAACACTCAATCCGCTTTTGGTCGGGCTCGCAGTGCGTGTGAATCTGCGAAGCCAAGCCGACCGGACTCCGCCGGCCTCGGCTTAGCTCATAGGCTTTGCTGCCGCGGCAAGTTCGGTTGCCCTGCGAGTCGCTGCCTCGACGGCGTTCATCAGAGTGCCTCGGAGGGCTCCATTTTCGATGGCAAGCAAACCGGCGATCGTAGTTCCTCCAGGGCTTGTCACCTGGTCTTTAAGCTGGGCAGGGTGTAGGCCCGTCTCGACGACCATCTTCGCGGAACCCAGGACGGTCTGGGCAGCCAATGAGAGCGCCACCTCTCTGGGCAGGCCCATGCGGACTCCACCGTCGGCCAATGCCTCGATCACAACATATACAAACGCAGGGCCGCTGCCGGAAAGCCCCGTCACTGCGTCCAGGAGCGGTTCGGGTACGCGATGGGCGGCGCCGACCGATTCCAGGCAACGTCGAACGAGCAGTTCGTCCTCGGCGGTCGCCGCCGCCCCCAACGCGTAAGCAGAGGCCCCTGCCCCAACTCAGCGCCGGTGTATTGGGCATGACGCGAACCACCCGTTCGTTGGGCCCGAGCGATTGGAGGATCGAATCGATCGTTACTCCCGCAATTATTGATATGAGCAAGTGTTTTCCGCCGAGCGCCGGCTTGAGGTCGGCCAGCACCTCGAGCGTCGAGGCCGGTTTGACCGCCAGAACCAGGACGTCTGATCGATTGACCACATCCTGGTTCGCTGCAAATGTAGCGATTCCGGTCTCCCCTGCCAAACTTGCACGAGCGTTTGCGTCGGGGTCGCTTGCGGAGATCGATTCCGGTGAGACGAGCCCGGATCGGATCATGCCTCGAACGAGCGCCGCGGCCATGCGACCGCTGCCGATGAATCCCCAGCGAGTTTGATCAGCCATGGGTGCAGACTTCAGAACCTAACCGTGAAAAATGAGCTTCAGCAAGTACGAAGATTGCCACAATGCCGCGTCAAGTCACCATAGGCCTTCCGCTTGGGCCTTCGCAAGGGTTTGCCAAGGCTTCCTTGGAGACACAGGCGTCTTATCGATTTATGCTCGCTGGACATTTCTATCTATGGCGGTGTTGGACTTGCGTTGTGGGACGCGGCGTCGAGTCGATTCTTGGGTGACGAAAGCCGTTCAACCCGCAATGATGCCGTGATCCCTCGAAGGGCTCCTCTCTCGCGCTGCTTGGCACCTATTTAGTCTCCTGGGTATGCGTGCTAATCCAGGCCCGCCAGCGAGTGGTTTCGGACTGATCACCGACTTCGCCGGCGCGGACGAGCAGTTGCTTGGCCAGGCGAGGCTTGTCGGCGTCGTCGGCGTCCTTGAATTCCTGCCGAAGCCAGTGCATGCGATCGCTCGCAACGCGGCCTGGGAAGGGAAACGCGGGATTCGGTGCTGATGCGGCAGCCAACTCCCGCCACTTCATTTCCCAAGTCGACTCATCCCACTTGATGAACACGCCTTCATCGTCAAGTGCTCCACGAACGACAACCTGGGACCAGAGTTCGAGGAGGTTGGCGGGGATGTCGGCAGGATCTTCCGGCAGGCGCTGCAAGGCGACTTCCAATCCGTTGTCGATCGGACCAACCGTTCCCTGGGCAACCCATCCCCCTAACCAGCCCTGACCTGGCAGAAAGTGTTCCATTTCCGTTCCGACGAGGGTGATTTTCTCGGTCTTGGCGTCGAGTAATTGATACTGACCGGCGTCGTCCCTTAGAGGCACGAAGCGACCGTCCGGCGCGAAGCGGGTCATCGCGGGATGATATTTTCGACCCTTCGGCGGTTCAAGTCTCCGTCCTTTTTTGTGGTTAAAGATCTGTCCGGACCGGAATAGGGCCAGATCCCCTTCGATGCGAGCCAGCTCGGATGATACAACCAGAAATGGTGCGGCGTCCGTATCGTGAATTAAGCGAACATTGCCGTCGTTGACAGCCAGAGTGTGATCGTCGATGAACTGAATTTTGGGGTCCTTCATGGGCCACGGGATGGACCATGCGGCGACGCACTTCAACTGCCACGTCCTCGTATCCCAGAGGTGAATAAACCACGGCCATCCCTCCCCGGCAGTCCCGACCGAAGCCGCAGCGCTCTCGCTCGGGCTGACCACTACCCCCGACGGATGCAAGAATGAGAAATAGGGCTTGTCGCCGTGGTCGCTTCGAGAGACGACTCCGACCTTTCGCCCGTCGGCGCCCGAATGGATCACCACACTGTAGCGATCACTGCGGTCGACGATCCACCGGCCATCCACGACGAACTTGTACCTGAGATCGTCCTCGCCCGAAGCTGGCAGGCTTGCAATCAATGCGCCCGTCGTGGCGTCCCAGAGTTCAGCGAGCCTTCGAGTGGCGTCCGCGGGCGGATCGGCTCGCGTGTTCCGGGTCTGGCCGTTATAAGTCTGACACTGGGTCAACACGCGGTCGTTAGACAACGAAGTCATTCTGTAGCTCGACGAACCTAGATCCGCGTACGGGTCGCCGATCGGATCTCCCAAAAGCCTGAACCGACCGGGCCGGGGCGCGGTTGCCGCTCGCAGAGCACCGTCCTTGGCCGACCACACCCGGACCACGCCGTCGAGGGAATGGGTGAACGCGATGACGCCGTCGGGGCTCATGCCGGCTTCGATGACGGCTTCCTTTGCAATACGAAGGACGGCGATCTGCCTGCCCGTTAGCCCGTCCCAAAGACGAGCCGTCTGTTCCGTGCCCAAGGTCAGGATCCGATCGCCGGACGGGTTGCGATACGATTCCCTGATCGGGTGGCCGTCATGCGTTATCGGAGGCAAAAGCGGCGCATAAGTCTGGCCGATTGCGAGGACGGTCATTGATGCGAACTCACGGAGAGCAATTTGATCCGAGCCTTCTTCCCGAAAGCCGGTCTCCGCGCTGTTTTCCGCATCGGACGGATCGGTCGGTGCGGGAACCCGATCGGCCTTTCTCGGTCTCGCGGACCGGACCAGCCGAAGCAGACCGACACGGCGGTCGTCACGGGCCTCCGCCACGTCCAGGTCGATCTGAAGGCTCTTCGTGGCGACCTCGGCTTCGCGACGAGCCTCGATCTCTTTTCTCAAGCTCGACTTGTACAAATCCGAACTTCGCCTGGCTTTATTCGCATTCGTTTCCGCGTCGACCTCCGCCCACCTCGCCTTCACCGCCAGGATGAAACTGATCGCCGCCGCCGCGATTAGCAGTCCGATGAAGGCCGACGTCGTGGCGAACGCGACGCGATGTTTGCCGAGAAACTTTCGAAGCCGATAGGCCGCGCTCGGAGGGTGGGCCTGGACCGCCTCACCGTCGAGATAGCGCTTGATGTCGGCGGCGAAGCCGTGGGCGGACTCGTAGCGACGGGCGCGATCCTTCTCGAGCGCTTTCATCACGATCCAATCGATCTCGCCCTTCATCAGTTGCGATAGCCTCGTCGGGTCGGATTGCCTCAGCGAGGAGATGCTGGCCCTCGCTTGCGAGGTGCTTAGCCGTTGGCTGGGCCTGGGAGGTTTCTCGTCGCGGACGATCTTTAGCACTTCGTCGAGGGCCGCTCTCTTGAGACGAGCGGACTCGATGGGCGGACTACCCGCGAGCAGTTCGTACAAGAGGACGCCGAGTGTGTAGACGTCGGCCCGAGTGTCCACGTCGAGCTGGTTGAAGGTTGCCTGTTCTGGCGCCATGTACGTTGGCGTGCCGATCAGGGACCCAAACCCTGTGTAGATGGTCTGATCCGTAAGCTGTTGGCCGATGGCTTTCGCCACGCCGAAGTCGATGACCTTCGGGACCGGGTTTTCGTCGTGGAGCGCCACCAGGACATTCGACGGCTTGATGTCTCGGTGAATGATTCCCTTCATGTGCGCGTGTTGGATGGCCTGACAAACGGGGACGAAGAGTTCCAACCTTTGCTCGGCGGTCAGCCTCCGAGAATCGCAAAACTCGGTGATCTGCGTCCCTTTGACCAGTTCCATGACGAAGAACGGGCGTGCGTCGGAGGTGGCGCCGGCGTCGAGCACCCTGGCGATGTTGGGGTGGTCCATAACCGCAAGGGCCTGCCGCTCGGCGTCGAAGCGGCCGAGGACGCTTCGGGAGTCCATCCCCGGCTTGATGAGCTTGAGGGCGACTCGGCGTTTGAGCGGGGTTAACTGGTCGGCAACCCAGACTTGGCCCATGCCCCCTTCACCGATCCTTTCGAGCAGCTTGTACTGCCCCGCGACGACCGTTCCAACCTGCTCGGAGCATGCGGCCGATTGGAGGTCTTGCGTCACTCCCACCCTCTGGCTTTCCAGAAAGCGCCTCGCGTCGGGATGAGCCGCCAGTAAGGCGTCGACCTGCCGCCGGAGCTCGGTTTGTCCCCGGCATTCCTCGTCAAGGTAAGCCGCGCGATCGTCCGGGCGAACCTTAGCCAAAGCGCTTATGAAAATCTCTTCGACGCGTGATACATCGCTCATCGTCAGGCTCCTTGCGGGTTCTAGAGACACCCTACAAGGCGAGAGTTTGCGCTGAAACCCCTCATGCGAGACGCGGATTTTATTCGTCGGTCGGGATCGACCTCGGATTCCTCCGGCTTGTTTTGAGATCCTGAAATAGCCGTGTGCGCGCGTATGTCCAGTATCTCTCGGCTGTCGCAACCGAGATCCCCAAAACCTCCGCCGCCTCCGGAACGGTCATTCCCGCGAAGTACCTCAGCTTCACGAGTTCCGCCCGTGCGGGAGATTCCTCGGCCAAGCGGCAAAGCGCCTCGTCGAGGTCGAGAAGATCGACGCGTGCATCATCGACCGCGATTTGGTCGAGGTCGGCGTCGACCCTTCGCAAGCGACCCCCACGTCGGAGACCTGACTTACGACGGGCGTTTTCGATAAGGATGCGTCGCATCGATTCCGCGGCGGCGGCGAAGAAATGTCCGCGTCCATTCCATTGCGGTCCCTGATCCTTTCCGACCAGGCGCAAGTAGACTTCATGAACGAGCGCGGTCGGCTCAAGCGTTTGCCCCAGCTTTTCACGAGCGAGATACTGAGCGGCGACGCGGCGCAACTCCCGATAGACAAGAGGGAGTAATTCCGCCGCCGCATGTGGATCACCATCATCGATCGCGGATAGGATCCGGGTGACGTCGCTCATACCGTTCACGCTAATCGATCGGTCGCAATCAGACAAACCCAGCACGTGCGAGATCTCTAAGGCAGAGCATTCGACGAGTACGCCCGTCGCACTCGAAAGCTCATCCCTTTCGTGTACTAAACTCAACGACCGTATATGACGCGCCGAGTACTGAGCCTTGCGAACGGCGGCTCAGCATCCTTTCGATGGAGCTGCCTGGCTTCGAAGGCTCGAAAGAAATGCCTTAGCTCCCTCTTGGTCCGTTGCTTACGATGAAAGGCGTCAGAACGTATACGCTGGAAGACTTGGGGTTTGAACCCGCGCTCGCGGACAATCAGTCGATGCTACTCCAACAAAAAAGCCACTTACGACGAATCGCAAGTGGCTTGGTATGGAGGCGGCGGGAATTGCACCCGAAGGTCAGATTCCGCAAGTCATCCCTTCACAAACTACTTGCGTCAACTGCCCACCCCCCTGTCTGCGTTCTGTCCGCACGGACGAGGCGCTGTCGGAACTGGTCACGAATTGGCAACGTCTGTCGCTGGAGGTCAGGAAGGCGATCCTTGCGGTGGCGCAATGCGCCTTGCGTTGAGCCACGGATCGGTTTCGTGCCTTGCAATAGCAAAACCTCCGATCGGACAGAGCTTACCCGGCGCTCGCGTGGTTGATGCGATGCTCCAAGTCGGCTACGTTGGAAAGAATGTCGTAGAAGACGACGGGTTCGGTGAGATAGATGTCCCGCATCGCCTGGTAGTCACGCCGCAGCGCGGGCTGGCGTCCGGTTGGAGGTACGAGACGAAAAGTACCGGGCTTCGCCTGGTCGTAATGTGCCCACGAGCTGCCGAAGAACGTGAGCGTTCGGCGAAGTCCGTCGTTGACGCCGGGGAGGCCAGCCCGAGCCGCAACAGCCGTTCGCCGGTCTTGCGGCCGGTCTAGGCGAGGTTTTGTCCGTTGAATTAAAGTAACCGTCGGAGACCGTCGTGACACCTGGCCAAGGGAGAAGGATTACGTCCGGCTTAGACACCGAGGAATCCCGCCCATGTCCGCGAAGTTCGAGTCACAGAATGGGAGCATATCGGACGGGCCCGACGACCAGGGCCTGGAACAACTGCTTCGGTCCCTCGACGGTGCGGAGAATAGCTTCGCATCCTTGACGATGCCGGATGGAAGCTATCTTCAGGCCGGCGGCGGGATCGATGAGTTCACCGTCGAAGTGCGACTCTTTCCGCCGGGGCTTCCCTTTCGGCACTTGAAGGCCGGGATGACCGGCGGCCTAAACAACGCAGGTGAGCGCCGGCTTTCGATCGGCGGCGCGGATGTCTTGGTGCCATTGAATCAGGTACTCGGTTTCTCCACTGTCTATCAGCTCTTCCGTCACTTCCTGCATGGTCACGGTCTTGATCCGTCGATTGAATGGCACGACATCACGAGTATGTTTGCCGCGACGGCGACGGCCACCGCGACTCGTGGCAACACCGACGCGACTTTCGCATGCCTGGTGCGCACAGTCGCAGACGGAGTGTCGGGCCTTGGGTTCAAGGCCCGAGGCAAGGAAAAGTTCGTGCGGAAACGCGGGCGACTGGAACAGCACGTGACTCTGTCAGTTCGGAGGGACCGAGGGACCGCCTATGTCGGACCGTTCGTAGGCTTCAAGTTTCCGGATTTACAGAAGGCATCGGCGCAACTTGAAGGCACCGAGCCGCGACCGGGCTGGTACACTTCGTCGCTGAGCCTCGGCTTGCTGACCCCGAAAGGGCACTATGCAGAATGGGCTGCCCGCGGAAGAGGGTGCGGCGAGCCTCGCTTCGACCGTTCTGAATCTGATCACGACTTACGCCGTGCCCTACTGGGACCGGTATTCCACGCTCGACGACCTCGTGAAGCATTTCGCGGCTGGAGATCCCGTGCTTTGCCGGGGCGATTGGCACTGGAAGTGCGCGGCGGCGTATGTCCTACTTGGGAGACCGGGCGAGGCGGTCGAGTGTCTTCGAGGGTGGTCGGGGCAAGCGTCCGGGGAGACAGACCGCCGTGTCAAGGCGGCGATCATGCGCCTGTCGCCGGAACACAAGGAATGACGCGCATGTGCCGCGGACCTCGGGAGCGACCGACTCGACGCTCGCTGTCGTACCTCCACGCCGCTGCAGTGCGCCTATTTTTCACGACTACCGGAAGGACACGATCATTGACCACAACGCCGAAGACAGATGGAGACTGCGCGAGGAGTCCCCATATCGGCAGGTCGGTAGCTTCCCGGACATTGCCACAGCCATCGGCCCTGAATACTTACTCAACGGCGACGAGGCGCGTGGACTGGAGATAGACGCGAACGATGATCACAACTTTCAAACTCGCCGGTTTCATCGCCGCCCACGCCACTCTGTGCTTATCGGAATCGGACAGTCTCAGCTCCTTGCTGGCGTTCGCCGCCGGCGACGGTCAGCGGAATCTGGAGCGGTTGGTCTTTGAAGACCTCTGTGCGGCGATCGTATACGGAAGACAGCGGCTTGATGATTTGGCCTCCACATGCTCGGACGGAGTTCTCGCCTACACAGGTTCGACCATCGCAAATGGCATCGATTACCCTACAATTCTGCTCGAATTACGGCACTACGGGCTCCCCGAAGCGAGGGCGACGATCGCAGTTCCGTATCGTCCCCGCAGCTCCGGCCTGTTTCGTATCGAAAACCCCCGAGTGACCGAGTGGCAAAATTGTGGGGATTACAGCGCTGAGGCGGCGATGAGGTCGTTCTTCGAGGGCGTTAGCTCCCACCCAGAAGCTACGCCAGTTTGGGAGGCAGCCCTCGACGGGCGAAACGCCCGGCTCAATGCCTCGGCCAGTCAATGCTGCGAGCGGCTCCCCGCATTCGATCGGTCCAGAGTTCAGCAATTACTCAAGGAGAAGCCGGCTTCCCCGCTGACGGCCGAGCAGATATCAGCGAAAGCCCACTCGCGATGGAGTAAGAAAGAAAACGCCGACGCCGCATTGCTCTTCTGCGTCGCCTGTCAACGGGCCGCGGAGGAGTTCGTGTCCGGGCGAAATCCGGTTGATCAATCGCCCAACGCTTTCGTCCGCGCTGCTCTCTGCTTTAATGAGGCTGGGGCTCAAGACATTGCCGAACCAATGCTCATCGAAGTAACAAACTTCAAATGGATCGCCTTCGGCTTGCCGAACGACAGCCTCATGACGGAACGCGCATACGGGGTGTTGTTGCAAAACCGGCGAAGCGGCCCGTGCGACGCTTTTCTGGGCTTGTTCGACGAGGCAACGGCCCGCTGCAAGGAGCTAGGTTGGGCGTTTCCGCTGACCCATCCACTTCAGGAAGAGTTGCTTACGGTCGCGCTAGAGCTCGATGACGTGCGGCTCGTTCGTTCTCTCGCTGAAAGAATCGCGGGGCGACAGCCAGTGTTGCGCGAGGCGAAGGCGTTACAAAAACGGGCCAAATCGTACCTTTTGGAAAAATGCCCGTAATCAAAGAAACCGGTCGGGTAGAAACACGGGAAGGATCGAGGTGACTGGTCCCCGATAGAGAGATATAGGTTCATTCTTTGATTGTGCAACTGCAAGACCTGGCGTCGGGCAGTACTCAGAGCCCAGATTCCTTAAGCCAGCGGCGAAAACCAAACTCCGCCGCATCCACGTATGCTATGAAAAGTCCTAACGGTGTCCCGTCGCCCCGGCTATCAACCAGGGCAAACTTGATCGCTGTGGATAGGCTGCCGTTGTCAATCATGCCCATCACATATTCCTACCACGGATTTACGCAAGCAGGAATCCTAAACTTGCCTCTGCCACTTGGATGGGGTGCTCCTCGTGAGGCCCGGAAAGGGGACATCGCTAAATCTCGGAGCAGGCTGGGCCAACTAGGGAGTCTCCCGCGGATTCTCTAGTGATGCTTCACGGCGAGTATCTACCCGAAGCGAACCGCATCTGCAGGCTCGTGGCGGCGGAATCTAAACCCAACGACCCAACTGCCCCCTGAAACGAGCGGGCCATTCGCAACAAACCCGCGCTCGTCAAGAAATGTTTGGTTGTTCGGCGCTGCGGAGCCACAAGCCGCGAAACGATTGATTTCGGCCTTGAAGAGCCAGCCAGAGGACCATTTGTAGTACGAATCTTGTTGATATCAGCGAGGGAACTGGGTTTGCATATTGTTTGCGATTTCGGCGGCCAAGTTCCCTTCCGATGGACCTTCTTGGATTCGAACGGTCGCGAAAGAAATGCCCTAAAGCCTCTGTGGCCAGTTGTTTACAGTGGACGGCTTGTGAGGCATGAGAAGGGGAAGTGGGGGGTTTGAACCTGCGCGCTCGCGGACAATCAGTCGATGCTACTCCAACAAAAAAGCCACTTACGACGAATCGCAAGTGGCTTGGTATGGAGGCGGCGGGAATTGCACCCGCGTCCCGAGAAGCGTCTGCATGGGCGTCTACGTGCGTGTCCGATTGTTTAGTTTTCGACCTTGGGGTCCCAGTCGGCAGGGCCCCCTTCGGCTTAGCCCGTCATGAGTTTAACTCGATCCGCAACAGGCGGTTAGAATCGAGCGATCCCGCATTGTCGTCTCCGGACGTGCCTAGCGGGAGAAGGCCCGTCGCGAAGCCGTTGCTGCGGATTAGGCAGCGAGACGGAGAGTCGTTTGAGACTCGGCAGATAAAGTTTAGTCGGCTTTTTACGAGGCCCGCTGACCAACCTCGGCACGCAACCTCACACTTCGGTCATCCGGTCGATCCTGGTTCGCCCCCTTTGGGAGAAGACCATACCCAGAGCATTCCGCCCTTTCGGACGATTGGCTCTTTCTTCACTATTCGTCAATACGCAGCCAAGATCAAGAACGATCTTCCAAAGAACCGCGATGAGGCGACGACAAGCTTCTCTATAGCCACAGTCAATCTCGACGGTTCAGTGCCCTGGCGATCTCCCGTTTCGCATCCTGCTTCTTTAAGGCCTCACGCTTGTCGTGCATCTTCTTGCCCTTGGCCGTGCTGATCTCGACCTTGGCAATGCCCTTCTTGAAATAGATCTTCAGCGGAACGATCGTCAGGCCCTTCTCCGAGCCTCTTGCAAGAAGCTTGTCGATCTCTTTCCTATGGAGCAGCAACTTCCTTGGCCGCTTGGGTTTGTGATTCATCCGGTTGGCCTCGACATACTCCGGGATGTCGCAGCCGTAGAGCCAGACTTCGTCATGCTCGACGCCCGCATAAGCCTCCTCGAGGCTCGCTTTGCCGTTCCGAAGGCTTTTGACTTCGGTGCCTGTGAGTACGATCCCCGCCTCGACCGACTCGATCAATTCGAATTCGAACCTGGCTCTGCGGTTGCGAGCGACGATCTTGATGCCCTCTTCTGCATCTTTGGCCTTCGTTTCTTTTTTGCTCTTGGCAGCCATCGCGAGCCTCTCAATGTGTTCCTTATTCAAATCTTAATCGACGCCGAGCCCGCCGGACAGTTGGGGATGCGGGAAAGTGCCGCTCATTACGTGGCGGAGGCCATGAGCGCCAGGATTTCCTCGACGCAGGCGCGGGGGAGAGTGGATTCGAGACGGACCCTAGGAACGCGTCTGGGGAACTCATCCACATCGCAGCCCTCTCGAGGCAGGACCATGAATGTCGGCTGGCTTTCTTGCTGAAAAACCTCGATTCCGAGCTTTTCGAAGCTCATGACGCTCCATTCGAACGCAAGGTTCGCTCTGTCCATCTCCTTGAGCAACCTCGGCAGAACAAATGAGTCCTGCCCGCATAGTGCCAAGGTCTTCGGCTGACGATCTAGGTTCGACAGCAAGCTAGCGATGGTTTCACCCGTGATCGGCTCGACAAATTCGGGTGCAATGCTGGCAAGAGGCCCCAAAACGAAACGTCGGATGGCCAATCGTGGATGCGGAATTTGTAGATAACGTGTGTGGATGACTCTCTGGCCGAACAAGAGAAGGTCCAAGTCAAGCGTGCGAGGGCCCCATCGAATCGATCGGTCCCTTCCCGCCGCCGCTTCAATAGCATTGAGAGCCAGTAACATCGACTCGGCCGAAAGGCTCGTGGCGACCTCGACAGCACCGTTCAAGAATGCGCCTTGATTAGTAGGCCCGCCGGCGGGCTTGGTCTCGACAAAATCCGAAACCTTGCTGAGGTGGACGCCTTCGATGTTCGCGATCGCCTCGATTGCCAGGGAGAGTCTGGCGTACCGATCGCCAACATTCCCGCCAAGAGATATGAAAACACGTTCTAGCATGGAGATCATGGTCTAAGGGATTCGCGGAAGTTGGCGATCTGTTGCGATTTCCAGCGGTTGCTGCTCGAATGATACAAGACTTGCTCGAGATCCCGCCCGGAGCTCGTACAGCTCCATCGCAACAACCCCAATTGGACCCACTCCTCGAGGGAGTTCCAGAATGCCATCGACGAATCTTCAGAGTCGACGACGACTGGGTTGGCTTTTGGTCTTCGTCGCCGGGTGGCCGACTGGACTGCTATGGGCTGGGGGTTCGCCAGAAGCCGAGAACCCCCCGATCGATTTCAATCGCGACATCAGGCCCATTCTGTCCGAGAACTGCTATGCGTGCCACGGTCCCGACAAGAACAAGCGCAAATCCGACCTCCGGCTCGACGCCAAGGAGGGCCTTTTTCGAGATCAGGAGGATGTCCGAGTAGTCGTACCCAAGGACGCCCATGCCAGCGAACTCTACCGGCGAATCGTTTCGACCGATCCCGAAGAGAAGATGCCTCCGAAATCGACAGGGAAAACCCTTACTTCGCAGCAGACAACGCTTATCAAGTCCTGGATCGAACAAGGAGCACCCTGGAAGGGTCATTGGTCTTATATCAAGCCCGTTCGGCCAGACCTTCCCAAAAGCACTACCTCGGTAAAGGTTCAATCGAACCCGATCGACGTCTTTATCCAAAATGAGCTCGAGAAGCACAACCTGGAGCCCGCCGCCAAGGCGGACAGGGCGAGCTTGATCCGCAGGCTCTCGTTCGATCTCACGGGTCTCCCTCCCACTCGCAAAGAGGTGGACGACTTCGTCCAAGACCATCGGCCAAACGCTTACGAAATCCTCGTCGACCGCCTGCTCGCTTCCCCGCATTTCGGCGAAAGGATGGCGGTCTTCTGGCTCGACCAGGTGCGCTACGCCGATTCGATCGGGTATCACAGCGACAACCCAATGAACGTCTCTCCGTATCGCGATTATGTGATAAATGCATTTAATGTCAATAAGCCTTTTGATCAATTTACAATCGAGCAACTTGCGGGAGATCTTCTGCCGAACGCCTCGATGGAGGCGAAGATCGCCTCGGCCTATAACCGGCTGCTCATGACCACGGAAGAGGGGGTGGCGCAGGCGAAGGAGTACGAGGCCAAGTATGCAGCGGACAGGGTTCGCAATGCATCGAGCGTGTGGCTGGGCGCAACTCTTGGCTGCGCAATGCCACGACCACAAGTTCGACCCATTCACAACCAAGGATTTCTACCGCTTCGCTGCGTTTTTCGCGGATATCCAAGAAGCAGCCGTCGGGGGCCGCGAGCCTGGAATCCCGGTTCCCAATACTGCTCAAGAGGCGGAACTGGCCAAGCTCGAGCAAACGCTCGCTCGCGTGAAGTCGAACCTCGAGACCTCATCGCCCGAGCTTCTGGCCGCGCAGTCCGAATGGGAGAAATCGTTCGGCGAAAACAAGCTCAGGTGGACGACGCTCGAACCTTCGGGAGCGTCCGCGTCCGGCGGCGCCCTCCTCGAATTCGACGGTTCGGGAACGGCGACGGCAAAGGGACCCGTGCCGAACCAATCGACCTATACGCTTTTCTATAAGCTCCCGAAGGGACGATTCAAAGGCCTTAAGCTCGAGGTCTTGCCAGATCCCTCGCGACCTGCGTCGGGGCCTGGCGCCTCGAGCAACGGTAATTTCGTGCTGAGCGAGTTCGAAGGACGTTGGGAAGGCGGAGCGTCGGGGTCCATTGCATTACGCTTCTCATCGGCGCAAGCCGATTGGTCCCAGGATGGATTTCCGATTTCCGCGACGATCGACGGCAAGCTCGATACCGGATGGGCGATCTTGCCTCAAACCGGCAAGGAGCACGTCGCGGTTTTCACGCTCGGCGAATCAGTAGGATCCGAAGGGGCTGAGACGACTCTGGTCGTCGAGTTCGTACATGCCTCTGTCTTCGATGGGCACAATATTGGCAAATTTCGGATCTCGGCAACGACGTCCGACTCGCCCGAGTCGGAGCTTGCCTTGCCTCCCGGCGTCAAAGCTTCGCTCAGCATCGCTGCGAAGGACCGAACCCCTGCCCAGGCTTTCGAAGTGTCCACTTATTACCGATCGATCGCACCACTGCTCGAGCCTGCTCGAAAAGAGTTTGCAGAGTTCTCGAAAGCGCGCGAGCAACTTCTCGCGAGAGTACCCAAGACGCTCGTTGCCACGGCAGGTCCTCCTCGAACGACGAGAATCCTCCCAAGAGGAAACTGGCTCGACGAAACGGGCGAGGTTGTTTCTCCGGGCGTGCCGGCGTTTTTGCCTGAATCTTCGGCGGTCAACACGCTCGCTAGGGCGACAAGGCTTGATCTTGCGCATTGGCTGGTCTCTCCAGAAAATCCGCTCCCCTCGCGTGTGATGGTCAACCGCGTCTGGAAGCTGTTCTTCGGACTCGGGCTCTCCAGGACGCTCGAAGATCTTGGCTCTCAGGGAGAATGGCCAAAGCACCTGGAGCTTCTCGATTGGCTCGCGGTCGACTTCCGAGAGAACGGATGGGACGTCAAGCGATTGATCAAGGCCATCGTTACGTCCAATACGTATCAAGCGGCGTCGATTGCGACAAGAAACCAGAAGGAATCCGATCCTGAGAATCGTTTGATCTCGCATCAGTCAAGGTTTCGTCTGGACGCCGAGTTCGTACGTGACAACGCCTTGGCGATCTCGGGTCTCTTGGTCGCCAAGATCGGTGGTTCGAGCGTCAAGCCCTACCAGCCCGAGGGCTACTGGGATGCTTTGAATTTCCCAACGCGAAAGTGGGAAGCCGATCGCGGCGAAGGGGTTTACCGTCGAGGGCTCTACACACATTGGCAGCGGACTTTTCCGCATCCGAGCTTGATCGCGTTTGACGCGCCTTCCCGCGAGGAATGCACTGTCGAACGAGCTCGATCGAACATTCCACAGCAAGCTCTGGTGTTACTGAACGACCCAACTTACATCGAGGCGGCCAAGGCCTTTGCAGATCGGATAGTGCGAGAAGGGACTCGAATCACGGATCCCAAGTCGGAGTTCGAATCGCGAATTCGCTGGGCGTTTGAAACGGCGACAGGCAGAGCCTGCAACGACGAAGAGCTACGCGTGCTAAAGGCGCTCTTTTCGAAACACCTGAGCGAATACGCCTCCGATCCGGAATCCGCCAAGAAGCTGCTCTCAATTGGACAAAAGCCTGTCCCAACGGATATCGACGCCGCCTCGCTGGCGGCCTGGACGTCGGTCGCAAGGGCGATCCTCAATCTCCACGAAACCATCACCAGACCATGATCAACGGCCGCGAATCGTCTGTGATCACATCCAGACCTCAGCCAAGCCAGGGAGCTTTTTTATGATCAACCGAGACGACATCCGCAGATTCCAGAGGCGTGTGTTTCTGGGTAGGGCGACCCAAGGTTTAGGCGCGGTTGCTCTGGCTTCGCTCTTGAATCCATCGACGGCCTCGGCAAGGTGCGGCGGCGACGGTCGGGGATCGCTGAAACCCTACAATGGAGTGGTCGATCCTCCGCACTTCCCTGCCAAGGCCAAGCGGGTCATCTTCTTGTCGATGGCCGGCGGGCCCTCGCATTTGGAGACATTCGATTATAAGCCGAAGCTCGCGGAGCTTTCGGGCAAGCCCATGCCCGAATCGTTTACCAAGGGCCAGCCGATCGCCCAGCTCCAAGGTCAACAGCTCAAGTGCCTTGGCCCGCAACAAAAGTTCAAAAAGTTCGGCCCCGCGGGACAAGAAATGTGCGAACTCTTTAGCGAGCTCGGCGGCGTTTCCCACGAAATCTGCATCGTAAGATCGATGACGACCGAGGCGATCAATCACGACCCAGCGCATACCTACATGAACACAGGTACGACAATTTCGGGCCGACCGAGCATGGGCTCTTGGATCACCTACGGCCTGGGCAGCGAGTGTTCAGACCTGCCTGGGTTTGTCGTTTTGACCTCGAACGGCAGGGGCGGACAGAACCAGCCGATCGCTGCCCGGCAGTGGCACAGCGGATTCTTACCCAGCCGCTTTCAGGGCGTTCACCTGAGAGGCCAGGGAGATCCCGTTCTTTACTTGAGCAGGCCCGAGGGTGTGAACACGTCCCGACAGCGAGACGTCGTCGACGCGGTGCAATCGCTCAATGCTCTGCATGACAGGGCCGTCGAAGATCCCGAAATCGCCACGAGGATCAGCCAATACGAAATGGCCTTCCAGATGCAAGCGAGCGTCCCGGGACTGATGGATCTTTCTCAGGAACCCAAAAGCACGCTCGAGCTTTACGGAACACACGGCGCCGACGGCTCGTTTGCCTCGAATTGTCTCTTGGCGCGTCGGCTCGCGGAGCGCGGGGTCCGATTTATCCAGCTCTATCATCGCGATTGGGACCACCACGGCGGCATCAGGAACGACATCAAGCTCAAGATCGAGGAGGTCGATCGACCCGCCGCGGCTCTGATCAAGGATCTGAAGAGCAAGGGCATGCTCGAAGAAACGCTCGTCGTCTTTGCTGGAGAGTTCGGAAGGACGCCCATGGCGCAAGGAGACGGCAGGGACCACCACATCAAAGGCTTTTCGATCTGGCTCGCGGGCGCCGGAGTGAAGGGCGGCGTCACACACGGAGAGACCGACGAACTGGGCTACAATGCGATTAAAGACGTTATGCATGTCAACGATCTTCACGCGACGATGCTTTATCTCCTGGGAGTGGATCACAAGAGGCTCACGTACAGATACCAGGGGCGAAACTTCCGCCTGACCGACGTCGCCGGCGAGGTGGAGAAGAAAATCTTGGCGTGACCGGTAACTTGCTCTGGTATGTGAGCATGAAGCGAGAGGAACGTCGCGTTCTCCGACCTTCCTTGGGCGTTGCCCAAGGCTAATCTGAATCGCCCATTCAGGGCTAAGGTGCGGAGATAAAGCTTGGTTGGAGGTTGCGCCGCGTCAGCAGGATCGCAAGACGTGCTCTCGCGTTCGTTTATGCTTCCGAAACGCCCTCGATTTGTACCTCTCCGTCGCCCTTGACGACCTCGCCAATCACCCACGCCTTGATCCCCGTCTCTTCGATGATCAACCGAGCAAGCGACTCAGCGTAGAATTCGGCGACAAAGAATACATAACCTATGCCCATGTTGAATACGCGGAACATCTCGTGGTTTGGCACTTCTCCGAGCTTCTGAAGCCATGGGAAAATCGCCGGGACGTCCCACGTCCGCTCGATCTTCAGAGCACATCCTGGGGGCAGGACTCGCGGCGGATTCTCGAGGAGTCCGCCGCCGGTGATGTGAGCCATCGCGTGAACGACGCGCTTCACTTTGTAATGGACGGCGACGCTTTTGACGGCTCGAACATAAATGCTCGTGGGTTCGATCATCGCTTTGATCACCGAGCATCCGAGTTCTGGAACGTGGTCGTCGATACCAAGGCCGCGCGCTCGAACACGATCTTTCGAGCAAGACTGTAGCCGTTGGAATGCAAACCCGAAGACGCCACGCCCACGAGTTTATCGCCAGGTCGGACGTCCTTCCCCGTGAGCACGTGGTTGCGCTCGACGACGCCGACGCAGAAGCCCGCGAGATCGTACTCGCCTGGTTTGTAGAAGTCGGGAAGGATGGCGGTCTCTCCGCCCAAGAGCGCGCACTCTGCCTCGACGCAGCCGTTGCTCACGCCTTCAACGATCTGCCGAGTCAGCTCGGGGTCGTCCTTGGCCATGGCGACGTAATCGAGAAAGAACAACGGCTCGGCGCCGCAGCACAGGCAGTCGTTGACCGACATCGCGACCAGGTCGATCCCCACGGTCGAGTGTCTGCCGCTCTGAAACGCCAGCTTGAGCTTGGTTCCGACGCCGTCGGTCGAGGCGACGAGTACGGGGTCTCGATAAGTCCGGGTGAGCAGGCGAATCTTGTCGTCGAGCCGGAAGAGGCCAGCAAAGCCGCCCGGCCAATCGAGAACCCTTGGCGTGAACGTTCTGCGCATCAGGGGCGGCAGGAGCGCCATGGTCCGTTCATATTCGTCCAAATTCACGCCGGCGCTTCGATAATCGACGGGTTCCGACATTGCTCGCGTTTCCGCCTCTCTCAATCCCCAAACACCTGGGGGAATGCCCATTCAATCGGCTTCGAAACGTCGAAGTCTATCGTCTGGCGAAGCCTTGGAGAAGGACGCTGATTGCATTCTCGAACGCTCATCCGAGAAACGAGGTTCCTCGGTGAAGCAACCTTCTGTTAGAATTCCCTGTCGCTTTTCTTGGGGGGAGCCCCTCCATCGCAACCTGAACTAAACTGTCCCTTGACGTTTGGAACATGCAAACATCGAAAACCGCTTTGGCGAGATTCATCATGGAATTGAGACGAGCCCTGGTTTCGGCGTGCTTCATCGCTCTTGTTGCGACTCTTCCATCGTGGGCGCGGGATTCACTGCCCGCCGCGGTCGACGGTTTGGACGGGAAATCCATTTTCCTCAAGGCTCCCGAGGGTGGGGCTTTGGCGCTCGTCTTTTATTCGACCGAGTGCCCGATCTCGAACGAATACACGCCCACGCTTACCAAAATTGTCTCGCAAAACTCGAAGGTTCTCCGCCTGATCGGCGTATGCGTCGACCCAGACGCCACGACGTCGGAGGTCGCGGAGCACGCCCGCGAATATGGGCTCAATTACCCAGTGGTTCGCGATCGCAGGGGCAAACTCGCGAAGTTGGTTGGCGCCAAGTTCACGCCCGAAGCGTTCGTTTACGATTCGAAGGGAAAGCTTGCGTATCACGGACGAATCGACGACCAGTTTGCCAAGCGAGGGAAGCGGTTGGCTGTGCCAAAGACGCACGAACTCGCCGATGCGGTAGAGGCGCTTGCCAGCGGCAAGGCCCTTAATACCACATACGAGCCTGCGGTCGGCTGTCCTTTGCCTGAGCCGGTGGCGGAGGAAAAGGTCGCCCCCACCTGGTCGAATTCGATCGCCAGCATCATCCAAAACAACTGCCAGGAATGCCATAGACCTGGCGAGGTAGGGCCTTTTTCGCTGGTCACGTACGAGCAGGCTCGCAAGCGGGCGGACGACCTTGCGCGTGTTGTCGAGGCTCGGAACATGCCGCCCTGGAAACCGACGCCTGGCTTCGGTCCAGCGCTCGACCATAGCCGCGCACTTTCGGAGAAAGACGTACAAAAGCTAATCGACTGGGCCGAGGCTGGAGCTCCCGAAGGCAACGTCAACGACGTTCCTTCGACGCCGACTTTTGCCTCAGGCTGGAAGCTGGGCACGCCCGACTTGGTTCTCAAATTGCCCGCTCCCTACTCCGTACCCGCCTCCGGCGAGGACATCTACCGCTGCTTTGTGATCCCTTCCGGCGTAATGGAAAACCGTTTTGTCGAGGCTGTGGAATATAAGCCTGGGAACCGTCGCGTTGTGCACCACATCCTCGGTTTCGTGGAGAGCAAAGGACAGGCACGAAAAAAAGATGCTGAAGAACCGGGCGAGGGCTATACGTGCTTCGGAGGCCCCCAGGTTGAAATTCAGGGCGAGCTTGGCGGCTGGGCGCCAGGAAACGAGCAGAAGAGGCTGCCGGAGGGGGTCGGACGGTTTTTCCCTGCCAAGGGAGACGTCATTCTCCAAGTGCACTATCACCCCAACGGCAAGCCCGAGACCGACCAAAGCGAAATCGGCATCTATTTCAGCAAAAAGCCAGTCAAGAAAAGCTTCCACACATTTCTGGCGATGGACGAGCAGTTTGTTCTAAAGCCAGGAGAGAAGAATCACGAGGTCGTCGCCGAATGGGAGTTTCCGTTCGACGCCGAGATTCGCACCGTTACGCCTCATATGCACTTGCTCGGCAAAGATATGACCATGAAGTTGATCTTGCCAGACAAGACCGAAAGGGGCCTCGTTCAGGTGCTCGACTGGGATTTCAACTGGCAGATGACCTACACCTACCGCGAACCACTCGCTGTTCCCAAGGGTTCGAAAGTCGTCGTTACGGCGCATTACGACAATTCCGCCGAGAACCCGCGCAACCCTTCGTCTCCTCCCAAGGAGGTCCGATTCGGCGAGGCGACCACCGACGAGATGTGCATCGGCTTCTTCGCGTTTACGCTCAAAGACCAAGACCTGACGAAAGACCACTCCAAGGACGAGTTTGTCGACTTTATCAAGAAGTATCAGGAAGAGGCCGCGAAGCGACAGAAGTAGCTTTGTCTTGTCGATGGCGGATTTTTCTTGAATTCGCCGCCTGCTTCACGCATCAAAATTTGCCAAGGCCAGGACGTGTACTAGCGTTGGTCTCGGGGCGATTGCTCGTGCCCGATTTAGCACCTACGCACACACGCGACCAAGGTTTTGGCAATGGCATTCTCGACAAGAAGGCGTTATCTCAATTCGCTCCTCTCGAATAGACGCGGTCGGTCTAATCGCACACTTCTATTCGACCTCCTTGAACGCATCGAGCTGTTGTCGAATATTCCGTCGGTCATGGCGCCGGCAATCGAGTTCGCGCCCTCGTCCAACGACTCCCAAGTGCCAGGGTTCAATCCGAGCGGACTTCTGAGCCTTTATGGACTCAACGAGATCGTTTACAACAACCAGGGCACTCTCGTCAAAGGCAACGGCAGTTTAGAGACGATCGCGATTGTCGATGCTTATGGAGATTCGACGGCACTGGCCGATCTGCAATACTTCGATCAGGCGTTAGGATTAGCAGATCCCCCATCCTTCAATGTCTACAACGAGTTTGGAGGCAACACGCTTCCCTCGACCACGAGTTCCGATTGGCAACAAGAGACGACGCTCGACATCGAGTGGGCTCACGCGGTTGCTCCCGCGGCGAACATCGATCTCGTCGAGGCAAACTCTGCCTCCACGCCCGACCTCATCGCGGCAGTGAATACCGCGCGAAACTTACCGAACGTTGCTGTCGTATCGATGAGTTGGGGAAGCGCGGAGACGAGCAGCAACTCCGAGTATGATTCAACGTTCACAACCCCACCAAATCATGGAAATGTCACATTCATCGCGTCTTCCGGCGACCACGCAGGCGACGCAGGCCCGCTCTACCCAGCGATTTCTCCCAATGTTGTAGGAGTGGGCGGTACGACAATCAGCCAATTGTCCACGGGAGGATACGTTGAAACCGGTTGGAGTGGAACGACCGTTGGCAGCGGCGGCGGAGAGAGTGCTTACGAAGCCCTTCCGAGCTATCAACAAGGCGTCGTGCCCTCAATTTACACTCGACGGACTTCTCCCGACGTCGCGTACAACGCAGACGCGTCGACTTCGCCGGTTTGGATTTATTCGTCGGTAACGGGCTGGGAGCAGGTCGGCGGCACCAGCGCAGGCGCCCCCCAATGGGCAGGGCTTATGGCGATCATTGACCAGGGCAGGGCGCTCAATTCCCTGGCGCCGCTCGATGGAGCCACGCAAACCCTCCCTGACATTTATGCCAATACGAGCGATTTCAACCAGATCTACCAGGGCAATAACGCCAGCTACTCAGCCGGGCCTGGATATAACCTGGTCACGGGCCTGGGCAGCCCGATCGCCTTGAAACTCGTCAGCGACCTGTCCGGGAACCCCGCGGTGATTGCAAACTCCTTCACGACCGCCAGCGCCAATAACGTAACCGCAATCGTCGGAACGGAAGTCGCAACCACGGTGGCCCAGTTCAGCGTAACAACGGGCTCGCCCATCGCCTCGGACTTTTCCGCGACCATCGATTGGGGCGGAGGCGATATCTCCACGGGAGTGATCACGCAAACAAGCCCAACTACGTTTACGATCTCTGGCTCGAATGTGTACAACGAAGCGGGCTCTTACGACATCACTGTTACGCTGGCTTCCACCATTGCGGCAGGCTACGGCAGCGCCTCACTACAATCGTCGGCGCTTGTCTCCCTCCAGGCGTCGGGCGTCCAACAAAACCTGACGGCAGGCTCGGGATTCAACTGGTACGTAGGAACGTTCGCAGGTGCGCCGCCGATTGCGGGCGTCGAGCCTTTTTCCGCGGTTGTGAACTGGGGAGACGGCGACACAACCAACGCCTACATCATCCAGAACGCAAACGGGGTGTATGCCATCGAAGCCTCGCACGACTACTTGACAGCCGGCGTGTACGAGGCTGAAGTCGTTATCGACGCCTCCAGCGGTCAGCAAACCGTGATCGACGACGCCTTCAACGTTTCCGCTCCGCCCGCTTCGCCGCAACCGCTTTCTGTTCTCGCTGCCCTCGACGCCGGTCTCTCTCAGCCTGCTCCGATCATCGGTCAGTCGCCGATCACGCTGTCAGGGCAGGTCTCGAGCCCACAAGTCGTAGCTTTTTCCTCCAAACACAAGGGCAACGATAAGCCGGCGGTCAGACCAAAATCGCACAAGCCGTTTCAGAACTCTTACGATCATCTCATCGCGAAGTATCTGCATAAGCATTGATGATTGGTTTAGAGACCGTCGACTCGAGGTTCGAACCGATTCGTCGTTCCGAACATTGACGCCCCCCTGCCCTCGAATTCTTGCCTCTGGGCTCCCGCCGTGCTAGGGTTGAATCAACGGGGTAGGGAACAGAGTCGAAGTCGAGCCGCTCTGCGAGGCGTCGCCGGTTTTATCGCTTCGACCCGTTCGGGATATTGAACGCATGCCGCAATCGCGATCCGACGACGATATCAAGACCAAACAGCCCGACCACCTCTCCGCTTTGGAGACGAGTTGGACCACGATACGAATCGCGCACCAGCCTGGCCCCACCGGCCAGGCTGCGATGCGAGACCTGGTTGGCAGGTATCACGACGCCGTGGCTCGCTACCTCAGGCTCAAGCTCAGGGACCAGAATCTTGCCGACGAGGTCATGCAGGAGTTTTGGACCAAGCTCCTGAATCACAAGCTTGCCGGGGCGGACGTTGCCAAGGGTCGATTCCGAGACTACCTGCGGACCGTGCTTCATCGGCTGATCATTGACCACTTCCGAGGTCGTAAGCTCCAGGCCCTTCCGGCGGGAGACCTGCTCGACCCCTCGAAACCAGACGCAGAATACGATCAAGTCTGGCGAGAGGCTGTGATCAAGCGGGTTTGGGCGAGGCTCGAGACGTTCGAGGCGAGCACTGCCAAGAACCGCTATGCAACCGTCTTGCACCTTCGGGTCGAAAGGCCTGACGCACCCATCGAAGACCTCTCGAGTCAGATGAGCAAGCAACTTGGCTCTGGAGTGACTCCCGAAGCCTTCCGCAAAACCCTTCAGCGAGCCCGTCTCAAGTTCTTTGAGTTGCTCGTCCAAGAACTCCGCGAGACGATGAACCCAGCGACCCAAGAAGATATCGACGACGAGATCTACCACCTTGGCTTGGGCCAGCTTTACAAACGAAACCTCGCCCAGAAGCGAGGATAAGACTGCTCAGGTGGCCTGCCTCTTCCACCTTACCCAGTCCCCCAATTCCACCAAGTCACCCAAATTCTCACTAGAGTCTCGAAACTGTGAAAAATCCCTGAACCGCTTGACCCGCCAAATTCGTTCGCTACAATTGTGTTGAGTAGGACTGACCAGAAATGCTCGCTTCGAGTTTCTGGATCGCCGGCGCGACCGAGTCGCGCCTCACCACAAGATTCGCCACGGAGTGCCAGGCGATGCTCGTACTCTCTCGGAAGAAGAATGAGAGCATCATCATCAACGATCACATCACTGTGACGGTGGTGGAGATTCGTGGCGATAAAGTGCGTCTGGGGATTGAAGCCCCCAAGGACATTTCTGTCCACAGGCGCGAGATCTACGAGGCGATCCAAAACCAGCAGATGAAAACCCGAGACGGGTCGAATTCAGCACCTATCGCACCTGAAACCAAGCTGAACTGATCGACCGGGAAAGCTGGTCTGAAAGAAAGAGACGAACCGCCCCCAGGCGGTTCGTTTGATTTTGCGCGATACCTTTTCTTGCCTTTTTCAATAGCCTCGCATGATCCCAGCGAGTCTCTGAAACTCTTCTTCCGATTGAAAGCTGATGATGAATTGGCCTTTGTTTTGGCCTTTCAGCTTCACCATCACAGGGGTTCCGAATCGCTCTTGAAGATGATGCTCGAGTTCGGCGAGATGTGGCGGCTTGTCGGTTGGCGCGCCGTTCGACTCATGGTTTTGGTCTTGTCGAATCCGCGGTTTTGAGGGTGTGGGCTCTCCTGTGGCAACCAGTGCTTCGGTTTGCCGGACGGAAAGGGCCTCGTCAACGATCCTGCCCAGGGCGTTGATCCGCGCCTCAGCCGTGTCCAAACCCAAAAGGGCTCGAGCGTGGCCTGGAGAAATGTGTTTATCGCGTACCGCCGCCTGAACTTCTAAAGGAAGATCGAGCAGGCGGACAAGATTGGCCACCGTGGACCGGTCCACGCCGATCCTGCTGGCGAGCTCTTCCTGCGTCCCGCCGTAGCTTTCGAGGTAGCTTTGGAACGCCAAGGCTTTGTCCATGGCGTTCAGATCCTCGCGCTGAAGGTTTTCCACCATCGCCAGTTCATGGACGCGCTGGTCGTCCAATTCCATCAATCTCGCGGGGATCTCGTGCAGATGGGCTTCGATCGCGGCTCGCATCCTTCGTTCGCCGGCGATGAGCTGGAATCGATCGTGCATCGGACGCAGGAGCACCGGCTGTAGCATCCCGTGCTGGCGGATCGAGTCGGCCAAGGAGGAGATGTCGGCCGGATCGAATTGTCGCCTGGGTTGAAACGGATTCGGGTCGATCTGGTCGATGGGGACGTGCAAGAGTTCGGCGGAATCGAGCGACGTCGATTCGAGCCCCCCTTCCTCGCGACCCAAGAGCGCTTCCAGTCCCCTGCCGAGTCGTCGCTTATTCACGGTCGATCACCTCCATGACAAGTTCGGTATACGCACGCGCGCCCCTTGCCCTGGGCGCGTAGTCCAGCACGCTCAATCCATGGCTTGGCGATTCACTCACATGAACGTCTCTTGGAATCATGCTTTGGAAAACGGTCTTGTCAAAATAGCCGCGCACCTCTCCGGCCACTTCGTTCGCAAGGTCCAAGTCGGGGTCGTACATCGTGAGGACGATGCCGCCGATCTCGAGCCTGTGGTTCTCCCGAGCTTTGGTTTGTCGAGCCAGCTCGATGATCTGGGAGAGGCCTTCCATCGCGAAATATTCGCATTGGATGGGGATAAAAACCTCGTTGGCCGCCCCAAGCGCCGCCCGGGTCAACTGCCCCAACGATGGGGGACAATCGATAAAGATATAATCGAACTGGCTTAGTTCTTGAGTGAGCTGGCGCCTCAGCGCCGAGGCCCGCTGCCGGTTGGATGCGGAGAGTGCGTCGGCGTCGGCCAGGCTTTGGGAGCCCGCAAGCAGGAACAACTTCTCGTTGGTGGTGGGCAAGATGGATTCGGCCAGCGGCTTGCCGGAGACAAGTGGATGTCGTTGGGCAGGGCTCGCGCCCAAGCCGCTGGTCGCGTTGCATTGCGGGTCGACGTCGACCACAAGCGCGCTGCGGCCGGCCTTGGCCAAGCCCGCAGCCAGATTGATCGAGGTTGTGGTCTTACCCACGCCCCCCTTCTGGTTGGCAACGCTGACGATCTTGGCCACCTTGTCCATCCTTGAGACGCAGGCTCATCACTTCCGTGTTGTCTGCCACCGAATCCTATGATCTAGGAACGCACCTGTAAAGCTCAAGATCCGAGTCAGGCCGTCGTAGACACCCGCCTGCCTTGCTGCTTTCCGGCTAATTCCCCGCCCTCCCAAGATACTCGCCTGTGCGCGTATCGACCCGCACTTTCACGCCAGGATCAAGATGCTCGGGAACCTGGACGACGAAGCCGGTGGAAAGGGTTGCGGGCTTGGTCCGGCCGGTGGCTGAGTTTCCTCGGACGCCAGGCGCTGCGTCGGTAATGAGCAAATCCACCGCATCGGGGATCTCGATGCCAATCACTTCTCCATCCACGACAAGAGCCTCGACGCCCTCCATGTTCTCGGTCATGAACGGGATTTGATCCTCGAGATCGCTCAGGGTGATGCTGAACTGGTTGAAGTCGGCGGAGTCCATGAAGTGGCAAGCGTCTGGATCTCTGTAGAGAAACTGCGAAGGTCGACGTTCAAACGACGCCTCGTTGAGCGAGTCCGTCCCACGAAACGACTTCTCGACGCGGTTTCGCGTTTTGAGGTTTCTCGCCTTGATTTTATAGAGCGTCGCGGCGCCTCGAGCGGACGGGGTTTGAACCTGGATCTGCTCGATGATATGAGCAGCCCCGTCGATGTCGACAACCATTCTTCTCTTGAAGTCCTTGGCGGGAACCAATGTGCTATCCTTTATAGGAGGTCGTCGAGGCCGGTTGCGTCGTTTGCGCGTTCGAATCGCATTCGTGATTCGTACGTTCATGACAACTCCGCCGATTCGGGTTGTCAAGCCGATCCGCCGACTTCGTAATCGAGCGTTGCGACCGAACAACCCGGCTTGCATCGTCTTACGTCCACCAGTTAGAGTAGAAACGCGTTGGGCCAGTCGCAGGCGAGATCGGCGTTGGCTTGGCGTTTGACTCCTCCCGAATGGAATTTTGGATTCGCATAATCGTGACAAAAGCGACGGTATCGCGCAAACGTAACGACGAACGGAAGCTCGAGCAGTGTCAAGAGGTGCTCAGTTATCAGTTCCGAGACCTCGATCTCTTGCGTTCCGCGCTGACACACGCCTCGGGCGCCGACCATCGGCTAGCCTCGAATGAACGGCTCGAGTTTCTGGGCGATTCGATACTGGGGCTCATCGTGTGCGAGCATTTGTATCGGAGTTTTCCCGAGTACGAGGAAGGGGACCTGACGCGGATCAAGTCGATCGTCGTATCCCGTCGAACGTGCGCCAAGATATCCCGCAACTTGAACCTTGATGAGTTCCTGGTGGTCGGAAAGGGAATGGCAGGGGACGAGCAAACGCCTGCCTCGGTGTTGGCAGACGTGTTCGAAAGCCTGATCGGGGCCATCCATCTTGACGGAGGCATCGAGGCCGCGCGTTCGTTTGTCTCGCGCCATGTCGAGCGTGAAATCGAGATGGCCGTGGGGGGAGAGACTGGGCTCAACCATAAGAGCCATCTCCAGCAGTTGGCTCAAAAGCGCTTCGGAGAAACTCCCACTTATCAGCTTTTGGACGAGAAGGGTCCTGACCACCACAAGTGCTTTAAAATTGCCGTTGAGCTTGGCAACCGCCGGTTTGCTCCAGCATGGGGACCCAACAAGAAGGACGCCGAGCAAAGGGCTGCCTGGAACGCGCTGAGCCAAATCGAAGGTCACCCACTTCCATTCGAATCGGACTGAACGCGGCCTCTCCTCACAACCCGACAAAGTCGGCCGCCCGGAGCATTCAAACCCCCGGAGCATCGGTGTATCATAAGGTTCTTTGACCGTCGTCGCCGCGACGACCGACGCTCAGGACCCCCCCGATTCGTTCTTCCCAGGCAAAACGCCAATACCGCGAAACGAGCCGTAGATGTCCGGTTCCCTCGTAGCGGATTTAGGTCTTGGACCTCGTACCTGGCTTTTCCTGTCTCTGATCGCATGCGTCGCGATCTTTTTTAAATTCACCCGCGTGCTCAGCGTTCGAAATCTCGACCTCTTTCTTGTGTTTTCGCTGGCGCCGGGATTGATGGCTCTAGTCGGCAGCGACGGCTCGCGAACCTGGATGGCTTATGCATGGCTATTGGGCGGATCGACCTTGATCTTCGTTCGAAGTCTCTTGGACTTGGCGATTGTTCGTAGGCCGCTCCTGGAACCGAATTTGAATGCTCCAGGAATGATCTGCCTAATCGTCGGTGTTCTTGCACTGCTCCTGACCGAGACGGTCAACTTGCCTCGTGACGAGGGGGCTGCACGGAATCCAGCCGACCCTGGAGCTCTCCCAGGAGAGAAGGGGCTTCCGGCGCCGAAGGGCTCGATGGAGCAAGATTCCCCGGTCAACATGGTCCTAAAGGCCACGCCTCTGCCCAGAGCCTTCCAGAAGAGCCCGCCGCAGGTGGTGATCTCCAGAGCCCTGGCAGTGCTCTCGCACGTCGTGCTCGTCCTTTGCCTCAATTTAGTCTGTCGCAGGCATTTTAACTTGCCCATTGCAGGCCTCGCATGCGCCACCTGTTACCTGCTCTTGCCTTACACGAGGATTGCGGTAGTTGATAGCGGACAGCTTGTATCCGCGGCACTCATCTTAGCGGCGGTGGCCTTTTACCAGCGGCCGATCGTCGCCGCGCTTTTCATCGGGCTTGCGGCAGGTTGGACCCCAGCCTGTCTTGGGCTCTTACCTTTGTGGGCGACCTTCTATCGCAAGCGAGCGATGCTCGAATTTGCACTCATATCGGTCGGCGTGATCCTCGGCTGCGTACTGCTATCCCAGATCCTCGTCCCCGACGTTGGAATCTGGGCAAGAGCGCTGGCGCTCGAAACCTGACCGACGCAGGTCTGAGGGTGAGCTACGGCAGGCTCGAGCTCCACCAAACCGTGAACGCGCCGGCTGGCAGCATTTGGACCTGGATCGATCCCGAATACCGTATGCCGGTGCTCATCCTCTATCTCGCCCTAATCATCCTGACGATCTTTTGGCCCAAGGAAAAAGGGCTTGGCGAGCTGATCTCGCTTTCCGCCGCGCTCCTGGTCGCGAGCCAATTTTGGTATCTGGACGCGGGTGGAACGCTCGTGCTCCTCTACCTTCCACTCATCCTCTTGATGATGTTCAGGCCCCATCTGATTCCCAAAAGAGTGATCCACGACTTTGTTTTCCGAAGACCAAAGCGAACCACCTCGATCCCTATCGCCAGTCCGGCGTGAGGGACCAATGAAGCTTCAAACAACACAGAAGGTTGAAAATGATCCTGACTTACGACGCGATTGCATCGCGAATTGATCACTCGCTCTTGGGGCCGACTCTCTCGACAAAGGACCTGGAGGCGGGTTGTCGGCTCGCCTTGGAATACAAGACAGCCAGCGTTTGCATCAAACCTTACGCCGTGAAGCTGGCCTGCCGAATCCTCGATGGAAGCCAGGTCGCGGTTGGTACGACCATCGGCTTTCCGCACGGAGGACATGCATCTCGAGTGAAGGTGCTGGAATCTCAGGCGGCATGCGACGACGGTGCTCGCGAGCTTGACATGGTCGTGAACATTGGCCAGGTTCTTTCTGGCGAATGGAATGCCGTGAAAGACGACATAGCGGGAGTGACGGAACTAGCGCATTCTCAAGGCGCCCTGGTCAAAGTGATCTTCGAGAACTGCTATTTGAGCAACGACCAAAAGCGCAAGTTATGCGAGATCTGCGGCGAGCTCCGGGTTGATTTCGTCAAGACTTCCACAGGCTATGGAACAGGCGGCGCCACCCACGAGGACTTGAAGCTTATGCGTTTGGCATCGCCTTCTTGGGTGAAATTGAAGGCAGCGGGTGGTGTACGAGACCTCGACTCGCTCTTGGCTGTGGTCGAACTGGGCTGCGATCGCGTCGGCGCCAGCAAGACGGCCGAGATTCTTGACGAGCTCAAATCTCGCTTGAGCGGACAAGCTCCCAATAAAGCCGCCGAATCCGGCACGGAAGCTCCTGGTTACTAGGCGATCGAGCTTGACGGAAGTGGCGCGGACGCAGCGGTCATGCCTTCACTTGAGAATTAAGTGGCGCGTCGATTCGTGGCATTCCCTGGGTTTTCGAGGCTCCCGATGTTTCACGTGAAACATCAAGATCCCCCGGGTTTTTCCAAGATTTCCACGCCATGCTGATGACCGACGACCAGGCAATCGCATAGGTTGATGAAGATTCCGGTTTCGAGAACCCCGGCAATTTGTTTGAGTCGGCGATCCAGGGCAAGGGGGTCTTCAACTCCTTTGAATCGGCAATCGATGATATTGTTGCCGCCGTCTGTGACCACTACGCCCGCATCGGCGTTTGTTCGAACGACAGGCGTCGCACCCAGTTTCTCGAGCGCCCTTTGGGTGTGCCTCAAGCCAAACGTGCTCGCTTCCACCGGAATGGGGAAATGCTGACCGAGCATTTCAACCCGTTTTGCCTTTGTGACGACGATGATCCGACGTTTGGCGGCGGCTGCTACGATCTTCTCTCTAAGCAAGGCGCCTCCCCTGCCCTTGACCATCTGGAAATTGGGATCAACCTCGTCCGCGCCGTCGACGTCGACGTCCAGTTCGTCTACGTCGTCGAGGCCTGCAAGTTTGATCCCAAGAGAGTCGGCAAGCTCTGCCGTCGATTCGCTTGTGGCCACTCCCACGATCTTTAATCCTTCAGATTGGATCCGCTCTGCAAGGTGGCGAATGAAGAGCGCGGCAGTCGTGCCAGAGCCTAGCCCGACGATCTGCCCATCTTTGACGCAGGTGGACGCGGCCTTCGCCGCCTCGGATTGGGCGGGATCCGTTAAGCTCATACAGGCCTCGATGAGTCAGAAAGTTGGCTTGCCGAGTTCACAAGGGAGTCGATCGTTCCGAAGAGACCACGGTTGGGCAGTTTGCTCCGTTGCTCATCGGCATTCCACTAATCCGCTCAACTGCTCCACTCGCTGATTGCGAATCGGGGCGACCAGATTCGAACTGGTGACCTCCTGCTCCCAAGGCAGGCGCGCTAACCAGGCTGCGCTACGCCCCGCATGGTCCACAGACCCGTCGCATCGTAAGTCCGCAGCCCCAAGATGGTCAAGTCGAACGACGAATTGGAGTCTCGTTTTATGTCGACTCCGATAGTGGCGCCTAGGCGCTTCAAGGGGCGTCCAGAAGGTTTCGACCAGGTGCGCTCGCCCAGGGTTCACTGCTGATAACAGAGAAGCCAAACCGCCTCCGAGGAATCCTCACGCCTGGTGCAGTATTGCCTTGATCACCCCTGACTGACCCCTGCTTTCGTGGAGCCACTGGAGAGTTTTGGGGCCTTCCTCGAAATCGAAGTGGTGAGTGATCATCTTCCCGAGCTCTTTTCGGAAAGTCTCGAAGAGGGAAAGAACGTCGCCGAAGGCATGGTCGCTGTTGCGCGTCGTGAGGAATGCGACTTCCTTGCGCATCCAGTCGCTTAGTGTAATTGGCACAACGTCTTTTGAGATTCCAATGACCACCACATTCCCCGTTGGCGCCGCCAAGTGAACCGTTTGAGCGATCGTGCTCGGATGCCCCACAGCTTCAAGCACAACGTGGGCTCCGCCGTCTTCTTTTGACCAAGCCTGCACCCGAGAGACCACATCCTCCTGGCTTGGATCCACCACCTCGCCGGCCCCCATCTCGAGGGCGATATCGCGGCAACCCTTGCTGGGATCGATCGCCAGAACCTCGGCGCCTTTCGCTCGCGCGGCGATCAGCCCGCCGAGTCCGATCGGCCCCGCGCCAACGACAACCACCTTTTGTCCCTTCTTCACCTGGCCGCGTTTGACCGCCTGCACCCCAATCGAAAGCGTTTCGCAAAGTGCCAGCTCGTCGAAGTTTAGGTCTACTGACGGCTTATGGACTCGCGAGATTGGTACCCGCAATAGCTCCGTCATCCCGCCGTCGGTATGAATCCCCAAAACCTTGATCCGCGTGCAACAGTTGTATCGACCCTGACGGCATGGATAACATTCGCCGCAATTGAGGATTGGTTCAATGCACACCTTGTCACCCACTCCCAAACCGCGTTCGTTGCTGCCAACCGCTATTACCTCGCAGCCCAGTTCGTGGCCCAGGACCCGCGGATAAGTGACGAAAGGATGGTGCCCTCGAAAGGCGTGGAGGTCCGACCCACAGATCCCAATGCTGTGGACTCGCAGGAGAACCTCTTCATTGGACGCAAGAGAGTCCGGCTCAGGCTTGGATTCTCGCGTCATCCTCAAAGGCTCGTGAAGCACTAGCGCTCGCATCTTCAATCCCTATTACGATGTCTCTGATCTTTGTTCATTCCGGTTTAGGAGCGACCCTTGAGCAGTCGGACGAACTCACGCATCCAGGGTCCATTGTCGGGCCAACCTCTGACGCACACCAAGTCTCCGTCGACGACGACGTCTCGATTCACAAATTGGGGGCCAGCGGCCTTGAACTCCGGCTCGAGGTCTGGGAAGCCCGTCATCGTCTTTCCCTTGGCGCCCCCCGCCGCGATGACGAGTAAGGGACCATGGCAGTTCGCGGCGATTGGCTTCTTCGACTCTACAAAATGTCGAACGATCGCGACCGCCTTTGGTTTGTTTCTCAGGTATTCCGGCGCTCGACCGCCTGGGAGAACGAGAGCTCCATAGTGCGTCGGGTCGACCTCGTCCAGCCCCAAATCGGCTTGAACCAGATATCCAGGCTTCTCGGTGTAGGTGTCAAACCCCGGCTCGAAGTCGTGCACAACCGAGAGAAAAGTACGCTTGGTTGGTGCAGCGATCTCGACCTTCCAACCTTCCTCTTCGAGCCGGTACTTCGCGTAGAAGATCTCTTGAGCCTCGCCAGCGTCGCCTGTCAAAATGAGGATGCGCATCGATGGATCGCCCTTTGGCAGCAAGTCTATGAACCTGTTCGAACCCCTCTTTGTCAGACTAACGCTTTGGAGAACGATTCTCAATGGAGCGGGAGGTCGAGGCGTGACGGCGACTTTGGCTGTATTGACCAAGGTTGCCTGGAGGCTTAGATTACCTTCTGTGGGATGTCGGCGAGGCCCCGTCGTCTAGCCTGGTCAGGACACAGGATTTTCAATCCTGCAACACGGGTTCAAATCCCGTCGGGGTCATTTTTTCGCTTTAGCTTGCCGATGGTTCAACTCCCAGTGCATGTAAGTGAGCCTCTACGCATCCTGCGAGCCGGGAAGGGTTATACCCTCCCTCCAGCACGCTGACGATCCTCCCCTCTGAATGAACTCCAGCGCATTGGGTAACGGCCTTTGTGAGATCGATAAAGTCCTCGGTCTCCAGGCCTAGGTCGCCGACAGGGTCTTCGGCATGAGCGTCGAAGCCAGCGCCTCACAATGACAAGTTGAGGCCTGGTTCGATCCGCAAGCGTTTCGAGCCCGTTTCGAAACGCCTCGAGGAAAGCTCGTCTCGACGTCCCATACGGAACCGGGATGTTCATGATTTTTCCGAGTCCGGGCCCCGATCCGGTTTCATCCTGCATGCCCGTCCCCGGATAAAAGGGATGCCGGTGAATGGATAAGAAGCTGACTCGGCCATCTTCGTAAAACGCGTTTTGAGTGCCATTGCCGTGGTGTACGTCCCAATCGACGATCATGACGCGGTCCAAATCGAAATCGGCAATCGCAGCTCGCGCAGCAATGGAGACGTTTCCAAGAAGGCAAAATCCCATCGCGCCATCCTGGAGAGCGTGGTGCCCAGGCGGTCTAACGAGACAAAGCGCGTGGCGGGCTAGGGGGGATTGGGATGTCATAACCGCATTCACGGCCTCGATCGCGGCGCCCGCAGCCAACCTTGCCGCCTCCAGGGAACCGCTCGAAAGCCAGGTATCGGACTCGATCTGACCACCTCTGCGTCCGAAAGCCATTAAGGACTTCAGGTAATTGGCTCCGTGCACCCTCTCCAGTTCCGCCTGCTCCGCGGGCCGGACTTTCCCGGGTTGGCACTGCTTGGCCTGGCCATTCCTCTCAATTTGCCTGATGATGGCCGCCAGCCGCTCCGGTCGGTCGGGATGCCTGGTTGGGGGCACGTGATTCATCATCCGCGGATCGGAAAATAGCCAGACCATCCCGGGTTCCTTACACGATATCGCGTTTAGCTCCGAGAAGCTGTCTGATGCCAGCCGTGATGCCACCAGAAGATGTTTCACGTGAAACGCTCATAACCCGCCGCGACTCAGTTTCGCGTTCGGCCGATTGCTCATGACCTTCAAAGACTCAGCCTGGTGGAACAACCGCGAGGCGGCGTTCATTTCGCTCTTCACGATGGTAGGGGCAATCCTTCGTCTTTGGCAACTTCCGCGACTGGGTCTCTTACATTTTGACGAGGGAATCTACGCTCTGGCTGGTACGTGGTCTCTGCAAAGGCAGGGCATCGCCGATCTCGACCCGGGATTGATTCCGTACGCGCCTCCAGGGTTCGTCATGTTAATCGGCGCCGGATACGCGTTGCTGGGGCTCTCGGACCTGGCGGCGATGGCGCCTTCGATCTTACTGGGCACGCTCACGATTCCTCTTGCAGGCGTCATGGGAAGACACTGGTTTGGCCCTGGGGCAGGGGCCTGTTCGGCGGCTCTGGCGGCAACCTGCGGACCTCACATTGCGTTCTCGAGAATAGCTCTGACGGACGCCTCTTTCCTCTTATTCTGGATGCTCGCTCTGCATTTTGGAGTCCGTTTTCTGCAGCGGCCCGGAGCATGGAGGGCGGTCTCGTTCGGACTGCTTGTAGGTTTAGCCCAGATTTTCAAGTACAACGGAATCTTGACCGGGGTCGTAGTCGCCGCCTGCGTATGCGTCGATGCGTTTGTTTCGAGCGTTCGCAGGGAGCAATCTACTTGGCCTAGAGCGGCTTGCTGGGGGCTTCTGGCCATGCCAACGGCTTTTCTGATCGATCTGCCTTGGATTCTCTTTGTTCAAAGCCATGGGGGCTACGACAAACTGCTGTCGCATCAACGAAGCTATTTCAAAGGCGCGACGGCCTGGTTGGTCGACTGGCGATTGCAGATGGAGCAGGGGGCCCGTCTCTCAGGTCAGGTCTGGAGCGGAGTCGGCATCGTTGGGATCGGATGCCTTCTGGGCGGGCTTGCAGCGTGGAGCTGTGTCAGACGCGAATCGATCGATCACTCACGAACTGGGCCCCCGCCCCCTGCTCGTCTCCTTGGCCTAGCGATCTTGGCCATTGGCATGGGATTGATACCTAATCTGCCCTGGTGGATCGGTGTTGCGTTCTTTCTGCCAATGGCGGCAAGTCGCACTCCCGCCGATCGATTGTGTGCAGTTTGGTGGCTTGTCTGCAGCCTGATTACGCCACTCTACCACCCTTATGCACGGCTCTGGCTACCGGTACATGCGGTGGGTTGGTTCATGGTTGCCCGAGTCATAGCGTCGTCTATCACACGCGAAGACGGCATCAAGTTCTTAAAAGGCCCGCCTACTCTGATCTTGTATGCAGCCCTAATCCTAGCTGGCGCAAGTCAAAGCTTGATCCACGAGCGGCCCGGAACGCTTGCCGACCTGCTTCGACCCTCCGACTCACTCAAAAAAGCGACCCGCGGGATCGAACCATCGCAGACCAGTATGATCCGAGCTCTTACTACGCCCCCAGTCCGTTATTACCTTCTCCTCGATGGATATGTCGTTCAGCCGATCGGAGATATTGGGGCGCTGCGAAATCCTCAACCTTCTGGCTCGGTGACTCTGATCGATAGGCGTCTTTTCGAGGAATCCGGCGGGAAGTGGGATGCTGATGTTCCGTCGGGCTTGGCTCGCCATCTGAGCCTGTTCGCTCATTCCTCGGCGGCGATGAGTCTGCCTACGATCCTTGATCTGGAGACAGGCCAAAGCGTTCGCGCATCTGGGGGCAACTCCAGTACAATCGAGCTCTTCCTGTTCCGGCATAAGTGAGGTTTGATTTCTTGGACGCTGAGCCCCCTACCCCGTTGTCGCTTTGGCCTGATCCTTCGTTCCTTGGAACGGCAACCGACCTTTATCAACTTACGATGATGGCCGGTTATTATGAGACTGGGATGGCTGATTCGGACGCGACCTTCGAGCTCTTTGTGCGAAGGCTTCCCGAAGGTCGTCGATACCTGGTTTTCGCGGGTCTCGAGCAGGCCGTGGGAGACCTCCTTCGCCTGGCCTTCTCTCGCGAGCAAATTGCGTACTTGCGAACGCTGGAAGTCTTCAACAAGGTTGGCGCCGAATTCTTCGAGTGGCTCGCCTCGGTCCGTTTCAACGGCGATCTGTACTCAGTTGCCGAAGGAACCATCGTCTTCGGCGGCGAGCCTTTGGTGCGGGTTCGGGCGCCGCTGCCGATCGCGCAATGGGTGGAGACCCACCTGCTCGCTTCTTTGAATTACCCCACGCTCGTGGCCTCGAAAGCTTCACGGATCGTTCAGGCCGCGGCCGGGAGGCCGGTCTACGACTTCGGCGCTCGTCGCGGCCACGGTCCGCACTCTGCCTTCCTTGCTGCCCGCGCCGGCGCGATTGCGGGAGTGTCTGGAACGAGCCACGTCGAGGCGGGCCGCCGGTTGGGCCTGCCGGTCGTGGGCACGATGGCGCATTCTTGGATCCAGTCGTTCGCAACCGAGTTCGAAGCCTACCAAGCGTTTGCCCACGTCTTTGGAGCGAACACTATTCTCTTGGTTGATACGTATCAGACTCTTGAAGGGGTGCGCACCGCAGCAAGGCTCGAGCCCGCTCCCAAGGCGATCCGCATCGACAGCGGGGACCTAACCGCACTCACAAGCCGAGCACGAACAATTCTGGACCAAGCCGGCAGGAACTCGGTCAAGATCATCGTCAGCGGTGATTTGGACGAATTCAAAATCGCGGAATTGGTTGGGCAGGGCGCCCCGATCGACTCTTTTGGGGTCGGCACCCAACTCATCACCAGCGCCGACGCTCCAGCGCTCTCCATGGTCTATAAGCTTGTCGAGCTCAATGGTGTTGGTCGCATCAAGCTCAGCTCAGGCAAGAAAACGTACCCCATGGCCAAGCAGATCCATAGGCTAATCGACGGTTCGGGGCGTTTCGCCAAGGACATGGTGACGCTGGCCGGGGAAGCCGCGCCGGGACAGGCCTTGCTCGAGCCTGTGCTCCAAAAGGGCAAGCTCGTTCGAGCGGTGCCCGGCTACTCGTCCGCACACATGCATTACCTGGAACAAATCAACCGGCTGCCGACCCAGTTTACTTCGCTTGCATCTACAAGCACCTATCCTCTCGAGTACAGTCTGAAGTTGCAAGATAAAGCGCGGGAGCTGGGGGTGATCTGAAGTGCGATCTTTGACCCCTTTTAACAGGTAAGCGAAAGCGAGGGATCGGAGTCGACGTTGGCTCCGGTCTTGGCTCGCATCGAGGGTTGAAACTCCGATCGCTCCTCATCCCAATACCACACGGCGTTTCGACCGAATTCCTTGGCCTGGTAAAGTGCTTGATCGGCCAGCCTGAGCAAAGCCTCTGGAGTCTTCGATCGAGGGTCTCGCGTCGACGCTAGTCCAACGCTGACTGTCACGCCCGGATGTGGATCCTCGTGAAGGGATAGCTTCATTTGAGCGACACGGCGTCTGAATCGCTCGGCCATTACCACGGCGCCCATTGGCATTCGCTCGGGAGCGATGACGATGAATTCCTCTCCGCCGTAACGCCCGACGAAGTCGAATCCCGACGCCGAATCTCGAAGCGCCGCCGCGGCCTGCCGCAAGATTTCGTCGCCAGTACCATGGCCCAAGGCGTCGTTCACTTTCTTGAAATTGTCGATGTCCGAGAGCATTAACGTCAGAGGGGAATTCCGCTGTCTGCATCGCTTCCATTCAAGAGCAAGTCGCTCTTCAAACGCATGCCGGTTTCCCAGGCCCGTTAGCCCGTCGACGTGCACCCTCTGCTCTAGGAGATTCTGAAGGAATTTGGTACGAAGAGCCACCCTGACCCTTGCCCTGAGTTCAATGGGATCGAAAGGCTTTGATACAAAATCGACTGCACCAAGATCCAGTCCCTCGGCCTTTTCTCTTGTCTGATGAGTGCACGAGAGAAAGATGACGGGAATCGAAAACGTCAGCGGGTTGTTTTTCAGCCGTTTGATCGTTTCGAATCCGTCCATTGACGGCATACGAAGATCGAGCAGGATCAAATCCGGCTTGGCGAGCGCCGCGGAGGCGATCCCTTGCTCGCCATTGCCAGCCTCCAGGACCTCGAGATCCTCTCTCACAAGGTGGGTCCTGGCGATCCTCCTGTCGAGTTCCGAATCGTCGACGATCAGAACCCGCCTCGTGTACTCATGCCCTCCAGCGTTCTCAGGCGTCTCCGAGGCCCAAAGCGAAACAGACATCGTTTCGGTTTCCTGGATCAGATCGTGCGTCTGGGGTGGAAAGACTCCGCCCACTCTCTTCGTATCCTAGCTCACGTTCTTGCGATTTGGAACCGTACATGCCGTGAACCCACTATAACGACGCGGGAATCAACCTACAGGCGGCTGGAACCCGACACCGCCGCGCGGGAAAATGCGCCTGGCTGGGAAAAAAGCGGCGCGATGCGTCGGGAAGCGTAAGGATCTGGGTTTATGAATCTCCTGACGACGATCGCCGGATCTCTGCTGGAGGGCTTTTTCCCTAGCGGATGGGACCTCGCGAAAATCGACGCGTGCTGCTCGCACCCTCCCTCAACTGTTGCCCAGCGTCAAACTTGGTGGAACGCGGAGTTCACACCTATCGTCTGCGAAACCATCAGCGATTTCGAGGTGATGTTCGGACACGCCATCGCCAAGGTCGTCGCCGAGGATCTTCAAGAGCACCGACCCTCCGCGCTTATTCTCCCTGTCGGACCCATGGGTATGTACAAGTGGGCAGTTTATTTCTTGAGGGAATGGAATGTAAAGTGCAATCATGTTTATGGTTTTAATATGGATGAGTGGAGCGACGAGCACGGCAAGACGTTGCCCGCCGACCATCCGGGCGCGTTTCAGCATGCCATGGAGACGGCGTTCTACGGGCCTCTGGGTGATTTGACGGTGCCCAAGGCTCAGCGATGGTTCGCCACTCACGAGAGGCTTCCTCGCTATGCAGAAAAAATCAAAGAGCTCAAGTCCTCGGGCGCAAGGCTGACTGTCGTTTTTGGGATTGGTCGGGTGTTCCACATTGCGTTCTGGGAGCCTCACTTTGCGGGGGAGTACGAATCTCTCGAGTCGTGGAAAGCGCAAACCCACCGGCTGGGCGCGAAGCTTCATCCGCTGACGATCGAGCAAAACGCGATCACGAGTTTCAAGGGTCGGACCACTCTTGTCCCAGCCTTCGCCAATACGATCGGCCCTGGTTTGTTCCTCCAGGCCGACCAGGTTTTGGGCGGCGCCGACGGGGCCTTCGGCAGGGGAATGCAGTGGCAAGGTCCTAGCGTTTGGACCACGCTTCGTCACGAGCCCGATCCGTGGATCCCTAGCTCTTATATGCCGACTTTGCCAGGCAAGCTCTTCATCCTCAGAGAGATCTTGGGGCCCCTCACGCCCGATTTGAACTGAGCCTCGAAGCACCTGATTACTTTGGCTCTAGAGCTCGCCGATCCCCCCGGACTTTCGCGGGTTGCCCAACACGCGGTGACTCTTCCCGTAGGCAAAATAGACCACCAGGCCGATCGCCATCCAAACGATTAGTCGAATCCAGGTGTCCAGCGGCAAGGTCGCCATCAGAGCCACGGCAGTGACGACGCCCATCGGCGCGGTAAACCAAACCGCTGGAGTGCGGAACGGCCGTTCCAAGTTCGGTTGGCTGATTCGCAGATAAAGAACGCCCGCTGATACGATCGCGAACGCGAAGAGAGTTCCAATCGAGGTCAGCTCCCCCGCGACCGACAACGGCAGAACGCCCGCGGCGATCATGACCACGACCCCGGTGATGATGGTCGTCAACCACGGAGTGCGAAATCTCGGGTGGATCTTGGCGACCGCGGTCGGCAGTAACCCGTCCTTACTCATCGCGTAGAAAATCCGCGGCTGGCTCATCAGGTTCACCAGGATCACCGAGCTCAATCCCGCGATCGCCCCGATCTTGACGTAGAAAGAAAGCCAAGGCATACCCATCGCGTCGGTTGCCACCGCGATAGGGTCGGGCACGCGCAACTGCTTGTAATTGACCACGCCCGTCAAGACCAGCGAGCCAAAACAATAGAGCAGGGTACAGATCACGAGCGAGGCGATGATTCCGATCGGCATATCGCGTTGCGGGTTCTTTGCTTCCTGGGCGGTGGTCGATACAGCGTCGAATCCGATGTATGCGAAGAACACAACCCCTGCGCCTCTGAAGATTCCGCTCCAGCCAAAATGGAACCATTCGTCCGAAGGGGGAATGAACGGACCGCCCCAATTCGCTTTGTCGATCAACGGCAAGCCAAGGGCGATCAGGAGCACCAAGATCGAAACTTTCACGAATACGATGACGTTGTTGACGCGCCCGATTCCTGAACCCCTACGATCAACAGGGCGCTCACCAATACGATAATGATCATCGCTGGAACGTTCAGGATGGCTGTGACGTGAGGAAGCGAGGAAACGTCGACTCCGGCCGCTTTCAAAGTGTCCTGGACCGAACTTAGCATCGACCATCCGTGTCGCAGGTGGAACTCTTTGGCGATGGCGTCCGGAACCTCGACCATCACCGTCCCGGGAGACGAGAGGAACTGCGCAGGCAAGTCCAGTCCACGGTCGTGCATGAAGCTGGCAACATACCCTGACCAGTTGATGGCGACAGTCGTCGCGCCGACCATGTACTCGAGTATCAGGTCCCAACCGATCAGCCAGGCGATGAATTCGCCCATTGTTGCATAGGCATACGTATACGCAGACCCTGCGACGGGAACGGTCGAGGCCATCTCGGCGTAGCACAGCCCCGCAAACGCGCACACGATTCCGCCGAAGACGAACGAGAGCGGTATGGCGGGTCCTGCATACCTGGCGCTCGCTTCTCCTGTAAGGCCGAAGAAGCCCGCCCCGATGACAGCGCCGATGCCCAGCAGCGTCAGGTTCCAACCGGTGAGCGTGCGTTTGAATCCGCCATGCGCCTCGTCTTCATACGCTTCCTTCTTGAGCGACTCAATCGATTTCTTGACCCAGAGGTTTGGCACGTGCGCCTCGCATTCGAACGAGTGATAGTTGGACTTTCTTGTTCTGGGAGATATCGGCTACCGCGTTTTGCACTTTTGGTGGGGAGAGCAGCTTGGGATGGTCAGCGCGGTCGCCTGATGAGCGTTTCGAGAAGTTATCCTCTCACGCATCCGTCCTTGTCAACAGATGGGGGCAAGCGTCGACGTTGAGGACGGATTGCTCGTCTGCCGGTTTCTCGCGCGTTTCGTCGAAGACTGCCTTGATATGCACTCTTCCCATTATGGAGTCGCGGTCAATTCGTGATCAGAGAAAATTGGAGACGATGTAAGTTGCGTCAGGGGGACTTCGTCTTAACGAGGAGCCGATCTACGTCGGCCCAGAGCTTCTGGAACGCGGTTCGCTCCGCTTGGGGCAACGCTTCGAGCTCCTTTTGGTCGCGAACGCCATTGAGATCGCTGTCTATTTTCCAGTCCTCGAGTATCTTGGCGATCTCGCCTTTCTGCTGTATGCCAGTTCTCTCAACAAGCTTCGAATATGTCGCGAGCTCGGCCTCGAGCCACTCGAGAGCTTGTTGACGGAGCTTTGTTTTCGAGGAATCATCTGGTGGAGGATTGTCCTGGCTCTTGCCGCATCCGGCAATCGCCGCGGCGCAAGCAGCATTATACCGATGCTGGAGTTGTCTATCGCCGACCAGTTCTAAATCGTTTACGAAAGCTTCCCTGAATAAGCGTGTAGAAGTTGCATGAAGCGCTTTCTCGTATGCTCGGTATGCAATTTGGATCCTCTCCGCGTTATTCTGGGGCGCGCCCACCATTGACGACCGCAAACAACCGAGCGTCGAGTTTCGCCTTGCTCGGATCGCTATTCTTCAGTTCGTCGATCTCACGACGAGCAGCTTCCCGTTCTTGATCGAGCCCCAGCAACTGATCAGCTTCCATTAAGAGGCTGAGATGATTGAACAGTTTCTGACCATATTGCACATAAGATGGCTCGGAGGCAGCTGCTTTTCTCTGGAGCTCAATACGCGCAAGAGCTTCTGCCGAGCCTCCTTCGGCCTCTGCTCACGGAGGTCTATAATCGCAATGTTGTTCAACGTCGCTCCCAAATTGCTGCCAATTCGGGGCGAAGCAAAAGAGTCTTGTAACAGGCTTTCTTGGATTTCGAGCGCTTTGACGAAAGAGTTCAGTGCCTGCGCGCTTTTGTCCGACGCGAGTTGGCAAAGGCCCAGATCATAGAATTTCGTGGCAAGTTCGCCTCGCAACCTTGAGTCGCTCGGGTCTCTCCGGGAGAGCGACTCATCGATCTCAAGGGCGCTCTCGAACGATGACTCGGCCTCTTTGGTTCGACCTCGTTGAGCATGAAGGACGCCGATTCCGCTGTATGTTTCGGAAAGGCCGCGCTGAAGAGAGAAATCCGATGGATAGTCGCGCGACAGTCTCTCGAATACGACCTTTGCCTTCTCGCACGAAGCCAGCGCTTCCGAGTCCCGTCCTATCAGGTCTAGGGTCTTGCCGATGACCAGTTGCGTCTGAGCGAACGTGCTCTGAATGAAGACGGAGGATGGATTTATTTCGACCAGCCGCTGAAGGATTTCGAGCGCCTTGCCCAAAGATTCAAGGGCCTCGACAGGCCTAGCCGTTTGCTTGAATTCCGATCCGAGGTTGAAATAACTGCCTGCCAAATCTCTCTGAAACTCGGTGTTGGTGGGATTCGACTGCGCTAACCGCTGCCAGTTGCCAAGCGCCTTTTGATGACATTCCAAGGATTCATCGATGTGACCGAGCTGACTCTGCAGGACGCCGATTCGAGAGTACGATCTCGCGATATCCGCGCTGTTTGAGTCCGAAGATGGATTGGCAAGCAATAGTTGCTCGCGAATTGCCAGTCCCGTCTCGTAGGAACGTAGCGCTTCTTCTGGCTGGCCAATTTCGCTCTGCAAGAGTCCCAGGCTGTAATAGGTCCACCCCAAGGCGTACGAAACGCTAGCGTCGGTGGGAGCCGATTTCGAGAGCCGATCGTCGATGAGCAGCGCCGTCTTGTATGAATGGAGCGCTTCGGTGGACCGGCCCATATCGGAAAGTAGGCTGCCAATGTTGTGGTGAGTCCAGGCTAGGTCAAGACTGTATTTTGTAATGGATGGGTATTCGCCCGCCAGCCGTTCTCGCACTTTCAGAGCTTCCTCAAATGCTCGCAGTGCGTCATCTTTTGAACCGATGTCTTGTGTGAGCACCCCCAGTTCGAAGTTAGCCTGACCGAGTCGTCCCAAGGATTCGGGTGCTGCATCTTGATGAGACTGAAGTTCGTCGCGAAGCCGTTTGAAGAATGCTTGCGGCTCTTTAAGGAGCGTGGATCTCAATTTTGCCAGTGCAGGTTCATTTTTCAGGTCGGGCGTATTTCTTACGGCGTCGCCGAAACGCTTGACGGCGTCGATGGCCATTTGCTCGCGATCCTGTGCTCGAGTTTTCTGTTCCGACGCTGCTTTTTCCGCCTTGACCGCTCTCTCCCGCTCGCGATTAGCCCACCAGGCAAGTCCGCCGCTTGTCGCAGTTGCTACCACAAGCAAACACGTGAAAGCGCCAATCGTCGCGATCGCGGCGCGGTGCTTGCTGGCAAACTTTTTGAGCTTGTACAACGCGCTCGGAGGACACGCCTCGACAGGATCTCCTAAGAGATAGCGCTCTACGTCCTTCGCCAAGCCGTTGGCAGTCTCGTAGCGACGAGTCCGGTCTTTCTCGAGCGACTTCATCACGATCCAATCAAGATCGCCGCGAACCAGCTTTGTCAGCCGCGCTGGCTCCATTTTTCGCTGAGCGGAAATCGAAGGCAGCGCGTCCGTTGACTCGCTCAACCTGGTCGAAGGCTTTTGCGGCTCCTCTTCTCGAATCCTACGCAAAACCTCCGAATATGCAGCCTTGCGAAGCTTCAATCGCTCGAGAGGCGTCGATCCGGTCAAGAGCTCATATAAGAGAACTCCAAGCGAATAGACGTCGCTTCTGGTGTCGACGTCCATCGCTCCCATCTCGGCTTGCTCGGGGCTCATATACTCGAGCGTGCCGATCACCGCGCCAAACTCGGTGAACATTGTCCGTTCGGTAAGCCGCTGTTCGATCGCCTTAGCCACGCCGAAGTCGATGACCTTCGGCGTTGGCTCGCCGTCGGAAAGCGTCACCAAGATGTTCGAGGGCTTGATGTCGCGATGAATAATCCCCTTCTGGTGCGCGTGCTGGATAGCCTGGCACACAGGTATAAACAGTTCCAGGCGTTCTTTGGGCGTCAAGAGATTGCGGTCGCAGTAGTCGGTTATTGGAACGCCTTTGACCAACTCCATCACGAAGTACGGCCTTCCGGCGTCGGTCGCTCCGGCGTCGAATACCTTGGCGATGTTGGAGTGGTCCATGATCGCCAAGGCCTGGCGTTCGGCCTCGAATCGAGCGACCACCTGACCCGTATCCATCCCCGCCTTGATGACCTTGAGAGCCACTTTCCTGCGAACGGGCGTTTCTTGCTCGGCCATAAAAACCGCGCCCATGCCTCCTTCGCCAATCTTTTGAAGTAGCTTGTAAGGACCGATCCGCGCGCCTGGACCCTCGGCGAATTGTGTTGGCGGCGTGCTCACCGTCTCAGGGCCTGAGAACGAGGTCTCGCGACGAAGAATCGCAGCGCTCTCGGCTGCTGCGCAGGTCTCGTTCGAGCGCATCGCGGTAGTTTGCGGAGACTTCCCCCAGGTAGTCTTCGATGCGCGGGTTCTCGCCGCGCTCCAGGGCGGCTTCGAAGCGATCACATGCGCGGTCGATCTGGTCGAGCACGTCGAGCGGCAGTTCGCTGCGATCGGGAACTCTTTCATCCTCGTCTTTCATGATCCAAAACCTTCTTGTTCCTGCCAGGTCCGGCGGATCAGCTCGAGCTTGCGTGCAATGCTGCGTAGGCTGCACTTCATTCTCGAGGCGATCTCTTCGTTGGTGTAACCTTCCATCTTGAGCTGGGCTGTCTGCCGCAGACTGTCGTCGCGGAGCAGGCCGAAGAGTCGGCGGCACTCGTCGGCAACCTGCGCTGCGAACTCCGGGTTCGGTTCGGGAGCCCCGGCGGCGAGCGCCTCTACCTTCTTCATCCCCATCGACAAGCTCGAACGTGCCAAGAACCTTGCCGCCGCCTCGCTTTTGCCTGCGCTCCCTCGCCGCTTGGTCGAAAGCCTTGCGCTCGGTAATGACCACCAAAAGCTTCCAGAGGTCGTCGCGGTCGCTAAGCCGAGGGTAACGTCCCTCGACAGCCCCCTTACAAAAGCTGTCGAAGGCGCTAAGTGCCGCGTCTTCCTCATCGGCCACTGCGCGAGGGGCGTTCCTGAGTCGAAGCCTCGCCAGCCGCGTCAAACCCTCGTAGTAGCGGCCCCAGAGTTTCTCCGCAGCCAAGGCGTCGCCTTCCTCCAACATCCGAATCCAACGCGTTACAGGCTCTTGAACAGACTCGTCCATCGAACGTCCTCCACGAGGCGATCAAACCGATCGCATCGAAGCATAAGCGGAGAGGTCATCACGATGGAAGCCACGCGTCTCGGATCCAAGGCCCGATTTTCTTTCGTCGTTTTCGCGAAAGCTTGGCACGACGAACGCCCGGCGCGTGGATGACCTTATTGGAGAGGTGATCGACCGAAAGTACGCCGGAAAAGCCTGTCATTTGCTTTTTCCCTGATTCTGAAAGTCCGTTTCACTTTTATTGGAGAAACCAAGATGCTTAGGAAACTCGCAGCCATACTGTTCCGTCATTCTCATTCGACTTCCGACCGTCACGTTCGAAGAACCGTCCGTTGTTCGAGCCCTCGCCTCGAGGCCGTCGAGCCTCGAATCTCGCTCTCCGGCTTTTCACTCGGCCAGGGCTCGCTTATCGGCCTATCTCATCAACCGACTTTCCCAGGACAGTCGGCGATGATCATCGCGATCTGACCGTTTCAAATCCAGATTTGGATAGGAACCTCACCATCGACCGGCCCGCGTTTCGACGCGGGCCGCTTCGTTTCTCCCGTCGAGACGGCCGGTACTTGACCGGACCACTGAGACCTTGTGAGATCCTCTTGAGGTCCCTAATCCATTCCTCCAAGCGGCAAGTGCAGCGCTGTCTCGCGGGGCAGGGCTCGAACTCCGATCGATAGGAGAGCATCGTGCACACTCTTGGGATCAAGGCGACGCTGTTGCTTGCTTTCTTTGCTGCACCTGCACCTGCTCGATCCAAAGACGCTCCCCCCCAATCCGCCCTCGACCGCCACTGGCTCTGGTCGACCGCGTACGCAATCCCCTCCGAAACCACCAGCGAAGAGAGCGGCTACTTCTCGATCGTCGAAGGCAAGAACAAACGCCTCTACATCGGCACAGCCAAGTACGGCGCCAACGCCTACCTCGTTGAGTTCGACCCAGCAACGAAGCAAATGAAAGTCGTCGTCGACGCCCAAAAGGAGATCGGTACATCCGCCGCGGGCTTCGCGGCCCAGTCGAAGATCCACACTCGCAACAACGTCGGGGCAAGCGGCAAGATCTACTTCGGCACCAAGCAAGGCTATCCCAAGGAGGGGGAGAAACAGTCCGACTACCCCGGCGGCTATCCGATGGTCTATGACCCCGCCACGGGACAAACGCGCGTCTACCCGATCCCGGTTGCTCATCAGGGAATCATCAGCATTACGCCCGACGAATCGCGAGGAATCGCTTATATCTCCACCTGCGCCGACGGCCGACCAATCGAAAGCGCCCACTTCTTAACCCTAAACCTACGGACCAGCCAATATCGCGATCTGATCGATGCAAAGCACATTTACGCCTTCATCGTCCTCGATCACCTGGGCAGAGCCTATCACCCCGTCTTGGGCGGGGACATCGCCAGATTCGATCCAAACACCGGCGCAGTGACCCGTTTCAAACAGACGATCGACGGCCTGCCGCCGTCGGCCGACACCTTCCTAGCCCACCCAGAAAGCCACCCGATCAACTGGGAGGTCTCGCCCGACCGCAAGACGCTCTACGCCATCGCCATGAGTGGCAACCAGCTCTACTCGTACGACCTCGCCGACGCTGGCGACGTTCTGCGTGGTCGGAAGCTCGGTCCGCTGGTCTCGGGGGCGAAAGCAACAGACTGCCGAGCGATGTGCGTCGGGCCCGACGGCGCCGTCTGGGCAGGCGTCGCCGCAACCTTCCCCGACGCCGGTCAACAGCTTCACGTCGTCCGCTGGCGGCCTGGAGACTCCGGGCCAGTCGACCTTGGCCCCATCGCAATCGGAAATCCAGACTACACAACCTTCGTCGACCCCGAAGGCAAACCGAAACACCACCACCACGGCGTCGAACGTCTGAAAGACGGCACGCTGATTCCACGTTATGTCATCATGGGAATCTGTGCGGCAAGCGACGGAGTCGTCTACCTGACGACGCTCTACCCATTCACAGTCCACGCGATAAGAACGCCCAAGGTTGCAGGGCTCGCCAGCGTCTACCATGTGAACTCCCATGCCGACGTCATCCTGGGCAGAATGCTCCAGACCGATACGCTCGACGGCAAGGGACATAGTCCCTCGATCGAGCTGGCCTCGCTTTACCTCGATCAAACCCCCGCGACCGATATTGGAAAACCACTGGCTCGTGCGAAGAACATTCGGGTCTGCGAGCGCCCCGCCGACGCCCTTACGCTCGGCGGCGCCAAGCTCGCAGTCGATGGAGTCCTTTTGGTCGCCGAACACGGCCAGTATCCCAAATCGAACGTGGGACAAACGATTTACCCCAAGCGCAGACTATTTAGCGAAGTCCTCGACGTCTTCGACACGAGCGGACGAGTAGCACCAGTCTTCATCGACAAACACCTCGCGGACAACTGGTCCGACGCGAAGTGGATTTACGACGAGGCCATCAAGCGAAAGATCCCGCTCATGGCTGGTTCGTCGCTCCCAGGGCTCTGGAGATATCCGCCGATCGACGTGCGTAAAGGAGCGAAATTGCGACAAATCGTGGTCACTTCGTACCATACGCTCGACGGGTATGGGTTTCATGCAGTCGAGGTTTTGCAGTGCCTGGCGGAGCGCCGTCAGGGCGGCGAGACAGGCGTCAGCTCGGTGCAATGTCTTACGGGCCTGGACGTGTGGAAGGCTGGAACAGCGGGCGTTTACGACAAGGCTTTGCTCGACGCCGCGCTTTCACGCCTCAAGGAACGACCATTGCCAGCAGGCAAGCGGATCGAAGAGCTTGTACCGAACCCTGTACTCTTCGTGGTCGACTATAAGGATGGGCTTCGAGGATGCGTTTTCACGCTCAACGACGCCGTGAGCGAATGGGCAGCGGCTTGGCGTTATGCGGAGGACGATGCTCTCGAATCGACGCTCTTCTGGACGCAGGAGGTCCGACCGTTCGCGCATTTCAATACGCTGTTCAAGAGTATCGAGCGGATGATGCACACCGGCACGCCCACTTGGCCTGTCGAACGAACGCTGCTGACTAGCGGGATCTTGGACGCGGAACTTAGATCGAAGCTCTCAGGCGGGAAACGACTCGACACTCCATGGCTCGAAGTCGTCTACAGATCCAACTGGAATTGGATCGAGCCGCCGCCTCCAACCTCGAGCACAATATCGCATGTTCTCTCGCCGTGAATGCCGGCTCGCGCGTCCGATCCTTTTTATGCGTTAGCCAATCGGGAAAAATGAGGTGAGTGAAATTCACCATCGCTCATGCATCGTGGCCGCAGTGAAGGGATAGAAATCCGCAGCGGGCGGACGACGCATCTTACGCTTGTGGCAAAAAGGTTCCGTGTGTTAGGATTGTTGAATTGCGGTGGTCTTCGCAGCGAGGCGATCTCTTTTCAACATCAAGACGGCTGTCGAGGTTGGCCCTCTCGAATGGCGACCTGTTTGAAGCACCTTCGACTAACGGTTCTGGCTGGACTTTGCGTTTGGCTTGCTCCTTCGTCGAGCGCGAAGCTGGGTGTGCGTTCCATTGGCTTCAAGGCCCTATCCACAGCCGATTTAGCTATGTTTCGTTAAGTGAGGGATTCGTCGGCTCGGCCCTCCCGAAGGCGCATTCGGGCGTGGGGATCGGCGCGAATGGTCAAGAGTCGGCGTCCAACCCACTCGATCAAGGCGACTCTCCATGCAGCCGCGGACAGTGCTCGCAAGATCGTTCGCCTAGCCCGCCTGGATCCCACGTCTCGACTTCGTACAACGAGCATTGGGCCTTTCAGGCGTTAGTAGGGCTTGCTCTTGGCCAAGCTTCGTTCCGCTTCGACCTTCAATTCTTGCTTCCCATCCCCCAGAGCCTTCCGGGATTGATCGAGCGTCCGCCGCGGGTTTAACCCGTGCATACAAAGCTCCACGCCTGCGTGCTTGCGGCGCAATCGTACTTAAGCGCCAGCACTCGCCGCGCGAAAGGTTCCGTCGTCCCGTTGAGATGGACGCGCCACGGCTGAATTCCGGCCGGCGCGAACTTCCAAAGAATTCGACTTCGTCAGCGATCCAGCTTCTTACCTTATTTTCATTCAATTCATTCCACACGGAGATCGTTATGAAGAGACGAAAAGGTTTTACACTCATCGAGCTCCTGGTGGTTATCGCCATCATCGCCGTTTTGATTTCGTTGCTATTGCCCGCGGTTCAGCAGGCGCGAGAGGCCGCCCGTCGCACGCAGTGCGCCAACAACCTGAAGCAAATGGGAATTGCGTTGCACAATTATGCTTCGTCTTTCGACGTCTTTCCGTTCGGAAAGGGCGCCAGCTATACCAAGATTCCGGGGACCCCGGTCTATCCGCGCTGGTCAACCCACAGCCAACTGCTGATGTTCATCGAGCAGGGCAACCTGTTTAACAGCATCAACTTCAACTTGCCCCCCGAAACGCCCGGTATGGCGGGCGCCGTCCCCTTCATGCCCCCTTACCAGAACCCGAACCGCGAGAACATGACCGCTTCCCAGTTGCGCGTCGGACTTTTCCTTTGCCCTTCGGACATCGCGCCCATCGGGACCTGGCCGGGCGCCAACAACTACTTGGGAAACCAATACACCTGGGCCTGCGACCTGAGCGAAACGAACCTCAGCTCGATCGCGCCTGGTGAACTTCCCCACGGGATCTTCTACGACTTGAGCTCGGTCAGTTACAAAGACGTGCTCGACGGCACCTCGAACACCGTCTTCTTCAGCGAGAAGCGCCGCGGCAACGGCCTGCCCAACCCAAAGACCGATATGTTCGTCACGGTGAACCAAAGCTCGCTCAACGCCACCTATCTCGACTGCAAGCAGATCAACATCCTTGCCGCACCGCCGCTGACCAGCCGCCAGGGCATGACTTGGGTGATGGGCGAAATGTGTTGCACAACGTATAATCATGTGTTGACTCCTAACGCGTTTTCTTGCGCCGGTCTGGGCTTTCCTGGTTCGATGGCCAATATGTCGATGGCCATCCCCCCCTCGAGCATGCACCCAGGCGGAGTGAACGTGATGTTGGGCGACGGTTCGGTCCGGTTTGTGAAGGACTCGATCTCGCTCTTGACTTGGCGGGCGATCGGATCTCGGGACGGCTCGGAAGTCGTCTCGAACGATTTTTGAAAAGAGCCCTGGCGCGGCCCGCGTCGTCGACGACTCCGAGACATTTAATACGAGAAAGGCACGAAGATGACGATCCGATCCTCACAACTTTATGTATTGGCGGCCGCTTTGCTTCCCCTTGCAGCGGTCGGCTGCGGCGCTAGCGGCGGCGTGGACGCTTACAAGCCCTCGACCAAACAAGCGCGGACGGCGCTCGAAACCGCGCTCTCGGCATGGCGAGACGGCAAGACCATCGATCAAATCGAGGCCAAGCCATCGGTCCGCGCAGTCGACTCCGGCTGGCGCAACGGAGACCAGATCGATTCGTTCGAGATCTTGGACGAGCAGGAGACAAGCGACGGCGTCAAGCAGTTCAAAGTGAAGCTTGGCTTGAAATCTCCCAAGGAACCTATCGAGACCAACTTCATGGTCCATGGCCTGGATCCGGTCTACGTCTTTCGAGAGGAGGATTACAAGAGGACAATCGACATGGACAACAACCCAATCGCTGCAGATTCAGCGGGTCGCTGACCCTGGCTGCCTCCCCGACGAAGACCGGGAAAGCGGACTGGAGTGAAGCCAACGCCCGCTGTCGACCGGCCGAACCTTTGCCAAGCGACGAGAGAATTGTTTCATGGCGCCCGATCATCTCGAGTTCGCCGAGGGCAAAACGACCGCCCCGAAATCCGTTGGTTGGCGGACGCGATTTATCGCCGCGCTCAAGCTGGTTCAGGTGCGGTTGAGACTACCGCTGTGTCTCGTATTGGCGGCGATCGTTGTTGGACAGTGGGAAACCATCGTCAAGTATTGGGATGCGCTCTCTCGGAACGCTCGGAAAGCTTCCAGGGTCGATTCCGCGGTCTCGAGCGACGTCGAGTTCTTTTGCCCAATGGACGTCGGCGTCGTCTCGAATTGGCCGGGAGAATGCGGCATCTGCAACATGGCGCTCGTCCGGAGAAAGAAAGGCGACGCGGTGACGCTTCCCGACGGCGTGGTCGCGCGCATGCAAATCTCTCCTTATCAAATACAGCTCGCCGGCGTCCGGACCGCGGCGGTCGCGTTCAAGGCCTTGGCAGCGTCGTACCAGTCCTTCGGTCTTCTCCAAAAGAACGGCTCGAGCTACTGGGTTCAAACCTCCGCCCCGGCAATGCGGCTCGCTTGGCTCGAGGTCGGCAACGAAGTCGAAGCCTTCGTCGATGGGCTCGACAAACAATCGCCTCTCAGGGGTCGGGTTGTTTCAATCCGATCCACGAGCACGGTGCTCATCGAATGGGATACCGAATTGACGGTCGACTCGTCGGATCTCATCCTTCGACCGGGTCTTTTGGTCGAACTGATCGTCAAGAAGCCCGTGGCGGAGCTTGAACCATTTCGCTCTCTACCCCGACCGATTCCGGCTTTCGTCGATGGCGAGCCCAAGTCGGCCTATCTTTGCACCGATCATCCAATGCATGTTGCGCTCGATTCAGGTGAGTGCCCAGTCGACAAACGTCCGCTCGAGTCGGTTTCGCTCGCGTCGCACCAAAGGCTCCGTTGGCGGTGTCCTCGGCATCCCCGGCTGCTGCGATCAACGGCGGACGAACCGTGTCTCGAGTGCCCCGAAGGCAAGCTCGAGCTGGCGATTGTTTCATTTGGTCCCGAGGGGCAGGTTCCAGTCGTTCCGGAATCGGCGGTCGTCGACGGCGGGCTCAAAACCACGGTCTTTGTCGAAACGATGGAGGGCATGTTCGACGCGGTCGAGGTGATCCTCGGGCCTCGTTGCGGCGACGAATATCCCATCGTCAAAGGGCTCGAGGTTGGTCAGAGAGTGGCTGTGGCGGGTTCTTTTCTGCTGGACGCCGAGACCCGGTTGAACCCGAGCCTGGCCGCCGGTTACTTCGGTGGTTCGCGTTCAAAAGCGAACAGTGGATCTCACCCCGAGCATAGCCAGAACACGAAAGGAAGTCTTAAGGGGTTGGACGGCATGTCGCCGGAGGATCAGAAGCTAGCGCGGCTTCAGAAGGTCTGCCCAGTCACGGGCAAAGCCCTGGGATCGATGGGACCGCCAATTAAACAAACAATGGGCGGAAAAACAATTTTTCTCTGCTGCGAGGGATGCGAGGCCAACTTTGCGAAGAGCCGGTTGGAAACCTTGGGGAAAGCCTCGGCGCCCCTTAAATGATCGACAAAATCATCACATTCTCCGTTAAGCATCGCTGGATCGTGATCGCCACGGCGGCGGTTGTAGGCATTTTGGGGGCGTGGGCGTTCTCCCGCACCCCGGTCGACGCGATCCCAGACCTCTCGGAAAATCAGGTTCTGGTCTTTGCACAGTGGAAGGGCAGGAGCCCGCGCGAGCTCGACGACCAGGTAACTTACCCTTTGACTCTGGCCCTCCAGGGTTTGAAAAACGTTCGAGTCGTTCGAGCGTCGAGCGAGGTTGGTTTCGCGCTGGTGAGCGTGATCTTCAAGGATCGCGCGGATTTCGACGAGGCCAGGCGCAGCGTTGGCGAGCAGCTCGTCAAAGCCAAGCCTGCTCTGCCGGAAGACGCCTCGGTCGAACTGGCGCCAGACGCTCCCGCCACGGGGCAGATCTTTTGGTACACGATCGAAGGAGGTGGGCTCGATCTCGGCGAATTGAGGACAGTACAGGACGCTTTGGTGAAGCCTCGGTTGGGCGCGGTCGAGGGAGTTGCCGAGGTCGCGAGCGTCGGAGGGTTCCTTGTCGAATACGAAATCGCGGTCAATCCCAGGCGCATGCAGGCACTTGGCGTTTCGTTGACGAGCGTCGTCGAAGCCGTCCGACAATCCAACTCGAGCGCGGGCGGCCACGTGCTCAGAAAGGGCGGGGCTGAGTTCGTGGTCCGCGGAGTCGGTCTTCTCGGTTCTTCGACTAAGCCCGGAGACGAGCGCATCGAAGCCGCGGATGTATTGCGCGATCTCGAAAACCTGACGATCGCACCGATCGATGCGAACCGGCCTTCACCCCGAGTGGGAGACGTGGCCAAGGTCTCGCTCGCGCCAGGCTATCGCCGCGGAGTCCTCGAAAAGGACGGCAGTGAAGTGGTCGGAGGGGTTGTATTGAGTGCGCATGGAGAGAATCCTCTGGAGACGGCCCGGAGGATCAAGACCAAGCTCAAAGAAATCGCCCCGAGCCTTCCAAGCGGAGTCCGAATCGTATCCTTCTACGATCGCGAGCCGATCGTCGAGGGAACGATCCGCACGGTCACGCGCGCCGTCGAGGAGGCAATGATCTCCGCGGCGATCTGCGTCCTCGTCGTGCTCTTGCACGTCCGCACGTCCCTGGTCGTCGTCGTGACGCTCCCGCTCGCCGCTCTCTCGTCGTTCTTGATTATGGGCGTGCTCCGCTGGGCAGGGATCGTCAAGGTCGAGGCCAATGCAATGTCGCTTGCAGGCGTCGCGATATCGATAGGCGTACTTGTCGACTCGTCAATCGTTATGGCTGAAAATGCAATGCATCATTTGAAGCGTGCATACGGCGACCGAAAGGTTCAGGGGGACGTGCGGAGCGTCGTTTTGCCGGCTTGCTTGGCTGTGGGCAGGCCCATCGTAAGTTCGATCGCGATCATGCTGCTTTCCTTCCTCCCGGTGTTCGCCTTGGGAGGAATCGAAGGAAAGATGTTCCGGCCGCTGGCCTTCACCAAGTCCTTTGCATTGTTGGCCGTGGCAGTGCTGGCGATCACTCTGGTTCCCGCGCTCTGCACGATCTTCATACGCGGCAGACTCAGGTCCGAACAGGAGAGCCCGCTCGTCCGTGGAGTGACGGAGGTCTATAGGCCCACGCTGAACTACCTGCTCGATCATCCCCTTGTTCTTGCTCTGGCGGTGGGAGTGCCTCTCCTTTTGGGTCTGGCGCCGTTGGGGCATCGTCCAACCTGGCTTTTCGCGTTCCTCTTTGTCTTGACCTCGGTGCTGGCCCTGGGCAAAGCCCTTCGCTCGAGAGTCTTGGGCGCCTTGGTCGTCATCGCCGCGGCCCTGGCGATCGACTTGAACATCAAGCCAATCGAGCGGGAGATCGTGGCTCCGCTCGACGAGGGCATGGTTATGGATATGCCGATCTCCGTGCCAGGGATGTCGACGTCTCAGGCCGTCGACGACCTGAAAGCCCGCGACATGGTGCTTTGCAGATTCCCCGAAGTCGAGATGGTCGTGGGTAAGGCGGGCAGGGCGGATACACCGACGGACCCTGCGCCTCTGGACATGATCGAGACGATGGTCAATCTGCGTCCGAGGGAGTTTTGGCCCAGCCGAAAGATCAGAAAGAGGGACCTCGAGCAGCACGTCCGCACTGCGCTCGAAGCCCTTACCGCGTCCGGGATCGTACAACCTCCCGCCAATCTCGCGGAGCGGGAGGCCCTGGTGGCCGAAACGCTGAGCGAGGCCTCGAGCTTGTTCGACTCGAACCTCAGGGCATACGCTTATTCGCGAAACGCCGAGATCCTCTCTCGATTCCGTGGCCAAAGCCCTTCGCTCATGACAACGGCCGAGGCGACCGAACCAGGGCTTGTGGAAGCCTGGAGGAATCACGTCCGAAGTCTCGATCGGGAGCTTCTGGACCGTGCGTCGATCCTCGCTTCGAGGCTTGCCGCCGACGGGCTTCTCGAGCGGATGAAAATTCTCGACCCGCGCATCTCCGACTACGTTGGGAACGTGCGCCAACTCCGTTCTCGGATGCGCGAAGACGCCGTCCCCAAGCTCGGCTCGCCCGCTCCTGCTCGAACAACGAGCGAACACCACCATGGGGGAAGCGTGGATTCGATCGAGCCGCCCCCGCCGGAGCCGAAGCTCGAACTTATTTATGATCACTTGACGGCCAATTTGCGCAAACGCTTGATGCTATGGAAAACGACGCGCGACGAATTGTTTGGCTATCAAGGAGAAATCGACCAGGCGGTTTCGACTCCTGGTTGGACCAACGTCTGGACGATGCCAATCCAGAACAGGGTCGACATGCTCTCGAGCGGAGTGAATACGCTGGTGGGCGTTCGCGTACTGGGCGAGCGTCTCGACGATCTGGCGACGACCTCCGAGGCGATTGCTCAGGTTGTAAAGGGAATTCAAGGCGCCGTCGACGTCTCCGCCGATCCGATCCGGGGCAAGCCTCACATCGAGGTCCGCTTCAAGAGAAATCGATGCGCCGAGTTGGGAGTGAACGTCGCTCAAGCCAACGCGGCGATCGAGGCGGCGCTCGCGGGCAAGCAAGCCGCGGTCGTGATCCATGGACGCGACCGTCGCCCCGTCGTCGTTCGCCTGGCCAAGGACTATCGCTCGGACGAGGAAGACCTTAAGGATCTGCTCGTCCCAGCGCGCGGTAAACCGGGCGCCGAGCTCGTCCCCATCGGCGAGATCGCCGAAGTTCTAACGACGCTGGGCCCCACTTCGATCAAGAGCGAAAATGGACTGCTGCGCAACTACGTCCGCATGAACGTGTACGGCCGTGATCCCGCCGATTTTGTCGCCGAGGCAAAAGAGAAGGTGTATAAGTCCGTCCCATTGCCATCGGGCGTACACGTCGAGTGGACGGGCAGGTTCGAGCACGAGGCGGAATCGAGAACAACTCTGATGTACGTGTTTCCAATATCGATCGCACTGATGTTCGCGGTTCTGCTTTGGACGTACAGGGACGCAGTGGACGCGGCCTTGGTGATGACGGCCGTTCCTGGTGCGATCGCCGGCGGGTTGTTCTTTCTTTGGCTCTTGGGGCTGAAGCTTTCGGTCGCGGCTTGGGTGGGATTCATCGCATGCTTCGGGATGGCGGCATCGACGGGGATCATCATGCTTGTCTACCTTCGTGAAGCCATCGAGCTGGCGGGAGGCCTTTCGAACCTCGATCAGGCCGGGCTCGAGCGCGCGCGGTCATCGCCGGCGCTGTGCATCGATTGAGGCCAAAACTCTTGACCGAAGGCACGGTGGTCCTGGGACTCGCCCCCGTGCTTTGGGCGGGCGGGCCGGCCTCCGACGTCGTCGGACCCATGGCGGCGCCTGTGTTGGGCGGAGTGCTTTTCGCCGACGAAGTCGTCGACTTGCTCATTCCAGTGCTCTTCTTCTGGGTGCGGTCCAGACGATTGTCCAGGCGTTCGAAGGCCGAGACGTACGAGGCGATAGGTCCAGGACAAACGCGCTAATCAGTGATGTTCTTTTGGTTTTTCCGATTCTCTCCGAGCGGGCGAGCCTCCTGGATCCTTCCCTGAACTTCGATCCGATGGGGGAGGGGGGTTCTTTGTTTCCGATGATTCTTTCCGATTGGACGTCGGCAGAGGGGGTGATTTGGCGATTCGACCATTGGCTTTCTCCGCCGGCGAAGTCTCCCCTTCGTGGTGCTCCCAATGCGAAATCATCTCGTAATCCTCGAGGCGGTAGATCCACAAGGGGTCGATGCCAAATATGATGTAACGGACGATTTGAGGCTTGGCGCTTCGGCTCGGCTCGAGAACCATGCGCACTGTGGCCTGCATTGTGTCTTCTACTCGCGCGACGCGGAGTATCTCGAAGGATTTCAAACGTTGGTTTGGTTTTCGTTGGAAGTCGACGAACTTATAGGATTTGGTGTCGAACGAGTTGGGAAGCGGGTTGGGCGCGTCGCGCCAGGCGTCGAGGATCGACTCGACCGCACTCCGAGCGACCGAAGGCTCCGGTATAAACTTGAGCCGCGCCTCCTCGGGCGACTCGGGCCCGGAATCGCAGCCGGCCAAGAGCACGGCCGCCAGCGCCAGGAACCCCCGGGCCGCTCCGCCGCGTACGGAGCCGCCGCTAAATCGCCGCTTCGCTCTCCGCCACGACAGCACGGCGCGTCGCCGGTTTCGACGCCATTGAAGTCATAGTTATTTATGTGTATAAGTTCCAACAAGCTTTCCCCAGGCCAACACGCGGCCCTGAATTTCTCGCAGAACGTCCGACCTGGGCGAACTGGGAACGACCTCTGGGAAATTATCGAGCGCATAAATATAAAATTCATAATGATGAGTGCCGCTGGGAGGACAAGGTCCTCCCCATCCTCCATTTCCAAAATCGTTTCTGCCCTGCATGATCGGCCGCTCCATTCCTTTCATATTTTGGATGTAATCCTTCGGCAGCGCCTCGGGAAGACTGGTGCAGTCGGCGGATAAATTGTACACAAGCCAATGGGTCCAGGCGCCGAAGGATGCGTCGGGGTCCTGGCAGACGACGAGCAGCGACTTCGCGCCTTTGGGAGCTCCAGACCAGGAAAGGGGAGGGGAGACGTCAAGCGAATCGCAACTGTGTTTTTCTGGGATCGCTCCGCCGTCGACGAAAGCCGAACTTTTCAAACTCATCGTCTTGAGCTCTGGATTATTGGGGAGCAACGGCTCCTTCGAGGAGCAAGACGTCAGAAAACCTAGGAGCGGCAAGAAAACCAAATTCAAACGGTTCACGAATCATTCTCCGCCGAGAATTAGTTGTTGGTTTTGTCGATCACAGCCAAGAAAACTGGTTTGAAATCAAACGCCAAGGCTAAGGATCGCGTGTGGCGGAGAGACCCGCGAGCCAGCCCGTGCTCCAGGCCGACTGGAAATTGTAACCGCCAATTCTGCCGTCGAGGTCGAGAATCTCTCCACAAAGAAAAAGACAAGGACGCCTCTTGCTCTCCATCGTCTTGGGATCGACTTCTTCGAGGCGAATTCCACCGCGGGTGACCTCTGCCTTCTCGAACCCCAGAGTCCTGGGGAAAGGAACCGCCAAGCCTTTGACCGCGGCAACGATCAGTTGCCTCTCGGATCGCCCCAACTCGGCGCCCGATCGTTCTCGAGGCACGCCCGAGGCAGAAACCAATTCTTCTGCTAATCGCCTTGGTATCGGTTCGGGAATCAGAGACCATGCGGGCCTCTTGCCCGTACGGCTGGCGTCTTGGATGCATTTTTCGAGCCGATCCGAGGAAATGCTCGGAAGAAAATCGAGCTCGAGGGCAACCTCGGCAGCGTCCGGATCGGCGGCGACAGCCCCGCTCACGTCCATGATCGCCGGGCCCGACAAGCCAAAGTGAGTGAAGAGAACGGCCTCGCGCCGTTGGTCGACGATTCGGCCGGTGGAGCGCACTTTGACGAGGACGTCCTCCACGGCAATCCCCTTGAGCCCGTGCATCCACGCCGACTCGATTCGCAATGGGACCAGGGCAGGGGTCTGAGAAACGATCGTATGACCCAGAGCTCTTGCCATCGCATAGCCATCCCCGGTTGTTCCACAGCCCGGGTAAGACCTGCCCCCGCACGCGAGGACCAAGCGACCCGCGATAACCTCGCCGACCGGCGTTTGGATTCGAAAAAGGGGCTTCTCAGAACCTTCATCAAGGTCTATCCGCTCGACCGGACTGTTGGTTCGAATCACGACCCCTGACCGAGCGGCTCGGGTCGTTAATGCGGAAAGGACGTCAGAAGATTTGTTCGAAACCGGGAAAACCTTTCCCGTGGACTCGACCTTCGTCGCAACGCCTTCAGACTCGAACAAAGCGATCGTCGCGTCCACGGTCAGCGCACGCAGCGCTGGTCCAAGGAAGGCTCCGTTCGGGCCAAACGCCGCCTGGATTGCACGAGCCCCGACGACCCCTTCGTCTCGATCAAAATCTTCGACGGGCCCGGAGACGACTCCCAGGTCGTGAACGCCTCGAGCATTGGTCAGATTACAGCGGGCGCCTCCGGATATCAGGATCTTGACGCCCGGCCGCCGGTTCTTCTCTAGAACGACCACTCTTGCTCCGCGCTCCGCCGCAGCGATCGCGGCCAAGAGCCCCGCGGCGCCTCCTCCAACAACTGCAACGTCTATCTGAGAAGACTGGATCATCGATTTAATATGTAGATAGTGAAGTTATATCGATTTGGTAAGGCGCCGTGCGGCGATTTTTTGGTATCTGTTCCTTAGCCCTTCCATTATGGCACTCCAGCTTTGCGAACGTGCGTGTTCGAGAGCGCCGGCGGAGAGAGTCCTCCGGAGATTCTCTTCGCGGCAAAGGTCCTCAAGGGCTTTGGAGAATTCGGTTGGAGAGGCCTCGGGATCGACCGCGACGCCGTTCTTCCCCGTGCGAACGGTGTCTCCAACTCCGCCAGCCGCCAGCGCGACCACGGGCATGCCTGAAGCCATCGCTTCCAGAACCACGTTGCCGAAGGTCTCGGTTTTGCTCGCGAACGCAAACACGTCGCCGGCGGAATAATGGTCGGCGAGATCCTCGCCGGAACGGTATCCCGCGAACACAGCCTTGCCGGCAAGACGAGCCTCGAGCGTTGCTCGGTCCGGTCCGTCGCCGACGAACAGCAAGCGAACGTCCGATCGCCGCGCGACAAGTTCGGAAAGGGCGTCGGCAAGAAACGCGACGTTCTTTTCCGGGGCGATCCTCGAAACGTAAGAGACGACGACCTCGTCGGAACGTATCCCGATGGCCTCTCTCACGCCGTCTTCCCTCGCGATCGGGGCGAAAGAGCAGGCAGTCGACCCCCCTTGGCCAAAGCACCAGTCTCTCGAGCCCTCTTTTCTCGAGGTCGCGAATCGTCGCCAGCGACGGTACATAGGTTTCACTCGTGTGATTGTGAAACCAACGCAGATAATTCCAGATGACGCCCGTCGCCCAACCCACGCGGTAGTGAAGGCTGTATTGATCGAAATTCGTGTGAAAGGAACTGACGACAGGTATGCGACGCGAGAGGACGTGGCGAAGAATCGTCAAACCCAGCGTCGCCTCGGTGGCGATATGAACCACATCGGGCCGAAACGCGTCTATAGATAGAGCAACGGCGCCGAATGTGGGCAGAGGCAGCATGACTTCCCGGTAGAACGGCAAGGCGACCGAAGGGACAACAACGTGCGAATCATCGGACTCCATCCCGCCGTAGTCAGGGTGCACAAGCTGAACGTCGTCCCCGCTGCGTTTCAAATGATCAACAAGCTGTCCGAGCGTCCGGGAAACTCCGTTGACCTGGGGGAAGTACGTTTCCGTGACCAAAGTGATGCGCATTTGTCTTTCCCGGGCGCCTTCGTTCGTCAATAAGACGCGGGCATGGTAAGGCGTATGTTGCGAGGATACCACAAGGTTGCATCTAATTAACCTAAGCCGAAGTAATAGAAAGCTTTAGGTCGTTTTGTAGAGCGGCTGGCAGGCATCCGAGGTTGCCCAGCGACGGTATTTGGTGTACACTAAGTTCGTGTCGCCGCCGTTGCGAGATTTTCGCCGGCGGCGACTTTTTTGCATTTAGCTGAATCTTACCGAGAAAAGGTTTCTCGGAATCAGGTTCGGACTCGGCAGAGAAAAACTCATGGTGAATCAGAATTTCGAATCGAACGAACAGGATTTTGGCTCAATCGTTCGCGAGATAGCGGTCGAGGCTCATAAGCTCTTGGGCGAACAAGGCCCTTCGTCGGACGAATACAAAGCCAAGTTAGGTACGCTCTCGAGGAGGATCGCCAGGCTCGAGCGAAGCCTCGACGGCTCGACGTCGACCGAACTGAAGACCTGGCTCGAGATGCTCGGTCGGACGGTCCATGCAAGTCTCGAAGGCGTCCGGACGGGAACCACGCCTCGCAGCTCCAGGCGTGCGTCCGCGGCAACCCGCCCATAATCCCGCCTGCCTGCCCCTCGAGCGCGGGCGTCTTTCATCGCCTGACCCCTCACTTCTTGTTAACATGTCGACACAGGCCTGAGCGGCGACTTCGATCGTCCAGGTTGTGCCGTATTCTCTCAACGAGCAGTGAGCTCAATGCAGAATCCCAGCGACCCGAGGCCTCAATCGGCCTCGGAGCCAGGTCGAGCGACCCCGGGCGAGGTCCAAAGGCTTTTGGAAGCCGCGGATCGCGCCGCCAGGGTCGTCGCCCCTCGACTCCTAAGACGCATGCTCCGCGTCAAAAAGCTCGAGTCGGCCCTCGGTCCGCAGGCTGTTTATCGTCTCGCGTTCTTGCTGGACCCGTCGGACGCCGCGCGAATCTTCGACCCCCAGGAAGGTGTGAACCTACCGTCGTCGGCCTCGAAGCTCGAAGGACCACTCATCCTCTTTGCCAGGCCCGACGCAGACAGGCTCGGTCGGAGAACCAGGGAAGACGTGCTCCTCAGCCTCTGGAGAAAGCTTTTCCACGCACGCTTTCGCGCAAGGATCATTCACTCGCTCGAGGACCGCTCCGATTGTGGTTCGTTCGTAACTGCGATCTTTGACCAGATAGGCGGGGTTCAGATCGCCGAAGCCCGTACCGTTTTGATTCGAGAAGGCTTGCTGCTGACGCCTCACGAGGACCTCGATCTGTTAAGCGTCCTGGCGGCAAGCTTTTTCGAGTTCGAGATCTTCGCGCCTGACTGGCTCGAGGCGTTCTTTCCCACGATCCACGACGTTCAGGGGGCGTCGAGGATTCTTTCGACCCTAGGCGTCGACCCGCGGCAGGTTGCCCAGGACGCCCGAATCGAGGGCGCGCCCGATCCAGGTCTCTGGCGGGACGAGAAAGCGGTTTCGGCGGACGCCGAGGCGAGACGGTTCGTCTTTCCGACGCAGGTTGGCGCCGGAAAGGCGCGGAACAGATGGTTGGAAAACTGGGCCCGGAAGGCCAGGAGCAAGGGCAACAACGTTCGAGCCGCGATCCTCGGAGTTCAGATCGCTGCAAGTCAGGGACCGAGCGTGAACCCAGCCGAGAATGAAATCGTTCGGGCGGACCTCAATCAATTGGCCCGGAGGCTCAAGACCGCGCTGGGCGCGAAGGGATCGGAATCCTCGGCCTGGAGGCGTGGGTTTACGTTCCTCGTCGATCGAGCGGCGGCAGGTTTTTGGACCCCCGAGGCGCGCTGGCTCTATACGATCCAGAAGGTCTGCACGGACCACGAGCGCGAGTTCCACGCGATCGAGCCGTTGGCTTGGCTCTTTTCTTTAGGGAAGAGGCCGCTGCGCAGACTCCTGCCGCATCATCGGTGGGTTGCGATAACGCGAAGGCTCCGCTCCGCGAGAAAGCGGCTCGACTCAACGATTCTGCCTAGCGACGTCCGCAAGGAACTGGCCGAGCTGCTCGACGATGCTCTCGCGAGGGCGGAAACGACGCTCCGAGATCGATACAGGCCTGTAATCGTCGAATCGCTCGAATCGACCCTTCCCAAGCCGAGAAATCTGATCGAGCAAGTTGGATTCGAAAAGCTGGCCGACGAGCTCTGCGACACGATCGCCAGGCGCGGGTTCATCCAATCGGGAGACGTTCGAGACGCAGTGGCGCGGAACTGTCTGAAGCTCGGAGATCTTGATTTTCCACGCGAGCTCGTCTTCCGGGACCCGATGCTGAAACTCGACAAGAGCCTGAAGCAGGGTCTCGACGACGTCTATCATCCCGGCGAGATCTATCTTCGGGCTCTCCAAAAGGGCTGTTCGCTGGCGTTTGGGACAGCCATAGGACGGTTTCTCACGCGCTACGTGGTGCTTCCGTTCGGCGGCTCGTTCGTCGCGCTTGAAAGCGCGCAGCATCTGACGAACCTTGTCCTCTCGCCGTTCCGGAAGGGAGAGATCGAATTTGTTGGACCCGCGTCGATCGTGGTTTCCGGGCTTTTTGTGTTAGGACTTATCGAACTGCCCTGGTTCCGGTCGACGGTTTGGAGCGGATTGAGGCGTGCGTGGCGGGCCATGCGTTGGTTGTGCGTGGAGGCAGTGCAGGAGCTCTGGAACGCTCCCTGGTTCGAGAAGCTGAGGCGCAGTTCGGGCGCGATCATGCTCTGGCGATTCGGAGTGAAGCCTGCCCTCGCCGCGGCGGTCTTCCTGCCGCTCTTGAGCAGCGTGGGCGTCCACGGAACGCCTCTGACGGCCTCGCTGGTTTCCGTGGCAGCGACAGCAGGATTGGCCCTGAACTCTCGCTTCGGCCGAGACGCCGAAGAGATCGCCGTCGACGCCCTGATCCGCGTCTGGCAAAGAGTTCGAGTCGATTTCATTCCCAACCTGTTCCGCTTGGTCGTCGATCTCTTCCGATTCGCCGTCGAATGCGTCGACCGCTTGCTCCACGCCGTCGACGAATGGCTCAGGTTTCGCGACGGCGACCCAAACGGGTCGTTGGCTTTGAAGGTCGTGTTGGTTCCCCTATGGGTGCGCTCTCCTACGTCATAAGAATTTATGTCAATATTCTCATAGAACCTCAAGTCAATCCGATCAAACATTTTCCGGTGGTCACGGTTTCTCATAAAATCATGCTTCCATGGCTTCCCACGCTCACTCGGTTGATGGCGGCGCCCTTGACGCCTTTTCTTGGGTTCGAGGCTGCCAGCGCGTTCGCGGGGGCGAACGTCTTGCTTTTGCCAGGTGCGTTCGGATTCTTGGTCTGGGAGCTCAAGGAGAACTGGCGGTTGTACGAGGCCAATAGACCCGCGAGGATTCCACGAATCGTGATTGGCCGGCACGGCGAAACGATGGTCCGGCTCTTCAAGCCCGGTCTCCACTCAGGGACGATTCCCAAGCTCTTCGCCAAGCTTCGCCGAGCGGTCCGTGACGCTTATTCCTCGGATCCCAAGGCGAATGGAGTTGTGGCGCGGCGACGTCAGGATTTGCACGAAGTCGGCGAGGAGATCGATCGATTCTTCGATCGCGAGGTGCTGGCTCTCTTTCGGATTGCGGGTTTGCCGCGACTTTCCCAGTATTCGGTCCGGTCGGTCGATCTCGCTACAAACCAGGCCTTGACGGCGATCGGGCCGGCGGACGGAGCGACGTTCGTCATCGACCTGTTCGAAGACCGCGACGAATTGCGGCTCGCGAGTCGATTGCTTGATGGCGCGAACAACTTGACCCACTCGAGACCGAGGCGTTCGATCTCGCCTTACGAGGTCTCGACGAAATGACGGGAGCGGAAAAGCCAGGCGCAACCTCCTGCTCAAGCAAAGGATCTTCTCCAGCCGTTACGAAAGAAAGTGAGTCTCCGTTGACTTGGGATGCTTGGGTCCAAAAATGGCAGACTCTTTCGAGCAAAATCAAAGCAGAGCTTGACCCCGAGTCCTTGCGCGATCAAAGTCGAGAGATGGTTCGCCCCGAAGTCGAAACAGGTTGTGCTCTTGATAAAATTGCAACCAGCGAGGGCGTCTAGTATGGCTCTGAACAGACCCTCTCGCACACATGCAATGCTCTTGGGCTTGACGCTTCTCGCGACCGTCTCGACCCGCGCCACGGCTTCCAGGTCGGCGTGGGGGAGGCCGGCGACGAGCGAATTCGAGCCGCCGTCGAGAAGTCGATTCCGCTTTTGGAAGCGAGCGGGCGAACATATCGTGAATCGCGCGAGTGCTTCTCTTGCCATCATCAGGCCGTTCCCGTTCTGGCGCTTACCATCGCTCGCGAGCATGGATTCACGGTCTCGAGCGACGAAATCAAAGCGCAAGCCAAGCATACGTTGGCCGATCTCGCTACAGCTCGAGAAACCTATTTGAAAGGCCATAGCCAAGGGGGCGGAGCGACACGCGCAGGCTACGCGCTTTGGACGTTGTCTCTGGCGGGGCTCGAGCGGGACGAAACCACCGACGCCGTCGCTTTCTTTCTCTCCCAGCGGGATCAATCGCTGGGTCGCTGGCGAACGTCGTCGAACAGGCCGCCCTCGGAAGCGAGCGACTATACGACGACGTACGTTTCGCTCCGAGCTCTGGACGCGTATGGTTCGAAGGTTCCGAAAGAACTCGTCGAGAAGAGACGATCAAACGCTCGCGAATGGCTCGAGTCGGCCGTTGCCAAGGACAACGAAGAGCGCGTTTTCAAGCTCTTGGGCTTAATCGCCGCGAAGGCGGATCCGGAGGTTTTGGCAAAGGCCGCTGGGGAGCTTTCCGGCAGGCAGCGCCAAGACGGCGGCTGGTCCCAGCGCGACGACGGTGAAAGCGACGCGTACGCCACGTCCACAGCGCTCTTCGCGCTCGAGGAGTCTGGCGCACGGCAGTCGCGCTCGCCAGCTCTGGCCAAGGGAATTGAGTTTCTCCTGGTTCATCAGGCGGACGACGGTTCGTGGAAAGTCGTCTCCAGAAGCAAACCCTTCCAAACCTACTTTGAGAGCGGCTTTCCCTACGGCAAGGACCAATTCATTTCAACCTCGGCGACCGCCTGGGCGACGGCCGTGCTGGCGCGTTTGGTCCAGAAATAATCCTATTGAGGCTTTGCCATGGCGAATTCACATTCTCCGTTGCCCGACATCGACGAATGGCAAGACGTTCATATCCAAACCCCGGAGAAGCGCGGGTTTCGCGATTACGCAGCCGCGACTCGAGACTGCGTCCGGGAATTCTACAAGCTCAACCACCGCTTCCAGACCTATGAGTTCGTGCTTGCGAAGAAGGCCGAGTACCTCGGAAGGACCAAACGCACAATGGGCGTCTGGGAAGCAATGGAGTTTTTGAACACGCTGGTCGACGACAGCGATCCCGACGTCGATCTTTCACAGATCGAGCATCTGATGCAGACCGCGGAGGCGATCCGGCGGGACGGCATGCCGAGGTGGTTCATCTTGACTGGTTTGATCCATGATCTTGGCAAGATCCTCTGTCTCTTCGGAGAACCGCAATGGGCCGTGGTCGGCGACACCTTTCCAGTGGGTTGTAGGTTCTCCGAGAGCATCGTCTTTCACGAGTTCTTTGCCGACAACCCAGACAGCGCGAACCCAGACTACGCCTCCGAACTCGGCGTCTATTCGAGAAACTGCGGTCTCGACAACGTGCACTTGTCGTGGGGGCACGACGAGTATCTTTATCACGTCGTAAAGGACTACCTACCCGCTCCCGCTTTGGCGATGATCCGCTATCACTCGTTCTATCCTGCCCATCGAGAAGGGGCATATGACCACTTGATGAGCGATCAGGACCGTGAGGCGATGAAGCACGTCCGCGCGTTCAATCCATACGACCTTTATTCCAAGGGGCACGATAGGCCCGACGTCCAATCGCTCGCGCCCTATTATCACGAGCTGATCGACGAGTTTTTCCCGTCGGAGATCAACTGGTAAACGCTCCGGCGCGGCCTATTTGCCCCGAGGCGTTCGTCGCTAATCGATCTGTTCGACCCACATCTTGCCGTTCGAATCGATTCGGGCGGAGCGTGAGGGTCCATCGCAACCTGGTTGGCGAGTCCCAACGGGGCACGAGATGACAAAGCCCTTCTGTTTGGTCTGCATCGAGGGAATCAGGCCGTCTTCTCTCGAGAACGTTAAACCAAGCTCGAGGAGACTCGACGCCCAGCGATCGTGGGTTCGCCGAAAGTTAAGTTGGGCGTTGTAAACGGCGGCCGCCTTGAGCCTCGCCTCGATCGTCTCATCCCGTCGAAAGGTGGTCTTCGCGGGTTCGCCACTTGTGAACTGGACGTAGCCCCAATGCTCCGGCCGATGCATGTCGACCACCCCTTGAGGAGCCCAGACCCAGTTGTCTTCCGGGTTGCCAGGCCTTTTTCGGAGCGAATTTGGAGTCGTGAGCACGGTCCACTCGACACGTGAAAAATTAATCCTCCACTGCTCGCCTTCTTTTGGCGCTGCAACATGAGCGTCTCGATACTCCATCGATTCCCAGGGAACGGCGGCCTCGACGTACCAGCCATGGTCCAAGTCGTTCCAATCGTTGATCGTTCCGTCGACGGACGTCTTGATCTGGAGCCCTGGGATCTCCCAGTTGTTGTCGGCGTTGCCCTGGTCTCGATAAGACCTGTCGAGAAAGAGGTCCCACTCGGTTCCCAGGGCGTTCACCTCGATTTCAAAGTAGTGCTGGCGGTCTCCGTCGGGGTCGATGAACACCTCGAAGTCGTTGTCCATGAAGACCACCGAATCGTGCTCATTGAGTACAGCCCAAACGTTCGGCTCTTCGAGCCACGCTCCTATATAAAGATATTTATCATTCCAAAGCAGCTTCACGCGGGTATTATGACGAGGTTTGGGCTTGCGTTCGCCTTCGATGTCGATGAAAGCGTCCGACCATGTTGCATCGGCCCAATCCTTCTCGTCGAGCTTGCCGTCGACGACGATCAGGCCCTTGGTTTTGCCGCAAACGTACCCGGGCGGATGCGAAGGAGGTTGAATGCTCTCTTCGGATACGAGATCGGGTTCGAGTCCAATCGAAGCTCGAGAACCGATCCAGATCAACAGGCCCACTCCCGTCGCGAGTCCGAGGCGGCGACACACGATCCAAGAGGGATTCGATTCGAACATTTGATGGTAAGCCTGATTGTGTATGAATGACGCCGTAGGACGCCGGATTCTTCGCCCGTTTCGACCACGTTGAAATTGCATTTTGCCTTGAAAAGGCGCAGAATAACTTTGTAAGAGTCTTCGTTTTCGCGCCCGCCAGAAACACCCTGCCTGAAAAGCCCTTCGGTTTCAAGGTTGCGTTTCCAATGCCCCGCTTCGACCAAACAGCACTCGAAATCCGAGGAATCCTGGCTTTGGTGGTGGCTTCGTCCGCTGTCTACTCGGTTCTCGTCGGTAGCTGCTACGCAACGGAAGACGCCAAAGGAGCGGAGATCTACGCTCACAAGTGCGCGAGCTGTCATGGAGCCAACGGAGAGGGCACGGCGGAGCATTATCCTAAACCTTTGGCGGGCGATCGCTCAGCCAAGGCGCTTTCGAAGTTCATTGCCAAAACGATGCCAGAGGACAACCCTGGCGATTGCGTCGGCGAAGAAGCGGACAGCGTGGCGGAATTCGTTTACGACCGTTTTTACTCGAAGATCGCCCAGGCTCGAAACAAGCCCCCGAGAATTGAATTCGCCCGGCTGACGGTTCGCCAGTATAAGAATGCAGTCTCGGACTTGATCGGGAGTTTCAGGGAAGTGCTACCGATCGGCGAGACCAGAGGCCTGAAAGGAGAGTATTCCAGCGGCGGCGGCGGCGGGGGAGGCCGCAATCGTCGACGAACTCGGAAAAATATCAATAGGGTCGACGCAACGGTCAACTTTCAGTTTGGAGTCGTGAATCCGGTTGTCGGTCCGCTCGACCCCAAGCTGACGAAAGTGCTGGTCAAGACGCCCGTGTCGTTCGTTCCCGTTGAGCGGATGATCATCGCCGCGACTCGTAACTACAGCGTACGTTGGCAAGGGTCGATCCTCGCAGCCGACTCCGGCGAATACGAGTTCGTCGTGAAGACCGAGAATGCGATGCGTTTATGGGTAAACGACTCCAAGACGCCGCTGATCGACGCGGGCGTGAAGTCGGGCAAGGATTCCGAATATCGCGGCAAGGTCCACTTGCTGGGCGGGCGCTGGCATTTCTTACGATTGGACCTGAACAAGACGACCGAACCGACGGGCTCGATCGTCCTCGAGTGGAAGACTCCCAGGGGAACGCAAGAGGTCGTTCCCGAACGAAACCTCGCGACGGAGCGATCGCCCGAATTGTTCGTCCTCTCGACCGCATTTCCACCCGACGATAAGAGCATGGGCTATGAACGAGGAAACTTGATCACGAAAGCATGGGATCAAGCCGCGACGGACGCGGCGATCGAATCCGCCAACTACGTTTGGCTCCACATCAACGAACTCGCATCGACCGGGGAAGGCAAGAGCGATCGAGAGGCGAAGCTCCGCGAATTCTGTCGAGCGTTCGCCGAGCGAGCGTTTCGTAGGCCGCTTTCGGACGAGATGAGGCGTTTGGTCGTCGACAAACAGTTCGAGCAGGCCCCCAGTCAGGAAACCGCCGTCAAGCGCGTGGTGTTGCTGACGCTCAAGTCTCCTCGGTTCCTCTATCACGACGCCTCCCGGCTTTCCGACGGCTGGAGCGTTGCCGAGCAGATGGCTTGGACGCTTTGGGACTCTCTGCCCGACAAGCAGCTTCTTGAATCCGCGGGCTCTGGAAACCTTCGCGATCCCGGTCGGATCAGATCCCAAGCCGAGCGAATGATCGCGGATCCGCAGGCGCGTTCGAAGCTCCGAGATTTCTTCCGCTCGTGGCTCAAGGTCGATCGCGCTGGCGAGATCAACAAAGATCGGTCTGTATTCCCTGAGTTTGATGAGGCAACGGCTTGCGATCTCGAGACGTCGTTGGATCTCTTCGTTGAAGACGTCGTCTGGAGCGTGAATTCCGATTTCCGTCGCCTGCTCAATTCGCCCGACCTCTTCTTGAATGGAAGGCTCGCTCGGTTTTATGCTCCCGAGCTAACCCTGGCGATCGACGCTCCATTCCGCAAAGCGGCTCTTCCCAACAACCAGCGCAGCGGGGTTCTCACGCACCCTTATTTACTATCGACTCTCGCGTACACGCGCACGAGCTCGCCGATCCATCGAGGCGTTTTCATAGCGAGAGGCCTTTTGGGTCGTGTATTGCCGCCTCCGCCGGAAGCAGTGGCGCCGCTGGCGCCCGAGCTTCATCCTCGCATGTCGACTCGCGAGCGGATCGCTCTGCAAACCAAGCCTGCCTCGTGCCAGACCTGTCACGGGATGATCAATCCTCTGGGCTTCACACTCGAGCAATATGACGCCGTCGGCCGATATCGCACTAAAGAAAGCGATTCGCCCATCGATCCTCGGGGCGCCTACGTGACGCACTCCGGCGACTCCGTTGAGTTCTCTGGAGTCCACGACCTGGCGGACTTCCTGGCCTCGAGCGAAGAATCTCACGCGGCTTTTGTACAGCAATTCTTTCACTATCTTGTCAAGCAGCCGATCCGAGCCTACGGTTCCCAAACTGGGGACGATCTGCGAAAATCGTTAGAGGACAACGGGTTTAACATTCAAAGCCTGACCGTGGATGTCGTCGTTCGTTCCGCCCTTGGTCCGTTGAAGCAGCCCAGCGGGCAGCCGCCGAAAATCGAAGTCGACCCACATGCCGAATCGTCCAAGAAGAAGGCGAATTGGTACGATTCAATCAGCGGATGGTTTTTCTAACGTTGATGGGAGTATCGCGATGGCAGTTTGGACTCGCCGGCGGGAATTTCTTCGCGATCTTGGTCTGGGCGCATCGGCGCTGCCTTTCCTGGGGAATCTGCCGAGCCTTGGGTTCGAAAATCAGTCGGCTCGCAAGCAGCGGCTGGTTGTGATGTTCAGTCCCAATGGAATCGTACCCTGGGAATTTTGGCCGGATGGAGAAGGCGAGCTCAAAGAGTTCAAGCAGATTCTCTCTCCGCTCGAGCCGTTTCGCGACCGTACGCTCGTCTTGCACGGGCTTTCCGACAAAATTCGGGGCGACGGCGATGGGCACATGCGAGGCATCGGTTGCCTTTTGACCGGAATCGAGCTCTTCCCAGGAAACATCCAGGGCGGGTCCGATACGCCTGCGGGATGGTCCACCGGCCTCTCGATCGATCAAGAAATCAAAAACCACTTACAGGCAAGTCCCGCGACGCGCACTCGATTCGGATCTCTTGAATTCGGGGTGATGGTCCCGGATCGCGCGGATACCTGGACCCGGATGGTCTACGCCGGCCCCAACAAGCCGATCGCTCCGATCGACGACCCCTACCAGATGTTTTCCAAGCTCTACGGCAAGGTGAAGGATCAGGAGAGCTTGAAGAGCGTCTTGGACGACGTTCAGGACGACCTACGCAAACTTGGCGCGAACTGAGGCGCTGAGGATCGCAAGCTTCTCGACGAGCACGCCTCGTTTGTTCGCGAAATGGAAGTCGATCTTCAGCAGTCGACCTCGAAGGCGAACGACCACCCCGTTCCATTGCTCGAACCTGGGATCGAGCGGAAAAACGACAGCATTCCTCGGGTGAGCAAGGCCCAGATCGACCTCTTGGTTCAAAGCTTCGCCGCGGATTTCTCTCGCGTGGCGACCCTGCAATACACCAACTCGGTTGGCGGCGCCAAGATGCACTGGCTTGGCGTCGACGATGGGCACCACGAACTTTCTCACATGCCTGACGGCGACAAGGCGGCGCAGGAAAAACTGATCAAAATCAATAAGTGGTGGTGTGAGCAACTAGCTTATCTTGTAAGGCGGCTCTCCGAGACGCCCGAGCCGGGAGGTGAGGGGACCCTGCTCGACAACACCTTGGTCGTCTGGACCAACGAACTCGGCAAGGGAAACTCGCATACCCTCGACGACATTCCCTTCGTTCTCGTGGGAAACGGGCTCGATTTTCGGATGGGCCGATCGATCAATTTCAAGAAGACTCCGCACAATCGCTTGTTGATTTCGCTGGCTCGAGCGATGGGCCATCGCATCGAGAAGTTCGGAAACCCGAACTTTTGCGGCGGCGGAGCGCTTTTCGCAACTGACATGACGCTCGGTTCAGGTCGTAGCTAATCGCGCGTCAGGGCAACAAACCCTTCGGTGTCGATGGACCCTCGTCTGCCTGTATCGACCCAGGCTGGGTGCTTTTCGGTCATGGCTTCGACGCGCCGCTCTCTCCAGCAGAAAGCACTCGACCGTCCTCCGACACGATTCTGACGGCCACTCCGGGAGCCGCTTGGCCGACGGTTCCTTCCTTCTCCCCAGTCTGCGAGATTCCGTCCCTCGAGAAATTTGGCGAGGACGTCGCCAGTAGGCCAAGCTCAGGGTGGTCCCAGCGCGACCGCTCTGCAATCAGGGCGTCGACCTTTCGTTCGCCGCCGTCTCGCAGAGAATAGGCTCTGACGGAAGTCTCGAGCACCGCCTGACGCGCGGAATACGCAGTTACGGGCTGAGCGATCGGTTTGCCGAAAACGATCGTCACTCGCCTTCGCTTCACTTCCGAGAATCTGCCCAGGAATCGACCGTTTGAGAAGCTGAAGACGCTTCCCCAAAGGCCGTCGAGATAGACGGGGGCGACCGCGACGCCGGGCCTGCCTTTCAGTATGAGCTCGAGACCGCGGTGAAACGCACCCACACGGCCGTTTCGAGTCAGTTGAGCCTCGGGAAAAATCGCGACGGCTCTGCCTTGATCGAGCGACTTGCGAGCCTCCTCGATGGCTTGCCGCTGAGACTTCGGCCCGCTCGACGCCACAGGGATCATTCGCGACCGCCGCGCCAAGTTCCTAACGATAGGCATGTCGATATAAGACGCATTCGTAAGGTACCAGAATGGTCTGGGCGCCGCGGCGGCCAGGATGAAGGCGTCGATCCATGTCACGTGGTTGCAGACCACGAGCACGGGCCCTTCCCGAGCCAGGTTCTCCGCGTCGACCACGCGGATTCGATAGTGGAAACCCAGCATCAGACGCATCGCCGGTTTGATCATAAGGGGCAAGAGTAGGACGAATAGCGCCGAGAGTATCGCGAGCGTGACGCACAGAATCGATACGAACTTGAGCATCGCCGCGCGCCTCGATGGTTATTGGTTCAAACCAGGCTCAACCCGCGTGGGAGGCTTCTTCGAGAGGAGCGGAGCGAAGACCACCAGGACCGTCGAAACGGCCGAGGCGCCGAGATAAACCGCCGGGTAGCGGTCGTGAGCTAAAACAACGGCTTGCGCGAACAAGTAATTACCAATAATCGAGAGATTTGTGACGGCGTTCAAGAGAGCAAACGTGGAGGCCGCCATTCGCGGGTCCGAATTTTCCATCGCCAGAACCGCGAATAGGGCGTCGTTCCAGCCGTTGGCCATGCCGAAGAGAATTGCAGTAATTCCTGAGATCCAGACTCCTCGATCGATCGCCTGAAGAGCCGTGGAAGCGACAAGCGCTGCCAATCCTCCGAGAAAGATCCCCTTTCTATTCGCGTGCTTCCAGGCGAGCGGCAGAGATATCGCTCCTAGGGCTCTACCCAGGTTTCGGACGGCGGCCAGTCCGCCGATCTGGCCTTCGCCCAAGCCCAATTGGCTGTAGTACGGCGAGAGATTGAACTCGGCGCCCACGCCCACCATTGCGTAGATTCCGCCGAACCCCAGCAAAGCCAGAGACCTGCGCTCGAGCAGCACCTCCAGCGCCCGCCAATTGAAGGCCTCGGCTTCACCCGCCCTGGCAGGTTCGCGAACTGCCAAGCCAAGACCAAAGGGAACCAACGTCGTCAGGGCGCAGAGCCATAGGACGATCTCCCCTTTGCCTGGGCCCACGCCGGTCTGCTGGAGGATCACACCAAATGCCAGCGAGCTGACCATGGTGGCCAGGAATCGAGACGTCCACAACATGCCCTGGATTCTCGAACGATCTTGAGGTGGAGTGACGTCGACGACCATGCCGTCGCAGCACGTGTCGTAGAGCGCCAGACCCAGGACCGTTAAGAAAGCCATCGCGCCAAAAAGCCAGAGCCGCTTCCCCGGATCAAACGAGGCCAGGCCCGCGAGCCCGCCGGCCTGGACCAACAGTCCGAGGAGAATGTACGGAACGCGACGGCCAAGCCCGAGTAAGGTGAACCGATCTGAGATCGGACCAAACAAAAACTTGAAGATCATTGGCGAAAGCGCGATTGTCTCAACCAGCGCCGCCGTTTCGGCCTTGACTCCGGCCGCTTTCATATAAGATTTATTAAAAGTCAATATATAAGCAACGGTTATCCCTTGTAGCGAATAGAGGCTGCAAAAGAACACAAGGCGCTGGCGTGAGACGGGAGTCGGCGGAGCCATGCGTTTCTCGGCGGGGGTAATCCTTTCGATCGAGGAAGGCGGCAGTATGCCCAGCGGGCCCGGTCAATTGCAAGCGCGGCGGCTTTGGATCGGATCGTCGGGGTAAGCTTTCAAGCGGCAGGCTTGGGCCTTCACCTCGAAGGTCAGTTCTCGGAAGGCGCCAGGGCTTCTCTGGCTTCCGAGATCAGCGGGCGTGCGAAGCTTTCTTCCACCGAGGTCAGCTCGTGGTAATGGACGGCGGCGTTGCGACCGCTTTGCTTGGCGTGATACAGCGCACGATCGGCCTCTTCGACCAGCCTCGAAGGATCGGTCATGCCGGGCCTGCTGGTCGCGATCCCCAAACTCGCCGATATTCGCCTAAGCGGCCAGGGATGGTTCGAGATCGACTGCCTGAGCTTCTCGGCGAGGCTTTTGCCGGATTCCGAGCTCGTCGAAGGCAAGAGAATTGTGAATTCCTCCCCTCCATAACGGGCGGCGAGGCCGGGTTCCGGAGCGCACTTCTGGATCAAGTTCGCCACCGTGCAAAGCACTCCGTCGCCTGCGGGGTGGCCGAACGTGTCGTTGTATCTCTTGAACCAATCGACGTCGAGCATGATGAGCGAAAGCGGCAGCTTCCTCGATAGCGATTCGCGATGCAGGTTGTGCAGCGCCTCGCGGAACCGTCCGCGGTTCCGCAGACCCGTCAGAGCGTCCATCGCGGCGTGTTCGGCGAGTTGTTCGTTCATCGAAACGATCAAGTCGTGGTCGGCCTTGGCTCGTACCGCCGATCGGACCCGAGCGAGCACAACAGGCAACTTGAATGGCTTGGTGACATAGTCGTGCGCTCCGGCGTCCAAGCCCTTCACCACGTCGTCCTCCTGTTCGCGCACCGAGACCATGATCACGGGTATCGACCTCAGCTCCTGGTTCTCCTTGAGCTTCCTGCACACCTGGAAGCCGTCCATTCCGGGCATCATGATGTCCAGCAAAATCACGTCCGGTTTTTCGCAGGAAGCGATGTCGAGCGCCTGCCTGCCGTTGAATGCGGTCACCACCTCATAGCCGTGATCCGCCAATTCGTAGGTCAGGAGCACGACATTGTCCGCGACGTCGTCAACGACCAAAACCTTCGCCATGAGACACCTCGACGGGGAGAAATGCGCGTATCGTTTCGACCAGTACGTTCTCGTCGATTGGTTTCGTCACCAGCGCGGAGACTCCGCTGGCCCGGATTTGATCGTCCTCGCCCTTGATCGAGTGCGCCGTGACGGCGACAACCGGAAGATCCGCCCATCGCGAGCTGGCTCTGATAAGCCTGGTGGCCTCTTTTCCGTCCATTCCCGGCAGCGAGACGTCCATGAGCACGAGGTCGAACTCGCCGCTTTCGAGCAGGCGCAGCCCCTCCTCCGCGGAGCAAGCCGTCTTGTACTTGAATCCATGGTCTTCCAGGATCCAGGCGAAGAGTTTTTGATTGTCGGGATTGTCTTCGACCACGAGGATGCCTCCTTTCACGCTCCAGCCTCCACAATCTGCCGGGTGTTTGACCCCTTGCGACCGGACAAAGCCTTCAAAATCTCTTCGATCACTCGTTGCGCGTCGTCGCGGCCTTTGGTCAAGATCGCCGAGGTGATTCTCCCCAGTTCGATCAATTCCTCCGCTTCAAGAGTTTTGGCCGTTAGTATCACCACCGGAATCTCTCGCCAAGCCGGATCGAGCCGTAGGTGCCTTAGAAAAGCGAATCCATCCATAACCGGCATCATCAAGTCGAGCACGATGACCGCTGGCGCGGCTTCGGCCAGCTTGCGCAGCCCCTGTCTTCCGTTGGCTGCCCATCGCGTCTGGAATCCATGGTCGGTGAGGCAGTCGATGATCATCTTGGCCGAATCCGGGTTGTCCTCGACGATCAGTATCGACCCTGTTTCGCCGTCCAGGATGTCGCGAACGGTGGCGACCAGATCCTCGCCGTCGATCGGCTTGGCCAGGTAGCAGCGGGCCCCGGCGGAAAGCGCCCGAGCCTCTTCGCTGTCGACCGACACCACCACGATGGGAGTCTCAGCCAAACGTGGATCGGCCCGAAGACTCTTGATCACCTCGAACCCGTCCTTGCCCGGCATTCGTAAATCGAGACACACCAGATCGGGTTGGTCAGCCCGCGCCTCGTCGAGGGCGGAATCGTGGTCCGAGGCCGCAAGGACCCGGAAGCCTGCTTCTTCAAAAGTCAGTTGAAAGTATTTAAGAATGTCGGGCTCGTCGTCGACGCAAAGGATCGTCGGCGCCCGTCCGATCGGCGCGGCTGAGTCTTCCTTCAGATCGCTCGTTGCGAACTCTGACGAAACTTTCATCGATCCAACCGACGTTTCCCGTGGTGAGAGTTCGGCAGGCTTGGTCGACCTTGGGGCGACGAGGGCCTCGGAGCCGTTCGAGCGGTGGAGTTCAAAGGAGCCCGCTTCCGTGAGGTTCTCAGCGGGTGAGAGAAGCGGCAAAACGAGCGTGAAAGTGCTGCCGCGGCCAAACTCGCTCTTGACCTCGATCCTGCCGCCGTGGAGCTTCGCGTATTGGTCGCAGATCACCAGTCCTAGTCCAGTGCCGCCGACTTTCCTCGAAGCGGCGCCATCGAGCTGAGTGAATTTTTCGAAGAGTCTGCCGCGGTCTTCCTCTTTGATGCCGATGCCGCTGTCTTTCACGGATATGCGCGCCGCTTGGTTGGACGATCCTTCCGCCGAGAGCCGAATCTCGACCGTCACCTCTCCCTCCTCCGTGTATTTCACTGCGTTGGATACAAGGTTGGTGACGATCTGACGGATCATGGTTGGGTCGGCCATGCACCTGGGAGGCTCGTGCGCTGGCGGCGTGAAACGAACGTCGATCGGCTTGCCGTCGGCCAGAGGAGCCACCTGTTCGAGGACTTCTCGAACCAATTGGACGAGGTCGACCACGCCCCTGCGGATCTCCATCTTGCCTGCCTCGATTTTCGAGAGGTCGAGGATGTTGTTGATGAGCCCGAGAAGGTGCTTCGCGTTTCGATCGACGGTCCTCAAGGCGTCGGCGTCTCGCTCCGCGAGCTCGGGGCCAATCCTGCGAATGAGTCTCTGCGTAAATCCCATGATCGAATTCATCGGCGTTCTGAGCTCGTGCGACATGTTCGCCAAGAATTCGCTTTTGACTCGATTGGCGCACTCCGCCTTCCGTGTGGCGTCTTGAAGCTCGAGCGACTGTTTCTGTAGGTCTGCCAGAAGTTCCAGACGATGCTCGTCGACCTGGAATGCATTGATGCGAACCGCGAGCTGATCCAGACAAGAGACGAGAAAATTGCGTTGGGGGACCGAAAGAGGGCCGGTGTGGGTTGTGACCAGCACACCCAGGCATCGCCTTTGAAAGACGATCGGCCAGCCGCGGACCGATTGCAGGCCGACGTCGCCCAGGCCGAACCGAATGCGAAGCGCACCGTTGGCGAACGGCCCCAACAGCGTTTCCGGCTCGCGAGTGCGAAAGACTTTCAAAGGCAACCCTTCGCTCTTGAGCTGGGATGCGTCGAGGGGGCCGTCGTCCACGCCAACCGCCAGCCTTGGTTCCAGGCGGTCTGTTCCCGAAGACGTATACAAAACGCTGCAAGGAAGAGTCAGAGTGTTGCGGATGCACCGAAGCACCGCCTCGTACGTCGCCAGCGACTCGCCTTGATTGAGCGCCTCGGCGAAGGCTGCGCTTGCAGTGATTTGTTCTCGAGCCGCCTCGAGCTCGGCCTGGCGCATGGCCACGGCGTGCATTTCGCGAACCCAAAGGACGCAAGACCGCATCAAGAAGCCGTCGACAAGAGCCAGCCAGCCCAGGTGTTCGACCCACCGCCAAGGCCCTGCATCGCCGTTGAGTGCGAGTGGAGGATAGATCCCGCGTAGGCAATGGTCGAGTAAGACGATTGAAGACGCCGAGGCCAACACGCGCCAATCGCGATAGAAAGAAAGCAGTGCCAGCGAGAAGAAAACGTGGAAAGGCGTTTGGAAACGCCCGTTCGTCAGATGGATGAGCAGCGCACCGATCAGCATCTGCCCCACGGAAATGGCGTGCCTTGTCATCATGGAGCCAGGGCGAATCAGGCCCATTCCGACAGGGACTGCTATGATGACCGCACCCAGAGTGACCGCAATCCAACCCCTGCCCACCGCCCAAACCGACCCGGAGGCCGCGACTGTTGGTCCAGTTAATAGACAAATGACAATGGTCGCAAGCCATTGAACCAGCAAAAGCCAAGCGAAAAGCCGGTCGCCCCTGCGCTCGACGACCGCCATGTCGTGTTCAAAGATCTGCCCGGCCCTGCGGTCGACGCCCCTGCGATCCACCAGGTTTTCAGAGTCAAGGTTCATGGGAACGCCCAAACGCGCGAAGGCTATGCTTGGTTTTGCTCGATCCACGCGGTTGCGTAAGGAGAGCCAGCATTGGCTTGTCAGGGACGGTCGCTCGGCGAACGCTCGCCCACGCCATTCGTAATGTAGGACACGATTGCGTTCGATGTTGAGGAAATTGAGCTTGCGAAAGCTTGCTCGAAACGGCGAATCTGGCGAGATTTGGCTCAATCCGTTAGTTTGAAGACCCTACCGCGGCAGGTTCAAAAAGCGATTGCGAGATCATTGATGGTTGCCATCCGATTGCCCGACGGAACGATCCAGGAACACGAGGATTCGATCAGACCGATCGATATCGCCGCCAAGATAGGTCCAAGACTGGCGGAGGCGGCGGTCGCCGCGGTGGTCGATGGGCGTGTGGTCGATCTCCACAGACCACTTGTGGAATCGATCTCCGGGGACCGCCAAAACCCCGTCGAGCTTCGACTGTTGACTCAGAAAGACAGGGAATCGCTCGACGTCTTGCGACATTCCACCGCCCATATCATGGCAAGGGCGATACTCAGGCTCTTTCCAGGAGCCAAACTCGCCTTTGGTCCCACCACAACAACGGGCTTCTATTACGACGTCGACGTACCCGAGAGGCCTTTGTCGGAACGCGACTTTCCGGAAATCGAAGCCGAGATGGCGAAGATCGTCAAGGACGCAGAGCCCTTCGAACGATTCTCGCTGCCCGTCGAGGAGGCCCGACGTTTTGTGGGAGACCTTGGGCAAACCCTTAAAGTGGAACATATCGACGACGAGCTGCATAAGTTCGGCGTTCTCAGCTTCTACCGTCAGGGTGAGTTCGTCGACCTTTGCCGAGGCCCGCACATCCCGCACGCTGGAAAGGCGCGCGCCTTCAAACTGCTTTCGACCGCCGGAGCCTACTGGAAAGGGCATACCGACAGGCCAATGCTCCAGCGCGTCCATGGGACCGCTTTCTTCGACTCCAAGGACCTCGACGCCTACCTGCACCAGATCGAGGAAGCCAAAAAGCGGGACCACCGCCGCCTCGGAAAAGACCTTCACCTCTTTACAATCTCGCAGATGGTCGGTTCGGGACTCATCCTCTGGATGCCCAAAGGCTCGATCCTCCGGGGCGTCGTCGAGAACTACATCAAAGACGAGCTCGTCAAGAACGGCTATCTGCCCGTCTACACCCCACACATCGGCAAGATTGATCTCTATAAGACAAGTGGACATTATCCCTACTACAAAGACTCTCAGTTCCCGCCGCTGAAGCTGCTATCGGACTCGGCGAAACTTCTCGTCGAAGGAATCGAGAAGGGCGAGCTCGACGACCCTGCCCAGAAAAAGCTGCTGGAACGCTCCGGCATCGAGATCGAAGGCTATTTTCAGCTCGACAACGCGGCAAGAATCGCCCTTGTCGAGGAAAGAGGCATCGGCGAAGAGTATCTCTTGAAGCCGATGAACTGCCCCCACCACATCCAAATCTACGCTGCCCAGCCGAGGAGCTATCGCGATCTTCCGCTCCGCCTCGCGGAGTTTGGCACTGTCTATCGTTACGAGCAATCGGGAGAGCTCTCTGGGCTTACGCGCGTTCGCGGATTCACGCAGGACGACGCCCACTTGTTCTGCACCATTGATCAGGTCCGCGAGGAATTCCGATCGACCATGGAGCTCACACAGAAAATGCTCCAGGCCGTGGGTTTGAGCGACTACAGACCCAGGCTTTCGAAGCACGACCCAACAGATCCCAAATACGCAGGCGCCTTGGGCGAGACCTGGACCAGGGCAGAGTCCGACATCCGGGCCGTGCTCGACGAGATGAATCTGGATTATGACGAAGCCCCAGGCGAGGCGGCCTTCTACGGGCCCAAGGCCGATTTCATCGTCCACGACTGTCTGGGACGCCAGTGGCAGCTCGGCACAGTCCAGCTCGATTACGTTTTGCCCGAGCGCTTCGGGCTGACGTACAACGGACCCGACAACCAGCCGCACAGGCCCGTGATGATCCATCGCGCGTCCCTTGGGCAGCATGGAGCGGTTCTTGGGGATCCTGATCGAACACTTCGCTGGCGCCTTTCCGCTTTGGCTCGCGCCCGAACAGGTGCGGGTTCTGCCGATCGTCGACAAGGTGCTCGATTACGCAAACGAGGTGCTCGCTCTACTCAGATCCAGCGGGCTTCGGGCAGAGCTGGATTCCAGACCGGAGAAAATTGGCGCCAAGATCCGCGACGCCCAGCTCGAGAAAATACCGGCCATGCTGGTCATTGGCGTCAAAGAGGCAGAGGCCCGGACGGTTTCCTACCGCGATCGGATGTCGGGCGACCTGGGCCCGGTTCCCCTCGAGCAAGCCGTCGCTCGACTCAAGCGCGAAAGCGACGAACGAATAGTCCACAAGACCGCCACGCCCATTTCCACCTCGGCCAACGATCTCGGAAACGAGCAGCACGAGTATTAGGGTTTATGAGTCCGCCGGAGGGGGAAACCCAAATAGAGGCGTTTTGGGCAAGATCTGCGGGCTGAGTCCCTGGTCAAGGCTGGCGGTTTGCCAACATTCGACGCATTTCAACGTCCCAGACCATTCGAACCCAATTTTGAGGAGCCTTGGGTTCGCCCTCCATCCGGTCCATGAGCCATTTCAGCGTCCGTAACCATTCGAACCCAATTTTGAGGAGCCTTGGGTTCGCCCTCCGTCCAGTCTTCGACGCAATTCAGCGTCCGTAACCATTCGAACCCAATTTTGAGGAGCCTTGGGTTCGCCCTCCGTCCAGTCTTCGACGCATTTCAGCGTCTGTAACCATTCGAACCCAATTTTGAGGAGCCATGGGGTCGCCCTCCATCCGGTCCATGACGCATTTCAGCGTCCGTAACCATTCGAACCCAAACTTGAGAACTTTGGGCAAGATCTGCGGGCTGAGGCCCAGATCTCGGCTGGCTGCTTGCCAACTTTCGACGCTTTTCAGCGTCGCTGAGTCCGCCGCCGGCGGAAACCCAATTTGAGCCACCATTGGGCAGCATCGAGGCTTAGGGGCCGTGACCAAGGTTGGCTGCTTGCCAACTTTCGACGCATTTCAGCGTTCCCCGATCATTCGAACCCAAACTTGGGCGCTTTGGGTAAGATCTGCGGGTCGATGCGGCTTTTTCAAGCTTGCATCTCGGGTACGCTTCCCGTTCGCAAACGGGAACCGCGTTCTCCCTCGGCCCAGGCTCCTTCCGCGCGTGCCAATGCGCTAACCGCTCGGCCGTCTCCCAAAACGGACGACCGTCGTTCTTCCTTCCGCATGCCGGATTGTCAAAGAGCACCTGCCAAGTAGAAAGTATAGCATACAAAGTTGCGTTTGGGGGACGAAAGGCGTGGTTTTTTCCGAATATCACAATAAGCAAGATGCGTTGAGCTTAAGGGCAAAAGTAGACTCGTAGTTAGACCGAATCGAAGCTTGGACTCGAAGATAGACTTCCTGGGATCGGGCTGGGGTGGGCTGGGGTCGGGCTGGGTGAGATCACTGGAGGAGGCACTTCGCTGACGACTCCGAACATAGGACGATGTCGATTTCCAAATGGAGCGAACCACCGAACCACTTCATAATCATTTTCGAGGACCGGCACTCAGCTGTAATGCGGAACTGACGTGGGCAGATCTGCTTCCAAACGACTGACACAAATGAATTTACAGGCCCGGAAGATGAATGGCTCTCTTTTCGAAAGACTTCGCGCGGACTGCTGGGGTATGTCTTTATGGTCTTGCTCCTCCGAAGCAGACCACCCCACCAGGGCATCTCGACGAGATCGTGACCCGGCAGCTCGTGCGTCTTCAATTGCTTTCGATCGACGGAGTGATCGTTTACGACATCCAAGATGAGGGAGAGCGTATCTCCGCACCGCGGCCGTTCCCTTTTTTGCCCACCATCGATCCGGATACCTTTGCCCATCACTTTCTGGCAAGCCTGAAGAAGGAGAAGATCGTTTATCGCTGCGTGAATCGAGATACCCCTGATAGCTTTATCCAATGGCTCAAACATCAGTACGCGGCCACCACGCCCCGACTATCGGTGCTCGTCGGTGCCCCCAGTCAACATTCGGCGACCGGACTTTCTCTGGCAAGCGCGTATGTGCTGGCGCGGGAGTATGCACCGACCCTCCTTTTGGGGGGCGTCGCAATCGCAGAGCGCCATAGCAGGAGCGCCAACGAGCATGAGCGCATTCTTCGCAAGGCCGAGATGGGTTGCCGCTTCTTTGTCACCCAAGCGGTTTACGATGTGACGTCAACCAAATCGCTATTGTCCGACTACGCTCTCACGCTTCGGGAGAAAGGTAGTGTGCCGTTGCCGATCATCCTTACCTTCTCACCTTGCGGTTCCATAAAGACGCTGTCTTTCATGAAATGGCTCGGAATAGCCTTCCCTCGGTGGCTGGAGAATGAGCTGCTCGTGTCCGGAGATCCGCTGACGACATCGGTTGCTCTTTGTGAGAACATCTTCGCCGAGGTTTGGGACTATTCCCGTAAGAAGGGGATTCCGATTGGTGTGAATGTCGAAAGTGTTTCCAATCGCAAAGCTGAGATCAACGCCTCAATCGATCTGTTTCAGCGACTGCGCCAGCAAATGGGAATATCCGTGGAGATCGGCGAGTAACTGGGACCCAACCCGGCGAGCAAGCGGGGCGGTAACCCGAAGCCCCAATTCCTGGGCCTTCTCAGGCCTGCCCTTGCAGCATCTCGCGCATCTTGAGGATCGTACTCGCCTGGCTACGAACTCAGACAGTCTGCTTTCGGAGCCCTCTGCTTTGGGAGCCGGGATAGGATCGAGCTTTCGTAGGGGCAAGCCCTGCGCGGCCCCTCCGGGTTGATAGGCCGTGCGGAGGCAGAATGAGGGGGCGTCGCAGGGCTCGCCCCTACGGGGAATCGGAAAGCGGAGGCAGAATGAGGGGGCTTCGACAGGTCTCGCCCCTGTCACCGGGCGCTTGAAAACCAGCCCCTTCGGGGAATCGGAAAGCGGATGCAGAATAAGAGGGGCTTCGACAGGTCTCGCCACTACTCGGATGGGATCGAGCTTTCGTAGGGGCAAGCCCCTGCGCTGCCCCTCCGGGTTGATAGGCCGTGCGGAGGCAGAATGAGAGGGGCTTCGACAGGGCTCGCCCCTACTCGGATGGGATCGAGCTTTCGTAGGGGCAAGCCCCTGCGCTGCCCCTCCGGGTTGATAGGCCGTGCGGAGGCAGAATGAGAGGGGCTTCGACAGGGCTCGCCCCTACTCGGATGGGATCGAGCTTTCGTAGGGGCAAGCCCCTGCGCTGCCCCCCGAGTTGATAGGCCGTTCGGAGGCAGAATGAGGGGGCGTCGCAGGGCTCGCCCCTACGGGGATGTCGCTCGGAGTTAGACTGTCTGTGCGCCGTGAAAAGGTGTGGTTCTTCAGTAGGTGTAAATCCTACCCGGCAAAGGGTCGCTCCAGCCGGTAGCTATCGGAGCGGCGGTGGAGGTAACAAAACCGCCGAAGCCTTCGAGAAAGACACGCCGCTTGGCGGTGTGGCGAGCAAGCAGGCCGTAATGTCATGTGAACGCTGTAGGCCTCGAAATGTCGTACGCGGGAGCCGACCCATCAGACAGTTGGGGAAGGCCGCCGTCGTTGAGAACAGGCGACCGGTTGGAATAGGCCGAGCCATGAGCGACATCTCTGAACGATCCCGCCGGGGTACAGGCGATGGCATGCTTGCATAAGGAGAACCGACGCAACACGGGAAGCCCCATGGAGCGAGTCGCGTGAACTCAACCGGACGCCCGCGAGGGACAGGCCGGGCTTGATGGGGTGGCGGAGAGGTTCGTAGTACCGTTGAAGCCGGGTAATTCCGGTGGAGGGAAGGGACCTCAGTTCAGAGGTTAACGCAAGAAGAAGCGACAGCCGGGAGATTGGCATGGGTCTAGTACCTCCACTAAAGGTTGGGAAGCTTCAGGAGGCGTTACACACCAAAGCGAAGGGATCGCCCAACTACCGCTTCTACGCCCTGTACGACAAGGTTTGGAGAAGAGACGTCCTGGAATACGCCTTCCACTGCTGCCTTGCCAACAAGGGAACGGCGGGCGTCGACGGGGTGACCTTCGAACAGATCAAGGAGTACGGCGAGGAGAAGTGGCTGGACGAATTGACGGAGGATCTGCGCCAGCAAGACGTACCAACCCCAGCCCGTCCGAAGGGTGAACATCCCCAAGGAGGGCCAACCGGGCAAAACCCGCCCGTTGGGAATTCCGTGTATTCGCGATCGCGTCGTGCAAATGGCCGTGGTTCTGGTCTTGGGGCCGATCTTCGAGGCAGACCTGGAGCCCGAGCAATACGCGTATCGTCCGGAACGGAGCGCGAAAGACGCCGTAAGGCACGTCGAATCGTTGCTCCGCAAGGGTTTCATGGAGGTGGTTGACGCGGACTTGAGCGGGTATTTCGACAACATCCCCCACGCGGAGCTGATGAAATCGGTGTCGAGGCGGATCAGTGATGGGCGAATCCTTCGTCTGATCAAGATGTGGCTCGAAGCACCGGTGGAAACACGCGACCGTACGTGGACGGAAAGAGCGAACGACCCGACAACAAGGACGAGGGCAAGGGTACCCCGCAAGGGTCCCCGCTTTCTCCGCTATTGGCAAACATCTACATGAGACGATTTATACGGGGCTGGAAGACGGGAGGACACGAGAAGCGGCTGAGGGCTCATATCGTCAACTACGCGGATGACTTCGTGATCTGTTGTCGCGCCGGAGCCGAAGAGGCCATGGCGACGATGCGATCGATGATGTCGAAGCTGAAACTGACGGTTAACGAGACGAAAACGCGACTCTGCGTGCTCCCCGAAGGTACGTTTGACTTCCTGGGTTACACTTTCGGCCGCTGCTACAATCATCGCACAGGGGAGGCCTATCTGGCCGCCTCGCCTGCGAAGAAGAAGATCGCCAAGCTCTGCGACGCGATCGGCGAGCAGACTCTAGCGGAAAGACGACCCTATTGGACGAGGAGAGGATGGTCGGCCGGCTGAACAGGAAACTGCGAGGCTGGGCGAATTACTTCGACTTGGGCGCAGTGAGCCGAGCGTATCGTGCGGTTAACTACCACGTGACGAATCGGCTACGTCGATGGCTCTGCAGGAAGCACAAGGTTCGGGGTCCGGGTTACTCACGGTACCCAGACACATACCTGTACCAGAAGTTGGGCCTATACCAGGCTCAGCCGCTCAACGCAGAAGTTTTCCGACTGCGAACGTGTGAGAAGCTAATCACTATAGAGCCTCTGTCCGAGAGCCGGATGCCTTAATAGGGCACGTCCGGTTCGCTGAGCGGGATGTGGAAACGGAGCATGGTTTGATATTGAGGCACTGGCAATCGAAAGAACCAGAAACAGATAGGCAAACCTAAACCACCGCGCCACATCTCGACTCTACGAGATTTGGTTGTCTGAGATTTGGTTCAGATCCAGGCCCACAGAACTAGACTGTTTTCATTCGCCGCATTCGCCCAGTTCAGCCGCCCACACCGCTGGCACGCCTCACCCATCGCCACCTCAGACTGCGATACTGGAAACGAACAGCACGAGTACAGACCTGGTAAGCCTGCGCAACCCCTACTATCCATGCATTCGCTGTCGGGAGAGTCGGCTCGGCATTACATTCTGTGTTTCTTTAGTAAATTGCCCAGCCTTTGCTGGACTTTTCTCTTTCCTGGTTGCACTATTTTAACTAATCCGCATTTCCGCTCATCCCATGCGCCTCAAAGATCCTGGAGATCCGCTGGAAGCGCGAGAGCGACCTTGTTTTTCAACCGGTTTCCGCACCTATAGACGCGACTCGAGGCTTGTGAACCCATGAAGATTTCGAAACTGTTGCGATGCGTCGCCGTTTTGGCGACGTGTTCACTCGTTGTTCCAACGCACAGCGCCAGTGCAGCCGGGGCGCACGGCTGTAAGCATTCTTTGATTGGCTGCTCCAAATGCGCTTCGACTCCTCATCCCCAGGCTGACTGCGGGCCCGCGCTTGTGCCTCACACCGAGACGACCTTCGAGACCGTCTTCGACACCGTTTGCGAACAAGTGCCGGAGACCCGTTATGTGACGAAATATCACACAGAGTGCAAAACCGAACAGTATCCCGTTACCAAGACGGTTTTTGAGCAGGTCCCCGTGCAGACCTTACAGACTCAATATAAGACTGAGTACAAGACCGAGCAGGTCCCGATCACCAGAACGATCGTCGACCAGATCCCGGTCACGTCGATGCAGACCCAGTACAGAACCGAGTATAAGACCGAAGAGGTCCCTGTGACGCGGACTGTGTTCGACAGGATCGAGGTTCCCAAGACGATCACTATCAACGTGGCCAAGTCGGAGCCGGTCGAAGAGAGCATCGTCCGCACCGTAATGAAGCCGACCACCACGATGCAAAAGCAGCAACAGCACACGACGACGTACAAAACGGTCACCGAAACGGTCATGAAGCCGAAGGTTGTGACGGAGATGAAGCCTCGCGTCCAGACAAAGATCGTGCCCAAAACGCGAATCGTCAAGCAACCGGTGACGACCACGAAGCAGGTTGTCGAGTGGGTCGCTCCGAAGGCTTCGTCGCAGTCGACTTCTGCGAGCGGACAGGCAGCGCCCAGTGCACAGAAGTCGGAACCGACGCCTTCTCCGCAACAGGTCGTCCGTACGGTCACCGAGACGCACTACGTCGATCAGACGGTTACCGATATGACCACCGAAGAGTACACGATTCAGGTCCCTGAGAGCAGGGTCGTACAAGAACCTGTTCAAGTGACCAAACAGGTGCCTGTCGACAATGTGACGGAAATCGAGGTTCCCGTGATCACTTTGGTCGCCGAGCAGGTGACCGAGAAGATCGTGTCGACGAAGTTGGTCTATGTGCCCGAGCAGCGGACCGAGATGGTGGCAGTGCTCCAGCCGAGGCAGGTTGTCGAGACGACCACGCGCCAAGTGGCTGTCAACGTGCCCGTCCAGGTTCCAGTCACCACGTATACCTCGCAGTCGAGACAGGTCACGGAGATGACGACGCGACAGGTCCCCGTGACGATTCCCGTCCAAGTCCCCGTGACAACCTGCCGTACCGAGGCGAAACAGGTGACGGAAATGATGACCAGGACTTACCCAGTGACGACGTCGGAGCAGGTTCCTGTGACGTACATGAAGACCATCACCAAGAAGGTTCCACGTCAGGTCCCAGTCACTCGGACGACGTGGGGCCCGGCGGTTTCGAGCGATTCGACGTCGGTCTCGGCCTCGAGCCCGCAGAGCACGACGTTGTCTGCTCCGCAGAAGTGAAACGAGCTAGACTCAAAAGCGGGCGGTCTCGGGCTTTGCGTCGAGACCGTTCGCTTTCTCTCCCTGTCCATCAGCTCTTCCTATTGCGGTACAACTGAGGGTCGACCGTCTCGGCCATCTTCGAAAGGTCGAGATCGCGCCCTAGAAACTCGGCGATCCTCGCGGCCTCGCGATTCGGGTCTGCCAAAAGCTCGCTGTACTTGATCCGAAGCACATCCAGGTGGGTCTGTTCTTCGACCCACGCGTGCAGCTTCTGAAGGTGCGCGGTGAAACCGCGCTTGATGTCTTCTCGGGGCGCCGCGGGCCTATTCAATCGCTCGAGCATCTTTTCTTGCGAGATCAGCATCTCGTCGATGTCCCGTTCCATAAAGATAACAAGATATTTTTCATTTTTTGGCAGGTCGAAAAGGAGCAGGGAGACCATTTTGAAGGCCTTGCCGCGCGTCTCTGGAAGCCATGAAGCGTCATTCTTCACTTGCTTCACTTTCTCGAACTCGTAGTAGCCTTTGGGGTTGTCGACGTCCGGAACGCGGATTTGGTCGGTGATTGTCTCGACTCCTCCGTGGTCGAGCATTTGCATCATGAGCGAAGTGCCGGAACGCGGCAGTCCTGAAACGACAATGATCTCATCGCCCGTACGCATCAAAAGTCTCCATTCACTCGCGAGCTGGTCGACCAGCCGGATCTGCCCCGATCGACAAAACGATAATCGCTACAAAGCGATTGAACAGCCGAATCAGACTACGGACAGCCGTTCCAGCGGCTTTTCGATGGCCAGAGATCACTCGATGTAGCCCAATCCTCTCAACTGGTCTGCGACTTGGTTCTCGGCGTCGTCGACCTTCTGCTTTTGGACGCCCGTCTCAATGCAGTGGGCTATGAACTCGTCGACGTCGCTGTAACCGGCGGAGGCGGCCGCCTTTTTGGCTCGCTCGTAGAGCTCCGAATCAATCTTGATCTTGGTCATTATTGGATCTCTCGGGATTCGTTGCGCTCAGCCTTGAATGACAGATTTTCCCTGCATCGACGAAGGCGTGGGAAGACCGAAGAGGTTCAGAATCGATGGTGCAAGATCGAGGAGGCTTGGACTGGCAGACGATAGCTCGTTCGAGCAGAACAACACCCCGGGAACCTCGAGTGCGTCGGTGCAGTGGTCTGCGCTCCAGGAGGAGTCGTTGTCCAGGAGCACTTTGGGCGTCAGTTTTCCCAATCCCGTCTCCCAACCCGAGCGATAGCCTCGCCGATAGCCGATCACGAGGTCTGGCGCAAGCGCTTTGGCATTCCCTTTATAGATTCGGTCCGATCGATAAACCCCACGGATGACTCGCCGGCCGTTTACGTCGGTCACGGCGTTGAGTTTCATCGCAAGTTCGTCGAGGAGTTTATCGCTTTCCTCGCCAGGTTCCACTATGCCGTCTCGTTCGCGGCCCTTTTTGTTCAAATAGAGACCGTTGATGCCGATCCCATAAGCTCGGGTCTGGGACCAGTCGACGTCCTCGAGGATCGAGGTGCATTCGGGAGGCCCAAGGTAGCCGTTGTCTCGAAGCCAGGAGTTCATGCTGAACTGGCGGCCGAAATTCGCGAAACCATGGTCCGAGAGAACGATGACCGTGGCTTTGCCTTGGTAACGCTCGCTAATCTCGCCGATCACCGCGTCGAGCTTCATGTAGAGCTTTTTCACATGCTCAAACGATCGGTGAACCTCTTCCGCGGGCTTGGTTGGGTGCTTTTCGTCGGAGTTCCACCAGAGGATGTGCGATTGGAGGTCGCTCGACGAGAAATAGAAAAAGAGGAGGCCGTCTTCGTGATTGTCGAGCGCAAAATCGAGCAGAGTCAACCGTTCCTCGAGGACCATCGTTGCCTGCCGCACGAACTCTTCGTCGCCAAAGACCCCTTGTTTGCGGGCGCTGTAGTCTTCCTGAAACCCCGTGGTGGAGAAGGGTCCTAAACGGCTGGACACCTCCTTGATGAAACTCTCGGGCTCGGAAACCGCGGTCATGGGGTCCGACGGATCGATGTTGATCGGCGATACATACAGCCGGAACGTCGGAGCAACCTCTTGAAGGTAGAATCGGCAGATCCCTGATGCGGTGTGACCTGGCGCGAAGAAAGGAAGCGATAGGTCGAAAGCGACCTTGGTCCATCGGCTCCACTGGCCTTGCTCCAGAACGATCCGTTTGCCTTGGAGTTCGATCACTGCCGCTTTGGCCTGGGAGTCGCGGTGGACCAGGAAGTCGATCCCAGTTGGAACTGGCTTTTTCAAGAAGCTTTCGTCGGGACCGATGATCCTCGCCACGGCTGAGTCGTTATCGAACCCCAATCTCGTGCGTCGACCGCCTCCCAAGTCGACTGGCTGATCTGGCCCGTCTTCCGAGAAGTGCTGAAACGTTCCATAGGTTCCAAGCAAGTCGGGAGTTCCCATGCCGCAGATGCAGCGATGATGCCCGTGATGTGATGGACTGGGGGGATAGTTCGAAGGAATGTCGTAGAGCGTGGACGGCACTCCGGCTGCGTCGAGATAATCCCAAAAAGGCGTTCCCTGGCGCTTCAAAACGGTCTTCGGCGGCACGTGATTGAACGGCCAAAAATCGAACTGAAGGCGATGATCGCCGGTTTCCCAAAATCCGTGCCCTGGGATCGTTTCAGCGCCTGAAAAGAAAGGCGCGCACTGGTGTTCGGGATGACGATGGATGAAATCGAAGATTCCGTGCGATCCAGGTCCGGCGCCGTTGATGAAGTTCGCCCACGCGACGGGACTCTGCGGAGGCGTGCTCGTCCCTAATCGGCTATAGCCTCCTCGCGAGCGGCGCTTTTCGAGATTCGGCAAGAGTCCTTCTTGCATCATCCGTTCGGTGAGCACTGGGTCCATTCCGTCGACCCCGATGACGATCACCTTTTTGCCGAGCGCTCGAGAGACGCGCTTCCTCGAGCCCAGCCAGTATCCGCCCGTGGCGATAGCGGCCGTCGCGCCCGCAGCGGTTGCTGCACCCTTCAAAAAGTTCCTGCGGTCGAGGCTTGGCCGAATCGGTTCCGTCATTAACTCGCTCTTATCCATGGGGATGCGTGGACCGGCCCGGATTCTGACTCGAGGGTTTCCGCGCTCGGAGTCGCTTCAGCGAACGAAGGAATTCCTCGCTCGAGGAAGGCTCCGATTCTAACACGGAGCTGGGTATCCAGACCCGGTTCAATCGAATTCGGGGCAGTTCAATAGGTCGGCGAGACGTTCTTCTCGACGCCTATCGGAATCATTGTACCGGAGGGGAGGAAGTTGACGACGGTCGATATGTCGCCGCCTTGTTGGGTTTGGGTCCAAAAGGCGAACCTGAATTTGGAGATCGGCAAGCCTTCCGAGGGCAGTTGGCTGGCCTGGAGGTAGACGCGAACAACGGACCCAGCCACGCTGATGTTCGACGGAGCGATCGTTTGCGAAGTTCCATTCGTCAGGTCGGTCAGAGTGCCGCTCGCGGTCGATCCGTAGGGGCCGATTGCCAGCGTCAGGACGACGTCGGGCGTAATCCCCGGCGCGCTTGGAAAGATCGGGCCCAATCGCCCTCCGGCGCCGCGATCGATCCCGAAGACGTAGTAAGAGGTGCTGGGATCGTGGAACGGTCCGCGCATAATCGCGCCGAGCTCGAGAACATTGTGTTTAAGGAGCACCGCACCCGCGACGGTTGGACCAAGCTGATCGTAGAAATGGCCTGTGAACAGCGGTTGCACGCTGGGCGTCGCAACGGCAATCCCTGGGATCGAGTAAGAGTTGAGTTTGCCCGAGATGAACCCACTCAGAACAGCGCTTTGATTGTGCAGCTCTTTATGGATGAGCTTGACGAACTCGGAACCGATGCCGCCCTGGAGTGCGGAGAGGATCGCCGCCTCGCCTCCGGGATTGATGGTGATTCCGGACGGTTGCTGCATCGACCCAACAAGCCCGGCCAAGCCTTTGAGTGCGCCAAGTCCGCCGCTGGGCAACTGCCGATCCTCGAGGGATTGAACTTCGAGACCGACCTTCCGACGAAAGTGCTCGCGTCTCATGGTTTACATCCTCGGCAAGTCGATCGATAATCCCGCGACCCCTGGCGCCTCTATGACCAACATACGTCACGTTCGCTCCGAAGACTCTTTGCTTTGAGGGAAGAAGCGATTCACCGAGGAATTGCTCGTGATTGTCGATTTGCAGTCAACGCTCTTCGCTGTTCTTTGGTTGGGCGAGGTTCCTTCCTTTGAACGCTGGGTAATCCAGGCTATATCGCAGGGCACGGAAGAGGGGGCATCCACCGGCGCCGAGCACATTGCCGCCGGGAGAGCCCGCCTTCTTGTTTCCGAATCCGCTCCTCAGTTGCTCGAGTTTGCCGCGCTGGGCGGCTTCAAGGATCTGGTTCAGGTCCAACTCGGTTTGCTTTTCCAACGATTCCAGAGCCCGCTCCGCCTCGGCGGAAAGCGGATATTTCTGGACCACGGCTGTGGGAAGGGCCTCGCCAAAACGAACCAGGATCTCGCTTTCGCTCTCGGCGTTCCTGGTTAGAAACTCTCCGATCTCGGCTTTCCGCTCCAAGCTCGTCAGCTTCTCGAGCGATTCAGAGACGCGAAGGTCGAGATCGTCGAGCTTCGACTTCTGTTGGTCGGAGAGCCCAATCATGTCTTGAATGAGCGGCGTCATAATGCGTCCGAATTTCGGTTTCTTGCCCTCCCCGGCCGCGAAAGCGTCGGCTTCGCGAGCCTTGTACTTCCAGACGATCGTTCCGTCGGCGGTCACCTCGAAAACAACGCCCTGGACGCCCGAACAGACGAGGGTGTTTCCGTTTGCGAGCCGCTGCGCGTTCGACAAGAGCGCCGAGTAGAACCGATCCTCCGGGACGCCCGCGTAGGTCCATTTCGGTTTGAGCGGCAAAAACGGCAGGCGTGCTCTCCGAAAATAGCTTCCTGAACCGTCGATCGGCGGGGAGAACTGTTCGACAGAGGAATAATTGCCTCCGGGCCTGCGTTCTCCGTTGTTGAAAACCAGGAAATCCCCTTCACCTGGAAGCCCCTTGCCGATCCACCCCCCCGCATGTTGCGCGAAAAGCTTCTGTTCGGATCGCGCGGCCGATTGGTAGGCTCGGGGGTTTCCCCAGCGGTAGAGCAAATCGCCCCCTTTTCCGCTTCTACCACCGGCGTGGCTGGCTGCTTCGTCCTTGGTAGTTGAATGATCGATCACCCAGATCTCACTAAATCCGTGAATCGAGACCACGATCTGATCGAGCGCTGGGTTGTAAGCGACCGAGTTCATGTGCGTCCAGTCGGGGTACATTCGACCGCGAGCGTTGGAGGAGGGGGTTGAAACGTAGCCGATCGATCGAAGCTTGGCCAATCCGTCGGAGCTGGCCATCATCGGCGCAAGAAACCCGTCGTCGTAGTTCAGATCGATCAGTTCGGAATGGCTGGCGACGTCGCCGAAAAAGCGCTTAGCGGGTTCGAGATCCTGGATCAAATGGTCCCAGACGCGCCATTCCCACACGACTTCGCCCGAGGTCGGCCCCGTGGGCTTGATCTCGACGACGCAATCGGGCAACAACCTGCCGGAGCCCAGAGTCTTTGCCGATCTACCGATCGCGTAGGCCTCGTCGGCGGTCTTTCGATCCCAGACCACAAGCAAGACGTTTCCGTTGGGCAAAGGCGCGAAATCGTGGTGCGGAAGCCGGTTTTCGGCGACGTATTTGAAATCCCAGACCAGGTTGCCGTCCCAATCGAACTCCTGGATACGTCCGCCAGCGCCGGTCCCGCCAAACCCCTCGGGCGGTGCTTCGAGCGCCCCTGTTCGCAGCAAGTGGCCGTTTTCGAGCAGTACAGCGCAAGCGCTGGCTTGCACGCGGCCTTCCAGGTATGGACCACCGCGCCGTTCATGTCGATGAGATAAGTGTTCTTCGACATAAGCGGGCCGACGAGCGTGAAACCTGGAAAGGCCCGCGGGTCGTTGGTCGAGACGCCATACTTTGCCTCGCTTTCAAAGCGGTTGACCAGGACTGGCAGCGAGCTCTTGCCCGCATCCGTTGGCTTCTTAGAGGTAGCGCCCCGAATTCCCTGACTATTGGAAGCCCCATGGAAAGCTCTGTAGACTCCCGCGGCGCCCAGCACCAGAAACGTCACGCTCGAGAGCAATGCCACGATCAATCGCGCGCGGACGAACCATTTTGAACTCGAAAGCAAAGTTTTGATTCCTGGTCTAGGATCTGCGCGCTCTCGGAGCGATGCGCAGTCGGTGTTCGAGGATCGGCGGATCGAGCTCGGTGTTTCATTCGCGGAGCGTGCTTGGCGGAGGAATCGTAGGTTGTATAGAATTCAAACATCCGATTTGCCCGCTTTTCCCACGCCAGACGAGTCTTGGGTCGATTTCACGCCGTGAGGCGCGGACCGACCACCGAAATTCCCGCCCGCTTCACGTGATCTTTACCTCAAGGTGTACGGCATGATGATCCAGTTGCGTCTCCGAGACACGTTCGCCGCCGCCTGTCGAATAGTGGTCGTCGCCGTTCTGGCGTGTGGATCCACGGATATCCGCGCGGAAGGCCTTCCCAAAGTGCCCGAAGGCTTTGAAGCCCGGCTGGTCGCGACGGTTCCCGCGGTTCATTTTCCCTCGCAGGTTGCCACAGCTCCAGGAGGCCTGTTGTTCGTCGCCGAGGATCCGATGGACCAGATCGGACCAGTCGACCAGCCAATCGATCGGATCTTGCTGTTCCGCGAAGGAAAGGAGCCGGTGGTTTTCGCCGACAAGCTCAACGCGATCTTCGGCATGGCCTACCGCGAAGGAGCTCTCTATGTGATGAACATGCCTCACCTGACGATCCTTCGCGACCGCGACGGCGACGGGCGAGCCGAGGAGCGAACCGAGCTGTTTACCGACCTGGGAGTGCCCGCGGGCTCGCCGAACAAGTTGAACGATCATATCGTATCGGGCCTCCAGTTCGGCGTCGACGGCTGGCTCTACATTTCGGTGGGAGACAAGGGCGTTCCTTTGGTGAAGGGCCCCGACGGCCGAACCGTCACGCTGATGGGCGGAGGCGTGCTCAGATGCAGGCCTGATGGCACGGGGATCGAGGTCTTTTCCAGCGGAACCAGGAACCATCTGGAGCCAAACCTCGACGCCCAAGACCACCTCTTCACCTACGACAACACCGACGACGGCGACGGCTGGTGGACCCGGGTCACTTACCACATTCAAACAGGTTATTATGGTTATCCCTATGATTACCATAAGTTTACCCATCGAATGATCCCCAGGATCGCCGAGTACGGCGGCGGGTCACCTTGCGGCGGAGTCGTTTACAACGAAGACGCCTGGCCGGAGAAATTTCAAGGCAGAGCCTTCTGGGCTGAGTGGGGAAAGCGGCACATCGCGTCGGTGGCCTTCAAACCCAAGGGCGCTGGTTTTGAAATCGCCGATTATCTCGAGTTCGCGACCCCCGTTGACTCGAACGAATTTCGACCGCTGGACCTGGCTCTGTCCTACGATGGAAAGACCCTCTACGTAGCCGACTGGGAAATGGGAGGCTGGGGTACAAAGGACGAAAAGGTCGGACGCGTATACGCCATTACATGCACCAACCCGCGCAAGACTAAGCCCAGAGGGTCCGATTCGGACCCAATCGAAGCGCAGATCAAAGCGCTGGACCACCCCTCGCTCAACGAACGCACCAGAGCGCAGTTGGCTCTGATACGAATGGGAAAACGAGCGATCGGGCCGGTCTCCGCGGCACTAACCGACCCCAAGACGCCCCCCGTTGCGGCAAGGCACTTGATCTGGACGCTCGATGGAATCGTCGGTGGGACGCCCGAGGCGACGCAACCGATCATGAACATGCTCGCTTCGAGCGTTCCCGACGTAAGAGCCCAAGCCGCAAGGGCGCTTGGAGATCGCCAGGCCGCGATCGCCGAAGACGCACTTCGAAAACTGTTGAAAGATCCCGAGCCCGCCGTTCGACTGCAGGCTGTGGTTGCTTTGGGAAAGATTGGAAACCCCGCCAGCGTCCGCGATTTGGCGCCCATCCTCGCCGCTGACGACGTCTATCTCGCCTTCGCCGCGCGTCAGGCCGTCCGCCGGATCGCCGATTGGAAGGCGATCGGATCTGTCTTTTCGAACACCAAAGACGCCAAGATGCGAAACGCCATTCTCGAGACGCTCGAGCTTGTATACGAACTTGACGCGGCGAAAATCCTGGCAAAGGCCGCTCTTGGAGAATCCAAGTCCCATCCCGACGAACAAGCGATGGCCCTGACTTACTTGGCTGCGGAACACAGGAAGACCAAGCCTTGGGATGGCAAATGGTGGGGAACCCGGCCGTCCGGAGGAGGTCCGCCGGCCAAGGACGTCGATTGGCCTGGAACAGTGCTGGTTGCAAACACGCTGAAGGCGTCTCTCAAGGAGTCCAACCCCAAAGTTCGGCTTGCCGCGGTCGACGGAATTGTCGTCTCAGGTGAAAAGTCCGCATTACCGATCCTCCGCAAGATGTTCTCGAGCGAAAGTGATACCGACGTCAAGACCGCGATCGCCTTGGCTCTGGGACGATTTAAGGATCCGTCTTCGGCAAGCACACTCGTGGGCGCGCTCAAAGATGCGAAGGTCCCCGACAAGGTCCGCGACGCCGCGATCGAAAGCCTCGAGATGTTGGGCGGAGAGGTTGCGTCGAAGGCTTTGGCAGACCTTTTGAGCCACAACAGTTTGCCTTCCGAACGCCAGCCCAAGGTCATCTTCGCGCTTGCCAAGTTGAAGGCGCCTGGAGCGGCCGGGGTGATCCGAGCCAAGCTCAAGAGTCCCGCTCCAGCCGTCCGTGCCGCCGCGGCCGAGGCTCTCGGCAACCTCGGCGAAAACAAAGAAAACGCCCGTGAGGTGGCCAAGCTGATCGCCGACCCAGACCTCGAGGTCCGCAAAGCCGCGGTCAAAGCCAGCGGCGAACTCTCAAACAGCGAAGCGACAACTGCGCCCATCGCCGCCGCGGAGAAGCCCGAGACCGCTTTCGAAGCCACTCTTGCTCTCGCCAAGATGCCAAACCTCAAGGCTCTTCCTGTTTACTTGAGAGGCCTTGCGAGCAAAAGCCAAGATGAGCGAAAAGCCTGCGCATCGGCCGTCGCGGCCATCCGCGACCAGGCTGCGCCCATACTCGAAGAGCTTTCGAAACGTCGAGAACTCTCCGGAAGCATTGTCCCCGAGCTCAAAACCGTCTTTCAGGACCTACAGCCAATCGTTGCCTGGAAAATCGCGGGTCCGGTCGAAATCGAATCTCAGACGCCCAAGCTCACTATCGGTGCGCCCAACTTGAATCAGCCGCTCCAAGGTAAAAATGGCAAGTCCGTGGCCTGGAAAGCCATTAAGGCGAATCCAGCCACAGGCGAGGTGAACCTTGGTCGGCGCCTTCACGACGGCGGCAATCAAACCGCATTCGGCTACGCCGAGATCCAGTCCACCTTGGCCCGCACTGCAAAGATGGCGGTCGGCTCTGACGATACGCTTACCGTATGGGTCAACGGCAAGCAGGTGTACGACTTCAAAGGCGACCGCGGCTTTTCGCCTGCGGAAGACCAGATCGACGTCGAGCTTGCCTCGGGGACGAATCATGTACTGATCAAATGTTCAAATCATGGCGGCGGCTGGTCGTTCTCCGTCGCGGCGGCTTCTGGCGTCGATTACGCGTTTTTGAAGGCGCCCAGCGGCGCTGGGTTCAATCCCGACGCCTATCGTGAGTTCGCGCTTAAGACCAAAGGGAACGCCGACCACGGCAAGGCACTGTTCTCGGATTTGAAGGGTCTTGCCTGTCTCAAGTGCCACGCCGTCGGGAGCCAGGGAGGCAAAGTAGGGCCCGAGCTTTCGGGCGTTGGCGCCAAATACCTCAAGCCCGAATTGGTTGAATCGGTGCTTTACCCGTCTTCGAAGATTTCTTCAGGCTATGAGCCTTTGGTCCTCGCCACTTCCGACGGTCGCGTTGTTACGGGCATCGTCAAACGCGAGACTCCGACCGAAATCGAAATCGAAGACGCCGAAGCCAAGCGCGTTACGATTAAGAAAGACGATATCGAGGAGAAGAAGCCAAGCTCGGTCTCGCTGATGCCCAACGGCTTGGCCGAGGGGCTTTCGCAAACCGACTTCGCCGATCTGATCGCCTACTTGGAAACGCTCAAGGAAACCAAGCCAGGTCCAACACGCTAGCCCAAGAGGTTAGGCGAGCGAGGACGCAGTGGGTTTGATCAGATCAGTGCGTCGCGCGGCCTGGACTGTTCGTCCTACCAGGGCAAATGTCCCGAACAGCGCAGTTGACCAGAAGAAGTCGGAAGCGGCCATGTTCTTGAGGAACGGGACGCCCGCCGCCATGCAGTCGACAAAACCGGAAGCCGTTCTGGGGTACCATTCACCGATGGCCCAGACCCCGGCGTTCGTCAAGGCATAAAAGAATAAGGAACAAGCAGCAGCGCTCATGATAACGCCGATTGCCGAATTCTTGGAGCGGAGCCGCCTACCCAGGTAGATCGGAGTGATGAAGCCCACGAGGACGCAAGCGGCGATCGCCGGCTCGTACGTGCCCAGCCACAAATCAGGGAGCCACAGGGAAAGGACGACCGCAACGGCTGCGACCCAAGGCCTTGCGAAGTAAAATCCGGCGAAGATCGCGATCGAGCCCAGAGGCGTCCCGTTTGGCTGATGAGGGATCAATCGACCCAGGACGCCAAGGGCGACTAACAGAACCGCAACCAACGCGTCTTCACGACGCAACGACGGCTTTTCAAGCAGCTTCACGGTACGCGCGCTCCAAACGTCCAAACGATTCGATCGCCTTCGGCAACCTGGAAGATTCCGCAACTCTTGTTTCCGAGCTTTCCGTTCACTTCGTACAGCCAGTTTCTCTTGCCTTTGCCGCCGCCTTCGTTCCCGAGGTCGTCGATTTTCAAAAGAAACACCGAGTCGCCAGACCCTCGATGCTCGAAGGTTATACCATGTGGGCTCGATTTCGCGGCATTAAGAGCGTCGAGTACAGTCATATTTTGCGACCAGGGCAGTGATTTGAACCGTTTTTCAACACCATCGCCATAGTCGACGACCAGTTCGACGGCGGCCTTCGGATCCGCCGAGGAACTCGATGCCGCCTTAAGACGGAACACGCCCAAGAGCGCGACCGTGGCGGTCACGACGATCCCCACCAAAACAATACGGCGGCTCACCTTCCAGAGTCGATCGGTCAAAGCCTGCTCCCTTGATCCGCAACGATCCCCATCCGATAAAGTGTTGACTTGATTGTAACGAATCTTTGGATCGAAGCGAGGCCTCGCATTGCCAGACAACCATTCCTTTGACATCGTAAGCGAAATCAACGACGTCGAAATGCACAACGCCGTCACCCAGGCGCAGCACGAAATCGCGGTGCGTTACGACTTCAAGGGCACGCACGCCGGGTTGGAATACAATAAGAAAGACAACACTCTCACCCTCACCGGCGACCATAAAGGTCAGCTCGAGGCTGTGCTGCTCGTTCTCAAGGAACGAATGGCCAAGCGCGGCGTGGCGACCACCGCGCTCAAACGGGGCAAGCTCGAGGAGGCAAGTCACGACACCGTCCGCGAAGTGATCTCGCTGCACAGGGGAGTCGAAACCGACGACGCCCGAAAGATCGTCAAGCAGATCAAAGGGTTGGGAGTGAAGGTCCAAGCCCAGATCATGGACAGCAAGGTCCGCGTGACAGCGAAGAAGATCGACGATTTGCAAGCCGTTATCGCCAATTTGAAGGAGAATGGTCCGGAGTACCCGCTCCAGTTCGTCAACTTTACCTGACCCTAGCGCCCGGCTCGATTCGGCGAGGCGTCACGTTCACGACCGCTTGGCTGAAACCGCCTCCGAATCGTTCGAGCGGCGGCCCGCTCAGAGCCGATTCGAACTCCCACACACATGACGCTCACAAAGCGTGCGTCACTATCAAGGAGGTCGAGTCATGGGGTTTCTGAACGGGCGCGTCAGCTTTAGTCGTTATCGAGTGAATGGGCCAAACCCGCTGCCGCTCTCGCCTGAGCTTATCGATCGCATCGTTGCCCATTCGATCGGAAAGCACGGGCTCGCCGAAACGAAAGACGGCGTCAGCTTCGGCTGGACGGGCGGCGACCACCTGCTCGACATCCAAATCGACCTCGAGAAGAACATTCTGGAAGATTGCATTCATCTGGCCATCCGGATCGACGCGGACAAAATCCCCTCGAGTCTTCTCAAGGCGTATACCGAGATCGAGCTGAAGGCGCTTGCAGCCGCAAACCCGATGGGCCGACCCACCAAAGCCCAGAGAGCCGAAGCCAAGGAACTGGCCCTGGCTAAGGCGGAACAGGAAGCCGCCGACGGCAGATTCCTCAAGATGCGCCAATACCCTGTCCTTTGGGACGCTCGAGCACAGGTCCTTTATGTGGGATCGAGCTCTCAGTCGGTTCTCGACCGTGTCGTCTCTCTGTTCCAGGCGACCTTCGAGGGCGCGCTCGAACCCATGACAGCAGGGACGCTTGCGGCGAATGAAGGCATCGGACAAGTGACAGACGAGGAAGCGCCTTCGCTGCTACGACTGGGTGGCTCAGGCGCGTCGACCGCATGGTCGGAATCAGGGGGATCGAACCTGGACTACCTGGGCAACGAGTTCCTGGTTTGGCTCTGGCATACTCTCCAGACTGAGGGAGACGTCCTAACACTCGAGGATTCGAGCGAAATCTCGGTCATGCTCGCCAAGACCCTCGTCCTGGATTGCCCAAGAGGCGAGACCGGCAGGGACCAGCTCTCAGACGCAGGCCCCACTCGCCTGCCTGAAGCTTTCCGAGCCCTCCAAGCGGGCAAACTGCCGCGTCGGACGGGACTCATTCTCGATCGTCAAGGAATGACGTATGAGCTTACGCTGCAAGCAGAAACGTTCGCGGTAAGCGGCGCCTCGCTGCCCAAGATCGAGGATGTTGCCGGTCGCGAAGCCTCCTTGGCGAGGATCGAGTCGCTCCGCCACATGGTCGAGACGCTCGACCTCCTTTACAAGCTTTTCCTCACCAGAAGAAGCGATTCGGGTTGGCCTGCGGAGATCGGCAGAATTCGCCGCTGGCTCGAGATTGCCGCGTAGCCTCAAGCCTTGAAAACAAGCGGAAACCGAGCGATCGCGCCGGTCCAAAGGCCCGATCGTTCCAATACGCGTTGAGCTGCGACAATACTCTCGTTTTGGCCGGCGGCATCAAGTTTTGCTCTGGCCCGACGCCCCAAACGCTTGTCAGCAAAGGGTTTGTAGGAACCCATTAGCCTTCTCGCGCCTTATCCTCGGCACTCACCTGGCCAACAACATCCAGGTCAAATCGTAGGGAGTTTTGTCCGCTTTACTCCCCTGGAAGGGATTTTGAACCTCGGCTAATCCGGCAAATGGGCACTCCCGAGCGTCCCGAATTTCGAGTTGCGGACGTCCGCGACTCAGATTTTGTCCGAAAACACTCATTTTTCCCTACGCGGGTTTTGGCGTGTAGTTGAAATCTTTGGCGTAAGTGAGATCGCTGATCGAAGCAATTCTACGCGCGTGAATTCGTGCATGTCACTAGCAGCGTCGCCAAGGCCCCCGACGGCGTCGAATGTGACGGCTGGGCAAACTTTGACGATCGCGTTGAGTTTGTCGCGCCAAGTCTTGCGTCCACAAAGGTTTGGGGCGACGAAGGCGGGGCTCGAAAAGTGCCGATAGAGACAGACCAAACCTACATAAATGGTGAAAAGCAATCATTAGGTTCAAAAACTATCATGGATTTTAAGAGATTCTGATTCACCGTATAGGTTTTTATTAAACCCGACCTGTCTCGGCGGCCTCTGGGAAACTTGTTGGCGCGCTGGTTTTGGGACGCTAGCGTGACAAACTCGTTTCCAGTCGCGATGAGGATACGCGACGTTTCTACATTACCTCAGGAGTTAGAACCATTGAAATGTTCAGCTAAGGCGGCCCTATTGGCCGCAATCGCCGGCCTTTGCCTCGCGCAGAGCGCCGAAGCGCAGACGATCCGCCGCGGCGGGTTGTTCCAGCGACGTTATCAAGCTGCGGGCGTAACCTATTACGACCGCGGATATTCGAATCAGGCGCCAGTCACTTATTCGACACCGACTCCTACATACACATATACTCAGCCGACTGTCGCCCCTGCCGCCGCTCCCGTCGTCACCCAGACGGCCGCCCCGACAACCGCCGCGGCGCCGGCGAAGCCGCGCCTTCGAACTATCAACTGCCTGAAGGAGCCAAGGAATCTTGGGTCTGGCTGCCTTCGGAAGGGGTCTGGGGATATGGATATCAAATCGAAAGCGGAAACGACAAAGGTTTATGGATGATTCGCGAACGAGCCGCCGCGCAAAACGGCCAGGGCTCGACCGCGGCCCCAGTTTCTTATGGCGACCCTTATGGATTTATCGCCACTCTGAACTCGATTCGAGCGCAATACGGACTGCCCGCCGTGTCCTACGACGCCAACCTATCGGCGTGGGCCACTCAAAACAACGCGGCTCAGTCGCAACGCGGACTCGGACACTTCGTCAACCCTGTGCTCTGCAAAATAGTGGATGGAACTACGGAGACGCCGCTTCCGTGGCCGCGGGTTGGATGTCCTCCCCGGACACCGCGCCGACGATGCTCGCTTGGGTCACCAGGGTTGGGATCGCCTACGGCCCCGGCCCCTATTGGACGATGAACGCCCAATAGTCAAAAGACCCGTTACGATCTCTCCTCGTGCGAACGCAATACTCTCGAAGCAGGAAGCTCCGATCCACCGGTGCAGCTCTCGAGTCGCCGCACGAGGAGATTCTTCAGACTCGCTGGACCGCTGCGCACTTTTATGATCATCTCGGCGAAGTAAAGTGGCCGCGCTATCGCCGCGCCAGCGCTCTTTCGTGTTATGATCTCTCTCGACCTTCCAGGAGAGAGACGCGTTTGACCCTGATCCAAACCGTCGAGATCAACACGACTGAAGAAGTGCTTTCGAGGTTTTAGCGCGTGCTCGATCTGTCCGTCAAGCTCGGCCGATTGGAAATCAAGAGCCCCGTGCTCGTTGCTTCCGGGACGTTCGGCTACGTCCGCGAGATGCAGTCTTTCTTTTCCGTCTCCGCGCTCGGCGCCGTGATCCCCAAGACGATCACCATGAAACCGAGGGCGGGGAACCCTACGCCTCGAACAGTCGAAACGCCTTCGGGGCTATTGAACGCCATTGGCCTCGATAACGACGGCCTGGAACATTTTCGAGCGATCCACTTGCCCTACCTACGAACGGTGGGGACGCAGGTGATCGTCAACATCGCCGGCGAGGACGAGGATCAATTCGTCGAAATGGCCGAGATTCTCTCTGTAGAGCAGGGGATCTCCGCGCTCGAGCTCAACCTTTCCTGCCCCAACGTCAGCCACGGGCTCGACCTGGGCGTCGATCCCCGAACGATTGCTCGCGTGACCTCGCGGGTTCGCGGAGCCTGCCCTTTTCCAATCATCGCCAAGCTCACTCCCAACGTCACGTCGATCGCCGCGATTGCAGCAGGTGCGCGCGACGGAGGGTCGGACGCTGTGAGCCTTGTGAACACCTTCTTGGGAATGGCTGTCGACTGGCGGAAGCGCAGACCGATCCTGGCCAACGACGTCGGCGGACTTTCCGGGCCCGCCATCAAACCGCTTGCTCTTCGAATGGTGTGGGACGTCCGTAAGGCGCTGCCCGATTTCCCGATCATCGCGATTGGCGGAATTCGCTCGACCGACGACGCGCTCGAGTTCATGGTCGCCGGCGCCAGTGCGTTCCAGGTGGGTACGGCCACCTTCTTCGACCCGACCGCCGCGGCGCGGATCGCTCACGAGCTGCCCGAGCGACTCGTCGACGCGGGCGTCACGGACTTGCGTTCATTTATCGGGTCGCTTCGTTCAAACAAAGTCTGAGGCGCGATCCGAATTCGCCTGTTGCTCGCGCTCGATGCGCCACAAAACCCCTCTCTTGGGTTCTCCCGTTTCCGACAGCGTTTCGATCGGTTCGGAGACCCCGACGAGGCCATGACGCAACCACGTCTTCTCGAGCCCTTCGGCCGTGGAGTGCGAAGGTGTCGCCAAAACGCTCGGCCTCCGGGTTCGAGGGCCGAGAGCAGAAAGCGAGCGATCTGCTCAGCCATTTGCCGCTCGTAGAGGACGTCGGCGCCGAGGACCAAGTCGAACCTGTGTTCCGAGGGCCTTCGCCAATCGACGCGGGCGAACGAATAAGGCAGGTCTTCGAAGCCGCTGGCGACGATGCTTTTCGCGATGAAATCAAACGGAGCTTCGTCGTAATCGCTAAAGCACACCTCCATGCCCGCCCCCAGAGCAACGAGGCCTGCAAGGCCAAGCCCGCAGCCGATCTCGAGCACGCTTCCTCCCTTGCGAACTCCAGTATCGCGCGAGAAAGCCTCCGCAAGCAGGTAATCGCCAGGCCAAAGCGCCGCCCAATACGGCATGTAATCGTCAAGCTCGTTCCAGGCGAGAACCTCTGGATCGTCGAGCAATCGCTCGGGATCGGCAGGCCTCGCAAGCTTGATCGAAGTCGACCCAAAGACGAACTGCGAGATGGATTCAGGACCGTCGTACGTGCTTCTCGAGGTGTTGAGTGATACGTTTTTCATCCCGAGCGTGATAACGCAACTCGAGCAGAGCCCGCAAGAGATCCTTATTGCGTATGGTCCCAAGGTGATAAAGGATAAGAACCGACGGCGCTCCACCTATTCCAGCTCGCGAGCGCCGAGTCTGAAGGAGATCGACCGGGATGATTTACCGACAACTGGGCGGTTCGGGCTTCAAGGTTCCCGTCCTGAGCCTGGGCACGGGGACGTTCGGAGGCGGCAGCGAGTTTTTCAAAGCTTGGGCGCGCGACCGACGTCGCCGAGGCCAAGCGGTTGATCGACGTCTGCCTCGAAGCGGGCCTGAACATGTTCGACTCGGCCGACATCTACTCGGGAGGCGCAGCCGAGGAAATTCTGGGCCAGGCGATCAAAGGCAAGCGCGACCAGGTGATTATCTCGACCAAGGGAACCTTCCGAACCGGACCTGGGCCCAACGAGGTCGGCTCGTCGCGGTATCATCTGATGAAGGCGGTCGATGCCAGCCTGAAGCGGCTGGGGACCGATTTCATCGATCTTTATCAGCTCCACGCCTTCGACGCGGTCGCCTCCATCGAGGAAACGCTGGGAACGCTCGACGACCTGGTCCGCGCTGGAAAGATTCGCTACATCGGTTGTTCCAATTTCTCAGGTTGGCACCTGATGAAGTCGCTGTCTTATTCGGACCTTCACGGTCTAGCGAGGTACGTGGCTCATCAAGCCTACTACTCGCTGGTCGGCCGCGATTTCGAATGGGAGCTGATGCCTCTGGGTCTCGATCAGAACGTAGGCACAGTGGTCTGGAGCCCGCTTGGTTGGGGCAGGCTCACGGGTAAGATCGGTCGAGGGAAGCCTTTGCCGGAAACGAGCCGATTGCAGAGCAAGAAGGTCTTGGACCTTGGTCCTCCCGTTGCGGACGAACATCTCTTCGGCGTGGTCGACGCACTCGAGTACGCCGCGAAGGAGTCGGGCAAGTCGGTTCCCCAAGTCGCTCTCAACTGGCTGATCCAAAGGCCCACGGTCGCAAACGTCATCGTCGGCGCCCGCAACGAGCATCAGCTTCGCGACAACCTCGGCGCAGTGGGTTGGGACCTCGATCGAGCGCTCGTCGCCAAGCTCGACCAAGCGATGCTTTGACTCCCGCTTATCCTTACTGGCACCAGAGAAGCTCCTTCTCCGAGCGAAACCCGCCCCCGGTGTGACCAGGCATGAGCGCTCGGTTTGGCTTCGGCTCTTCTGACTCAGCTATCGAAAGGTCCGACCGTGAAAACCGACCTGCAGATCACGCAGTACTTACAGACCGATGACGAGTCCGTCACCCATGCCGAGCTCGTAAACGATTATGAACGCGGAGCGCACGATCTTCGCTTAGCCGTCGCGGGAATGTCGGACGAAGCCGCAAAGGCCAGGCCAATCGCCGGCAGGTGGAGCACCATCGAGGTCGTCGGCCATTTGAGCGGAGTCGAGCTCTACTACACAGAGAGGATCGAGCGAACGATCGCGCTCGAACATCCGCTACTGCTCAGCGTCGACGAGCGACCGTATCCCTCGAAACTCGGCTACCAGTCCCTCGATCTTGCGGAAGAGCTCGACCTGTTCTCGTCGCTCAGACGGCATGCAAGCCGGGTTCTCCGCAGTCTGCCTGAAGACGCCTGGCAACGTACCGCAGTCCATTCCCAAACGGGCGTCTTGACGCTGAGACAGCTTGTTTTCCATGCCGTGCGACATCTACGACATCACCTCCCATTCATAGCCGAGAAGCGTGAAGCGTTAGACAAACAAGTGTAAGTCCAAGAGCCGCTTCCTCAACAGCCGTCTTTCAGGGGGCTCTTGAATATCACATCGAATTGACCGAATCTTCTTCAGTCGCAACGAGCCAAGAACCAGTGGAAGCCAACCGACGGGGTCAATCGTGAACGAATCTGAAAAAGAGTACGGCGCGAATGTCAGCGAACCACAAGCCAAGGGCGGCTGTTTGGGTTGTTCGCCCGGCTGCCTCACCAGCATCGTCGTGGTTTTCTTGCTGGTTGTCGGCGTCGCGGGTTACGGAATTTACTACGGCTATAAAAAGTTTGTAGGCTTCGTCGCCGAGTACACCGAAACGGCGCCGGTTCAAATGCCCCCGCTCAAGATGTCGGATGAGGAACGCGACAAGGTTCTCGAACGAGTCAAAGCGTTCGGCGAAGCAATGAAAGCCGAGAAACCGCCCGAGCCTCTGGTCTTGGACGAGGACGAGCTCAACGCCTTGATCGCAAGGCACGATCCAGTGACGTCCCAGAGGGTGCACCTCGCGTTCGAAGGGGAAAACGTCACTGGCAAGATCAGCCTGCCGATGCCCCTCCAATTGACAGGAGGAGTGCAGCGCTACCTCAATGCGAACGGAACGTTCAAGATCGGCATCACCGAGGGAGTTCCGGTGGTTCGGCTGGTGTCCGCCGAGGTCAAAGGGAAACCGATTCCCGCCGAGATGCTCACTTCTCTCCAGAACGAGAATTTCGTGAAAAGGTCTCCAAATGATAAGTCGCTCAACGAGGCCTACGACAACATCGATAGCATCAAGATCCAGGATGGAAAGCTCTACGTTTTCCCGAAAAAGAAGTCCGAGGCCGATCAGGAGAAATCCAAAGACGAAGTGAAGAAGGATGTGCCGGAGCCCAAAGTCGAGTCAGAACCCAAAGCCGAGTCAGAACCCAAGGCCGAGGAGAAGCCGGAGACCAAGCCGGAGATCGAAGCCAAGAAATCAGATGAACCTGCCCCTGATCCGAAGCCGGAGCCGAAAGCCGAAGGCAAACCCGAATCCAATCCTGGGGGCGGCGACGAAGCCGTCCCCAAGGCCGCATAAGCCGCGTAAGTTGATGGAATCAGACGCTCGAAGACCGACACGATGCCTTTTCGTTTTTGTTTTTGACCGGGTCTGGCCGATTTGCCTATACTGTCCGTATTGAGATTGAATCTCAATAACGCCGCCCGCGTTGAGGATTTGTGTTCCTCCATTCGAGCACCCTGCCAGAAATGGTTCTCTACCTTGCACTTGCGTTGGTCGCTGGACTAGCTCACTCGACAAGTGAAGGTGGTGAAGTGCGCGGTCGAGTCGTAATGCCGGAGCTCTGCTCGCCAGCCGTAAGTCCAGCCGTTGTCTACCTGACGCATTCTGATCCGAACACGCGGACGCCGACTTCAACTCAACTTGTTGGAGCAGCGCCGACGCTCACCGAGCGGCAGCGGGGGCTCCAATTCCTGCCTCGGGTTCAGGCGATGCAAATCGGCCAGTCCATTCGCTTTACGAACGAAGATCCAGAGACGCACAACGTCCACATGTATGGGCCGGAGGCTCGGCTAAACGAAAGTATGGCGCCTGGCAGGACGATCGAGTTCAGTCCGAAAAAGGCAGGTTTGGTGCGCGTCCTTTGCGACATCCACAGTCACATGCGGGCCTTTGTGGTCGTCAGCCCGACTCCATGGTTCCAAGTTTGCGGAGTTGATGGAACGTTCCGTCTCTTGAATGTCGAGCCTGGGAGTTACGACCTGAACATCTGGCACGAAATGGGCAAACCCGCCCAATTTCCCATCGCTGCCAAAGGTGTTGGCGTACTCGACGTTGGAGACGTTCGGGTGGAGGGGCTGACTGTTCCACGAACCGCGCAAAAGGCCGCACCCGTCAGGCCCTGGCATGAGGTCATCGATCGGATTGGAATGAAGCTGAACGAGAGCCGACTGACCGCGCTGGAAGGGGCTCTCGAGCGCGCTCGAACGCTGGCTGAGGACGCGTATTGGGAAGAGTTTGAAGGGTCGATGGAAACCGCGGTTCGCAGCCGACTGGGTTTTCGCAGAGCAAGCGAAATTGAAAAGCGTTTCCAAGACGTCCGAACTGCTGTAACCAAGCTGGGCGAAGACAAGCGGCTCGAGCCGAGCTTCCACGAGAAGGCTCGCATCCTACTCCTCGAACTTCATAAAGCGGCCGACGAGCTCGTTCGAAAAGGGGCGCCCGATTCTGCTGCTTTGACAAAGACGAATCCGGCAGCGCCCACCGAGAAAGACTTCGTCGAGCTCGATCGAAACGAAACAGCGAAGAGCCTCCTCTCGCTCGAGCAAGCTTTTCGCGCAATCGCCAAGCAGGCAAACGCTGGCAACGCCGAGCAGGCGTCTTCGTTAATGAGCGAGGCCTATTTCGACGCATTCGAGCCTCTCGAGCGAGCGCTTTCGGTTCAAGCTCCGCTCGAAGTCCCTCGGCTGGAAGCGAAATTCAGTCTTGTCCGAGGCCAATTGCGTAGCGGAGCCAAAGGCGCCGAGGCTGAAAAATCGCTGGAGAATTTGCTAGCAGACGTCAAACAGACGCTCAGCGGCGCCGATGCAAAGACCGCATCCGTCGGAGCCTTCGGATCGTCTTTCCTTGCCTCGCTGATCACGATTGTGCGCGAGGGCGTCGAGGTGATCCTGATCCTGACTATGCTGACGACGCTGGTCCTCAAGTCCGGCCAGTCGAGGGCAGTGGGTGCGATCCGCTGGGGAGTGATTCTGGCGATTCTTGCAAGCGCATTGACCGCCGTCGCACTCAACACCTTGCTCGTTTCCGCCCGCGGTCAAGCGCGTGAACAGCTCGAGGGATTGGTGATGCTGGCGGCATCGGCAGTCCTCTTTTATGTGAGCTATTGGTTGATCGCGCAAAGCGAGGTGAAACGCTGGACCGAGTTCCTGAAGCGGAACGCTCAGAAGAGCATGCTCGCCGGCGGACTCTTTACGATCGGCGCCACGGCTTTCTTGGCTGTGTATCGTGAAGGCGCCGAGACGGCGCTGATGTATCAAGCGATGATCGTCCAGGCGTCTCGCATTTCAATCCTCGGAGTGGCCGCAGGCTTCCTCACTGGCCTGTTCGTGCTCGCTTTCTTCTACTGGGCAATCAAAACCGCGAGCGTTCGGCTGCCGCTGCGAACTTTCTTCAAAGCGACCAGTTTGACGCTTTTCGTCATGGCGGTGGTCTTCGCTGGGAAAGGGGTTTCCGAACTCCAAGCGGCCCGGCTCATCAAATTGACTCCCGTCTCCTGGATCGGCGAAGGCGTCCCTCTCTTGGGCGTCTTTCCCACGGTCCAAGGTCTTGCCGTTCAGGGACTCTTGTTGGCTGGAGCGGTTTTGGCGATTCCAAGCCTCTTTTTTCAGAAAACCGAAGCTAAACGCAAAGACAGAGAGCAGCAGTCCGCGCCCTCCGCCGCGCCCGCTTCCGGCCTACGCGTTTCGTGACCGCTCGATCGGCCAAGCTTTTCGACCAAGCCTCGACTCGAGGTCGCAAACTGGGATGAAGATCTAATGCAAATGATTAAGCGTTGGATCGGTCCAGCGGCAAGCGTAATCATCCTGGCCTCGGTTGCGGCCGTACTGCTCTTCAACGTTGAAACCAATCCTGTTGGCAACCAACGCAAGATGGAGAAGTCCGCCGCCAAGGCCTCTCCAATCGAATCAGCTTCCAAGGACGCCGGCGTCGTATCGCAATCGTCCGACGCTCTTGGCAGGGAGTATCCCATCGGCGAATCGGTCGAGCGAAACCAGATCAAGTTCGCCGCGGTCTGGCGGGCCTCGATCCCGGTCGAAGGCATGGAAGGAGCGCCTGGATTGGACGTCATTCACATCGAGGCCGACGTCCACGCCGTCGAGAACAACCCAAACGGTTTCGCTCTGGGAGAGTTCATCCCCTACCTCAAGATTCGTTACAAGATCGAGCCGCGCGAGGGCAAGGGTGATCCTCAAGAGGGCCTGTTGACGCCGATGGTCGCCAGCGACGGTCTGCATTACGGAGCCAACGTGCTCATGCCTTTGCGAGGGAATTACAAGCTGAGGTATTTCATCGAGCCGCCTTCGGTAGGGGGCCTGGGCAGACATACCGATTCTCAATCAGGCGTTGCCGCGTGGTGGAAGCCTTTCGAGGCCGACTACGATTGGGATTTTCCTGGTCCAGCTGGGAAATGATACAAAAGGCTGAGCGAGACGGCGGAAAGCCAAGGAAAGTCGGTTCCATGCCAGCCTGAATGTGGCGACATTGTACACTTGGCTCAACCAAAAAGTGTTTGACTCCCCTAAATTGGGGATTACCATTAGATACAGACCTTCCCCGCGTCGTCCCTGTCGAGACGCTCTAGCTCTCGGTCGGAGCCGATCTGTCGGCCCCTCCTTGTATCGCCAGCCGTGAGCCAATCTCTCGCGGCGGCTGGAAAAAGAAGGAAACGGATCATGCTCCCGTTCGCATTCCTACCCAACCTCGGCACAACCGAGCTGATGATCATCGCCGGCGTCGCGCTGCTCTTCTTCGGCAATCGCCTTCCCAGCGTGATGCGTTCGCTTGGCAAGAGCGTCACCGAGTTCAAGAAGGGCGTCTCCGGAATCGAGGACGAGATTGATCAAGCCGTCCTTGCCGAGAAAAAGCCTCACGCCGACTGAACACCTCCGTCTCTTCAAATGAGGACGGCGGCGCACCACAAAACAGCGTATCGATCACTCGGCCCGGTCGTTTCGACGAACCGAGGCTTCGTCGACAAGGTTCCGATGCAACGCATCGATCCCCAATCATAATTCAAGGAGAGCAGGCGTATGTTTCCGCAACTGGGTTTTGGCGAGATGATGTTGGTGATGGGGGTGGCTGTGCTTCTCTTTGGCAAGAAGCTGCCCGAGGTGGGAAGGTCTTTAGGTCGTGGGATCGTCGAGTTCAAGAAGGGCATCAGGGGCGTGGGCGACGACATTAGCGCCTACACGTCCGAATCGACCAACGTCCCTGCGACGCGCTATGCCGACTCCGATGAACCTGCGTTCGCGATCCCCAAGTTCGAGCCGCCCACTTCGCCGCCGATCGCACGATCCGAGCCACAAGGCAACGCGTAACCAGAACGTGGTTTCCCTCGGGTCAAAGGCAATCCCAAAGCTGATTCCGCGATCCATTGCCCAGAGGTCTGTGTCAGGCTAGAGTAAATGAAGATTCGCGTTAAATCGCGATCCGTTCGGGCGGCTAACTCAGCGGTTAGAGTGCCATCCTCACACGGTGGAAGTCATAGGTTCGAATCCTATGCCGCCCATTAATATATAACGGTTCTGCCGCAGTGGCCGGCGCCCTCTCGCTCGGCCACCAGCTTCTCAACAAGCTTCTCGAGCGAATCTCCATGGGCCGTCTTCGAGCGGATCTTGCCTTCCGCGTCGATGACATAAAAGGTCGGATATCCGCGCACGCGGTAGAGCTTGGCAATCGGGCCAGTTCCCGGTTCGCCGTCATGCCAGTTGGGCCAGGTGATCCCTTGGGGTTCCATCACCTTGCGGGCGGTCCCCGCGTCGGCTTCGGTATTGACGCCGAGCATGACAAAAGGCCGGCCCTTCATTCGCGCGACCAGGGCCTTCTCGCGGTGGATCTCCTGCATGCACGGGCCGCACCCTGAGCCCCAGAAGACCAGCGCCACGACCTTGCCACGATAGTCCGATACCTTCAAGGGCTTCCCTTGAACGTCGTTCCCCTTGATCTCGGGCGCCGACTTGACGAGAGCCAGGTTGAACCAATCGTCGAGCCGGGCCTCGGCAACGTAGCAGAGCGTCGAACGACGTCGTGCGATCCCAGCCTCAATTTTGCGTCTGTCTTCGTTGGAGAGCGGCTTCCCGTTCCATTTGGGCTCGGGTTGTTTGAGCAGGGTTTCCGCCAGACTATCGTGCGCCCTGATCTATGCCACGTCGCCATACTCAGCAATCACCTCGTCATACAGTCGCTCGGCCTCGGAGCGGAGGTACTCCACATCGCACTGCTTCAGGTGCAGGAGGTACGCGTACTCCTCGTCGGGCATGACCTGCTTCTCGCTATAGCGCGTCCCGTCCGCGCGGACAAGATCGTCGTTTGTGTACGTCGGCCGGCCTTCCAACTTTCTGGCGCCGTCAGCCATCATGGCCTTGCGTTCGAGAGACTGCGCCAGCGCCAGCCGGGCGAGTCCTTTCGATTCTCGGCTCTTCGCCGAGGCGTAGAAGCTCAGGAGCAGGTGGTCGCGGTAGGCGTTAGGTGCACTGTCAAGTTCAAGGCCGACTCGAACCGCGTCGGGATCGTCGCCGAAGTGGCGGACGAGCCAGTTGGCCGCCAGGGCGAACTCGCCGCCATAGGGTCCCGTGTCACTGCCGCCCAGACTCTTCAAAATCGTCCAGAGGATGGCGTCTCGGCCGGCCAGATCCTTCGGAGCCGTCGCCCCCAGATCGACGATCTGTCGTACGACGGCCGAGTAGTCGGGCTTAATCTCGGCGGCCTTTGCCCGGTCCACTTCGGGGAACGTGGATCCTCGAAAGAGCGAGCGGTACGTCCGTTGTGCATTCTCGTACTTGGCCTCGATGCGATCGAACTTCTCGGCCAGCGGAGTTTCGGGACGCTCGGCCACGGCGTTGGCCGAGGGCTTCGGCTCGTCGGTCCGGCGCGTGGCCTTCGGGTCGTCGCCGAGTCCGACCGCACCGACCGTGGTCGTAATAAGCAATAAGATTGGGCACGCGATCATCTAGTGCTGTCTCATCATCATGTTCCTCAAATGAAATCGCCCCAACCCGCCGAGTTCCTGGCAGCCGCCGCAGCCGATCCCTTCGCAATGTCGAACGGTCCCGTGGGGCGGCTTACTTCTAGGAGAGCCCCTCCAGTTGATGATTTATGCGACGGAAGAGAATATAAGCAGCGAATTCAAGTCAAACAATCGCATGCCACCTTCCCTCTGGGGCGCCCGATTCAGAAACGAAAGTTCTGGGAACTCTTATGCTGTAGTCGACGTTTCGAGAAGCTTTTTCAGGTTGGCGGCGGCTTCGCGCGTTTGTTTGCCCATCCCGAGCCGGATCAGCGGCGACATCAGTTTGGCCAAGAATCTCTTAGGCGTGATCTCGATGACATGCGTGGTCAGCGCTCCGTCGGAGTCCGCGGCGACTCGAAGATCGACCGATACGTCAAACATGCTATCGAAGTACTTGCAGTGCAACCGCTCGCCGGGCGTTCGCGAGACGATTTCACCCGCCATCTCGCCCTGCTTACCGCCTTGCTTGTAGACATACCGTAGCTTGTTGCCGGGGGCGTTAGGACCGGAACCAACTTTTTCCAAACTCACACACGGCGGCAGCCATTCCGCGGTTCGCGACAAGTCGTCAATTGCCGCAAATGCAAGGTCCGGAGACGTGCGAACTCTTTCCGCATGCTCGTAGCGGATCGGCATGGAATGCTCCCTGGGGGTCATACTCTCCCCGGTTTTTTGAATCGGTGCAGCCGGTCAACATATCACTTGCCCGAGATTCGATTGCCGAGTGATCAAGATAAGCGGCCTACTCGCTCGCTGCAAGGAGACAACCAACGTAGCAGCTCTGCGAAATCTGCCTCGATCCGATACGCCGAAGCGCTTTTGTGAGTCGTCTGTCGGGAAACTACCTTTCCTCGAGATCGGTCGACTGGCGTGAACTTGGGGAGAGCGTAGCGGGGCCTCGCCCCTACACGAAGAAGAAGGGAGTTCGACGCGGGGCTCGCCCCTCTCGCGGCGCGGGAACCGGCGTGCACGCGCCGCGAAATGCCCAAGCTCACCTGGGATCCCGAATATCCCACTGCTTGGATTAGGTCTTCAGCCAGGTCTTCAACTTTGACGTTGAGTCGCTATCCTGGGTCTGTGGGACGAGTCGACTATTGGGGGGCGCCGAGACAATTACGTTTTGCACGACAGCCGCGGCTGTGGGCTCGGCCTTCTGAACGGGTTTCACCTCGGGAGTGACGAAGGCCTGAACGTTTGATTGGATCGGACCGAGGGGCGCCAGGGTTTCGATTGGCCCGTGGCCATGACCGTGCCCACCACCACCGCCGCTGCTGCTGCCGGTGTATGAGACGCTGAAGCCTGATGTCACCGGCGAGCCGGTATCCGACAGTCCCGACGTCTGGTCGATGACCGTGCCGGAGCTGGTTTCCATATCGATTGACGTGTTTTGCCAGGCTGCGTTGTCAATCGCGCCCGTGGTTCCGTTGATGGTCGCCTGCGCTGCCGAGAATGTCGCCGTGCCGAAATTGGCTAGCGGCAACACGCCCGAGTACGAAGAAGGCGCTTCCACGATCCATTCAGCCGAGGATCGCTGTGCCGTCGCAGTCTGCGTTGTCGAAAAGGATTTCCCCGTTGAATTGTCCGCGATTTTCAATGTATAAGCGCCGGAGCTGTAGGTGACGCTGGCGGAAATCGAATCGCCTGGGGAAAGCTTTACGCTGGTGATTTCCATCGATGGGTTCGGGTACATCTCGTACCAAGCGTAATATGAGGTCCCGCCCGACCTGGAAGTATCTTGCTCCGTCCCGAGCTGTTCGACCGAGTTGGAGCTGTAGCCGTCGATACCCACCCAGACCGACGAGTACGCCGTGGTCTTGCCGGAGACGCTGGGTACTTTCCAGGAACCGCTCACCTGAGTCACCGCGTTCGATGCGGGAGTGCTCAGATTGGTCTCAGCCGCGTACCCTGACCAGTTGGTGCTATAGACCGTATCCCAGACGGGCAGAGGCGTCGCCAACGAGAGCAAGGCTCGCCCCTCGAGCTCCTCGAGAAACAAGTGGGGGCGCGGCTTCGACTGACGCTTCCCAACGGATAAAGATAGCATGAGATGCGACCTCATTAAGGGGAATTAAGAAGAAGATGGAGAAGCATAATCGGGCTGTTTTTCGAAATCAAAATAATTCGTAATGACGCCGGGGAAATGATTCTGCCAGTCGCTGGATCAATATGCGAGGCGCAGGTAGCGACGAGATTACGCCGGCGGTCGTCAAACTAAGGCCGGCGGATCGGCAACTTGATATGAAGCTCGAAATAGTCAGTTCCTTGCTCGAACGGTCGACCGATCCAGGCCTCTAAGCAAGGCAGGTCGGCGGGCGCGTATCCACGACCAGGAGGCCATGAACCATAGAGCCATTGCAGCGATCGGAGTTCGAGATGGAGCCTGCCGCGGATTTCAACACGCCGTGAATGAACTGCTAGTCGAGAAGATCGGCGGAGTAGAGGCTGCTCTCGAAGTAGGAGCGATATTCAAATTCGTTCATCTGTTGCACATAGACTATCGCGCCGTTGGGAAGAACTTCGATCGACTGTCCGGAAGTACCTGTCTTGGACACGATGCCGCCTGATGTGAAGGCTAAGTTGCCGTTGGAGAGCAGCTCCGAGCTCCCAAGGAAGCCCGAGTAATTGCCCAGGTCGGCGTTCACGACCAGCGTTGCGGTCTTGTCCTGCTCGTTGAGGATCCATTCTTGCCCTCGGCTCTGCGCCGACGGGTCGGAAGCTTGGCGTGTATTCCCATCATCGAAGACGAGCAGGGTCGTGTCGTTGATGTACCGAGCATCGTGTTGGTGAGAGAACCAAGGTTGGGTGGTGTTGGCGATCGGGGTGAAATTACCGCTGGCCCCCAGCTTCCAGACGACGTGCCCGTTGCCTTTGCCGTTGGCGTAATTGATCTTGACGACCCAGTCCTGAGTTCGCAGGGAAACCACGAGGTTTTGGTCGTCTGGCGACCAACTCACGGCGTTGGCATGCAGCCAGTCGGTCGTGACCGGGTGGTCCGTGCCGAGGCGATTGGTGTTGAGCCAGCGGAAGGAGTTCCAGACCCAGACCGGGTGGAAGTTCTGATCCAGGACGATGACCAAGTCTCCGATGAATTTGGTCGGATTACCCTTGTAATCGACGGTCTTTGGAGTGCTCGCGATGACGACCGTGTCGCCGTTGGGCAAGAGCTTGGCCTCGTGGTCGAAGTCGAGGATCTGTGGCTGGTGCATCCCTGCCAATTCGGCGTTGACGGCGTGGATATTCGTCTCACGCAGGGTGTCGCCGGCGAGGTCGACTTGTCGCAACGTATCGTAGCCCGCGGCGACGCCGACGGCATGGCCGCCCAGCATCATCACCGTCCCGCCCGGCTCGATGTTTTGGGCATAGCCGCGGAAGCCGTTGGCCACGGGATCATAGTACCAGACAACGTTACCGTTCAGGTCGGTCGCCAATGTGTTGGCTGTGTTGATGGTGGCCGGACCCACATTGAACCCTGCGTGGAAGATCAAGTTTTTGCTCAGGTCGACGCCCGCGGCCGGCGGCTGCAGGACGTTGAAAGTGGGGAATTGTACGTCAGACGGCAGACTTCCGGTGGTGAACGGTACCGGGGCGGAGATCGCCCCGTCGTCCAAGACGTCTCGCATGAGATAGGTGGTGTTGGGCAGCATCCCGGCCACGATGAAGTTCGTGCTCTCGCCGGGGATGATGGGCAGCGGGGAAGTATTCTGCCAGGACAAGGTTGGACCTTGCTCGGCAAACTGGACGTACATCGAACCCCCTGGGGAGGGAGTGGCGCTATACAGAGCAACGAGAGGATTGGCCATGGGACTGACCACTGCGCTGTTCCCCACAACACGCGTATGCGCGGTATAGGTCATGCTTGCGATTTCGACGTTCCGGGAGCTAAATCCGGACTTGACTTGCACCACGATCTCGTATGTACCTTCTTGAATGGGATTCCAGGTGAAGCTCTTGCCGAGACCGAACTCTCGGACGATCTGGAGGGGAACGCCAGGCGCCTCGACGCTGAACTGGTACACAGGCTTCGCACCGAGTCCGTGGGACGTTGCAAGCCAGATCACCGGCGATCCGACGTAAGGGACTGCAGGGGCGATGTCGGTAAGGGAAACTGACAAGAGGCGGCGATCCTCCAGCGGCGTGCACTGGGGCTGATGCCGCGGAGTCGGACGAACCACGGATCGATGGGCTGCGGACCACTTGCAAGAAGGCGTTACGAATCGCCACATGAGAAAACCCCAATTCAAGGAGATGAGAAAAGTTGACGCGGCTCCAGTGACCCCGGCTGCTAATTGGTCGTCCCACGCTTGAAGCTAGGAAGTGCAATGGCGAGGATCTTCACCGACTTTACGCCGCTCGATGCTGTCGTATGGCCAAGCCTCATGGACCGCTTCGGAGGGGAATGAGCGGTCCGACGGGCATCGTCACCGGCAGCGCCTGGGTGCTTCATTCCTGGCGTTCAGTGCGATGCGAGCCCGTCCGGTGGATTTGCATTTCGTGGAACGTTCAGGGTGTCGCGTGGGATCCGATCCCCTTGTCGTCAGCCTTTCCTCGGGTCACTGAACCACCTTCCATGGGTTAGCAAAACCTCGGAGTCGATCATCGCCCCTGTTCCTTGGCCAACCCTATCGATCGAACTCCGCATATCAATTAACACGCGCTGCGCGAGGATCGCAAGTGAGTAGGGAAGTCGTCGAGCGGTCGGGTTGATTGGGATGAAGGCTGAAGCCAAGGCGCCTCCGCGTTGCATCATTCCAAGAAACAACGGAGTGTTTAACCTGTGGTCGGCAACTTCCCATACGGGAATAATAGCCGAGTGATTGTCAGGGAGTTCGGTTTCGATCACTTCAAAAAGACGTTAGACCTACGAAAACGTCTGCACGGTTCGGCACGCGACCGCCGCATCCTGGCGGGGCTGGGCTTACGATGGCGCACAATCGCGGGGCCAGCATTCACCTGTGTGAAAGCAGTCGTGTTGAGCTTGCCAATTGGGCACTTCTCTTAGTACTATAAGTATAAATATATCTTATGTATTAATGGAGTCTGCATGCAAAGCAGCGATTAGCGCGGCGCCGGCTCGAGCGAAACGATACGCGGCGTTGGCCATTCAGAAGACGCTGGCAGAAGCCAACCCCAGCATTACCGAGTTCCAGCTGGAGTTGGCTCGAAGCCACTATAACATCGGAATCATTCTCTCAATGTCGGGCAATGCGGAGGGAGCGCCTGAGGGCCCACGGCCGGGCGCTCGACATCCGGCAGAAGCTTGCGATTACCAAGACAGTCGTCACCGAGTTCCAGCAAGACCTGGCGAACACCCATGAAGCCATGAGAAGTCTTCTGTCCGCGGCAGGCGACACGCCCAACGTGGGCGAGGCCTACCGAGAAACGCTAGCTATCCGGCAGAGGCTGGCGGATGCCAATCTCGGCGTTCCTGCATTTCAGGCTGACGTGGCAAGCAGCCTCACCGACTTAGGACGGCTTTGCGTAAAGAGCGGCAAGCCAGCCGAGGCAATCGACTACTTCTCGCGTGAGAAGGCAATCCGAAAAAGTCTCGTCGACGCCAACGCGCCCATAACCGACTACAAGGACAGTCTGGCGAATTGCCAGATTAACACCGCCGCTGTGTTGCTCCGTCTCAGGAGGACGGCCGACGCGCGGGTGCGTTGTGAACAAGCATTGGCATTGCGCGAAGAGTTGGTCAGTACCCATGCGGACGTCCCCGGGTATCAACAGAAACTCACGGAGCGCCACCTCCGCTTCGGTCAGGCCTGCGCCAGGCGGAGAGGGACGTTGTCGGCGCGTCGACCGACTGGAAAAGGGCAGTAGCTCTGTTCGAAACTATTCCTTCTCTGAACGGCGAGTACATCTACTACTATGCGTGCTGCCACGCATCGCCGTCGACCCTTGCCGGAGTGGTGGGCACTGGGGTTTCCAGCGATGAGAGAGAGGCCCATGCCCGCCAAGCGATGGCCCTGTTGCGTCAGGCGGCCAGAATGGGCTACCGCAATCCCCAGTCCTACGGCACGGAAACCGCCATCGATCCGCTTCTCGGTCGCAAGCACTTCTTGCTGTTGATGCTCGACTTGGCCTTTCCCAAGGACGTGTTCTCGCACGGTCATTAAGGGTTTGAGGTTCGGCTCGCAACCAACCTCGAGGGGAGGCCATTCACAGGTCGGAGTCTTGCACTTGTCGATAAGGCGGAAGCGATGGGTGCGAATCTTCCTCGGCCGCGGATCGGAAGCCGCGTCCGGCGGCTACGGACTTCGGATCGGCAACTGTACCTTTAGTTCGAAATAATCGGTTCCGTGCTCGAACGGACGGCCAATCCATGCCTCGAAGCAAGGTTGGTCGTCTGGTACGTAACCGCTGCCAGGAAGCCATGTACCATACAGCCAATGCAGAGCTCGAAGCTCGAGATCGATACCGCCGCGGATTTCGACCTCGGCCACAATCATCGGAGGCAAACTGTACCGGCTGACTTCGCCCTTTGGGGTGAATCTCTCAGCCTCGACTGCGATGTGATATCTACACTTCTCAAGGTCGGTAACCTCGGGGTTGTCCCATTGATAGCCATACCAATTTCCGCTTACGAAGCCATTGTTCTCGGCCCATGCCTCGAGTCGCTTGGCTGCCTTCAAGACGGCGTCGCCTTGGTATGGTCTGGAAACTCGAATATAAGCCACGTTCCGAGCCGGTAGATCGCGGATTCGCACGCGAAACTTGTCTGGATTGCGTCGGGCAGGAAGGCGCTCGAAGTGCAGCAGCTGGGCGTCCTGCTCTACCAACGCCTCGAGCTCCTCGATGTGGGCCTTACGCCAAGACTTGATGTCAAAAGCACTGGGGGCGGCGCCGATAGCGCTGCTTGAACGATCGGGAGAAGTCGGACGACGAGGCAAAGCCGCACTTCAGGGCGATCGTCGTCAACGATTGAGCGCGTGCGCGACCCATTAGTCCAAGTGCCTTCTCGAGCCGAAGTCGCCTGACAAACTCGGCGGGCGTTTCTCCGACCACCGCCTGAAACACGCGATGAAAGTGGAACGGCGAGAGCAACGCGGCCCTGGAGAGATCGCGCAGCCGCAGGGGTTCAGGAAGATGGTCGACCACATGGTCGATAGCGCGATTGATCCGTTCGATATAAGTTGCCGTCGTGGGGAGTTTACGTTTCTTTGAGATTCGCAAGATTTGGCAAGCTCCGTATTCGACAGCGGGTAAGCTGCCCATGTTGATTCGTGCATTTCATCCTGCGTGCCGCCGTGGATGCGCCGGTGAAAAAATCATTATAAGTCTGATGCTGTGCCGTTTCGCGGGTTTCACGCCACGAGCCCCCTGGCACCCGGCACAGGCAAATCGAAAGTACAGGCGAACATGCGTCTTGGCAACTTTTCCGTCAGCCTCGCGGTTATGGATCTGACCGCCTCACGCAATTTCTACGAGAAGCTGGGCTTCGTCGTCGTCGGCGGCGATGGAAAGCATTTTTCGATCCTTCAGAACGAGACCTGCACGATTGGGCTCTTCCATGGCATGTTTGAAAAAAACGTTCTGACCTTCAACCCTGGTTGGGATCGCGCATGTGCGACGTTGCCCGATTTCGACGACGTAAGGGACATCCAGCGGATGCTCAGGAGTCGAGGCGTCGATTTGGCGACCAAGGCCGACGAGTCGACCACTGGGCCCGCGAGCCTCGTATTGTTCGACCCAGACGGCAACCAGATTCTCATCGATCAACACGCGCCAAGCCCGGGGAAAGGGAACTCTGGAGGCATGTAAGCGAGTCTTATTGCGATGAGTTGATCCTGGCATTCGTAGTATTCGCCGACGAGCCTAAACATTGGGGACTTCGTCGGCAGGTTCCTCGTCGCCCAGATCCTCAGTTTCGGAAAGCTCGGGGCGATACCGGGGCGAATCTCGTTCACCCCTTTCGGAACCGGTCCCAGGCTTTGAGTGCGTACGGCTTATCAGTCAGTTCGAGCATGAGCCCGCAGAACGCATTTTATAATTCTCCTCTTGTCGAGCCTGCTCGATTCACGACGTGGTACTTGCCGTCCTTGACCCCTTCGATCAAAAGCGAGTCCCTGTCCACAATTCCTCGGCTTTGCTTCGCTGAGAAAGTGGTCCCAAAGTCGTCCCAGGCTGCTAAGATCGTGCTTTCGCACTCGATTGGCCTGGATGGCCGTCTCGACCACGAGGCATACCGACGAATGAACATAAAACCGCTGGCGGCTCGGTTTCTTGGCGAGGCGTTTGGGACCTTCCTGCTCGTCCTGTTCGGTTGCGGTGCGGTCCACGTCGCGGTGCTTACCGACTCGCTCCCGGGTCTTTGGCAGGCGGCCGTGGTCTGGGCCGTTGGCGTCACGCTCGCAATCTATGCGGTCGGGAGTATCAGCGGGGCCCACATCAACCCCGCGATCACGATTGCCTTGGCCGTCTGGAATCGATTCCCATGGAAATACGTTCCTGCCTACATATTGGGTCAGATCCTTGGAGCAATGTTGGCCGCCGCCACGCTCTTTTTGTTCTATGGTCCATTTCTCGCACGGAAAGAAAACGTTTTGGGGGTCGTCCGAGGGGAACCAGGGAGTGAGATCACCGCCTCGTGCTACGGCGAATATTTTCCCAATCCAGGTCTCTATGACGGCGCCAAGGACGGTTATTCGAGCGACGAGCACAGGCGGGCCAACCAACTCGTCTCGGAGCCTGTCGCGTTTTTCGCCGAAGTGATCGGTACGTTGATCCTGACTCTCATGGTGTTTGCGGTATGCGATGAGCGAAACGTCAAAGCTCCGCCGGCATCACTCGCGCCGGTGTTCATCGGTTTGACGGTTGCCGCTCTCGTCGTCGTGATCGCCCCGCTCACTCAAGCGTGTTTGAACCCAGCCCGGGACTTTGGTCCTCGCCTCTTCGCAGCTTTTGCAGGCTGGGGGAGAATCGCATTGCCAGGTCCGCGTGGTGCTGGATTTTTCACGGTCTACATCCTCGCTCCGATCGTGGGGGCGACGATCGGAGGGGGCGTTTATGAGCGCATCCTCAGGCCTTGTATGCAAAAGACCGACCAATAAGTCTGGAAGCGGCGTTTGAAGCCAACGCTTTGTCGCGCAAGCCTCGTTGCCCTTTCGGGGGATCACGTCGCTCGACCGGCTCTCGGAAGCATTTCGGAACCGCGCATCCTACAATAGCCTCCAGAAGACGAGTTTAGGCCCGATCGAGAAGCCCATCATTCGTTCGGAGCGCCTCCAGATGGATCAGCAAAACGAGCACGAACGGCTGCTAGAGCGCGTTGCAGAGCTCGAGGCTTCCAACGACGAAATGAAACGCGAAATCGAACGATTTCGCCGGGAAATCGAGGAGCTCCGCCTGGGCGAGGAGCGCTATCGATCGCTCATCGAAGCGACCACGGCCATTGTATGGAACGCCCCGTCGTCTGGCGATTTCGAGACCGAACAGCCCCGTTGGGGGGAATTCACTGGTCAGACGTTCGAAGAGCTCAAAGGCTGGGGTTGGCTCAATGCAGTCCATCCCGACGACCGGCCGAACACAGCCCGCGTCTGGTCCGCGGCCGTCGCCAGCCGTTCGCTTTACGAGGTCGAGCATCGTTTACGCCGATACGACGGAGCGTACAGGCATATGCTTGTTCGAGCAGTGCCGATCCTCGACCGACTTGGGAAGATCCGCGAATGGGTCGGCGTGCATACGGACTTTACCGCGCAAAAGGAAGTGGAAATCGCCCTGCTCGAGGCAAAGGCTATGGCGGAGGCTGCCAGTCAGGCCAAGAGCGATTTCTTGGCCAATATGTCGCACGAGATTCGCACGCCCATCAACGGCGTCCTCGGTATGACCGAGCTTGCATTGGACACCGACCTCACCTCCGAACAGCGGAGCTACTTGGATTTGGTGAAGATCTCCGCCGACTCGCTGCTCGTGATCGTCAACGACATTCTGGACTTTTCGAAGATCGAAGCGGGCAAGTTTGAACTCGAGGCCGTTGCCTTTTCGCTCCGCGACCGATTGGGAGACACTCTGAAGACGCTGGCGCTCAAGGCTCATGAGAAGGGATTGGAGCTTGCCTGCCACTTCGCTCCCGAAGTTGCCGACGCCTTGGTTGGAGACGCGGCGAGGTTGGGGCAGGTGATCCTCAATCTCGTCGGCAACGCGATCAAGTTTACGACCGAAGGTGAAGTGGTTTTGTCTGTCCGCGCTGGAGGATTCGCTTCGGCGGAGTTTCTACTGCCAACCGAAGGGGTCGATTCCCAGTGCTACGAAAATGCAGTCCTTCCGCTGTCTGAAGGCTTCGTGACTCTTTGGTTCTCGGTCCGCGATACTGGCTCGGGCATCCCTCTCGATAAACAGTCGAGGATGTTCCAGCCCTTCACGCAGGCCGACACGTCAACGACGCGGATGTTTGGCGGCACGGGTTTGGGCCTGACCATCGCCAAACGGCTCGTGGAGCTGATGGGCGGGCGGATCGGGTTCGAGAGCGAACCTGGCGTCGGCAGCACGTTTTATTTCACGGCTAGCTTCGGTCTGAGGACGCCGCGCGTTTCCGCCGCCGCCCCTGTCCGTCTGCAGGGCCAACGCATTTTGGTAGTGGACGACAACAACACAAATCGGCTGATCCTGGAGGAGGTGCTTTCGCGCTGGGGAGCAATCCCGACGTTGGCAGAGGGAGCGACCGCCGCGTTGGCGGTGCTGGACGACGCAGCAGCCGAATGTTCGCCGTTCAGTTTGGTGCTTTCAGACGTCATGATGCCCGGCGTCGACGGATTCCAGTTGGCGGAGCGGATCACGCGGAGAAAAGACTGCGTCGGCGTGCCCGTCATCCTGCTCTCCTCGGCCGGCCGGCAGCCGACCTCCGAACTTTGCAGGCAAGCCGGAGTCGTCGCATGCCTTGGCAAACCCGTCAAGCAGTCTGAACTGTTCGACGCCGTGTTGACCGCGCTCGAGTCGTCCCCCCAACGAACGAAAGCTTCGAAAATCGAGCCTGAGCCCACGTCGAACATGGCGCCCGAGCGTTCATCACGGCGTTTGTCTCTGCTTCTCGCGGAAGACAACGCCACCAACCGCTTGCTGGCCGTTACTCTCCTGGAAAAGGTTGGTCATTGCGTCGAGACGGCTCAGAACGGCAGGGAGGCAGCTGGCACTTCTGGCCTCGCGCACATTCGATGTGGTGCTTATGGACGTCCAGATGCCAGAGATGGGCGGCTTCGAAGCGACGGCGAGAATTCGGCGGCAAGAACAATCGACAGGCAAACATATACCAATAATCGCTATGACCGCGCATGCCATGAAGGAGGATCGACAGCTTTGCCTCGATTCCGGCATGGACGCCTACATCTCGAAGCCCATCCATTCAAAAGAGCTTTATAAATTACTCGATTCCATCCCGCTTGCAGACCCTGCGAATGATCCAGCAACGTACTCTCGAGAGCTCTTCGAAGAAGTCGACCCAAATCGATCGGCCGTTGTCCCAGCCGAGGTTGATCGGATCCGTACGCAAGGATCCTTCTTCGACAAAGCCACTCTGCTCGAACGAGTTGGCGGCCGCGAGGACCGGTTGCAGACGATTATCCAAGTGTTTCTGATCGAGTCATCCAAACAAATGGCTGGAATCGGAGAGGCCATCGCCCAGGGCGACCATTCCAGACTGAAGAGGGGAGTGCACTCGCTTAAAGGCGCTTGCGGGGTTTTTGGAGCTTGGGGAGTCGCCGAGGCGGCCGAAGAGCTTGAAAAATTGGGGCAAGCCGGCACGCTCGACGGAGCCGAAGGGCTGTATTTCCAGCTTGCAAAAGCACTTCACACTCTCGATTCCCACCTCGAAGCGCTTTTGCGGCACGAGAGAGGAATGCGAATCCGGTTGATTCGGCGAACCGTTGTATCGCTATTTCGTTTCTACGAAGGACGAACAATCCTGAAAGTCGGCTTCGCGAACGAGCGCAGGCGGTTGGCAACGCTTGATCAGGGTGATCTCGTTGCCCGTCGCATTGAACTTGACCTCGTCCATGATCGTGCGGATCAACAGCAAGCCTCGGCCGCCGATTCGGCAGAGGTTGGCTGGGTCCGTGGGATCGGGAAGCTGCGATGGGTCGAACCCCGGCCCTTCGTCGCGAACATGAAAGGTAGCCTCGCTTCTCGTCACGCCGGCGTCGATTCGGACTCTTCGTTCGCGATAGGGAGACTGCTTCCGGCGTTCCTCGCCAAGCCGCCGGTAGATCCGCTCGTCGTCTTGACGAAGTTCGGAGTCGAGCTCGAGGTTGCCGTGATCAATCGCATTGACGATCGCCTCGCGGAGCGCCACGGCCATGCGGATGAGCTCCGCTCGATCGAACAAACGCATCTCGAGCATTACCTGCTCGAGCCGTTTGACCAAAGGCGCCACCAGTGAGTCGTCGTTGCCAAGGGTGAACTTGAAGCGACTCTCGTCAAGGCTCTCGATAATCCGTTCGAGCGTGGGATCAGGCGTCGCCATGGCGATGATCTGCTCGACCACTTCGACAAGGTCTTGACCGAGATACCGCTTTGGCACGTAGCTGGCAGCGCCGCAGCGCAGGGCCCTCGCGGCAAGCTCCTCGCTGCCGTGAGCCGTGACGAGCACGACGGGCACGGTCGGGTGCTTGCACTTCACGGCCTGAACCAGACCCAAACCATCCATCCTCGGCATGATCATGTCTGTGATAATAACACTCGGAAGTCTTTCGTCGAGTGACAAGAGCGCCGAGACTCCGTCGTCCGCCGCGTCGACGTCGTAGCCGGCGTCCTCGAGCAGGAACCGGAGCTCCGAGGCCTGCGTTGGACTGTCTTCGACCACTAGCACGCGTGCCATGTTCAAGCCTCATGGATCGATTGAGTCGTGCTGGAAAAAACGGACCGGCGCCGACCTGATCAAAGCATAGTTCACCCGAGAAACACCCACGTCCGCGCCATTATCAACGGGCTCTTCACTCGTCTCGGCTAAAGTCCGCGCAACATCGCCTCGAGATTCATTTTCCCGTGCTGGGCGATCCACTGGAAGAGTCAAGCGGTGGATTTTCTTCGCTTCCCCGGCTCTCTTCCTCCCCAAGGTCTGGTCCAAGCCTTCTGAATCGTGATTCAAACCGTGAGGGCAATAATCGGGTCTTCTTGTAGAATATATGGAAAGAGAGTAAGCCTTTGTCAGGTAATTCCTCCGGGAGACGGAGCCATGCTGGCCATGACGAGCACCACAAGCCACTGGGTCGCATTGTTCTATCTGTTCGTCGTCTTTCCCGCCTGGTTGACTTTGATGGGAGCTTTTCTCTACTTCTTTATTCATGTTGGACCGTCGGCTCTGAAGCGCTGGGCCGAAAGAGAAGGGCTGAGGATCGTCGAGCTTGGAAAGCCGAGTTTTCGCGATTGGACAGCCCTGGTACGGCACAAGCTGGGTAAGCGCTTCTATGGTCGGGCGTATCGAGTCGTTGTAGAAGACAAGGCGGGCCATATGCGAGAGGGGCTTGTTCTCGTCGGCGGCGCAAGGGCGTGGCCTAGCGTCTCTGTGAAGCGATGCCCGGTCGAAGTTCGTTGGGACGACGCCCAGAATTTGTCGAAACCGGACTCCCGCCCAAAAAATAAGCATCCCTTATGGGATAGCGATCTGGCTGCGCAATCTCCAGTATCTCGCTGGTATTCTACAGAATAGGGCGCGCTTGCATCATTTCCCGCCGCCTGACGAAGCCCTGGTGTTGGCATCATAGAGACGCTTGACGAGGGCGGAAAACCCTGGATGATTGCGCAGCGTTTCGAGCGATGGGTCGTTCTCGAGGAGAATGCAGACATCCTCGATCAGGGCGTCAACCTGCTCATCGTTGACCTCTTTCCGCCGACGCCTTGCGATTCGAAAGGGATCCACAAGGCCATCTGGGACGAGCTCGGCGACCAACCGTTCGATCTCCTGCCGGAGAAGCCACTGAGCGTCGCTTCGTACATCGGTGGAGATATTCCCAGTACCTACGTCGAATCGGTCGGAATCGGCGACGAACTGCCGTCGCTGCCGATCGTTCTTTCAGAGACTCGCTTTATCCCCGCACCGCTCGAATCGACCTACCAAGACGCCTGGGCAATCTTCCCAGCAATGCTCAAAGAGCTATTCGAGACGAAAGTCGACTGAAGGCGCTCCCCCGTAGAGATTCAGACCGCGGTTCGAGAAAATGATCGGCCGTGGCAACAAGCCAAGTCGTCCAGTTACGCCCTTCCTCGAGTTGATAGGCCATTGCTTAATGATACAACACGATATGTCTCGGCGTAGGTTCATAACAACGTCTGTCGCACTTGCCGCGACGACGCCGGAATTGGGAAGCTCACTCCAGACACGAAACGGCGAGCTCGCCGGCCCGCTCATCGCCTACGTCGGAACCTTCAGTTCTCCTCTCGGCGAGATGCTGCCAACCCAGGTGGACCTTCCGCCAGGCAATGGCAAGGGTATCCACTTCTTCCAGGTGAATCGCACAACTGGACAATTGACGGCCGCCGGCGTGCAAGAGATGGGCACAAGCCCGAGCTGTCTGGCTTTGAACGCCTCCGAAACTCGCCTCTACTCAGCCAACGAAACGGATCGAGTCGGCATAGACAAGCAAGGCACTGTTAGCGCCTTTGCGATCAACCGATCCGACGGAAAACTGGAAGTACTGAACACTGTGCCTTCCGGCGGAGCTGGTCCCACCTACATCAGCGTCCATCCCTCGGATCGATACCTGCTTGTCGCCAACTATTTTGGAGGCTCCGTCGCGGTCTTGCCGATTCTTGCCGACGGTCGCCTGGGTACGGCGGTCGACGTAAAGAACGACTCAGGCAAGCTCGGGCCGACCAAGGCGACCAACGCCCCGACGGGCGGTTTTGCGATCAGCGGGCATGACCATACGCACGCACATATGATCCAGGCCGATTCTTCCGGGCGCTTCGTCCTCCATGCGGACCTTGGCCTCGACAAAATCTTCGTCTGGGCGTTCCACGAGCAGAAGGGCTTGCTCACTCCAAACGACCCGCCCTCCATCTCTCTGCCGCCGGGCGACGGGCCAAGGCACTTCCATTTTCACCCCAATCGACGCTGGCTCTACTCGATTCAAGAGGAAGCCTCCACCATCGTATTCTTCGACTACGACGCAACGAAAGGTCGGCTGACTTCGAGGCAAACGATCTCCACGCTTCCACCTGGCTTTGTCGGCAGTAACTTCTGCTCGGAGATCCTGATCTCGAGCGACGGGCGGTTTGTCTATGCAGGCAACCGGCTGCACGACAGCATAGCGATCTTGGCTATCGGCCAAGACGGCATACTTACATATGTGAGAGAGGAGTGGACGCGTGGAGACTATCCTCGCAGCTTCAGCTTCGATCCGACCGGCGCCTTTCTGTATTGCTGCAACCAGCGGGCAGACAGCGTCACAGTCTTTCGAGTGAACCGCGAAACAGGAGGCCTCTCGTTCACCGGTCAGTACACGCCCGTGGGCAATCCCTCGATCGTCATGTTTCTCGATCTCGCAAAGGCTCATTGAAGAGTATTGATCATAGTATCAGGTGTAGTACAAGATTGGCGGCTGTACCGCTTTTTATCTCTTCCGTTCTCGGCTCGAGGGATTTGTCTCGACAGGGCGATCGGGATCCAGAATCTCGATGGTCCCTTTGTGGTCGCCGTCCTCACCACCTATTACCCACATATGACCGTGTTTTACAATCAAGAAATCGTTCCATTGTCCGACCCCTTTGGGATCGGGCGGGCGGTTGAGGGCCATGAGAGTTTGCCCTGTCTCGACTTGAAAGAGCTGCATCGATTGTCCTCCGATGAGCGCCAAGACGGCGTCGGAATAGAAGGCGATCGGTCTCGCCGAACCGGACGTCGTTTTTCGCCACGCAGTTACACCCGACGCAACGTTTATCAGACTGATCGTACTCGTGATCGCATCGTCCGCTTTATCGACGTCAAGGTGTAACGAAGCGATCGCAAGGTGCTTTCCGTCGTGTGAAAAAGCTGTTGTATGCACCCGATGGTTCGCGTCTGCTATGACTGTGCGAATCTTCGCACCTGTCTCGGCGTCCCAAATGACGACTCCCGACCCGGTCGCGTCCTCGCCCACCCAGCGTCCAACACTTGCCAATAATCGACCATCGGGAGAAAAGGCCGCGGCGTTCACTTGGCTGTGGCCGACGAGATCAAGCTCGAGTTTGCCAGTCTTGACGTCCCACAACTCCAATCTTCCAGGTCCCGTCCTCGGTGCGTCTGTCCGGGAAGCGCGGCTGAAAACACGTGAGCTGTCATCAAATGAACTTCCGCATGCGGCCAAACGGCTGCCGTCTGGGGAGTATGCCAACGACGCGACACTGCCCATGGCTCGCCTAATCTGCTTCCACCTCTCGGGCGATTGTGTGTCGGCGAGTCTCGCATGTTCATCGTCGAGCGTGCACATCAGGTCGCCCGTCTGGGCGTTGTAGAGTTTGATTTGACCCACATTGGTACCGACAGCGGCTTGACGACCGTCAGGCGATAACGCGAGAGCAGTGACCTCGACATCAGCCACCTGATCGGTTTCGGCGTAGACAGCGTCCTCTTCGGGAGTGGTGAGCGTGAGCGAGGCAATCCTCTTCCCGGTCTCCGCTTCGAGGAGCGTCGCCAACGGCTTCCAGTCGGCCTGGATGTTGACCTTGGCTTTAAAACCGGTGAATCTTGGCCCTCCATTTGCCACTGCGACAACCTTGCCGTCTTCCGAGCATGCGATGGTTTTAACGGGCGATTCCGTGGCAAAATGTCTTACAGTTTGTGACGTAGGATTGGCCTCGTGCTGGGGCGTCGGTGCAGGTTGACTGGCGTCGATGCCGCTTGGCATTCTCCAGACCTCGACGCTTCCCTTTTGTGATTGATCCACAGCTCCGATCGCCATCATGTCAACCTTCGGAGCCAAGGCGAACGCCATCCACTGAGCGTCCTTTTGCGTGGCGTCGAGCGTGATCTCGCGTTTCGTGGATCCGTCGTCGACTGCGAGGAACCGGATCATTCGCCCGCCGCACAATACCAAGACCTGCTTCCCATCCGTGGAGAACGCAGTTGGTCGCGCCCAACCTGGAACCTTCACAAGCCACTCTTCGATTCCCGACGAAACGTGGACCAGGCTAACGCCGCCCGTACTGGAATTGCCACTGTCTCCAAAACGCTGTGTACCCAGAGCCAACATTGTGCCATCCGGCGAGAAGGCAATGGAACGGACGCCGCCGTTGGCGTTCGACTTGATCAACGAGTGAATGGGCGTGCCTGCTTGGGCGTCCCAGAGAATCACTCCGTTTCCAAACATGTCGCCTTTGCTATGCCAGCGTCCAGCACTTGCCAGTCGTTTACCGTCGGGAGAGAAGGCTAGGGCGTACACCTGGTCATTATGTCCTGCCAAGTCGTGCTTCAGAGTCCCGGTGTGAACGTCCCATAACTTGAGCCTGCCGGGTCCCGTCGTACGAAAACCCATCCGTTCTACGCCGTCGAACCTGTCGGAGAAGTCTGCGAAAGAGGTCCCGCAGACGGCCAATTGGCTTCCGTCGGGCGAGAACGCCAGCGCTGTTACGCTCCCCATCGCGCGTCTCAACGTCTTCCAGGCGTTGGGCGTCTGTTTGTCCGCGAGCCGAGCTGGTTCATCGTCGAGAGACCGTACGAGTTCGCCTGTCCAAGCGTTGAAAAGTTCAGCCTGACCTATGTTCGTTCCAACCACTACCATCTTCCCATCGGGCGAGAAGGCGAGAGCGGTCGCTTCGATATGAGAGATTCTTGGAGTCGCGGCGATGGCTGCGTCTTCAGCTTCGGCAGACAGCTTCAGAGAGGCGATACGCTTCCCGCTTTTTGCGTCCAGGACGTCCACCATTGGCTTCCAGTCGTCGTCTGGTTTGCTCTTTCCGTCTCCGAGCATGGTCAAAGTCGGGTTGCCATTGGCTACCGCGATCAGGCTGCCGTCCGTTGAGTAGGCGACGCTCAAGGCATGTCCGTTTGTGAAGCTTGTGAGCTGGCGCAAGCGTCTTGGCGCCGCTTCATGAGACTGAGGTTCTGCCTTGGTCTGTTGCGTCCGGACGGTTGTTGCATCAGGCGCCGACTCTGGGCTACTCCGATCAGAGGCCTCCTTCCCCTGCCAAGTAACGCTGAGGAGCAAACCGAGGCAAAGCGTTGCGATCATGACGAAGACTCCAACACGAAGAGGCGAGCGCCAAAGGAAACTTCCATTGGACCTGTTCTCGATCGAATCCGGCAGTGGAGCGACGGTCGGTTGCTGGACGTGAGCGAGGCACTTCTCCAACAGTTCGGCTACTTCAACGGCGGACGCGAAACGGTCGACCGGCTGTTTGGACATCAGCTTGGCTACGACGTTCGCCAGCCATTCAGGGACTTCTGGATTGATCTCACATATCGGCCTGGGCTCGTCGTCGGTGACTCGCCTGAGGACGCCATAGCTCGTTTCAGCGCGAAACGGGGCGCGACCTGTACACATCGCGTAGAGGACGCTGCCCAGACTGAACAAGTCGCTGCGTTGGTCGACCGACTCGCCGCGCGCCTGTTCTGGGGACATATACTGAGGCGTACCCGTGATGACTCCGCTCTTTGTCAGGCTGGCGTCGTCCGCCGCTCTGGCGAGACCGAAGTCGGTCAGTTTCACGCGCTCGACGCCGTCGGCAAGCAGAATATTCGCGGGTTTGACGTCGCGGTGAATGAGCCCTTGCGCGTGGGCGGCGGCCAAGCCGGCGGCGGTTTGCATTCCGATGCGCAGGATCTCGACAAGCGCCAAAGGCCCGTCGTCGTCGAGTCTGCGTTGCAACGACGGACCTCGTAGGTAGGGCATGACGAGATAGGGGAGGCCCTGGAGGTCGGCCACTCCGTGGATCTCCATCACGCTGTCATGAACCACCGCGGCGGCGGCTTGCGCTCGCGCGAAAACCGTCTCCGGGCGGCTCCACTGCAACCAAGATGAGGGGCTAGCACTTTGATAGCGACATACCGATTGAGCGAGGCGTCGAACGCTTTCAACACGACGCCCATTCCGCCCGACCCGATCACTCCCACAACCTCATACGCGCCAAGCCTGCCGAGCGAACGTTCGTCGTCGGTCGGCGCCAACAACTTCAGCACTGTCTCGTGGCTGAAGGAGCGCTCTCCGCCAGCGACAGCCTCGAGCGCTGAGTCTTCCGCCCGTTGACATTCCGTTGGCGGCTGCCAGCCTCGCAGAGAGTCCCTCACACCGGAGTAGATCTCGTCTCGTGCCGCAGCCGCTTTCAGACGATGGCGGCACGCCATACAGGCTTCCAGGTGCAGCTCAAACGCCGTTTGTTCACGATCGCTCAACTGCTCCTCGAGGAAGAGCTCGACCAACTTCGGATCGCATGCCAATAGTTTCTCGAACACGACGCATCCCCCCTGAGAACCTATACACGCCGGCTGGAAAACTCTGACAGGAGGTTTAGGCTTCCTGCTCGTACTCGGCGACCTTGTACTGGATTCGTTGAATCACGCGGCTTCGCGCGGCGTAGACGGAACCTGGGTTCTTCGAGAGTTGTTTCGCGGCCGCGTCGACCGTACATCCCTCGACGGCGGTCAGCCAGAATGCTTGCCAGGTGTCCTCATGGAATTCTTGACGAACCTGCGTCGCAGCCCAGCGGAAAACCTCGCGGCGATACTCCAATTGCACGAGTTCGGATGTGGGACCGGTTTGCGACTCTTGCTGCTCGAGTACAGCGAGCAATTCCGAATCTCCCGAACCTCGGTCCGGGCGGGCTCGCATGAGCGCGTTCAAGACGGCGTTGTGAGCCACGCGATTGAGCCAGGTTCGGAATTTCGAGCGATTTGGGTCGTGTTCACGTTGCTCGACCGCTTTGGCAACCGAGACCAGAACCTGTTGAGCAACGTCCTCGGCGTCCGCCTCTTGCATCCCCTTTTGTCGAGCCAAACGGAGGATGACCGGTCGGTAGATTTCGACGAACTCGCACCATGCCGCCTGATCCGCTGGGTCGCGGACGCGGATCAGCAAGCTGGCTCGAGTGTCTGGAGTTGGGTTCATCGATAGGCGCCTTGGCTATCCTTTATACACACGCCAGGCGGATTTCTGACATCTTCCCGCTCGAGTTGTTCAATCGCCCTCGGGGTCGATAAACCTGTCGAAGTGGATAAAGAGCACGCGCGAGTATCGAAACACCGCCGGGACAAGCGGGAGAAACGCACACCAGACGACCACGAGGATCCAGTGCAAGGGCCATTTGGGAAACACGAGATATTTACCAATCAGCATGCCAACAGCAAAGTAGGGGAGGCCCAAGGCGTAACTGAAGTACATCGCCCCTGTGAAGTACCCGGGCCCGCGCTCGAACTTGTAGCCGCAGACGGGGCATCGTTCGTTCATCTTGAACGCCCCAGAGAAGATTCGACCACGGCCGCACTCCGAACAACGTTGCTGGAGGATCGTTCGCAGGTCAAAGCGGTGTGGTTGCCCGGCGGTCATTTCCATCAGTCTCCGCAAAGGCTTCACTCGAGCGGTATAGACAAGCATGCCTGCTACAGTAGACTCAGTCGAGCAGTTTTCCCTCCTTGTTCGCCTGCCAGTTGTTGCCCGAGCCGACGTCGAGAGCCGTGAGCACTCCTCCGCGCCAGCAGTCGGTGTCGATGCACTTGAGGAAGCCGAGGTCAAGGATTTGGCCGTTGGGCTGTGGCGAGTGTCCAACTACGACGGTCTTGCCCGAGTAGTGTCGAGCAGACCGCTCCGCAACCAATGGCTCCCAGTACAAAACTGTGCTCGAGAGGTTCGTCATCGGCTGGTTTGGCCAATAGTTGGCGTGCACGAAGATGTGCGAGTCGGTCTCATGGAACGGACGACAGTTCTTCACGAAGTCGAGATGGTCTCTCGGGATCGACTCCGGACCGGCAGCGCCTGGGTAAGACGCAAGCGTGTCTCCGCCGCCGAACTTGAGCCAGTAAGTGTGCTCGGACTTTGACTCGAGCGCTGCCAATAGCATCTGCTCGTGGTTGCCCATCAGCGTGACAAGCCGAGTTTGGGTGGCGAGAGCCAAGAGCTGATCGATAACCCCTCGGCTGTCGGGTCCGCCGTCGATATAGTCGCCGAGCGTCACGATCTCGTCCCGACAAGATGGCGCAATGGCCTCGATCAAGGCTTCCAGGGCTCTCGAGCAACCGTGTATGTCGCCGATCGCGATGGTTCTCTCAGGTTGTTCCACTGGTTTCGACACTTAGCGCCTCGTCTTTTCATGCTTTCTTTGATGTTACAAGCACGGCCAGTCTTGCACAAACGGCAATCGCCGCCAGTGAGCCAGTCGTGATCCCCAGAGGCCTTGACTGGAAGACCAGGGCGGCCGCCGCGTTCGCGAGTCCCAGAATCATAAGCAGTCTCCAGGGGCGAAGTCGGAGGCTCGAGAGGGTGATCATACGAAGGATCCGCAGACCGTCCCGACCGGCTCGCAGCTTGCTCTCTGCGCCGAGATCCTCTCATAGTATGGGACGGATATCTCAACGACGCGGAAGCGGCGAGCAACCGATTCGCAAGCGATCTCGGCCTCGATCTCGAAGCCCGTGGATCGAAGCCTCAACCTCGACCTTGCCTTTTTGCCGAGGCGCTCGATACCCGGAGAGCAGGTCGCCAGGCCCTTGCCCGATCAGGACGGCAAAGGATAAGCGAATGAGCACGTTGCCAAGTGTACGTACCGGGCTCATCGATTTGCCAGGTTCGACCGGCTTGCGGGCGCCGACGGTCATATCGGCAAGGTCCGCGACGATCGGTTCGACGAGCTCCATCGCCCTGTCGGCTGGGTACGTGCCGTCGCCGTCGACCAGGATCACAACGTCGCGGTCGGCCAACTCTCGAAAGCTGCAGCGGACTGCATGGCCTTTGCCTTGTTCGCGCACTGGGATCACCGTGACCCCCAGCTCTCGGGCGATCCTGCCCGTCCCATCGCGCGAGTTGTTGTCGAAGACCACGATCTCCGCCTCGGGCAGGGCTTCCTTCCAGGCCTGGATCACCACCCTTATCGCAGGCGCTTCATTATAGCAGGGGATCGCAACTGCGATCGTCGATATGTTGGATTTGGACATCAAATGGCTAGCCTCGCCCAGGTCGAGCCAGGCTCTTTCAAGACGGATGTAACGGACGCGTCACAAGACCCTGCGAGGAACTGTAAGCGTGGGTAAGGATTCTATAGACACGCTCGAACTCCAGCAACGCGACACCCAACCAAGCCCTGGAGGAAACCTAATACATTCGGTGAGGACTGACGCTTGGCGCGTCCGCCTTTATTGACAATTCCCAGGGAAGACTGCTATTTTATCCGCATCGTGGCGGAGCCCGATCTGCACCATCAAGGATGAAAGGCACTTCCGTGATCCTCTCCAAATACGTCGTCGTCGTACTGCCTGCCTACAACGCCGCCAAGACGCTCGAGCGGACTTTGGCCGAGATCCCCAAGGGATTGGTCGACGAAATCCTCCTGGTCGACGACGCCTCGACCGACGGCACCGCCGAACTGGCTCGGAAGCTGGGGCTGCCGTGCATCGTCCACTCGCGGAACCGAGGCTACGGCGGCAACCAGAAGACCTGCTACAACGAAGCCCTGAAGCGCGAAGCCGACATCGTCATCATGCTCCATCCCGACTACCAGTACACCCCCAAGCTCATTGGGGCCATGGCCTGGCTGGTGGCCAGCGAGGAGTTCGACGTCGTCCTGGGCTCGAGAATCCTCGGCACGGGCGCGCTCAAGGGCGGCATGCCCGTATACAAATACTTCGCAAATCGCGTCTTGACCGCGATCGAGAACCTTTTGCTGGGAATCAAGTTGTCTGAATACCATACAGGTTATCGTGCGTTCAGCAGGGAGGTTTTGGAATCGCTTCCTCTGGAGGAGAATTCCGACGACTTCGTGTTCGACAACCAGATGCTGGTGCAGACCGTGGCATTTGGCTATCGAATTGGCGAGATCAGTTGCCCGACCAAGTATTTCCCGGAGGCGTCTTCGATCAGCTTCGGAAGGTCGGTGAAGTACGGCTTTGGGGTGCTTGGCGCGGCGATGGAGCTGGTGTTTCACAAGTTTGGGCTCTTGCGCAGCAGGCGGTTTTTGAAAGACGGCCTGAAGCTTCCCGTGGTGCGGCGTCGACTTGCGTCGGAGAAATTGGAGCCCAGCTCGTTCGCCAGGGACGCCGACTCCGCCGAGTACGCCGGCGCCTCGGGAAGCGCGTCTAAGGAACCCGAGGCATGTCCAATTCCGCCGCTCTCGAAACGCGTCGAACGCATTCGCGCTGCGCCGCCTGGCTCTTGTTCGCGGCGGTTGCCTCGGCGACGGTCTTGGCCTTCGCGCTCAGGCTGCGGGCTTCGAGCCAAAGCGGCTTTTGGCGCGACGAAGCCCAGTTTCTCTACATCGCTCGGACGCCTTCGATCGGCGAAATGCTGGAATTTCTCGAGGAACACGAATCGCATCCACCTTTCTTTTATATTGTAATGCATTATTGGATGGCGATGGTTGGGAATACGGACCGGGCGATCGTGCTTTTGCCGGTGCTTTTGGGCGCCCTGACGGTCCCAGTCGTCTTTTGGGTGGGTTCGCGGGTCTTTTCGGTTCGCGCTGGGTTGTTGGCGGCGGCAATCTTTTCCGTCGCTCCGCTTGCCGTGCTGTCGAGCGTGTATGTACGGCCGTACTCGCTTTTGCCGCTGTGTTGTCTGCTCTCGGTTTTTTTTCTGGGCGAGGGGCTTAGGGGCGGCAGGGGAATCCTGCCGTGGCTGGGGCACGCGTCCGCCACTCTTGTTCTGCTCTTGACGCACCATTGGACCTGGCTCGTCTGGGGCGCCGAATGGTGCATCGCCGCTTCTTGGCTTGTCGCCGGCCCTCTGATCGGCGTACCCCGGCCCGGTCGCAAGGCGGTCTTGGGTTGGATTTTTGCTCAAATCTCGATCACAGCGGGGTATGCCTTTTGGCTGCCGGCGTTTATCCATCAGAGCCGTCATGCTGGGTACGACGCCGCGTTCAACGAGCTTTCGAGCTTGTTCCAGAAGATTGGCGAGCTTTCGATCATGCAGCTCGGATGGTACGCGCTTCCGGCCGTAACGGCGCTTGTGGCCGCGGCGGTCTGTCGACGCGTTTACATCGGTTGGCCGCGAGAGCCTGGACGAGCCGCTGAGGACGAGCCGATCGGTTTCTTGCTTTTCGCGGGGGTTCCACTCGTCGCCTCGGCGGCTGCGTTTGTCCTTTCGCGTAAGACGAACCTTGTCATACCGCACACGATGACGACGATCGCGCCTTGCCTTTTGCTCACGATCTCGCAGATCGTCTGCACGCTCTCGATCTCGAGGCCAAGACTTGTCGCGGCGGTTGCGGGGACGTTGATCGTGGTCGTTTCGATACGTCAAGACGTTCGGACCAAGGTCTTTAAATCCAACGCTCGCGAGGCTGCCAAAATCGTGTCGGCAAACTTCGCGCCTAACGATGTGGTGCTCGTCCTGCCTCAGTGGGACGCCTCCTCCTTCTATTACTATTTTGGCTCGATCGACCGCGGCAGCCACTACCCTGTCGAAGACTTCTCCGGACCATTCCATTACGACGACACTCGGCTCAAGATCCTCGATCAGGGCCCAGCGCTTGCCCTTGCCCGAAAGCTCGAACGCGCCCACGACGAAGGAAAGCGCGTCTGGTTCGTCTTCGAGAAGAGTCGGGACGTGGAAATCGTCCCCCGCTTGGAAGAACCGCTTTCCTCTCTCGACGCGGAAGATTATAGCAACGTAGGACATATACGCACCGCCCAGTTTGAAAGAGTTCTCTATAATCTTTATGGAAAGCCCAAACTTTTCGACCCAATGCCTAAACGCATGAACAGAGTATTTGATTCAGAAGTTCTGCAAACTGTGCTCTTTGATTTTCGACCGAGGAACGATCAAGTGGAGCGAGACGAACCGGGGCCTTCTTTCGCCACGGGAGCGTACGCTCGAAGGAGCAGGCGATGAACGTGATCGAGACCGAGCTTCCGGGCGTGCTCTTGATCGAGCCGCGCGTATTTGGCGACGCCCGCGGATTCTTCATCGAAACCTGGAACCAATCGCGGTACGCCGACGCCGGTTTGCCGGACCGGTTCGTGCAAGACAACCTTTCGCTCTCGAGAAAAGGCGTGCTCCGAGGCCTGCATTACCAGCACCCAAGTCCGCAGGGAAAACTCGTCTCGGTCGTGCTGGGAGAAGTTTTCGACGTTGCAGTCGACGTCCGCGAGGGGTCCCCGACGCAGGGAAAATGGACCTCGGCCGTGCTCTCGTCCGAGAATCACCGCCAGCTCTTTATCCCGGAAGGCTATGCTCATGGATTTCTCGTTCTGAGTGAGACGGCCTTGTTTGCTTATAAATGTACTGACTTGTACCAGCCCCATTGCGAGGGCTCGATCGCCTGGAACGACCCCGATCTTGGAATCGACTGGCCCGTTTCCGATCCAATCGTCTCGGCCAAGGACCAACAGGCGCCGCGGCTGCGGGAGATTCCCCGCGATCGACTGCCGCTTTATCGTCCCGCGGCGCCGGCCAAAATGACTTTGCGCACGGACCCAGCCCAGCCAGCCCCGCAGCGGCCGTTTGAAACCAGGACGCGCAAAGTCGAGCCTAGCGAGGTCGAACGGATGAACGCCCTTTTCCCTCGTGAAGACTGACGACGCCGTTCTTGCCAATCGCATCGAGAAACAGCTCTCTTTCGCCTGAATGCCAAAGAACCTCGATCGATTCGATCTTTCCCGAGGCCAAGACCGGCGGTCTCGGGCGGGAGTCGCCGGCGGAAAGATACCCGCCGCCCGACGAAGTCCAATACGTTGAGACAAGCTCATGTGTTTTTACTTTAATTTGTAAACCAATCTGATTTTTGCAGCCAGGAGGTTTGGGCGTAAGGTCGAGCGCAAAAGTTCTACAGTCGGCAGTTGTATTGCGAAGGATCGCCAGGGGAAGATCGAGCGAAGCGGCCGCGACGTCGGGCTTGCCGTCAAGGTCGAGGTCTCCAACGGCCAAGCCTCTGCCGAGCCTCCGCGGCGAGAACCAAGGCCCAGCCTGCGAGCCCACGTCCACGAGCCCCATTTGTCGACGATTCTCGAGCAGCGTCGGCCTCATGGCCAAAGGTTCGCCCAGGCGCTCGCGGTCGAGCACGTGCCCGTTCATTTGAAAGAGGTCGAGAAGGCCGTCGCCGTTCAGATCGACAAGTCCAATTCCGAAGCCAAGGACCGGACGCGTCGGCCCAACGAGACTAAGCTCCCTCGAGGCGTCGCGGTAGACGCCTTTCTCCACTTGCAAGAAGCCGATCGTCGAGCGGTTGTAGAAGTTCGAAACGACGACGTCGGGGAATCCATCGCTGTTGATATCGCCATAGCCGATTCCCATGCCCGCCATCGGATCGCCGTCGCCGTTGAAGGCGAGCCCAGCACGTGCTCCGACCTCGTTGAAATGAAAGCCTCCTTGATTTTCGAACAGCCAGCAAGGCGAACCGTCGTTGGCGACGTAGACGTCGGGCTTGCGGTCGCCGGAGAGATCGGCGATCAAGACTCCAAGTCCACGTCCGCCTTTGGAATCGGCGATTCCCGACTGGCGCGAGACGTCCTGGAACCGACCGCCGCCGATGTTCTTGTAGAGCCTGTGGGGCTGGGCCTGGAAGTCCTTGGGACCGCAATAATCGCGCTTGCCGTCTGGGGCGAAGCAGAACGGCGCCCTGGCGGAGTCGAAGTCCACGTATGAAGCGACGTAGAGGTCGAGGTCGCCGTCGTCGTCCAGGTCTGCAAAGGCTGCCGAAGTCGACCAAAGGTTGCTCGAGAGGCCTGCCTTCGCCGTGACGTCCTCGAACGACAGGTTGCCTGTGTTGCGGTAGAGTCGTTGGTCGCGCCAACCTGTTACGAAAAGGTCGTCGAAGCCGTCGCCGTCAACGTCTCCCACCGCAACGCCCATCGCGTAGTTTGGCCCAGGCGCCCGAGCACGCTTGGTGATATCTGTAAATGCGCCATCTGTGTTGTTTCGATACAGCCTGCACGTTGGGTCGTCGACCCCGGAGCCCTCGCCGATCGGCCCGCCGTTGCAGACGAAAACGTCGAGCCGACCGTCGCGGTCGACGTCGATCAACCCGACCCCTCCCCCCATGATTTCGACGAGGTCGTGCTTGCCGCGACTGCCCTTGTGAAACTGAAAGTCGACTCCACTTCGCCTGGAAACGTCGTCGAAGCGAATCGAACTTCTGACGTCTGGCGCCTGAGCTTCCGAACATTTCGGCGCCCCAATGAACAGGAAAACGAAAGCGAGCGCGGCGCCCATGACTAATCGGATCATTGGCTTTGGCCCCCACGCATAATCTGGCAAAAGGAATATCCAGTATCCGCTTGAACCGAGTTCAATCGCGCGGTAAAGTCCATGCGTGCAATCATTTCGCTTCTTTGGGTTAGTAAGCAAATTGTGTCAGAGGTCGACTTATTCAGTGGAGAGCGAAGATCATGACATCTCATTTCCTCTTCTTGATGCTTGGTTTTCCTCTTGCGAATGACGGTCCGAAGCTTGATACAGCGGTCCCAGCCACGGTGAGGGCGGACTACGAGCAGCTTGCCAAGCGAACGAGCGCCGACGCGGCTGGGCATATCGGCTTGGGCTTTGGTGCGAGAGGAACGGGCTCGAGACCGAGCGACAGAAACACCTCGATAGAGCGCTCGCGATCGAGCCCCAGAACACCACTGCGCATGGCCTTCTGGGCCACGTCCACTCGGGTGAAGGATGGAAGCCCGCCGATCAGCTTGCGGCGGAGTCGCTCAAGGATCGCAAACGATCGGCTTTGATCGAAGAGTACAACAAGGCGCAGGGAACAGACTGGGGCGCGTTTCGGCCGAAGCTCAATTCGCGCTTTCGAAGTGGTGCGACGAGCAAGGCCTCAAAGGACCGGCGGAGGCTCATGCCCTTGCCGCTTTGAAGCTCGACGCCAGAGTCGAGGGCGCCTGGAAAAGGCTCGGGTTCACAAAACACGGCGGAGCGTGGGTCAACGAGCAGGCGCTGCAGACCCATAGCAAGAAGCAGGCCCACCAGAAGACCGCTGACAAGTACTGGTCCACTGTGCTCAACCAGTGGAAAGTTCGGCTCAAGGATCCGAAGATGCGGATCGAGGCAGCCACGAACTTGGCAAGCGTTTCCGACCCCAGGGCTCTGCCGGCGGTCTGGCGCGTCTTTGGCAAGGGAACACCCGACGACCAGGGCTCGGGGCGAGGATCGTCGCTCGGATCAACTCGCCCGCCGCGACCAGGACGCTTTGCGTTATCGCTCTTTCGAGCACGTCCGCCGACGCCCGACAAACCGCCAAGAACGCACTCTATTCGAGAGACCAGCGAGACTATGTTGGGGTTCTGATCGGCATGCTCCGAACCCCGATCAAAAACGACGGAGTCATCAAGTTTACATATAATCCAGCAAGCCTGGATCTGTTGGGTTCGGTGGCTTCCTTCGAAGTGGAATCCCCGCACTTCCGCGTTCATTTCGAAACCAGCCTCGTCCAGAGCCCTCTGGACTCGTTGCCTGGAGGGGCCTGGTCGAACGAACGAATCGCCAACGCTTACCCAAGGAGAATCGCCCAGGAAACGGGGATGTTTCTCGACACCCTCGATCGCGCCATGTATGATTACATGCTTTCGCAATCGACTGAGAATGCTGTCGCGGCCAATAATGGACAAGTGATCGCGCTGCTCTCGGACGTAAGCGGCAAGGATCTTGGCGCCGACGTCGACAATTGGAGAAGTTGGTGGAACGATCAGCAAGGGATCGTTTACAACGAATCCACCACCAGATCGAGCCCCCTTGACGAATACTCCAAGGAAACGATCGTCTCGGAGAGCGAGTACAGACCCTCTCAGGACTGCTTCCCATCGGGCACGCCAGTTCGCACGGTCGGAGGGACCGAGCAAATCCAAAAGCTTAAAGTCGGCGATCTTCTTCTGACCTCGGACGCCTCGACCGGGGCTGTCGAAGTACAACCCGTGACCACGGTTTTCCACAATCCTCCCATCGGAATGTATAAGATCGACTTCGGCGACGAGACGCTCAAAGCCTCGGGGATCCATCGGTTTTGGAGGCCTGGGATCGGCTGGACGATGGCTCGCGAATTGAAGCCGGGAGACGTTGTTCGAAGACTGGGCGGGACCGCTCGCGTCGTCTCGATCGAGGCGGTAGGCAAGGAGCTCGGTTTCAACGTCGCCGTCGCGCGCAACCGATCCTATTTCGTGGGCAAGGGCTCGACTCTCGTCCACGACGGCAACCTTGTCGAGACCGTCGAGGAGCCGTTCGACGCACCCAGACTTCCGGCGGCAAGGCCTTAAACCCTCTCTATTGATCCCGATCAGACGATCCAACCCATTAAGGCGGCTAGCAAAGTTTCTAGGAGCATGGATATGATCACATCTCCAATTCTCTTGATGTTTCTTTGCTTGCAGGCGCTCGTCGACGGGTCGATAGGGATTGCCGCCGTCCCAGCCGCGGTGAGGGCGGACTACGAACAGCTTGCCAAGCGAACGAGCGCCGACGCGGCAGGGCAGATCGGTTTGGCGCTCTGGTGCGAGAAGAACGGGCTCGAAGCCGAGCGGATCAAACACCTCGATAGAGCGGTTGCAATCGACCCGCAAAACGCCAAGCGCATGGCCTTCTGGGGCATGTCCGCTCGGACGAGGGATGGAAGCCCGCCGATCAGCTTGCGGCGGAGTCGATTAATGATAGCAAGCGCATGGCTTTGATCGACGAATACAAGAAACGCAGGGATCGTGCTGGGGTCCGGTCTGCGGACGGCCAGCTCGCGCTTTCGAAGTGGTGCGACGAGCACGCCCTCAAAGATCAGGCGGAGGCCCACGCCCTGGGTGCGCTCAAACTCGACGCCGGAACCGAGGACGCCTGGAACCGGCTTGGGTTCAGGAAGCGCGGCGGAGCGTGGGTGAACGACCAGGCTCTCAAGGCTAACGCCGAAGAGCTGGCGAAGCAGAGGAAGGCCGACCGATCTTGGCAAACCCTGCTCTCCCAGTACAAAGCCCGGCTCAAGGATTCTACAACTCGCGTCGAAGCCGCGAGGAACTTGGCCAATATTAGCGATCCGAGGGCTCTGCCGGCGGTCTGGCGGATCTTCGGCAAAGGTACACCCGACGACCAAGCTCTGGGCGCGCAAATCGTCGCTCGGATCAATTCCCCAGCAGCCACAAGAACTCTTGGCGTGATCGCTCTGTCGAGCAAGTCGGCAGAGGCCCGTCGAATAGCTTTGAACGCGCTCTACTCGCGGGATCCACGCGACTTCGTGGGATTGTGGATCGGCCTGCTCCACGGCCCTGCCAAGAACGACGGCGTTTTCAGGTTCTCTTTTGCTCCAATGAGCTTGAGCTTCGAGAATTCTTCCGGATCGTTTGAAATCGAATCCCCTCACTTCCGATTCCACGCCCAGCGACGCTTGAGTTCTTTGACTGGTATGACTCGATCCACGGAGCCGGCGACGGAGCTGCGTAGTTATTTTTTTCGTCCGAACCTCTTTGATGCGTTGCTCGATGCGGAGGCCGAGCACGAGGACCTGTTTCAAAACTGCCTCGACGTCGCCCTCTTCGATTATCTGGCGACGATCTCGAGTGAAGCGGAGGCTTCTCGCGACGACGAAAGGACGCTGACCCTGCTCCAGGACGTCACCGGAATGGACCTGGGCTCGGACCCCAAGGACTGGATGAGTTGGTGGAACGACCAGCGTGGAATCGTTTACGATGAGACGACCTCGGACGCAGGCCCTTTGTCTGATTACTCGAAAAACAATGTGGACTTGCAAGACGCGATTCATGTCGCCACGTCGTGTTTCAACTCGGGCACACTTGTGAGAACGATCGATGGGGCCGAACCAATCCAAAAGATCAAGGTAGGCGATTTGGTGCTGACTCAAAACGTTACGAGCGGCGCAATAGAGGCCGAGGCCGTCACTTCGGTATTTCACAACCCTCCCCGCGAGATGTTCAAGATCACATTCTTCGATGATACGATCACGGCGACTGGGATCCATCGGTTCTGGAAGCCAGGCGTTGGGTGGGTGATGACGCGAGACCTCAAAGAGGGGGACGTCGTCCGAAGTCTGTGGGGAGCGTCGCGGGTTCGCTCGCTCGAGCCCGCGGGCAAACAGCCTGCGTTCAATTTGGCCGTCGCTCGCAATCGATCTTACTTCGTGGGCGCCGCGTCGAAGCTCGTTCACGACTTCAGCGTCGTCGAGACCGTGGCTGAGCCGTTCGACTCCGCGACGATCCCCTCCGCCAAGCCCCAGTAGCCCCTGGAGTTCGAGGCCAAGCCGATGACTCGCCTGCTTATTCCGCTTCTCTTTGTCTTCGCCTTCGACGATCTCGACAAGCCGATCGCTCGAGAATATGCACAGATGAAGTCCAAAGCCGGCGCCGACGCCGAATCGCAGACGGCGCTGGCGCTTTGGTGCGAACGGCATGGGCTCTCGCGAGAGCGGACCGATCACTTGAACGCGGCGGTCAAGGCCGATCCTACGAACGAGAAGGCCCGTGCGCTTTTGGGACTGGTGCACGAAGGCGGCGAGTGGAAGACGCCGGAGCAGGCGGCCTCCGCGGTCAAAGCCGACGCCAAGCTGACCGCGACGCTCGACGAATACCACGCCTTGCGGTCGATCTCTCTCGACAAGACTCAGGATCAATGGAAGCTGGCGAATTGGTGCGACGAGCATGGACTCAAGCAGGAGGCCAGAGCGCATTATGCAGCGGTCGTGCGGCTCGATCGTACGCGAGACTTGGCTTGGAAGCGGCTTGGATACAAGAAGGTGAAGGGGGTTTGGACCACCGATGAGCAACACGCTCACGCCAAAGCCGAGTTGGAACTTCGCAAACGCGCCGATAAGAAGTGGTTCGCCGATCTTTCCCGATGGAAGGAATGGCTCTCTCAGAGAAACCCCCAAAAGCGAGACGAGGCCGCCCGCGCCCTCGAGGCGGTCGCCGACCCGTTCGCCGTCCACGCCGTCTGGCGCGCCTTCATCTCTCCCCACAAGGCCAATGAAGAAGTTCGAGCAATCCAGATCCTGGGAAGAATCGATTCGACCCAAGCGTCGCGGTGCGCTCGCAAGCCTCGCCGTCGCGGCGCCTTCGGCCGAGGTCCGCAGGCTTGCCGTCGAAACTCTCCGCAACCGCGACCCGCGAGAGTTTGCCGATATGCTCATAGCACTGCTTCGCGATCCAATCGACTATGAGATCAGGAAAGTGAATGGACCCGGTTCGGTGGGTGCGATTTACGTCAAGGGCAGACTGTTCAACACCAGACGCAATTACCTTGCGCCCGACATGCCAAACGTTCAGAGGCGTCCAGGCGACTGGCTTGCATACGACGCTTACGGACAACCTGTGCTTGAACGCGAGGTTGTCGTCCCTGAGTTTCCACCGATGGCCGGTACATCGATGGTCGTCGCGGGCTCGGATCCATTTGTTTCGACCATGGTTCCGCCGACCTCGCCGAACGTCCAAAACGTCAAGGGCGCCTTGGCCGGCGTTCCCGGCGCCGGGGCAGCAGTAAATAGTGCAGAGGCCAACATCGCCCAGGCGCAACAAAACGCTTTGAACGCCGGCCCAACCGGCAACATGGGCTTCAGCGGAGGAGTCGTCTATCAACCCTACCTCCAGCAGATCCCCATAGGCCAGATGGCTGCCAATGTGCAGCGGGCTGCGATGTCGCTCCAGCAACAGCTCGACGCCGACATCGCCGCGATCGAAAACTACAACAAAGGCGTTCGAACCGTAAACGACCGCATCGGCGACATCCTTCACGAGGTCTCCGGGCAACCAGCGACCAGTATGCGCACAGCCTGGTATCAATGGTGGATCGATTTGCTTGGATATACGAAAGTTCCGGACCCCAAGGTTCCTCGGACGTTCATCCAAAACATCGGCCCGTTTGAAGGCAACGTACCGCTTCCTCCCCCGAGGTGGACGCCGCTCCTCCGCCCGCCCCCGCTATGCCGAAGCAATGGCTGTTTTCGGCCCGGCCGGCCGTCTGGACGCATGAAGGCATGCTGACAATCGAATCGGTCCGGCCTGGGGACCTGGTTCGACTCAAGACGCCTTCACTGGCAAGCTTTCCTACGAGCCCGTGTTGTTCGCGTCGCCCGAATGGTTGGGGCGGCCAGGGCTTTGAAGACGTCGTCCGCTGCAGCTTGCGTTCCTAGATTCATAACTATTCAGTTATGGATTTGTCAAGCGCTTTTGCTGTGGGGCATGCCTGGGGCCGTAAACGACGGGTTTGAATTCTCCAGGTCTAACAACCCAAGGTTGAAGAGGTTGCCGCGTTGGTGGCGTTTGTCGCCGGGCCAGAGTCTTCGTACATCACCGGGGCGAATCTGACGGTTGATGGCGGGACGAATGCCTGACCGGATGTATAGCCCAATATCCCTGGTTACAGTCCCAGTCCTTCATCGACTACTTGGATCGTTTGAGGGTTATCTCGTGAATGGGGTAGTCGGCTCGGACTTTACGGTCGCG